>NZ_CP063202.1:1200000-2400000 GCF_019904235.1 Erythrobacter sp. SCSIO 43205 | reverse complement strand
ACCCGCCATGATCGCCGGGATGCTGCACCGCCGTAAAGCGAGCGGACATGATGTTATTGCGCAAGACGAAAGCGTTCAGCGCGCCTCGGGCTTTGTTGACCACCTCTACCGCGCGCTTTTGGTGCCGCTGGTGGAGTTTGTCGGGCGTATCGGCTGGCCGCTTATTCTGATCCTCGCGCTGGTCCTCACCTATCGGATTTGCGATGCGATCTGGGGAACCTTTGCCTATCCGTTCTATCTGGGCGAATTGAACTACACCAATGACGAGGTGGCGTTCGCGTCCAAGTTCTTTGGTGTGGGCGCGATTATCGCTGGGCTTGCACTGGGCGGCTATATGCTAACCGTTTTGGGACGGATGCTGACGCTGACTTTGGGCGCGCTTCTCGCAGCGCTCACCAACCTCCTCTATGCCGACATGGCGGTGGGCGGGGCCAATATGCAGGCAGCGAGCGACCTTGTCGGTTTTACCTGGCTGATCAGCACATTCGCGCCATTCGGCTCAGACGCTCTGCCGCGTCTTACCTTCACGATCATGTTCGAAAACCTTGCCATCGGCATTGCAGGCGCGGCCTATATCGCGTGGCTTTCTTCCATCGTTTCGAAGAAATATGCAGCGGTGCAATACGCGCTCCTCTCCTCGCTCACCTTGCTGGTCGGCACGCTGGGGCGCGGAGCTTTGGGCGAGATGATCGAGGAGCAGGGTTATTTCGATGTTTTCGTGCTCACCACGCTGATCGGACTGGTCGCGGTGGTCCTGTGCCTCGCCGAATGGTATCGCCAGTCGAAAATGGGCAGTGATGATGTGGGGCCTGAGCCAAAGACGCGGCCTGCGGAGTGACCACACAGGCGCGAGGGATTTGGGGAGCAATCGCTCCCTACCTTGAGAAAGAGGCGCTCGCGGCCTTCTTTGTCGGCGTCTCCTCTGGCTTTCCCTACGCAATGATCGGGGCAACGCTCACCACAAGGCTTGCCCAAGACGGGATCGACAAGGCGACGGTGACCGCTTTCACGCTCGCCTTCCTCGTCTACAATTTCAAAGTGTTCTGGGCATGGGTGGTGGACGGGGTGCGCCTGCCCGTCATTGGCCGCATGGGGCAGCGGGTTTCTTGGATGCTGTTCTCAGGCACGCTGGTTATTGCAGCCGTAGTGAACCTTGCGCTGGTAGACCCCAGCGAGAGCTTGTTTGCGACTGTCATTGCCGCCGTGCTGGTGGGCGTAGCGGGCGCCACTTTTGACATTGTAATCGACGCCTATCGCATTGAGACGCTGCGCCCCGATCAACTCGGCACGGGTTCGGGCATGAGCCAATATGGCTGGCGCATAGGAGCGGCAGGGGCGGGCGCTCTTGCGCTGGTCGTTGCGGCGCGCGCGGGGTGGGAGGCGGCCTATCTCGCCTGCGCGTGCCTAGCGCTTCCTGCAATGCTGACTGCGCTGATCATCGGCGAGCCCACAAGGCGCACCGTTACCATCGCCAAGAAGGGCGTCGCTGATGTGTGGCAGTCCATCGCGGGGCCTTTCCGCGAGTTTCTGGGAAGGTACGGCGCGTGGCTCGTGCTCGCCTTCATCCTCGTTCACAAGATCGGCGATACGCTCGCGAACCTTACCTTCCGTCTGCTGTTCGATGACCTTGGCTACACCAATGACGAGATCGCAATCTACGATGTGGGGGTGGGTTTCTGGGCCTTTATGATCGGGATTTTCGTAGGCGGAGTGCTCTACACAAAGCTCGGCCTCAAACGCTCGGTGATGCTCGCGCTTGTGCTGATGGCGGTGTCCAATCTGAGCTTTGCGGGGCTGGCGGTGGTGGGACACTCGAACTGGGGGATGGCGGGTGCGATTGGCTTTGAAAACTTCGCCAGCGGATATGGTGGTGTGGTCGTAGTCGCGTACTTTTCGGCGCTCTGCGACTTGCGATTTACGGCGGCGCAATATGCGCTGATCTCGGCAGGCGCGAGCGTTGTGGGGCGCTTGCTGACAGGCACCACGGCAGGCGGGCTGATCGAGAGTGTTGGCTATGTGAACTTCTACCTGCTGACCACCGTGTTGGCGCTTCCGGGGATAGCGCTATTCTGGTGGATGATGCGTTCAGGGCTAGTCGATGAGGCGATGGGGAGTGCGGGGCGAGAGCCACAATAAACTCGCTCGTCCTGAGCCGGTGGCGCTATACGCAGTCTTCGACTCCGAAGGACCGTTTTTCTTCTTTCCTACCTTGCAAAAGTAAAGTGCGATCCTTCGACAAGCTCAGGATGAGCGGAGTACTCGAATGGACCTGTGGCATCCCCCGGCTTGCTGCGAATGCAGCGAGCCCGCGCCCGCCTACCCCATGGCGGGGGCGTTGCCCCCACCTAGGCGGACGCTTTGCAACCGTAGTGCCTTAGTCTGGGATCTCGTCATTCAATCGCAGCGCTTCGCCTGCTAGATAAAGCGAACCTGCGATGAGGATGGGCGAGCCATCCGGAGGCACATTCAGCAGCGCATTCTCAAGGTCTTTGCGCGCGACAGCAGCCTCGCCAAACGCGCTTGCCGGATGGCAATCGTGGTCTGGCACTGGCACCACCTGAAGCGTGCGCACCCTATCGCCAAAGGGATCGAGCAGCGCTCGTGGGTTCTTGTTGTCGAGCATTCCGAGGATCAGGTGAAGCGGGCCTTCTATGGCCTCCGCAATCGCAGCACCGGCGTTCGGATTGTGGCCACCGTCGAGCCAGACCGTTCGCTCACCGATTAGCGGGCCTTTGGACAAAATTTGCATACGCGCGGGCCATCTCGTGGTAACAATTCCCTCGGCAAGCGCTTCGGTCGTGATCGTCACCTTGCCCTGATTGCGCAGCATAGCGACAGCGAGCGCTGCATTGGCGAATTGGTGCCTGCCGGGCAGCCGCGGGACGGGCAGGTTCAAACGACCTCCAGCATCTTGATAGGCAAGCGTCGGACCATCGCGAAAATCCCACGCATGGTGCATCATCTTTAGCGGCGCACCTGCGCGATCGGATGCCGCGACGATTTCGCGGTTTGATACAGGGCCGTAGTCCATCGTCACAAGCGGCACGCCCTTCTTCGCAATCCCTGCCTTCTCGAACGCAATCCGCGCCATCGGCTCTTTAGGCACACCCTCTTCAGGTGCGAGCAAAAACCGCTCGTGATCGAGCCCCAGCGCTGCAATCCCGCAAGCTGCGAGCGCCCCAGGCTCCAGCACATTGGTTGCATCAAAGCGCCCGCCTAGGCCGACTTCGACTACGCAAGCATCGGCTGGGGTGCGGCTGAAGGCGAGGAAGGCGGCGGCGATGGTGACTTCGAAGAAGCTTGGTGCAAGGTCCTCGCCTGCATCCAGCACCTCTTTCAAGAGGTCCGCCAGCGGCCCGTCATCGATCAGTCTGCCCGCAATCCTGATCCGCTCGTTATAGCGCACAAGATGGGGCGAGGTGGTGACGTGGACGCGCTTGCCGTCGGCCTCGAGCATGGCGCGCAGAAACGCGCAGACCGAGCCTTTGCCATTGGTGCCAGCGACATGGAACACAGGCGGCAGCTTGCGGTGCGGATTGCCGAGGCGCTCCATCAGCGCGGTGATGGTCTCCAGCCCCAAACGCCCTTGCGGGACGCTGAGCGCGCTTAAGCGCTCAAGTTGCGCCTGGACGCGCGGGTCGTCTGATTTGCCGAAGTCCATTAGCCTTCATCCGTCATTGCGAGCCGCAGGCGAAGCAATCCATGATCCAACTTTTCAACGAGCCTGACGGTCAGAAACTGGATTGCCACGTCGCCTTCGGCTCCTCGCAATGACGATTACCTCAAGCGGCTTGATCTGTCGGCTGCAAAAACTCCAGCACCGCCGCCAGGCGCTCTTTCAGCTCATGACGCGGCACCACCATATCGACCATGCCGTGCTTGTGGAGATATTCCGCGCGCTGGAAGCCCTCGGGCAATTGCTCGCGGATCGTGTCTTGGATCACGCGCTGGCCCGCAAAGCCGATCAGCGCGCCGGGCTCTGCAATGTGGATATCGCCAAGCATGGCGTAGCTTGCGGTGACGCCGCCTGTGGTGGGATCGGTGAGGACCACGATGTAAGGCAATCCCGCCGCCTTCAAACGCCGCGTCATAACGGTCGCGCGCGGCATTTGCATCAGGGACAATATCCCCTCCTGCATCCGTGCGCCGCCTGCCGCTGTCACCACGATATAGGCACATTTCCGGTCGAGCGCTTTTTGCGCGCCCTGACAAAACGCCTCGCCCACGGCCATGCCCATCGAGCCGCCCATAAAGCTGAAGTCCTGAACACCGACAACCGCTGGCTGTCCGTCAATCGTGCCCGAACCCGTGATAAAGGCATCGGCATGGGGGCTCTTTGCCCGCGCGGCTTTCAGGCGGTCGGTGTATTTCTTCGAATCCTTGAACTTGAGCGGGTCCTCGGTCACTTGCGGGACCGGCAGCAGCTCAAAACCTTCATCCAGCAGCAGCGAAAGCCGCGTATCGGCGTTGATCCGCCCGTGGTGGTCGCACTTGGGGCAGACATGAAGGTTTTCCTCATAATCGGAGACAAACAGCATCTCCTGACAATTGGAGCATTTGATCCAAAGGTCTTTCTCGGTGCTTGTCTTTTGATCGCCAAAGCCCAGCGAATTGCGGACGCGGTTTAACCAGCTCATGTGTTCCAATTGTCCTTTTCGACCCTTTGCACCCCTCCCGTTTACGGGAGGGGCAGTGAGGCTTAGGAGCTTGCTCCTTAGCCGCAGCGGGGTGGGTTTTCCAGCCGTAGCAAGGCCCACCCCCGACCCCTCCCGCAGGCGGGAGGGGAGTTATGCCGTGCGAATGGCGTCAACCATCGCGCTCGTCAGCTCTTTTAGCTTTGCCGGAGCGTTTGCGCCATGTTCGCCCACCAAGTCAACAAAGGCGGACCCGACGACCACCCCATCGGCGTGCTTGGCGATGGCAGCGGCTTGCGCGGGTTCACGCACGCCAAAGCCGACCGCGACCGGAATATCGGTGGCCGCTTTCAGCGCCGCGACAGCCTCCTCGATGGAGCCTTGAGCGGCCTGTTGCAGCCCGGTGACCCCGGCGACGGAGACGTAATAGAGAAAGCCGCTCGACCCCTCAAGCACCTGCGGCAGGCGCGCGGCGTCGGTGGTGGGGGTGGCTAGGCGGATGGGGGAAATGCCCTCGGCGCGAAGTGCCGGCCCCAGCGCATCGTCCTCTTCAGGCGGAATATCGACGCAGATGACACCGTCGACGCCTGCACCCTTGGCAGCTTTTGCAAACCACTCAGGCCCCCGGCGGATCATCGGGTTGGCATAGCCCATCAGCACCAGCGGCACATCGGGGTGACGCTCGCGGAAGTCGTATGCCATTTGCAGCACATCGGCGGTGGTCGTGCCTTTGCCAAGCGAGCGCAAATTGGCGCTCTGGATCGCAGGGCCATCGGCCATCGGATCGGTAAAGGGCATCCCCAGCTCAATCACATCCGCGCCGCCTTCGACCAGCGCGTCGAGATTAGCTGCAGTGTCGCCATCGCCAGCGGTGATGAAGGCGACGAAGGCGGCATGGGGTTTGGAAAAGGCGTTTTGGAGGCGGGTCATTCGAATGTCTTTTTTTTGTCTCGGTATTTCGCGCGGTCGTGCCAGATTAATCCGATTGATGCCCCGATTGCAGCGCCCCAGGCGCTTGGGCCGAACATTTCGCGACCGATTAGCCAGTTCTCGAAGAGACTTGCACCTAAGAGACTGAGTAAGAAAATCCCAGCGTAGCGTGCGAAGATCTTAGTTTTCTCAAACCTCAAACGTGGCTCCCGTCTCTATCGGACTTTTCGTCATTCCGGCGCAGGCCGGAATCTAGGGCGGCGAGCGCTTTTCTTTGCCGCTCTGGACGCCAGCCTTCGCTGGGGTGACGGGTGCAGGTGAGGGGGCTCACATCTCCACCCCAAGCTTTTCAGCCACGGTGAAAATGTCCTTATCGCCGCGGCCGCACAGGTTCATGCAGATGATCTCGTCCTCGCGCATCTGCGGCGCGCGTTTGGCGACGGCGGCGAGGGCGTGGGAGGGCTCCAGCGCAGGGATAATCCCCTCGGTGCGGCAGAGCAGTTGGAAGCCTTCGAGCGCCTCATCATCGGTGACGGCGGTGTATTCGACGCGGCCCGTGTCTTTGAGCCATGCATGCTCGGGGCCGATGCCGGGGTAGTCGAGTCCTGCGGAAATCGAGTGGCCTTCGGTGATCTGGCCGTCTTCGTCTTGCAGGAGGTAGGTCTTGTTGCCGTGGAGCACTCCGGGAGCGCCGCCCAGAAGGCTTGCGGCGTGTTCGTCGCCATCAAGGCCGTGGCCTGCTGCTTCTACGCCGAGCATCTTCACGTCTGGATCGTCCAGAAACGGGTGGAACAGGCCAAGCGCATTGGAGCCTCCGCCGATGCACGCGATCAGCAGGTCGGGCAGCTTGCCGGTGCGGGCTAGCAACTGCGCGCGCGCTTCGGTGCCGATCACGCTTTGGAAATTGCGCACCATTTCGGGGTAGGGGTGGGGGCCGGCGGCGGTGCCGATGATGTAAAAGGTGTCGTGCACATTGGCGACCCAATCGCGAAGGCCTTCGTTCATCGCATCTTTGAGCGTCGCGCCGCCGCTGGTGACGGGGACGACTTCTGCGCCAAGCAGCTTCATGCGGAAGACATTGGGCGATTGGCGCGCAACATCCTCTGCGCCCATGTAGATCACGCAAGGCAGGCCAAAGCGCGCGCAGACGGTTGCGGTGGCCACACCATGCTGCCCCGCGCCGGTTTCCGCGATAATGCGGGTCTTGCCCATGCGTTTGGCGAGCAAAATCTGCCCGATGCAATTGTTGATCTTATGCGCGCCGGTGTGATTGAGCTCATCGCGCTTGAACCAAACTTGCGCGCCCATGCCCTTAGGAGCGTCTTTGCGAAGCTCCTCGGTCAGACGTTCAGCATAATACATCGGCGAAGGGCGCCCGACGTAATGCTCTAGCAGATCGTCAAACTCGCGCTGAAATTCAGGGTCTTGCTGCGCCGCGCGATATTCACGCTCCAGATCGAGGATCAGCGGCATCAGCGTTTCAGCGACATAGCGCCCGCCAAACTCGCCAAAATGCCCGCGTTCATCGGGCCCATTGCGGAAGGAATTAGGAGTAGTCTGATTCATGGAAAAATCCGTTGGCAGGAAGAGCCGCGCCTGTCCAGCCGTGTCAAGAACGGTGTGTCTGGGCACCTGTGGGCGCGCGCAATGCTTGGACAGCACGCGCAAACCTTTCTGGCAGATTTATAATGTGTGGCAAATGAGTCACAAAATTACCGAAGGCTGGAATAATAGCATTTTCTGTAATTGAAGGTTCATCCACGTAAACCTACCTAAGCCGTCCCCTAACAACCTCAAATCTATAGAGGACGTGCAATGAAAAAGATTGCTTTGATTACCGCAGCACTGGCTGCAACCGCTTTTGCAACCCCGGCAATGGCACAAGACGCAGCTGGCGAAGGCCGCGTTGAAGTTCGCGGTGGCCTCGCCACCGGCGGCGGCTTTGACGAAGGCTTCATCGGCGCAGCAGCGGGCTATGACTTCGACCTTGGCGAGACTGTCTTCGTTGGCGGCGAAGTGTCTGTCGACAAAGTGCTCGTTGACGGTTCTGACGAACTGTACGGCCTTACCGGGCGCATCGGTACGAAAGCTGGCGAAAGCACCCGCATTTTCGCAGCTGGCGGCCGCAGCTTCACCTCGGGTGAAGACGTATGGCACGCAGGCCTTGGCGTTGAGCAAAAGCTTGGCGGCAACTTCTACGTGAAGGGCGAATACCGCCACTTCTTCTCCGACTTCTCCGATATCGACACCTTTGCTGTCGGCGGCGGCATCAAGTTCTAATCGCCCAACGCGAATAGATTACAACCCAAAGGGCGATCCGGAGACGGGTCGCCCTTTTTCTTTGGGAGCGGTGGGGTTCGTTCAGGAAAGAGCGGCCTTGCAGAAGGTCTCGATCATCGCCGCATCTTTGATGCCCGGCGCGCTTTCGACCCCGGATGAGGTGTCGACCAATTGCGCTCCGGTGGCGTTGATCGCCTCTGCGACATTGTCCGCCGTCAGCCCGCCAGCAAGTCCCCATTGGAGCGGCCCGTGGTAAGCTTTGAGCAGGTTCCAATCAAAGCTGTGCCCCATACCGCCCGGAAGCGCTGAGCCTTTGGGAGTTTTGGCATCGAACAAGAGGAAATCGGCGGTGTCTGAGTATTCAGCCGCCTGTGCGATGTCTTCCTCGTTTTCCACGCTCAGAACCTTCCAGACGGGCAAATCAAAACGTGCGCATACTTCGGCAGCGCGCGCAGGGGTTTCTTTACCGTGAAGCTGGATCGCATCAAGCTTCCCCGCCTCTACCATCTGCGCAAGAAACGCATCATCTGCATCGACAAAAACCCCGACTTTCTGCAAGGTTGCAGGCACCCCTTCAGAAAGTTTTGCAGCCTGCTCGGCCGACACAAAACGCGGGGAAGGCGGGTAGAAGTTGAACCCGATATGGCTTGCCCCGGCATGGGCGCACGCGGCAATGGTGTCAGGCGTCGAAAGGCCGCAGATTTTGATCCGAACAGGCATACGTTTGGGGATTTAGACGCGTCTACAGGCAAGTGGAAGGTGCAAGGGGCCTTGATCGCGCAACTACGCGCTGCGCCGCACCTGTTGGCACGTATCCAATTGCTGCGAGATATTGCTTTCCAAAGTTTGCGCACTGATTTGCAATTCGCTTGGCAAACCATTGCGGTAAGTCTGATCAGGTTGATTGCGCAACATACGCCGGAAATTGTCGTCATATTGGCTGATCGTCCAGGAGTGCTCATCGCCAGACCAGCGCGTGCGCATTGCGCTCAGATCATATGCGAACACAAACCCGCCCCCTGTCAGGGTCACGCGAAGAGGCACGACGATATCAAACCGCGTTGTGTATGTGTAGTCGCCATCGCCAGGACGCGGCCAGGATCGACCGTTTGAAAAGGTTTCAACCAGTTTCTGTGTGCGGATAGCGCCGAGCAACAATACGCCGATCTTTCCTTGAGGCGTGCGGCAAAGTGCTCTGTCCGTGTTCCAGCGGACCATTTTATAGGTGCGATATGTTTTGGAGCCGCCGTAATTGGTCACCCTCTCTTCCGGGCCACCGTAGCGATCATAAACCCGCTTGTGTGCCTCATCGACGCCATCCCGCATTTGGATCAGCTGTTGGTTTTGCGCGGCCGCAGCAGACGGCAGGCCCAAAGCCGCCATCGCGAAAGCCAATAGAAGACCCCACCTTGAATTACGAAATTCCATCCAGCTGCCCCCAGAAGTAATGAATTGGTTGGATATATGTTTGCCCCGCGCAAGCTGTACCTGCGCTGTATCATGCTTGCTGTGCAAAGCGTAAAGGGCTGGCTACCCCAGTGTCAAACGGGCGGACTAAAGCGTCGCCTCAATCGCGCGGGCAGCGGCCTCTGGATCGTCGGCGCGGCTGATCGGGCGGCCTATGACGAGGACGCTTGCCCCATCATCGCGCGCCTTGCGGGGGGTGACAACGCGTTTCTGATCGCCAGCACCTGACCCTGCGGGGCGAAGGCCGGGGACAACGAAATAGCCGTCTTTCCATTGCTTGTGGACCTTGCCCACTTCGCGTCCCGAACACACGATCCCGTCGAGTCCCGCTGAGTGCGCAAGCTCGGCAAGGCGCATCACCTGGTCCTCAGCAGAGCCACCAACGCCTGTTGCTGCAAGGTCTGTTTCATCCATGCTCGTGAGCGTGGTGACGGCGACAACCTTGCACCCTTCCGCCGCTGCTGCCTTCGCATCCTCCATCATCGCGCGCCCGCCGCTTGCGTGGATGGTGACGATTTTAGGCTCGTAAACATGGATCGCCATCATGGCAGACGCGACAGTGTTGGGGATGTCGTGAAACTTCAAATCGAGAAAGATTGGCAAGCCCAAGTGCGCGATTTCGTGGACACCGTGGCCGCCATGCGCGCAAAAGAATTCAAGGCCGAGCTTCACGCCGCCAATATGCGCTTTCACCTTGTTGATGAGAGCTTTTGCAGGCTCAATCTGAGGCACATCAAGCGCGAGATAGACAGGATTGCTCATGGCTTGCTCTCTTCTCGTGCCTCATCGACGGGGGAGAGGGGTTCTGCCGGCTTTTCCACAGGTGCATCCACAGGCTTGTCCGCAGTCGTATCCACAGGCGTTTCACGCTGACGAGCGAGCGCTGCGGATTTGATCGAGCTTTCAAGGCTGCGAATACGACGCTGAAGCCCCCATTTGACGCTGCGATGGTAAAGCCACATCGGGAACAGGCCGAGCAGGAAGGCGAGGATCACCAAAGCCGGAACCTTCGTTTCAACCAGAATGCCGTTCCACAAAGTGATCTCAACCGGGTTCCAGTTGAGGATTGAGAAAAGCATGATCGCGATCGAAATCACGACCCACACAATAGTGCGCACAATTTGCAAGGCGCCTTACCCCTATCCGTTCAAAGTCCGCTTGCAAGCCTAAGCGATTTGGAGCCCGTGTCCAGCTTGCGCCTTATCCAAAAACGCGCGCGAAGATCGTGTCCACGTGTTTGAAGTGATATTCGAGGTCGAATTTCTCTTCGAGTTCGCTTTCAGAAAGGGCAGCGGTCACTTCATCATCGGCTTTGAGCAGATCGAGAAGCATGACTTTGCCACCCGATTCCCACACCTTCATCGCGTTGCGCTGCACCAGACGATAGGCATCCTCGCGGCTCACCCCTGCTTGGGTGAGAGCAAGCAGAACACGCTGTGAATGAATGAGCCCGCCCATTGCATCCATGTTCGACTGCATCCGCTCAGGATAAACGAGAAGCTTTTCGACCACCCCGGTCAGGCGTGCGAGCGCGAAATCGAGGGTGATCGTCGCATCGGGTCCGATAAAACGCTCCACCGAGGAGTGCGAAATATCGCGCTCATGCCAAAGCGCCACGTTCTCAAGCGCGGGCAGGGCGTAAGCGCGGATCATGCGCGCTTGCCCGGTCAGATTCTCCGTCAGAATGGGGTTGCGCTTATGCGGCATGGCGCTCGAACCCTTCTGGCCCTTGGAGAAAAACTCTTCCGCTTCGAGAACTTCCGTGCGCTGAAGGTGCCGCACTTCCACCGCAAGGCGTTCAATAGAGCCAGCGATCACCGCAAGCGTCGCGAAGTATGCGGCGTGACGGTCGCGCGGGATGACCTGAGTGCTGATCGGTTCAACCTCAAGGCCAAGTTGTTCAGCGACGTAAGCCTCAACCTGAGGGTCGATATTGGCGAAGGTTCCGACCGCACCCGAAACAGCGCAAGTCGCGATTTCCTTGCGAGCGGCAATCAGGCGCGTTTTGCAGCGGTCAAACTCGGCATAGGCCTGCGCGAGTTTGAGGCCGAAGGTCACGGGTTCTGCGTGGATACCGTGGCTGCGCCCGATGGTGGGAGTGAACTTATGCTCTTCGGCGCGCATTTTGATGGCCGCCAAAAGCCCATCCAAGTCTTCTAGCAAAATATCGGTCGCCCGCGCCAATTGCACCGCAAGCGTGGTGTCGAGCACGTCGGAGCTCGTCATGCCTTGGTGCATGAAACGCGCTTCGCCGGTGAAGCCAGCCGCATCGACTTGCTCAGCGACCCAAGTAAGGAACGCGATCACATCGTGTTTTGTCACCGCTTCAATCGCGTCGATGGCTTCAACGTCGATTTTAGGGTTCGTCGCCCACCAATCCCATAGCGCCTTGCCAGCCGAGGCAGGCACAACGCCCATTTCGCCAAGCTTCTGCGTCGCGTGCGCTTCGATTTCGAACCAGATGCGATATTTGGCTTCCGGCTCCCAAAGAGCGGTCATAGCGGGGCGGGCGTAACGGGGGACCATCGGGCAATGTCCTTTTGTGAAGTGAAGTGTCGGGGGCGCGGCTAAGCGGGAGGGGCAATGATTGCAAGAGGCGGGGAGCAGTTACCTGCACCTTTCCTTGCACCCGTATTAAAGGCGGCGTGCTTTAGATCAGGCCCTTCGCTCGCAAAGATACATGACCTTCGCGCCCGACGATCACATGGTCGTGCACCGTTACGCCCAGCAGCCGTCCGGCCTCTGCAATCTTTCGTGTGATTTGAATGTCGGCCTTGCTCGGTTCTGGCGAACCGGATGGGTGATTGTGGACAAGGATCAGCGCAGCCGCGCCCACATCCATCGCCCGGCGGATCACTTCGCGCGGGTGAATGGCGGCCTCGTCAATCGAACCATCGCCGACATGGTGATCGTCGATGAGGCGGTTCTTGCTGTCGAGATAAAGCACGCGCACGCGCTCCACCGTCAAATGCGCCATGTCGATGGCGAGATAATCGAGTAGCGATTGCCAGCTTGAAAGGACGGGCTTTTGGATGATCTCGCTTCTTGCCATGCGCCGCGCGGCAATGGCGACACTTTTAAGGGCAGCCGCGCTGGTCTTTCCCACGCCTTTCGTGCGCTGGAGTGCGGCCGGGTCGGCGTTGAGCACTCCTGCGAGCGAGCCGAACTGGGCAAGAAGCGCCTTGGCGATAGGCTTGGTATCACCCTGTTTGATCGCGGCAAACAGGAGGTATTCGAGCACCTCGTAATCAGCCAGCGCCTCTGCACCGCCCTTAAGGAGCCGCTCGCGCAGGCGTTCGCGATGGCCAAGCCCTGCGTGCTTTCCCGCATCCGACTTGGGCGCGAGGGTGCCCGCACGCTCCTCGCCAAAGTCAAATGCGTCTTCAGATTGTGGCAATCTCGCCTCGTGCACTGATTTTACACGCGACTATCATTGCCTTTGTCGAGGCTTGCGCGCAAGTGATGAGGCCCATGGCAGAGGTTCAGCCCGAAGCGGATTTACCCGATCTGAAGCGCAGACGGCGCTTTTGGCCTGCGCGTTGGCGCTGGCGGATAAGCCTCATGGTGCTGGCGTTCGTGGTGCTGGCGGGATCGCTCGCATGGCTTGGGCGGGAGCGGATTGCGGGCAATCTGATCGAAGACACGCTTGCCAATTACGGGCTTGAGGCGAGCTACGAGATCGAGAGCATCGGTGCGCGGCGACAGGTTATCCGCAACCTTGTTGTGGGCGATCCGGCGCGGCCCGATTTTACCGCCGAGCGGGTGACGCTTGCTCTATCCTATACCTACGGTCCGCCTGCGCTTGGCCAGATCGAATTGACGCGGCCACGTCTGTTTGGCGAATTTGCCAATGGCGTGCTGAGCTTCGGGAGCCTTGATGCCCTGCTTTTTGCCGAAAGCGAGGAGCCGGCGGGGCTGCCCACATATAACGTGCGCATCGTCGACGGGCGCGCGCGGATTTCGAGCGAATATGGTGTCATCGGTGCCAAACTGGACGGCAAAGGCGCGATTGACGACGGGTTTGTGGGCACGCTCGCGGCCACGGCACCGGGGCTAGGCGTAGAAGGGTGCTCGGCGAGGGGCGCAACCGCCTTTGGCGACCTCACCAGTGATGCAGGAAGGCTCACCTTCGATGGTCCGCTGCGGTTGCGCGAGCTTACCTGCGAGGGGGCAAATATAGCAGCAGCCGATGTGGGCGCGGTGTTGACGCTGGCTCAAGATCTTGCCTCGGTTGAAGGCGATCTGGCGCTCAATGGCTCAGACTTGGGCTATTCTGATATGGCGCTCGGCACGCTTGGCGGTTCGGCGGATTTTGCCCTCGCATTTGGCGAACAGGTCGAATTGAGCCTTCGCCATGACATTTCGGGCCAAGGGTTGAAGACCAGTTACGCCAATGCAGCCCGCATCGCTTCGCAAGGCACCTTGCGCAGCCAGCAGGGCTTTGCCCGCAATGAATGGACAGGCGGGGTGACGGGCGATGCGATCGACGCAAGGACCTTCATCAATGGCGCTGGTCTGGCCGAGGCGCGAGCGGCAGGGGAGGGCACGCTTGTCGGCTCGCTTCTGGCCAAGCTTGAGCGCGGCCTTGGCCGGGGACTTTCGGGCGGCACCTTTGCTGCCGATGCCTCTGTGCGCACCACCAGTGATACTGTGCGTGTTGTTGTTCCCGAAGCGTGGCTGAGGAGCGTTGGTGGCGAGACGCTGCTGGCAATGTCGCGTGTCAGCTATGCGAGCGCAGGCGAGGGGCAGCCAGAGAACCTTTCCGGCAATATCCTCACCGGCGGCGCGGACCTGCCCCGGATCAATGCGCGCCTCTCGCAGCGCGGCAGCGGCAATCTGGCCCTGCGCATGAGCATGGTCGAATATCGCGAAGGGGCCGATGCGATCAGCATCCCCCGCCTTGAAGCACGACGAAATGCGAGCGGAGCAGTGCAATTTGACGGCACAATGCTTGCCCAGGGAAATATACCGGGCGGAAGGCTTCAGGGTCTTGTTCTTCCCATTGAGGGGCGGTGGTCCGAAAGCAGCGGATTGGCGTTAGGAACGCGCTGCGGCACCGCGCGGCTCGCAGGGCTCAACGCTTATGACTTCGCGCTGCGCCGACAAGAACTGACCGTTTGCCCGGACGCAGGCGGCGCGATCGTGCAATATCGCGATGCCTTGCAAATCGGCGCCCGCGTAGGCGAAGTCGCACTCGCCGGAACATTGGGCGAAAGCCCTGCCGCCATCACCGCGTCGAGTGCCACCCTGCGCTATCCCGGTGGTTTCGCGCTTACCGACCTTACCGCAAGGATCGGCGCTAGCGGCGAAGCCGTGCGGTTCGATGCGGCCCGTATCGACGGCGAACTTGGCGATGTGATTGGCGGCGAGATTGAAGGGGTCAATGCCTCTCTCGACCTCGTGCCACTCGATATTTCAGCGCTTTCGGGCGAATGGAGCTTTGCCGACAATGTGCTCGCCCTTCGCGACGGCGCTTTTACAGTCACCGAGAGGGTCGAACCCGGAGCCACCCGGCGCATAGAACCCTTGGCAAGCGAGGGCGCGAGCCTGACGTTTGCCGATGGCATGGTGCTCGCCAATGCTGATCTGTCCCATGCCGCAACATCGCGCAAAGTGGCTCGAATCATGCTGAGCCATGATTTAGCGACGGGTAAAGGCGGTGCAGACTTCACTGTTCCCGGGCTCGCCTTTGACGAGGCGTTCCAGCCCGACGATCTAACACCGCTTACCAAAGGTCTGATCGCCTTTGCCGATGGGATGATAAAGGGCGAGGGCCGCGTGGATTGGAACGGGAGCGACATCGACAGCACCGGCACCTTCTCGACCCAAGGGTTCGACTTTGCTGCTGCCTTTGGCCCTGTGCGCGGTCTTGCGGGCACGATAGAGTTTACCGACCTCCTTGCCATGACCACCGCGCCAAATCAGGTCGCCACCATCGCTTCGGTCAATCCGGGGATCGAGGCGCTTGATGGTCGGATCGTCTATTCGATCACCGATGGCACGCTCATTCAGGTGAATGACGGACGCTGGCCCTTTATGGGCGGCGAGCTGATCTTGCGGCCCGTGACGCTCGATTATGGAGGCGGGCAGGGGCAAAGCTACATCTTCGAGATCATAGCGCTCGATGCCGCGACATTTGTAACGCAGATGGAGCTTTCTAACATCAGCGCGACCGGGCAGTTCGACGGCACCATTCCGATCATCTTCGATGCGCAGGGCAATGGCACGATTGCTGGCGGCCTGCTCATTTCGCGGCCTCCGGGCGGCAATGTTTCTTACGTGGGCGAGCTTACTTACGAAGACCTGGGCGCAATGGGCAATTACGCATTCCAGACGCTCCGCTCGCTCGATTACAATCAGATGAGCATTGAACTGAACGGCAATCTGGCGGGCGAGATTGTCACCAATTTCAATATTGATGGCGTCAGGCAAGGCGCAGGGGCGAGCAGGAATTTCGTCACGCGACAGCTTGCTAACCTGCCGATCCGGTTCAAGATCAATGTGCGCTCGGAAAACTTCTATCTGCTGGCGACGATTGTCCGCGGCCTGTTTGACCCCACAGTCTTTGGCAATCCCATCGATCAGGGTCTGCTGACAATCGAGGGCAACAAAATTGTGCCTCGCAGCAGCGTTCCAGCGCCAAATCCTGTTCCCACACCAACACCCACACCTTCTCCGGGCAAAGCTGAACGCAGGGAAGACCCTGCCGTTCAACCTCCAGAAAGCGATGGAAAGCTATGACACACGACAAATTGACCCCCGAAAGCGGCGGTGCCACACTCGGCTTCGTCAAATTCAGGGGAGCGAATATGAACCGTAAGGTGTGGCAGATTGCCGCGATCGCAGGCGGGGTTGCGGGGCTTGGCGGATGTATCAACGTCGCCGCACCCGAAGAACCGATTGTGATCGAGCTCAACGTCAACATTCGCGCCGAAGTGCTATATCGTCTGGCAGAAGATGCCAGCAATACGATTGATGAGAATGCAGACATCTTCTGATGCGGCGCGCAAACGCCGACGGGAAGGTTGAAAAGGAAACGAGATGAACAGCTTTCGCAAATCCATGATGGTCCTGATTGCAGGTGCCACTGTTTTGACCGGTATGGCGACCCCCGCAATGGCTCAGCGCGATCCGGCCTATGCCGCAGCGCGCGCCAATGGCAGCGTTGGCGAACAGATTGACGGTTATCTGGGGATTGTTGGTCAGCCAACGCCTGCGCTGCAAACCCTTGTCAATGACATCAATATCCAACGCCGCGCGGTTTATACCCGCAAAGCGCAGGAAAATAATGCGACGGTCGAACAATATGCGACTACCGCCGGGTGTCAGGCGATTGCGCGCACCGTTCCGGGCGAAAAATATCAGGCGCCCGATGGCTCGTGGCAGACCCGCACGTCCGCTCCGCCTGCGCGTCTACCCATTTGCCCGTAGCCCTTTGACGATACAGCGGCGCAAAACGCTGCCTGGCCGGCCTTTCATTCGCAGCATCGCGCGGAAAACCCACTACACCACCATTGACTCCAGAATCGCGCTCTTCTAGGGGGCACTCGCCCTTGGCGGGCACCTTTCGAGCTCGCGCTTTTCCATCTTTATGAAGAGGTCAGCATGAGCGAGGAAAAACCCGCCAAAGAACCCATCCTTGAGGATGCGCGAATTGATGCGCTCGAAGCGCGGCTGAAAGCTGCGAGAGAACGCGAAGATGAACGCAACCGGTCAAAGCAAAAGGGGGCTGATGCGAATTATCGCAGCGGCAACCGGGTGCTAGCGGACCTCATCGGCGGGATCTTGGGAGGCTTTGTGATCGGATGGGCGGTTGACGCCTTGTTCGGAACATCGCCTTGGGGTCTGTTAGTGGGTCTGTTCCTCGGAATTGGCGTTGCTTTCAGGAATATCATTACTGCGGCTAATGCGCAGTCCAAAACTCCTGATGATGACCCTCAATAAAGGTCAAAGTCAGGGCGGGCGCGTTTAAACAGGTACCAAGGGATACACACGATCGTGACAGGCGCACCTAATCCGGTAGCGGAAGCCAAAGTCGATCCGATGAAGCAATTCCAGATCGAGCCACTTTTCGGCTCTGACGTCTGGGAAATTGCCGGATATAACATCGCGTTCACCAATTCCGCTTTGTGGATGGCTGTGACAACCGTTTTGCTTTGGGCCTTCGTCTTTGTAGGCATGAAGCGCGAGCTGGTGCCCGGTCGTTGGCAGATGGCAGTAGAAAGCTTCACTGGCTTTATCGACGATATGCTTGAGGCGAACATTGGCGAAGGTGGTAAAAAATACCTCCCTTATGTCTTCAGCCTGTTCATGTTCATCCTGTTCGGCAACCTTTTGGGCCTTCTGCCTATTGGCCTTGTTGGGCTTCACCCGTTCACCTTCACCAGCCACTTCACTGTGACCGGTGTGCTCGCCATCATCAGCTTCTCCATCGTGCTGCTGGTTGGTTTCTGGAAGCACGGCATCAAGTTTTTCACCCTGTTCGTGCCGCACGGTACCCCGCTGCCGATGATCCCGATCATTTTCCCAATCGAGCTGATCTCGTTTCTCGTGCGTCCGTTCAGCCTCGCGCTGCGTCTCTTTGTGGCGATGATGGCAGGCCACGTCCTTTTGAAAGTGCTTTCAAGCTTCGTGATGGATGGTCTTAACGCAGGTCTTGGTTTTGGCCTTCTGGTCAGTGCGCCAAGCTTCATCCTGATGATCGGCATCTCAGCCCTCGAAATTCTGGTGGCAGGCATTCAGGCATACGTCTTTGCACTGCTCACCTCGCTTTACATCAACGATGCAGAGCACCTTCACTGAGTTACTTTATTTTCCCAATTAACAGACTGATTTTCTAAGGAGTTTTTACAATGGAAGCAGAAGCAGCCAAGCTCGTCGGCGCAGGCCTCGCAGCAATCGGTGCCGGTATGGCCGCGATCGGTGTGGGTAACGTCTTTGGTTCGTTCCTTGAGAGCGCACTTCGCAACCCGGGCGCTGCAGACGGCCAACAAGGTCGCCTCTTCATCGGCTTCGCCGCAGCTGAGCTTCTCGGCCTGCTGGCGTTCGTCGTCGCGATGATCCTGATCTTCGTCGCTTAATCCTACAAACTCCTACAGGAGGCGGATTCAGCGAATCTGCCTCCTGGAGGTGTTTTATCAACTAACGCTCTCGCCCCCTCACGTTCGAAGGCCTAATCCATGCCTCAGATAGCCCAATTAGCAGACACTTATTCCAGTCAGATTTTCTGGATGCTGGTGTTCTTTGGCATAACCTTCTTCCTCATCGGGCGCGGAATGGTGCCCAAAGTGATGAGCACTGTTGAACTTCGCGACAAACAAATCGCGGACGATCTCGCAGCAGCTCAGGCAGCCCGCGACGCGGCTGACACGCAAGAAGAAGCGTGGCGTGAGCGTGAGAATGCAAACCGTGCTGCGGCGCAAGGGTTGATCGCAGAGGCGAAGGCCAAAGCGGCCTCTTCCTCAGAGAAGAAGCTGGCAGCGGCGCAAAAGCGTCTCGATGCCAAGCTTGAGAAAGCAGCAGCCGAGATCGAAGCAGCGCGTGAGAGCGCGATGGCCGAGGTCGAAGATGTGGCGACCGAAGCAGCGCAGGAAATCGTTGCCCGGCTTGCTGGTACTAAAGTTGACAAGCGGAGCGCTCGCTCTGCGGTGAAGAAGGCGCTTACAGATGCCTAATCTCATTTCTCTCACAATCGCAGCGGGCGAGGGGCCGTCGGCCTTTGGCCTTCAGGACTATCAATGGGTCAGCCTCTCGATGGCTGTGTTGATTGCGATTGTCCTGTGGAAGAAGGTTCCTTCCGCGATTGCCGGCGGGCTCGACAAGAAGATTGCCGAGATCAAAGCCCAGCTTGATGAAGCCAAGGCGCTTCGCGCTGAAGCAGAGACTTTGCGCGACGAGTATGCAGCCAAGATTGCTGGCGCTGAAAAAGACGCTGAAGCCATGATGGAAGGCGCTCAGCGTGAAGCCGACGCAATCCTCGCCAAGGCTGAAGAAGACAGCAAGGCGATGGTAGAGCGTCGCAAGCGCATGGCCGAAGACAAGATCGCAGCGGCAGAGCGTGAAGCTGTCGCAGGTGTGCGCGCTACTGCGGTAGACGCGGCTGCTACGGCCTCGCGCAAGATTATCGCTGACAAACATGATAAGGATGCTGACAAGGCACTCGCTGACGAGGTTATCTCGTCGCTCTGAGATGAGTTGCGCTCCTGCGGAAGCAGGAGCCCATCATCCAACCTTTCGAGATAGGCTCCTGCTTTCGCAGGAGCTCACATTTCAAGCACAACTTTCCCGACCAGCTCCCGGCGCGCCATGGCGTCGAAGCCCTCGCGCCAGTGTGAGAGCGGCAGGGTGCGGTCAATTGTTGGCGTGATGCGTCCTGCGCTTGCCAGTTTGGCAATCGCTTCGTTGATCGCTTGGCCTCGTTCGGGAAAGCGCCGAGCGTATTCGCCAGCGCGAAGTCCGACGACGCTAAAGCCTTTTATGAGAGGGATATTGGTCGCAATCTCTGCGATGCGCCCACTGGTGAAGCCGACCACGATAAGCTTGCCAGCAAAGCTCACACAGCGTGTCGATTCGTCGAAAACATCGCCGCCTACCGGATCGAAGACGATGTCGCATAACTTGCCATTTGTGAGGTCCGCCACTTGCTCGCGAAAGCGGCCCTTCGCGGTGATAACAGCGTCTGGTTCGACGGCGGCTTCGATTGCTGCGCGTTTCGCCTCAACCCCTGTGGCTGCAATCACGCGCGCTCCCAAGGCTTTCGCAAGATCGCAAGCCGCCAATCCCACGCCGCCACTTGAGCCGTGAACCAAAACCCATTGTCCGGCTTCTAATCCGCCTAGTTCGACAAGCCCGGTGTAAGCAGTCTGATAGGCCGCTCCCATCGCCGCGCCCTGTGCAAAGGTGAGACCGGGGGGAAGGGGGGAAAGGCCCCGTTCGGGGAGACTAATGACCTCCGCAAACGCTCCTGTCTTATTGCCGCCGATTACCTTATCGCCTGGCGTGAAGCCGCTGCCGGGATCTGCTTCAATCACTTCGCCCGCCATCTCAAGGCCGCTGGTGAAAGGGGGCTCTGGCTTGAACTGATACTCCCCCTTGGTCATCAGCAAATCGGGGAAGTTCAAAGACGCTGCTTTGACGCGCACCAAGACTTCGCCCGGCGCGCGGCTTGGCTCTGGTAACTCGACCAGATGGACCCCTGAAAGGTCCGGCGATAGTTCTTGAACCCGTAACGCTTGCACGCGAGAGCTTAGAAGTTGTCTTTGCCGGCGCGAATGGCGGCGAAGGTTTCGTGCGGCGCATCGCCGCCCCAGCGCGCTTGCAGCGCCGGATCGTCGGCGCGCAGGAACGGGTTGGTGGCCAGCTCGCGCCCCAACACCGTCGGGACAGTCGCCTCTGCACGAGCGCGCTTGTCGTCGATCTCAGCAGCGTATTCTTGAAGCTCAGCGTTGTCGGGGTCAGCGTGGAGCGCGAATTTCGCATTCGCCTGAGTGTATTCATGCGCACAGTAAAGAACCGTGTCTTCGGGAAGCTGTTTGATGCGCGAAAGGCTATCCCAAAACTGCTTAGGCTCGCCTTCGAACATTCGACCACAACCAAGGGCAAAGACACTGTCGCCGACGAAAGCCATGCCGCTGTCTTCCAAGTAAAATGCAACATGGCCATTGGTGTGGCCCGACACGTCAATCACGCGCGCTTTATGGTCGCCTATAGTGACAATGTCGTCATGCGATACCACCTGGTCGATTTGGGAGAGCTTCTCCACCTCTTGTGGCGCGATAACCTTCGCGTGTGTCGCCTTTACAATCTCGCCATTGCCGCCAGCGTGATCCGGGTGCCAGTGCGTGTTCCAGATTTGCGAAATGGTCCAGCCCTTGGCCTTTGCCTGTTTCAGATATTCTCCCCCATCAGGGGTGTCGATTGCGGCGGTTTCTCCGCTCAATGGATCGTGCAGCAGAAAGCCGTAATTGTCGGAAAGGCACGGGAATTGATGGACTTCAAGCATGGGGTGGGGATCCTCTTCTCAAGCGCCACTCTAATCGTGCATCTCGCAATAGAAAAGGCCCGCCTGCATTGCTGCGGGCGGGCCGTTTTCGGTTTGCCAGTGTGACTAAAGACTTAGTCTTCTTTGCCCTTGAGCGCTTCGCCAAGGATGTCGCCGAGCGATGCGCCTGAATCGGATGAACCGAACTGTTGCACTGCTTCTTTCTCTTCGGCGATTTGACGCGCCTTGATCGAGAAGTTTGGCTTTTTCGAGCGGTCGAAACCGGTGACCATTGCGTCGACCTTGCTGCCGACCTGGAAGCGATCTGGACGTTGTTCGTCGCGGTCACGGCCAAGGTCAGAGCGCTTGATGAAGCCGGTTGCGCCATCGTCGCCAACCTGAACTTCGAGGCCGCCATCGCGAACTTCGAGAACGGTGACAGTGACGGTTTCGCCCTTGCGAAGCGAACCAGCGGCCGCTGCGCCTGCTTCGGTTGGAGCGCCTTTTTCAAGCTGCTTCATGCCAAGGCTGATGCGTTCTTTCTCAACGTCAACGTCGAGCACAACAGCTTTGACTTCTTCGCCCTTGCGGTGAAGCGCCAGCGCGTCTTCGCCAGAGATGCCCCATGCGATGTCCGACATATGGACCATGCCGTCGACGTCGCCATCGAGGCCGATGAACAGACCGAATTCGGTCGCGTTCTTGACTTCGCCGGTGACTTCCGCGCCCACTGGGAATTTCTCTGCGAATTCTTCCCATGGGTTGCCTTGAGCCTGCTTGAGGCCAAGCGAAATGCGGCGCTTGTCGCTGTCGACTTCGAGGATCACCACTTCGACTTCTTGTGAAGTGCTGACGATCTTGCCTGGGTGGACGTTCTTCTTGGTCCAGCTCATTTCAGAGACGTGGACAAGGCCTTCGATACCAGCTTCAAGCTCAACAAACGCGCCATACTCGGTGATGTTGGTGACTTGGCCCGAAAGCTTCATGCCAACTGGGTATTTCGCTGCCACACCATCCCATGGATCGCTTTCAAGCTGCTTCATGCCAAGGCTGATGCGCTGAGTATCGGCGTTGATGCGTACGATTTGAACCGTCACGGTGTCGCCGATGGCGATCACTTCGCTTGGGTGGTTGACGCGCTTGTAGCTCATATCGGTGACGTGGAGGAGGCCATCAATGCCGCCAAGATCAACGAATGCACCGTAGTCGGTGATGTTCTTGACCACGCCGTCGATGACCTGACCTTCGGCAAGGTCGTTGATAAGCTCGCTGCGTTGTTCGGCGCGAGTTTCTTCAAGAACGGCACGGCGCGAGACAACGATGTTGCCACGGCGACGGTCCATTTTGAGAATTTGGAAAGGCTGAGGCACTTCCATAAGCGGCGTGACGTCGCGCACAGGGCGGATGTCGACTTGTGAGCCGGGAAGGAATGCAACAGCGCCATCGAGGTCGACAGTGAAGCCACCTTTGACGCGGCCAAAGATGCGGCCTTCTACGCGCTTGCCTTCGCCAAACTCGTTTTCGAGCTTGTCCCACGCTGCTTCGCGGCGAGCGCGGTCACGCGACAGCATGGCTTCGCCGTCAGCGTTTTCAACGCGGTCGACATAGACTTCGACTTCGTCGCCAACCGACAAGCCGTGGTCGTCTTCGCCGCGTGCAAATTCTTTGAGGTTGACGCGGCCTTCGCTTTTAAGACCTACGTCGATAACGGCGTGTCCTGCTTCGATTGCAGTGACAGTGCCCATAACAACGCGGCCTTCAAAGCCTTCGTCGCCGGCGCCGCCGAGTTGTTCGTTAAGGAGCGCTTCGAAATCGTCGCGCGTCGGGTTAGGTGAGGTTGCCATAAGTCTTGGCTAATCCTTGGTTTTGTTTGTTACCGGCCACGGAGTTTTTCTCCGGGTCTTAAACCGCCGCCTGACGCACCATTGCGCTGGCCTTGCGGGGCAAGAGGCCGACATCTCCGCAAGGCCGAATGCACGAGCGAAGGTTCTGTTCACCGCTAACGATGTCCGGAACGGGCGCGCGCCTAGCGGGAACAGGGCGCAATTGCAAGCGATTTCACGTCTTGGCGAGAGCCTCTTCAACCGCCTCGCGGACCAGTTCAAAAGCCTGTTCGCGGTCAAAAGTGGTGGTATCGATCACCAAGGCGTCGGGTGCGGCTTTAAGAGGCGCGTCCTTACGATTGATATCGCGCGCATCACGGGCGACAACGTCCTTCTCAATTTCAGAAAGCGGGATTTCCTCTTCGTGGTCGAGTTTTTTCTCGACCATCTCAAGCCAGCGACGTCGTGCCCGGGATTGGACGCTTGCGGTGATGAACAGCTTTACGTCCGCATCAGGCGCGATCACGGTGCCAATATCGCGTCCGTCCAGCACCGCGCCGCCGGGTTGCTCTGCAAAAGCGCGTTGCCGTTTGAACAGGGCCTCGCGCACTTCGGGGTGAACCGAGACGCGGCTTGCAAGGCCGCCTGTCTCCTCAGTGCGAAGGATGTCGTCGTCAAGCAGCGCATCGGGAAAATCGCAGGCTGCAAGTGCATCTATCGGGTTGTCAGGATCGCCGCCATTCATCGCAACCTGACGCCCCACCGCCCGGTAAAGAAGGCCCGTATCAAGACAGGGCACGCCAAAGTGCGCGGCCAACCTCTTGGCAATGGTGCCTTTGCCTGATGCTGTAGGCCCGTCGACGGCAATGATCATGAAAATGTGTCCTCAAGCTTCCCCGGCGTCAATTCGCGCCTTTCCCGGTTTCGCCACCGAAAGTGCAGCAGTCCAAACACAATAGCAGCAATCGCGAGATTTGATGCCATATCAATCGTCAGAAATTGGCCTCCATTGCGCAAGGCCGACGATGCGATTGCTGTTGTAAAGAGGATGAGAGCGCCTGCAAGACGGCGGCGTCTCGGCGTTCCCCCTAGGCTCAAGATCGTTTTGATCATTGCACCGTTTTGTCGCTTTGCGCGCGGGCTCGCAAGGCTTTGTACAGTCCAAATATGGCAATCGCCGCCCAAAAGCCTTCGAGCACGAGACTTGGCCAATTGGTGTGAACCAGAAGGCTGATGGTGAGCAGGCCTGCGCCAGTGAGATTGGTCCCGTGGAGGATGAAGGGATTGGGCTTATCGACATAAGTCAGATAGGCGTAGGCACCGATGATGCAGGCCGTGCCGACGAAGCCGATGAGGGAGTATATGTCGAGCGGAGTGTTCAATCCTGCCCCTTTCGGATTTCAGCTACCTTCTGGCGATCCTTGCGAACCGAGTGTCCGAGGATGATTAAAATGACAGTTATGGTAATAATTAGACCGCCATTGTTTTGATTCCACGTCTCCTTAAGGCCTCCGTGTTTGATGATCATCCCCGCCAGTACAGGAATGCCGACGGCGAGAGTCATAAGAGTGTCTCGGTATTGGCCAATCATCGACTTGCCCCTTCGAGAAGCTCCATAAAGCTCGGAAAGCTCGTCGCGATCGGAGCGGTGTCGTCGACTTCGACACCGTTCTTGCTTGTAAGGCCAGCCACCGCCATGCTCATCGCAATCCGGTGGTCGAGATGCGTTTTTACAGGCTCGCCTGATGTGCCGTTAAGAGGCTCTCCGCCCGTGCCGTAGATGGTGAGGCCGTCCTCTTGCTCTTCAACGCGGGCTCCTGCTGCGGTGAGAGCGGCTGCCATTACGGCGATGCGGTCACTTTCTTTAACGCGCAATTCCTCAAGACCCGTGCAGCGCGTGGTTCCTTTGGCAAGAGCAGCGGCGACAAACAGAACGGGGAACTCATCCACCATACTTGGGACGATGGCCGGGTCCACATCGATCCCGGTAAGCGGAGCATAACGGACGCGCAGGTCCGCGACGGGCTCGCCGCCGACTTCGCGGGCGTTCAATTCCTCAATGTCAGCGCCCATTTGCTTGAGCACTGTCACAATGCCAGCGCGCGTAGGATTGAGGCCGACGTTTTCGACCACAAGATCGCTTCCCGGAATGATGCTTGCCGCAACGAGGAAGAATGCCGCTGATGAAGGGTCGCCCGGGACGGTCACATCCATCGCGGTCAGGTCCGCCTCACCGTGAATAGTAATGACGCGCTCGCCTTTGTCTTCGCCGATCTCCAGCTGCGCGCCAAATCCGGTAAGCATCCGCTCGGTGTGATCGCGTGTGGCGACAGGCTCGATCACCGTTGTAATACCGGGCGTGTTGAGGCCAGCGATCAGGACCGCGCTTTTTACCTGCGCACTCGCTACGGGCAGGCGGTATGTGATTGGCACTGCCGGAAACGCGCCGCGCACCATGCAGGGCAGGGTGCCTCCGCTCGACGCCTCAAACGATGCGCCCATCTGGCTAAGTGGCTCGATCACGCGGTTCATGGGACGGCCAGAAAGGCTCGCATCGCCCACAAAGGTTGCACTGACGGCATGGCTTGCCAGAAGACCCATCATCAGCCGCGTCGAGGTTCCAGAATTGCCCATATCAAGAGCGGTGCGCGGTTCGAGCAGGCTGCCAAGCCCTGCGCCGTAAACCACCCAAGTTCCGTCTCCCAATCGTTCAATATCAGCGCCCAGCTTGCGCATCGCCGCTGCGGTGGCGAGGACATCCTCGCCTTCAAGCAATCCGGTGATGCGCGATTCTCCAACGGCAAGCCCTGCGAACATAAGGGAGCGGTGGCTGATCGATTTGTCGCCGGGAACCGTTAAACGGCCCTTGAGCGGGGGCGATGATGTGAATGTATGACTGGTCATTGTGGTATGCATTTCGGACGGTTCTTTGACAGCGCTACAAGGCTATGGCAAGGCGCGCGCCGATCAAAGCCGCGCGATGACTTGATTCCTTCAATGCGCGGCCCAAATGACAGTTATTGATTTACTGCCCGTCCATTGTGGCGGGACCAGATAAGGACCAACCAAATGCCTAAACCCGAATGGGGAACAAAGCGCACCTGCCCGCAAACGGGCGAGCGTTTTTATGATCTTGGCAATGATAACCCTGTGACAAGCCCGAACGGTCACCAGTGGTATCCAGAGCCTGTTCTGAAATCCAAGCAGCCAATTCCGATCGACGACCCTGAAAAGGCGAAGAACGGCGAAGCTGACACCGATCTGGCGGCTGATGATGAAGATGATGATCTCAAAGACATCGAAAATATCGACGACGCTGAAGACTCGCCCGATAACGATGTCGACCTTGGTGGCGACGACGATCTTGGCGTGACCGCATCGAAAGATGACGACGACAACGACGATAACTGATTTTGCTCTTGCGTTTCGCGAGGGGCAGTCCTAATGGGGCGCTCCCTCGTGAAAGCGAGGGTATGGCGTTTGAAACAATGCCAACACAACGATGATACGGGGCCTTAGCTCAGCTGGGAGAGCGCAACACTGGCAGTGTTGAGGTCAGCGGTTCGATCCCGCTAGGCTCCACCATCGACTTGTCTTTTCCGCCTGGGCGGGCTGCAAATTGCGGGTTTTCGCGCTTCCGGTGCTCACGATCCTTAAGATCGCTGCGCTCCGGGTCACGAAAAGCCACAATTTTCGCCTCCACCCAGTCGAAAAATCCAAGCCGATGGCGTTAGACTAAAAAAGCCGGTTATCTGTCGAGGATTTCCGCACGCTGGCCGACGAGGTTTCGTCCGCCGGCGTTTTTCGCGTTTATCAGGGCTCATGTGGTCTTGTGAGGAGTAGTTGAAGATGTTTGACAATCTGTCCGATCGCTTAGGCGGCGTCTTTGACAAGCTCAAAGGTCGCGGAGTGATGCCAGAAAAAATGGATACCACTTTTTCGGTTCGGCATCGCGACTACCAAGAATTAGCGGCCAACAACGGGGGAGGCGTGAACTATGTTTGACAACTTGTCCGACCGTCTTGGCGGGGTATTCGATAAACTTAAAGGCCGCGGCAGCCTCAAAGAGCAAGACGTTCGCGATGCGATGCGCGAGGTGCGCGTGGCATTGCTCGAAGCCGACGTCGCCCTTCCCGTTGCGCGCCGGTTTATTGATGCGGTAACAGAGAAGGCCGTTGGTCAAGACGTCCTCAAATCGGTCACACCGGGCCAGCAAGTCGTCAAGATCGTCCATGACGAACTTGTCGCCATGCTCACAGGCGAGGGCGACGAAGTTGGTGCTGGCGAAGAATTAAACTTCAACGCCACGCCGCCGGTTGTGATTATGATGGTGGGTCTTCAGGGCTCCGGTAAAACCACGACCACTGCAAAGCTTGGCAAGCTGATCCGCGAGCGCCACGGCAAGAAAGCCATGATGGCGTCCCTGGACGTGAACCGTCCGGCGGCGCAGGAACAGCTCAAGGTTTTGGGCGAACAGGTCGATGTCGCGACCCTGCCGATTATTGAAGGGCAACAGCCGGTCGATATCGCGCGGCGCGCAATGGGCGCGGCAAAGCTTCAAAACTTCGACGTTCTCCTGCTCGACACCGCAGGCCGCTTGCACGTCGACGAAGCTTTGATGGCCGAAATGAAGGCCGTATCGCAGGTTTCTGCGCCTACCGAAGTGCTCCTTGTTGTCGATAGCCTCACCGGTCAGGACGCGGTGAATGTCGCGCAAAGCTTTTCGGGTGAAGTACCGCTTACCGGCGTTGTGCTTACCCGTATGGACGGCGATGCCAGAGGCGGTGCTGCGCTATCGATGCGCGCGGTCACGGGCAAGCCGATCAAATTTGCAGGTACGGGCGAAAAGCTCGACGCCATTGAGACATTCCGCCCCGCTTCCGTTGCCGACCGTATCCTCGGCATGGGCGATGTTGTCAGCCTTGTTGAAAAGGCGGCAGCGACCATCAAAGAGGAAGAGGCGGCAAAGCTCGCTGAAAACTTCGAGAAGGGCAAATTCGACCTCAACGATCTGCGTATGCAATTGAAGCAAATGCAGAATATGGGTGGCCTCGGGATGCTTGCGGGCATGATGCCTGGCATGAAGAAGGCGAAGCAAGCGCTTGCTGCATCCAACATGGACGACAAAGTGCTGGTTCATATGGACGCGATTATCGGTTCGATGACGCCCAAAGAACGCGCCAATCCCAATTTGATGAACGCCAAGCGCAAGAAGCGTGTCGCCGCCGGTTCCGGTACAGATGTTCAGACCGTGAACAAGCTCCTGAAAATGCATCAGGAAATGTCCAAGGCGATGAAGCAATTGAAGAAAATGGGCGGCCTGAAAAGCCTTGCTGCCATGTTTGGTGGCGGCGGGATGCCCCCTGGCATGGGCGGATCAATGCCCGGTGGCCTACCCGGCATGGGCGGTCCCAGCGGCGGGCTCCCACCCGGTCTTCCCGGCCTTGGCGGTCCCAAAAAGAAATAACCACGAATTCAAAATAATACAGACAGTTACACTTGAAAGGTAATCTATAATGGCAGTTGCAATCCGTCTTTCGCGCGGTGGTGCGAAAAAGCGTCCCTACTACCGCATCGTCGTCTCTGACTCGCGAGCTCCGCGCGATGGTAAGTACCTTGAGCAAATCGGCACCTACAACCCGCTGCTCGCCAAGGACAATCCTGAGCGCGTGAAATTGAACGAAGACCGTGCCCGTCACTGGCTTTCGGTTGGTGCGAAGCCTTCGGACCGTGTACACCGCTTCCTCGATGCTGCTGGCATTCTTGAGCGTGAAGCACGCAACAACCCGAACAAGGGTAAGCCCGGCGAGAAAGCCGTAGAGCGTGCTGAAGAGAAGGCTGAGAAGGCGAAAGAAGCCGAAGAGGCAGCGAAAGCAGCTGAAGAAGCGGCAGCCGAAGCACCTGCTGAAGAAGCAGCGCCAGAAGAAGCAGCGGCAGAGGCTCCTGCTGAAGAAGCTGTTGGTGAAGAGGGCGGTGAAGAGAAGCCAGAGAGCTAAACTTTTCATGCCAAAACCCGCTCATCCTGAGCTTGTCAAAGGATCGTTTTTCCTTGTGAAGGGGACCTGCAGCCCTTTGACGGGCTCAGGGCGAGCGGAGTTCTGTAAATGAGTTCAAACGAACCGATTGTCCTTGCCGCCGTAACTGGCGCGCATGGCGTGGCGGGCGAGGTCCGTCTGAAACTGCTTGGCGAAGGGCTTGAGGCGCTGAAAGCGCATAAGAGCTTCAATTCAGGCGAGCTCACCCTCAAAAAAATTCGTTCTGATAACAAGGGCGGGGCGGTCGCTCGCTTTGCCGAAGTGAACGGGCGAAATGCTGCGGAAAAATTGCGCGGCACCACGCTTAGCGTACCGCGCGAAGAATTGCCGCAACTTGCCGAAGACGAATACTATCATGCCGACCTCATTGGCCTGGAGGCGCAGACCGATACAGGCCGCGTGATCGGCACGGTCGCAGCGGTACAGAATTATGGCGCGACCGACATCGTAGAAATTACCCTTGATCCCCCGCCAGCCAAGGGGATGAAGACGCTTCTTGTCCCCATGACCAGGCAGGCGGTGATCGAGTGGGATGAGCAAAAACTTGTCATCGCCCAGGATTTCGCCGACCAATAGCGCTTATGAGCGCTCTTGCCGACACCGATCTTTGGCGCCGTCTTGAAGGTTACACCATCGGCCCTGTTGATGCCGAGTTCACCTTTGCGGCGCGTCTTGCGCGTGAGAACCGCTGGACGGTTGAACACGCTGAGGCTGTCATCCACGAATACAAGCGTTTCTGCTATCTCGCCTGCACCGCCGAGCACGAGGTTACGCCGTCGGATGCGGTCGATCAGGTGTGGCATCTGCACCTGACATTCAGCCGTGAGTATTGGGGCGAATTTTGCCCGACGGTTCTGGGCATGGACTTGCACCACGGACCAACCGCCGGAGGGACAGTCGAGCGCACGCGGTATTACGATCAATATGCCCAGACTTTTCGATCATATGAGAGGACTTTTGGCGAGCCCCCACCTGCCGACATCTGGCCCAGTGCAGGTAGGCGCTTTGGGGTCGATCCCAAGAGCCTTCGCATTAACCCGCATGATGTTATGATCCTTGACCGCCGCCTTGCAATTCTGGGAGCGGTGGGCTGGGTTACGCTGGGTATTGCAATTGCCGTTGTGATTGGAGTGATCTTCTGATGGAATTTTTCAGTTCATATTCTGGCAGCGACTTTCTCGTCTTTTATGTGGTGATGCTTTTGACCTGCGTTGCTGCGGGGCTTTGGATCCCTGCGAACCTGCGCCCTCAAGGCAAGCGCGGTGAAGTGGACGATCTGGAAGAAGTCGCCGTGCTCACAGGTGGAGCGGATCGCTTGAATGTTGCGGTGCTTTCCTCGCTGTTCGCCAAGGGGGCATTGGAATCTGGCGACAAGAAAAGATTGCGGGTCAAAAGAAGCGAAGGCGCCGACGGTGATGCTGAGCGTGCAGTGCTAGCCAAGGTGGGCGATTTCACGACTTCCGAGGCGCACAAATCCATCGCTGCCCAAGCCGAGCGCGTGGAAGCGAGGTTGATCCGGCGCGGGCTCTTGATGGATTCATCTGAGCGCTTGCGCCTGCGCTTTTTATCGGCACTTCCTTATGCGTTGCTCTTTTTGATTGGTCTTTATCGCCAACAGGCAGGCGCAGCGCTGGGCGAGCCAACCGGCTTTCTTGTCGTGCTATTGATTGTGACATTCGTTTTTGGGCTGATCCGGTTTTTCACTGGTAACAAGCGCACCATTGCTGGCCAGGAAGTGGTCAAGACCATGGAAGAAAACGGCAGCCGCCTGAAACGCGCCCCGCAAGCCAATGAGGCGGGCTTTGCGGTTGCCTTGTTTGGAACGACGGTTCTTGTTGGTACGCCGTGGGAACCTGTCCACGCAGCGCGTCAGGCTGGCTCAGGCGGCGATGCAGGCTATAGCGGGGACAGTGATGGAGATGGAGGCGGTTCAGGCTGCGGAGGCGGCTGCGGTGGTTGCGGGGGCTAGGTAGCTTGCTTAAGGGGCTCTTGTGACCATCCTTAGCATCTTGAATGAACCTCGCGGTGAGGCGGCTTTGCACGCCGAATTGGGCATCTCAGAGCGCGGGCAGGGGCTTACCAGCCTTGATACTGACGGCCACTATTCGCGGCCTGACGTGTTTGAGCTCAATGTCGATACGCGGGCGAAGGATGGGGTGACTTGGTAAGCCAATGGAAACTCACTATCTCCAATTGACCGAGGCATTGGCGTGGTCTTTGTTCGCCGGAATTTCGATTGGCGGGTGTGTCGGAGGTTTGTTGCAAAGTCCACGAGCGGGTAGTTTGAATTAAGCTTATGACCTTCGCCGCAACCATCCTCACGCTCTACCCAGAGATGTTCCCCGGTCCCCTTGGCGCGAGCCTTGCGGGTAGGGCGCTTGAGCGCGGCGATTGGTCTTGCGCTACGGTCAACCCGCGCGACTTTACCACGGATAAGCACCGAACCGTTGACGATACGCCTGCAGGCGGCGGGGCGGGGATGGTGCTAAGGTGCGATGTGATGGCGCGGGCTTTGGATTCAGTCCTCCCCAGCATGGGGAGGGGGACCGCGCGGAGCGGGGTGGAGGGGCAGGGCGAGACAAGCGCCCCCTCCGACCGCCTGCGGCGGCCACCTCCCCCAGTGGGGGAGGATGTTCCTGTGCCCATCCTCGCCATGACCCCGCGCGGCAAACCCATCACGCAAGACCGCATTCGCGAGATCGCCAGTGGCCCCGGCGTCACCATCCTGTGCGGACGGTTTGAGGGCTTTGACGAGCGCCTGTTCGAGGCTCGCCCGCAAATCGAAGAGGTTTGCCTTGCCGACATCGTTCTCTCAGGCGGGGAAACAGCCGCGATCACCATACTTGATGCTTGCATTCGGCTGCTTCCCGGCGTAATGGGCGCGGCTTCTAGTGGGACTGAAGAGTCGTTCGAGGACGGCCTTCTTGAGTATCCGCACTATACCCGACCTTACGAATGGGAAGGGCGCACGATCCCCGAAGTGCTGCGATCGGGGGATCATGCGAAGATTGCGGCTTGGCGTGAAGCAAAGGCGCAAGAGATCACTCGGTTACGCAGGCCGGACTTGTGGGAACGCTATTGTGGCGATCCGGTCCAGTCTGCCTCTGGCGCGCGGCAAAAGAAAAAGGATACGGACCAGTGAACCTGATCCAGCAAATCGAAGCTGAAGAAATCAGCAAGGTTACAAAAGAAATTCCAAACTTTCGCGCAGGCGACACCGTTCGTGTTGGCGTGAAGGTTGTCGAAGGCCAACGTGAGCGTATTCAGAACTTTGAAGGCGTAGTCATTGCCCGTTCGAACCGCGGCATGGGCTCGAACTTCACTGTTCGCAAAATGAGCTTTGGCGAAGGTGTGGAGCGTGTGTTCCCACTCTATGCGCCAATCGTCGACAGCATCACCGTGGTGCGTCGCGGCGTTGTGCGCCGTGCGAAGCTCTACTATCTGCGTGGCCGCACCGGTAAGCGTGCGCGTATCGCGGAACGTCGGGAAAACGCTCCTAAGAGCTAAGAGCGAACCCACAGGGTTTTTGAATAGGGCGGTCCATCGCGGGCCGCCCTTTTTCGTTTGCGGGCCTTGCGTTTCATCCACGTGATTGCGAGGAACATCAGCATTAGATCGAGCATTCGATAAAGCTCTTATTAGAGGTGACTCACCCAATGCGATTGTTTCTCGCTGCCGCTTCTGCCGCACTTCTTTCCACCACAGCCCTGGCCGACGACCATATGACCCAAACCCCTGAGCTTACTTTTGAGCGCGTCTTTGCCTCGCCCTCATTGAACGGCCCAACCCCGCGCGCTGTTCAGTTTTCGCCCGATGGCCGCTATCTGACGCTGCTTCGGAACCGGGAGGAAGATTCCTCACGCTATGACCTGTGGGGCTTTGATCTCGAAACCAGCGAATGGCGGATGTTGGTGGATTCCGAAGCTGTCGGTTCGGGCCGCGAGCTTTCCGAAGACGAAAAGATGCAGCGCGAGCGGGAGCGTGTTGGGAGCCTTAAAGGCATTATCACCTATCAATGGGCGAGCGATGCGAGCGGCGTGCTCGTGCCGATTGATGGCGATTTGTATTTCGCCAAACTAGACGGAAGTGTTCAGCGCCTTACCGACACCGAAGAAAGCGAGCTGAACCCCAAACTCTCGCCAAAGGCAGGCTATGTCTCCTTCATTCGCGACCGCCAATTGTGGGTGGGCGAGGTCGGCGAGGAGGCTGCGCCGATCACGCCCAAGGAAGAGGACACCATCCGCTGGGGGGAGGCAGAGTTTGTCGCGCAAGAAGAGATGAGCCGCCTTACGGGCTATTGGTGGAAGGGCGATGACACGCGCCTTGCCGTTCAGCGCACCGATGAAAGCCCCGTTGGCATCGTCACGCGCGCAGCGATTGGTGCAACAGGTACGCAGGTGTTTGACCAGCGGTATCCGGTCGCAGGTTCAGAGAATGCGATTGTCGAACTTTATGTGATGGATCCTGACGGCGGGAACCGCGTGAAAGTCGATCTTGGCGAGAACACCGACATCTATATCGCGCGGGTTAATTGGGGCCCGGATGGCAATCTCTATGTCCAGCGCCAGAACCGCGAGCAGACCGTGCTCGATATGCTTCGTGTCGATCCTGCGACGGGTGAGAGCGAGGTCTGGTTCACTGAAAACGCGGCGCGCGAAGACTATTGGATCAACCTTTCCGACAACTATCGCTTCCTCAAGGACGGCTCGCTTCTGTGGTGGTCCGAGCGCGATGGCTTCGGCAATTTCTACCGCTTCGACGGCAACGAATGGACGCAGCTGACCAGCCTCAAAGAGCCTGTGACCAAGCTTGTCGGGATAAATGAGGATAAGGACCAGCTGTTCTTTGTAGCGGTCGAGGATGTGCTGACGGAACAGGTCTATTCGACAAATCTTTCAAAGCCTTCAGAGCCCAAGCGCCTGACCGACACTGACTACACCAACACCGCGAGCATGGACCCGACCGGAAGCCGTTTGTACGTCACCCGCTCGGCCCCCGACCAACCACCGCAAAGTTATCTCGCTGGCGATTTGGGCCAGCAACTCACTTGGGTGCAAGAAAACGCGCTTTCCGAAGAGCATCCCTACACGCCGTTCCTGATGGGTCACACCATGCCGGAATACGGCACTATTCCAGCAGAGGACGGGACGCCGCTTCACTACATGATGCTCAAGCCCGAGATGGAGCCGGGAAAAAAGTACCCCGTGTTCTACTACCACTATTCCGGACCAGGTCCGCAGATCGTGGACAAGGGCTGGGGCGGGGCGCTCGCTCAGGCGATTGTCGACAAGGGTTATATCTACTTCGCCCTCGACAACCGTGGCACGGCCAATCGCGGGGTCGATTTTGAGCAACCTATCTACCGCGCGATGGGCGGGGTTGAGGTTCGTGATCAAAAGACTGGCGCTGAGTTCTTGAAAACGCTGGACTTTGTCGATCCAGACAAGATCGCCCTCTATGGCTGGTCTTATGGCGGCTATATGACGCTAAAGCAGCTTCAGGCCGATCCGGGGCTTTATGCAGCGGGCGTATCGGGCGCGCCGGTAACCAAGTGGGAGCTTTACGACACCCACTATACCGAGCGTTTCATGGGTGACCCGCGTGAGGTGCCTGAGGCTTACGAGGCTGCAAGCGCCATTCCCGATGCCACCAAGATCAGCGACCCGCTGCTGCTGATACATGGCATGGCCGATGATAATGTGGTGTTTGAAAACTCGTCAGAGCTGATTAGCGTCCTTCAAGAGAACAACGTGCCCTTCGAGATGATGCTCTATCCCGGCTACACGCACCGTGTATCGGGTGAGCAGATCAGTCCGCATCTGTGGAATACGATTTTTCGCTTTCTTGAGGACAATGGGGTGACGCCGCCGGAATAGATCACACTTTCCCGTCACCCCGGCGAAGGCCGGGGTCCAGTGCCGCAACCTCTGAGGCTTGTTGCTCTGGATTCCGGCCTTCGCCGGAATGACGGTTAGGGTTGAAGCCACTCTAACGCCTTGGCCGCGACCTCTTCAGGCGCTTCAACCTGCGGGTAGTGACCAATGGTAGGCAGCAAATGGTGCCGCGCCCCCGGCACCACCTCGCGCCACTTGTCATAGGCGTGGCGGCCAGACACGGGGTCAAGCGCTCCGTTGATCAGGCCGATCTTAGTCTCCGCGCCCACCAGAGCCGCTTCCCAGCGCTCCTTATGCCTACGCCTGTCAGCGATGTAGTGGAGCAGTTTGTGCATGATGCGGTTGCCCGCATTTGCGCTGATGAAGCCCCAAAATGCGTCCAACTCTTGAGCGCCAGGCTTGGTGTTTGGCCCAAACACATGAGAGAAGCTCTTCCCGAAGCGCTCCCGGTTAATGAGCAAGCCAAGCAGGAACCCAAAGGGCGAAACGCCGATCTTTTGCATCGTCACTGGACGGTGCTGATCGGGAAAGATGCCGCCGTTGAGGAAGACAATCTTGCCAAGGCCTTGAGCGCTTGATCCTTCCTGTTGTCGGGCGAGCAATTCCTGTCCCACCGAGACGCCGTAATCATGCACCAGCGCGTCAAATTCCGTGATTGCGAGATGCGCCAACAACGCCTCTTGAATGTCGACCTGTTTGTGGATCGAATATCCGCCGCTCGGCTTATCAGAGAGCCCAAATCCCAGCATATCGCAGGCGATCAGATGGTGATGCGCAGCCAGCCGATCCCAGACGCTCGTCCAATCCCACGCACAAGTCGGATAGCCATGCACGAGCAATAATGGGCGCGCAGACGTATTCTCGGACGTCCAATAGGCAATCTGATGGCCCTGAAAGTCGAAATATTGTGCCTTTTCGCGCCAAATGTGTGTATCGGCTGCCATGAAATCTCCCTAGGGGAGCGATGCTAGCCGTCGGAACAGACGGCGCAACCCAAAGACGCAAAAGGAATACGATAAATGGGCTACCGTGTAGCAGTCGTCGGAGCGACCGGAAATGTGGGCCGTGAAGTGATGCAGATCATGGCCGAACGCGAGTTTCCAGCAGACGAAATCGCAGCTGTCGCAAGCTCGCGCAGTCAGGGGACCGAGGTCGAGTATGGCGACACGGGCAAGATGCTCAAATGCAAGAATATTGAGCATTTCGATTGGTCTGGTTGGGATATTGCCCTTTTCGCAGCAGGGAGCGGCCCGGCGAAAGAATATGCGCCCAAGGCTGCCGCAGCTGGCTGCGTGGTGATCGACAATTCCTCGCTTTACCGCATGGACCCGGATGTGCCGCTGATCGTGCCCGAGGTGAACCCGGATGCGATTGATGATTACACCAAGAAGAACATCATCGCGAACCCCAACTGTTCAACCGCGCAGCTTGTAGTGGCTCTGAAGCCATTGCACGATGCAGCGACGATCAAACGTGTGGTCGTATCGACCTATCAGTCGGTTTCCGGTGCTGGCAAAGCGGGCATGGACGAGCTGTTCGAACAATCGCGCGCAATCTTTGTCGGTGATCCTGTCGAACCTGCGAAATTCACAAAACAAATCGCGTTCAATGTTATCCCGCACATCGACGTTTTCCTTGATGATGGTTTCACCAAGGAAGAGTGGAAGATGACGGTCGAGACGAAAAAAATCCTCGACCCTAAAATCAAACTCACCGCAACCTGTGTGCGCGTTCCGGTGTTCGTGGGTCACTCGGAAGCTGTGAACATCGAGTTCGAGAAGGAAATCTCGGCCGAGCAAGCGCAAGATATTCTGCGCGAAGCACCCGGCATCATGCTGATCGATAAGCGCGAGGACGAAGGCTATGTCACCCCGGTCGAAAGTGCCGGTGACAGCGCCACCTACATTAGCCGCGTGCGCGAGGACCCGACGGTCGAGAACGGCCTTGCCTTGTGGTGCGTCTCCGACAACCTGCGCAAAGGCGCGGCGCTGAACGCGGTTCAGATCGCTGAACTGCTCGGTCGCCGCCACCTCAAGAAAGGCTGAAGCTTATGCGCCTTTTCTCAATCGCATTGGCCGTCTTCGCGCTCGCCGCGTGTGACAGCGGTGAAGTGCCGTCGCCCGCTGATCGAATGTCGGGCGATATGCCGGTTGGCTTCATTGATGAAGGGCGCGTGACGCTTCACGGGCAGGGACTTATAGCGGGGGCGGAGAGCTTCTTCTTCGCAGCTGGACAAAATGAGGTGGAAACATCTGTCGCCAAAATTCTCGGCGAGCCCACTGGCACCAACACTATCGAAGAATGCGGCGCAGGACCGATGGTGATCACCAGCTATCCCGGCGAACTCAATGTGAACTTTCAGGAGGGATCGCTTGTCGGGTGGAATGTCGGCGCAGCGCCATCTGGTGAAGGGCAAAAAATCCGGGTCGATGCCGATATTCAAATTGGCACGCCTTTGGACGAGCTCGACGGTGCCGCTGGATACGCGCCCATAGAGGGCAGCACTCTTGGTGAAGAGTTTGCGATTGGCGAGCGAATGGGCGGGTTTGTCGACAAAGGCGCTGTGTCAATGCTTTACGCCGGGACACAGTGCTTTTTCAGATAGCTGTGATTTTACGGTAAAGCGCGCTAAACTGTCGGAATGACACTGAAAGCCGACCTCTTTTTCAGCTTCCGTTCGCCCTATTCCTATCTGGCGGTCGGGCGATACCGCGACATGGCACGCGAGTATGATCTCGACATCACCTTGCGCACGGTTTTGCCGATCGCGGTGAGGGATCCAGACATTTTGTTCACCGGCAACCCCGCAGCGCCCCGATATATCGTGATGGATTGCCTGAGGGCGGCTCAATTTCTTGGCATCCCTCTAAGCTGGCCGCGTCCGGACCCGATTGTGCAGGATTTGGCAACGCGCAAGATCGCTGAGGATCAACCGTACATCTATCGCATTTGCCGCTTGGGACAGGCCGCGACACGTCGGGGTAGGGGCCTCGAATTTGCGGCAGAAGTCGCGCCGATCATTTGGGATGGCTCGACCGAAAATTGGCACGAAGGCGATCATCTGGCGAATGCCGCTGCGCGCGCAGGGCTCGATTTCGCAGAGCTCGAAGCGGAAGCCTCATCCGACGCGCAGGCGCTTGATGGGGAGATTGAGGGGAACAGCAAGGCTCTCGAAGAGGCTGGCCATTGGGGTGTGCCGACGTTTGTGGTGGATGGAGAACCCTTCTTCGGGCAGGACCGCGTGGACATGGCCAAATGGCGGCTTGAGCAAAAGGGGCTCGCGAAGCGGTGAAAGGCGAACTTAGCGGCGGTTGTCTGTGCGGCGCGGTCAGATACCGGCTGGCGGTCGGATTTCGGCTCAACCCTTACGCGTGCCATTGCACCGATTGCCAGAGCCGCACCGGTTCTGCCTTTAGCGAACATATGCTCTTTTCCCTCGATGACATCTCGATCGAGGGCGAAACCGATTGCGGCCACTACACACAGCCCAGCGGCATTGAGGCATCAATCACCGGTTGCCCCCAATGCAAGGCGCGGATTTATGCCACGAATCCGAGTCGGCCGGGGCTGGCAAGTTTGCGTTGTGGCACTTTGGACAAGAGCCATGAGCTGGAACTGGCGGCGCATATCTGGGTAAAGAGCAAGCAGCCCTGGATCAGTCTTCCAGACGGAACAAAGACGATGGATGAGGCTCCTCAGACTTCGCAAGAGTGGGTTGAATTGCTTGGGGTAGTTGGATGATGGACAAAACTCTCTTTCCAAGCTTCTACGGCGCTGACCTTGGAGTCACGGTGATGGGCGAGGGCTGGCCGCTGGTGCTCGTCCACGGGCTGTTCTCATCGGCCGAAATGAATTGGATCAAATTCGGTCATGCTGCCAAGCTTGCCGAGGCGGGCTTCAAATGCATCATGCCGGATCTTCGCGCACACGGGGCGAGCGCAAAATCGCACGATGCACTCGCCTATCCTCACGGTGTTCTGACCAAAGACCTCGCGGCATTGATCGAGTATTTCCAGCTTGAGGACTACGATCTGGCCGGTTTCTCGCTCGGTGCGCGAACCTCGGCCAAGGCAGTCATCGAAGGGCTTGAACCGCGCCGCCTCGCGCTATGCGGGATGGGTTTGCAGGGGCTTTCAGGTTGGAAAAACCGCTCTGCTTTCTTCATCGACGCCATTGACCGCTTTGACGAAATCAAGCGCGGCGATCCCGCTTTCATGGCCAAGTCTTTCATGAAAACCATGGGAATAGACCGCGAGGCGGCAAGGCTTTTGCTCGGTGCTGTGGATGATGTCGCAACCGAAGACCTTGCGAAAATCACCATGCCGACGGCGCTCATCTGCGGCGACAAGGATCAGGACAATGGTTCAGCCAAAGAGCTGGCCGCGGCGCTGCCCGATGGGCGATATATGGAGATACCCGGAACCCATATGTCGAGCGTTGCCGAGCCAGCTTTCAGCGATGCGTTAGTCGGCTTCTTCAGCCAATAGCCGCCTTCATCCCGTTTAACGGAACGGTGGTTCGTTAAATGCGCGCAACTTGCGTGAGTGGAGGCTGTCGCCCTCATCGCGCAAATTCTTGACCGCTTCGAGGCCGATTTGAAGGTGGGCAGCAATTGCCTCTTCGTAGAATTTGTTGGCCTGACCCGGCAGCTTGATCTCACCGTGCAAAGGCTTGTCGGACACACATAGCAACGTCCCGTAAGGCACACGGAAACGGTATCCTTGCGCAGCGATTGTCGCGCTTTCCATCTCCACCGCAATCGCGCGGCTTTGCGAGAAACGCTTGGCAGAGGTCGCGTAGAGGAGTTCCCAATTGCGGTCATCGGTCGTGACAACCGTACCGGTGCGCATCCGTTGTTTGATGTTTGCGCCTTGCACACCCGAAACCGCTTCGGCAGCGCTCGCAAGGGCGAGTTGAACCTCTGCGATTGGCGGGATGGGCACTTCTGGAGGAAGCACTCCGTCAAGCACATGATCGTCGCGCAAATATGCATGAGCGAGCACAAAGTCGCCGATCTTCTGGCTTGAACGAACGCCGCCGCAGTGGCCGATCATCATCCAGGCATGAGGGCGCAGTACCGCCAAGTGATCGCAGATAGTCTTTGCATTAGAGGGGCCAACGCCGATATTGACGAGGGTGATACCACGCCCGTCATCGCGCATAAGGTGATAAGCTGGCATCTGGTGGCGCCGCCATGCGGTGTCGTTCAGCTGTTCCTGCGCGTTGTCAGTGCTCTCTTCAATCAGCAGGCCTGCCGCGCCCGTGAGAGCGGTGTAGCCATCCTTGCCGATTTGCTGCGCGCCCCAATTCACAAACTCATCGACATAGCGGTGATAGTTAGTGAAGAGGATGAAGTCCTGAAAGTCCTCAACTTGAGTTCCAGTGTAGTGAGCGAGGCGAGCGAGCGAGTAATCCGTACGCAGACCATCGAAAAGCGAGAGCGGAATATCCTTACCATCGGCAAGCTCAATGCCATCAGCCAGTTCATCACCGATCAGCGAAAGGTCGGTTGATGGGAAATGCTGCGCGATCTCCTGCGGCGCGATACCTTGCATGGCGGCGCCTGCTTCCCCGTCGAGGACATAAGGGAAGGGGATTTCCTGACGCGAGCGGCTGACTGAGACGTCGATCTCATATTCCTGGCTGATCAGTCCCAATTGCTCAGCCAGATAGCCAGCGAACAGATCAGGGCGCGTGATCGTCGTCGAATATGTCCCCGGCATTTCCAATCGACCAAAGGCGCGGCTGCGGTCTTTGGGATCGCCCACTCCTGAATATCGCAAGGTCAGCTGAGGATAGGCGTAAGAGCCATCGTGGCGCTTGCGCTCTGGTGGGATCGCGCCCGATTTTCCGAATTCGATAACGTCTGCTCGCAAGGTCGAGACGGCATCGGAGTAGTGCTGTTGCAATTGTTCAAGTATGGTGGGGATTGGTGTCATTAAGCTCTTCTCGTTCTCGTTGTTTTCATCAATGTAGGCGGTGTGAGGCCCCTTTACAAAAAGGGCGCGAAAGTCTTATGACCCTCGCGCCCTTTTGATTGGCTTGTATTAGAAGCGAAAGGCTTAGCCTTCGCTTTCCTCACCGGCTTCCTCAGCAGCTTCGTCGCCTTCAGGCGCTTGGCCTTCTTCGAAAAGCTCTTCGGGAATTTCGCCAGGCTCAAGGCTTGGGTCGCGGGTGTTCGCAGCCGCTGCTTCTTCGATCTCGCGCTGCTCTTCTTCGAACATTTGCGCAAGAACATCGACGCCTTGTGACTGAAGCTCAGCTTCATCGTCAGAGCGGGCAACGTTGGCTTTCACGGTTACGTGCACCTCTGGGTGAAGCGCAACGGTCACGTCGTGCATACCGATCGTTTTGATCGGCGCGCCCATGATGACTTGCTTCTTGTCGATGTCATGACCTTGAGCGGTCAGGCCAGCGACCATGTCGCGAACGTTGACCGAGCCGTAAAGCTGGCCGGTGTTCGATGCCGCACGGATGAGAACAACCTCAGCGCCAGCGACCTTCTCACCAGCTTTTTCAGCTTCAGTCCGCTTCTCAGCGTTCTCTTTTTCGAGACGCTCACGGTTCGCTTCAAAGACAGCCTTGTTGGCTTCGTTTGCGCGCAGGGCCTTCTTTTGCGGAAGAAGGTAGTTGCGGGCGTAGCCATCCTTGACGGTGACAACATCGCCAATCGTGCCGAGCTTTTCGACGCGTTCGAGGAGAATAATATCCATTGGGTAACTCCTCCTATTTCACGATGTAAGGAAGCAGGCCGATGTGGCGTGCGCGTTTGATGGCTTTGGCCAGTTCACGCTGCTTCTTGGCTGAGACGGCGGTGATGCGCGAAGGCACGATTTTGCCACGCTCGGACATAAAGCCCTGAAGCAGACGCACGTCTTTGTAATCGATCTTGGGGGCGTCTTTGCCAGCGAATGGGCAAGACTTACGGCGGCGGAAGAAAGGACGGGCCATCAGTCACGCTCCTCACGGTCTGAACGGCGCTTACGGTCGCGCTCGTTCTTGCGCATCATCACAGATGGACCTTCTTCGTGTTCGTCGACACGAATGGTCATGTAACGGATGACGTCTTCATTGATACGGGTCTGACGCTCAAGCTCAGCGACCACGGAGCCCGGGCCTTCGATGTTGAGCATGACAAAGTGCGCTTTACGGTTGCGCTCGATCTTGTAAGCGAGGGATTTAAGGCCCCAGGTTTCGGTCTTGGTGACTTTACCTTCGTTCGCTTCGACGATTTCGGTCGCCGTGGCCGCCAACGCGTCCACTTGAGACTGGCTCAAGTCCTGACGCGCAAGGAAGATGTGCTCATAAAGAGCCATGCTTCTTATCCTTACACTGTAATGCCGATCGCTGGCTTGTCTGCGGGATTGCAGGGCCCCTCCGGCTTTCTTCTGACCCTCTTTCAAAGAAGGGATGCGCGCACATACCGAGTTTGGTGGAGATTGCAAGTCTTGTGCACTCGGCGATGCAAGTGCACTTGGGCAAGCCATAGAAACTTATAATGGAAAGGTGCGAGATGCCATCAGGATTGGTTGCGCTGTTTGACGATGTGGCAGTGATCGCTCGCGCGGCGTCTGCTTCGGTGGACGATATCGCGGCGGCCGCAGGCAGAGCGGGCTCCAAAACCGCAGGCGTTGTCATTGACGATGCCGCCGTCACACCAAGCTATGTGACGGGCCTTTCGCCAGCGCGCGAGCTTCCGATCATTTGGGCGATCACCAAGGGCAGCCTTTTCAACAAGCTCATCATCCTTCTTCCCGGCGCCATTCTGCTGTCCGAATTCCTGCCACAAGCGATCATCTGGATCCTGATGCTGGGCGGTGCCTTCCTTTGCTATGAAGGCGCGGAAAAGGTGATGGAAAAGCTTGGCGGGGCAAAGCACGGCAAGACGGTTGAAGACGTCATCACCGATCCGGAAAGTTTTGAAAAACAGCGTATTTCAGGCGCCATCCGCACCGATTTGATCCTGTCTGCTGAGATCATGGCAATCACCTTGAACGAGCTTGACCTCCCGACATGGTGGGAACGCGGCCTTGCGCTTGCTCTTGTGGGTTTCATCGTGACTATTGTGGTTTACGGCGCAGTCGCCTTGATTGTGAAGATGGATGATGTTGGCCTGCACCTTAGCAAGAAGGAGAGTTCTGCTGCGCAATCTTTTGGGCGCTTCCTTGTGAACTCGGTTCCCTATCTTCTGATCGCCCTCTCTTTTGTTGGCACCATTGCGATGCTGTGGGTTGGCGGCGGGATTATCGTTCACGGCACGCATGAGGTCGGCTTTGACCTGTTTTATGACATCGCCCATGGCGCAGAATATGCGGTTGCCGGCGCGACTGGCGCATTTTCTGGCATCGCAGGCTGGGTCACCTATGCCGCGATTTCGGGGGTGATCGGTTTAGCGCTCGGCATGGTCATCGCTTTCGTGCTGCATAAGATCATCGGCTATGAGGGCGCGCATTGATGGCTCTTCCTATCCTTTATACCTGCGCAGGTTCACGCGGGCAGCGCTGCACCTGGGCGGCGGAAGAGGCAGGGGTCGAGCTTGATCTCAGGATGCTGCCCTTTCCACCGCGCCACAAAGCGCCCGAATATCTGGAGATCAATCCGCTCGGCACGATCCCGATGCTGATTGATGGCGATACGCAGATGACCGAGAGCTGCGCGATTGCGCATTACTTGGCGGTGAAGAGCGGGGCGGATGCCCTGATCGTTCAGCCGGGAGAGCGCGATTATGGCGAATATCTCGACTACACCTATCACGCCGATGCCACGATCACCTTCCCGCAAACGGTCTATATGCGCTTTGCGATCTTCGAAAAGCGCAAGGGCTGGGAGGATGCGGGCCACGCCTATGCCAACTGGTTTGAAAAGCGCCTTGTGAAGATCGAGCAGCGGTTGGAGGCGCGCGAGTATCTGTGCGCGGATCGCTTTACCGTTGCCGATATTTGCGTTGGCTATGCGCTGGTATTGGCGAAAGCCGTCGGGCTGGATGACCGCATCCCTGAGCCGCTTAAGGCGTACCGCGAGCGGCTAACGTCGCGCGAGGCCTACCAAGCCGCAGTGGCAAAGGAAAAAGCCGGCGCGCCTTAGCCATCACTCGTCATTGTGAGCGTAGCGAAGCAATCCATGTACAAACCTTGTGCAATTGGGCGGGCTTCGATCATGGATTGCCGCGCCGCTTCGCGGCTCGCAATGACGAATGAGGCTTAGCCTCCCGCGTCCAAATCCGCCCCGCAATTGCCACAAGTTTTGTTGGGCCAAGGCACCATAAACGCCCCGCGAAAGAACAGGTTCTTGCCGCAATGCGGGCAATTGAAATAGCGGATGCGCACATTCACGAGGATCAAGAGCAGCACCGCCACCGCAAAGGCCCATGTCGAATGCCCCATCCATTTGTCGATGGTGATAACGAACATAAACGCCGCCAGAGTGGCGAACAGCATCAGCTGGGCATGGCGAACGGCGAGGCGATAGATCGTCATATAAGGCGGTCTAGCACATCTTTCGCAAAAGCGCTCAAAGTGTCGTCTCGCGCGCCCATGATCACCACGCGGTCGCCTGCTCGCGCGATCTCGATAATACGGTCGCCGCAATCCTCGCGCGAAGCGATGTGCTCGGCTGAGCCGCCGTGCTCTTCGATAAGGCCGACAATCCGCTCGGTGCCTTCGCTGCGATCTACGGTGCCGCCGAAGTAGACGGGGTCACACATGATTGTGATGTCGTCCGACCCAAGCTCGCGTGCGAAGGTTTGGGCGAGCTCATCACCCATCTGGCGAAGGGGCCCGTATCCATGCGGCTGGAAGAAGGCGATCACGCGGCCTTCGGTGGCTTTAAGTGTGCGTAAGGTCGCCGCGCATTTTTCCGGATTGTGGCCAAAGTCGTCGATCACGCTGATGCCAGAGGGGCTCGTGCCCACCACGTCAAAGCGGCGTGCGAGCCCCCTAAACCGGCTTAGGGCATAGACGCTGCGGCTTGTTTCCACTCCGGCGGCGCTCAATGCCGCAATCGCGGCGAGCGCGTTCGACAGATTGTGCATCCCCGGCATGGGGAGTTCCAGCGGGAATACCTCTTTGCTGCGATTGTCGATCACGACAGCGCGGATGCTCAATGGGCCTTGCTCAATGCTATCCGGTTCCACCGTCAAATCGGCGTCTTGCTGCTCAATGCCGAAGGTTACCGTCTGCCTCGCGTGTTCAGCGAGGAAGCGTGATTCCTCGTCATCCATATTGATTACAGCGCAGCCAGCGGTGGCCACATAGTCACCGAAAAGCTTGCGCAATTCCTCGATTGATTTGTGGTCAAGGCTGACGTTCAAGAGCACGCCGATGGTGGGTTTGAAAAGGGCGATGGAGCCATCGCTTTCATCGACTTCGCTGACGAAGACACGCGGGCTACCGACGCGCGCGCTGGCAAAGGGGTTTGCCTCATCGACAAAGTTTTTCATCACCGCGCCGTTCATCACGGTGGGGTCATGGCCGACGTCTGCAAGGATCCATGCGATCATGCCGGTGACGGTGCTTTTGCCCGATGTGCCGCCAATCGCGAGAGAATATCCCGCCGCGTTGAAAAGCTCTGAAAGCAGTTCGGCGCGCGTCAAGCGTTTGCAGCCCAATTCCTTTGCGCGGGCGACTTCGGGCACGGTGTCCTCAACCGCAGCGGACGCGATCAGGGTTTGCTTGGCGCTCGTCAACCCGCTGCCATCTTGTGGAAAAAGGGCAAAACCATTGCGTTCCAGCCACGCAAATTTTTCAGGAGTGCGTCCCTGATCAAAGCTGCGGTCAGAGCCCGCTACTTCATGGCCAAAGCCTTGCGCAAGCTGTGCTAGCGGGAGCATACCCGACCCGCCAATGCCGCAGAAAAAGAAGGGGCGCATCGCGTCGCCCTGACCCGTAGTGTCCGTCATGGGGCGCATGGTTATGGGCTTGCAAGTCGAGATACAAGCGCCCACCGTAGAGTTAATGACAAATATCGCCATCTGCGCGCCTGCAAGGGCAATAACAAAGGACCACGCCGCCGCATTGGAGGCGCTGGTTGCCGCTGAGTTTCCTGAACACTCGGTGACGTTTCACGATCAGTGCTTTGAGCGGTCGGGCCACTTTGCGGGCGACGATCTGACGCGGCTTACCGGATTGCTCGACTGCGCCAATGACCCGGCCTTCGACGCGGTGTGGTTTGCGCGCGGGGGCTATGGCTCGAACCGGATCGCCGAGGCGGCGATTGCCCGCATGAACGCGAGTGCGCGCGAGAAGACATACGTCGGCTATTCTGACTGCGGCTATTTGCTGGGCGCGCTTTATCGTGCCGGCATTGGGCAATGCGCGCACGGCTCCATGCCGATAAGCGCGAGTTCTTCGAGCGGCCCCGAATCTGCGCGCCGTGTGCTGCGCTGGTTTGGCGGGGATAACTCTGGCATGGAGCCGAGCGTTGACGGAGTGACGCCGACCGCTGCGTTTAACCTCATCACGCTTGCCATGCTGGCAAAGACCCCGCTGATGCCCGACCTTTCCGGCCATGTGGTGATGGTCGAGGAAGTGAGCGAGCAGCTTTACGCGGTTGACCGCTGTTTCTTCGCGCTTGCAGGGAGTTTACCGCGTCTTGCGGGACTAAGGCTTGGCGCGGTCAGCGATATTCCCGAAAATGACATTCCCTTCGGTCAAAACGAAGAGGAAATCGCCAAATTCTGGTGCGCAAGGGCAGGCATCCCCTATCTTGGCCGGGCGGAAATTGGCCATACATCTGCCAACAGGGTTGTGCCTTTCGGGCTTGCAGGACCGGCGCGGGCCTCTTAACGCGCGGCCCCAACAACAGGGATCTAAGACATGAAAGCATTCGTTTTTCCGGGTCAGGGAAGCCAAAAAGTCGGCATGGGCACCGAGCTCGCCGCTGCCAGCGCCGCTGCGCGTGAAGTGTTTGAGGAAGTGGACGAGGCTCTCAGCCAGAAGTTGTTCACGATCATGGCGGATGGGCCAGAGGATCAGCTCACCCTTACCGAAAACGCGCAGCCAGCGATCATGGCGAACGCTATCGCGACCTTGCGCGTTTTGGAGCGTGAGTTTGGCGTGAAGCTTGCGGATACGGCATCCTGCGTCGCCGGACACTCTCTGGGGGAATACACCGCGCTGTGCGCCGTGGGTGCGTTTGACCTTGCGACAACGGCCCGCCTGTTGAAGCTGCGCGGTTCTGCCATGCAATCGGCGGTCCCCGTGGGCGAGGGCGCGATGGCGGCTCTGCTGGGAGCCGATATTGAGAAAGCGAAAGCTCTCGCCGAAGCCGCTGCTGAAGGTGACGTGTGCGAAGTCGCCAATGACAATGACCCGGGCCAAGTCGTAATCTCCGGCCACAAGGCGGCGATTGAACGCGCGGTTGCTCTTGTCAAAGAGCACGGCATTAAGCGCGGCGTTCTGCTGCCCGTGTCGGCACCGTTCCACTGTTCGCTTATGAAGCCCGCCGCCGACCGCATGGCCGAGGCGCTCCAAGAAACCCCTCCCGGCGCGCTCGCTGTGCCGCTCTATGCCAATGTCACGGCCGCCAAAGTGACCGATCCGGCTGAGGAGAAAGCCCTGTTGGTCGAACAGGTCACGGGCCGCGTGCGCTGGCGTGAGAGTGTGGGCGCTATGCACGCAGATGGCGTTTCCCATTTCGTAGAACTGGGTGGCAAGGTGCTCGCCCCCATGATCCGCAAGATTGCCTCAGAGGCTGAGACGAGCAGCCTCATCACAATGGAAGACCTGGAAACCTTCGCAAAGGAGAATGGCTGATGTTTTCGCTTCAAGGAATGAACGCGCTGGTAACGGGCGCAAGTGGCGGGATCGGTTCAGCGATTGCCTATGCCCTTGCAAAACAGGGCGCGCGCCTCGCGCTTTCGGGCTCGAACGCGGAAAAGCTGCGCATCTTTCGCGAGCAGCTTATCAGCGATGTCGGCTCGCCAGAATCGGGGGACCACGTGGCCATCACCTGCAACCTGTCAGACAGCGAAGAGGTCGATAATCTCATCCCCGCCGCCGTCGATACGCTTGGCGGCATCGACATCCTTGTAAACAATGCGGGCATCACGCGCGATGGTCTTGCGATGCGGATGAAGGACGAGGATTGGCAGGCCGTGATCGGCGTCAATCTCGAAGCGGCCTTCCGCTTGATGCGCGCGAGTGCTCGCCCGATGATGAAGGGCCGCTTTGGCCGCATTATCAACATCACATCGGTCGTCGGCCACACCGGCAATCCGGGGCAGATGAACTATTGCGCGGCCAAGGCAGGGCTTACCGGCATGACCAAAAGCTTTGCACAGGAAGTCGCTTCGCGCGGCATCACCGCCAACTGTGTCGCTCCCGGCTTTATCCGCACCGATATGACGAGCGCATTGGACGAGAAACAGACCGAGACAATCAACGCTAAAATCCCGGCTGGCAAAATGGGTGAGGGTGAGGACATCGGTGCCGCCGTCGCGTTCCTTGCGAGCCGCGAGGCCGGATATATCACGGGTGAGACGATCCACGTGAATGGCGGCATGGCAATGCTCTGAGCGCTTCTCTGGCGCTTTAGAGCTCTTTCTGCGCCTCTTGTGTGCCCCTTATCCCCAAGGGAATCGCACCTGTGTAAGCTACCTGCTTGCCCCTATTGTCAGCCGCGCTAAGGTTTTTCACGAATGAAAGGGGCGTGTTCAGGCGATTCCGCGCCTGAGAAAGTGCCCCGTGAACACGAAAGCGATAGGGTAAGCTGATGAAGGCTACGATCGAACGCGCAACGCTCCTGCGTTGTCTGTCCCATGTTCAATCGGTGGTGGAACGCCGCAACACCATTCCGATCCTCTCCAACGTCTTGATCGAAGCGTCAGAAGACGGAAGCGTGAAGGTCATGGCGACCGACCTCGATCTGCAAGTTGTCGAGACGATGAGCGCGGCTGCGGTCAATACGCCCGGCGCCATCACCGTCTCAGCGCACCTTTTGTTCGACATTGCGCGCAAGCTTCCCGATGGGTCGCAAGTGAGCCTTGAGGCGGCTGACAACCAGATGGTGATCAAGGCGGGCCGTTCGCGCTTCAAGCTGCCGACCCTGCCGCGCGATGACTTCCCGGTGATCGTCGAAGGCGATCTGCCGACATCATTTGAAATCCCCGCGCGCACTCTGGCGCAAATGATCGATGCGACGCGCTTTGCCATTTCGACCGAGGAAACGCGCTATTACCTGAACGGTATCTTTCTTCACGTGTCGGATGATGATGGTCCGGTGCTCAAAGCCGCGGCTACCGATGGCCACCGCCTTGCACGGTTCACCATCGCACAGCCTGATGGCGCGAATGGAATGCCGGACGTGATCGTTCCGCGCAAAGCCGTTGGCGAATTGCGCAAGCTGCTTGAAGAAGCGTTGGACGGCGCGGTCATGATCGACCTGTCGGCATCCAAGATTCGCTTTACTCTGAGCGGCGAGGGCGGCGTTGTGCTGACGAGCAAGCTGATCGACGGGACGTTCCCGGATTACAATCGCGTCATCCCAACGGGCAATGACAAGCTCTTGAAAGTCGATCCAAAGCTCTTCCACCAAGGCGTTGACCGTGTTGCCACGATTGCGACCGAAAAGACCCGCGCGGTGAAGATGGGGCTCGAAACCGACAAGGTGACGCTTTCGGTGACGTCGCCTGACAATGGTAACGCGTCAGAGGAACTCGCCGCAAGCTATACCAGCGAAGGATTTGAGATCGGCTTTAACGCCAACTATCTCAAAGACATCCTTGGTCAGTTTGATTCCGATGAAGTTGAGCTGCACCTCGCGGATGCGGGCGCGCCGACGCTTATCCGCGAAGACGATGCCTCGCCTGCGCTCTATGTGCTGATGCCGATGCGCGTGTGATGCGTATCGCTCGGGGAATCATCGCTGCGTTTGCGCTCCTGGGCGCATCCGTTGCTGGCGCGCAGGAAGCCGCGTCATCGACCAATGGTCAGGGCTTCTCGCCCGAAGATGATCTCGACTGCGCGCTCTATGTCGGCTCTCTTATGGGGGAGGCTGAAGGGGTGATGACCCCTGATGTTCAGACCGCCTATCTTGCGTCCATGACCTACTTTATTGGCCGCTACGAAGCGCAGCGCGGCACGCCGATTAACGTCGCTTTAGCAGAGCGTTATCCTGAATTCCTCAAGCAAGATGCAAGGACCATGGAGCAGATTTGCGGGCTTCGCACCCGCGGATTTGCCTCGCGCATGGAAACGATAAGCCGCGTCCTCGCCGATGTGCAGCGCGAACAAACGGGCGATGAGTGAGAGTGATGGCGCCGCCGTGCGCATTTTTGGCACCGTTACCTCAACCTATACTCGCATTGTTCAGATCGCTTGCGAAGAGGTGGGACTAAGCCAAGAGACTATCGCGACTTCTGCGCAAAGCCCTCAGAACCGTCATCCCTTCGGCAAGGTGCCCGTGGTGGAGGTCGACGGCCTCGAATTGATCGAATGTGTGGCGATCACGCAATATCTCGACAACCGGCATGGGGGCGGGGAACAGGGCAAGGGCGCGCTTCAACCGAGCGACCCGGCGGCGCGTGCAGTGATGGACAAATGGGTGTCTGTCGCGAATAACTACCTGTTTCCGCTATTCGAACATGGCCTCGTCATGCCCTGGTTAATGCACCGGGTTGCGGGCGTTGAGCTTGATCCAGAAAAGATCAACCGCGCACTTCCCAATATCAGTCGCGCTATCGGCTTTGTGGAAATGGAGCTTGCCAGGGACGGGGCATGGACCAGCGCTCCCGGCGCTGCGGGCATCAGCCTTGCCGATGTGTTTTTGTACCCTGTGATCCGCTCGTTGGAGCTGACCCCGCAAGGCGAGGTGGGCATTGCGCAATGCGACCACCTTAAGGCGTGGCTCGACATCATGCATGAACGTCCATCCATCGCGGCAACCCGCTGGAGCGGTGAGGGTTAGGCGAGCAGCGCTTTCCATGTATTGGCACCGACGATCCCGTCCGCGACCAGCCCTTTGCGCTCCTGAAACAACCGAACCGCGGTATCGGTTGCGGGGCCAAAATCGCCATCGATCGTAAGCGGGATATCGTGTTTGCGCAGCAATTCCTGCAAATCCACCACGGCGTCTCCGCGTAATCCTCGGCGCAGGATGGGGCGGCTTTCGGGCGGCGTTTCAAGCGTGGGGTCAAGCGCGATAATGCGTTGCAGCGCGGTCTTTGCGCGGCCCAGATATTTGCGCCGGTCCTCAAGGCCATTGGTCCCGCCGTTCACCTTTTTTGTGACTGCGATCAGATCGTCGCGGTCGCAATCAGGATTGATCTTGCGCCTTTTCCAATATTCGCACGCGATGGTGAGAGACATCGCAGGCTCTGCGGCGGCTTCGGGATTGCCTTCAAGATCAACCCCGATGGCCTCACCATAGACGCGATAATTTTCGCGTCCTGTAAGCTGCAACAGACCGCGCCCCTTGTAGCGCTTGCCATCGCCTGGCTGCGTGTTGCCAAGATCGCGGCGCCCTTCATACGCGGCACCAGAGGCAAATTCCTGCGTCGTGCGCATCCCGGCAGATTCGTGCACAATCTGACCCATAAAGTGAGCAATGCGCAGCATGGTGTTGATTTCATAAGCTTCCAGCGTTGACTGGAATACACCTGCGACGGCTTCGATTATGTCATGTTGGTTCTGACGAAGTTGTCCTGAAAAGCGCGGCGTCACTTCATGCAGAAAATCGGCGTCGAGTGGTATCATGGCATTTCCCCCATTTGAAATGCGACCTTCAGACGTTTTTTGTTCAGGCGAGCGTATCAAGTGCCCCATCAATCATCAATGTACCAAATACACATTGGATAGTGCTTTCATTGACCGGCCAAAGTTCTTAGCTTGGTGCTCAAAGAGTGATTTCAAAGAGGATGCCCTGATGGCCGCACAAGTTCATGTTCGCAAAAACCAATTGAGTGAAGCCACCTTGGTTGAAGTGCCTTCGGATGAGCTTGCTGATGGAGCAGTCCGGTTGAAGGTGGAAAGCTTCTCGGTGACGGCGAACAACGTCACCTATGCGGTGGTGGGCGATGGCTTTGGCTATTGGAATTTCTTCCCTCCCAAAACCGAGGAAGAAGGACTGGGCATCGTGCCGATGTGGGGGCACGCGCTCGTTACTGAAAGCAAGTGCGATGACATCGCCGTGGGTGAACGGGTTTACGGCTATCTGCCCATGGGAAGGCAGCTCGATGTGGTGCCGGGTAATGTGAACGCCGCGAGCTTTATCGATACAACCGATTATCGCCAGCCGATGAGCCCGGTCTACAACACCTACAATCGTCTCGCCGCCGATCCAGAACATGATCCCGCCCGAGAAAATGAGCGCATGATCTATGGGCCGCTTTTCAAGACGGGGTTCGTGATCGACTATTTCATGCGCTCGCAGGACTGGTTCGGCGCGTCTCAGGTGATCCTCACCAGCGCCTCGTCAAAGACAGCCATGGGCCTCGCCAGCGTTGCGAAGCAGAATTCGCCAGACGTGAAGCGCATTGGATTGACCTCCGCTGGCAATGTGGAGTTTGTCGAAAAGACAGGGCTTTACGATGAGGTTGTGACCTATGAAACGGTTGGAACTTTGCCGATCAGTGAGACGGTGACGGTTGATTTTGCGGGCAATGCCGATGTGCTTGGCAAGCTGCACAATCACTTTGATGATATGCTCAAATATTCCTGCCTCGTGGGCGCAACGCATATCGAGGCGCGCAGCTCGCTTGGCGATGATGCTGGCGAGCTACCCGGGCCCAAGCCGACGCTGTTCTTCGCGCCTGATCACTTCGTCTCCTTTTTCAAGGAGCATGGCCCCCAAGAAGGCGGCAAGATGATTGCGCAAAATTGGCACGCGTTTCTGGATGCGGTTGATGGCACGGTCGAGATTGAAACCCTCAAAGGGCTTGAGGCGGCGCGAACGACCTTCCTTGAGATGGTCAGCGGCACCTTTGACCCGTCAAAAGGTATCGTGGTCGAGCCGTAAGGGCCTCCCCAGACTACTCCGCTGCTTCGGCCAGCTCTGCGCGCTGTGGCCCCCGGATAAGACCGCCGGGGGTTTCGCCTGTCCATTTGCCTCCTTCAAACGTCACCGCGCCGTTCTTGATCGTGTAATCATAGCCTTGCGCCTTTTGCAGCAAGCGCTTGCCCCCTGCGGGCAGGTCAAAGGCGAGCCATGGTTTGCCCAGTTTCAGGCGCTCCAGATCGATCACATTGAGGTCAGCGAGGTAACCGGGCGCAATCACCCCGCGATCTTCGAGGCCATAGAGCACCGCTGTATCGCGGCACTGGCGTTTGATCGCATTTTCGAGGCTAATGCGATCACCGCGCTTGCGGTTCTTCACCCAGTGTTCGAGCATGAAGGTAGGCGAGGCCGCATCGCAAATCGTGCCGCAATGTGCGCCGCCATCCGATAGAGAGTTCACCGTGTCATCGGAATGTTGAAGCGGATGGAGGAAATCGAGATTGCCATCGGCATAGTTCAGGATCGGCAGGTAGATGAATCCGGTCGCATCATCGCGACAGAGCAGATCATAGGCATATTCTTGTGGATCAACGCCAGCGGCGCGCCCGCGCTCGTTAATGCTGGCCGATGCGTCGGGTTCGTAGTCGAAATCCTCGTCCATCTCATATTGCATCGCCCAGCCCATGGTGACGACCATGATGACTTCGAGAATGTCTTGCGGCGCGCCGGAATAATCACTGCTTTCTGAAAGCAATTGCGCTTTGAATTCAGGGTCTAACAGTTTTGCCTTTTGCTCCTCCCACGGAAGATCAGCGATGGCCATCCAGCTTGGACGATAGACGAAGGGGTGAATTGTTCCTTGCCAACCCATGATGATGCCGTTTCCGCGAAGCGCGATTTGAGCAACGATATTTGCGCCATTGTCGTTTTGCGCGCGCATGGTGGCAATCTGCTCCTCAAGGGGCAATTCCTTGGCAATGGATTGGAGCGCTGCGAAGGTGACGGGGACACCTGCCTCGCGGCTCAGTTTGCCCATCCACTCAAATTCGTTCCATTCGCGCTTCAAATCGCTTGCCATTTCGAACACCGCATGGCCGCCCGCTTTTTGCCCGCGACCCATTGCGTGACCAATGGCGACAAGCTCTTCGGGCGTGGCGGTGGTGCCGGGGACAAGTTCTCCATCGACCGATTTATGCAGCACAGTGCGCGAGGTTGAAAAGCCCAACGCGCCAGCGCGAACGCCTTCCTCAACGATGTCAGACATCGCTTTGATGTCCTCATCCGTCGGGACAGCGCCTGGTTGCTCGCGGTCGCCCAGCACATAGGCGCGCACCGCTCCGTGGGGGACGTGAGTGCCCACATCGACCGTGCGCGGCAGCTTTTCGAGCGCGTCCAGATATTCGGGGAAGGTTTCCCAATCCCATGTGATCCCCTCGGCCAATGCGGTGCCGGGAATATCCTCGACCCCTTCCATCAGGCTGATGAGCCATTCGTGGCGGTCGGGTTTTGCAGGGGCAAAGCCAACACCGCAATTGCCCATGACGACCGTCGTAACACCGTGCCAGCTTGATGGGGCCATTTCCTGATCCCAGGTTGCCTGACCATCATAGTGCGTGTGAATGTCGACAAAGCCGGGAGTGACAATCTTGCCAGTCGCATCAATCTCGCGCGTGGCATCGCCTTGCACCGTGCCCACTTGTGCGATGAGGCCGTCTTTGACCGCAACGTCACCAGTAAAACGCTGTGCGCCTGTTCCGTCCACAATGGTTCCACCCCGGATAATGAGGTCAAAAGCTGGCATGATATGTCTCCTCTCTCTCGGCTGAGAAAGTCTCACATCAAAACTGATTTGGCAACCAGCTTGTCCGAACGTGCGGGGGCGTTAAGTTTAACCGCGAAAGCGAGGGTGATTCCGTGAAATCAATCAAATGGCTGGCTCTGTTGGCAGCGGGCGTTGTGGTGACTTCGTCTGCTCAGGCGCAATTCAAGAACGGGCCGTGGGAAATGCCGACAGGGGGCGATCTGTCCGCGACGCTTGATTGCCTTGAGGCTGAGGGCAAGACGATCATCTCTGCGCACCGCGGAGGGCCTTCACCGGGGCTGCCAGAGAATGCCATTCCGACGATGGACGCAGTGCTCCATGCGGTCCCTGCCATGATGGAAATTGATGTCGCGGCGAGCCCTGATGGGGTGCATTATCTGATGCACGACCGCACATTGGACCGCACGACGACGGGTGAGGGGGCTGTTACCGATGTCCCTTGGAAAGAGGTGGCTGAGCTTAGTCTGGTGGACGAGGCGGGGTGGGTGACGCCTTATAAGGTGCCGACATTTGCCGAAACTCTCGCGTGGGCCAAGGGCAAAACCATCCTCCAAGTGGATTTCAAACGAACGGCGGATTTTCAAACAGTGATCTCTGAAATCCGCGCTGCCGAAATGGCACAGGGTGTGATCCTGATTGCCTACACCAAAGCGCAGGCACTCAAACTCTATGAACTCGCGCCTGAAATGATCATTTCCTATTCGGTGAACGCGCCCGGCGATCTGGAAGAGATTGTCGAGGCGGGCATCCCTGCAGAGAATATCGTCGCCTTTACCGGGACACGCCTCGCGCGGCCGGACCTCTACGCAGCGCTTGAGGAAGCGGACGTCGAGGTGATTTTTGGGACATTGGGTCGTCCTGATCGTTCACTCGACGCAATGTTTGCCCGCTTTGGCACTGATGAACGCTATGCCGAACTTGGCGCAGGCGGAGTGGACATTATCGCCACAGACCGCCCGCGTGCAGCGGCAATTGCACTGGCCGAGGCAGAGCGTCTGCCGACCCCCGGCACTTGCGGTATCACTCGCGGTGAGTGAACAGCGCCGCATTGCCAGTTGGACCCCGTCTGCCGATAGCGGGATTGAGGTGAAGTTCGTTGAGACGAGCGGGCTGACCTTTGAGGTCGCCGAGGCGGGCGAGGGGGAACATTTGGCGCTCATGCTTCACGGCTTTCCCGAATTGCATTATTCGTGGCGGCACCAAATGCCTTTGCTGGCGGCAAAGGGGTATCGTGTGTGGGCGCCCAATCTTCGCGGCTATGGCGCGAGCGATCGACCTGATGGCGTTCGCAACTACGCGATGGACCACCTGACACACGATGTTGCTGATCTGATTGACGCAAGCGGGGCGAAGAAGGTCACGCTCTTCGCCCACGACTGGGGAGCGATTATTGCGTGGGCTTTTGCGATAACAAAGCTGCGTACTCTTGAGCGGCTCGTCATCATGAACGTGCCCCATCCCGGTCCAGCACGCCGCGAATTGAAGAACTGGCGGCAATTAAAGAAGAGTTGGTACATCTTCTTTTTTCAACTGCCGGTCCTGCCTGAGGCGTTTCTTGCGCGAAAGGGCGGCGATGTGGTGGGCGAGTTGATCGCCAAGACATCATGCAATCCGCAGCGTTTCGGGCCGCAAGAACAGCGCATTTACAGCGATGCGAGCAGGCGTCCGGGCGCGCGCAGAGCAATGGTCAATTATTACCGCGCGCTTTTACGACACGATGAGACGGTCGATCTTGGTGATTTGCGTGTTGATGTGCCCACACTCATGGTGTGGGGCGAGGAAGATGTCGCGATTGACATCCATTGCACTCACGGGACGCAGGAATGGGTGCCAAACCTGACCCTTAAGCGTCTGCCCGGCGTATCCCACTGGGTCCAGCAGGATGCGCCCGATCAGGTGAACGCGATTGTGTCTGAGTGGCTGCCGGAGGCTTAAGCCGCTTCGCTTGCAGCCTCTGGCCGGTCAAGAAACTCGCGGATGGCCGCAATGCTCTCTTCCTCGTGGCTCAGCAGAAACAAGTGCCCGCCGCCCTTCATCACAACGAGCTCAGAGTTGGGAATCAGCATATCGAGAAACTTGCCATTGGCGAGCGGCACAATCGCATCGTCATCGCCCATCATAATGAGCGTCTTTTGTTTCAACAAGAACGGCAAAGCCGGCGCGCTCGTCCATCCCAGCATACACATCAATTGGTACATATAGCCGCGCGCAGAAGGCGGTTTAAGGCGCGACATATGTCCGCCTTTCCCCTTCGATTTGCCAAGGCCATCGCCATAGAGCGTCTCGAAGTTTTTGATCATGTAATCGGGGTCAATGTAACGGCGAGGGTTGGCCATTTTGGTCAACGCCTTGGGGTTGCCCGGCACCATCAGCATCCCTGCGCTCGTCGCGATCAGGATGACCCTTCGCGTTAGCGCCGGATGCTGCATGGCAAAATGCTGCGCCATGCCGCCGCCCCAGCTAATGCCCATCACGTCGACTTCTGCAATGCCAAGCTTCTTTAGCAATTCAGCCGCAGTCCAGCTCATGGTGAAGGGATTATAGGGCACCACCGGATCAGGCGATTCGCCGATGCCAGGCATATCGAACATAATGAACGCACGTTCTGTCAGATGCGCCGCCAACGGAGCCACTGCTTCGATGTTTGCGCCGATCCCATTGAAGAAAAGAACCGGGAGATGGTCGGAAGGCTCATCCAGTCTCCACGTTGCAACCCGTAGCGTCCGCCCGCCCACCTCTTCCATGGTGAGGCTTGCATCTTTCATCACTTCACTCACGCCCGACCTAACCTTTCATGACTCGCGCCTTTGGGTGAAAGAGGGTGGGAGACACGGCTCGCAGATCCCGTGCGGGCTGTGCCTCCCATAAGCTCTTTGGCGCTTCTTTAGGACGGATCCCTATCAGACTTCTTCAACAACGTAGAGTCCCGGAGCGCTTTCTTGAGGAGGATAGGCTTTGCTGCCAACCTCTTTGGGCGCCGCGACTTTCTTGCCAGAACGCTTTTGAATCCATTCGATCCAGTATGGCCACCAGCTGCCTTTGACCTCTTGCGTCCCTTGCAGCCACTCGTCCGCTGTCGCGGGCAATTTGCCTTTCTTCTGCTGCACGAAATATTTGGCCTTGGGATTGGTCGGCGGGTTCAAGATTGCCTGCATATGCCCACTTTGCGAGAGCACATAGGTCACGTCTTTTGAGCCAAACAGCTGAGTCGAGCGATAGGTCGCCTTCCAAGGGGTGATGTGGTCGGTCACGCCGCCAAGGATGAACAAAGGCGCGGTTACCTTGGTAAGGTCGATTTTGTGATCTGCCATTTCGGTTTCACCTGGCGTTGAGAACGCAAGTGTTTCGTAGAGCGTCAGGAAGTCGCCCATCAGGCTTGCCGACAGGTTCGTTGCATCCGAGTTCCAATAGAGAACATCGAATGCGGGCGGGTCCATGCCAAGCAGGTAGTTGTTGATCACATAGTTCCAGATAAGGTCGTTGGGCCGAAGCCATGCAAAGCCGCGCGCAAGATCGTCGGCCTTGATAATGCCTTTTTTGGCAGCGCGCTTCTTTGCGATCTGGATGCCGTTTTCGCTGACCAATGAACCAGCTTCAAGGTCGGTCGGCTTTGGGTGAAGCACGCAAACCATAAGGGTAAGCGTGCCCAGAACTGGATTGTTTGTCGCCGCCAGTTTGGACGCCAGCACAGATGCGGTCTGCCCCCCTGAACAACCAGCTGATACATTGACCGTTTTAGAGCCAGAGATTTCAGAGACGATTTCGAGCGCCTCTTCGCAAGAGGCGATGTATTCATCCATGCCCCAATGGCCCTGTTCCTTGGACGGGTTGCGCCACGAAATCACAAAGGTCTGCATCCCATTGTCGAGCTGCCATTTGATGATCGACTTTTCCGGTGAAAGGTCGTTGATATACATCTTGTTGATCTGAGGCGGGATGGTGAGCTGGGGCACCTCATAGACTTCATCTGTTGTGGGCGCATAATGGATGAGCTCGTACATCTCGGTGCGGTGGACGACGTTGCCTTTGGAGGTCGCGATATTTTCGCCAAGCTTGAAGGGGCGCTTGTCCACCTGGCTGACCATGCCCTTGTTATGGACAATGTCGTTATAGGCGTTTTGCAGACCTTTGATGAGGCTAAGCCCGCCTGAGTTGATCAGCTGCTTTTGCGCAATCGGATTGCCGACAAGCGTGTTGGTGGGCGCAAGGCTGTCGATGATGATGTTGGAGATAAAGGTCGCGCGGTTACGCTCCAGCTCGTCCAGCTCAAGATCTTCAAGCCAGTTACTCATGCCCTTTTGAATGGCGAGATAATATTGCGCGCCAGCCCGGAAAAACGGATTGTACTGCCAGGCGGGATCCATGAACCGCTTGTCTTTGGGGTCAGGGGCAAGGTCGCTTTTCCCGGTGACGATCTTGACCATGTCCTCGCCCATGGTTTGCGCGTGCTTCATCAGCCGTTTGGGATCAGACGCAGTTTCGCGCAGCAGCACCGCAACCGCCCCTACGAAGTCCTCGCGCGCCAATCCCACCAATGGCCCAAGCGCATTAGTCGATTGAGCCGCTTCGTTCTCGAGCTTGACTTTGGGCTCCACCATTCTTCTCTCCCTCAGCTATTGGAACGATTGTCTTTTTATCCAACTTCCATGTGATGGCGCGCCTGCGTCATCTTTGCAAGGTGCTGCCGAGGCACTGGCATTCTTGCAGTTGTGCCTTGCTTGTTCGTTCGATTGTCGATGCAGCCGCTTTGAATTTAATGTTCTTTCACTCCTTGCGTCTAACACAGCGAAGTGAAGTGAGGGCCTAAGTCACCAATGAGTCGATTGCTGTCAAAACTGTCGGGAGGGCAGCCGGTTGCATCTGCACCGGTGAGCGTTGACGCGCATTCGCTCGATCCACAGCGCAGCGCCGAAATGTTGGCGGGCTTTGAGGCGGCTGATATCGGGTGGTTTTGGGAAAGCGATGCAGCCGGGCGCCTCACCTATCTTACCGATTCAGCCATCGCTGCCATCGGGGCTGAAAGAGACGCGCTTATCGGGAGCGAGTTGACCCAGTTTCTGGCCACCGGCGATTCAGACGATCTTGATTCCACCTCGCGTCCACTCAAATTCCGCCTCGCCTCGCGCAGCCCGATTTCACGCCTGAATGTCACGGTACAAACCAGTCAGAGCAAAGAAATCTGGTGGGAAATTTCAGCGACCCCGCGTCGCGATGCAAACGGGGAGTTCGCAGGGTTCCACGGCACCGCGCGCGATATCACCAAGAGCCTTGCACAGAGCCGCGATTCAGAACGCGCGGCGCAATTCGATTCGCTTACAGGGCTTGCCAACCGGCTGCGCATGGCGCGCAAGCTCGATCAGACGCTTACCGCGTTCAAGAAGTCCAAGCGATCGTGTGCCATCATGCTCCTTGACCTTGATCGCTTCAAAAAGGTCAACGATACGCTCGGCCATCCGGCTGGTGATGAGCTGCTTAAGCAGGTTGCAACGCGGATCAAGAAACTGCTGGGTGACCATGGCGAGATCGGGCGCCTTGGCGGAGATGAATTTCAGATCCTTTTGCCGGATATGGACGACCGGGGCGATCTTGGCGATTTGTCCAAACGCCTCGTGCAAATGCTCTCCCAACCCTATTCGGTTGAAGGCTCGCGTGCGATTATTGGCTGTTCCATCGGCATTGCAGTTGCGCCTTATGACGGGATTGAATCGAGCGAGCTGGTAAAAGCAGCTGACCTCGCGCTTTACGCAGCCAAGGATGCAGGCCGGGGCACCTATCGCTTCTACTCAAGTGAGCTCAGCCAGAATGCCGATTGGCGCCAGCGGATCGAAGACGATTTGCGCGATGCTTTGACGCAACAACAGTTTCTTATTCAATATCAACCCATTGTCGATGCAAAGACGCACAAGATCGCCTCGCTTGAGGCTTTGCTGAGATGGGAACATCCGGAACGTGGCCGCGTATCGCCTGCTGATTTCATTCCTGTTGCCGAAGAGCTCGGCATCATCAACAAAATAGGGGAATGGGTGCTCGAAGAGGTCTGCACCCAGCTTTCCAAGTGCCCGCCAGAAGTGCGCGCAGCGGTCAATGTGTCACCCATTCAATTCGCCTCGGAAGACTTTTACGATACGGTCGATGCCATATTGAACAAAACGGGTGTCGACCCGGCACGCGTCGAGCTTGAAATAACCGAAAGCGTCTTCGTCGGCGATCTGGAGCGCACGCTCAAGCTTTTCAAAAAGCTCAAAAAACGCGGCGTGCGTTTGTCGCTGGATGATTTTGGCACGGGCTATTCCTCGCTCAGTTACTTGCGCGATGCGCCATTTGATAAGATCAAGATCGACCAAAGCTTTGTGCGCGGGTGCTCGGCTGACGACAACAACAACAGCGCGCTTGTCTCTGCCATCGTCAGCATGGCCAGAGCTCTCAAAATGGAAACCGTGGCAGAAGGGATCGAGACGAAAGATGAACTCGCCATGGTCAAGGGCCACGGCGCAACCCATCTTCAGGGTTATCTTTTCTCCGGCCCGATCTCGATTGATGAATTGTTGGATCGGTTTGACAGCAAAGAGCTGGAATTCAAGCCGCGCGGCCCTGAAAAATACCGCGCTGAACGGCGCACCGAATTCCGCAAGATCGGCGTCATCCATGGCGATAGCCGCTACAATGTTTTCTTGCGCAACCTTTCCAAAACCGGCGCGCGGATCGAAGGTTTGCTGGATGTACCAGTGGGCACCGATCTTGTCCTTGATCTTGGTGATGGACAGCTTGCTGTTGCCACCGTTCGGCGCTCGGAAGGGTTTAGCCAGGGTGTTGAATTTGAAACCAAACTGATCAGTGACGGGGACCGGGGACTGTGCACAAGGCACCGTGTCTCGCCCTACCAGATCGAGGCGGCGGGAAGACCGCTTGGGGCGCTCACCAATTCGGCTGTGGCTGCGTATACAACGGGCTCGCAATCCGTGCCGCGCGCATTCGTCGAAGTGGATATGAACGCCTACAACCGCCGCTGATCAGTGGTTAGGCCACCTATGAATGACCGGGTGGAATTTCACCGGGTTCGCGTCAGAAAACAGCCGTGTCTTAACTGCCGATCTTAGCGAAAAAATAACCAACCGGGTTTACGCCTGATGAATAGGCACTGCCGTTAAAGCGGCTAATTGTTCAATCGGAAAGGACAGGCTGGGGATGCCCTTGAAGGGTCTCTTGTCATCACTAGGGGGCGCATCGTCGCGCTCAGCGGTAAGCGAGCTCTCCAACGGAGAGAAGCTTGCCATGCTTGATGACCTTGAGCGCTCGGGCCTTGGCTGGTTCTGGTCGTGCGATCCCAAAGGCAATGTCACCTATTTGTCCAGCACCATTGCACAGCGTCTTGACCTGCCGCTTGACCAGATCATCGGCCAACCGCTTTCGAGCGTCTTCGTTTCCGCTGACCACGATGGCCGCACGAAATCGCTTGCCTTAATGCTTGGAGCACGCAAGGCGTTTTCCGGCTTTGCCGTGCGCGCCGAGAAACGCCCCGAAGGCGCGGTTTTGCGCCTGTCGGGCCAACCCAGCTTCAAGGGCGACACCTTCGATGGTTTTCGCGGTACGGGCTGGGACATAACCGAAGAATATTATCGCGAGGAGGAAACCTCGCGCCTTGCCAAATTCGATTCGCTCACCGGACTTTCCAACCGCCACCGGATGAAGCAGCTCATCGAGACGACGCTCACCGCGTTCAAAGCAGCCAAGCGCAATTGCGCGCTGATGATGCTCGATCTCGACAAGTTCAAACACGTCAATGACACACTCGGCCACGCGGCGGGTGATGAGTTGCTAAAGCAGGTTGCCGATCGCCTGAGGCGCTCGATTGAAGTGGATTGCGAAATTGGTCGGCTGGGCGGCGATGAGTTCCAGGTGATGCTGCCAGATCTTGATGATCGCGGTACGCTTGGCGAAATCGCGATGAAAATCATCACTATGCTCAAGCAGCCTTACACGCTTGAGGAGGGGCGATGTGTCATCGGTTGTTCCGTCGGCATCGCGGTGGCGCCTCACGATGGTGTCACCATGGACGAAGTGGTGCGCTCTGCTGACCTTGCGCTTTACGCTGCCAAGAATGGCGGGCGCGGACAATACCGGTTCTTTTCCGGCGAGCTGGAAAACGAGGCCTTGTTCCGCCGCCGCCTTGAGGAAAACCTGGGCGAAGCGGTGCGCGAGGAACAGCTGTTCCTAAAGTACGAACCCATAGTCGATGCCGCCAGCGAGGAAGTGCGCGCGCTTGAGGCTCACATCTGTTGGATGCACCAGCAGCGCGGTGAAATCGACGAGGAGGAATTCGCCTCAATCCTCGACGGGTCAAGTCAGGTTGCCGAAGTGGGCAATTGGGCCATTCGCGAGGCGTGCGCCAATGCCGCTGATTGGCCGGACACTGTCAATGTGGCGGTCAACGTACCCGTGGCCTTGTTCGGTGCAGATGGCTTTGTTGACACTGTGGCTGAGGCCCTTGCCGATGCCGATTTGCCACCCCGCCGCCTTGAACTAGAGGTGAGCGAGGCCGTTTTCTTCGGCGACACCGACGCGGTCGATCGCACGCTTGCGCAATTGTTCAAATTGGGCGTTCGCCTTACTTTGGATGAGTTCGGCAGTGGTTATTCCTCGCTCGCTTACCTGCGCCGTGCGCCGTTTGATGCGATCAAGATCGACGAGAAGCTGGTCGAAGAGGCTGAGAAACATGACGGGCGCGAGCTTGGTCTTATCAAGGCCATCGTAGCGCTTGCGGGCGCTCTTGAAATGGACACAATCGCTAACGGGATCGAGAGCACCTCGCTGTTCGCAAAGCTCAAGGATTGCGGCGTCAAGCGCATGGAAGGCCCGATCTTCTCAGAGCCAGTAGGACGCGATGTGGTTGCAGGCGAGCTGGTCGGCGACAACTGGAAAATCGCGCCGAGCGGTGACCGGATCAGACGTTCAAAGCGCCGCACAGTCTATCGCCGCATCAACGTTATTCACGACGACCATTCCTATGAGGTTGTGCTGCGCAATCTTTCAAAGACTGGCGCGTTGATTCAGGGGCTTGATGAAGTGCCAAAAGGCACGCAATTCGTGGTCGATCTTGGCGGTGGGCAATTGGCGGTTGCGACGGTTATCCGCTCCAATGGAGACACGCAGGGTTTGGAGTTCGAGCAGCCATTAATCGACGATGGAGCAGGGGGGCTGTGCACCCGCAACCGCGTGTCGCCCTATGCCCTGTCCGCCGCCGGCGCTCCGCTCGCGGCGCTCTCTCCGGGAAGCTATCAAGCCATGCCAGGCGGTGGTCTTTGCCAGGGAAGCGTGCCCCAGTTCAGCTATGCCCCTCAAGCGCGTTTTGAGGCTGCGTAAATCGCCTCTTCCTTAAGTTGCATTTTTCTTAAATGACATTGAGGTCAAGGATCGCTAAATGCGCTTCCGAAATGACTGACCTCTCTAAAATTCGCAATTTCTCGATTATTGCGCATATCGACCATGGCAAATCCACGCTTGCTGACCGGCTGATCCAGTTCACCGGCGGCCTGACAGAGCGTGAGATGTCGGAGCAAGTCCTTGATAACATGGACATTGAGAAAGAGCGCGGCATCACCATCAAGGCGCAAACCGTGCGCCTTAACTACACCGCGAAGGATGGCGAAACCTATCAGCTTAACCTGATGGACACGCCCGGCCACGTCGACTTCGCCTATGAAGTCTCCCGCTCCCTCGCCGCGTGTGAGGGCGCGCTTCTCGTCGTCGACGCTGCGCAAGGCGTAGAGGCGCAAACCCTCGCCAATGTGTATCAGTCGATTGAGCACGATCACGAAATCGTCTCCGTCATCAACAAGGTCGACCTCCCCGCCGCAGAGCCAGAGCGCGTTCAGGCCGAGATTGAGGAGGTCATCGGCCTTGACGCATCTGACGCGGTGATGACATCGGCCAAAACCGGCATCGGCATCGAAGACGTGCTCGAAGCGGTCGTCGCCAAAATCCCCCCGCCCAAGGGCGAGCGCGACAAGCCATTGAAAGCCTCCCTCGTAGATTCATGGTACGACCCATACCTTGGCGTCGTCATCCTTGTCCGCGTGATCGAAGGCGTCCTTACCAAAGGGCAGAACATCAAATTCATGCAAGGCGGCACACAGCACCTTGTCGACCGCGTCGGTTGTATGCGGCCAAAGATTGAGCAGCTGCCCGAACTTGGCCCCGGCGAAATCGGATTTATCACCGCGCAGATTAAAGAGGTCGAACAGGCTCGCGTCGGTGACACCATCACCACGGTTAAAAACGGCGCCACCGAACCGCTTAAAGGGTATAAGGAAGTCCAGCCCGTCGTTTTCTGCGGCCTGTTCCCCGTGGACGCCGCCGATTTCGAAAAATTGCGCGAAAGCATCGGCAAGCTGCGTTTGAACGACGCCAGCTTCTCTTTCGAAATGGAATCGAGCGCGGCGCTCGGCTTTGGCTTCCGCTGTGGTTTCCTGGGGCTTCTCCACCTTGAGATTATTCAAGAGCGGTTGAGCCGCGAATACGACCTCGACCTTATCACCACCGCGCCATCGGTGGTTTACCGCGTCCACCTGTCCAAATCGAAGACCGAGGATGCGACCACCATCGACATTCACAACCCCGCCGACTGGCCCGATGTGAACCGCATCGCCAGTATTGAGGAACCGTGGATCAAGGCGGTGATTTACACCCCCGACGAATATCTCGGCTCGATCCTGAAATTGTGTCAGGACCGGCGCGGCATCCAAACCGACCTTACCTATGTCGGCGGGCGCGCACAGGTGACATATGAGCTGCCGTTGAACGAAGTGGTGTTCGATTTCTACGACCGCCTGAAGTCGATCAGCCGCGGTTACGCCAGCTTCGATTATGAGCAAGTTGGCCTTCGCGAAGGGGACTTGGTCAAAATGAACATCCTCGTGAACGCCGAACCCGTCGATGCGCTGTCCCTGATCGTGCACAGAGGCGTCGCCGAAGAACGCGGCCGCGGAATGTGTGAGCGTTTAAAAGACCTCATCCCGCGCCACCTGTTCAAGATTCCGGTGCAAGCCGCCATCGGCGGCAAAATCATCGCCCGTGAGACGATTGCCGCCATGCGTAAAGACGTGACCGCCAAATGTTACGGCGGCGATATCTCGCGTAAGAAGAAACTTCTGGAGAAGCAGAAGAAGGGTAAGGCCCGGATGCGCGAATATGGGAATGTGAGTATTCCGCAGGAAGCGTTTATTGCTGCGCTGAGGATGGGGGAGGAGTAGCGCTTGGCGAAAGTAACACACCACGATAATGGATCAATTTCGGTTAATCGAACCGACGCATTTGTTGAAGCGATTGACAATCGCTCTGCGTTTGATCTGCCTAACTTTGGCGAGTTCATAAGGGAAATAGAAGAGGGGATACGCGAAGAACATGAGGGCGTTACAAGAGGCGCGCTGAACAATTCCCGCGGCGAGTGGTATGAAACTCTAATCGCTTTGGCAGCTAACGAATTTGCACGCACAGAGGGTACTGAGTTCGCGCTAGTCAGATTACCAAATGTGAACATTTTCAGTTGCGAAAACTTATATCAGGCCGAGATCGCGACTTTGATTTCCGACCTCAGGGCAACGCTACGAGAAGAGGCAGACGTTAGCCTGATTTCATCAAATCCTGACTTCGTCGTGGTGTCTGCTGCATTGCTTGATCTTCCAGATATCAGCGATGTAGATTCCAGTGTGTTGGACAAAGTTAATTCGCTCTATGCGTCGCTCGAAGGCGCTGCCAGATTCGATGAAATAATCGGGTATTGTTCAGTAAAGTCGGGTCTTCGACCTGATCGCCGTCTCCAGATTGCGCACGAAGGGAGTTTGATGAAGGCTCTCTATCGTCATATTCAAACTAGGTTGTGGGCAATTGACGCTCCAGGCATCCGTTATTTCGGAATAGCTGGCGCGTGTGGAGAGGCTGACAGAGAGGCGCTCAAGACAGTGGCGACTCATTCAATTGTTGATGTGCTCGGTAAGCCTGAGTCGGCTGTTGATGAACTTTTCCAAGTCAACACCCCGGAAGAGTTGCGCGTTACGCTGAAACAGATTTTAGCACCCAAGAATTTAGGCAAAAATTGATTGCCCCAATGCTGCAGCAAAGTTTGGTGGAACAGCGTTTCCGATTTGCCTTCCAATGCTGACAATACTGGGCTTGCCCGATGCGGTATGGAACTCCCAATCCGGTGGGAATGATTGCAATGCAGCCATCTCTGCCGTGTTTATTCCTCGATGCTCAATGGGGTGGATGTATTTACCCTTTGTTGGGTTGTAGCCAGCGGTCCGAATGGTGGGCGCTGGCTTGTGAAATTCCATGCGCCCAAAAGTATCTTGCCCCTGGTGTTTGCCCGACTGCCAGCACTGCGGGCGCATTTCCATAGGAAGGACTTTGAAGTTCCTTCCCTGTGGGATTCGGGCCATGCGCTCGACCATGTAGTCCGCGTGACGCATCCCAATACAGTCGAAGCGACTGAAATTCTCTTTGGGAATTGCGTCGAAAGCATCCGAAACGCTTGTCCACTCTTTCAAATTTAGTTCTGGTTGCGGCGCGAATTCGGCGCCTAATTGGCCGCTGGCCGAGTGGGTAGGTAGCGGGAAAGCTGGCTCGCCATCTCGACGACCTAGCATGATGAAGCGTTTACGTTGTTGCGGCACTCCGTAGTCGGCCGCATTTAGCACTTCGAAAGCCACGTTATATCCCGAACCAGCGAATTGCGCGGTCATATAATCGACGATCTCTGCGTGCCGACCCTGCGCAATCCCTGCCACATTCTCAAATATGAAGCCTCTAGGCTGAGTTCCAAGCACAATCCGAACAAATTCCAGGAATAAATCCCCATTCTTCGGGTCAGATTTGCCGAGCTTCTTCCCCATATTGCTAAATGGCTGACACGGAGCCCCGCCAGTCACCAGCGCTGCCTCTCCGCGCTTAAGGTTCGCTTTGAGTAGCAATTCCTCCGGCTTGATGGAGCGAATGTCGCCCGGCAGCCTGTTCTGCCCGTCTTCAAAGAGCGTCCAAGCTTCACGATTTTTCCGCAGAGTAGCGCGACTATCTGCATCGATTTCGACGCAGATTGCAGTTCGGTAGCCAGCCTTTTCGAGACCGATTTCCATGCCACCTGCACCCGTGAATAGGCTGATCACTTTCCCATGATCACTGACGCGCCCTAACCCAACACAAGCGAAACGGTTGCGTGTCGCCTTCTTTCGCACTGATGTAAAGTCGGCATCAATCGCATATAACCTAGCAGATGATTTCTCGCCTAACATAAATGTATCTCCGTGCAAGCTTATCCGACTAGTGAAACATTAGTGGAACATCATCAAGTGCTAGACGGTCAAGAAGGGCCAATTTGGACATACTTTTCCACGTCCACCACCACACTCGAACTAAGTTCGCCTTTGGCTCACTAAGTCTCGCTGCCCCTCCCGCAGGCGGGAGGGGATTAATTCAATCGTCATCCCGAACTTGATTCGGGATAACCCTCTCAGCAAGCGCCAACCTCTGTTATCCTGAAACAAGTTCAGGATGACGGTTCTTCTGGCTCCGTCTCATCCCACCCATCATCCTTAAGCGAGTGCACCGTCTTCCTCACCTTGGTCACGGGCTTCTTTCGCCAGTCGAATGGTTCGCAATTCACGTGCTCGCGCGGGCCACGCTCATGCCTCCGCCGGAATTCTTCATCGGCGGCCAAGCGGTCAAAGTCGCGGTTGCGTAGGCGTTCAAACTCCGCCCAAGCTGCGCGGGTGTCTTCGGACATTTGCTCCCATTCGCGGGCGCGCTCGCGTTCGACTTGCGCGCGAAAGCGGTCGATTTTGGCGTCGATGCTATCGCGGATCGCTTGAACGGACTTTTGATTGCTGGCAGCCGCTTTCGCTTTTGCGGCGGCGGTGGCTTGTTCTTTCTCCCATTTTTTGCGCCATTTCTTTTTCAAGCGGCGCTTTTCCATCTTGCCGATGGCGTTGAGGCCTTTCAGGTCGCTGCCGTTCTTGCCAAACCGTTCGGGCGCGCGGTTTCTGAGCATGAACATTAAAAGGCGGTCGTTGACCTTTTTGCGTGACCCGATCAGCTTGCCATAGGAATAGACGGGCTCATCCACGCCGTTCAATGCGCGGTCCATGGCGACGTCCTCCAACCGCTGAACGCCGATGTCCAATGCCTTTTCCCACGCTTCGCGGAAACTCTCCGCCCCCTTTTGCCGGCGCAGGTAGTATGCGCCATTGGTGCTCATATCGACCGCCTTGCACGCGCTCGCGACGGAGCCGGTGTCGGCGAGGGCGTGGATGAAGTCCTGCTGGCGCTGGTCAGTCCAGCCGTCGTGGCGATTGCTCTGACGAGGGACGGGGGCGAAGTCGGGCAGCTCTGCGCGGGGGACGAGAGTGCGGGCGGTGCGGGGATCGGCGCGGCGGGTCATGGCTCTTGGGGGAAGAGCAGAAAAAGGCAGAGTAGGAAAATGCGTGCCTTGCTCTTGGGTGTGCCGGACGGCAGAAGGGGCGGAAGAGAGAGGCCTATCCATGAGTGACAAACCCACCACTACGATTCACAAGCGCACCTGCCATATTTGTGAGGCGAATTGCGGGATACTGGTTGAGGTGGAGGGGCGGCGCGTCCTCTCGATCAAGGGCAATCCCGACAATGCGCTGAGCCGGGGGTATATCTGTCCCAAGGCGACTGCGATTGCGGATTTGCAGGATGATCCTGATCGTCTGCGCACACCGATGAAGCGGGTGGGTGAGGCGTGGGAGCCGATGGGTTGGGACGAGGCTTATCGCGAGATTGCGGCCAAGGTGGCTGAGCTTGATCCTGATGGCGCGGCGACTGCGTTTTACCGAGGCAATCCGACGGCGCACGATTATGCGCTGGTGCTGCAATCGCGTCATTTACAGCGGGCGGTTGGGGCAAAGCGGTCCTATTCCGCCTCAACTCTTGACCAGATGCCGCACCATTATGTGCAATATCAGATGTACGGCCATGTCAGTCTCGCCGCCGTGCCCGATATTGACCGCACTAAAGCCATCGTGATCCTTGGCGGTAACCCGATGGCTTCCAATGGCAGCCTTTGGACGGTCCCCGACTTCCGCGGCCGGCTGCGCGAACTTCATGCGCGCGGGGGGACACTCACCGTGGTTGATCCGCGCCGGACCGAAACAGCAAAGCTGGCTGACCAATGGGTGCCGATCAAGCCGGGGACGGATACCGCGCTGTTGATCGCGATCCTTAAAACCGTGCTTGAGGCGAAGTCTGCACTTCGTCCCGGTCTTGCCGAGGTGTGCGACGATGGGCTTGATACGGTGCGTGAGGCGGTGGAGCGCTTCGATACGCAGGAGCTTTCGGCTTATTGTGGTGTATCGCCGGACGAGATCGCTGCGTTAGCAAAGCCGTTCACGGGCGACGAACCCGCTGCGATTTATGGCCGTATGGGTGTTTCGGTGTGCGAGTTCGGCGCGCTCAACCAATGGTTGGTGCAGCTAATCAACCTCGCATCAGGCAATCTCGACCGGGCAGGGGGCACCATGTTCCCTAAACCTTTGTTCGATCTTGTCGGGCTTAACGGGCGAGGCGGGGTGAGCACGGTCGACACAGCGCGCGGCACTTTGCCAAGCGTCATGGGCGAAACCCCGATGGTTGCTTTTGCCGATGAGATGCTTCGAGAAGATGAGGGGCGCATCCGTGTCTTGTTTGTTCAGGCGGGCAATCCGGTTCTCTCAGCGCCTGACGGGAACAAGACCGAAGAGGGGCTCAAATCCCTCGATCTTATGGTCGCCTTTGACCCGCATATTACAGAGACGACGCGCCATGCGCATTATATCCTGCCGCCGTGCGGGCCATTGGAAAAAGACCATTTCAATATGTTCTTCGGCCCCCTTTCGGTGCGCAATTTCGGTGCCTATTCCAAGCCCACGCTGGAGATTGAGGAGGGAGCAAAGGCCGATAGCACAATCGTGGAAGAGCTCGCACTCGCGGTCCACACGGCGAAAGGCACATCGGCCCCCAATATCCAGACCCCGCGCGATCAATTGGACGCCATGCTCAAAGCTTCGCCTGCGGGCATGAGCCTGGTGCAAGTTGAGGCGATGGAGGACGGCGTCGATCTGGGTCCGTTGGAGCCGTGCATCAAAGATCGGCTTCGCACCGACACGGGCAAGATCAATGTCGCCCCGACAGAACTTGTCGCGGACCTTGAACGCTTTGCAAAGACGTTGGATCAGGCTTCTGACGATGCCCTGCGCCTCATTGGGCGGCGCCACGTGCGTTCAAACAACAGCTGGCTTCACAATTCCAGGCGCCTCGTCAAAGGGCCGGATCGCTGCACGCTGATGATCCATCCCGAAGATGCCGAGGCGAGGGGTATCGGCGATGGCGAAACGATCACAATCACCTCGAACGTCACAAGTGTCGAAACCACTGCCGAAGTGACTGAGGATGTGATGCGAGGGGTCGTCTCGCTCCCCCACGGATGGGGGCACAATAGGAAAGGCGTAAGCTGGCAGACGGCGGCGGATCATGCCGGGGTTTCGATCAACGATCTGATTGATACGCGGCGGTATGACGCGCTCACCGGCAATGCAGTTCTCAACGGGATTGTGGTCGAGGTTGCGCCAGTAAAGGCAAAAGCCATCGCCTGAGGTCAATGAGCAGGACCAAGTCCACTTTACCATGACTTAATGGGTTTGCGTTAAGCGTGATAGCTAACCACGATGGGCGGAGCTAACACGTTATGAACAAACCATTTAATCCCAATCCTGAGCATATTGTTCCTATCGCTCAGGATCCTTTCACCTATTTCGCGCCGATGGTTTCTGTTGGCCATTTGATCGTGCCGATTGGCGTTGACCTTGATAACCAGGCCATCTCCGATGCGGTAATCGCCATGGAAAGCGAGCGGCGCAGCGTAGAGGTTGGCGATACCAAAGCAGAAGATTCGCTCCTGCCTTATGACAACCCCGATGTGGCCGCTCTATTGCAGCGCATTGATGGATTCTTCCGCACGCTCAACCCTTATCTTGAGCCTTTTGAAGACGCGGAAAGCTGGGGCCATATTCTCAATCCGGGTCAGAACACCGATTACCACACGCATATGCGCGGCGGCTGGCCCGATGGGCTGTCCTGGGTGTATTACCCGCAATATCCCGAAAACAGCGGTGAGCTTGTCTTTGCACTCGATGCAGTTGCGCGCCGCACCATGGTCGAAATTGAGCCAGCAGTCGGCAATCTCGTGATCTTCCCAAGCTATGCGCCACACTACACCAGGCGGAATATGAGCGAGGAAAAGCGCGTTTCGATCAGCGGCAATTACTTCCCCGATCCCGAACGTGTTGAGGAGTATGAGCAGTTCGAGATGACCAACATCACCCCGATGGCGCACATTCTGGGCATCTGGAACGCGTGACCGGGCGATGGGCCGGGGCAAAAGCTTCGGTTCGGCCTGACTTCAGGTGGCGGCCCAATGCAAGCCATCGAAAATGTGTCGGGAATTTTGACAAGGCTTGGATAGGCGCTGACCCCGTTAACCTTCGCAATCCCTGAAAAACCGACGTTTTCCAAAGTTTGGCACGCCCGTTGCTTTACCAAGGCCGAAGTCAAAAAGGGCCGTCGTCAGCGGCGTCACGTTAAGTAAAAAGGGTAGGACAGATGCAATATCGGAAACTCACCAAGGCAGCGATCGTCACCGCTGCAGTCGCCACCACTTCTGTGGCCGCAACGATCCCGTCGGACGCGAATGCGACGTTCTTCAAGACGACCAAAACTTCGCTTTTTAGCAAAACCACCAAGACAGACCTGACGACCAAGTCGCTGTTCACCAAATCGTTCTTCACCAAATCAACGAAGTCGACCAAGTCGACAAAAACCGGCAGCAGCACTTCAGGTGGCAGCACCACCACCGGCGGCAGCACCACGACTGGTGGCAGCACCACGGGCGGCAGCACGACTACATCAACTGGCGGCAGCACAACCACTTCGACCGGCGGCAGCACAACCACGACAACTGGCGGCAGCACCTCGGGCGGCAGCACTTCTGGCGGCTCAACCTCGGGCGGTACGGACGTTCCAGCACCAGGCGGCATGGCGCTCTTCGGCCTTGCAGCAGCAGGCGCGATCGGCGGCCGTCGCCTTTCCAAAAAACGCGCTCAAAAGAAACGCGCTGAAGGCTAAGGCCAACACACCCAATTCAGTTCACTGAACAATCAAAAAGGCTGGCTCTCCATCACGGAAAGCTGGCCTTTTTTGTGTTTCAAATCCAAGCGCCAGTTTTAGAGAAATTTAGGGGATTTGCGTTAACCACGCTCTTCATGAAACACTTTGCTTCAAAGCCGCTCTCCGGCCTTCTCGCCCTTGCTCTCGTTGCCTCTCTTGGTGGCTGTGATGATGTGATGAGCACCTCGTCCACATACGAAGATGCCAAGGCCGCGTTCGACGATGGCCAATATCGCATCGCCAATGCGCATCTTGCCTATGTGCTCGCCAATGGCGAGGTCGATGATCAGGTGCGCAAGCTTCAGCTCGATCTGATGCTGATGCTGGGCGATGGCAACCGCGCGATTGCTGCGCTTGACCAATTGTCGCCCGATGCCTTGAGCGAGCAAGAACGCCGCATTGCCCGCGCACACGCGCACGTGCTTCAAGGGTCGCCGGACAAGGCCGTCTCGCTTTATGATGATCTGCCGCAAGAGGCCTATTCCGAACAGGATTATCGCATGGTGCTGTGGGCGCTGCGCGAAATGGGTGAGGATGAGGATTTTGCAGCCGGGATGGACTATGCCCTCGACGCGTTTCCGCAAAGCCCGCATCTGAACGCGCTGGCTGCAGACCAGCTCTACGATTTCCGCCTGCCGGGTGAAGCGGAGAAATTCGCCAATACCGCTTTCCAAAACGGCCCCGACGTTCTCGAAGCGCGTATGGTTGCGGGGCGCAAAGCCATCTTTGAGGGCAACCTTAAGGCGGCCATTGACCATTACAAACGTGCCAACGAAATCAACCCTGCCGATCCTCTGCCGATCACCAATGTTGTGGGGCTTTACCTTGATCTGGGTAATCTCGATGCGGCAGGTGAGGCGTTGAAACCTGCGCTTGAGAATCACGGCGATTTCCCGTTCCTGCAATGGCAGGTCGCCCGTTACAAGCTGGCAACGGGCGATGCCCAAGGCGCGCGTGAGGCGAAAGACCGGATTGAACGCGTGTTTGCCGACAACCCGGAATTCCTGCTGCTCATGGGCGATATCGAAGCCGCTTTTGGCAACAATCGACTGGCGCTCGATAACTATCGCCGCTTTATCGACAAAGCGGGCGAAGTGCCGGCGGTGATGGAGAAAATCGCCAAGCTTGAAGGTCAGGCATAAGGGCGCAGATGGCGTTCGCTATCTGATCTGTGCAAGACAGGCGCAAAGTTTCGCTAACTTCACTTGGCGTTCAGTGTGGGGCTGGTTATAGCTGCGCGCTATGACACGTTCGATCACTGCGAAAATCTCTCGCGCTGCGCTTCTTGGCGCTGCAATCCTTGCCACTTCCGCTTGTGGTGGCGGCGCTGCCAATGAAGACGTTGCCTACGTCGCTCGCGATGTGGAGACGCTTTATGCAGAGGCTCAACGCCGCCTCGATCAAGGAAACACGCAGCTTGCCGCCGCCCTGTTCGATGAGGTGGAGCGTCAGCACCCCTATTCGCCATGGGCGCGCCGTGCGCAGTTGATGAGCGCGTTTAGCTACTACATTTCGCGGGACTATAATAAGTCGATCTCAAACGCGCGGCGTTTCTTGTCGATCCACCCGGGTAACAAGGATGCGCCTTACGCTTATTATCTGATTGCGCTTTGTTATTACGAGCAGATTTCCGACGTAAACCGTGATCAGTCGATTACTGAACAAGCGCAAACCGCGCTTCGCGAAGTGAACCGTCGTTTCCCGCAAACCGAATATGCCGCCGATGCGCGATTGAAACTTGACCTTGTGGCCGATCACCTGGCGGGCAAGGAGATGGAAATCGGGCGTTTTTACCAACGCTCTGGCCGCTGGCTTGCCGCGCAATTGCGGTTCCGCAATGTGGTCGATCAGTATGAAACAACCAGCCATACGCCAGAGGCGCTTTATCGTCTGACTGAAAGCAGCCTTGCCCTTGGCATCCGCGAAGAGGCGGTGAAATACGCAGCGGTTCTTGGCGCAAACTATCCGGGCAGCGAATGGTATGAGAAAGCGTTCGAGCTGATCGAAGACCACGCGAGCGATGTCACGCCTATCTGAACGCAGATGCAATTGGCTGAGATAGCGTCTTGATATTGCTGTCCCTTCCCTATTTTCTCATCGCTCTGTATCTGGGCGGTTCTGCCTTTTGGGATGGAGAGATCGCGCGCGGCTTTGCGATTATCGGCGCAAGTTATCTCGCGCTGGGCGCCGGGATCAGCGTGCGAAGCCTCTTCAAGAAGCGCTTCAATCCCGATTTCGATGCCCGCAAGCAAGTGCCCGTGATGGTGATCCTGGCCGTGCTGATGCTGGCGGCCTCGCTTGCATTGATGCACTATTTCCAAGTCACCCTTGGCCCGATCAACGGCATGATCTTCGCGCTGATTGGAGTTGTCATCGGCCTGTTTTCCGAAATGAGCGCAGATGCAAAGGGTGAAGACGACGCGGCGGCAAAGGAATAGCGCAAGGGAAAGGGGGCTTGCCCTTTTTATCAAGGCGGTTCTTCACCCGAGTAAAAAGCAGAGCGTGCATCTCGCTGTTCAAAGCTGTTCGTTTCCGCTCTTTCCTCGCGTGACGAGGCGCATTGTTTGGGTTAAACCTGCCTCGCAATGCTGACCCGGCTTTCCATTCGTAACATCGTACTGATCGAAGCGCTTGATCTTGAATTCAGGCGCGGGCTTGGTGTGCTTACCGGGGAGACGGGGGCGGGTAAGTCGATCCTTTTGGATGCGCTTGGCCTTGTACTGGGTGACCGGGCGGAAACTTCGCTCGTGCGCGGCGGCGAAGCCAAGGCGAGCGTTTCGGCCAGCTTTGAATTTGCTGAAATGCCAAAGGCGATTGCTGAGGCGCTCGACGATGCCGATATTGAGATCGAGCCGGGCGAACCGCTCATCATCCGCCGTCAGGTAAAGGCGGATGGCGGCTCCAAGGCGTTTATCAACGATCAACCCACAAGCGTCGGCCTGCTGCGCGAGCTGGCGGGCTCGCTGGTTGAATTGCATGGGCAACACGATGATCGCGGCCTCGTGAATCCGCGCGGACACATGGCCTTGCTTGATCGGTTTGCCGGCACCGATGTCGCGACGCTTGAACGACGCTGGAAGGCCTGGGCCAAGGCCGAGGCGCAATTGGCCGAGGCGCGCGATGAGGTAGAACAGGCGCGCGAGGATCAGGATTTGCTGATCGCGCATTTGGCTGAACTGACCGCGCTTGAACCGCAAGCCGGTGAAGAATCCCGCCTCGCAGCAACGCGCGCCGATATGCAAAAGGGTGAAAAGCTTTCGGGCGATCTTGAGGAGCTGCGCCACCTTTGGGAAGGTTCGGACAGCCCGCTTGCCAGCCTTCGCGTCGCCGCGCGCCGTCTCGACCGTATCGCGGATCAGCACCCGCTTTTGGCCGAAGCACTCGCCTCACTTGACCGTGCTGTGATTGAGGCGGGTGAGGCCGAAGAGAAGCTTGAGGCGGCGGCTCAGGCTCTCGTCCATGATCCGCAGGCATTGGATGCGGCAGAAACGCGCCTGTTTGACCTTCGCGCCCTTGCGCGCAAACACCGCTGCGAAGTGGATGCTCTGCCCGAAGTGATGCGGGATATGCGAGTGCGGCTGGATGCGATTGAAGGCGGCGAGGCGCAGTTGGACGCGCTCGAAGCGGGCGCGGTTGAGGCGCGCGAGGCATATCTCCAAACTGCGCAAAAAGCCCATGAAACCCGTGTTAAAGCCGCGAAAAAACTCGATAAAGCTGTGGCAAAAGAGCTTGCGCCGCTCAAACTCGATGCCGCGCGTTTCCAGACCGCGATCACCGAACTTCCAGAGGAGCGCTGGGGCGCGCACGGCATGGACGGCGTGGAATTCCTCATCTCGACCAACCCTGGCTCTGACTTTGCCCCGCTTGGCAAAATTGCATCGGGCGGGGAGCTTTCGCGCTTCATCCTCGCCTTGAAGGTCGCTCTCGCTGAAAAGGACGGGGCAGCTACCATCATCTTTGACGAGATCGACCGGGGCGTCGGCGGTGCAGTCGCCAGCGCGATCGGTGAACGCCTCGCGCGCCTTGCCAGCGAAGAGGGGCAACTCCTCGCTGTCACGCACAGTCCACAAGTCGCCGCGCGCGGAAGTCAGCATTACCTCATCGCCAAATCGTCGAAGGGCACAGTCACTAAGACGGGCGTGGTTGAGCTCTCCGCCGAAGGCAGGCAGGAAGAGATCGCGCGAATGCTCTCTGGCGCGGAAATTACATCGGAGGCGCGCGCTCAGGCTGATCGACTACTTGAGGACGTTTAATGGAAATTATCGGAGGCCTTCTGGCGGCGCTGGTGCTCACGGTTTTGCTTGCGGGCGTGGGCCTTGCGGCGATTGTGGGGCTGGGCGTGATGGGCGTTCTGTATTTCCTTACCGAAATGGATTTCCGCAAAGTCTTCGTGGTTTCCGCCGGGGTCGGCCTGTTGGCGCCTATCCTGCTAGCGGTGGGCATTGGTTCGGCGCTCGAAGATGGCTCTTTTGAACGCGATTTGCGTGACGAGGTGGGCGACTTCATTCAACTGCCCGATGATGCTGGCGACAAATGGCGTGAGGCGCTTCCCGAACTGCAAGAGATCAGTCGGGCCAATGAACGCGGCGATTTGACCGATGAAGAAGCCGAGGCGCGCGTGAAGGAAATCTTCGCCGATTTTGAAGATTTGCAGATTGGAATTGATGTCAACGGCGACGGGATCGTGATCGGTAACAACGACAATGGTGTGCCGCTTGAGTTGCCTGAACAGGTTGAGGTTGATTCTCCCAATAGCGGGGAGTGATGGGGTTTCGATGACCCTCCTCTTTATGAATTGGGTTGAACCCACAGCCTAGATGCACGAAACACCGAAGAATGGTGGAAACAGCAATACAACGGCTACCCGCAAAAGCAGCGGTGACTGCGGCGCTGCTCCTCTCGCTTGGGGGTACGCTGTTTGGTCTTGCTGGCCTGCTTATGTGGGGCATTCGGGCAGCGGAGGTCGTGGTTCCCGATACGGGCAATGCTCCCGATTGGCTGACCTCGATCTTTCCTTACGCGACGCTTCTCAACTTTGGCCTTATGGCGACGATCACCGTCTTGGGGCTGCTCAACCTTCTGCTCGCCTCGCGTCCCCAAGAATTCTTAGGTGCAGGCTGGAAGCGGTGGGTGATACAGTCCATTGTCAGCCTCATCGCCGCAGCCATTTTCCTGAATGCCACCAATGTCGCCTGATCCAAAAGACCCCGCCCAAATTTCCGAAGTCGATGCCGCCAACGAACTGATGCGGCTTGCGCGCAAAATTGCGCACCATGACAAACTGTATCACGCCGATGATGCTCCTGAGATCACCGATCAGGAGTACGATGCGCTGGTCCGGCGCAATCGCGAACTTGAAGAGGCGTTTCCGCATCTGATCCGCGATGACAGTCCTTCGAAAAAGGTCGGGCATGAAATCGCCGCTTCGCCTTTGAGCAAGGTCACTCACGAGGTTCGCATGATGAGCCTCGACAATGGCTTTAACCGCGAAGAGGTCGAAGATTGGACCCAAAGGGTCAGGCGCTATTTGAATTTGGGAGCGAATGAGGAAGTAGCGATCACCGCCGAGGATAAGATCGACGGGCTTTCTTGCTCGCTGCGGTACGAGAACGGCAAGCTCGTGCGCGCGGCTACACGCGGCGATGGGCAGGTGGGAGAGGATGTGACCGCCAATGCGCGGCATATCTCCGATATTCCGCAGGAGTTGCCCGACGGCGTGCCGGACGTCTTCGAAGTGCGCGGCGAGGTTTATATGTCACGCGCCGATTTTGCTGCGTTGAACGCAGCGCAAGAGGAGGCCGGTGCCAAGCTTTTCGCCAATCCGCGCAACGCCGCCGCAGGTTCTTTCCGTCAGAAAGATGCGAGCGTCACGGCGAAACGCCCGCTTAAATTCTGGGCCTATGGCTGGGGCGCGGCGTCCGAGGTTCCGTGCGACACGCAAGAAGCGATGATGCGCAGGATTGAGAGTTGGGGCTTTCCCCTCTCACCATTCCTGACCCGCACGACGAGCGTCGATGAAATGATCGCGCATTATGAGGAGATCGGCCGACAGCGCCCCGATCTGCCCTACGAAATTGACGGCGTCGTTTATAAGGTCGACCGCCTCGATTATCAGCAGCGCCTGGGCTTTGTCGCAAAGGCACCGCGCTGGGCGCTTGCGCATAAATTCCCGGCGGAAAAAGCCCAAACGACGCTTGAGGCCATCGACATTCAGGTGGGGCGCACGGGCAAGCTGACGCCGGTCGGTCGCCTCGCGCCGGTTCTGGTCGGGGGGGTGACAGTCACAAATGTCACGCTGCACAATCGCGACGAGATAGAGCGTCTGGGCGTTCGCCCCGGCGACCGCGTCGTGATCCAGCGCGCGGGCGATGTGATCCCGCAGGTGGTCGAAAATCTCACCCGTGATGAAGAACGCGAGCCTTTCCACTTCCCCGATCATTGCCCCGTTTGTGACAGCGAAGCGGTGGCGCAGGATGATGATGTCGATGTGCGCTGCACAGGCGGTCTGATCTGTCCGGCACAGCGCACGCAAAGGCTGGAACATTTTGTCAGCCGCAAGGCGCTCGACATTGATGGGTTCGGCACCAAAACCATTGCCCAATTCTTCGAGCTTGGATGGCTTGAAAGCCCTGCTGATATCTTCCGTTTGAAAGAGCGGCGCGAGGACATTCTCGCGCTTGAGGGGTGGCAGGATAAGTCTGTGGATAACCTGTTGGCCGCTGTGGAAAACAAGCGCGAGCCGGATGCCGCGCGGCTGCTGTTCGGCCTTGGCATACGCCACGTTGGCGAAGTGACTGCGCGCGATTTGATGAAGCACGTGCACGAATTGCCCGCGCTCCGCGAGATTGCGCAAAAGGCGCGATCAGGCGATGAGGAAGCGGCGAGCGAGCTGACCGCAATTGATGGGATCGGGCCAAGCGTGGTGGAGGCGCTCGGTGACTTCTTCCACGAACCGCACAATGTCGCGGTATGGGAAGATTTGCTCTCTCTCGTGAACCCGCCGCGATATGAGGTTGAAACGGTCGAAAGCCGGGTGGCTGGCAAGACGGTCGTATTCACCGGCAAGCTGGAAACCATGAGCCGCGACGAAGCCAAAGCGCAGGCCGAACGATTGGGCGCAAAAGCTGCTGGCAGCGTGAGCGCCAAGACCGATCTCCTCGTCGCGGGGCCGGGGGCCGGATCAAAGCTCAAGAAAGCTGAAAGCCTTGGCATCGAAGTGGTCGATGAGGCCGGCTGGGCGGCGATTGTGGCGGAGGCTGGCTGATGGATCTGCTCAAGGAACTTCACCCTCAAGCCGTTCGGATCGCAGAACTGCTGCGTTCGCGGGGAGAGAAAGTTGCGGTTGCCGATGGTGCAACCGGCGGGTTGATCGCGGCAAGCCTTCTTACCGTGCCCGGAGCGCTGGATTTCTTCGTTGGGGGCGGGGTGGTCTATTCGTTCAGGGCGCGCGACGTGCTGTTCGATCTTCCTCGCGAAGCATACAAGGGGATGCGCGGCGCGAGCGAGGAATATGCCATGCTGCAAGCGCGCGCCATCCGCGACAATTTCGGGGCGCAGTGGGGCCTTGCCGAAAGCGGTTCGGTCGGTGGATCATCGCATCCCAGCGGCGCGGCAGCAGGCACAAGCGTCGCGGCGCTCGCAGGGGTAGCAGGCGAATATGCACGCCTGCTTGAAACCCATAGCGAGAACCGGATTGACAATATGGCGGCCTTTACCCGCAACGCGCTCATGCTGCTTGAGCAGACGCTAAACACCGCGCCTTAATCGTTGGGCATGATATAAATCTCGCGCACCGCCGCTGTCTTGGGCTGCGAGAGTGCATAGACCACCGCATTCGCTACATCTTCGGGCTGGATTTTGTCAGGCTTTGGCTCGTCGAAAAACGGCGTGTTGACCATGCCGGGCGCGATAATGGTCGCCCGGCCACCCCATTCGCGCATTTCTTCGGCGAGGTTTTCACCAAACCCGTGAATGAAATGCTTGGTCGCGGAATACACAGAGCCCTTGAAACTGTCGCGGCCCGCTTTGGAACCAGTGACGATATAGTGGCCCTTGGTTTTCTTAAGAAAAGGGATCGCCTCATGCGCGAGCAACAGGGGCGCAAGGACGTTCACGTGGATCATGGTGTGCCACTCGTCGGGATCGCCATTCTCGATGCCCGCTTGCTCGACCCCGGTGCCAGCGTTGGCGTAGACCGCATCAATCCCGCCGAAATGCTCAGCGGTTTTCTCAAGCGCGCTGCGAATTTCGTCCCGGTTCGTCACATCGCAGGTGATGGCGAGCGCGTGATGGCCGATTTCACTGGCGAGCTTTTCGATCTTGTCGGTCGAGCGTGCGCACAGGGCGACGTTCCAGCCTGCGTTCGCAGCGGCCTTTGCGCTTGCCGCGCCGATGCCTGACGATGCTCCGGTGATAAGAAGGGTCTTTGCCATGTTGCTTGTCCTTTGAATTGCAAATGTCTTGCCTCTTCAATGGAAAAGCAGGGCAAGCTGTTCCGAAATAGTTTCGCCGTCTCTGGCGCGGGGAGCTAAATTATTCGGCGGCGTTTGAACCACAGGATCGCCCAATCCCCGCGCTTCAGGCTTCCGGCCAGGCGAAAGCCAACCCGGCGATAGGCGCGGCGAACGGCGCTTTCCTGCTTGCCCTGTAGGAGCCCCGCAAGCAGTAAACTGCCACCGGGTGCAACGTTTTCGGCAAAATCATGCGACAATTCAACCAATGGCCCTGCAAGGATATTGGCGATCAAAAGGTCATAAGGCCCGCGTAGGCGAAGCAGCGGATCGTCCATCCCGTCGGCGATCACCATGGTCATTTCTCCCGGTCCTGAACCAAGAGGGATGTCGTTCAGCTCGGCATTGTCATGGACGACATCGGCGCACACCGGGTCTATGTCAGAGGCGGTCGTGCGCGCGTTGGGCCAAAGGTGCATGGCGGCAAAGCCCAAGAGGCCCGTACCCGTCCCAATATCTGCAATACGCCGCGCGCGAATGGCTGAGCTTTTCATCTTGCTCAAAACTTCAAGGCAACCCGCAGTGGTGTCGTGCTGGCCCGTTCCAAAGGCTTGCGATGCGGGAATGACGAAATTGACGAGGCCAGGATCAGGCTCAAAATCGGGGGTGTGGACGTAGAAGCGACCCGCGCGAATGGGGGGCGTTCCCTGCTGACTTTGCGCAACCCAATCGGTTTCGGGCAGCTTTTCGATTTCAACATCGGGCGCAGGCCCCTCGAACAGGCCTTTGAGCGCGTCGATCTGCTCTTTGCCGGGCTTGGTTGGATACCACCCTTCGAGAACCCAGTCCTGAGGGTGCGCCTCATCAAGCTCGCGCCCGGCGATGACGAGATCAAAGTCCCATTCTTCGAGCTCATCATGGGCAAGAAGCGCAGCCTGCACGATTTTCTTTGGCGCGTGAGCGGTGAGTTTCCAGCTTGTCATTCGGTTCTCAAACCCCAAACGTCGCCCCCGCGCAAGCGGGGGTCCCGCTTCTTTAATTGTTCAGCGTGTCGAATAGATCGATCCAATCGGGATTGAGCTTTTCGATCAATTCGATCTTCCAAGCCCGCCTCCATTTCTTAATCGCTTTCTCACGCGCGATAGCGTCTTCTATTGCTTCGTGTCTTTCAGAATAAACCAACCGGGTAAATCCGTAGCGGGCAACAAAGCGCGATCCGCTGCCCTCTCTATGCTGAATTACACGCGCGGCGAGATCCGCGGTCACACCCGTATAAATTCCGCCTCGATAGCGGTCGCTCATCATGTAGACCCAGCCACCTTGCGACATTCTAGGTAGCGGGGCCCCCGCTTTCGCGGGGGTGACGGCTTGATGATGCAGACAACAAAATCACCGCACAAAGCTTGCGCCATTGGCGTCGATCACCGCGCCGGTCATGCTCGCTGGCGCATCAAGCGCGCAATAGGTGATGATTGAGGCGATTTCTTCCGGTGTCGCCACCCGGCCAAGCGGGATGTCGGCCAAAAGACCTGCGCCGCCACGGCTGGCCAGATAATCGCCAGCCATGCTTGTGTCGGTGAACCCTGGCGTCACGGCAAAGCTCAAAATGCCCTCCGCCGCATAGGCTCGCGCGATCGTCTTGTGCATCGCCACCATTCCCCCCTTAGCCGCTGCATAGTGCCAGTGCGCAGGCGAATCGCCGCGATAGGCCGCGCGGCTTGCAACATGGACCAATCGTCCGCGCTCCCCGCTTTTACCCGCTAGCCGTCCCTGCCAATGGCGAACCGCGAACCGGCTGATCTGCGCCGCCGCGGTCAGATTGATGCGCAGCGTGTCCTCCCACCGGTCGAGCCATTCGATATCGGAAGAATCGAGCGAGTTCGCTTCAAACAATCCGGCGTTGTTGACGACCGCGATGATGTCACCGCCCGACCGTGCAAGCGCTTCATTCCACAGGATTTGTGCCGCCATCGGGTCTCTGAAATCTGCGGCGATGGTCTGATCATCACCCGTTTGCGTCGCATGACCGATGACTTTCAGGCCGCGCTCTTCGAGGGAATCCCTCGCAGCTTTGCCGATCCCGCGGCTGGTTCCGGTGACAAGGATGTAACTCATGCAACGCTCTATCGATAATTTCGCAAGCAAAGTCGAGCGCGTGCAGACTTGCGTGTCGCTCTCACTTCGCTAAGTGGGGCGGGGGATAAACAATCTGCATGAGACAATTATGAGCCAAAGACCGCTTTCACCACACCTCCAGATTTGGCGGTGGGGACCGCATATGCTGGTGTCGATCCTGCACCGTGCAACCGGAGATGGCATGGCATTGGTTGGCCTTGCCGTGCTGGTCTGGTGGCTGGGCGCGCTTGCAAGCGGGCCAGAGGCGTATGAGACATTCCTGTCCGTGGCCGCATCGCCGATTGGCTATCTGGTGCTGGTGGGTCTTTCCTGGGCATTCTTTACCCATATGATGAGCGGTTTGAGGCACTTCGTCCTTGATATTGGTGCTGGGTATGAACTGGACACCAACCGGATGTGGTCAATCGCTTCGCCGATTATCGCGATCCTTCTTACCGCGGCTCTTTGGGCTTACATCATCTTTGGAAAAGGAGCGTAAGCCATGGGTAACGGCACTTCCATCGGCCGCGTTCGCGGACTTGGTTCGGCGCATCACGGCGCGCATCACTGGCTGGTCGCGCGCACGACCGCCGTCGGCAATCTTATCCTGATGACATGGCTTATCGTCAGCTTCGTGCTGCTGCCTGATTTTTCATACGGAACGGTTTCGGGGTGGATCTCTCAACCGATTGCCGCCGTACCTATGATGCTGCTTATCATCAGCGTATTTTATCACGCAAAGCTGGGGCTTCAGGTCTTGATCGAAGATTACGTGCATGACGCTGGTCTTAAGTACGCAGCATTGACCGCACTCAACCTTGCCGCATTTGGCGGCGGCGCGTTTGCATTGTTCAGCATCGCCCGCCTCGCACTGACAGGAGCTGCCTGATGGCAACTAAACCCGCAAACGATGCCTATAAGATCATCGACCACACTTATGACGTCGTCGTCGTCGGGGCAGGGGGCTCTGGCCTTCGTGCGACAACGGGCGCTGCCGAAGCTGGCCTTCGCACTGCCAATATCTCCAAGGTGTTCCCGACGCGCTCCCACACGGTCGCAGCGCAAGGCGGCATCGCGGCATCGCTTGGCAATAACACGCCCGATCACTGGACCTGGCATATGTATGACACCGTGAAGGGGTCAGACTGGCTGGGCGATCAGGACGCGATTGAATATCTCGTCCGCGAAGCGCCGCAGGCGGTTTACGAGCTTGAGCACGCGGGCGTTCCTTTCAGCCGCAACGAAGACGGCACGATCTATCAGCGTCCGTTTGGCGGCCATATGCAGAATATGGGCGATGGCCCTCCGGTGCAGCGCACCTGTGCCGCAGCTGACCGTACCGGCCACGCAATGCTTCATGCGCTCTATCAACAGAGCCTGAAATACGACGCGGACTTCTTCATTGAATACTTCGCGCTCGACCTCATTATGGCGGACGTGGATGGCGTTCAACAATGCGTCGGCGTGATGGCGATGTGCCTTGATGATGGCACCATCCACCGTTTCCGCGCGCAGTCCGTAGTGCTGGCAACGGGCGGCTATGGCCGCTGCTACTACACCGCGACTAGCGCGCACACCTGCACGGGCGATGGCGGCGGCATGGTGCTGCGTGCAGGCCTTCCGTTGCAGGACATGGAGTTTGTCCAATTCCACCCGACCGGCATTTACGGCGCGGGCGTTCTTATCACAGAGGGCGCACGCGGTGAGGGCGGCTATCTGACAAATAGCGAAGGCGAACGCTTTATGGAGCGTTATGCGCCTTCTGCAAAAGATCTGGCCTCGCGCGATGTTGTCAGCCGTTCAATGGCTCTTGAAATGCGCGAAGGGCGCGGTGTTGGCGCAGATGGCGACCACATTCACCTGCACCTTGACCACATTGATCCAAAGGTTCTGGCAGAGCGGCTTCCCGGCATCACCGAAAGCGGCAAGATTTTCGCAGGCGTCGATCTGACGCGCGAAGCTCTGCCTGTGACGCCAACCGTTCACTACAACATGGGCGGTATTCAGTGTAACTATCACGGCCAGGTTGTGACCATCGGTAAAGACGGCAATCCTGATACGGTTGTGCCGGGCCTTTACGCCGTTGGCGAAGCGGCCTGTGTGTCGGTCCACGGCGCGAACCGTCTGGGTTCAAACTCGCTCATTGACCTTGTGGTCTTTGGCCGCGCGACGGGTCTGCACCTTAAGGACAACCTTACCCCCGGTGCATCGCAGCCTGAACTGCCCGCCGACAGCGCAGACTTTGCTCTCACGCGTCTTGATCACTTCCGTTATGCGAAGGGTGGCTCACCAACTGCCGCGATCCGCGCCGATATGCAAAAAGCGATGCAGAAACACTGCGCCGTCTTCCGCGATCAGGAATTGATGGACGAAGGTGTCAAACTGCTCGCCGAACAGAACAAGCGCATGGAAGACATCCACGTGACCGACCAATCGCTCATCTGGAACAGCGACCTCATCGAAACGCTCGAGCTCGACAATTTGATGAGCCAGGCGAATGTGACGATGGCATCCGCTGCCAACCGCAAGGAAAGCCGCGGGGCCCACGCGCACGAGGATTATCCCGATCGCAACGATGCCGAGTGGATGAAGCACACGGTCGCATGGTTCGAAGGCTGGGGCGGCCAGGGCAGCAACATCCGCATCGATTACCGTCCGGTGCACGACTACACGCTGACTGAAGATGTGAGCTACATTAAGCCCAAAGCGCGGGTGTATTGATATGCAATACTGTCGATAAGCTCTAAATTCGGCTTTTTTCACCATTTTTTAGGTCGCTCTTCGCTAATGACTGTGACGAGTTATTTGTCGTCGCAGTTATTTCGAAGGGGAGCGATTATGAGTGGGTTTGGCCGCAAGGGGCTTGTGGCGGGAACCGCTGTGCAACCGAATGTTCGTCCGGCCGTGCGTCAAACTGCTCATGGGCAGGGCGCCGGCGGGACGATCCATTTCGATGTAACCCCGCATCCATGGAAATCGCTCTTTGCAGGGTTGGCCTGTCTTGCGGCAGTGGCTTTCTTGGTTGCTTTAATGATCGAAGGCCGGGGCCTCATCATCTTCCGCATCCCGCTTGATGTGACAGGTGCACGGGTGGTTTACGGCGCTTTGGCTCTGTCGGCTCTTGTTGGCTTTGGCTTCGCCGGGCTCGGCGTTGTGCACGGACTGACCAAAAAAGCCTGGCTTACGCTTGACCATCAAGCGGTAGAGGGCCCAACGCGCTACAACGGCATTAAAACAGTGCGCATCCCTTACAACTCAATCAAAGACGTTGGTTTTACTGCCTATAACGAGAATGCGCAGTTCATTTCGATCAAGGACCATATGGGCAACAAGATCAATGTGGGACGTGAAAACTTCCGCGAGGGCAGTAAATGGCCGGCATTCCTTCAGGAACTGGACCGAAGGTTGGACTGAATAAGGGAAGCCTAAACCCAACGCCCAGCATCTCTCGAAACGTGCAATATCCGCACGATCTCGATGCGCTCCTCACCAACCACATAGAACACAGCGTGTCGCCCGCTGTTCATGCGCCGGACACCTGCGCGGCCCAGTCCTGCCTCATGCCCAAGCATCGGGTTCTCAGCCAGCTTCTGAATCTTTGCATCTAGGTCCAGAAGATAGCCCCGTGTTCGACGGGCGCCCCATTCTCGTGCCGATTGCGCGCCAAGCTGAGACAAGTCCCGTTTAGCGGCAGTGCGAAAGACGACTTTGCGGGTCATTCCTCTGGGAAAGTTTCGTTGATCCACGCATCCATATCGAAGCTCTCATCAATCGGGCTCGCGAGCCCTTCATCAATCGCTTCGAGCAGCTTGGATTTGAAGACCGAGCGTTCTTCGTGCAGGCGCAAGGCTTCGCGAATGACTTCGCTGGTCGAGCTATACTCGCCCGTTGCGACCTTGCTGCGCGTGTATTCCTCGAAATGTTCGCCAAGCGAAACGGATGTATTCTTTCCCATGCCTCAAGCGTTACCATAAATTGGTAACACCAGCAATCGCATCAATCCTACAAAGCCCGCGCAGCAGTCTCAGCGCAAGGGGCGCCTCGATTAGGCTGTCCTACTCGACTGCCCTCTCCGCACGCCGCGCTTTTACGATCTCGACCGGATCAGCCAGCATTTGCCCGACCATCACGCCTTCGCCCTTGTTCGGGTCTGCTTCGCCCGCATGGATTGCGGACACCACATCCATCCCATCGATCACATAGCCAAAGACAGCAAAGCCCGCTTGCCATGTGGGATCGTCTGAGTCGGGGTTGGCATCAAGCCCAATCTGGTCAGCCAGCATAATCGAAAAATCGCCATTCGCGGTCCCCGGCTCCAGCATAGCCATGGAGACAGCGCCATTGGTGTGGCTAAGCCCCGTTTCAGTGGTTGGTTCATGCGGGATGCCGGGTAGGATGCGCTTGGGGTCAAATTGCGTGCCCCCCTGGATCAAACCATTAGGCATGGGGTCGCGATTGAGCTTCATCGCGCGGTAAAACACCGTCCCGTCAAAGCGGCCTTCGTCAACGTAGCGCAGGAAATTCGCCGCAGTGATCGGCGCGCGCTCCACCTCAAGGCGGATGGTGATGTCGCCTTTGGTCGTCTCAAGCACCACGTCTTTCGTCTCGTAATTCACTTCGGGCTCTGGGGTTGCCGCGATCAATTGCTCTTTCGTCATCACCTCAAACTTCATCAGGAGGTTGCGCTGTGTGTCAGAGAAGTTGTTGTCGGAGGCGATATAGAGGAAGGTTTTCCCAAATTGCTCACGCACCGCCAGCCCTTCAAAATTGTCGAGGGTAAGGGGAGGGGTGAGCACCGCGAGCACTTCTGGTTCGCCCTCCATTGGCAGTTTGACGATAGCCGCGCGATTGCCTTCGCCCTCTCGATAGCTGCGGAACAGGACGAAGCAGGTGCCATCCTCCTTGCACGCAGCATCAGTGGGCGCGCCGCTGTGCTCTGCGAGTTCGGGGGGAGGTGCAAGCTGAAAGTAGTCGGCTTCGCCAAATTGATCGAACCGCACGCAATTGTTCATATCAGGATCGAAGCGCTCTTCACAGGCCAGCATACCCCGCGAATGATGGGCCAATGTTTCTATTCCCTTGTTGCTTTCAAGCGTTTCGCGAATGCGAAAGGGAAGCGGCGGCGCATCTTCCATGCCAATAGCCCATGACTGTGCCGCAACATTCAAGTCGGCATAGTACGAGATGCGATGTTCGCGCTCGAAGCTGATCCACCAACCCAGTTGCGGGATGAATGAGATCGCCTCTGCATCGGCCTCGTCCTTGCCCTTCAAGCGCTTGCCCCGCTCATCGAGCAATTCGCCCCGCTCAAATGTCAAAAGGTCGATAAGCGTGCCGTTGATCTCATCCGGTTGGATTGAGAACCAATGCCCATCATCACCCACGGCAAACAAACGGTCATTGTGCCATGTGAGGCCGGAGATGCCGCCGATGTCCTCTTCGCCCGGATCAATGTCGAGTCCCCCACGAAAGATAAGCTCGCCCACTTGGTTTTGCGAAGGGTCGCTTTCGTTGAGGTCAACCGGCTGTGTTTCGACGAAGAATTCATCTTGCGCATGAGCGGGACCGGGCAGGCTCAGCCCAAGCGCAAGAGAAATGACGCCAGAAAGCGCAGCGGTAAGAAATCGTCTCAATGTCATTCGTCCTAGGATATTGGTCCTTCGCCGAGAAACAAGCATCAAACGGGCCCATTCATGTGGCAGCAATGTTTACAGCCGTAGTCGATGTGACTACACCTGTAATCGTTACCCTGATTGTTGGATGGGGAGGCTGTTTTGAAAAAGACCGATCAACCAGAACGCATAAGCGAGGCAGAGCACGCCGTGATGGAGGCCCTTTGGGACCACGGCACGGCAAGCGCCTCCGAGGTATGTGACACCGTGTGCAAGACCCGCGATTGGAGCCTTGCGACGGTCAAGACGCTGCTCTCGCGCCTTGTTCAAAAGGGCGCGATTGAGGCAAAGCCTGACGGGCGCCGCTTCCTTTATTCGCCCTTGATCGCGCGCGCTGATTATGTCGGCGGGGAATCGCGCCGTCTTGTTGATCGCCTTTTCGGCGGCCGCGCTGCGTCACTGGTCGCGCATCTGGCGCAAACAGAGGCACTGACCGAGGAGGACGTGAGCGAGATTGAGGCTCTTTTGAAGGAGCTTAAATCATGACGCACTGGATGATCGAAACGCTTCTTTGGACAGCGGTGTTGATTGCATTCGTGCTGCTGGTGCGTCGTCCTGTGGCGCGCCACTTCGGGCCGCAAATCGCCTATGCCTTGTGGGCTTTGCCCGCGCTGCGATTGTTCCTCCCCCCGATTGAGTTACCTGCTTGGATGCAGGTGAGTGAGCCTGCCGCCTCACAGGTCAGCGAACCTCTCGCACAGGCACCGATTAAGACCCTGCAACCTTCTGCCTTGGCAGAGGAGGCCGCGCTTTCGCCTGTCCGGGCTGAGGAATTGGCGAACCCAATTGTCGGGCAGGTGCTGGCATTCGATTTCAGCCAGCTTGTTGGCCCCGCGCTTGGCCTTTGGCTGGTTGGCGCTGGTCTGTTTCTTGTGCTTCGTTTCTCGGCCTATTTTCGCCTTCGTAGTGAATTGCTGGACGGTGCGCGCGAAATGGGCCGCTGCGGTAAGGTGCGCCTCATTGAAACGCCGGGCACCAACGCACCGCTTGCCTTTGGCGTGATCGACAAGGTTATCGCCTTGCCACAAGGGTTCCTCGCGCAGCCTGATCGCGCATTGCGTGACTTGGCGCTTGAACATGAGCTCGAGCATCACCGAGGCCGCGATCTGCTTGTCAATATCCTCGTTCAACCGCTGTTTGCGATCCATTGGTGGAACCCGCTTGGCCGTTATGGCTGGCTGGCGCTGCGCCGTGATCAGGAGGCGGCCTGCGATGCGCGTGTGATGGCCAATGCCAAGCGGGGCACCCGCGAGATTTACGCCAACCTTATCGTCAGTTTTGCCGCAGGGTCGGCAAGATCACCCGCCCATGCCCTGACCGCACCCATGGCGTGCCCGGTGCTGGGCGAGAAATCTATTATTCATCGATTGAGGAGCCTGAAAATGGAAAACACGAATAGAAAACAGCGCCTTGCTGGTAGGGCCTTGCTTGGCGCAGGCGTGATTGCCCTGCCGCTCACCGCCTCAATCAGCTATGCCGCGAGCGAGCCTTCACAAGGAGCGCAGACCCAATCAGCGCCGCAGGAGCTTGTGCAGGAATTCGTCGTCAATGAGCAGATGGCGACCATTGACCCCGACGCCGCAATCGATGGCGGGACACACGAAGAGCGCGTTTTTGTCGTAAAGAATGATGAGGACAGCGAAGAGAAAAACGTGCGCGTTATCGTCAAACGCGAAATGGCAGATGCTCCGGACGGCGAAGGCCAAGTCAAACGCGAAATGCGCATCCGCCGCAGCATCGAAACCGATGCCGATGGAAAGCTGAGCGAAGAGCAGATCGAAGAGATCATGACCGGCGTGCGCGCGGGGCTGGAAGAGGCGAACCGCGTTCTTGAAGACCTGCCTCAGATCATCGAAACCGCCATGGCCGAGGTTGAGGTCGAAATGGACCGCGAGGGTCATGCCAAGGTGCGCGTTGAGAGCAGTTGCGATGGCTCAGACAGTGAGGTCGCAACGACAAGCGAGCTTGGCGACGGGACGCGCGTTGTTAAAATCTGTCAAAAGCGGGTGATGGCTACCGCGCTTGAAGGCCTTAAAGAGGCGCGCGAAGACATCAAGAACGACACCGGCCTAAGCAAACAGGCGCGCAAGGCCGCGCTGCGCGAAATCGACCGCGCGATTGACCGCTGGTCTGACAACGCTCGCTAGAACTTGATTGGGAGAGGGGGAGCGGCGCTGTGAGGATAACTCCGGCGCCGTTTCTCATGTCTTGAAAAAAGCGCGTTTACTCGCCGCCGGTCTGTTCAAGCTCAACCTCTGGATTTGGCGCAGGAACATTGGCCATATCGCGCGGACGGGCAGGATATGCGCAGCCTCTTCCCAAACCTACGCCTTTCAGAAAAGCGCGTCTGACAAGGCCTGCGGTTACAGCAGCCTCATATTCGTCTTTCCTTTTCGCAGCGCCCGTCACCTCGCGCAAAATGCTGCGAAACGGGAGAAGTGATCCGACCAGGCTTTTGCCGATACGCCCGGCGCTGATCCGGTCGCGTTCCTCTTGGGGAAGGTCGAAGTCTGGTCCCAAGGTGTTGTCCAAGACCGCGATTTCCGTGACCAGATCATTGCAGGCCGCTAACCCTTCAACACTGTAAGGGTTGCCTGCTGCTTTGACGAGAATGTCGGGCAGATCCTCGGCATCAATGTTCAAGTCTTCCAGCGGGGTGCGCGCGACATCCATCGCGTCCGGCTCGCTGTTCACTTGGGCGTGCGCCGCAGCGCACGGCAAACCGGCTGCGAGAGCCGCGCCAAAAAGGACGGACTTAACTGTTGAAATAGACATCACACGCTCCTGCATCGCTGCTTTGTAGACCCCGCCTCAGCGCTTCCATGCGCTGCTCGCTGGTGCCATGAGTAAATCCTTCGGGATTGATGCGCTGACCCGCACGGCGCTGGATCGTGTCATCCCCCACGCTGGAGGCCGCGCGCATCCCTTCGCCCAGATCATCCGGATCGAGAAGGTTGCGGTTCTGGCCTGCCCAGACCCCTGCGTAACAATCGGCCTGAAGTTCAAGGCGCACAAGCAACTGGTTAGCCTGACGCGGGTTCTGCGCCTGAGCGCTGCGGACCTGCGCGGACATTCCGGTTAAGTTCTGGATATGATGACCATATTCGTGCGCCATGACGTAAAGACGCGCGAAATCGCCTCTGGTGCCCGACATTTGCGCGAGTTGGTCAAAAAAGCCTGTTTCGATGTAAATGCCCATGTCGGCGGGACAATAAAACGGCCCTGCGGCCGAGCTGGCATTGCCGCATCCTTGCGTGGAAATCGGGCCGGGAGGGTAGAGCACCAGTTCAGGTTGCTCAAAGCGTATGCCCGCCTGGCGCACAATCGGCTCCCACGTTTCATTGAGGCTCTGAACCGCGCGGCACGCTTCATCGGCGTAAGGGCCGGTGGAGCAAAGCTGATCCTCGCTCAACTGAGGTTGCTGGCTGACCTGAGACGATGAGCCATCCATGCCTTGCATGACGCCAATCGTCTGCATCGGATCAACCCCGAAGACGAGGGCAGCAATGATTGCGATCACAATCGTGCCGCAGCCAATCCCGCCCGCCTTGCCAGCGCGACCTGTACCGCGTCCGCCTGTGCGCACTTTGATTTTTGAAGTATCGTATCGGCCCAACCGCACGTTCAAATTCCCCTTTGCAAGGCCCATCGACGATAGCCTCGTCAAAGGGACGCTCCAACACCTGCCATCTCGCTTCGCAATTCGCTGGACACGAGCTTGCTGCGAGGCAATGAAAGGCAAACACACCGTACACTTTTGGGAATAGCTCGCAATGCACAAACAGAACAGTTTAGTTGCTGATTTACAGGGGAAACGCGCGCTGGTGACCGGATCAACTTCGGGCATCGGACTTGCCGTTGCACGCGCTCTTCATGGCGCGGGGGCTGAGGTCGTGCTCAATGGCTTTGGCGAGGAAGCCGAGATCGCCCGTTTGTGCGAGGAATTGGACGCTGTTCACAATGGCGCGAACCTGATGGATCCAGCTGCAATTGAAGCGATGATGGAAGAAGTCGGACCCATCGACATTCTCGTCAACAATGCCGGGATGCAGCACGTTGCGCCTGTGGAGGATTTTCCGGTCGAGAAATGGGACGCGATAGTCGCGCTTAATCTGTCGGCTGTGTTCCATACCACGCGCCTCGCCGTGCCCGCGATGAAGGAGGCGGGCTGGGGCCGCATTATCAACACCGCCAGCGCACATTCCAAGCAAGCCTCGCCTTTCAAGAGCGCTTATGTTTCGACCAAGCACGCAATTGATGGTTTTACCAAGACGATTGCGCTCGAATTGGCGCAATGCGGAGTGACGGCGAATTGCATCTCTCCGGGCTATGTCTGGACGCCTCTGGTGGAGGGGCAGATCCCCGATACGATGCAGGCGCGCTCAATGACGCGCGAAGAGGTTATGAATGACGTTCTTCTTGCAAAGCAGCCGACTAAGAAATTTGTTCAACCCGAAGAAGTGGGCGCAATGGCAGTTTTCTTGTGCAGCGATGCGGCCTCTAATGTGACCGGCGCGAACTGGAGCATCGACGGAGGCTGGACCGCCGAATGACGCCTTTGGGTCGCCTTCTTTTTGCTACCATAGTTTGCGCAGCGCTCTCTGCCTGCGCCGGGACACCTGCCGGTCCAAACCTTCAGGCACAGCGTGATGCGGCGGCGACGCGGATGTTGCGCGATATCGAAGTGTTGGCCAGCGACGAATTTGGCGGGCGCAGACCGGGAACACCGGGTGGTGAGCGCACTGTCTCCTATCTCATCAGCCGGATGCAGGCGATGGGCATTCAGTCTGGCACCAATGATCCGGGCAGCGAATGGCGTGCGCCAGTGGAACTGGTCAGCACCCAGCCGCTCGATCACACGATCACCGTTCGCACCGCTACCCGCGCCTTGACCCTGCCTTTGCGCGAAAGCGCGGCCTATTCGCTCGACAGCCGGGTGCTTATCGACGGGGTGGAGGTGATCTTTATCGGCGATGGCTCGCACGAAATTGATCCCGAAGAAATGACTGGCCGCATTGTGGTAATGACGGGAAGCGAAAGCGATCTTGCGGTGCGAGAGAGGATATTTGAAGCGCACCCTGCCGCCATCCTGACCGTTCTGCCCGACGAAGCGGCATTGAACACAGAGCGCGCCCGGTTTGAGCGTGAGCGCTTGCTTTTGGCGGGTGTTGAAAGCGACCGGCTAAACGCTTTTGTTACCCGCGACGCCTTTGCAAGAGCGCTTCCAGCAGGTGAGTGGGACCGTCTTATCACAAAAGCAGCCTTGCCCGAATTTCGAGGGCAATTGATGCCCAACACCATCGCCATTGATGTTCATTCGACCCGGCGCAGGTTCACAAGCGCCAATGTTATCGGCCTGATACCCGGAACGGTGCGGGGGGCTGGCGCGGTGCTGCTAATGGCGCATTGGGACCATTTTGGCGAATGTGCGCCAGCGACGCCTGATCCGATTTGCAATGGCGCGGTCGACAATGCCTCTGGTCTAGCGCTGATGCTGGAGTTGGCAGCGCGCCTCAAAGCCAATGGCCCGCATGACCGCGACATCTATCTGCTTGCGACCAGCGCGGAAGAGGCAGGGCTTTTGGGCGCAAAGGCCTTCGTCGAAAGCCCGCCTGTGCCATTGGAGAGCATCGTTGCAGCGTTCAACTTCGATTCTGTGGCGGTGGCGCCTGCGGGCGGCAATTTCGGGTTCGTGGGCGAGGGACGAACTCCGCTTGATGCAATTGTTCAAGAGGTGGTGCAAAAGCGCGGGGTGGAACTGGGCAATCGTGAATTTGCGCAAAGCTATCTCAAACGCCACGATGGCTGGGTGTTGCTGGAAGCAGGAGTGCCTTCGGTCCTGATCTCCACCGCTTTTGCCTCTGAAATCGTGCTCGGCCCTTATATGGCGACGCGGTATCACAGCCCCACTGACGAAGTGGGTGCGATTGAAATGGGCGGAGCGGTCGATGATCTTCTGCTGCATGAAGAACTGGTCACGCGCCTTGCCAGCACATCCGCAGACACATCCCTGTCACAATAGTCGAGGATTACGCACAAGCCTCCCCTAGCGTGTGAAGCGATTGCGTCCTACAGGGACGTGCACGAATCGCTCCACGCCAAAGAAAGCTAGCTACGTGCAAATCGAAATCCCTCTCGGCCTTACTTTTGATGATGTCCTCCTTCGCCCGGCGGAAAGCAATGTCCTGCCCAGCATGGCGAATACCAAGACCAAGCTGACCAAGGACATCGCCCTCAATATCCCTGTACTCTCCAGCGCGATGGATACTGTTACCGAAGCCGATATGGCGATTGTCATGGCGCAATTGGGCGGCATTGGCGTGCTGCACCGCAATTTGAGCGTCGAAGAACAGTGTGCTGCCGTGCGCGTGGTCAAACGCTTTGAAAGCGGCATGGTGGTCAACCCCATCACCATCAGCCCGGATGCAGTGCTGGGCGATGCGCAAGCCCTTATGGACCAACACAGGATAAGCGGCATCCCGGTGACGGATGCGGACGGCAAGCTTGTTGGCATCCTCACCAACCGCGATGTACGCTTTGCCGAAAACCCGGCGCAGCCAGTTCGCGAATTGATGACGACCGAAAATCTTGCGACTGTTCCCCTTGGCACCAGTCAGGACGACGCGCGCCGCCTTCTTCACCAACGTCGCATTGAAAAGCTGCTTGTGGTGGACGATGACTATCGGTGCATCGGGCTCATTACGGTCAAGGACATCGAAAAAGCGGTGACCTATCCCAATGCGACCAAGGACACTGCGGGCCGTCTTCGTGTGGCAGCGGCCAGCACAGTAGGCGATAAGGGTTTTGAGCGATCCGAAGCTTTGGTTGATGCAGAGGTTGATGTCGTCGTGATCGACACAGCGCACGGCCACAATCAGGATGTGAGCCGCGCAGTGGAGCGGGTGAAAAAGCTTTCCAACTCGGTTCAAGTGATCGCGGGCAATGTCGCCACCGCTGAAGCGACCCGTGCACTGATCGACGCCGGCGCAGATGCGGTGAAGGTGGGCATTGGTCCCGGCTCCATCTGTACCACGCGCGTTGTTGCGGGCGTTGGCGTGCCTCAATTGACCGCCGTTATGGAAAGCGCCGAAGAAGCGGCCAAATCGGGCGTTCCGGTGATCGCAGATGGCGGGCTTCGCACATCGGGCGATGCGGCAAAGGCTCTTGCGGCTGGCGCATCATCCGTCATGGTCGGATCTATGCTAGCGGGCACCACCGAAAGCCCGGGCGAAGTCTTCCTTTATCAAGGTCGCTCTTACAAAGCGTATCGCGGCATGGGCAGCGTTGGCGCAATGGCGCGCGGGTCGGCTGATCGTTATTTCCAGCAAGATGTATCGGCCTTGAAGCTCGTGCCCGAAGGGATCGAAGGCCAGGTGCCGTTCAAGGGCCCTGCGGCTGATGTCATTCACCAGCTTGTTGGCGGCGTGAAAGCGGCGATGGGTTACACTGGCTCTGAAACCATCAAGGATCTGCAAGAACGCGCGCAATTTGTGCGGATCACCAATGCGGGTCTTTCAGAAAGCCACGTGCACGATGTCGCCATCACGCGCGAGGCACCGAATTATCCGACGCGTTGATCGGCCTATAGCCATCGGCGCTTCCCCGCGGAGGCGGGGATCTAGTGCTGAATGGCGCTTGATTGAAGGAGATCCCCGCCTCCGCGGGGATGCGCAGATGCAATGACCCCCGCTGCCCGTGTTCAAGCCGCGATAGAGCTGCTCGACCAGATTATCGAAGGCGCGCGGACCAAAGGTGCGCCCGCTGATCGGTTGATCTCGGCCTATTTCAAAGAACGCCGCTACGCTGGTTCAAAAGACCGGCGTGCGGTTCGCGATCTTGTTTATCGCGCGATCCGCCTTTGTGGCGAAGTGCCATACGATGGGCGCTCTGCCATGCTCGCAGTCGCCACCGAAGATGCGTCGCTAGTCCCGCTGTTTGACGGTTCACAGCATGGTCCGGCGAAAATTGGCGGCGGCGAAATGGCCGCATTCATCGGCACCGCACCTGATTGGTTGATGGACAAACTGAAAGCGTCCGGCATTACGGGTAAAGAGGCAGAAGCGCTGCTTGGCCGCGCGTCACTGGATGTGCGGGTCAACACGCTTAAGGCTGACCGCGAAACCATTGAATTGCCCGAACGGGGCGAAAATCTTGCTGCGCCCAATGGCTTGCGCTTCCCGTCTGGAACTCAGGTTGAGCAATGGCGCGAATATCGCGACGGCCTGATCGAAATACAGGACCATGCAAGCCAATGGGTGTGCGAGGCTCTCGGCGCGAAAGCAGGAGAGACGATCATCGACCTTTGCGCCGGGGCAGGGGGCAAGACCCTCGCTATCGCTGCGCAGACGGGCAATGGGGCGAGCCTTGTTGCGTGTGACACAGACAAACGCCGCCTTGGCAATCTTGCCCCGCGTGCCGCGCGTGCTGGCGCTCAAGTGGATCACACCGTCCTGCTCAACCCCAAGTCGGAGCGTGAAGCTCTCTCCCCTTGGCTTGGTAAAGCCGACCGCGTGCTTGTCGATGCGCCATGTTCGGGCTCTGGCACCTGGCGCAGACAGCCCGAGGGGCGCTGGAGACTGGATGAAGCCGAGCTGAAACGGCTGACACAATTGCAGGATCATGTTCTCGATATTGGTGCCGATCTGGTCAAACCAGGTGGAGCGCTTGCCTTTGTTACGTGTTCGGTCCTCGATGACGAAGGTGCAGACCGGATCGAGGCGTTCTTGCAGCGGCGTAAAGGATGGTCGTCAACCAAGGTTCCGATCCCGATTGGCAAAGCGAGAGGGCAAGGAACACGGCTTTCGCCGTTCCATGACGACACAGACGGCTTTTTTGTCGCATTGCTCACCTTGGAGTGTTAGGCATCCATGTTATGGTTGACCCGTCCCCATCTGGGCCATCGTTTTTCGGTTCATCGTGGATGGACCCAAATGCTTTGAAGGAGCTGTTCATGCGTTTCGCGCCGGTTGCCGCTGTTCTCTCTCTCTTTCTCGTCTCCACGGCGAGTGTGACGAGCGCAAGCGACAAGGTGCCCGACCCGCGCGCAGTTGTCTTGATTGAAGAGGGCCAAAAAGCACTCGCCAATGGCGACACGCAGGGCGCAATCGACTTGTTCGAGGCCGCTTTTGCCGTGGACCCGGCCTACACGCCGATTTTCTTAGAGCTTGCAGAGGCCGCGCGCCGTGATGGGCTTCAGGGCAAAGCAATCGCATACTACCGCGAGGCTCTGAACCGCGATCCTGACAATTACGCCGCGATTTCGGGCGAGGGTGAAGCATTGGTCGAACGCGGCGCGGTTGAGAAAGCTCAGCGCAATTTGTCCCGTCTCGAAAGCCTTTGCGGTGCCACCTGCCCTGAGACGATGGCGCTACAACAACGCATTGCCGCCGGCCCGCCCGCGCGCCTTGCGGTTGAGACAGTTATGGAAACGGGCGAAGAAACCGCTGTCACTAACTAAACTCGTTCGTTAGACGTGTCGGCCATGCTGACACTTCATCACCTCGAATATTCGCAAAGTTTTCGCATCCTTTGGCTGCTGGAGGCTCTTGGCGCTGAGTATGAGCTAAAGCTCTATAATCGCGACCCTGAGAGCAATCTTGCCCCCGATGATTACAAGGCGCTTTCGCCCCTTGGTACCGCGCCGGTCGTCACCGACGGCGATCTGGTGCTCGCTGAAAGCAATGCGATTATCGACTATATTCTCGACAGTTATCCAAAAAGCCCGCTCAATCCGGGAGCAGGGCATAAAGACCGTGTGCGTCACTTGTTCTGGTATCACACATCGCCAGCCTCGCTGATGAATTTGCAAAGTATTGAGATGATCTTCGGCCTTCTCGAAACCCGCAGCCCTTGGCCGATCAGTGCGTTGCTGAAATCGGTATTCGGACAAGTGCGCAAGCTGTTCGTCAATCCGCGAAAGTCAACTTTGCTGAACCTCATGGAAGAGGATTTGGGCAAACAACCCTTCTTTGGCGGGGATCAGTTGACGAGCGCCGATATTACGCTGGTCTATTCCATGTACGCCGCGCGGGATAAGGGCACGTTTGAAGGCGGCTATCCAAATATTCACGCATGGTTTGACCGGATCGAAGCGCTCGACAGCTTTAAGTCAGCGCGCGCCAAGGACAATCGTCCGCACATCGCCTTTCGTTTCTGAGCTTTCCGTTTCTGATTGGCGTTAGATCAGCGGCGCAAACTCTTCGACAAGCTCTTCGTAAACCGCGCGTTTGAACGGGATGATGAGCTCTGGCAATTGCTGCACATCAACCCAGCGGAACGATTGAAACTCCGCCGGATCGTGCGCGTTCAGGTCAATATCGGCATCGCTCCCGCTAAAGCGGCCAAGATACCAATATTGCTCTTGGCCCCGATATTTACCCTTCCACACACGGCCCAAGAGCTCTGGCGGTAAGTCATATTTGAAAGTGCGGTCGCCGCCTGCGATGATTTCCACCTGATCGGCGCGAACGCCTGTTTCTTCTTCGAGTTCGCGAAGGGCCGCCGTCATAGGGTCTTCGCCCGGATCAATGCCGCCTTGGGGCATCTGCCAGAAACCGTGCGCGCTTTTATTGATGCGCTCACCCACAAAGACGAGGCCATCGGCATTCACCAGCATAAAGCCAGCGCAAAGTCGATAAGGCAGGGGGCGGTAAGGTAGTTCGCTCATTTATCCGTGATCCAGCATCAATTTCATCGCCGCGATCACCCGTTCCAGATCAGCTTGAGTGCTGGGGACGGCAGCGCGGATATTGGTGAAGGAGTGGGTGACCCCTTGCATTTCGAGATAGACGACGCTGCGCCCGGCTTCAATCAAGGCCTTGCCATAATCGCGCCCTGAATCGCGGATCGGGTCAAGGCTGGCCGTGGCAAGAACGGTTGGGGGCGCGTTTGAATGGTCGCTCAAGATGGGGAAGCCGCGTGGATCGGCGCGGTCCGCTTTGTATGCAGCATCAAAGAACTCAATCGCGGCTTTCGTCAGGACAAAGCCATCGGCAAATTCTTCAAGGCTGGCCGAACCGTTGGCATCGCTGGCGAGGGGAAAGATCGGGACTTGCAACACTACGGGCACATCGGCGGGCTTCGCGCCGAGCAATTGCCCGACGACGATGGTCGCATTGCCTCCGGCGCTGTCGCCAATGGTGATGATCCCGCTTGCTTCGCGGCCCAATTCCGAAGGCGAGGATGCGATCCAGCGCGTCGCCGCCTCGCAATCTTCAATCGCTGCGGGGAAGGGGTGCTCTGGCGCAAGTCGATAATCGACCGCGACCACTGGCAAATCCATCAGAGCGGCGATTTCAGTGCATAGGTTTTGGTGAGTGTCCAAATCGCCGATTACGAAGCCGCCACCGTGATAGAATGTGATGACAGGCCCCGCCTCACGGCTTTCGCGCGCATCGTAAAGGCGCAATGGAATATCACCCGCAGGGCCGGGACATGACAAATCCTTGATCACCGCAAGCTCACGCGCTGGACGATCCGCCATTGCGTGCAGAGCCACATAGGACGCGCGAGCATCCTCAATCGACAAATCGGCAATCGCCGGGCCATCAATCTGAGCCAGAGCGTCCAGAAACGCTTTCATATCAGGACGTATGAATGGTGTATCGGTCATGGGATCTGCCTCTCTCGTCGATCGTTCTTTGACGCTGATATGCACCATCGCTAATCAGTTGCAAATGGATAACCTAACCCACAGCCTGGTCGGCGCAATTATGGGGCAAGCTGGCCTCAAGCGGAAAACCGGGCTCGCCATGCCCGCGCTTATCATCGGCGCGAACCTGCCCGATGTGGATGCGGCGTGTTTCTTCTGGCTGGAAGGGACAGAGCACCTTGGATTTCGCCGGGGCATCACGCATGGCCCGCCCGCGCTGGTGATCCTGCCGCTGATATTGGCGGGGATATTGTGGTATTTTGACCGATGGCAAGCAAAGCGCGGCAAGCGCCCTGAGGGCCGGCTCCCTGTGCATTTCGGATGGCTTTACGGTTTGAGCTTTATCGGCGCGCTTAGCCATCCGCTCTTCGATTGGCTCAATGTTTACGGCATCCGATTCTGGGAGCCGTTCGCGCCCACATGGGCTTATGGCGACACGCTTTTCATCATTGATGTCTGGCTTTGGGCGCTTTTGATTGGCTCTGTCTGGTGGGGATATAAGCGCGAAAAATCCGGCGGCGATCAACGTCCAATTGCGCGCACCGGGATTGCCATCATGCTTGGCTATATCGCTGTGAATTGGGCGATAACCGAACATTCCGAGCATACCGGGCAAGAACTTGTCGCGCACGCTTATCAGATAGAAGCGACAGAGGTTGTCGGCAGTCCAGTCCCGTTCTTATTCTGGCAACGGGAAATCCTTTTTCGTAAAGATTTTGATAGTGAAGAGGGAGGCGGCGCGATCTTTGGTTCTGGAGAATATACGGTGGGGTCTGGACCTGTATTTTACGCACTCCAGAACCGGTACGGGCCGGCCAAAGCCCTTACTATGGACACCCCGCAAGATCCGCTCCGTTGGAATAGTCTCGATATGTATCGACTGGATGAGGAAATAGCGGTTCGAGATGTTGCAGGAAAGAACTCCCAAGTCGCCGAATTTCTTTTTTGGTCTCGCATGCCTGAAATCTACGTCGAAGATGAGGCGGCAACTGTTCGCATCTTTCGACTCTATGATCAGCGTTTTCGCGATCCGAACGCCGTAGACCGGTTTAGCCTCCGTTTCGACGAAGAAGGAAATTTGCTGGAACTACCCGAACAGTAAAACGCTTCATCTGGCATGAGTGAAACACAAATCGTCTGGCTGCGCCGCGACCTGCGCATTGCCGATAATCCCGCCCTTTATCATGCCGCCAAGCGCGGGCCTGTCGTGTGCGTCTATGTGCTCGATGATCAAGCGCCCGATCATCATAAGATGGGCGGTGCTTCGCGCTGGTGGCTGCATCATTCGCTTGAGAGCCTGAGCAAAAGCCTTGGCGTGCGTAACGCCAAGCTGATCCTTAGGCGCGGCGATGCGGTGGAGGAGCTGACAACGGTCGCCAATGCCGTGGGTGCCAAGACAATCCACGCCAACACTCACTATGAACCATGGTGGAGAAAGGCGCAGAAGAAGCTCAAGGACGAAGTCGACCTACAGCTTTACGATGGCGTCTATCTTTTCCCCGCAGGCCATGTGACGACCGGCTCTGGCGATCCGTACAAAATCTACACGCCGTTCTATAAAGCGATCAAACAGGTTCTGCCCCCGCGCGATTGTTTGCCGGAGCCCGAAACGCTGTCCTCGCCCGATGATTGGCCCGCTTCGGACGAGTTAGAGGATTGGAACCTCCTTCCGACCAAACCCGATTGGTCAGGCGGCATTGCTGACTTTTGGGACGTTGGCGAAAAGGCCGCGCATGATCGGCTGGAAGAATGGGAAGACCACGTCGCCGACTATGAAGACAAGCGCAATTTCCCCAGCGTCGACAAGACCTCGCGCCTCTCCCCTCATCTGCACTTCGGCGAGATCAGCCCGGTGCAGGTCTGGCACGCGCTGAAGCACAAGCGCTCGGATGGCTGGGACAGTTTTGAAAGCGAGCTTGTCTGGCGCGATTATGCAGCCAACGTCATCTGCGACAACCCGGCCTATGCGACCGAGAATTACCGGGAGGATTACGACAAGCTGAAATGGCGCGATCCTGATAGCGATGAGAAAGCCGCCAAGGACCTCAAGAAATGGCAGCAGGGCAAGACCGGCTACCCCATTGTTGATGCCGGTATGCGCCAGCTGTGGCAGACCGGATGGATGCACAACCGCGTGCGGATGATAACGGCGAGCTTCCTGATCAAGCATCTGTTGATTGACTGGCGCCACGGTGAGCAATGGTTTTGGGATTGCCTCGTCGATGCCGATTACGGCTCAAACGCGGTCAATTGGCAGTGGAACGCAGGCACGGGCGTTGATAGCAATATGTTCTCACGCATCATGGCGCCGCTGACTCAGTCGGAAAAATTCGATGCCGCTGGCTACATTCGCGAATATGTGCCTGAACTTGCCGATCTGGATGAGCCTTACATCCACGATCCTGAAGAGCACGGCTGCCTTCCAAAAGCGTACCCATCAAAAATGATCGCTCACAAGGAAGGACGCGAACGCGCGCTTTCTGCCTACAAGTCGATGAAGGACGGCTAGGGGAAGATTGCGCAGCGGTGCTTGCCTCTTGCAACTTCGCGTGAGAATAGCGTGCAATAATATGCTCGCGAACGCCGAGTGAGAGAGGACGATGATGAAATACGCAAAATTCTTGGGCTTAGGCGCTGCCAGCCTTGCACTTTCCGCTTGCGGATATGGCGCAGCGGAAGGGTTTGAGGACACGCCAGCGCCTTTGGCACGCGCGGTCAATGTTGAGCCACCGGCGCGCGATCCGTCTGAACTGCAAGTGTTATTCTGGAGCGATGAAGAACGTTCCGCACGTTTCCGTGAGATGGAAAATTGGTTTCCGGGTAAAGAAGTGCCTGCCAGCACTTCGCCACGTGCGCTTACCAAAGGGGAGCCACTTCCCGAAGATCTCGCCGCCGACATTCGCGCAGCTATGGCGAAGACCAATGCAGCAGGTGTGATGGTTTACCAGAACGGCGGCGTTCGGTTTGAAGAGTACGGCCTCGGTTTTGGGCCTGATCAACGCTGGACCAGTTTTTCGGTCGCGAAAAGCTTTACCTCGACGCTTTTGGGCGCGGCGGTGCATGATGGTTTTATCGCAAGCCTCGATGACAATGTCGTTACCTATGTGCCTGGACTTAAAGGCTCTTCTTACGATGGCGTAACCGTGCGGCAGATCGCAACCATGACCAGCGGTGTGGCGTGGAACGAAGATTACACAGACCCCAATAGCGACGTCGCGCAGATGAACCACTTCATGGTGAAATATGGGTCAGAGGCGATGGTCACACAGCTTAAGGGATTGGGCCGTGAGGCACCTGCGGGTGACAAATGGCTTTATAAAACCGGCGAAACCAACCTGATCGGCATGGTGGTCGAAAACGCTGTCGGCCTGTCATTGGCTGAATATGCGCAAGAGAAAATCGTCGAGCCTGCCGGGTTTGAAAGCCAGATGTTCTGGATGTCTGATACCCGCGGGGGAAGCATTGGGGGATGCTGCCTGTCACTGACCCTTGGCGATTACACCCGTATGGGAATTTTCGCTCTCGAAGGGGGCGGCGATACGGTTCCTGACGGCTGGTTTGCTGAAGCAGGCGACAGCCTTGTTGATTTTGGCGATACGGGATTTGGCTATGGCTACCAGTGGTGGACCTATCCGCAAGGATATGGTGCGCAAGGTATCTTTGGCCAGTCGATCACCATCATTCCGGAGGAGGAACTGGTGCTCACCGTGGTGAGCAATTGGCCCACCGCAACCAGCAATGATTACCGCGCAAGCTGGCGCGATATTGCGAACCGGATTGCGGCGTTGGATTAAGCGGGAAGATTTTGCGCGAGGGGCGCTATCCGGCGCCCCCATGCTTAGATCATCGGACGGCTAACACCCGTGCTGGAATAACGCATCAGGATGTTGTCGTGCACGATGGGGCTTAAAAGCTCCTCAAACGCGCAGCCGACGATGCAGTTTTCCCACCACACGACCTGCGCCTGAAGCGATTCAAGGCCGGGCAGGGTGAGCCAGCACATTTGGCCTTCGTGCATCCGGTTAATCGAATTGGCTGAAAAGCCGGAGATCGAAAGGTCTTGCACATTGGTTTGAAAGGCGCGGCCACCTGACGCGCGCAAGGAAGCAGGGATCACCAGGCGCGTGCGCGGTGAACAGCGATCTTCTTGTGCTGCGGTGAGATAGCTTTTGTCTGCGGTCGGCATAGCGCGTCTTCAAACCTTCCTTCAGTCAGTATACGGCTCGATACACGCACGCGGTATGCCACGCCTATTCCTGAAAGAATCTTGAAGACTGTGGTTAAATCGGTCTTAATGCCCTCGCGTCCTAGCGGGCGATTTCAATCAATCGACACGCTCGCGGTGCCCGGTTTCAAAGCCTTCGCTGGCAAGAGCGACAATGCGCTCTGCGACCACTTCTGGACCTTTGAGCGTATCGGGGTTTTCACCCGGATATGCGCGTGCGCGCATGGCGGTGCGCGTGGCACCCGGATCAACGATAGCAACGCGCAGTTCCGAAAGCTTTTCAACCTCTTGCCCGTAGGTGTCGAGCAGATTGTCGAAGGCGGCTTTAGTCGATCCATAGGCCCCCCAAAAGGCGCGGGGGCTCGCGCCAACGCTGCTGGTAAGGCCAATGATCTTGCCCGCTTTGGAGCGCCGCAAAAGCGGATCAAACCCAGCCAGAAGCGCCTGTGTCGCAACGACATTGGTCAGGATCGCTGTGTTGAACTGTTTGGGGTCAATCTGGCTAAGCGGGGTCAGCTCTGGCAGATAAGCTGCTGAAATCACCATAATATCAAGCGTATCCCAGCGCCCGGCAATGGCATTGGCCAGACGACCGATGGCATCGGGCTCCATCAGATCGACCGGCGCGATGGTGGAAGTGCCGCCGCTCTCGTGGATTTTGTCTTCGACCGCTTCCAGATCCTTGACCTTGCGCGCGGTGATAATCACGTGTGCGCCTGCTTGCGCCAGGGCAATCGCGGTGGCCGCGCCAATCCCGCGGCTTGCGCCAGTAACAAGGGCGGTTTGCCCCGAAAGTGGTTTCGTATCGGTCATGGTTGTAGAATCTCAAGCAGCTCGTGGATCAGCAAAAGGGAGCTCATCGCTGCCTTCCTGCGTGTTGTTCAGATCGGTGAGCGAGGTTGGATAGTCGCCGGTAAAACAGGCATCGCAAAACTGCGGGCAAGCCTTGTTGCGGCCCTTCTTCGATCCGACCGCACGGTAAAGCCCGTTGATCGAGATAAAGGCAAGGCTGTCGGCCTGAATATATTCGCGCATGGGCTCAATCTCCATGCGCGCGGCGAGCAGCTTGTGTCGCTCCGGCGTATCGACGCCATAGAAACACGAATGCGCGGTCGGCGGGCTGGCGACGCGGAAATGCACTTCCTTCGCGCCTGCATCGCGCATCATCTGCACGATTTTCAGGCTGGTGGTTCCGCGCACAATGGAATCGTCAATCAGCACGATCCGCTTGCCCTCGATCAGAGCGCGGTTGGCATTGTGCTTGCGCTTGACAGAGCTGTCGCGCGCGCCGTCCGATGGCTGAATAAAGGTGCGCCCGACATAGTGTGAACGCACAATCCCAAGCTCAAAAGGCACGCCTGATTCTTGCGCATATCCAATAGCGGCAGGAACGCCGCTGTCGGGCACGGGCACGATCAGGTCGACATCACAGGGGGATTCTATCGCAAGCTCGCGCCCAATGGCTTTTCGCGCTTCATACACGCTGTGCCCGGCAAATGTGCTGTCCGGGCGGCTGAAATAAACGTGCTCAAAAATGCAGGGGCGAGGGGCAGGGCTGCCGAAGGGGCGGATGCTCTTGATCTCGCCGTCGAAGCCCACTTGCAGCATTTCACCCGGTTCAACCTCGCGGATGAACTGTGCACCCACTACGTCGAAGGCGACGCTTTCGCTGGCGAAGAGAACCGCTTTGCTGCCGTCGCCATTCACCATTTCGCCCATGACCAGCGGACGGATGCCGAGCGGATCGCGGCAGGCAATCATGCCCTCTGGCGTCATTACGATGAGCGCATAAGCGCCCTCGACCAAGCGCAGCGCATCAATCAGGCGGTCGGCCACCGTGGGATAGCGCGAGGTCGCGACAAGGTGGATGATGACTTCGGTGTCAGAGGTCGACTGGAAGATTGAGCCTTTGCCAACCAGATCCTTGCGAAGAGCAAGAGAGTTGGAAATATTGCCATTATGCGCAATCGCAAAGCCGCCGCTGGCAAGCTCTGCGTAAAGCGGCTGCACATTGCGAAGCCCTGCGCCGCCGGTGGTGGAATAGCGCACATGGCCAGCCGCCATTGTCCCTGGAAGTTCGTCAATCGCTTCCTGGCTGGAAAAATTTTCCGCCACATGACCAAGACCCCGGCGCGAGATGAATTCGCTACCGGTAAAACTGGTGATGCCGGCGGCTTCCTGTCCGCGATGTTGCAAAGCGTGAAGGCCCAATGCGGTTGCGGCTGAGGCTTTCTCAGCGTTGATTGCACCAAAAACCCCGCACTCTTCGCGCAGTTTATCGCCATCCTCGTCGAGGAAGGGGTGAGTGAGATTGCCCGCTAGATAACCTGTATCGGTGAATGCCATAGCTTCCTCGCCTGCTGCCCCGCTCGCGTGGTGTCCTGCTGTTGGCAGCGTCAATGGCGATGTTACCGATCAATTACAAGGATTCTTCCGGGCCGCTCCACGAGATTTTGCTTAAGCGCGGGGGGTGGCGATGCACGAGAGCCATTTACGCACAGATTGAACCGGGTAACCGCCAAAAGCGCATTGTGCGCTGGCGACTGCGCGCTTAAAGCCTGCGTTCACACACTGTCCTACAAAAGCGCTTCCCCCATGCTCACCCCTTTCGAAAAAATGATCGCCAAGCGCTATCTATGGCCCGGAAAAGGCGAGGCATTTATCGCGCTTGTTGCGGGCATCTCTGTATGCGTTGTGATGCTTTCTGTGGCGCTTCTGGTCGCTGTGATGAGCGTTATGGGCGGCTTTCGCAGCGAAATGCTCGACAAATTTTCAAGCCTCAACGGCCATGCGGTCATTCAGGCGTACGGCGGTGAGCTTGAAGGGTGGAAAGATGTGCTTGCAAAAGTGCAGGCAACCGAAGGCGTGACCAGCGCCTCGCCCCTGATCGAACAACCGCTGATCGCCGGATACAATGGCCGCAATGCAGCGATTTTTGTGCGTGGCAACACGGCAGAGGATATCGCGGGGCTTTCTGACAAGGTCGTCCTTGGCGACATGGCGAGTGTGACGCCGGGCTCTGGCAAGGTTGCGCTGGGCATTCAGTTGGCGAGCAATCTGGGCATTCGCGTGGGTGACACGATCACCATCATCAACCCGCAAGGGCGAACCACGCCTTTTGGCACGTCGATCCGTCAGGTTGGTTATGAGGTGGGCGCGATTTTTGAGATCGGCTTGTATGATTTTGACGAAACTTTCGTCGTCATGCCGATGGAGGATGCGCAAACGCTGCTCCTTTTAGGCGACAAGATTGGCCTGATCGAAGTGACAGTGACCGACCCCGATAATGTCGGCGGTATATTGGGCAGCCTTGAACCGGAACTTCAGGGAAAAGCAGTGATCGCGGATTGGAAGACGATCAATTCCACCCTTTTCGAAGCACTTGAAATCGACCGGATGGTCACCTCATTTGTTCTCAGTTTCATGGTGTTGGTGGCGAGTTTTAACATCCTGTCGAGCCTTGTGATGCTGGTCCGGGCAAAGACGCGCGACATTGCCATCATGCGAACGATGGGCGCGACACGGCGCAGTCTTTTAAAGATTTTTGTGACCACCGGCACGACGATTGGCGCGATTGGAACGGGGGCAGGGCTTGTGCTCGGCTTTCTTCTCCTGTTTTTCCGTAACAACATCGTTGACGGCATTTCTTTCCTCACTGGCGCGCAATTGTGGGATCCCGAAGTGCGCTTCCTGACCACGCTGCCGATGCGAGTTGATCCGTGGGAGATTGCCGGGATCACAGTCCTGGGCATCGGGCTGAGCTTCCTTGCGACGCTTTATCCTGCGTTGAAAGCGTCCAACACTGACCCTGTTCAGGTGCTTCGTTATGAGTGAGCCAATTGTTCAACTGCGCGACCTGAAACGCAGCTTTGAGCAGGGCGGCACGCGCATAGATGTGCTGCGCGGGGTCAATCTCGACATTATGCCGGGCGAAATCGTGGCGCTTCTGGGGCCGTCGGGGTCGGGCAAATCGACTATGCTGCAAGCTGTGGGGCTTCTTGAAGGGGGCTTTGAAGGCTCCATCAACATAGCGGGCGAGCGGGCCGAGAATATGGCATCGGATCAGCGCACCCGCGTTCGGCGTGAGCATTTGGGTTTTGTCTATCAATTCCACCACCTGCTGCCCGATTTCAACGCGACCGAAAACGTTGTGATGCCGCAAATGGTGGCGGGAACGCCCGAAGACGAGGCGAAGGCGCGCGCTGAGAGCCTTCTGACCAGTCTTGGCCTCAGCCACCGCCTCACCCATCGGCCAAGCCAGCTTTCCGGCGGTGAGCAACAGCGCGTGGCCGTCGCACGAGCGCTTGCCAATCGCCCGACCTTGGTGCTGGCTGACGAGCCCACGGGCAACCTTGATGAAGCGACTTCGGACACCGTCCTTGGCCAGTTTCTTGAGCTTGTGCGCGGTGAGGGAAGCGCGGCTTTGGTTGCCACTCACAACGAACGGCTTGCACAGCGTATGGACCGCGTTGTGCGACTGCATGACGGCGTGCTGGAATAGGGAACCAGTGGCGATGTGATGGGTAAGCCATTTAAAGGAGAACGAAAATGGCAGACCATCCAAGCAGTTATAAAGGCACCCCGCTCAAAACCGGCGAGCTCGCATGGGACGATCGCGCATCGCTGCACGACAAATCAAGTGCTGACGGCGTGCTTTCGGGCGCCAGTGCCATCCGCCGCGGCACCTTCGCTGAGATGATCAAGCATATCACCATGCTGCCCGAAGAAGAGCGCGGCAAATATGTGATCGAGAAAAAAGGCGACCGCGAATATTCAGCCGAAGAGGCCGTGGCGCTTGCAAGTCGGGATGATTTTCCGTCATAGGAAACGCGACTTCAATCCAGCCTTAGAGGGCAGATTCCCATGACCACTATTGCCGATTTTCAAGTGACCACGAACCGCGGTGAGACGCTCGATCTTTCGACCAAGAAGGGCAAGGTTCTGCTCGTTGTGAACACCGCGTCGAAATGCGGCTTTACCCCGCAATATGACGGGCTCGAAAAGCTTTATCAGCAATTCAAGGATCAGGATTTCGAAGTGCTGGGTTTCCCGTGCAACCAGTTTGGCGCGCAGGAACCCGGTAATGCCGATGAGATTGCCGAGTTTTGTAAGGTGAATTTCGGCGTGACTTTCCCGCTCATGGCGAAAATTGATGTGAATGGCGAAAACGCATCGCCCCTGTTCGATTGGATGAAATCGGAGAAGAAGGGTCTGATGGGCTCAACTTCGATCAAATGGAATTTCACCAAATTCCTGATCGACCGCGATGGCAACGTTGTGAAGCGCTATGGCCCGCAGGACGCGCCAAAGACCATCGCTAAGGACATTGAGAAGCTGCTTTAAAGGACTAGCGCGTCGGCCCACCCCGCTGCGACCAAGCACGCCTGCGGCTTGCAAAGTCTCGCTCCCCTTCCCGCTTGCGGGAGGGGTTGCGGGTGGGCTTTTTTCCTGTGGAAGCTGCCCTTGGCGAAACAGCGGTGAAAGCGCATATTCTGCGCCATGCCATACGCTCCATTCGTCCCTTTACGCGTTTTTTCGTCCTATTCGATGCTCGAAGGGGCGATTGATCCAAAAGCGATTGCCAAGCTGGCAAAGGAACGCGAATTTCCCGCTATCGCCATATGCGACCGCAATGGACTTTATGGTGCGGTCATGTTCGCCAACGCCTGCAAGTCCGAGGGAGTGCAGCCGATCATCGGAACGCTCCTTGGTGTTGCGCGAGAGGGGTCAGAGGGCAAGCTCGTCGATTATCTCCCGCTCTTTGCGAAGGATGAGGCGGGCTATGACAATTTGTGCCATCTTGTCTCTGCCGCGCACCTTGACCGCCCGCTTGAACTTGAACCCCATGTCGAACTGGCTTCGCTCGAAGGTCATTCCGACGGGTTGATCGCATTGACGGGTGCGGGCGAGGGGGCCTTGACGCGGCTTCTCGCTGAGGGGCAGGCGGACGCCGCGCGCGCATTGGTTGAAAAGCTGGAGATGCTTTTCCCGAACCGCCTCTACATCGAACTTGCCCGACACGGCGATCCGGTGTGCGAGCGCGCGGAAGATGCGCTGATCGACATGGCTTACGCGCGCAATATTCCGCTGGTTGCGACAAACCCCGCCAACTTTGCAGAGCCTCATATGCACAAGGCGCATGACGCCATGCTGTGCATCGCCAATTCGACTTATATCGAAAACGAAGAGCGCCCGCGCACAAACCAGGACGCCTATGTGAAGTCGGCGCATATGATGCGGGACACTTTCATCGACATACCCGAAGCGTTCTCCAACTCGCTCGTAGTGGCGCAGCGCTGCGCCTATGCGCCGCCTTACCGTAAACCGATCCTCCCCAGCCTTGCAGGCGATCTGGAGGGCGAGGCGAAAATGCTGGCCGAGCAATCCAAAGCGGGGCTTGAAGTGCGGTTGTCGGCCTACGAAGACCTCAGCGAAGAGGATCGCAAGGCATATTTCGACCGGCTTGACTATGAGATCGGCATCATCGTCAACATGGGCTTCCCCGGCTACTTCCTGATCGTTGCCGATTTCATCCAATGGGCGAAGGATCACGGCATTCCGGTGGGGCCGGGACGTGGTTCTGGTGCGGGCTCAATCGTCGCGTGGGCTTTGACGATCACCGACCTTGACCCGATCAAACTGGGCCTGCTGTTCGAACGGTTCCTGAACCCGGAACGTGTGTCCATGCCTGACTTCGATATCGACTTTTGCGAGACGCGGCGGGGTGAAGTTATCCGCTATGTACAACGTAAATACGGGGCCGATCACGTCGCGCAGATCATCACCTTTGGTAAGATGAAAGCGCGCGCGGTGCTGCGCGATTGCGGGCGTATTTTGCAGATGAGTTATGGTCAGGTCGACCGCTTGTGCAAGATGGTGCCCAATCACCCGACCGATCCGTGGACTCTGCCGCGCGCATTAAATGGCGCGGCGGATTTCAAGAAAGAGTACGACAATGACAATGAGGTGAAACGCCTCGTTGATCTTGCGCTGCAATTGGAAGGGCAACCGCGCAACAGCTCGACCCACGCAGCGGGCGTTGTGATTGGCGACAGGCCTTTGTCGCAGCTCGTTCCGCTCTACCGCGATCCGCGTTCGGATATGCCGGTGACGCAATATGACATGAAGAATGTCGAGAGCAGCGGCCTTGTTAAATTCGACTTCTTGGGACTCAAGACGCTCTCTGTTTTGCGCAAGGCCGTGGACCTTCTGGCAGAGCGCGGGATCGAGATTGATCTGGGCGCGCTGCCGCTGGATGACACAGGCGTTTACGACCTCATGCAAAGCGGTAACACCGTCGGCGTCTTCCAGCTTGAATCGGAAGGGATGCGGCGCACGCTCAAAGCCGTGAAGCCGTCGAACTTTGGCGACATTATCGCACTCGTCTCGCTCTATCGCCCCGGCCCGATGGACAACATCCCGCTGTTCGGACAGCGTAAAGCGGGCGAGGTGCCGATTGAATATCCGCACCCTAAGCTCGAAGGCATCCTCAAGGAAACCTACGGCATCTTCGTTTATCAGGAACAAGTGATGCAGGCAGCGCAGATCCTTGCCGGATATTCGCTGGGCGATGCAGACTTGCTGCGCCGCGCTATGGGTAAGAAGGTCCAGGCTGAGATGGACATTCAGCGCGGCCGCTTTGTCGAAGGGTGCAAAGAAGTCTCAGATATTGAGGCGAAGCAGGCGAATGAATTGTTCGACTTGATCGACAAGTTCGCAGGCTACGGCTTCAACAAATCGCACGCAGCCGCTTACGCCCTGCTTGCCTATCAAACCGCGTGGTTGAAGGCGCATTACCCGGAAGAATTCTACGCTGCGTCCATGTGCTTTGATATGCACCAATCGGAAAAGCTCAGCGTCTTCGTCGATGATGCCCGCCGCTACCCGGTGGAGCGCGAAGGGGGTAACGGCGTTGAAGTTCTGCCGCCGGATGTCAACTTCTCACAAGCCAAATTCACCACAGAACAAACCGATCATGGTTACGCGGTCCGCTATGCGCTTGCAGGCATTCGCAACGTCGGGGAAAAGGCGATGGAGGCCATCGTTGCCGAGCGTGAGGCGAATGGCAAATATGAAAGCCTGAAAGACTTTTTCGAGCGCATTCCCCAAGGCTCAATGAACCGCCGACAATTGGAGGGCCTTATTTGCGCAGGTGCACTCGACGGCTTGCATCCCAATCGCGGGGAGCTATTTGCCAATGCTGATATGCTGCTCGCGACTGCAGAGGCCGCAGCGCGCGAGCGGTCCAGCGGGCAGGGCGGATTATTCGGGGGCGACAATGCTCCGCAAGAGGGCTTGCGGCTGCAACCTGCAGAAAGCTGGTCACGGATTGACCAGATGGCGAAGGAGCGCGAAAACTTCGGCTTCTATTTTTCCGCCCATCCGGTGCAGCAATATCGCGAGGCGGCATCCGCTCATGGCGCGCGCACCTATCAAAGCCTGATGGAAGGCGGGGCTCCCGCCGGTGGCCGCTCAACTGCCATGATCGCTGCCATGGTTGAAGGCGCGAGCAAGGGGCGCACCAAACGAGGTGCTGAATTCATTCGAGCCGACTTCTCGGACGCTTCGGGCCAGTTTTCCAGCGCGTGCTTTGAGGAAAGCCTGGTCGATAAATTCCCAGAATGGGCAGCCAGTGGCGAATGTGTGTTGTTGACCGTGGAACTCGACAGCCCCAATCCGGGCGAGCCTCCACGCTTGACTGTACGCGGTGCAAGGCCATTGGCGGCAGTCTCCGGCTCAATCCCGATGATCCTTCGCGCTGATGTAAGTTCGCTCGATGCGATCACTCAACTGAAGCTGGAGCTTGTTACCGCCCCAGCGGCGCAGGGCGAAGTGCTTTTGCGGCTGATCTTGGGTGATGATGAAGAAGCCCATGTGCGGTTAGGCACAAACTATGCGTTGAATGGCGATCTGGCTGAACGGCTGACAGGGGTGGAAGGTATTTCGAACGTGACCCTGACCCCCGCACGCGGGCGCGCCAATCTGAAGCTCGTCGCATAAATCCCTGAAAGGGCAATTGCAAAGCGCGCATTCTCACGCCATTCTGCCCCTCAAAGAGAGACTTTGAGGAGAGATATTCTTATGCGCACCCAATCCCTTGGCGAAATGCAATCGCAGGCTTTGCGGATCAATGGCGTGATCGACCATGCCGCGCGAGAAAGCGGGACGCGCGAGATTGTGAGCCGGTGGGCCGACGGTTCGATCACCCGCACCAATTGGGCGGGGGTCCGCGAAGATGCGCTGAAAATGGCGCAGGCGTTGGAGGCGCTTGGCCTCAAACCCGGAGAGCGTGTTGCCAGCATGGCGATGAACCACTCGCGCCACCTTGTCAGCTGGTATGGCGTTGCTGGTATGGGCGGGGTGCTGCACACGGTAAACCCGCGCCTATTTGAAGATCAGCTCGAATACATCGTCAATCATGCCGAAGATAAGGTGATGATTTACGACGCGGCATTCCAGCCGATCATCGACAAGATGAAGGAGCGCTGGACGACCGTAGAACATTATATTTGCTTCGATTCCGGCGAGCACACGCAGAGCTTTGAAGACTGGATCGGTGCGCAAGACGGCAATTACGAATGGTACATGGGAGACGAGCGCGACCCTTGCATGATCTGTTACACCAGCGGGACCACCGGCAATCCCAAAGGCGTGCAATACGAACACCGCTCCACAATGCTGCACGCAATTTCGGGGATGCAGCCGGCTTCGTTCAACTTTTCCGGTTCATCCGTGATGCTGCCTGTGGTGCCAATGTTCCACGCGGCGTCCTGGGGGCTTCCCTATGCGGGCGCGATGGCAGGGGTGAAGTTCGTCTTCTCTGCCGTTAACGACCCTGCGGTTCTGCACCAGCTGATGCTGGACGAAGGCGTGACTGACAGCGCTGGCGTTCCCACCGTATGGCTTGCGCATTTCCAATATTGCGACAAGGAAGGCATCGACCTGCCACCATTGAAGGCGGCCACTATTGGCGGGTCAGCCGCGCCGCGCTTTATGGTCGAGCGGCTCATGAAAAACGGCACACGCGTTCAGCACGCATGGGGCATGACCGAAACCTCGCCCATCGGCACCGTTGGCGGACCGACCGCTGACTGGGATCAGCTTTCGTTTGAGGAGAAAGTCGACAAAACCTGTATGCAGGGCCGCCCGATTTACGGAGTGCAGCTGCGCACGGTGGATTTGGACGATATGGCAACCGAATTGCCGCGCGATGGCAAGACTTCGGGCGCGCTGCAAATTCGCGGGCCGTGGATCATCAAGCGCTATTTCAAGGCGGATAAGGATGCAGCCAATAACGAAGGCTGGTTCGACACAGGCGATGTGGGCATCATTCATCCTGATGGCACATTGCAGCTGACCGACCGGACCAAAGATGTGATCAAGTCCGGCGGTGAATGGATCAGCTCGGTTGAGCTTGAGAACGCAGCCGTCGGCCATCCGGGCGTTGCCGAGGCAGCGTGCGTTGGAATGTTCCACCCCAAATGGGACGAGCGTCCTGTGCTCTTTGTCGTTCGCAAGGAAGGCTCAGATGTGACCGCCGATGATATAATCGAACACTTGAAGCCGCTGATCGCGAAATGGTGGCTGCCTGATGCGGTCGAGTTCGTGGACGACATTCCGCACACAGCGACCGGCAAGATTTCGAAGAAAGATCTGCGCGACCGCTTCGCCGACTATAAATTGGAGGCGTGAGAGTTATGACGCTGACCCGTTCTCGCCTTGCGGCTTTGATCGCGCCGTTTGCTCTTCTCGCTTGCACATCCTCAGCTGCTGCGAGTGTCATTAATGTGGCTAAGACGCCGTGGTGCGGCTGCTGCGCTGTATGGGTCGAACGCATGAAGGCGGCGGGCTTCACGACGGAGGTGCGCAACGTCGAGGACCTCAACCCGGTCGCTGATGCTGCAGGAGTGCCGCGAAACCTGCGCGGTTGCCACACCGCCATGATTGAGGGCTATGTCATCGAAGGCCACGTGCCTGCCGAAGACATCAAGCGCCTGCTGGCTGAGCGGCCCGATGCCGTGGGGCTCAGCGTTCCCGGAATGCCTGTGGGCTCTCCCGGGATGGAGCAGGGCGGGCGCGTTGATCGCTATCAGGTGGTGCTCATCATGCGCGATGGCCGCCACCGCGTATGGTCAACCCACGGCCCTTCTGCCTGATCGCTGACAATTCAAGGAGAGGCCCCATGGCCAAAGTCTATATCGACCCGTCACCTGCCAATTTTCAGGCGTTCAAAGACCTGCCGCGCGATGAGCCTATCCATATGCTCAACCTGTTGCGCTACCGCGATCTGGCGGAATATCCGGAGGGCCATGAGCACCACGGCAATGGCTGGACCGGTCGGCGCGCCTATCAGGAATATGGCAAGACCTCCGGGCCTATTTTCGCAGGCGTAGGCGGCAAAATCGTCTGGCGAGGCGCGTTTCAAACGATGGTCACTGGGCCCGAACCCGATGAAAAAGTCTGGCACGATGGCTTTGTCGCCGAATACCCCAATTCCGCCGCCTTCTTCGCTATGATCAAGGATCCCGACTATCAGCTAGCCGTGGTGAACCGGACGGCGGCATTGTTGGACAGCCGACTGATGCGTTTTAAGCCAGGTGAGACGGGTGGGGGCTTTGGGTGAGGTCCAAGCCTCTGCTTGAGAACACTTCTAAAAGCTCGTCTCTTGCGACCTCGGCCGTATTCTCGCTTACAGTTTCGCTGTGATCAAATGCTAGGTATACCTCCCACCATAGTTCGGGAGCATCGACAGTGCCGCCACTCAGCCCGAAATTGGTGATGCCTGAAAAGAGGCACTTATTTGCCACCCAGTCGCCGAACTCCCAAGTCAGCTCGCCTGCAAGAAATCCTCGCGCGGTGTCTAACGCGATGTCATTGAGAACGACCTCTTCAGCAATGTTCATCTTCTTCGAGAAGTGCCTTACGGTTTCTTCTCCCGCGTCACCAGCCCAACCGCTCACGCTAACTCCGCCATTATAGAGCTTTTGCAAGTCGGCTATGATTTCGGGACGTTTCATCGTCTATACATAGCGCCTTGCTTCTCTCCCGTCATCCCAGCGAAAGCTGGGATCTCTAGCGGCAAGCGAGCATTTTGAAGCCCTAGACCCCAGCCTTCGCTGGGGTGACGTTTGGATGGTGTGCGGTGTGCTCACAACAACCGCATTTGCCCGCCCACTTCAGGTGCGCGGAATTGCGAACAATCCAGCTCAAATTTGGGCGCCGTTTTGCCATGACCCACGCCAACGCGCTTGCAAGCAAGCCGAAAGCGTGCGCGGAACATATCGGCCCACACGCCGCTTGGCTTGAACCTTGTGTGAAAGCCGGGGTCATTATCGCGCCCGCCCCGTATCTCGCGCACGATACGCATCACCTTGCTTGACCGGTCGGGGTAGTGGACGGCGAGCCACTCGCGGAACAGGGGCGCGACTTCGTGCGGAAGGCGAAGGGGGATCCACTTGGCGCTTTTGACGCCCACATCGGCAACGCGCGCGATGATTTCTTCCATGAACTCATCGGTGATCGCAGGGATAATAGGGGAGACTGAGCAATGAACCGGAATACCAGCAGCAGCCAGCTTGCCCAGCGCCGCAATCCGTTTGGCAGGGGCCGCACAGCGCGGCTCCAATTTGCTCGATAGCACAGAGTCGAGCGAGGTCACGGAAACCGCCACCGCCACAAGCCTTCGCGCTGCCATTTCCTCAAGCAAATCAAGATCGCGCAGCACCCTGTCTGACTTCGTGGTGATCGTCACCGGATGGCGCGCATCAAGGCACGCCTCCAGAATCCGCCGCGTGATTTCATACCGTTTCTCAATCGGTTGATACGGATCAGTGTTGGTGCCAAGCGCAATCGGTGCAGGCCTGTACCCGCGTTTCGCCAGCGTTTTGCGCAAGAGTTCAGGCGCATCGGGTTTGGCAAAAAGCTGCGTTTCAAAGTCCAGGCCGGGCGACAGATCATGGTAGGCATGGGTGGGGCGCGCATAGCAATAGATGCACCCATGCTCGCACCCGCGATAGGCGTTGACCGAACGATCAAACGGCACATCGGGTGAGGCGTTGAAGGAAAGGATAGTCTTAGGCGCCTCCTCAGTCACACTCGTACGCAATTTAACTGGCGGCGCGTCGTCTGATCCAAGGCTCGCCACATAATCGCGCCAGTCGCCATCCGTCTCGCGCGTGGCAAGCCCAAAGCGCGTGGAGACATCCGAAGACGGCGCGCCTCGGCCTTTGACAGAATCGGGGTGGTTCGGTGCTTTCATGATGAGAACATATATAGAACAAACGGTATTCGCCCGTCCAGAGTTTCTCAATCGCGCTTTTGAACCGTGATGTCTGCGGGCGGTTCGTCTTTCAAGAACCGTGCATAGGCGGCATCAAATCCATCTTCGAGATGGCGGGTGTAAAGCGCGGTGTCGAACATGGGTGCTGTCCCCCGCGCCATTGCAAGCTTTGCGCTGAAACTATCGCGCCGCGTTTTATCTCCTGCAAGATCGACAATCAGCTCCTCATACGCCTGCCAGTTCGGCGTAATAAGCTCCGGCAAACCTGCTGCCGTCAGTACGCTTGCCGCAACGCGCGCAGACATTTGCTGCCCGGCCATAGTGATCACCGGAAGGCCCGCCCAAAGCGCATCATTGCAGGTGGTGTGAGCGCCGTAGGGGGCTGTGTCGATGAAGAGATCGGCGTGGGCGTGTCGCTCCAAATGCTCTGCGTGGGGGATGCGCTGCGCAAAGATCAGGCGCGCAGGGTCAATCCCCGCTCGCACGGCCGCATCGCGAAGGTTGCCATGCGCTTCGTCATTTGAGCCGAGCAGCCACAAGACGCTGCCTTTAATGCGCTGCAAAATCCGCATCCAGATTGCGAAAACCTGCGGGCTTAGTTTGTGAAGACTATTGAAACAGCAAAGCACTATCGCATCATCGGGCAGGCCATGCTGCTCCCGCGTGGTCCGCTCCTGCGCGATTTCCAGCGTGTTGTTACCCGGTTGATAGCTGTCCGGGAGCCAGATGATATTCTCGTCATAATGCGCGCGCAACTGCTCAGGGATTATAACCTTATCCGCGACCATATAGTCGATAAATGGCAGCGAAGTGCCAGAGCAATAGCCAAGGTAGCTGATTTGAACCGGCGCGATGCGACGGGCGAGCCAGTCGATGCGGGTGCCTTGCGTGAACCCTTGGCGCTCGATTGCGATGTCGAGGTCAAGGGCTTCCAAACGCTCGAAAACCTCGCTGTCTGCTTGGTCATGAACATCGTGAAAATGATCGACTGCGTTTATTGCTTTTGCGCGCCATTCATCGGAGCTGTGGGGGCCATAGCTGATCGCGTGCACTTCGAAACGTGAGCGGTCGTGCTCGGCAAGCACTCCCGACATCAATCGCATTGCGGGGTGATCGCGGAAGTCTGCGCTCAAGTAAGCAATGCGCAAACGATTGGGACGCGATTTGGGTTTTGCAAAGGTGCGCTGTGTGGGGGAGAGTGAGCCGTATCTCGCCTCTGCCCAATTGCGCGCGCGGGTCAGTTGATGCGCGGGATGATCCTCTAGTGGCAGCATCACAAACGGCGGGACCGCTGCGCCTTTTACGCCCAGATCGGGGATTGCGTCGCTGTGCTCAGCCATCTCGTCAAAGGCGCAAAGGTGGCTGAGTTCGTGGAGCAACATGGCCTTTCCAAGCGCATGATTGGGTTCGACTGAAAGAACTTTGCGAAAGGCATCGGCTGCCGCGCCGTGCCGCCTGTGCGCGCTTTCGACTGTCCCGATATTGTAGAGCGCGGGGACAAAATCGCCTTTGATCTGCACTGCGCGCTCGAAGGCCGCTTGCGCCTCTTCCAATCGGCCCAGCCGTTCGAGGACGGTGCCAAGATTATTGTGCGCCTCAGGCGAAGTCGGCTGCAATTGAGCGGCGCGCTCTGAATGCGCAAGAGCAAGGTCCAGACTGCCAAGACGCAGATGAAGATGGCCGAGGCTAAGGTGTCCCAGTGCGGACTCTGGCGCTAAGTGGATCGCTCTTTGGTAGGCTTTGGCCGCATCTTCCCATGCACCCGTTTTTTCAAGCGCCTGCCCAAGGTTATAGGGCCCGCTGGGAAGATCAGGTGCAAGCGTTTCAAGCTGTCGAAAGCTTAGCTCCGCCTCGTCGATCCGTTCCAGCTGGAAGGCGGCTGCACCGCGCAAATTCCACGCATCCAACGCATTTGGGTGGGTGCGCGTCAAGATGTCGGCGCGCGCAAAGCATTTCTCGAAGTCGCCGCGTTGGAACAGCGCGATAAGGGCCTCTTTATCCGCTTGAGAAAGCTGCACCGTGTCGCCCCCCTTTTTGCAGCTATCTCTCGCTAAGCCTCGGCATGAGCTCGACAAAGTTACACGGGCGATTGCGGCTGTCGAGTTGCTCGGCAAGGATGCCGTCCCAGCCGTCTTTGACCGCTCCGTTAGAGCCGGGAAGGGCAAAGAGATAGGTGCCGCGTGCAACGATTGCGCAAGCCCGCGATTGAACGGTGGAGGTGCCGATGGTCTTGTAGGAGAGCCAACGGAACAATTCGCCAAAACCGGGAATATCGCGTGCGCCCTCGATCATCGAGAACGCCTCGGGAGTGACATCGCGGCCTGTCAGCCCGGTCCCTCCGGTGGAGACAATCGCATCCACTTGAGGATCATCGATCCACGCGTTGAATTGAGCGGTGAGGGCCTCTGCGTCATCTTTGACGATTGTGCGCGCGGCCAGCGTGTGACCTGCATCTGTCACCCGCGCGGCCAGAATATCGCCTGACGTGTCGTTTTCAGATGTGCGCGTGTCAGAGACTGTCAGAACGGCGATGTTAATCGGTTTGAACGTCCTGCTCTCGTCAATCGCCACTTCTATGCCTTCCTGCGTTACTGCTGATATTCGATCCGTGCAGAGCGGGTTCTAGCTGGAAGCGGGAAGGTTGGCCATTGCCCTTGCGCAAGTGCGCGGCGGCTAGGTGAGGGGACGCCAGCGGCGCGCTCATACATCCAGTAATTGCGCATCACGATGGCGACATAACCGCGCGTTTCCCAATAAGGGATCGATTCCATCCACAAGAGCGGATCGCCCTGATCGTTGATCTCATAATTCCAGCGATCAACCGGGGTAAGGCCGGCGTTATAGGCAGCCATGATCTTCGGCAGCAGGCCTTGTGTCGCACCGGAATCGCGCAGCATCTCAAGGTGTTGCTGGCCGTATGCGAGGTTCACCTCTGGATCGTTGAGATCGGCGTAAGACGCACCAAGGTTCAAACGGCGGTTATGATCGCGCGCTGTGCCCGGCATAATCTGCATCAGGCCGCGCGCGTTGGCTGGGCTGACGGCACGAGCGCGAAAATTGCTTTCCTGCAATGCGTGAGCAAAGGCGAGCGAAGGGTCCACCCGCCAACCTGTGCGTGGCTGCCAGTGCGCAACCGGGAAGCGCAGCGAGGGATCGGCGCGCATCCCGCGCGGGGCATAATTCGCCATGAACAGCTGTGTTGAGGGAAGGCCAAGCTCGCGCGCAAGTTTGGCGACGGCATAATAGTCATCGGCCCATCCGGTGCGCGCTTCATGGCGCAGCACTTCATCGGCAAGGGCGTGGCGACCAATTTCGACCAGCGCTTTGGCAGTGCGCACGTTAGGGCGCTGCGCAATAGTGCTCCACTCGTCGCTGGAAAGCGGTTGGACCGGAGCAGCCGAGGGAACTTCGATACCCAATTGATCAACCGCAAGAAGGCCGTAGAGGGTTTCGCTGTAACGCGCCGCGTTTTGCAGGTGCACTTGCGCCGCCTGCGGATCGCGGCACCGGATGAGCGAGCGGTGCGCCCAATAATGTGCTGCCGATGTCAGTTCGGCGTTGGTGGACCGGTCTGCTGCTCTGGCAAAGGCGTCTGCGGCCTCCTGACATGAGCCAAGCCGCCACGCGGCAAGGCCAGCGACCCATTCGCCCTCAGCCACCCACGGGCCGGACCCTTCCGATACGACCTGAGCGAGCGCGAGAGCGTTCTGGTCATCGTTCTCGATATAAAAGCTCCATGCAACGCGTTGCCGCCATTCTGCGCGTGCTTCTGAGCTCAGGTATGGGTCAACTTCCTGAAGGGTCGCATAAGCGCCCATGGGATCGTCATTGCGGATGGCATCAAGGATGGCAGAGCGGCTTTGCGCTGGCATGGTGCCATCATCAATGGAGCGTGGGCGGGTGCGTTTGGTGATGCCGGGTTGGCGCGCCAGATCAATTGTGCGCGGAAAAGCGGGCAGCCATTCAAGCCCGCGCTTCGTCCCCAGCCGACCAAGTTGTTCAGCCTGAGGCAGGTGAGTGCCGTAGTTGAACCATTCGGAGATTTGTTCGGCGGACACCTTGGGGCTGTTGGCGTGGGTGTAAAACTCAGCGAGTGCGACTTGATGCAAAATGCTGTCACTGCGCTGATTGAGAAGCGCGCTCACCTCGTCCCAGTTCTCAGCATCAATCGCTGCAAAAACGCGGGCGTAATGCTGGCGCTCGGCTTGGCTGAGCTGCGTCGGGATAGAACTGTTTTGCGGACCTGAGCGGTCGTATTGCGCAACCAGACTGCCGTTTTGCGCGGACGCTTCAACCGTCACAACAGGCGCAAAGGCAGCAGAGGACAACACCGCAATCCCGGCAAGAGCTTTACGCATTGATTTCAAGTTCATCCCTTGACCGACCATTCGATCCATCTCCGCCAGAACCGCGCCTTCAATCGGGGCATTGCCATCATGGCATCCAGCCCCTCGGTCACGAACAGCGGTAGAGATCGCGTTGTTTGGTTGATTTCGCGTAAAAGCGAGAGGTCATTCGTTAATCCGTGGCCCAAAAGCGGCGGGATGCCTGCGCCGAAAGCCAAGACGCGCTGCGGGGAAACAAGGTTAACGTGAAACTTGGTTATTTCATCCATTCCCGATGCAGCAATTGCCGCAGTGTCCGCCATTGGCGTGTGGCGAGGCAAGGCAGAGGCGAAATAGACCGATTCCTGGTTAATTCCCATAGCCGCAATGATTCGGTTGAGGAGGCGACCTTGCGGCCCGCTTAAAAGCGTGTCGCGATCTGATTGTTCAGGGTCGATGACCAGAACCATCAGATCAGCGTTCTGTGGCCCCCTTGGCGCGACCCGCCCGCGCGGGCCGATGGCATCGAGGCCGGGTGCGGTGAGCCACCATTCGCGGAACTCTTCGAGCGTCTGAGGGGGATTCGCGCCCAGCAAATCGACCCGCTCAACCACCTTTGGTTCAGGAGCCAAGCGATTTTGGCTTCTTTGATCGCTTTGTTTTGGGTGCTGCGCCGACTTCTCGTCTGACACAGGGAGGCACGCATTTTCAGGCGCGTTTCCGCCGTCCAGCTGCTCGCCCCGGCCAAGCCAATCCGTAGCGTCATCGACAAAGTCGCTGTCCACGCCCGCCAGCCGCCACCAATCCATGGCGGCCTTCAATTCGTAGCTTAAGGTAGGGTCGGCTAAAGTCATAGTGTTCAAAGCCCCCCTTGACTGTGAGACTAACGCTTAGCAAGTGCACTTGCGCACATAATATGCGAGAAAGCTCGCGAAACGACAGATTGGGATAGAAAAGCCGATGAGCGAACGCGAATCAATGCCATGCGACGTTGTGATTGTGGGTGGTGGGCCAGCCGGCCTTTCCGCTGCGATCCGTTTGAAGCAACTGAACGAAGAACTCGAAGTCGTAGTCCTTGAAAAAGGATCAGAAATCGGCGCGCACATTCTTTCGGGCGCGGTGGTCGATCCCAAAGCTCTCGATGAACTTTTCCCCGATTGGCGCGATATGGATTGCCCGATGGCCGAAACGCCGGTGACGGATAACTGGCACTGGTCGCTTTCGAAGACTGGCAAAACCTCTCTGCCGCACTTCATCATGCCGCCATTGATGAGCAATAAGGGCTGCTACACTGGCTCGCTTGGCAATATGACCCGCTGGCTTGGCGAACAGGCCGAAGCGCTTGGCGTGATGGTCTTCCCCGGCTTCCCTGCCTCAGGCGTCCTCTATGACGACAATGGCGTGGTCAAAGGCGTCGCTACACAGGACATGGGCATCGCCGAAGATGGCAGCAAAAAGCCCGATTATCAGCCCGGCATGGATATCGAGGCGAAATACACCCTCTTTGCCGAGGGCGCGCGCGGGCACCTGACCAAATCGATCAAGGCGAAATTCGACCTTGAGGCCAATTGCGAGCCGCAGGTTTATGGCCTTGGCATTAAAGAGCTGTGGGACATCGACCCTGCAAAGCACGTTCCGGGCCGTGTGATCCACACGCAAGGCTGGCCGCTTTCAGAAAGCGGCACCTGGGGCGGCGGCTTCTTCTACCATCAGGCGAACAATCAGGTCGCAATCGGCTTTGTCACCGCGCTTGATTACGCAAACCCCTGGGTTTCACCCTATCAGGAGTTCCAGCGCTGGAAACAGCACCCCGCGATCCGCGAAATGCTCGAAGGGGGCACCCGCGTGGCCTATGGCGCGCGTGCGATTAACGAGGGCGGCTGGCAGTCTGTGCCAAAGCTCGCCTTCCCCGGCGGTGCTCTTATCGGCTGTGCAGCTGGTTTCGTAAACGTGCCGCGCATCAAGGGCTCGCACACCGCGATGAAGAGCGCGATGCTGTGTGCAGAAGCCATTGCTGAAGAAATCGGCAACCACGACAGCCAGCCGGAACTGCAAAGCTACGAGCCTGCCGTTCGTTCAAGCTGGATCGCGGACGAGCTCAAACTGGTTCAAAACGCAGAGCCAGCCGTTGCGAAATATGGCGAAGACATCGGCACCATCCTTGCCGGCGCCGATATGTGGATGCGCACACTCAAAATCGGACTGCCGATCAGCATGAAGCACCACCCCGACTACACCATGACGGGCCGTGCGGATATGTATCCCAAGATCGACTATCCAAAGCCGGATGGTGTGATCAGCTTCGACCGCCTGACCAATGTGGCCTATTCCTTCACCAACCACGCAGAGGACCAACCGGTTCACTTGCAGGTGGGTGATCTCGATCTTCAGAAGGCCAGCGAATACGACGTCTTTGGCGGACCTTCCTCGCGCTATTGCCCAGCGGGCGTATACGAGTGGATTGAGGAAGAGGGCAAAGAACCTCGCTTCCAAATCAACTCGCAAAACTGTGTCCACTGCAAGACCTGCGACATCAAGGACCCCAACCAGAACATCAACTGGGTGACCCCAGAGGGGATGGGCGGTCCTAACTATCCGAATATGTGATGGGAGTGATGAGCATGCGTGGCGATCTGGCTCTGGTGTTGTTCGTGCTATTGGCAACCTCCGCGTGCTTTGAGGCAGAGGGCGATAAATACCAAAACCGTGACGCGCGCCTTCAAGAAGCTCTGAAGGGAAACACCGAGGGACTGGGATCTTCTCCCGCATGGCTCGTTAAAGTGTCATCCATGGCTCCAGATGACCGGACTGCTGTATTTTACGGATACGGCGATAACTTTCAGGCATGCTCTGAATTTGCAGAGGAAATGAATGAAAGCGGTCGAGAAGTGGAATATGCTTGCGCAGCAATGATCGAATAATTGGCGCTGGCGCCTAAATATGACTTATAATGAAACCGCCTACGCCAAGATCAACCTTGCGCTGCATGTCCGCAAGCGGCGTGAGGATGGCTATCATGAGCTTGAAACGCTGTTCGCCTTCGTCGACGCCGGCGACACGCTGAGCGCTCAAACCAGCGAGCAGGACCAAGTCACCACACTCGGCGAATTCGCAGCCGGGATCGACGATCCCTTCGACAATCTGGTGGCCAAGGCACTGTCCGTACTCCCGCGACCGCGTGATTTCGAACAGGGCCTAAACATCACCCTCGAAAAGAATCTCCCCGTCGCCGCTGGCCTTGGGGGAGGCTCGGCGGACGCAGGCGCTGTTTTCCGGCTGGTCGAGCGCCTCCACGGCCTCCCCGACGACTGGCAGGAGCGCGCAGCGAAACTCGGTGCAGATGTACCCTCATGCGTGCGCAGCGAAACCGCAATTGGGCGGGGCACGGGCACCGAATTGGAGCCGCTTGAGGACGATCTCAAAGGCACACCGGTCCTCCTGGTCAACCCGCGCATAACGCTCTCAACGGCGAGCGTGTTCAAAGCTTGGGGCCAAAAGGACCTTGGCCCGCTCCCCGAAGGGACCGCGCGTGATATTGCAGAGCAGGGCCGTAACGACCTTGATGAACCGGCCTTTGCTCTTTGCCCCGTTATCCCCGAGGTTCTCGCTGAACTGGCCAAGGATAATGCGTGGCTCACCCGTATGTCGGGATCAGGAGCGACCTGTTTTGCGTTGTACGAAGAAGAGAGCGCCCGTGACGACGCGCTTAAGCGGTTAAAGACAGAGCGTCCCGACTGGTGGACGCTCGGCGGGAAACTGAGATGATCGATGGGTTGCCATACAAACACATTGGCGATGTGAAGCCGGGCGGCATAGTGAGCGTATGCGACCATGCATCGAATTTTGTGCCTGAAGATGTGCACTTGGGCATTCCCGAAAGTCTGCTCGAAAATCATATCGCGATTGATATCGGCGCAGGCGGGATCGTTGATCGTATGGCGCGGCGACACGGCATCCCTGCCCATATGGCGCAGGTGAGCCGCCTTGTGATCGACCTCCACCGCGAGGAAGATCATCCCCATGTCGTGCCAACGGAAAGCGACGGTCACCTCATCCCCGGTAACATCGGCGCAAATGTCGAGGCGCGGCTCGACACCTATCACCGCCCCTATCACGCAGCGCTCGCCAAATGGCTTGATGCAGCGCGCCCGGAGCTGATTATTTCGCTGCACAGCTTCACTCCCAAACTTGAAAGCGGCGGTGATAGGCGCCCATGGGATGTAGGCCTACTCTACAATGAAGACGACCGCGCCGCCCGCCACGCAATCCGGCTGTTCAAAGACGAGGGGCTCAATGTCGGCGACAATGAGCCATATTCAGGCAAGCAATTGAACGCGACAATGAACCGCCACGCCGAAGCCCATGGCCGACCCTATTGTGCGATTGAAATCCGCAATGACCTGATTTCGACGCGAGCGGATCAGGCGCGCTTGGCTGCTTTGGTGGCGGATGTGTGCGGAAGGGTTGCGCTCGCGCTCGACTAAAGGCAGGGGGCGTTACTCAAATCAAATCTGACGGGTAATTATATGTCGTTCGACAAATCCAAGCTTCCCTCGCGTCACGTATCAGTCGGGCCAGAGCGCGCGCCGCACCGCTCCTATTACTATGCCATGGGCATGACCGAAGAAGAGATCGCACAGCCTTTTGTGGCTGTGGCGAGTGCGGGCAATGATTCAGCGCCGTGCAACACAACCTTGAACGCGCAGGCCGATATCTGCCGCGAAGGTGTGATCGCAAACGGCGGAACTCCGCGCCGGTTCAACACGATTACTGTCACCGATGGCATTGCCATGGGGCACCAGGGCATGAAAAGCTCCCTTATCAGTCGCGAAGTTATCGCAGACAGTGTCGAGGTATCTGTTCGCGGACACTGCTACGATGCGCTCGTTGGCTTTGCAGGTTGCGATAAAAGCCTTCCCGGCATGATGATGTCGATGTTGCGGCTCAATGTGCCGTCCATTTTTGTTTACGGCGGCTCGATCCTTCCGGGCACATATAATGGCGAGGATGTGACCGTCGTCGATGTGTTTGAGAAAGTCGGGCAACACGCCGCTGGCAATTGCCCGCTGCAGGAGCTTATCGCGCTTGAGAAAGTTGCGTGCCCCGGTCACGGCGCTTGCGGTGGTCAGTTTACGGCGAACACGATGGCGTGTGTGGGCGAGGCCATCGGCTTGTCACTGCCAAACAGCAATATGGCTCCCGCTCCTTTCCGGTCGCGCGAAGAGATTGCTCGTGCAGCTGGCTCACAGGTTATGGAGCTTTTGAAACTTAACCTACGCCCCCGCGATATCTGCACCAAGGCCGCATTTGAGAACGCCGCGCGCGTCGTCGCAGCAACCGGCGGTTCAACCAACGCCGCGCTGCACCTTCCGGCGATGGCCAGCGAGGCGGGGATTGAATTTGATTTGTTTGACGTTGCTGAAATCTTCAAATCAACACCTTACATCGCGGACTTGAAACCCGGCGGTAAGTACGTTGCCAAGGATATGCACGAAGCAGGCGGCATCTATATGGGTATGAAGACACTGCTGGAAGGAGGTTTCCTCGACCCCAATCCTATGACAGTCACCGGTAAAACCTTGGGTGAGAATATCGAGGAGATCACCTGGAACCCCGATCAGAAGGTCTTTTACGATGTAGCAAAGCCGATCACCCCGACAGGCGGCGTCGTCGGGCTGAAAGGCTCGCTTGCTCCCGATGGTGCCATCGTAAAAGTTGCCGGCATGGAGCGGCTTAAATTCACTGGCACGGCGCGCGTATTCGATTGCGAAGAAGATGCCTTTGCCGCCGTTGAGAAGCGCGACATTGCCGAAGGGTCAGTCATCATTATCCGCTATGAAGGGCCCAAGGGCGGCCCCGGTATGCGCGAAATGCTCTCCACCACCGCTGCCCTTTATGGTCAGGGGATGGGCGAAAAAGTGGCGCTAATCACCGATGGCCGCTTCTCCGGCGCGACGCGCGGTTTCTGTATTGGCCACGTTGGGCCCGAAGCTGCAGATGGCGGTCCGATTGCCTTGGTCGAAGATGGCGACACAATTTCAATCGACGCAGAATCGGGCACAATCGACCTTCTCGTCGACGAAGACGTGCTCGTCGAACGCCGCAAAGCGTGGCAACCGCGCATGAATGACTACCAATCCGGCGCGCTTTGGCGCTATGCTCAAAACGTGGGACCAGCGCGAAAAGGCGCGCTCACCCATCCAGGGGCAAAGGCGGAGACTCATGTATTTGCGGACATTTAGTGCGGGCCTTCTCGCAATCGGTCTTGCTGCTTGCGGAGTGGGCGAAACGCCCGAACCCGAAGGCGACAAGGTTGATTGCGCGATCGGTGCGGGTGCTGAGTTTGCGAATGTTTGCACTCTTGAATGGATTGGCGATGAAGTGGGTCAGAAATTCCTGATCCACCATCCCGAAGGCGGTTTTCGCCGCTTTTCTGTCAATGAAGACGCCAGCGGAGTGATCGCGCTCGACGGTGCTGAAAACGCGATCATGCAGGACTCAGCGGTCCAAGGTGCTTGGCAGTTTTCGGTCGATGGAGATCAATATCGCGTGCCCATTCCTGCGCCCTCCGGCGCGTGAGCGGACAAATGACTGTTGAGCAAATCCTCACCGTTGAGCAAATGCGCGCGGCCGAACAGCGCATTTTCGACGCAGGCACGCCTGTTTTTGACCTGATGCAGCTTGCCTCAGGGCGCGCAAGCGAATGGGTCAGGCGCATTGCCGCCGGGCGCAGGGTCACGATCCTGTGCGGTCCCGGTAACAACGGCGGCGATGGCTATGTCATGGCGCACCGCCTGAGCGAAGCCGGGCTCAAAGTGCAGGTGGTCGCTCCCGACCCGCCCAAAACCGATGCAGCCCAAAAGGCTCGCGATCTGTGGGGCAAGAGCGTCGTGAGCTCGGGCGGAGAGGTGCAGGGCGAAGTCTTCGTCGATTGCCTGTTTGGTTCTGGCCTTACGCGCCCGTTGAGCGCAGCACATTTTTTGCTCCTGCGCGATCTGTCCGAACGGCATCAGTTTCGTATCGCGCTCGATATGCCAAGCGGGATTGCAAGCGATACAGGCGCCTTGCTCAATGAGAAACTGCCGCGCTTCGATGCTACCTTGGCGCTTGGCGCATGGAAATTTGCGCATTTCATGCTGCCGGGGCGTAACAAGATGGGCGTGCAGCGTCTTGTTCCGATTGGGGTCGAGGCAGTTGATGGGGCTGCTGAACCGCTACGCAAACCCAATATCAGCGCGCCAGCAAGCGACGCTCATAAGTACACGCGCGGTCTTGGAGTGATCGTTGGCGGCGCAATGCCGGGGGCAGGGCGCCTTGCTGCGGAGGCGGCGATGCGCGGCGGGGCGGGTTATATCAAGCTTGCGAGGCAAGGCGAAGCCACTGGAGACAACCCGGCTCTCGTCGAAACGTCGGGTGACTTGGAACCCGTGCTTGACGACAAACGAACCCGGGCGGTTCTTGTCGGTCCCGGACTTGGGCGCGATGAAAAGGCCACAGCGCGCCTCACCGCTGCCATCTCTTCGGGCAAGCCACTGGTTTTGGATGCCGATGCTCTAATGCTGTTGAAGCCGGATATGCTCGGCGAGAATCAACCCATTCTCGCGACGCCGCATGATGGGGAGCTTGAGGCACTTTGCAAAAGCTTTGCGGTGATCGCAGAAGGTCGGCGGGAACGCGCGCTTGCGCTCGCTCGGGCGGCGAACATCGTTGTTCTCGCCAAGGGCCCAGACACGGTGATAGCCGCACCAGATGGCCGCTTGCGATTGGCAAGGCCCGCGCCATCGTGGCTGTCAGTTGCAGGAAGCGGCGACGTGCTCGCCGGGATCGCGCTTAGCCGCTTGGCCAATGGCGCTGATCCTTTCCACGCGGCTTGCGAAGCCGTCTGGCTGCATGGCGAAGCCGCGCGGCATTGCGGACCTGCCTTCACCCCGCTCCAATTGGCGCACAGCGTTCCAACCGCGCTCACAAAGTGCCTTTGATCATGGCCCAAGAAATTATCCGCATTGCAGCCAAAGGTGACGGAGTCGCCGAGGATGGCACTCACGTCGCGATGAGCGTTCCCGGTGATGTGCTAGAAGCCGACGGCTCGCTTACCCATGGTCCGCATCATGCAAACCCGCCTTGCCCGCATTTTGGCACCTGTGGCGGATGCCAATTGCAGCATGGCGATGATGATGTTTTGGCGCGTTTCGTGCGCGAGCGTGTGGCCAATGCCGCGACAGGTCAGGAGCTAGAGGTCGGCGAGCTGTTGCCTGAACACCTCTCGCCGCCGCATTCCCGTCGCAGAGCAGGGCTCCACGCACTAAAGGTCAAGGGCGGCGCTCTTATTGGATACCGGGAGGCGGGTTCGCACAGGCTGGTGGACCTTAAGGCTTGTCCTGTTCTGGACCCTAAGCTTGCTAGCCTGATCGAACCTTTGCGCACATTGGTCGCGCTGCATGGCCCCAAAGGCAACGTCGATTTGACTCTTTCGCTTAGCGATCAGGGTGTTGATCTGGGGCTCACACATTTCCCGCTGGAAGGGCTGGCCGCGACAGAGGCGATTTCCGACTTCGCGCGTGAGCATGGCCTTGCGCGTATCACCATCGACCAAGGATACGGCCCGGAAACCGTGTGGGAGCCGGAGCCCGTTAGTATCACCTTTTCCGGACTGCCTGTAGCGATGCCGCCAGGAGCTTTCCTGCAAGCCACGCCTGATGCCGAAGCGCGTATGATCGAGGATGCGACTATTTGGCTTGATGAGGCTCGTGTGGTTGCTGACCTTTTTTCGGGGCTCGGTACTTTCGCCTTTGCTCTCGCGAAAATGGGTCCACAAGGGCGCAAGGTTCTAGCCGCTGAAGCTGATCAAGCAGCGCATCTGGCCTGTAAATCTGCAGCCGCACGTACTGGCGGCAAGGTCATCGCGCTCCATCGCGATTTGTTTCGTAACCCTCTACAAGCAACAGAACTGAGCCGGTTTGACGCGGTGCTGCTTGACCCACCGCGCGCCGGAGCGAAGTCGCAAGTGGCTGAGATTGCGGCCAGCACCCTTTCGCGCGTCGTTTATGTCAGCTGCAATCCATCGAGCTGGGCCCGTGATGGTGCAGTGCTGGCAAATGCCGGATTCAAGCTCACAAAACTGCGCCCCGTGGGGCAATTTCGTTGGTCAACCCACGTCGAGTTGGTGAGCCTTTTCGAACGTTAAGCCCGCAGAGCGCTTAAAATTTGAGCCTCTAGCCATTCGCGATGCTCAGGCTCAACATAAGCATGGCCTGCCCCCTCACAGTGTCTGATGCGCGGATCATTTTTGTCCCACGCCGCATCGAATGCTTGCGCCGTGCGATCTGCACCAGCGAGGAGAAAGTGGACGCGGCCGCCAAACCGCGTAAGCGAGTGGCGCATTTCATCTGTAAGGCTGGAAGGATTGCTCGACGGCCGGATAGCGCCACCAAGCCCCTTGACAAGTTTACGCAAATTCACACCACCTTTTAACAGGCGCATGATTTCGCTCGGGTTTTTCAGCTTCGCAAGATAGCGCGAACGGATCGCTTCTGCGCTGTGCGTTGGCTCATCGCCTTCACTCTCGTCATCCTCGAATGTCCAGGGGTTCGACAAGATTAGCCCGTCAAAGCCTGCACCGCCCATCAACATTAGCGCGGAAGCCGCATCGCAATTGCCAAAGCCGAGCACGCGTTCAACTTGCGGGGCCATTGCGCGGAAAGCTTCGAGAGCGGCTGTAATGTCGCTGGCGCTGTTTCGATAGCCTTGATTGTCGCCTTCGCTATCTCCCGTTCCGGCACGGTCAAAGCGAAAGACTGGAAAGCCTTTTTGGGCGATCCGGGCCGCAAGCCGGGACTGTCCGGCAAAGGCGCCGGAACGGATTTCATTTCCGCCATTGACTATAAGAAGGCCGGTGACACCCGGAGCCGTGTCGAGCGAACCGGCGAGCTTGATGCCTTCTGAGCCGAAGTCAAAGTGCAGCCGGCTCATGGCGTGCTCCTCTTATTCGCAGCAATGATTTGAGCCAGGGCTTCAGCCTGCGCTTGATCATGCGATGGTTCTGCGCGCAGCCATAGTCCAGCCCCGCCAACCTGCGCCTGAGCAATAATGGCTTGGTTTTCCGAATTGCCGGGAACGGCCGCCTCCAGCTCGCGCAGCATGGCAGCGCCAATGGGCCATCCCGCCAAGGTTAGGCCTTTGTCACGCCCGGCTTCGAGCAATTGCTCCTGCGTTTCGCTGCGTCCCGCTTCGCGCGCTGCAATGATCCGGGCGCGGATCATCGCGCGCAGCAGCTTCGCCCCCGTTTGAGGCGCATATTGCCACGTGGGGATCGCGTCAGGCGCAAACAACGCACCAGCGCGGATGGTCAAAATTTCGGTGGCAGAGAAACTTTCAGCCGCAAAGGCGGCTGCCTCTTTCCAGCCTTCCAGCGTCTGATCTTCTAGCGGGACCAAGCTCTCATTACATCCCGGCAGATCGGGCAGAAAACTGTCCAACCCAAGCTCATCAAGCGCACGCATGACTTGTACAGTGAAATGACGCAGCTTGTTCGCTTCATCAAACAGGGCAGGAAGTACGAGCACCCGTCTTGCCCGGCCTCGGTCAAAGGAAACCAGTAATTCTTCGGCAGACTTGCCACCCAAAGAGGGGGCGCGCCAAGTCGCTATCATGCGTGGCTCAGGCGCGTTCACGCTTGATCAGCCCTCGGCCAGCTTCGCCTTTGCAAAGGCCAACAATCCGCCAAAGGTTTCAAGCATTTCGCCGTCCACATCCTCATCTTCAATTACGATGTCGAGACGGTCTTCGATTTCCGTCAAAAGCCCAGCGACGGCCATCGAGTCAAGTTCGGGCAGGTGTCCGAACAGGCCGCTGTCTTCATCAAGTGCGGCTGCATCTTCGGCATCAATGCCAAGCACATCGGCGATGATGGATTTCAGCTGAATTGCCAATGCTTGTTCTTGTGGCGCCTGTTCCTCTGGCACTGCGTCTGCTTTAGCCGGCTGAGAACCCATCCCTTGCGATCCTTCTTCTGAGGCGTTTGACCCACGGGCACCCTTACACGCGCCCTGCGGGAGGGCCCTTAACTGCGTGGAGGGCTTGGTGCAAGCATAGGCACCTCTGGCAGAGTAAGGCGTCTTGCAGTGAGACGAGCCAGATCATGCCAACCGTGCAGGGATGAGAGGTTGAAACAGTCAATGCGATAGCGCGGACGCACGTCCTCCATCCAATCCGCCTTATAGCTTTGTGTGCCCGTACCAAAGTCAACCAGACCAACGCCGTCCACATCGATCGCGTGCTTGAAAAGCGCAGCTGAAAGCGTTGTGCCAGCGGACAATTTGCGCGCACTTTGAAGGTGCGCAAGCTTGTGAATATAGGCGCAGCCATTCTCGACGGTCCAACATTGGGCCGCGACCGGAATCCCCTCGCACATAGCGAGCCCTAATCGCAGGCGACCTGCCTCACCTTCTTGCTCAGCAAATCGGCGCAGCATTTCTGGATTATCCTCAGACGGCTTCCAGCTTGCTTCGTATATCGTCTCATATGCGTCCCACGCATCGGCATCGAAATGGGTCAGAATGCGCGTTTTAACCTTGGCACCTTTGCGTTTCAGCGTCGTGCGCAGCGGGCCGGGGCGCGAGAGCCAATAATCGTCGAAGCTGCGACCATTGACGTGCAGGACATGGTTCGTGTCACACTGCACCACCTCAACGCGCCATCCCGCACTATTGAAAGCAGCGGCGAGGCGTGTCGCGGAGCCATCTTCATCAGGGACGGGTTCGAGAGTGACACGATGCGACCTGTTTTTGAGCTGTTTTGCGATTTCCAAAAGGAGCGCATCGCCCCGATCGCCTTCAGGTGCCAATTGCCTCCAAGTGAAACTGTACCAGTTGCGAAGCGGAGTGATATGCCCGTGATTTTCGGTCAACGCGAGTGCAGCTGCATTGTTTTGATCACTCGCAATCGCGATCAAGGGGCGCAAACCCGCCTCGGCCAGCAGCGCATACCATGAAGCGCGGTCAAAGGGCGCACGCGGTTTTGCAAGGGAGCTATCTTCAAACAGCTCTTGCAAGACGTTAACCTCGTCGTGATACCGCGCTTCGATCACTAATTGAGTGCCCTTCGATAAGGAATCTAATGACACCGCCGCCAGACCCTACGCCTTATCCGCTGGACCACCTCGTAGAACGAGCGCGTCAAAACGGTCATGGCGAAAGCCCTGCGCTGGTGCTTCGCAGCGAAGTCCTTAACCACAATGCGTTAAGAGAGCGTGTGAGTAACCTTGCCGGGTGGCTTGCGCGCGAAGTGCCTCAAAAGGGTGCGCGCATTGCGAGCTGGGCGGCGAAGGGTGAGCTTACGTGTCTTTTGCCATTGGCAGCGGCAAGGGCGGGGCTGATCCATGTGCCGATCAATCCGCTTTTGAAGCGCGCACAGGCTGCACATATTTTGGCGGACAGTGGGGCACAATTGCTGATCGCGACGCCTTCACGGCTAAAATCGCTGGAAGAGGGCGATGTGCCGGCCGATTGCGTGAAGTTTGAAGAGACCGCTGCGCTAGAAGCAGCATGGGACGCAGAAGTAGCGATGGAGCCGTCGAGTGCCAACCCCGATGATGTTTGCGCTATCCTCTACACCAGCGGCTCAACGGGCCGTCCAAAAGGCGTCGTGCTGAGCCATGCAAACCTGTGGCTAGGGGCGGTGAGCGTTGCGCATTACCTCAAATTGGCGAGCGATGATGTGACCCTCGCGGTGTTGCCCCTCTCTTTCGACTATGGGCAGAACCAGCTGCTTTCGACCTGGTATGCAGGGGGTAGTGTGGTGCCGCTAGATTTCCTCTTCCCCCGCGACGTGGCGAAAGCTTGCGCGAAGCATCAAATTACAACACTTGCCGCCGTTCCGCCGCTTTGGGTTCAGTTGACTGAGATCGATTGGCCGCAGGACGCGTCTACGCCATTGCGCAGGCTTACCAATAGTGGCGGCGCGCTGACCACTGATTTGGTGAACGATCTCAGCGCGCTTTTCCCCGCCGCAGACCTCTATCCCATGTATGGCCTGACAGAGGCGTTTCGTTCGACCTATCTCGATCCCACGCTGGTCGAAAGTCACCCGACAAGCATGGGCAAGGCCATTCCTTTCGCAGAGATTCTCGTCATCAACGACGATGGCGAGATTGCAGGTGCAGATGAGGAAGGCGAGCTGGTCCATTGTGGTCCACTGGTTGCGAAAGGGTACTGGCAGGACGAAAAACGCACTTCGGAACGGTTCAAGCCGGCACCGGATGGCTCGCACTACGGCGGGACGGCAGTGTGGTCCGGTGACCGGGTGAAGCGTGATGCGAACGGCCTTCTCTATTTCGTTGGACGACGCGATGCGATGATCAAAAGTGCGGGCAATCGGATTAGCCCGCAAGAGATCGAGGAAGCTGCGTTGGCAACCGGAATGGTGGCCGAAGCGGTCGCGCTCGGGATCCCTGATACAAGGCTTGGGCAAGCGGTGCATCTGGTGGTAAGGCGCGGAAGCGAAGGAGTGGAAGAAGCCACACTTCCCAAAGCTTTGCTCAAGGAACTTCCCAATTTCATGCAACCGCAAGTGATCCACTGGAAAGACGCACTTCCGCTCAATCCCAATGGCAAGATTGATCGCACGGCGTTGTACCGTGAATTGACCGAAGGCGAAGCTGAGGGGGCAATGCGATGAAGATCAAACCTCTGGGCCCCATACCTGCGGGCTATGATGTTATGGACGGCGAATTGGCGATTGGTGGACGAAAGGTAAGCGTTCTTGCTCAAAAAGCAGGCCGCACGCCGCTGTTCGTCTATTCCAAGGCGCACCTCGATGCGAGGGTCGCTGAATTACGCGCAGCCATACCGGCGCGCATCGGGATCAATTATGCTGTCAAAGCAAACCCGCACGCAGATGTGATCGCGCACATGGAGCCCTTGGTCGATGGCTTCGATATTGCCTCCTCGGGCGAGTTGCGGATGATCCAAGAGGCCCAGATTGACCCTGCGCGCGTGAGCTTTGCTGGCCCCGGCAAACGCGATGATGAGCTTGAGGCTGCGATTTCGGCGGGCGTCACATTGAACTGCGAGTCCGAGGGCGAGGCGCAGCGTTCTCTTGCCATCGGGCAAAGGCTGGGCAAGACGCCGCGTATAGCAATCCGGGTCAATCCGGATTTCGAGCTCAAGGGTTCTGGCATGAAGATGGGCGGGGGTGCGAAACCCTTTGGCGTGGATGCTGAACGTGTGCCAGCATTGGCAAAGCACATCATTGCGCAAGGTGCCGAGTGGCGCGGGCTCCATATCTTTACCGGCAGCCAAACCCTAAGCGCAGATGCCATTACAGAGGCGCAAAGCAATGTTTTGAATTTGGCTGCATCTCTTGCATCCCAGATTGGCCAGCCGCTTCCAAAGCTCAACATGGGCGGTGGCTTTGGTATCCCCTACTTCCCCGGTGATGAGCCGCTTGATCTTTCCGCGGTTGGGGCTGCGCTCCATGACCTTTTGGATGAGCATGAGGCAGCTATGACGAATACCGAGCTATGCCTTGAGCTTGGCCGTTATCTGGTGGGCGAAGCAGGCGTTTATCTGTGCCGGGTGATCGACAAAAAAGTTAGCCACGGCCAGACTTACCTGATCACAGACGGCGGACTTCATCACCAATTGGCGGCGTCAGGCAACTTTGGAACCGTGGTGCGGCGCAACTACCCGGTTGCCATCGCCACGCGTTTTTCAGCCGAGCCTGACGAGGTCGTAAACGTTGTTGGATGCCTTTGCACGCCGCTTGATAGGCTTGCTGATATGGCTGAATTGCCAAGAGCAAAAGTGGGCGATCTGGTCGCCGTTTTCTGTGCCGGGGCCTATGGCGCAAGCGCCTCGCCTGCTAATTTCCTTGGCCATGGTCCAGCGGCAGAGATGATTGTTTAATCTCTATTAATTCGATTGTCCCGAATTGGGAACGCACCGCATTAATCGCGTTATCACTAACATTATGTTCACCATTATCGGCGAGTAACTCCGGGTCATTCGCGAAAAACCCGTTTGCGTGAGGTCGCTCCTCACAAATGCAGACAGCTTTCGCATCACGACCTTGAGGAATTGCATCGATGCCAAATTCGCCCATTTTTGCCCGTCTTGCTGGCGTGTCCCTAGCGTCTCTTGCGCTGACGGCTTGCGCTGGAACGGGGCCTGAGCTCCCGACTGCAAGTTATGCAGATGCGCAGACGGCCCCTGTTGATGAATACATCATCGGTCCACTCGATCAGATTACGATCCACGTATGGCGCAATCCTGAGCTGAGCGCTGAAGATATTCAGGTGCGCCCCGATGGCAGGATCACGATCCCGCTCGTGCGCGATATGCCGGCTGTGGGTAAAACCGCGACCCAGCTTCAGGACGACATCCGTGATGTACTTGTCCAATATATCGAACAGCCGATTGTCTCGGTCATCGTCAATGAGTTTAATTCGACATTTGACCAGCAAATTCGTGTCGTTGGTTCTACCGAACAACCCGCGTCGCTGCCCTACCGCGCCAATATGACCGTGCTTGATGCGATGATCGCGGTTGGCGGTCTTGGCGAATTTGCGTCAGGCAACCGGGCAAAGCTGCTGCGGATTGATCGCAACACTGGCCTGCAAAAAGAGTACCGCCTGCGCCTGTCTGACCTGATCAAGAAAGGCGATAGCTCGGCCAATGTCATGCTGCGTCCCGGCGACACAATCATCATTCCTGAAAGCCGGTTCTAAGGGAGCGCTGGGATCACGATGCACGAGCTATTTGAAGAGCTGCGCACAGCGCTTTATTCGGTCTGGCACCGCCGCTGGATCGCGCTGGCTGTTGCCTGGGGGGTGTGCCTTTTGGGCTGGCTCGTCGTGGCGCTTATCCCGAACTCTTACGAGTCCAAAGCACGCATTTACGTCGATGTCGAAGACGTTCTGTCTGAACAACTCGGCATTGCGGGTGATGGTAAGGAAGAGATTGCGCGGGTTCGCCAGACGCTTCTAAGCTCGGTCAATCTTGAAAAGGTGATCACCACGACGAAACTCGGCGATGGTATTTCTGATCGTCAGGCGCTTGAGCGGTCGATCGCTTCCTTGAGCAAGGACGTTGAAATCCAAAGCGAAGAGGACAACCTTTTCTCGATCACTGCATCGGTGGGCAAAGGCGATTTGAGCGATGCTGAGAACGCGGTCCTTGCGCGCGATGTGGTGCAAAAGCTGCTCGACATCTTCCGCGAAGAACACATAGCCGGCAACCGCGCAGAAATCAGCGGGGCGATCAACGACCTGAATGAACAGCTTGAAGAGCGCAAAGTCGAGCTTGAAGAAGCCGAAGCGCGCCGGGTGGCGTTTGAGGCGCAATACCCTGACCTTGTCGGCGGCACGCAAACTCTGTCCACGCGCGTTCAGCAATCGCGCACCGAGCTGCGCGATATTGATGCCGATCTGGCGGCTGCACAAAGCGCTCTTGCAGCGCTCAACAATCAGATCGCCAGCACGCCTCGCACTCTTGTTGGTTCGGCGGACGCGGTGGGACCACAAGCGGCCCTGCTTCAAGCGCAAACACAATTGGCAGGTCTTCGCTCGCGCGGGCTTACCGAAGAGCACCCCGATGTGGTGTCGACCAAACGTCAGGTTGAACTTCTCACCCGGCAGGTCGCAGCGTCTGGTCCAAATGAGGTGTCGGGCACTCCCAACCCGGCTTATTCTTCGTTGGTCGCACTTCGCGCTGATCGTCAGGCTTCGATTGAATCGCTGCAATCGCGCCGCGCTGCCTTGCAATCGCAAATGGCATCGCTCGCGGCCAGTCAGGCAACGGAACCTGCCGTTGCAGCAGAGGCCAATCGCATCAGCCGCGACTATGAAGTGCTGCGCGACAATTATGAAAAGCTGCTCGAAGATCGCGAGAAACTGCGCACGCGCGGCGATGTGGTGGATGAGACGAGCCAGTATAAATTCGATCTGGTTGATCCGCCCGTGGTGCCGCAAAAGCCTGCTGCACCCAACCGCCCACTTCTGCTTCTCGGCGTTCTGATCGCCGGGATTGGCGCTGGCATTGGCGTTGCCTGGATCATGGGTCAACTGCGCTCTGGCTATGCGACGGCGGGAAAGCTCGAAAAATCGGTGGGGCTGCCAGTTATCGGGTCGGTTTCGCTTAACCTTTCAGAAGCGGCACAGTCCTTGCGCAAACGGCGCTTGAGGCAATTTGCCGGAGCCTGCGCCGCACTGGTCGGCGTGCTTTGTGTTCTTCTGGTGATCGAGGTCGTCTCGATTGGGACGATTGCGTGAGGATGCATTATGACTGAACAAAGCAACTTCTCTCGCAAAACCGCCAGTTCACCACAGCGCTCGCCTGCGCGCCGCACCTCTTTGTTTGAGCGTGCGGATGTGGCCTTTGGCCTTGATGGGTTTGGCGTAAAGCCGGTGCCTGCCAACCTGCCCGATGGGCCGCGTGCTTTTGCTCCGCCTCGCCAACGCAATGCCCATGTCAATCAACGCGACCTGCCACAAGCACAAGCTTCAGGCGCCCCTCATGAGCAAGCCGCTCCACCGCCAAAACCTGCAGAACGCGCGGTTGCCCTTCGCGGGCCTAAGGTGCGTGTCGACCACGAAGTGCTCGAAGAAGAAGGCCTGATTTCTCCCGGAGCGCCTGTCACGGGGCTCCTCGAAGAATTCCGCATTATCAAGCGCGAGCTTCTTGCCGATGCCCGTGAGGCGGGCGACGACACCGCGCGCCGCATCCTTGTCTGCTCGCCACATTCGGGTGAGGGCAAGACCTATTGCGCAACCAATCTCGCAATCGCCATGGCGGCTGAACGCGATATTGAGGTGGTGCTTGTCGATGCCGACGTGCTCAATCCCTCTGTCTCGGACCGCCTTGGGATCGAAACTGGCGTCGGGCTGATGGATGCGCTGGCGGATAAAAGCTTGCGGATCGAAGACCTTGTCTCACCGACTGATATTGACGGGCTCTTCATCCTTCCCGCGGGCACAAGCAGCGCGCGCGATTCTGAATATCTTACCAGCGCGCGCACCAGCCAGGTGCTTGACCGCCTGACGCGCGGTGCACCGAACCGTTTTCTTATCTTCGATACCCCGCCAGCGCTTGCCGCATCGCCTGCAGCTGAGCTTGCCGCTCATGTGGGTCAAGCCGTCCTTGTGGTGCGCGCCGACGACACAAGCCGGGCAGCGTTAGACGATGCAATCCAGCTTTTGTCGGCGTGCGACGACATCAAACTGCTTCTTAATGCAACACAGTTCAGCCCGTCCGGTCGCCGCTTCGGCGACTATGGCGAAAGGGAGGAATGATCATGCGTTTTCTTACCGGAATCCTTTTTACAGGCATTGCCTCGGTCGCAGCCGCGTCCCCTGCGCTTGCTCAAGACGAACGCGGCGCCAGCGACGAGCGCAGAACCACGTTCCAGCCCTATATTGAGGTGTCTCAGATCCTTACCGCACAACTGGAGCCGGTGAGTGATCAACTGACCTTCACTCAGGTTGCAGCAGGCGTTGACACATCGGTTCAAGGCCGGCGCAGCGGTGCGTCGGTTTCGGTGCGTTATGAGCGCAATATCAGCTATGGTGACGATCAGGTCGATACCGATACCGTTAGCGGCATTGCGCGCGGCTATCTTTCGGTAATTCCGCAAAGCCTGACCCTGCAAGCGGGCGCATTGGCAAGCCGCACCCGCGTTGATGGCGGGGGCGCGGTATCGGCTAACCCGCTCGCAAGCGAAGATGCGACTAATCAGGTTTACAGCGCATATTTCGGGCCAGAATTCCGCACCCGTGCTGGCGCGGTTGAGGTGTCGGGCAATGCGCGCGTCGGCTACAACCGCTTTGAAGCTAACAATGCGGTCTTCGATGTGAATGGCGACCAAGTTGATGTGTTCGATGATAGTGTGACCTATTCAGGCCAGATCGCGGCAGGCACGCGTCCGGGCGACGTTCTGCCCGTTGGCGTTGCGGTAAGCGCAGGCGGTTTTCAGGAAGACCTCTCCAACCTCGATCAACGGGTGCGCGATGTCTATGCACGCGCTGATGTGACCGTGCCAGTGACCTCCTCCCTCGCTGTGGTAGGCGGTGTTGGCTATGAAGATGTCGAGGTGTCTAGCCGCGACGCTTTGCGTGATGCAAATGGCGATCCGATTTTCGACAATAATGGTCGCCTCGTCACCGACAGCAGCTCGCCGCGCCTTTTGGCCTTCGATGTCGATGGTCTGTTGTGGGATGTTGGCGTTTTGTGGCGACCAAGTTCGCGCACCAATCTCGAAGCGCGTGTAGGCCGCCGTTATGACAGCACAACCTATTACGGCACCTTCAGCTATCAACCTACGCCCGGAGATTCGCTCGCAATCGCGGTCTACGATGGCATCTCGGGCTTTGGCGGGGTTATAAACAACTCGCTTTCACGCTTGTCGAGCGATTTTCAGGTGCAGCGTAACCCACTCTCAGGCGACTTTGGTGGCCTTGTATCGAGCGATGAGGGCGTTGGCCTCGTAGGTGCGCTTGGCTCGATCCGCTCGTCCGCTTTCCGTGGCCGCGGCGTCAACGCCAGCTACACAACACAGCTTGGCCGGATGAATGCCGCCATCGGTGTTGGTTACGACCGCCGCACCTTTATCGCAGCCGCCGGAAGCGCGCTTGAGAGCGTCGATGGCATCCGCGATGAAAGCTATTACGTCACAGGCACATTGAGCACCGATGTTGGCCGCAGCGGCGCACTTTCGACGACAGCCTATGCCAACTGGTTCACGTCGAACTCAGGCAATGGCGACCTGACTGCGGTGGGTGCATCAGCCGCATACAGTCGCAACCTTGCTGGCCGTTTGTCAGCGCGCGCAGCGGTGTCACTCGACTATTTCGATAGCGAATTCTCTGACGAAGATTTTGCCACAGCCTCCGCGCTGCTTGGTCTTCGTTACGACTTTTAAAAGTTTCATGGAGCGTTAGGGCTTATGTACGATTCATATTACGGCTTCACTGGACGACCGTTTCAGCTGACCCCTGATCCCGATTTCTATTTCGAGAGCGCCAGCCACAAAAAGGCGATGAGCTATCTTGGCTATGGGCTTAATCAGGGTGAGGGATTTATTGTCATCACCGGCGAGGTTGGGGCGGGTAAATCCACTCTTGTCGCGCATCTGATGGAGCGAATTGATCCAGAGGCGCTGACCGTGGCGCAGGTGGTCACATCTGCGCTTGACGGCGAAGAGTTGATCCACGTGGTCGCGCAATCTTTCGGCATCGCGGTCGACGGCAAAGACAAAGCGGGCGCATTGGGCGCGATTGAGCAATTCCTTCAAGATGAAGCGCGCGCTGGGCGTCGCTGCCTGCTCATCGTGGATGAGTGCCAGAACCTTGAGTTCACGGCATTGGAAGAGCTGCGAATGCTCTCCAACTTCCAATTGGGTGCGCACCCGCTCTTGCAGAGCCTGTTGCTGGGACAGCCGGAGTTTCGCCGCACATTGGCGCATCACCCAAACCTTGACCAGTTGCGGCAGCGGATCATCGCCTCGCATCACCTTGAGGCACTGGATGCCGAAGAGCTCGAAGACTATGTGCACCACCGTCTGGCTCGTGTGGGGTGGGAGCATCAACCCTCTCTTCAAGACGGGCTCTTGTCTGCGCTCTACAAGGCGACAGGAGGCATCCCGCGCCGTGTGAACCAGATCATGAACCGCTTGCTTCTCCTTGGAGCAATCGAAGAACGCGACGAAATTGGCTTGTCCATGCTCGATGCTGTTCTGGAAGAAATGTCAGAGGACCAATTGCGTGGTGGTGGCCTGCGTTCGGTAACGGGTGATCCTGCCCCGCAAGAGGCAGGTGAAGAAGAAGCCGTCGCAACACAGGTTGATGAGCCAATCTACGATGAAGTGAAACAGGTTGAAGCTCAGCCCGAAGCCGAGGCCGTCGCCGACACATCAGCAGAGCCGCTCGATCCTGAAACAGAAGTCGAAATTGAAAGCATCCCGGCAAGCGAAGTCGCGGCGATGATGGCACAGCGCGATGCTCGGGCCGCTGAACTGGAGGCGGCCATCGGCGAGTTGCAAGCAGCTGGCGCAGCACCAGGCTTTGCATCAAATGGCGCAGAGCACGCATCGCTTGACGGCGATGTCGGCGAAGCATTGACCCGGATCGAGGCACGACTTGAAGAGCAAGAGCGTTCTTTCCGCCATGTGATGACGATGCTGATCGAATGGCTTGAGGATGATAAGTCGCGCGAGGCGGCATGAACGCGCAAAGCCCCATCGGTTTTAACAACGCCATTGCGGGTCCGATTGCCAATGGGCTTTCGGTCGATGTCGAGGACTGGTTCCAGGTCGGAGCATTTGAGAATGTCATCGAGCGAGGCGATTGGGATGACCTCGAAGCCCGCGTCGAGCGCAATGTCGATGAGATTCTTACGCTTTTCGGCGAGGCTGGCGTCAGCGCGACGTTTTTCACGCTGGGCTGGATCGCTGAACGCTATCCGCACATCATGCGCGAGATTGCTGATGCCGGTCATGAGATCGCCAGCCACGGCTATGACCATGCGCGCGTTTTCACGCTTGATGCAGTAAAGTTTGCCGAAGACATCCGGGTGACCCGCGAAATCCTTGAGGATGCCTCAGGCCAAGCGGTTGTCGGCTATCGCGCTCCCAGCTTTTCGATTGATCCGCGCTCGCTTTGGGCGTTCGATGTGCTGGCCGCTCAGGGGTATAAATACTCCTCCAGCGTCGCGCCAATCGTGCATGACCATTACGGATGGCGAGAGGCCCCGCGTTTCGCCTTCCGCCCGGTTGCAGGATCAGACATGGTCGAAATTCCGGTGACGACCGCTCTCTTTGGCTCGCGCCGATTGGCAGCAGGTGGAGGCGGGTTCTTCCGCGTCCTGCCTTATGCCTTTTCTCGGTGGGCCATCTCTCAGGTAAACCAAGAAGATGAACGCCCCGCGGTATTCTATTTCCACCCATGGGAAGTCGATCCCGGTCAACCACGCGTTGGCGATGCGCCGATGCGATCAAAGCTGCGTCACTACACCAACCTTGGCAAGATGGCGGATAAGCTTCGCAAGCTTGTGAAGGAATTTCACTGGGACCGCATGGACGCAATTGCTGAGATTGAAGCGCGCCGGGCGATTGATTTTCCTGTGGCCGCTCTGGGGGGTAAGCAATGAATGCGCCCGTCAGCCTTTCTCTGAAAGCCCAAGCGGTTGATCTGGCCGACGCCCGGATGTGCGAGCGCATTGATTGCTTTGTGCAGGAAATGGGTGCGAGCGTCTTTCACAGGCCAAACTGGCTCTTGGCCGTAGAGAAAGCGACCGGACAGCGCGCGGGCGGTTTTGTGATCGAGCAATTGGGCGTTATCCAAGGCTGGCTACCTCTGACTGAAGTGCGTTCATTCCTTTTCGGCAAAGCACTTGTCTCAAGCGGTTTTGGCGTCGGCGGCGGCATTTGTGCTGAACGGGCAGAAGTCGCAGCGAAACTCGCTGAGGCGGCGCAGAACCATGCAAAGGCTCACGGCTTTACAAGCGTCGAGCTTCGCGGGGGCGAAGTGCCCGATGGCTGGCAGGCGGTCACAGACAAGCATTGCGGTTTCGGACGAAGGCTTTCCGCAGACGATGAGGCAGAGCTTCTCGCAATCCCTCGCAAATCGCGTGCAGAGGTGCGCAAGGGACTGAAGAATAACCTTGAGGTGCGCATTGGCCGATCTGCTCAAGATTTGACTGCGCACTATGCCTGCTATTCAGAAAGCGTGCGGAATTTGGGGACACCGGTCTTCCCTAAGGCGCTCTTTCGCCAGATGCTAGAGGCGTTCCCAGCCGGTAGCGACATTCTGACAATTGCGCGCGATGGCACGCCGCTCGCGAGCGTTCTGTCATTCTATCACAACGAGGCAGTGCTTCCGTTCTGGGGCGGCGGAAGCTTTGCCGCTCGTGGTGCGCGGGCGAATGAGCTTATGTATTACGAACTTATGCGCCATGCCCGGGCGCGCGGGATGACGCGGTTCGACTTTGGTCGTTCAAAGGTTGGAAGCGGGCCTGCCAAATTCAAAAAGAACTGGGGCTTTGAACCTCAACCGCTCACCTATGGGCATTGGACGCCGCCGGGCGCAGAGCCGCGCGATGTGGACCCGACAAGCGAGGCATACAGCCGCAAGATTGAGCTTTGGAAAAAGCTCCCATTGCCAGTAGCCAACACCATTGGCCCCTTTATCGCGCGCGGGCTTGCGTGAGGAGGTGCTCGTATGGGTGAGATTCTTTTCCTAGCGCACCGGGTTCCCTTTCCGCCCAATCGCGGAGATAAGATCCGCAGCTCCAATCTGCTCAAAAAGCTCGCAAGCCTCGCGCCTGTTCATGTGGGTTGCTTTGCCGAGAATGCCGAAGACCGGGCAGGGGGCAAAGAGGTTGAAGCGATTGCCGCATCGCATTGCGTGGTCAATCGCAGCAAGCCACTGGTCCTTGCAGGGGCAGAAGCGGTTCTGACTGGCAAGCCTGTGAGCCTCACCGCCTTTCATTCTGCCCGCCTTGAAGAATGGGTGCGCCACACGCTCGCCACTCGTCCCATAACCACAATCTTCGTTTTTTCAGGGCAGATGGGCCAATATATCCCTGACGATTTTGCTGGCCGGGTGGTGATTGACCTGTGCGATGTCGATAGCGCCAAGTTCGAAAACTATGCAGCCGCAGGACAGCGCGTGAGGCTGAACTCGCGAGAAGGCCGCTTGCTGGCACGAGAAGAAGAGCGCTTGGCCGCGCGGGCCGATGCAACGATCCTGATTAGCGACAACGAAGCTGAGCTGTTCCGCTCGCGCCTAACGGTCCCTCACAAAACAAATGTGCAGGTGATCGGTAATGGGATTGATTCAGACTTTTTCGACCCATCTCGCACCTCGCCTCATCCTGAACTGTCACGGCGTCCCGGACCCCACTTCGTCTTCACCGGACAAATGGATTATCCACCCAACGAACAAGCGGCACTTTGGGCAATTGAGTCGTTTTTCGCCTTGTACAAGTCGCAACACACCGATGCGGAATTACACATCGTCGGCCGCAATCCGACCAAGCGATTGCAGGACAAAGCTGGTGAGGGTGTAATCATTTGGGGAGAGGTTCCCGATGTGCGTCCGTTCATCGCAGCGGCTGATAGTGTGATTGTGCCATTGTCAATCGCGCGTGGGGTTCAGAACAAAGTGTTGGAGGCCATGGCCATGGCCCGACCAGTGCTGCTGACTAGCGAAGCGGCAACAGGAATTGATGCGGCTGATGGCGAGCACTGGATGCTGTGCGAGCTAGAGCCCCAGGCCATGCAAAATCGCATCGACGCTTTTCGCGCGAACCAAAGCGCTGCCAGGGCAATGGGTAAGGCGGCACGCCAGTTTGTACTCGATCATCACAATTGGAACGCGATGCTTGCTCCGCTTGAGTGGCTCGTGAGTGCAGGAAGGGGAGACGCGCGTGATGCCGCCTGACGTGACGCTTGAAAGCCCGAATACTCACAGGCTCGTCTCGCGCATCGCCCCTCACTGGCGCGAGGCTTTGGGACTGCTTGTTCTGGGCTCATTAGCGAGCCTTGCAGTGACGATGCGCGAATGGGGCGAAATGTTTCACCAATGGTGGAACATCGACACCTATTCACACATTTTGCTTATCCCCTTCATCATCGGCTGGCTCGTCGCGCTCAAGGCGAGTGAACTTGCCCAAATTGCCCCTAAGCCATGGCTGCCTGGCCTTGGTGTCATCGCAATGGGCCTTGTGCTTTGGTTCGTGGGGAGGATGACCGACACCAACCTCATCGCTCATGCCGGTGCCGTGGGCACGCTTCAAGGGATCGTCATCGCATCTCTTGGCCCAAGAGCTTGCACCATCATCGCCTTGCCTTTGTGCTTTGGGGTTTTTCTCGTGCCTTTTGGCGATGAAATCATAGAACCCCTCCAAGTTATTACGGCTGAGATTGCGATTGTTTTGACCCATCTCAGCGGCATCCCGGCGTTTTCAGACGGGATATATATCGACACCCCTGTTGGCCTCTTTATCGTGGCAGAGGCTTGCTCAGGCGTGCGTTTCCTGATCGCAATGATCACGCTTGCGGTGCTTGTGGCATATACCCGCTTTACCAGCTGGTCGCGAAGGTTAGCCTTTCTGGCGGCCTCAATCATAATTCCCATCATCGCAAACGGTATCCGCGCTTGGGGCACTATCTTTATCGCCCAAAGCCAGGGCGTTGAGTTCGCTGCGGGCTTTGACCATGTGTTTTATGGCTGGTTCTTCTTCGCCTTTGTCGTGATCCTCATCCTCGGTCTTGCGTGGAGATATTTCGAACGCGACCCGGAAGATTACGGCTGGAGCGTTGACGAGGTGCACGGGTTCGAAATCCTCAAGCGGCTTGAGCCCTATCATGCCTCCCCCATGAAGGTGTTGGCAGGGACACTGGCGCTTTGTATTCTGGCAGGCGGGACAGCGATGATTGCTGCCCCTGTCGCAATCGGCTAGCGCGCTCTTATTATGTGCGGGATCGCCGGGATATTTCATCGAGAGACGCCAAAACCGGTCGATCCAGTTCGGGTTGAACGAATGTGTGACGCCATGGTCCATCGTGGGCCGGACGGGGCAGGTGTCTGGACCGAGGCGGGCATAGGGCTGGGCCATCGCCGCTTATCGATCATCGACCTCGAAGGATCGCCTCAACCAATGCTCTCTGGCGATGGCAGGGCGGCCATCGTCTTTAATGGAGAGATTTACAACTTTCGCGAACTGCGCACACAATTGGAACGCGATGGCGCGCAATTTCGCACCTCTGGCGATACCGAAGTCATCCTTGCCGCTTGGCAGCGCTGGGGCCCGGACTGCCTTTCACATCTCGATGGTATGTTTGGCTTTGCGCTTTATGATCTGGACAAGCGTCAACTCTTTCTCGCGCGCGACCGTTTCGGGGTGAAGCCACTCTTCCTCTCGCACTTGTCAGACGGCAGCCTGATCTTTGCCTCGGAGCTTAAGGGGCTCCTGGCTCATCCAATGATGCGCCGTCGGATTAATCCGCAGGCGGTCGAGGCATACATGACTTGGGGTTATGTGCCCGATAGTCATTCGATTCTGAGCGGTGTGACGAAGCTCCAGGCCGGGCATTTCCTTCTGCTTGAACACGGCAAGCCGATGCCAGCGCAGCGCCGTTGGTGGGACATCAGCTTTGAAGAACGCCTCAAAGGCAAAGAAGGCGATCTGTCTGCAGAGCTTGTCCATCTTCTGAGGGAGGCAGTGCAATCGCGCATGGTATCGGACGTGCCGCTTGGCGCGTTTCTGTCCGGCGGCGTTGACTCCTCAAGCGTCGTCGCCTTGATGAGCGAGGCCAGCGCCCAGCCTGTACAAACCTGCTCCATTGGCTTTGACGTTAAGTCGGTTGACGAGACGGGCTATGCGCAAAAGATTGCCCAACAATTTGCGACATCGCATGAGGTACGAACCGTCAGCCAGGACGACTTTGGCGAGATTGATGCTCTGGCCGCGATGTTCGATGAGCCTTTCGCCGATGCCTCGGCCCTGCCAACTTGGCGTGTGTGTCAATTGGCGCGTGAAAAGGTCACTGTGGCTCTTTCCGGCGACGGCGCGGATGAGGCGTTTGCAGGTTATCGCAGGCAGGTTTTCCATCATAACGAAGAGCGTGTGCGTTCGCTTTTGCCAAGCGGCTTGCGCGAACCCATGTTTGGCGGCCTTGGCCGATTGTGGCCCAAGGCAGACTGGGCACCACAAATCTTTCGCGCCAAGACAACTCTGCTGTCACTCGCTGAGGAGGGGGAGCAGAGTTATGCAAATGCGTTAAGCGTAACCAATCCTGACCTGCGTTCGCGGATCTTTACGCCTGAGTTCAATTCTCAACTGGCGGGATTTTCCTCCGAAGCCGAGCTTACTGAAGTTTTGCGAAAGGCGCCTGCGCGATCGGGCCTCGACCGGGCTCAATACGCTGACCTTAAATTTTGGATGCCCGGTGATATCCTTACCAAGGTTGATCGCACCAGCATGGCGGTAAGCCTCGAAGCGCGCGAGCCACTGCTTGATCATCGATTGGTCGAATTTGCCGCAAAATTGCCTGAAAGTTTGAGGGTGCGTGGGAGGACCGGCAAATATTTGCTCAAAAAATGTATGGAGCGCTACCTCCCGCAGGATGTTTTATACCGCCCAAAACAAGGGTTTGTAACGCCAATCGCACAATGGATGCGAGGTCCGTTGGCGCACGAGATCAGAGCAATCGCATCGTCCTCCCGACTTGTCCAAATGGGTTGGGCAAACCCGTCCGAAGCGGGCAAATTGGCCAACGCCCACATTTCCGGGCGCAGTGATCATTCGCGCACCTTGTGGCAGTTGCTGATGCTGGAAAAATCCTTGGTCAATCTCAATGTTCAATTGTGACGATGCGCCGGGCCACAGCAACACCTTCAAAGTTGGTGAAATAATATAACATTTATTTGTCCCATTTTGTCACAGTGGTGATCAAGACTGTCGAAGATGGTAAATTATCTATTTGCAAAATCGTGCAAAATCGGACTAATTTGACTTCGACGCGGGCCAAAGAAGTCTGCGCAAACCGCCAAGGCATGAGTCTGGCGGACTTTGGGTCGAGTCCGGAGAATGGTGCGATGGACAGCAGCGCGGGAAATCCTCTCCCGTTTTCAGGGGACGAGGAGGCACTTTCCGAGAGCCTTCTGAATAACGCCGTTCCAGATGGTTTGTTTGAGCTTCGTGAGCTCGATGTTCTTTACGATGATCGTGATGCGGCATTGTGGACCTATATGCGTCCCAAGGGCCGGCCAAGCTTCACGCCGGCCATGCTCGGAGATTTCGAGCGGTGGCAGGAGTTGATCTCGACCGGTTTTGGCGAAGACAAAGTTCCGCTGCGCTATCTCGTGCTTGGCAGCCGCTCGCAGGATGTCTTCTGTTTTGGCGGTGATCTTGAGTTGTTTCAACATCTGATCCGGACCAAGAACCGCGATGCCTTAGTACAGTACGGTCACCGCTGCTGTGCCATCCTTGACCGCAATGTTCGTTCACTGGGATTGCCGATGGTAACGATCGGTCTTGTCCAGGGCGCAGCGCTTGGCGGTGGGTTCGAGGCTCTCCTTTCATTCGATTATATCATTGCAGAACGGCACGCGACCTTTGGCCTGCCTGAGATCATGTTCGGCCTTTATCCCGGAATGGGCGCGCACGCCTTTCTCGCTCGCAAACTGGGCACCGCGATGGCGGAGCGCATTATCTTGTCGAACAAGACGTATACCGCGCAAGAGATGTACGACCTTGGCCTCGTCCACCAGATTGCGGAGCCAGGCGAAGGCGTTAGCGCTGTACGCGACTTCATCAAGAAGTCGGAACGTCGCCACTCTGGTATCGTTGGCGCATATCAAGCCATGAAAAAGGTCTGGCCGATACAATTGGACGAACTCAACGAGATCACTGAGCTTTGGGCGGATACCGCGCTCAAACTTTCCGATCACGATCTTAAAGTGATGAGCCGTCTGGTATCCGCGCAGGGGCGTCTTGCTGACAGGCTTGCCGCGGCCTGAGTGGGTCTATCCTTCGCTGCCGTCTGACCCGTGGCCCAGTGCCATATATTCATCGCTTTGCATTTCATTGAGGCGGCTCACCGTGCGCTCGAATTCGAAACTGCCATCGCCTGAGGGGTAGAGCGCTTCAGGCTCGCTTGCAGCGGTCGCGAACAGTTTGACGCGGTGCTCATAAAGGGCATCAATCAAGGTGACGAACCGCGCCGCTTCATTCCGGTTTTCGGGGCCCATTTGCGGGATGCCGACGAGGATTACCGTGTGATATTCGCGCGCTATCGCAAGGTAATCGGGCGCCCCACGAGCCTCTGCACAAAGGCGCTTGAAGCTGAAAACTGCGACGCCTTTCAATGATTTGGGAACGTGCAGCGTACGCTTCGCGCCAATCGCAAGTTCACCAGATGGCACATTGTCCGCATCCTCCGGGGCGAAATCTGTGAGACGAAAGAACACCTCGCGCACTTTGGCCGTGGCTTCGTCCCCCAGGGGCGAATACCATGTTTCTAACCCTCCGATCCGATCAAGCCGGTAGTCGGTCGGGCCATCGAGCGTCATCACATCAAGCTCGGCCTCAATCAGGTCGATGAAGGGGAGGAAATGCTCGCGGTTGAGCCCGTCTTTGTAAAGCTCGCTGGGCGCACGGTTGGAGGTGGTTACGATGGTAACGCCTTGCTCCATAATCAACTGGGTGAAAAGCCGGCTCATAATCATGGCATCGGCTGAATTGGTGACTACCATTTCATCGAACGCGAGAACCCGGACGCCCTTGGCAAGTTTGGCAGCGACTGGCGGAATGGGGTCGCCTTCATGCGCTTTTCGCGCCTCGCGCATTTCGGCGTGGACTTCCTGCATGAAAGCGTGGAAGTGCACGCGGCGTTTTTCGGCAATCCCAAGATTGTCGTGGAACAGGTCCATCAACATGGATTTACCCCGGCCAACGCCTCCCACCATGTAAACACCTTGAGGGCGGGTCGGTTTGCTCGCAAACAGCTGAGCTAAAAGCCCGCCGGGTTTTTCGGCCTCCAGCTCTTTTTGCAAGGCGTCAAGCCGGGCTGCTGCGCGTCTTTGATCCGCATCTTCGCGCAGCTCTCCATTAGCGATCAGCTGCTCATAACGCGCCAGCGTCCCCGTCATGATTTTGCGTCAGTGCGAGTGCTCGAAAATTTGCGCACGATGCCCGAATGGGAGACGATAACGTTGTTGCCCTGAACCACTTGCCCGCGCACAAAGACCAGCTTTCCTGTTTCGCGCACAATCTCGTTCACCGCATCAAGCGGAAGGGCCGGATCACCAGCTCCCACAAATTGGGTCGACAATTCCAGAGTTACCGACGGGCCAGCATTTCCGCTGCCGATCATGTGCATGGTCGTGAACATGGATATGTCGATCAGCGACAGGCTGATCGCGCCGTGGATCATACCTTGCAGGTTTTCATGGCGGCGCTCCGGAAACATCCGCAGGCGCGCCTTGCCGTCGTCATCGACGCGGGTAATGAGATGCCCCATCACCGCGCCGTTGAAAATAGTCTTGTCCTTGACGTTCCACTGCCGCCAACCGGGGTTGTCCGGGCACGGACCATCGTCGAAATATTCTTCGCGAAGAGACATCGCAGCCAAGCTTAGATGGCGCGTTCGGCCATCATCTTCTTGGTTTCGGCAATCGCTTTGGCTGGCGAAAGGCCCTTGGGGCACACATTCGCGCAGTTCATGATCGTGTGGCAACGATAAAGGCGGAACGGATCTTCGAGTTCGTTCAAACGCTCACCCGTCATTTCATCGCGGCTATCGGCGAGCCAGCGATAGGCTTGAAGAAGGATGGCTGGACCCAGGAATTTGTCAGAGTTCCACCAGTAGGACGGGCACGAGGTCGAACAGCACGCGCACAAGATGCACTCATAAAGACCGTCGAGCTTTTCCCGTTCAGCCGGGCTTTGCAGGCGCTCTTTACCAGATGGCGTCGTGCTCACCGTTTGTAGCCATGGCTTGATTGAGGCGTATTGCGCATAAAAGTGTGTGAAATCAGGCACCAGATCCTTGATCACATCCATGTGGGGCAGGGGAGTGATACGAATCTCGCCTTTCAAGTCTTCAATCGCGGTGGTGCAGGCAAGACCGTTCTTGCCGTTCAAATTCATCGAGCATGACCCGCAAATTCCCTCGCGGCATGAGCGGCGGAAAGTCAGCGTGGGATCAATCTCATTCTTGATCTTGAACAGGGCATCAAGAACCATCGGACCGCATTCATCAAGGTCGATCTCGAACTTGTCATAGCGCGGGTTTTCGCCCGTGTCGGGATCGTAGCGATAAATCTTGAATGATTTTATCCGCGAGCCGCCAGAGGCCTTGTGAACCTTGCCAGTGCTTTTGATTTTTGAATTTTTCGGCAGCGTGAAAGTCGCCATGATCGCTTATCCCTAATTGCGTTTGGTCCTATCTAGCGCCTTCGCGCCTTGTGGCAAGAGAGTGGCTATTGCACACTTTGGGATAGCCCTTGCCAATCACTCAATTTGCGCGCGGACTTGGCGGCGAAATTAGACACAAGTGCCAAGCAAATCCAACAGCGTTCACCCCGATAGTTTCTATTTCTCAGTGGTTTGAGTGAAATTGTAAATTTGACACTTTCCCAACTTTCTTTGCTTTGGGGAACAAGGTTAAGTCTCGCTCACTATAGCTGTCATGACAGATCTAGGAAATGACAGCGCCTCATCGAGGCAGGTGAACCACCGCGCGGCTCCGGCGAGTGCAGCGATCTTTGGCGCAAGCGGCGGAATTGGCGATGCCCTTGTCCGAAGGCTTGAGCAGTTGGGCACCACGCAGATTTACGCCGGATCGCGTTCGGGGGAGGGGTATCAGAGCTCTAACGTCACACCGTTTCGCTTCGACCTTGAGGATGAGGCAAGCATCCGAAACGCGGCTGACATGATGCGCGATGCGCCGCCTGAATGGGTCGTGGTGGCAAGCGGTGTATTAACGCTAGACGATGGCACCGGACCAGAGCGCAGTTATCGGCGGCTTGACCCCGATGTCATGGCAAAAGTGTTTTCTATCAATGCCATAGGGCCAGCTGTGATCGCCAAACATATGCTGGGCCTGATGCCCCGGACCCGCCCGTTCACCTTTGCCGCGATGAGCGCTCGGGTGGGGTCGATTGGGGACAATGGGCTGGGGGGCTGGCACTCTTACAGAGCGTCCAAGGCCGCGCTTAATATGCTGCTTAAGAACTTCGCGATTGAGATGGGGCGGACCCATGAGCAAGGTGTGGTTGCAGGGCTTCATCCTGGCACTGTCGATACCGCGCTATCTGAGCCGTTTCAAAAAGGTCTGCCTGAAGGTCAGTTGACCGATGCGATGCAGGCGGCGGACAACTTGATCGCTGTTTTGGCAAGTCTCACCCCCGAACAATCAGGCCAAGTGTTTGACTTTGCGGGAAAGGTGATTGAGCCATAAGTGCTTTGTCCTGACGCATCTTGGCAAGTCGAATGAGATAGGCAACACTCACCGTAAACATATGAGGGGAGCGAGTGTATGGGGTTGGGCGATTGGTACGATGCGAATATCGTGCCCAAGGTGATCGGCTGCGCTTGCGGTATGGGACAGGTGATGAAGCGCCGCTCACTTGTGGTGCCGCTTGCCAAGGGCGATGTCTTTGAACTGGGTTGTGGCTGCGGGATCAATCAGGAGTTTTATGACGTCGATGCTGTGACCAGCTATGCCGGGATTGATCCGCACGAAGGGATGCTGGAAACCGCGCGCGAGGCAGCAGCGAAAAAGGGTTGGCCAGATCATATGAAGCAAGTGGATATGCGCCAGGGGATAGGCGAAGATATTCCATTTGCTGACAATTCTTTCGATACGGTTGTGTGCACCTTTACGCTTTGCTCGGTGCAAGAGCCGGCGCAGGTGCTTTCCGAAATGCGCCGGATCTTGAGGCCCGCAGGCACGGCGCTGTTCCTTGAACACGGGCGCGCGCCTGATGCCAGTGTTGCCAAATGGCAGGACAGGATTGAACCTTTGTGGAAGCATCTGGCCGGTGGGTGCCATTTGACCCGGCCAATTTCCTCCGCCTTTGCCAATGCTGGCTTTGAGGTCGAAGAATTAGGCCGGGGTTATATGCCCAAGTCGCCGCGATGGGCGATGTGGAATGAGTGGGGAGCGGCCCGGAAAGTGGGCGAGTAATCCTCGCGCACACATTTTTCCGAGCCGCCCTGTTAATCACTCAATTAATCACTCACCAAAAGTGCGTTGCCACCATCCGCGTTTTTTCGGGCCGCTATCTTTAGCGTCCGTCTGTGTGTCGGCATCCAGCGCTTCAGACTGAGGTGCTTCAGACTGGGCCACTTCAGATTGTGCTGTATCATCTGCAGCAGGCTTAGCAGCTGCGTCGGCTTCAGGAGTTTGAGCCTCTACTTCTAATTCTGCCTTTTTCTTGCGTGGTGCACGCTTGCGCTTGGGTTTCTCTTCGCTTGCGGCCTCTGGTGTTGCCGTATCATTGGTTGCATCGGCGTCTTTCGTATCTGCCTTCTTGGCAGAAGCGCGTCTGCGCTTGGGCTTCTCCTCAGCCGCATCCTCAGTCGAGACATCAGCTTCGGCCTCAACCTTTTTCTTACGCGGAGCGCGCTTGCGCTTGGGTTTTTCTTCCTTGACGGGCTCTTCCTGGACCTCCGAAACAGCATCTTCTTCGCCGTCAGGTGCAGCAACGACCGCTACATCCTCTTCGACCTTCTCGGCGACCTCTTCGAGAGCCTCGGCTCCCTCTTCGATTGCCTTTTCATCGGCTTCGCCATCCTGCTTGCGGCGGCGACCACGGCCACCACGGCGGCGGCGGCGCTTGGGCTTGTCGTCGCCTTCATCGCCGCTATCATCGGAAGACTTCTCGTCGCCGTCCTCATCACCAGAGCTGTCGTCCGAACCCTCGTCATTTTCGCCCGAATTTTCATCTTGGCGCTTTTTATTGCGGCCACGTCCACCACGGCGGCGGCGACGTTTTTTCTTCGGCTTTTCCTCGTCATCCTCGTGAGAATCTTCTTCGGGGATGTCGTCGTCCTCGTCTTCATCGACAATGGGTTCAAACTTGGGCGCTTCGGTCGGACGCGGACCAGCGCTTGAGACGCTCATCTTTGCGCCTTCATCCTCGCCCTCAGGCGACACTTCGATGGTGACGCCATAGCGCTGTTCAATCTCAACAAGCTCGCTGCGCTTTTCATTGAGCAGATAGATCGCCGCTTCAGTGCTTGCGGCAAGCTTGATGATGGTGCCTTTGCCTTTGGCTGCCTCATCTTCGAGAAGGCGCAGCGCAGAAAGACCGGCGGAAGATGCCGTACGGACAAGGCCAGTGCCGTCGCAGTGCGGGCATTCGCGCGTCGTCGCTTCAAGCACGCCAGTGCGAAGGCGCTGCCGGCTCATTTCCATCAGGCCAAAGCTCGAAATACGGCCCACTTGAATGCGCGCACGGTCGTTTTTGAGCGCTTCTTTCATCGCTTTCTCGACCTTACGAACGTTGGAGTTGTACTCCATGTCGATAAAGTCGATCACAACGAGGCCCGCCATGTCACGCAAACGCAGTTGCCGTGCGATTTCGCGTGCGGCTTCCAAGTTGGTGTGAAGCGCGGTCTGCTCGATCCCGTGCTCTTTGGTCGAGCGGCCAGAGTTGATGTCGATCGAGACAAGCGCCTCGGTCGGGTTGATGATGAGATAGCCGCCTGATTTCAGCTGAACCATCGGATCATACATCGCGCGCAGCTGATCCTCGGCGCCATAGCGTTGGAACAGCGGCACGGGATCAGAATAGGCTTTTACCCGGCGCGCGTGGCTGGGCATCAGCATCTTCATGAACGCCTTGGCCGATTTGTAGCCCTCTTCGCCTTCGACGACGACCTCTTCGATTTCACGATTGTAGATGTCGCGGATCGCGCGCTTGATAAGGTCGCTGTCCGAATGGATCAGTGATGGCGCGGTCGAAGAGAGGGTGGTCTGGCGAATACCATCCCACAGGCGAGCGAGATAATCGAAATCACGCTTGATCTCGGTCTTGGTACGCGAGAGGCCCGCTGTGCGCACGATGAGCCCCATGGACTTTGGCAGAGAAAGCCCGGCCACAACCTCTTTCAAACGTTTACGGTCGCTCGCAGAATTGATCTTGCGGCTGATCCCGCCACCGTGGCTGCTGTTCGGCATGAGCACGGTGTAACGGCCCGCAAGGCTTAAATATGTGGTAAGGGCTGCGCCCTTGTTGCCGCGCTCTTCCTTGACGACCTGTACCAGCAGTACCTGACGGCGCTGGATAACATCCTGAATTTTATAACGGCGGCGAAGCGCCATACGTTTCGCGCGCACTTCATCGACTTCTTTGGCGCGGCTGCGGCCGTTACCTTTCTTGCCGCGCCCCTGACGGCGGCGACCACGGCCACGGCGGCCACGGCGCGGCTTATCTTCGCCATCTTCAGAAGACTCATCGGTATTATCTTCGTCAGGATCATCTTCGTCATCATCGTCTTCGCCGTCGTCATCTGACGCGCCGTCTTCGATGGTGGACACTTTGTCCTTGTCCGAGGTGTCGATCTCTTCCAGACCGTCTTCAGCCAAATCCTCGGCAAGGGCTTCGGCGCTTTCTTCCTCGGCGTCATATTCTTCGCCGGGGGTAACGCCTTCTTCCTCTTCTTCGGCGCGAAGCCGCGCTTCCTCTTCAGCCGCTTCGGCCTCTTCAGCAAGCAGCGCTTCGCGATCGCTTTGCGGGATCTGATAATAATCCGGGTGGATTTCGTTGAACGCGAGGAAGCCGTGGCGATTGCCACCAAAGTCCACAAATGCAGCTTGCAACGAGGGTTCGACCCGCGTGACTTTTGCTAGATAGATGTTGCCTTTGATCTGCTTGTGTTCAGCAGACTCAAAATCGAATTCCTCAATCCGGTTGCCTTTGAGCACCGCCACCCGGGTCTCTTCCGAGTGGCGCGCATCGATGAGCATACGCGTTGCCATGTAATTGTCTCCGAACGCCTAAATCTCGCGGCGTTAAAGCGCGCGAGCGGCGTGAATTGTTGGGGTAATGAGCGCGCGTTCTCAGGAGAGGCTCGTGCCCCTCGCTGTGCGCGCTGGTGTAAGAAACAGCGTCCTGTGTCATTTGACCGATGAACGCCATAAACGTGTCTGCTGTAAACGAGCTGCGGTTTGTTACCGCGCTGCGACTCGCAATTTTGCCCGCGCCAACGCGCTGAGCGAAAATTTGCGAGGAGGAGCGTCTCGTCACTGCATCAACCTGTAAGGGGCCAAGCGATGGAGGATGTCCCATGCTTTTCGGCCCTGTGAATAGACCGCATAAACGAATAAATCGCAAACGCGGGTAAAGCGAAAACTTCATAAAGCTGCCTTACTTGGCAAATCTTTAGCGCCTTCCTTGAAACAGCTAGCACCGTGGGAAGTCGCCCGCAACACTATTGCGCTATCCATGCGCAACAATCTAATCCGGGTCGCGTTATGAGTGTGCGCACGCTCCTTTTGATGATCCTCGCCGTGCCGGCCCTTGTGCTGGGCGGGGCGCGGGCGCTTGGTATAGAAATTCCGGTTCCCGAATGGGGCCGCGATTATGTCATGCGCTTTACCTTTGCGCCTGAACCCCCTGCCTTTGAATTGCCTAAGGTTGAGGGGCCTTCTGATACCACTCGGCCCTTGGTTGTCATTGATGCAGGGCACGGCGGACGTGATCCGGGAAAGGTGCAGAGACTTTCCAGTGGCCGCGAGGTTTACGAAAAGGACATCGTCCTTGCCTTGTCACTCGAACTGCGTGACCGACTGCTGGAAAGCGGCGGTGTGCGTGTGGCGATGACACGCGAGGATGACCGTATCATTCCATTGGCCTATCGCCCTGAAATTGCGCGTCAATTGGATGCAGACGTGTTTGTTTCGATCCACATCGATTCAGCAGGGGACCGCGCGGAAGTTTCCGGGGCAACGGTTTACACTTTATCCAACGAAGCATCGAGCGAGGCCGCCGCACGCTTTGCCGAGCGTGAAAATGCTGCCGACCGTTTGAACGGCATTGAAGTTGAAACCGACAGCAGTGCGGTGAGCGAGATATTGGTCGAGCTATCACAATCGCGCACGCAGGAAGACGCGGTCGAGCTGGCTGAGCTGATCCTGCGTGAAGGGCAAGGCAAGATCAAATTTCATCCCTTCGCCAAACGCTCTGCCGAACTGGCAGTGCTGCGCGCGCCTGATGTGCCCGGTGTTCTTTTTGAAAGCGGGTTTGTGACTAACCGCAATGACCTTGCCAAACTCATGGATAAGGAGGGAAGGCGCGCTTATGTCGACACATTGGAGCGCGCGATCCGGGTCTATCTGGCGAGGCGTGCCGACACTGCTCCTGCAGCTTCCCAATGAACGCGTCTTAGGCGCTAGCATTTCGTGTCAAACCCTTTTAAATCGACCCTGTAATGAGCAACGAAGTATCCAGCGCTGAACCCGGCGATCTCTCTTTTCCAGCCTATTTCGGATACCGCGTTAAGCGTGATCTGGGCGGCGCGCTTTCGTGGTTTGCGCAAAAATGGCGCTCGAGCTTTCTGTTCAAGCTTTTTGCCTGCGCTGTGGTGGGAGCCATGCTGCTCTGGCTGGCGTTGTGGCTTTGGTTGGCAAGCGATTTGCCGGAGGCGGAAAGTCTTGTTGAATACCAAACTCCGCTCCCCACGGTTGTGCGCGGCGCAGATGGCGAGATCGTCCATTCCTATGCGCGCGAACGCCGGGTTCAGCTGCAATATGCTGATTTTCCTGAGCAATTGGTCGAAGCCTATCTCTCGGCTGAAGACAAGACATTCTTCAGCCACGGCGGCGTGGATGTAACGGGCACGGCCAATGCGGTGTTTGATTACGCGATCAAATTTGGTTCGGGGGAACGCGCGGTGGGCGGTTCCACCATCACGCAGCAATTGGCGAAAATCCTCCTTCTCGGCGACGAATACTCTATCTCGCGCAAGCTAAAGGAGATGATCCTTGCGAGCCGGATTGAAGGCGTTCTTGAAAAAGAGGAAATCCTTGAACTTTATTTGAACGAGATTCCTCTTGGTCGCCGCTCTTTCGGGGTTCAGGCGGCGGCGCGCGCTTACTTTGACAAGGATGTGGGTGAGCTTGACCTGCATGAGGTTGCTTTCCTCGCCATCCTTCCCAAAGCGCCGGAGCGATATGGCCGTGAGGGACAGGAAAGCGCGGCTTTGGCGCGGCGCGATTTCGTGCTCAGGCAAATGGAGGAAAACGGTTTCATTACCGAAGCTGAGCGTGCTGCCGCTGCTGCCCAGCCTCTTGGCCTTGTCCAGCAGCGTTCGCAGCGCAGCGCGGATGCGGGCTATTTCCTTGAAGAAGTGCGCCGCCAGCTGATTGAGGATTTTGGCGAAACAGCCGAAGACGGCGAGAACAGCGTCTATGCAGGCGGCCTTTGGGTGCGCACCTCGCTTGATGTCGAAATGCAGGAAGCGGCGCGCGACAGTCTGCGCCGGGGGCTCATGCGTTACCATGGTCGCCGCGCGTGGTCAGGGCCCATTGCGACCATTAATTTCGATGATGGGCCATGGGCAAGCCAGCTTGCCAGCTCGTTCCTGTCCGTGCGTTATGAAGACTGGCGTGTGGGCGTTGTGACCACCCGGACGGGCTCGTCTGCAACAGTCGGCTTCACTGATGGCGAAGAGGCTCCGCTCACCAATCTGCCTAACGCATTGAAAGCGGGCGATGTCATTGCGGTCAGTCCATCGGGCAATGGTTACCGGGTCGAGACAATTCCAGAGGCGCAAGGCGGGATTGTGGTCCAAAATGCTCAGACAGGCCGCGTGCTTGCGATGCAGGGCGGGTTTGACCATCGCCTGTCCGATTTCAACCGTGCAACACAGGCCTATCGCCAGCCGGGTTCCACGATCAAGCCCTTCGTCTACGCCACCGGCCTCGACAATGGGATGACCCCTTCCACGCAAATCGATAACACGCGCTATTGCTATTATCAGGGCCGCCAACTGGGGCAAAAATGCATCCGCGGTGGCCGTGCAGGCCAGTTTCCGATGCGTTACGGGCTTGAGCAGTCGCAGAACATCATGACCGTGCAAATCGGGATGCAAGCGGGCATGGATAATGTCGTCGAGACGATCAAAACAATGAATATCAGCGATGATGCAGACCCCTATGCGGCAACATCCCTGGGTTCAGAGGAGACAACCGTTTCGCGCCTTGTTGCTGCGTATGGCGCACTTGCCAACCATGGCCGATTGAATACGCCTACGGTGATTGATTACGTTCAGGATCGTAATGGGAAAGTCATCTGGCGAGCTGATCGACGTCCTTGCAATGGCTGTAATATGGCCGCTTATGATGGCTCGCCCATGCCGCGCTTTGGCATTAAGGGGCGGCAAGCCATGGATGCGCGCACAGCGTTTCAGATCATGCATATGCTCGAAGGCGTGGTGAGCCGCGGGACGGCGACCACTTTGAACGATCTGGGACTGCCCTTGTTTGGTAAAACCGGGACGACCAGTGGCCCTAAAGATGTGTGGTTTGTTGGCGGGACGCAACGCCTTGTCGCTGGCGCCTATATGGGCTTTGACACGCCGCGCAATATGGGCGGATATGCTTTTGGCGGGACCATCGTTGCCCCGATAATCAAGGATTTGATCAAAAGCTCGCGCCGCAAATGGTCTGACCTTCCCGCTATCGCACCTGAAGGTATTCGGATGGTGCGGGTTGACCGCCGGACGGGCAAGCGCGTGCTCGATGGCTGGCCTTCGGGCGACGCTAAATCTTCGATCATCTGGGAAGCATTCAAGCCCGACACCGTGCCTGAACGATCAACCCGGCAGGATGAGATCGCCGCTAAGCGTGACGAGATATTGGAGCTGATCCGCACGAGCCGCGAGGGACCAAGGGCGCGCAATGAAGGGGAACCGGCAAACTTTGCTGAGGACCAGGGAGGCATTTACTGATGCGACTTTTGAAATGGGCCTTTGGTGTTGGTGTGGCTGGAGCGATGTTGACTGCGCCCGCTCTCGCTGAATTGCCCAAAGGCGCCTCAGCGCCTCAGTTTACGACCAGTGCAGCCCTTGCGGGCAAACAAATGGGATTTTCGCTCAGTTCCGCGCTCCGCCAAGGGCCAGTGGTGTTGTACTTCTATCCCAAGGCTTTCACCCAAGGGTGCACGCTGGAGGCTAATGCTTTCGCTGAGGCGATGCCGCAATTTCGTGCAGCGGGCGCAAGCGTTGTGGGAATGTCCAACGATGACATCGACACACTCAAACGCTTTAGCAAAGAGGAATGCCGCGATGCGTTTCCAGTGGGCGTTGCGGGCCTTGACTTGATCAATGCTTATGACGTGGCGTTGGGCTCTTCAGGCCTTGCGAGCCGCACCTCATACGTTATCGCTACCGATGGCCGCATTGCGATGGTCCACTCTGACAGCGACTATCGCAGCCACGTTGCCAAAACCTTGGCAGCGGTCCGCGCTCTTTCCAAATAGCGGCCGCTCACTTTACAACCATTGCTCCGACGTTCATCGGGGCGACCCATTTTTTCGTTTAGGAATTTGTTATGCGGGCCGAGGCCCAAGCCCATATCGACCGGATCGAAGCAGCGCTCGATCTTGTGCGCCAATCGCTGGATTGGGAGCGCGCGCTGCGCCGTCTGGATGAATTGAACGCGCGGGTTCAAGACCCCAACCTGTGGGACGATCCCAAAGAAGCTCAGAAAGTGAGCCGCGAGCAAAAGCAGCTCGAAAGCGCGGTCAACACCGTCAATCAGATCACTGCCGAAATGGGTGATGCGATTGAATTTATCGAAATGGGCGAGGCTGAGGGCGAAGAGAGCATCGTCAATGATGGCCTTACGAGCCTTGAAAAACTCGCCGAGCGGGCCGACGCTGACAAGGTGCAGGCGCTTTTGTCAGGCGAGGCGGATGCAAACGACACCTATCTTGAAATCCACGCAGGCGCAGGCGGCACCGAGAGCCAGGACTGGGCCGAAATGCTGTTCCGGATGTATGGCCGCTGGGCCGAACGCCGCGGCTTCAAAGTTGAGACGGTCGAATATCAAGCGGGTGACCAAGCGGGTATCAAGTCGGCAACGCTGCTGATCAAAGGTGAGAACGCTTACGGCTATGCCAAGACCGAGAGCGGCGTCCACCGCCTTGTCCGCATCAGCCCTTATGACAGCGCGGCCAAGCGTCACACGTCGTTTTCTTCCGTCTGGGTCTATCCGGTTATCGACGATGACATCGACATTGAGATCAACCCAGCTGACCTCAAGGTGGACACTTACCGCGCATCAGGTGCGGGCGGTCAGCACGTGAACACCACCGATTCCGCGGTTCGAATTACCCACCAACCCACCGGGATCGTGGTCGCCTCTCAAAATGACCGTTCGCAGCACAAGAACCGCGCAACCGCGATGAATATGCTCAAAGCGCGGCTGTTTGAGCGCGAAATGCAAATCCGCGAAGCCGAAGCGTCCGGTGAATATCAGGAAAAGAGCGAGATTGGCTGGGGCCACCAGATCCGCTCCTACGTCCTGCAACCCTATCAGATGGTGAAAGACCTGCGGACTGGGTTTACCAGCTCATCGCCCGACAAGGTGCTCGATGGCGAGATCGACGGCTACATCTCTGCAGCGCTGGCGCAGCGTGTGACCGGCGAAAAGGTTGACGTGGAAGACGTCGAGTAGATACTCTTTCCCCAATAATCGTCCTGACAGCTGATCGAGGGGAAATTTCGATGAAAAAAGGCGTTCTTACCGCAGGTGTAGCCGCGCTGGCTGCATCGTTTCTCAACATGAGCGCACCCGCTCAGGCCCGCGAACCGTTCATTGGCGAGATTATGCAATTTGGCGGCAATTTCTGCCCGCGTGGCTGGGCCAAGACGGAAGGGCAACTGCTCCCGATCAGTCAGTACAGCGCCCTGTTTTCGCTTTTGGGGACGGCCTATGGCGGCGATGGACGCACCACGTTTGGCCTTCCCGATCTTCGCGGAAGAGTGGCTGTAGGCGTTGGTCAGGGGCCAGGTCTATCGAACTATCGCTGGGGTGAAAAAGGCGGCCGCGAGAAGGTCACTAGTCCGACCGTGGGTGTTGATGGTTCCGCCAGTGCAGACACTTCTGCAACTCGCGGTGGAATGGCCGAAGACACGCGCCAACCCTATCTTGCAATCACTACGTGCATCGCGCTCCAAGGCATTTATCCATCACGCAGTTGAGATGCGGGTCGGCGAACGGCGGCATTTAGACAGATCTGTTTTGCCTTGAGTGCAGGCTGAGTCTAGAGGGCGGGGCGTATGACTTTGCGTTTTCTTTGCCTTGCTCCGGCTTTGCTTGTCCTTCTTTCAGGATGCGATGCTCTCGCGCCGATGCCCGGTCGCCCCGATGGGGTGGCTGAATTTCCCGCAGCCGACCGGTCTGTTCCCGGAACGCCATCACGCGAAGCGGACCCGTTTCCCGACGAGGATGCGCGCGAGGAACTTGGCGAAGCGCAAACGGTGATTGATCTTGCGAATATCGCGGCGGGTATGACGGTTGCTGATATCGGGGCGGGCGAGGGCTATTACACCGTACGTCTGGCAACCAGCGTTGGCGAAGATGGCCGAGTGCTCGCTCAGGATATCGACCGCGATGCTTTGGAGCGTTTGGGGCGCAGGGTCGAGCGTGAGCGACTGGAAAATATCTCTATCAAGCTTGGCGAAACAGACGATCCCCAGCTTCCCGTGGACAGCTTTGATCGCATATTCCTTGTCCATGTTTATAGCGAAGTGAGCGAACCTTATGCCTTTATGTGGCGTATGTGGCCCGCGCTTGCGCGAGGGGGTGAGGTTATCATTGTTGAATATAACAGGCCCACTTATGCTGGCGGTATCCCGCCGCAATTGCTGTTCTGCGAGATGCAGGCGGTTGGATACAAGCTTGTCGAGTTTGTCGAGCGGCCTGACATCAAAAGCTATTTCACGCGCTTCGAACGCGGGGACGAGCGCACCGAGCCAAGCGCGATTGAGGTGTGCACAAACAAGTAGCGGCAAGGGCTGGCACCACTTGTCCACGTACACCCCCGCATCCCCTTTTCATCGTTTAGACGCAGTGCTAGGCGGCAGGGCACTAAATACATAAACGAATGGAGTGTCGCCGGGGTGCCTGAAATCGAAACCAGCTATCCAACCAGCTTTGATCGCGAAGATTTGCTCAAATGTGCACGCGGGGAATTGTTTGGTCCCGGTAATGCGCAATTGCCAGCGCCGCCTATGCTGATGATGGACCGGATCACTGATATTTCGGGCGACGGTGGTGAGCATGGGAAGGGCCATGTCATCGCCGAATACGACATCAATCCAGAACTTTGGTTCTTTGACTGCCACTTTCCCGGCAATCCGATTATGCCGGGGTGCCTGGGGCTTGATGGCCTGTGGCAGCTGACCGGCTTCAATCTTGGTTGGCGCGGTTGGAAGGGGCGCGGATATGCGCTTGGCGTTGGCGAGGTAAAGCTCACCGGAATGGTGCGCCCTGACCGCAAGATGCTCAAATATTACGTGAATTTCACCAAGGCGGTGCAAACCCGCCGCCTCACCATGGGGGTTGCCGATGGCGTGGTAGAAGCCGACGGCGAAGTCATTTATCAGGTTAAAGACATGAAAGTTGCATTGTCGGAGGCCTGATCGGGCGCTCCAGACAAGTGTAATAATTTCCGCGAGACATTAGGGGATAAAATGCGCCGTGTAGTGATAACGGGACTGGGGATTGTTTCCTCAATCGGGAACAACGCTGACGAAGTCACAGCTTCTTTGAAGGCTGGCAAGTCCGGCATCAGCTTTAACGAAGACATGGCCGAACACGGATTTCGCTCGCAAGTCGCGGGTGCGATTGATCTCGACATCAAAGAGGCCATCGACAAGCGGACATTGCGGTTCATGGGGCCGGGCGCTGCGTACGCCTACATCGCCATGGAGCAGGCAATTGCCGATGCGGGGCTTGAAGAGAAAGACGTGATAAATCCGATGACCGGGGTGATCGCTGGCTCTGGAGGCCCGTCAACTTCTGCCATGTTTGCAGCGCATCAGACTGTCCTGAAATCAGGCGCGACCAAGCGTATTGGGCCGCTTGCTGTGCCTAAAACCATGTCCTCGACGGTCAGCGCGAACCTTGCGACCGCTTTCCAGATCAAGGGCATGAATTTCTCGATTACTTCTGCTTGCTCGACCTCGCTCCACTGCATCGGCATGGCGGCGCAGCAGATCGCGCTTGGCACGCAAGATGTGATGTTTGGCGGCGGCGGCGAAGAGCTCGATTGGACGCTCTCGTGCCTGTTCGACGCGATGGGCGCGATGTCGAGCAAGTATAACGATACGCCAGAACGGGCGAGCCGCGCTTTTGACGCAGACCGCGACGGCTTTGTGATTGGCGGCGGCGGCGCGATGGTCGTGCTGGAAAGCCTTGAACACGCACAAGCGCGCGGCGCGAAAATCTATGCCGAAGTCACCGGCTTTTGCGCGACCTCAGATGGCGCGGACATGGTAGCGCCTTCGGGTGAGGGCGGCGAGCGGGCTATGGCCGGGGCATTGAAGACCCTGCCAGAAGGCCGCAAGGTCAGCTACATCAACGCGCACGGCACCTCGACCCCGGTAGGCGATGTCGGCGAGATTGAGGCGGTACGCCGCGTGTTCGGTGAAGGCTCGACCCCGCCGGTTAGCTCGACCAAGTCGATGACCGGGCACAGTCAGGGCGCAACTGGCGCGCAAGAGGCGGTCTATTGCCTGCTTGCGCTTCAGAACGACTTCATCATTCCGTCCATCAATGTTGAAAATCTTGATCCGGCCTTGAAACCTGAAGAAATTGAGACAGAACTTGTCGAGAACGCAGGGCTCGACACTGTCATGACCAACAGCTTCGGTTTTGGTGGCACCAATGGCTCAATGCTGATGAGCAAATTTGAAGGGTAAAGCATCATGGAAATTCGGCGCACTGATCTATCTGAACCAGAAGTCATTGCGCTGATTGAACTGCATGGCCGCGAAATGTCTGCTGGCCATCCGCCGGATACGTGTCACTTCCTTGACCTATCCGGACTCAAAGTGCCCGAGGTTGAAGTCTTTGCGGCTTGGGATGGTGAGAAATTGCTCAGCATTGGTGCCCTTAAGTTGCACGATGATTTTGGCGAGCTGAAATCCATGCGCGCCCATCCTGATGCTCGCGGCAAGGGGGCTGGCAAAGCGATGCTGATCCACCTCCTTGACCGAGCGCGCGAACTTGGTTTTGAAGAAGTGAAACTTGAAACAGGCAGAGGGTCAGTTTTCGAAGCAGCCCTTGATCTCTACAAAAGCTTTGGTTTCAAGACTTGTGAGCCCTTTGCTGGCTACATCCCCGGTGAGTTTAATCAACTCTTTTCACTTAAGCTTTAGCTTCCCACCAGCGCCGTCAGCACTTGATCAGGTGGCCTATGCCCGTCCGCCCAAAAGCGGATATTGGCAATTACCTTTTCGCCTGATGCTTCACGACCCTCGACCGTTGCACTGCCAAGGTGGGGGAGCGTCATTACATTGGGGTGGCGGATCAGGCGCGGGTCAACCAGCGGCTCAGCCGGGTACACGTCAAGTCCAGCGCCAGCCAAATGCCCTGATTGCAGGGCTGCGATCAATGCTTCCTGATCGATAATCTCACCGCGAGCAGTGTTCACGATGCACGATCCCGGCTTCATCAATCCGAGCCGTCGCTCATCAATCAGCCCGCGTGTCTCCTCAGTCAACGGGCAATGCAGCGTCAGGATATCGGCCTCAGCCACCAGCGCATCGACAGTGTCGACGTAGCGCGCGCTGAGCATTTTCTCCATCGCTTCGGGCAGTTGCCGCCGCCCGTAATAGGCGATCTCCATTCCAAAAGCACGGGCGCGGTGAGCAACGGCCTGTCCAATACGGCCCATACCGATGATGCCAAGGACCTTGCCGCCGATTTTGCGTCCCAACATTCCCGTGGGTGCCCATCCTGTCCATTCGCCGCTGCGGATAAGTTCGACGCCTTCGCGAATACGGCGAGGAACCCCGATAATCCCGACCATGGTCAAATCCGCTGTGTCATCGGTGAAAACGCCCGGGGTATTGGTGACGATGATCTTTCGGCTTGCGGCAGCTTTCAGGTCGATGTGTTCGGTGCCTGCACCAAAATTCGCAATGAGACGCAGGTTCTCGCCCGCGCTTTCGATCATATCGGCATCAATCCGGTCGGTTACCGTCGGGACCATCACATCGCACGTCGCCATCGCCTCAATAAGCTGATCGCGCGTCATCGGCTGATCGCTTTCATTGAGGGTGGTGTCGTACAGCTCGCTCATGCGCGCCTCTACCGCCGGGGCCAGGTGACGGGTAACGACAACTTTCGGTTTGCGAGAGGCGAATTGGGGCGGGCTTTTATGATCAGACATCGTGGCAATTGCGCTAATGGTAATGCCCCATGAGCGTCAAGCTGGCTTTGCCATTTTGAGACGCGTGTATGAGGCTTTACATATGAGCATCTTGAAATTCGCTGAAAGCCTTGGCTATCAGCTAGGGGATGATGCTTATTCGCCCCTTTGTATTATGCGTTCTTGTTTTGAGCCTGTGTCTTGGCGCGCTTACCGCTCCTGCGAGTGCGCAGGAACGAGAGGTGCCGTATTGGGCGACCCTTCGCTTTGACACTGTGAATATGCGCAAAGGGCCCAGTCAGGATTACCCGATCGACTGGGTGTACAAGCGCAAAGGTCTGCCAGTGAAAGTCGTGCGCCTTCGCGAAGGCTGGCGATTGGTGCAAGATCCTGATGGCACGCAAGGGTGGATCGCCGCGAGCCAGCTTAGCCCAAAACTGGGTGCTTTAATCGTAGGCGAGGGCAATGCCTCGTTACGCGAGGATGCATCCAATGTGGCACCATTACGCTGGCAGGCAGAGCCGGGTGTGGTTGGTGAATTGATGCGCTGCCGCGATGGTTTTTGCGAAATCGACGTTAGCGGGCGCAGCGGATGGGTTTCGCAAGAACGCCTCTGGGGCGTTGGCGAGATGTAGGGTGACACGAGCCCCCGCTTTCACGGGGACTCGCATTTGATTAGATTAGCTCAACCGCAACAGCCGTTGCCTCACCGCCGCCGATGCAAAGGCTCGCAACGCCGCGCTTTTTGCCTTGTGTTTTAAGGGCATTGAGCAGCGTCACCACAATCCGGGTGCCCGATGCGCCGATTGGGTGGCCAAGAGCGGTCGCGCCGCCGTTTACGTTGATCTTGGCGTGGTCGATGCCGATGTCCTTCATCGCGAACATGGCGACGCAGGCGAATGCTTCGTTCACTTCCCAAAGCTCAACATCATCGACGGACCAGCCTGCATTCTTGAGCACTTTTTTAATCGCGCCGACCGGAGCGATGGTGAAATCCTTTGGTTCACGCGCATGAGCCGCCATGGCGACAATCTTTGCAACCGGCTGCTGGCCGTTTTCTTTCGCCACGCTCTCGCGTGAAAGGACAACGGCTGCAGCGCCATCTGAGATTGAGCTTGAAGTCGCAGCGGTGATCGTGCCGTCCTTGGCAAAAGCTGCGCGAAGCGTCGGGATTTTGTCAGGCCGACCTTTGCCGGGTTGCTCGTCAGTGTCGACAGTGACTTCGCCCTTTCGGGTTGTGAAGGTTACCGGGACAATCTCATCAGCAAATGCGCCGCTTTCAATCGCGGCATTGGCGCGGCTGAGCGATTCAATCGAATATTCATCCTGCTCTTCGCGTGTCAGTTGATAATCGTTAGCCGTGTCCTGAGCAAATGTGCCCATCGCGCGGCCCTCTTCATAGGCGTCTTCAAGCCCGTCGAGGAACATATGGTCATAAGTCGTATCGTGGCCGATGCGCGCTCCTGAGCGGTGCTTTTTCAAAAGGTAAGGGGCATTGGTCATGCTCTCCATCCCGCCTGCGATCACATAATCGATTGTACCACTGGCAAGGGCTTCTGCGCCCATGATGATAGTCTGCATCCCTGAGCCGCACACCTTGTTCACGGTGGTGGCCTGAACCGATTTGGGAAGCCCTGCCTTTACCACAGCCTGACGCGCAGGCGCTTGGCCAAGACCAGCGGGAAGGACGCAGCCCATATAAGCGCGGTCAAATTGATCGCCCGAAACGCCCGAGCGTTCCACCGCAGCCTTGACCGCAGTTGCGCCAAGATCGGTGGCTGACACATCGGACAATGCGCCCTGCATACCGCCCATGGGCGTGCGTGCGTATGACAGGATGACGATTGGGTCAGAGGCTGCAAATTGCGACATGGGTTAAATCCTTCACGAGGGGTCAATATCTTCGCACCTGCACCTAAGGTGCGAGCCGCTGAAACGCAACGTCTAGACGCACCCCCAGTAGGTATTGGCCAGCGCTATCCGAAGGATCGACAGTCATAATTCTTGCGTGCGCGCGCCAGTTCGCGCAAAGTCCATCTCAAATCAAAACGGGATACTGAGGAGAGGGTCTAAAATGGCCAATGATCAACGCGAACAGCAAGAAGCAATTCTGAAGCTTCAACGTGATGCTTTCACCGCGTCGCGCCCTGAAAGCATGGCTTTGCGCAAGGATCGGATCAAGCGGGCCATGGCGCTTTTGAAAGATCACGCTGAGAACCTGTGCAAGGCGATGGCTGCTGACTTTGGCAATCGCTCGATGGATCAGTCGATGATCACCGACATTGCGGCGACCGTGGGGGCGGGCAAGCACGCGCTTAAGAACATGGATAAATGGGCCAAGACCGAAAAACGACCCGTTCAGTTTCCTTTGGGACTTTTGGGCGCGAAGGCAGAGCTTCGTTACGAACCCAAAGGTGTGATCGGCATTTTGAGCCCGTGGAACTTCCCGGTTCAGCTTGCCTTTGGTCCGCTGATGCAAATCTTCGCCGCGGGCAACCGGGCCATGATCAAGCCGAGTGAATTTACTGAGCGCACCAGTATGCTGATGGCGGAACTGGTTGAGGAGTATTTCACCAAGGATGAACTCGCTGTTGTGACCGGCGGGCCGGAAGTCGCGGCGACCTTTTCATCGCTGCCGTTTGACCATCTGGTCTTTACCGGTTCAACCGCAACGGGGCGCCGCGTTATGGAAGCGGCCTCTGCTAACCTTGTGCCAGTTACCCTTGAGCTTGGCGGTAAGTCGCCTGTGATCATGGGCAAAAGCGCCGATTTTGCGAAGGCGGGTGAACGGATCGCCTTAGGCAAGATGATGAACGCAGGGCAAATCTGTCTTGCGCCCGATTATATGTACGTCCCTCAGGAGAGCGAGGACGAAGCGATTGCTGGTGTGGTTCAGGGCGCGACTAAAATGTACCCGACTGTCCTTCAAAACGACGATTACGCCTCGATTGTCTCCGACCGCCATTTCGAGCGGCTGCAAGGCCTGGTTGAGGACGCGCGCGGCAAAGGGGCTGAGGTGATCGAGGTGAACCCGGCGGGCGAAGATTTCAGCAACGCAAACCAGCGCAAGATGCCTCTGACGATCCTCAAAAATGTCAACGATGAGATGCAGGCCATGCAGGAGGAGATCTTTGGTCCTGTCCTTCCGGTCAAAACCTATCGCGCGGTCGATGAAGCGATTGACTACATCAATGAAAATGACCGCCCGCTGGGCCTTTATTACTTTGGTGAAAGCAAAGCCGAGCAAGAGCGCGTTCTCACCCGCACGATCTCAGGCGGGGTGACGACCAATGATGTGCTTTTCCACATTTCCATCGAAGATCTGCCGTTCGGCGGCGTCGGGCCATCGGGCATGGGCAGCTATCACGCGATTGAGGGTTTTAAGGAATTCAGCCACGCGCGCAGCGTCTATCACCAGCCCAAGATCGACATCGCCAAGCTTGGCGGGTTCAAACCGCCTTACGGCAAGGCAACGCAAAAGGCGGTTGCCAATATGATCAAATAGAATTGCGGAGAGGTCTTGACCCTGGCGCGTCGTTCAGGGCAGGCCACTACGTCTTTTCCCGATTGACTTGGTTCAAGCTTAGTCGTTCGATTTTCTGCATGAAATATGCTGCGATTTACGCGCGACTTGCCCTTGCGTAGAGGACAGCTCATGCGTAAGTGGCCCACAACTGGGATATAAACTACATGGAAATCGGGATGATCGACCAATCCGTCGACCTTGGACAGTATCTGCCGATACTGCTCTTCATTGGTGTAGCACTCGGGCTTTCGGTGCTTTTCGTGTTCCTGCCGATGGGCGTCTCGCGCCTGACGGGGGCGCACAATCCCGACGTTGAAAAGCTGTCTGAGTATGAGTGCGGATTTCCCGCGTTTGAAGATTCGCGCAGTCAGTTTGACGTGCAATTCTATCTCGTCGCGATCAGTTTTATCATTTTCGACCTTGAGGCGGCTTTTCTTTTTCCATGGGCGGTGAGCCTTGGTGAAACGGGCTGGGTTGGCTGGATCGGGATGATGACCTTCCTCACCATTCTTGCGATTGGCCTTGCATATGAATGGAAAAAGGGAGCCCTCGATTGGCAATAGGGTGCTGGCCCTAAGGAATTAGAGATGAATACGATTACGCCCCCTAAATCTCTGGCTGATGTGAGCGCTTTGGAAACCGCGAAAGGCGGTGAGGTGCGCGCGCCTGATCAGGATTACTTCCGCGCACTTCAATCCGAAGTGAATGACAAGGGCTTTCTTGTCACGTCGACCGAAGACCTGTTCCAATGGGCGCGCACCGGTTCGCTGTGGTGGATGACCTTTGGCCTCGCTTGCTGCGCGGTGGAGATGATCCACGTCAATATGCCGCGCTATGATATGGAGCGGTTTGGCGCGGCGCCCCGCGCGTCCCCGCGTCAATCAGATGTGATGATTGTGGCTGGCACGCTGTGCAACAAAATGGCTCCGGCTCTGCGTAAGGTTTACGACCAGATGTCTGATCCCAAATACGTGATCAGCATGGGGTCATGTGCGAACGGTGGTGGTTATTATCACTATTCCTATTCCGTTGTGCGCGGCTGCGACCGGATTGTGCCGGTCGATATTTACGTGCCCGGATGCCCTCCAACAGCAGAAGCGCTGCTTTATGGTGTGATGCAATTGCAGCGCAAAATCCGCCGTGTCGGCACGATTGAGCGCTAGGAGTTAGACCCCGTGACAGTTCTTCACTCCGCCCCCAAATATGCCTCCAATGATGGTGTCTTGGACGCGCTTGGCGAATCCTTGAGTGTATGGCTCGACGGCGCTGCTGAGCAGCATGGCGAGATTATCCTGACGGCCAAGCGCGACGAAGTTGCAACGGTGCTCAAATCCTTAAAAGAGGATCATGAGTATCAACAGCTTATGGAAATTGCGGGCGCTGATTATCCCGACCGCGAAGAGCGCTTCGAAGTCGTCTATATGCTTCTCTCGCTTACCAAGAACCACCGCGTGATGGTGAAGTGTTCAGCGACCGCCGAGACTCCCGTGCCGACGGTTACAACGCTTTGGCCCAATGCCGGTTGGTTGGAGCGCGAAGTGTTCGACCTGTATGGGGTTGTGTTTGAAGGCAACCAAGACCTTCGCCGTATTCTCACCGACTATGGTTTTGAAGGGCACCCGTTCCGCAAAGACTTTCCAATGACCGGCTACACTGAGCTGCGTTATTCCGAAGAGGAAAAGCGCGTTGTGTCTGAGCCTGTTGAGCTCGCGCAAGATATGCGCACCTTCGACTTCCTCTCGCCTTGGGAGGGTTCCGATTACGTGCTGCCGGGCGACGAAAAAGCCGAAGGCGCGCCCAACGTGGACAAGCCAAAAGTGACTGAGACACCTGCTGATACGGGTGCTGGCGCAGATGCGGAAGAGAAGGCGGCTGAAGGCACTGATGCTGTCCCGCCTGATATGGTCGAATTCGAGATCGATGATGAGGAGGGCAGCAAATGAGCGTCCAAATCGAAGAATCGCCAACTAATGACGGCGAAGTCATCAAGAACTACACGCTGAACTTCGGGCCGCAGCACCCTGCGGCGCACGGCGTTCTGCGCATGGTGATGGAGCTTGATGGCGAGGTGATTGAGCGGGTGGACCCGCACGTAGGGCTTCTCCATCGCGGCACTGAAAAGCTGATCGAGCAGAAGACCTATCTGCAAGCGCTGCCGTATTTTGATCGCTTGGATTATTGTTCGCCGCTTTGTCAGGAGCACTCTTATGTGCTGGCGATTGAAAAGCTTCTGAACATCGAAGTTCCAGAGCGCGCGCAATACCTTCGCGTTCTGTTTGCCGAGCTTACCCGCATCTGCAACCATATGCTGAATATCGGTGCTCACGTCATGGATGTGGGCGCGATGACGCCAAACCTTTGGGTGTTCGAGCTTCGCGAAGATTGCCTCAACTTCTTTGAGCGGGCGAGCGGCGCGCGGATGCACTCGGCGTGGTTCCGCCCCGGCGGTGTTCACCAGGATGTGCCGGAAAAGCTGCTGGTTGATATTGGCGACTGGCTCGACAACCGGTTCTTTCAATTGTTCGACGACGCGATGAGCCTCGTGATGGACAACCGCATCTTCAAACAACGCAATGTCGATATCGCCGTTGTGGGCCGTGATGATGCGATTGCATGGGGCTTTTCAGGCCCGATGATCCGCGCCGCTGGCATTCCGTGGGATTTGCGCAAGTCGCAGCCTTACGAAGTCTATGACCGGATGGAGTTCGACATTCCCGTCGGCACCAATTCGGACTGCTACGACCGCTTCATGGTGCGCGTAAAGGAAGTTCGCGAGAGCGCCAAGATCATCAAGCAGTGTTTGCGCGATATGCCTCAAGGCCCGATTGCGAGCACTGATGGCAAGGTTTCGCCGCCTAAGCGCGGCGAGATGAAGCAATCGATGGAAAGCCTGATCCACCACTTCAAGCTTTACACCGAAGGCTTCCACGTGCCCGAGGGCGAAGTTTACGTCGCCACCGAAAGCCCCAAGGGTGAATTCGGCGTCTACCTCGTCAGCGATGGCACGAACAAACCTTATCGCTGCAAGATCCGCCCAACGGCATTCTCGCACCTTCAAGCGATGGAAATGATGAGCAAGGGACATATGCTGGCCGATGCGACCGCAATTCTTGGCGCAATCGATGTCGTGTTTGGGGAGTGCGATCGCTAATGGCTGACCGTACACCCGCACCCGACACCCCTGAACTGCGCGCGCGTTGGGGCTCTTTTGAGTGGTCGAAAGAGAATAAGAAAAAGGCCGATTACCACATCGCCAAATACCCCGAAGGACGGGCGAAGTCGGCGACTATGCCGCTACTCGACCTCGCGCAGCGGCAGGTGGGCGAGGAGACCAATACGCAAGGCTGGCTCCCGCTCCCGGTGATCGAATACGTCGCCAAATACATCGACGTGCCGGTCATCCGCGTGCTCGAAGTCGCGACCTTCTACTTCATGTACAATATGAAGCCGGTCGGAAAATATCACGTGCAGGTTTGCGGCACGACGCCGTGTATGCTGCGCGGGTCGGACGACATCATCAGCGCGTGCAAGAAACGCGGCATGAAGTTTGGTGAAGTTTCCGAAGACGGTCTTTGGACGCTGACTGAGGTGGAGTGCATGGGCAATTGCGCGACCGCTCCCATGGTACAGATCAACGATGACAATTACGAAGACCTGACGCCTGAGCGCCTCGACGCAGTGCTCGACGCGCTGGCTGCTGGTGAAACGCCAAAGGCTGGCACTCAGGAGCCTGGTCGTCACACGTCTGAGCCTTCGGGTGGCCCGACCACTTTGAAAGAAATGGTCGACGCCAATCACGATTATCGAGGGGATTGGTAAGTCCAAATGGACGTGCTTTCGATCATCCTTGCGCTTGGCCTGGCCTTCATCGCCTATAAGGTGTTGATGGGCTTGATGCGCGTAATGGCGATCGTGTTTGTGATCGGAGTGACCGCTTTCCTCTGGCAACAAGGAGTGATCGGCTGATGGCAGTGTGGATCGTAATTGGCGGCCTGTTCCTCGCGTTCACCGTGGTGCTTTTCGTGGTCAACGCGAAAACGCTGGAGGACAAATGATGGGCAGCAGCACTCTTTTCTTCATGCTGGCAGGGCTCGTCTGTTTTGGTGCAGGCGCTTACCTCGCGCCAACGGGTGAGCGCGAGATTGGCATTGCCTTGATGATAGCAGGTCTGGTGTTTCAGGTTTTAACGCTGCGACAAATGAAATTGGCTCGGAAAAACCGGGCGGTACGAAGGGATATGACCGATGCTGGCTGATAAGGACCGCATCTTTACCAATGTCTATGGCTTCCAGGACTGGGGCCTTAAAGCCGCGCAGGCGCGCGGTGATTGGGACGGCACTAAGGCTTTGATCGAGCGTGGGCAGGATGCGATCATTGAAGAGATCAAAGCCTCTGGCCTGCGTGGTCGTGGCGGTGCGGGCTTCCCTACGGGTCTGAAATGGTCGTTCATGCCAAAAGAAAGCGCGGACGGGCGTCCAAGCTTCCTCGTTATCAACGCCGACGAATCTGAGCCGGGTTCGTGTAAAGACCGCGAGATTATCCGCCACGATCCGCACAAGCTGATCGAAGGCGCGCTGGTTGCCGGTTTCGCTATGAGAGCGCGCGCGGCGTATATCTACATTCGCGGCGAATACATCCGCGAGGCGGAAACGCTTCAGGCGGCAATTGATGAGGCCTATGACGCTGGGCTGATTGGCAAGAACGCCAGCGGCTCTGGCTATGACTTTGACGTGTTCATGCACCGGGGCGCGGGCGCCTATATCTGCGGCGAAGAAACCGCGATGATCGAAAGCCTTGAAGGCAAAAAGGGTCAGCCGCGCTTGAAACCGCCATTCCCGGCGGGCGCTGGCCTTTACGGCTGCCCGACGACGGTGAACAACGTTGAAAGTATCGCGGTGGTGCCTACGATCCTTCGCCGTTCGGCGGCTTGGTTCGCAAGCTTTGGTCGTGAGAACAACAAGGGCACCAAGCTCTTCCAGATCAGCGGCCATGTGAACAAGCCTTGCGTGGTCGAAGAGGCGCTGAGCATCCCCTTCAGCGAGCTTATCGAGAAGCATTGCGGCGGCATTCGCGGCGGTAAGGACAATCTGCTTGCGGTTATTCCCGGTGGCTCGTCGGTTCCGCTGGTTCCCGCTGAACAGATTTGGGACGCGCCGATGGATTTCGACGGGCTCAAAGAACTGGGTTCGGGCCTCGGCACCGCTGGTGTGATCGTGATGGACAAGTCTACCGATATCGTCCGCGCGATTTCTCGCCTCAGCTACTTCTACAAGCACGAGAGCTGCGGCCAGTGCACCCCGTGCCGCGAGGGCACTGGTTGGATGTGGCGCATGATGGAGCGGCTTCGCACAGGCGATGCCGAGATCGAAGAGATCGATATGCTCCAAGAAGTCACCAAGCAGGTCGAAGGCCACACAATCTGCGCGCTTGGCGATGCAGCGGCGTGGCCAATCCAGGGCCTCATCCGCCACTTCCGCCCTGAGCTGGAGCGCCGGATTGAGGAGCACAACGCACAGTTCCGGGAGGCTGCAGAATGATGCGTCCTGTGAGGACCATAACTCTTGCGTTTGCAGTGACCGTCTTGGGTGCGACCACCGCGCTGGCTGATCCTCCCATTGGCTCACGAGTGAGCAGGGGCGAACAAGGCCTTACGAAGCGATATGACCCGCGTCAGGCGGATTCGCCGCGCCCGGCAGTCAACGCCTATCTGCGCTGTGCTGCTTCACTCGACCGTTCAAAAGCGCGCGACGTTTTGGAATTGCCCTATCGCAGCCGCGAGCAAATCGAAGCTACCGACGATTTCATGCCGAAAGTGAAGTGGGGTGAGGCCCGTACGCAGGATTGCTTCTCTGACTTTGGCACTCTGCAAATCGGATATGACAGTAGCGTAATGGTTGGCGCATTTTCGGAGTACTTTTTCGAGAAGGATTTCGGCCAAGATTACGTTGAGATGATCTCCGGTCTTTCGCCTGAGGATTGGGGCAATCCCGTCATGCGCCCTCGTAACGCGAGCGAATCTCTGGGAATGTGTATGGCGCAGTCCCAACCGCAATCAATCGCGGCGTTGATCGAATCAGAGCCCGCCTCGCAAGGCGAAACGGCGGCAATTCAAGCGATCGCGCCCCATCTTGGCCCCTGCATCACCGAAGGGGTTGAGGCCAAATTTGACAAATCATCGCTTCGAGCGCTGCTTTCTTTTGGTCTCTACCGCACGCTGCATCAGGCGACAGAATTGGAGAGGCAAGACTAATGCCTAAGGTAACCGTAGACGGCCAGGAAATCGAAGTCCCACAAGGGGCAACCGTTTTGCAGGCGTGTGAGGAAGCGGGGAAAGAGATTCCGCGCTTCTGCTATCACGAGCGCCTCAGCATCGCGGGCAATTGCCGGATGTGCCTTGTCGAAGTGAAGCCGGGGCCGCCTAAACCTCAGGCGTCTTGCGCGCTTCCAGCGACAGATGGTCAGGAAATTCGCACCGACAGCCCGATGGTTAAAAAGGCACGCGAAGGGGTGATGGAGTTTTTGCTCGTCAACCACCCGCTGGATTGCCCGATTTGCGACCAGGGCGGTGAGTGCGATCTTCAGGATCAGGCAATGGCTTATGGCCGCGGCAATTCGCGCACGAAAGAAAATCGCCGCGCGGTGACTGAAAAGTACATGGGGCCGTTGATCAAGACGGTGATGACCCGCTGCATTCACTGCACGCGCTGTGTGCGGTTCTCTGAAGAGATCGCGGGCGTGGACGAGATCGGCGCGCTTTATCGCGGCGAAGATATGCAGATCACGACCTATCTTGAGCAGGCTGCGAAACATGAGCTGAGCGCAAACGTGATCGACCTTTGCCCGGTGGGTGCGCTTACCTCGCGTCCTTATGCGTTCGAGGCTCGCCCTTGGGAATTGAAACGCACGCTGAGCATCGACGTGTCCGATGCGGTTGGCGCGAATATTTCGCTTCACTCCAAGGGCCGAGAAGTCATGCGCGCGCTTCCTCGCATCAACGATGATGTGAACGAGGAATGGCTCTCGGACAAAGCGCGCTATCAGGTCGATGGCCTGACCAAGCGTCGCCTCGACCGTGTGTTTGTGCGCAAGGACGGGAAGCTGGCGGCGTCTGATTGGTCGGAAGCGTTTTCGACTATCGCGGGCGCTCTTGAGGCTGACAAATCCTCCGTTGCGGCGGTCGCTGGCGATCTGGTTGATTGCGAGACGATGTTTGCGGCCAAGGCTTTGCTCAAGGCTTGCGGTTCAACCCTTCTCGAAGGTCGCCAGACCGGCATGACCTATGATGTCTCGAACTTGGCGGCGGTAAACTTCAACTCGACTTTCGCAGGGATTGAAACGGCGGATTGCATCCTGATCGTCGGTTCGCACATCCGTTGGGAAGCGGCGCTTGTGAATGCTCGTATTCGCAAGGCAGTAAAATCGGGGGCTAAGGTGTTTGTCGTGGGCCCTGAATGGGAAACGACCTATCCGGCAGAGTTCCTCGGCGAAGACCTCAAGGTTCTGAACCGTGCACCGAAAGCTCTTGGTGACGCCATGAAGGCAGCCGAACGTCCAGCGGTCATCCTTGGCGGCGCAGGGCTCGCAGCGGGTGCGCTGGGTGCTTGCCTTAAGCTCGTCGATAAATTCGGCCTCGTGAAAGACGATTGGAACGGCTTCAACGTCCTCCACATGAGCGCAGCTCGCATGGGCGGCTTGATGCTCGGTTACGCGCAAGAAGGCGGCATGGCGGATATCGCGGCAGCGAAACCCAAAGTGCTCTTCAGCCTTGGCGCGGACGAGATGGATTACGAGCCGTTTGCGGACAGCCTCAAGGTCTATATCGGCCACCACGGCGATCGTGGAGCGCACAATGCGGATATCATTCTGCCTGCCGCTTCCTATGCCGAAAAAGACGGCACTTACGTCAACACCGAAGGCCGCGTGCAATTCGCTGAAAAAGCAGTCTTTGCCCCCGGCGATGCTCGCGAAGATTGGACGATCCTGCGCGCGCTTGCCGATGCGATTGGCGTGAACGTCGGCTTTGACAGCTTTGCGCAGCTTCAAGGTGCGATGATCGCCGAAGTTCCTGCTTTGGGTGAAGAGGATCTCGCGGATTACGGCGCGCTTCCGAAAGCGGATAGCAAGGCCAAGGCCGAAGGCGTCATCAGCGCCTATCCGGTCAAGGATTTCTACCTCACCAATGCAATCGCCCGTGCATCGGCTGTGATGCAGCAATGTTCGGCCGAACTGCTTCAGACGCAAGAGATGAAGGAGGCAGCGGAATGAGCGATGCGTTCACGCGCACGATTGCGCGATTTACACCTCATTTCCTGATCATGTTCTTTGTGATCGCCATCGGTGCGACTGTGGCCACAAATGGGCCAGTTATTGATAATCTATTCTACGGCAGCTGGCTGTTGATTGCTGCGGCGTTGATGACGCGGCTTGATGTGTATTTGGAGGCTCGGCAATGACCGCGTTCTTTGAAGGTTTGGGCCTCCCTTATGAGTGGGCATGGTTCATCGCCACTATGGCGGGCATTCTTTTGATCGCTCTGCCGGTGATGCTGGCGGTTGCCATGGTGATCTATGTCGACCGCAAGGTGCTGGGCGCGATTATGCTTCGGCGCGGGCCCAATGTAGTGGGGCCGTTTGGCCTGCTTCAGAGCTTTGCCGACGGGCTTAAAGTGTTCTTGCAAGAGACGATCATTCCAAGCGCTGCCAACAAAGGCATTTTCCTGCTTGCGCCGATCATCACCTTTACCGTGGCTCTTGCCGCATGGGCGGTGATCCCGTTTGGTGACGGCGTTGTGCTCGCAGACATCAATGTCGGCCTGCTCTACATCCTCGCGATCAGCTCCTTGGGCGTTTACGGCGTGGTGATGAGCGGGTGGGCTTCGAACTCGAAATACCCATTCTTCTCCGCGATGCGTGCTGCTGCGCAGATGATCTCTTACGAGGTCTCTATCGGCTTTATTCTTGTCTGTGTTGTTCTTTGGGCGGGGACCTTCAACCTTTCCGGCATAGTTGAGGCACAGCGCGGACATGGCCTTGGCATAGTCAACGGGTTTTTCTTTAACCCGCTGCTTTTCCCGATGTTTGTGGTGTTCTTCATCTCGGCGCTGGCTGAAACAGCGCGTGCCCCGTTCGATTTGACAGAGGCTGAGTCCGAGCTCGTTGCAGGCTATCAGACCGAGTATTCCTCGATGGCCTTTGCGCTGTTCTGGCTTGGGGAATATGCGAACATCCTTCTGATGTGCTCGCTGTGCACGATCCTTTTCATGGGCGGGTGGCTGCCCCCGATCGATTGGGCACCGCTCTACTATGTGCCGGGCTTTATCTGGTTCCTCTTGAAGACCTTCTTCTTCTTCCTGCTGTTCAGCTGGATCTGGGCTACCGTACCGCGCTACCGTTACGACCAGCTGATGCGGCTTGGCTGGAAGGTGTTCCTGCCGATGAGCCTTCTCTTTGTTGCAGCGATCAGCGGCTATCTGATGGCAACCGGCCATTTCACCGGCCCGGCGCCGCTGGTCGAGCCGGCAACTGTTACCCCCGATCAAATCGTTGAAGCTGTTGAGGTTCCGGCCCCAGCTGTGAGAACTGCATCATGACCACCACAACACAGCTCCTTAAGAGCTTCACCCTCTGGGAATTCCTGAAAGCCCATGCGCTGACCTTGAAGTATTTCTTCAAGCCCAAGGTGACGATCAACTACCCGTTCGAAAAATCGCCGCTCTCCCCGCGCTTTCGCGGTGAACATGCTCTGCGGCGTTATCCTAACGGCGAAGAGCGCTGCATTGCGTGTAAACTCTGTGAGGCGGTGTGTCCGGCGCAGGCGATCACGATTGAGAGCGAGCCGCGCGAAGACGGCTCTCGCCGCACTACGCGCTATGACATTGATATGACGAAGTGCATTTATTGCGGCTTTTGTCAGGAGGCCTGCCCGGTGGATGCCGTGGTCGAGGGGCCAAACTTCGAATACGCCACCGAAACGCGCGAGGAACTGCTCTATGACAAGGCAAAATTGCTCGCAAATGGTGACAAATGGGAACGGGCTATCGCAGCCAATCTTGAAGCGGACGCACCCTATCGTTAAGGGCGCGTCCAAGCCTTTGACAGGCGGGACGGAAAAACAGGGATCATGATACAAGCTTTAGCCTTCTACCTGTTCGCAGGCATCGTCATCGCGAGCGCGGTGATGGTCATCATGTCGCGCAATCCGGTGCACTCTGTGCTGTGGCTCATCCTCGCGTTTTTCAACGCGGCAGGCCTGATGGTATTGGTGGGCGCGGAATTTATCGCCATGCTGCTCGTCATCGTTTATGTTGGCGCGGTTGCGGTGCTGTTCCTGTTCGTGGTGATGATGCTCGACATCGACTTTGCCGCCATGCGCGCAGGCTTTATCAAGAACTTCCCACTGGGCATCGCGCTGGCATTGGTATTGCTGGCGGAGTTGGGCCTTGGCCTTGGCGCTTATGGAGCGGGCGGGGTTGATCTCGGCACGCCTGATGGCGCCGCTGTCGCAAGAGCCGGAGCATCCAATATCGAAGCGCTCGGCGCGCTTCTTTATGGCCGCTATATCATCTTGTTTGAAATTGCTGGGATTATCCTTTTGGTCGCGATGATCGGGGCGATTGTGCTGACATTCCAGGCGCCGCCTCCAGGATCCCGCGCTCAGCAAGACATCGGCAAACAAATCGCGCGTCGTCCCGAAGAGGCAACCCAAATGAAGAACCCAGAAGTGGGCAAGGGGATCGAGCTATGACCATCGGTATCGAGCATTATCTGATCGTCGGTGCGATCCTGTTTGTGCTGGGCGTGCTTGGCATTTTCCTGAACCGTAAGAACGTGATCGTCATTTTGATGTCGGTTGAGCTTATTCTGCTCGCGGTGAACATCAATCTGGTCGCTTTCAGTGCCTTTATGGGTGACCTCGTTGGGCAGATTTTCGCCATGATGGTGCTGACCGTGGCGGCTGCTGAAGCCGCGATTGGGCTTGCAATCCTTGTGATCTACTACCGCCGCCAAGGCACGATTGCGGTCGATGATGCCGCGCGGATGAAGGGATAAGCGAACCATGGACACGCAAATCCTTATCATCGTCTTTGCCCCGCTGATCGCCTCGGTCATTGCCGGGCTTGGCAACCGGATGCTCGGCAACACGATTGCCAAATCGATCACGACGGGCGCCCTGTTTCTGTCAGCGGCGCTCAGCTGGCCGATTTTCATCGGCTTTCTGACAGGCGCCAACACAGCCGAAGTCGTTCCCGTTCTGCAATGGGTGCAGTCGGGCGAGATGAGCTTTGACTGGGCGCTTCGCGTCGATGCGCTCACCGCGATTATGCTCGTGGTGATTAACTCGGTTTCGGCGCTCGTGCACCTGTACAGCTGGGGCTATATGGAAGAAGACCCGGATCAACCGCGCTTCTTTGCTTACCTCTCGCTCTTCACCTTCGCCATGCTCATGCTGGTGACCGCCGATAACCTCGTGCAGATGTTCTTCGGATGGGAAGGGGTGGGTCTTGCCTCTTACCTGCTCATCGGGTTCTGGTTTAAAAAGCCATCTGCGGGCGCTGCCGCAATCAAGGCCTTCGTGGTCAACCGTGTGGGCGATCTTGGCTTTATGCTGGGAATTTTCGGCACCTTCCTGGTGTTCCAGACCACCTCTATTCCTGAGATCCTCTCCGCATCCGCTGGCATGAGCGGTTCGACCATCGGCTTTCTTGGAATGCGTTTGCCGACGATGGATATTCTGTGCTTCCTGCTCTTTATCGGAGCGATGGGTAAATCGGCACAGCTTGGCCTTCACACATGGCTTCCCGATGCGATGGAAGGGCCGACACCTGTGTCCGCTCTCATTCACGCAGCGACCATGGTGACCGCGGGCGTGTTCATGGTCTGCCGCCTGTCACCAATGTTCGAAGCGGCTCCTACCGCTTTGATGATTGTAACCATTGTCGGAGCAGCCACCTGCTTCTTCGCAGCGACCATCGGCACAACGCAGTGGGACATCAAGCGGGTGATCGCTTACTCAACCTGTTCGCAGCTGGGCTATATGTTCTTTGCCGCTGGCATCGGTGCGTACGGCGTGGCGATGTTCCACCTGTTCACCCACGCTTTCTTCAAGGCATTGCTGTTCCTTGGCGCGGGCTCAGTCATCCATGCGATGCATCACGAGCAGGATATGCGCTACTACGGCGGACTTCGTAAGCACATTCCGCTTACCTTCGTAGCGATGCTTTTGGGCACGCTCGCGATCACGGGTCTTGGTGTTTATCACCTTGGTGCCGGATTTGCAGGCTTCTGGTCGAAGGACGCAATCCTCGAAGCAGCCTTTGCGCGCGGTACTACCACCAGCACGATTGCTTTTTGGGCAGGTGTCACCGCGGCGCTTCTCACAAGCTTCTACAGCTGGCGTCTGATGTTCCTCACTTTCTGGGGCAAACCCCGCTGGATCGAGAGCGAGCATATTCAGCACACCGTGCACAAGACACCCGCTGAAGCAGGCGAAGACACAACCGGTGGCTATCACCCGCATGAAAGCCCGATTGCCATGCTTATCCCGCTGGTCACGCTTTCAGCCGGGGCCGTGCTTGCAGGGCAGGTATTTGCGCCGAGCTTTATCGACGATGCAGCCTTCTGGGCGGGTTCGATTTTCTACAATGAAAATCTGATCCACGCGCTTCATGCGGTGCCTTATTGGGTTAAGTATTCCGCTTTCGTGGTGATGGTATTGGGCTTCATCGGGGCTTACGTCGCCTACATTGCCAAGCCTGACATTCCCGCAAAATTTGTCGGCACCTTTGGCTGGCTGCACAATTTCGTGTTCCGCAAATGGTATTTCGACGAGCTGTACGATGCTATCTTTGTAAAACCGGCCTTCTGGTTCGGTCGCCAGTTCTGGAAACTGGGTGACATCGGCACCATCGACCGCTTTGGCCCCAACGGCATCGCTGCTGTTGTCCAGCGCGGTTCTCTCGCAGCCAAGACGATCCAGTCAGGCTATCTCTACACCTATGCGTTGATCATGCTCCTTGGGCTGATCGCCGCTGTCACTTACGTGCTGCTCTAGGGGAACAGAGCGATGGACCTTCCTATCCTCACCATCATGATGTTGGTGCCTCTTACGGCAGCCATTGCCTGTTTGTTTGCAGGAGCCGCCGCGCGTGGGATCGCCTTGGGCGCGACTCTCGTGACATTCTGCTTCGGCGTTTTGCTTTGGACCAATTACGAAATTGGCGGCGCGCAATGGCAATTCCAAGAGAAATATGAGCTTGTCGCCGGCTTTTCATACGCCCTTGGCATTGATGGCATTGCGTTAATGCTCATCATGCTCAGCGTATTCCTGATGCCGATTTGCATTCTGGCGAGCTGGGACGCGATCAAAAAGCGTGTGGGAGAATACATGGCGGCCTTCCTGTTTATGGAAGTGCTCATGATCGGCACGTTTGCAGCGCAGGACCTCTTCCTTTTCTACATCTTCTTTGAGGCGGGCCTGATCCCGATGTATCTCATCATCGGTGTGTGGGGCGGCGATAATCGCATCTACGCCTCGTACAAGTTTTTCCTCTACACGCTGATCGGCTCGGTGCTGATGCTGATCGCGATGTTCTGGATGGTGAGCGAAGCAGGCACCTCGGACATTCCGACGCTGATGCAATACGACTTCCCCGGCGGTGCGCAGACATGGCTGTGGCTCGCGTTCTTTGCGAGCTTTGCGGTGAAAGTGCCCATGTGGCCGTTCCACACCTGGCTTCCCGATGCTCACGTTCAGGCGCCGACTGCTGGCTCCGTCATTCTCGCGGGCGTTTTGCTGAAGCTGGGCGGTTACGGCTTTATCCGTTTCAGCCTGCCGATGTTCCCCGATGCGTCGGCAGATTTCGCATGGTTCGTTTTCATCCTTTCGATGATCGCGGTTGTCTACACCTCACTGGTCGCGCTGGTTCAGGCGGATATGAAGAAGCTCATTGCCTATTCATCGGTTGCGCACATGGCGATTGTGACCGTGGGCCTGTTCGCCTTCAACGTTCAAGGGCTTGAGGGCGCGATGATCGTCATGTTGTCGCACGGCCTCGTTTCAGGCGCGCTGTTCCTGTGCGTTGGCGTTATTTATGATCGGCTCCACACCCGCGAGATTGAGCGTTACGGTGGCCTAGCCATCAATATGCCTTACTACGCGCTGTTCTTCCTGCTCTTCACGATGGCTTCAATCGGTCTTCCGGGCACAAGCGGTTTTGTGGGCGAGTTCCTTTCGCTTGCTGGCATTTATCAAACTTCAAGCCTCGTGGCGCTCGTGAGCACCACCGGCATTATTCTGGGCGCAGCCTATATGCTTTACCTTTACCGCCGCGTGGCCTTTGGCGGCCAAAAGAACGCCGACGCTGCTGCTATGAAAGACATCACGGCGCGCGAATGGATTATGATGTCTCCAATCGCAGCCGTTGTCCTTTGGATGGGCGTTTATCCGGAAAGCTTCCTGGCCCCAATGCGCGCCGATATTGCCGCGCTCGATGCACAGCTTGCCGCTGCTGCTCCTGCCAGTGATGCAGCTCTTGAGAGCGGTGCTCCTCTGGATGAGGCGGCCAATGCCATGGAGTTCGAGGGGCACGAAGGGGAGGGCGCGCACTGATGCTGGATTTCCAATCCTCTTTCGCTCTCGTTATTCCTGAGCTCATCCTCACAGGCGCTGGCCTAGTGCTTCTGCTCGTCGCCGCATGGGTTGGCGACAAGGCTGCGCGCCTTTCGTCGATCCTCGCTGCAGCGACCTTGTTTACCGCTGGTCTTTTCACAATTCCGGGTCTTCACTTTGGAGTGGACGGTCCGGACAGCTACGCATTTGGTACCTTGCTCAAGATCGACAGCTTTGCTCTGTTCTCCAAGGCCTTGATTTACCTTGCCGGGATCGGTGCGCTTGTCGTGGCGCCAGCCTTCTTCAACGGGCCCGCCGCCGTAAGCGAGCGCGGGCTTCGCGCTGAATATCCGGTGCTGGTGATTTTTGCGACGTTGGGCATGAGCATCATGGTGTCAGCGTCCGACTTCATGATGCTTTACATGGGGCTGGAGCTGAATTCGCTCGCCGCTTATGTGCTTGCTGCAATCCTGCGCAAAGATGTGCGTTCAACTGAAGCGGGTCTGAAATATTTCGTTCTTGGCGCGCTTGCATCGGGCATCCTCCTATACGGGATGAGCCTGCTCTATGGCTTCACCGGAAGCACCGATTTCGTCAGCGTTCGCGCAGGGCTTGAAGGCGACCTTTCGACCGGGCAGCTGTTTGGCCTCATTTTCGTAATGGCAGGTCTTGCCTTCAAAATCGCAGCAGTTCCGTTCCATATGTGGACGCCGGACGTGTACGAAGGCGCGCCAACTCCGGTCACAGCTTTCTTCGCAACTGCGCCGAAAGTTGCCGCCGTTGCTCTCACTGCTCGCGTTGTTTTCGAGGTGTTCGGTGGTCAGGTGGACGCATGGCAGCAGATCGTCATGTTCACGGCATTGGCTTCGATTGTTTTCGGTGCGCTTGGTGCTATCGGTCAAAACAATCTGAAGCGTCTGCTCGCTTACTCGTCGATCAACAATGTCGGCTTCATCCTGCTTGGCCTCGCGGTTGCCACGCCTGCAGGCGCAAGCTCGATGCTGATTTATCTCTTCATCTACGTTGTGATGAGCCTCGGCAGCTTTACCGCGCTCCTGATGCTTCGCGGTGAAGATGGCAGCCTTTACGAAACATTTGGCGACATTGCAGGTTTGGCCGTGACTCGGCCAGCCATCGCTTGGGCGCTTTTGCTCTTCATGTTCAGCCTTGCTGGCATTCCGCCGCTGCTTGGTTTCTACAGCAAATTTGTCGTGTTCCAGGCTGTTGTGGATGCAAACCTCGTCGTGTTCGCAGCCATAGCGATTGCGGCAAGTGTGATCGGCGCGTTCTATTACATCAAGTTTGTGAAGGTCATGTTCTTTGATGAGCCTGCCGGAGTTGCCACAGGCAAAAGCGAAACTTCGCATTGGGTGCTGCTGGCGATTACGGCTGCGATCATCTCGCCGTTGGGTTACCTTTTGACTGGCTCGCTCACTGACCTCGCCAATAAGGCAGCAAGCGCACTGTTCCTTGCGGTCTAAGTTTTGGGTGAATTGATTCAAACGCCGACGATCGAGGTTGTTGAGGAAACCGGGTCCACCAACGCTGACCTGCTGCAACGCTTGGGGAGCGGAGAGGACTTAGCCGAGGGTTATTGGCTTCAGGCTGAGCGGCAAACAGGCGGTCGCGGGCGGCTTGGACGCAAATGGGAAAGCCCGAAAGGCAACCTGTTTTGCAGCACTTTGGTTTCTCTGCGTGATGGCGATCCGCCTGCGCATACCCTTTCGTTCGTGGCCGGGCTCGCGGTTGCCGATACGCTTCGGCGCTCCTTGTTTGCCAATACGCCAATCATGCTCAAATGGCCCAATGACGCTCTGGTAAGAGGCGACAAGATTGCGGGTATTTTGCTCGAACGAACAGGCGCCAGCGTCGTGGTCGGTATCGGTGTCAATGTCTGCTACGCGCCGGAGGTGCCAGGCCGTCAAACCACCTCAATTCTTTACGAAAACGGCAAGCACGGCGGAAACCCCGGTCTTGTCTTGTCTATCCTCGCAGACGCATTTGCAGCCCGCCTTATGCAATGGCGTGAACAGCCACTTGCGCAAACGCTTGATGACTGGACAAATGTGGCGCACCCCATTGGCTCGCAATTGTCGGTTGGTCCGGGCGATGAGGCTGTGACAGGGGTCTTTGCGGGCCTCGATGAAGATGGCGCTTTGCTCTTGCGCTTGGCGAACGGCGCGTTGCGCACTATCCACGCAGGAGACGTGTCGATGATTACTCAAGGGAATAGCTAATGCTGCTGGCGGCTGATGTCGGAAACACCAATGTTGTTTTTGCCCTGTTCGATCCAGATGGGGATGGCGGGTACACGACACCTCCACGGGCTCGTTGGCGGATTGCTACCGACCCGCGCCGCACGGGAGATGAATATGCGGTGTGGCTTCTACAACTCCTCAATATTGAAGGTGTCGCGCGCGAGGACATTCACCAGATTATCTACGCTTCGGTTGTGCCGCGCGCTGACCACAATTTGACCGTTCTCAGTCAGAAGTACTTCGATCTCACACCGCTTAAGGCTGGCGAAGGCGCTGCGGCCTGGCCGTTTGTAGCCGACGTTGATCAACCAAGCTCGCTTGGCGCGGATCGCGCGCTCAATATTCTGGCAGCCCATGACAAATACGGCGGCGATTTGATCGTGATCGATTTTGGCACTGCGACCAAGTTTGAAGCGGTTGATTTCAACGGCACCTATAAGGGCGGCTCCATCGCACCTGGGATCAATTTATCGCTCGATGCATTGGTGGGTAAAACCGCAAAGCTTCCCCGTATCGCGATTGAAACACCAGCAAGCCAGAGCGTGATTGGACGCAACACCGAAGACCAAATGCTCATTGGTGTTTTCTGGGGCTATGTCGCAATGATGGAGGGGATCGTGGCGCGCATGAAGGCCGAGATCGGTCGCCCTGCAAAGGTCGTCGCCACTGGTGGGCTCGCGATCCTGTTCGATGAGGCGACCGATATTTTTGACGAAGTTGATGCTGATTTGACGATTGAGGGTCTTGCGATCCTTGCCAAGCAGGCATCAAGCTAGACGCCAACTCCCTGTAAAGAAAACGATATGTACGCGTGAAAAAGAACTACACCCCCGAAAACGAACTTCTGTTCCTGGCCCTTGGCGGTTCGGGCGAAATCGGCATGAACGTCAACCTTTATGGATGCGAGGGCAAATGGTTGATGGTCGATCTTGGCATGACCTTTTCAGGCGGCGAGTATCCCGGCGTGGACCTTGTCTTTGCCGATCTTGAGTTCATCGAGGAGCGCACTAAAGACCTGCTCGGCATCGTTCTCACCCATGCGCATGAGGACCATATCGGGGCGGTGCCATATTTCGCAGGCGAGCTTGGCGTGCCTTTATACGCGACGCCATTCACGGCGGATCTTGTTGCGCGAAAGCTCGAAGAAGCGGGGCTTTTGGGTCAGGTTGAACTGAACATCATCGAAGAAGACCACGGCCAGATCGACATCGGACCTTTCAGCGTCACGTATCTCCCGCTCGCTCACTCAATCGCAGAAGGCAATGCGCTTCTGATAGACACGCCGTATGGACGTGTGTTCCATACGGGCGATTGGAAGCTCGACGAAGATCCGATCATCGGCGAGCCCACCACTGAAGAAGAGCTTCGTGCTATCGGTGACGAGGGCGTGCTTGCGCTTGTTTGTGATAGCACCAATGTCTTCAATCCCAACCCATCGGGTTCCGAAGGCGCGGTGCACAAGGGCCTCATGGAAGAGGTCGCAAAGCATAAGGGCAAACGCGTGCTTGTCACAACTTTTGCCAGCAATGTTGCGCGGCTTCAAACATTGGGCGAAGTAGCGCGCGAAACAGGGCGGCAAGTGTGCGTAGCGGGTCGTTCGATTGACCGCATCCTCGAAGTGGCGCAGGACAATGGTTATCTCGAAGACTTTCCAACGCCTGTAGATTTTGACACCGCCATGCGCTTGCCACGCGGAGAAGTCATGATCCTCGCAACTGGCGGTCAGGGCGAACCACGCGCTGCTCTTGCCCGGATTGCTGATGACAACCACCCACTGGAACTCGTACCCGGTGACGTGATCCTGTTCTCCTCGCGTCTTATTCCCGGAAATGAGATTGCGGTGGGCAAGATGCAGAACCAATTGGCCGCGCGCGGGATCGAGATGATTACCGATCGACAGAGCTTCATCCACGTCTCCGGCCACCCCGGACGCCCTGAATTGGAAGCGCTTTATAGCTGGCTGCGTCCCGAAGTGCTCGTGCCAGTGCACGGTGAAATGCGGCATATGCAGGAGCAGGCGCGGCTCGGCAAAGAGCGCGGCATCGCGCACAATGTCGTGCAATCCAATGGTGATATCGTGCGGCTTGCCCCCGGTGAGCCCGGGAAGATCGCCGAAGTGCGCAACGGGCGACTGGTGCTTGATGGCGACATAATTTCTCCCGCAGATGGTGATGCGGTTAACACCCGTCGCCGCGTGTCATTTGAAGGCATCGTCATCGTCGTGCTCGCACGCGGAGAAGCGCCTTTGATCGAGGCTATCGGTCTGCCCCTTGATGAGGATATGCCTGAGTTCATTGAAGAAACACGCGAGGATATCCTGAAAGCCATCGGACGGCTCAAGGGCCGCGATGCAAGCGATCCGAGTGCCGTGCATGAGGCTGCGCGTCTTGCTGCTCGCCGTGCTGCGCGCAGATGGTCTGGCAAGAACCCGCAGGTTCGCGTGCTCATGCCGGGCCTTAAGGGAGAGCCGAGCTGATGCAGTGGACGTCGATCCTTGCGATTTATTTCCTGATCTGGGTGATGAGCGCCTTTATCATGCTGCCTTTTGGCGTGCGCACGTCTGAAGAGGCGGGAGAGGCGCTGGTCCCAGGCCAGGCAGAAAGCGCCCCGGCGCAGTTCAGGCCGGGCAAATTGTTGGTCCGCGCAACGCTGATTGCCATCGTGCTCACGAGCCTGTTTGTGCTCAATTATGAATATGGGTGGATTGGTGCGAGTGACCTCGACATTCTGCCAAAGCCACCTGAGAATCTTTCACGGTAAGCGCGAAGCATAAATTTAGCGCAGACGCTCAATTGCCTGTGCAAGTGCTACGTAGAGTTTGCCCACGTCAGAGCCCAGTACCGTTACGCCAAGCACCTTGCCATCGCGGGTCGATAGCACCGAGCGCAACATCGCTTCAAAGTCGTGAATATAACGGCTGACATTAGCCTTGAACTCATCATCACTCTGATAAAGCTCGGCGATTTCGCGCGCTTCTGTCGTGTCGATGAGGCGCACTGCGCGGCGGGTGAAAATCCCGCGCTCACCCCTGAGATAGGCATCCCACGCGCTCTCTGACACGTCTTGGGACAGCGCTGTTGTAATATCGATGGCAGAGGAATTGAGGCTATCAGTGATGAGCGCCATCCGCCGTGAAAAGTCGTTGTTGACCTGCTCTTCGGCCAATTCGCGTGCACGGGCAATGCGCTGTTCAAGGTTGATAGTGAGTTCGTTCACTTTAGCGAGTTGATCGCGCAAGTGAGCGGTGGCCTCACGGCTTACGCCTGAAGCATGGGCGGCTGCCTGTTCAAGTTTACCAGCTGCTTCTGCTGAATTATTGCGAAGAGAATGTTCAAGTTCAGCGACGGCGCGTTCTGACAGGCTTTTGGCGACAGCATCCACTTTTTCGCCTGCGCCTTTTTCAAGAGTGTCAAAAACGCCGCGTGTGGCTTCTTCGAGTTTGGCAATGCTTGCGCGCAGATGATCCTGCGTTTCGCCTGACAAGGTTTCGCTGGCCTGCGCCAATTCCGCCAAACCACTGCGCAAACCATTGATCTTGGCCAGAGCCTCTTCAGACTGCTCTTTGACCTTGGTATGAAGCGCTTCAATCGAAGTGCCGTTATCATCGACCTTGGCGCGAGCTTCAACGAGATAGGCCGTGAGAGCATCCGCTTTCTCATTGGTGTCCAGCATCAGGGTTGAGACTTCCTGCGCGCGCTCTTCTACACCAGTGAGTGTCCCAAGCGCTGTCTGCATCGCTTCTGGCAAGTCCTCGCGGCTGAACCTTGCGCTTGACTGGATGATCTCAAGCAGACGGACCCCACTTTCGGTGAGATTGGCGATTTCTGCCTCGGTTTCACGCAGTTTCGCGCGCTTGTCTTCGAGCTGTGCATCAAGCGCCTCTAGGCCTGCAGCCAAGGCCTCACGCGTGGTTTCGCCCTGATCACCGGCGGTCGACAAGAGTTCGGTCAGGCGTTCCATTTGCTCAGCGATTACAGTGCTATGCTTCTCCAGCTTTTCAGCCTCGGCCAGATGCGCATCACGGCGCTCAGCCAAGGCATCGTCGAGGTCCGAAAGGCGCTGTGCCAGAACTTCGCTGGCTTGTGCTTCATTGGTTGAGAAGCGCTCCTGAACCTGAGCGACCTGTTCGTTAAACTGACGATCACGCGTCGCAAGCTGTTCGGTGAACAAAGCGACATTGGCGTTCAACTGATCGACGCGCTCCTGCGCCTTTGCGATCGCTTTTGCATCAGTTTCATCGAGGCGCTCAATCGCGGCCGTCATTTGTGCTGTAAAACGCTCTTTGGAAGCAGCCAATTGCTCCATTGCTTTTTCTTCCGCCGCGCGAAGCTCGTCACTTAAGGTTTTCGTCTCGGATTGCAGTAGCCCGGTCCGCTCTTTCAAAGCGGCAAGGGCTGCATCTTCAGCTTCTGAAACGTCGCTGCGATAGCTCTCGGTACTGTCTTTCAAAGCCGCAAGGCGTGCACCAGCGGTCGTTTCGATCGTCTCAATCTGCGCTTGAAAGCGTTCAAGAATGGCGCTCACTTCGCTTTCAAACGATGCGACCTGAGTTTCACTGGCCTTGCCGAATTGGTTGAGCCGTTCAAACCCTGTGACGAGCTTGTCCAGTTGCTCTTGTGCTGTGCGCCCGGCGGAGCCGACCTGATTGGATACATCACGGGCCGAATTTGCGACAACAGGCAGGTCATCGCGTAGCCGCTTCATATTGGCGAGCGCGCTTTCGCTTGCGCTGCCGATGGCTTCAACCTGCGCACCGTTGTTCTTGATCAATTCCTGTAAGGTGCCGGCATGGGTAGAGATGCGTTCGCTCGCCACGCGGCCAAGCGATTCAAGCTCAAGCGATTGTGCGCTCAAAAATTCGCGCGCAAGGCTAAGCTCTCTGTTGACCACGGTAAGCCGGTCTTCAAGCTCACGGCTTTCTTGCGAAAGGAGCGCCGCGCTTGAAGCGAACCGGCGCGCCTCGGCTTGCGAATTGCGCATCGCAAGCAACCATGCCACCCCAACCAGAAGAAGCGGGACGGACCCATCCACCAGCAACGCGACCCACGCGGCAGGCTGTGTGGTGGCGGCTAGAATTTCGGCCTGCATCGCCCAGCCATAAAAGGCGGTCCATGCCACCGCTGCAAGGATGGCAAGGACAGGGGCAAGCCATGCGAAATTTTGCGACGAGTGGAGGGCTTGATAATCCTCCTCATACTCAATTTCAGTCAATTCAAGCGGCTCGCCGCTCGCCAATGCGTCATTCAGATCAACGCCTTCGCCGTTTTCCGCGACTGCGTCACTACCATTTTGCGCCTTATTTTCAGCCTCTTGGCTGACTGCGCGGATATGTTTCCCACCTGCCATAGGCGATTAAATACCACAGGTGCGCAAAGGATAAACCCCACATTAACTCGATATCGGCTAAGCGTCTCGGCCATGGCTAATGAAAACGGAGCTCTTGATGCGACTTTGGCTGCGGCTGCAGGTGATAATGCAGCTCTGCTGGGCGAGTTGCGCCATGCGTTCTTGCAGAGCGCAGAAAAGCACCTCGACCTGCTCAAGCGATCGCGTTGCGATGGCAATTGGAACGTTGCAGCGCATCGGTTGAAAGGGCTGGCGGCAAGCTTCCATGCGCAAGAACTTCTCGATGCTGCGGACAATGCACTCAACTGCGCACCGGGTGAGCCCATGGCCGTGCGTGAGATTGAGCGCGTGCTCGCTCGCTTTAGCGGCAAGAATTCATTAAAATTTTGACCCCGGTCATCGCAAATTAGTGGAAAGACCAAGTCCCGAACGCTTGATGCGACGGGCTTTGGACGCTTAGCCAGGGTTTGCATGATTTGGGAGACTGGCTTTGCGCACCGCGCTTATCTCTGCGCTTAAACGAACCGCTGACGGGGATTTGCGAGCGAATAAAGCGTTTGCGGGTCGCGCCTTGCTAGATTGGCAGGTCGATTTGGCTCTCACACTAGATTGTGAGCGCGTGATTTGCCTGTGTGATGCGCCATCCCCTGTAATAATTGCGCAACAACAGCGGGTAGAGGCAGCTGGGCTGGCCTTCCACACGGCTCGCGGCCCGCTTCAATTACCAAGCCTTGTCCGGGATGAGGACGACGTTCTGCTTTTGCTCGATGGTCTGTTTGTATCGAGTGAGGCTGCGCTTGAATTGATGGATGGCAATGGCGAGGATCGGCACGCGCTTTACACACTGCCGGCAAGCCACGCTTTGAGCGTTTCGTACCCTGATGACTTTGAGCGCATTGATCGCGACCATCACTGGGCAGGGCTCGCCATGATTTCAGGCAAATGCGTTCGGGGCCTTGGCGATTTACCTGGCTATGGAGACGCGTTTTCGCTTCTTTTGCGGCTCGCCTTGCAAGAGCGGACCCCACGCCGTGCTTTGCCCGCAGAATACCTCGAAAATGACGGTTGGTTGCTTGCATCGAATGAGGCCGCGCTGAAACGCTGCGAGGCGACGCTGTTGGGAGGGAGCGTTCCTGTTCCGCAGTGGAGTGGGCCGGTCAACGCTCTGGCGAGCCTGAGCGTGAGCCGGAGCGCGCCTTTCTGGCTACAGTCTGCACCTGAAGTCAGCGGGCTTGGTGCGCTGGGCCTTGGCGTGATTGGAGCAGGCCTTGCCGGGACAGGCTTTGCGGTGACAGGACTGTTCGTAGCAGGCTTGGCGGCGTTTGCAGCAATGATCGTTTGGAATGCTCAGGAGATGCGTAGCGCGCTGGGAGGTGGTGGGCAAAACGCAAGTTGGGCCACGGGCGGCGGAACGATTTTGCGCAGAGGACTACCAATTGCGATGGGGTTCCTTGCTATCCTCACGCTGGTGCTTTCCAATTCAACGCAAGAAGATTTGCTTTTAAGGGCCTCGCTACCGGTCTTTGCAATCGTCCTTCCACTCATCGCCGGACGGAATCGCCATGCCGGGTTGAGCGCGTTCTGGCGCGATACGCCGCTCCATTTGGTGCTGTTCGCGCTCGCTGCGGGTTTGGGTTTTTTACAGGAGAGCGTGATCGCCTTTAGCCTCGCAGCGCTTGCACAATTGGCTCTTTTGTCGAAGAAACAATAGACAATGCGCAGCTTTTGAGAGTTTAAGCTAACGCAAGGTTAACCACGTGCCTGTATGGGCTACGTGATGGGCAAAGTGACCATGGATAGATCTCAGTCTGCAAATGCGGACGGCTTCCTTCGGGAAGAGCTTGCGCGTGGCACCCGTGCGCGCGCATCTGTTGCGCCTGTCATCGCCCATTTGCTTGATAGCGATGGCCCAAGCCTTTTCAGCGATGCTATCCTCGCCGGATTACGGGGCAAGCTCGATCATATCGCGCGACAATTGCTTGAGCAGATGATTGACGGGGGAATCGGCCAGCTAAGGCAGCGCGAGATGCACAAGTCTGTCTCGAACCGTCTGGCAGGCGATGCGGCGATCATCGACCACCTTTTTGCGACAACGCTTGAGGGCGCGATCGCCAAGAACCTGAGTGAGCGATGCGCCATCGACCCTGTTCTCAGCCCTCTTTTGCAAGAGCTTATCGCATCGGACAATCCGTCAATCGCAGAGCTGGCTATCAATGTTCTGGCGGCTCAATCGCGCTTCAGCCTCAGCCATGCGCGCATGGAATTACCCTTAAAAGAGCTTCCCTTCGACGTGTTCTTAGGTGTTCTTGAACATGGGGAGCAAGCCGCGAGTGACACCAGTATCGCGCTCGATAGCAGGGCAATTGCCGGGCTTAAACGCAGCTTTGATGAGGCAACCAATCGTGTCGGTCTTCTGACCCGGCTCGTGTCTACTATGCGCGGCGGAGCGATTGCCGGCCTTGACTTGTCTCATGCAGGACTTGCGCTTTTTGCGAGCTCTTGTGCTGCGCTGCTTCCGGTGGATCGGGAACAAGCGGTGTTTGCGTGCCATGAAAGCCAAACGGTTCGCCTCGCAGTGATGCTCAGGGCTGCTGGTTTGAGCGCCGAGACATCCGCGCGTCAGACTGCGCTTTTGGGCGGGAGTAAGCAGCATCCCGTAAGCATCGAAACAATGTCGCAATCCCATGCGCAAGACCTCCTCGCTGCGCATCCGCTCGAGGCAGCGCGGCAATGAACCAGCATCAATCTCTTGTTGTTGCACGCGGCATGACCGATGATCGTGATCGTCTGATTAGCGCTGATGAGCCTCTTGCTGAGTTGCAGGAGGCTTGCGGTGGCCGAATATCTGGCACGCTTGCGATCCCCGAATTGCTGGACCTTGTCCGCGAGTGCCGTGAATGCGGCCTTCGCATCGCGCGTCCTTTCAGCGCGCTGGATGGCGAGGAGGTCATCTCAGGCTTTGCCCGTATTCATCCGCTTGAAACCGTAGAAGGGGATGCCAGCGAGGCGATCGGTGGCTGCGAGATACTGATCGAAAATTGGCTCAGCGTTCCTTACCTTGAGGCAAGCGGCCGCCAGATGACACAGTGGCTCGATGCCGCAGACCGCGCCGCCGCTGAAATTTGCGCCCACCTTGATGCAAAACAAATGCTGCAAACGCTGTCTTCGTATAGCGAGGATGCAAAGGCTCTGGCTCAGGCGATAGAGCAGTCTCCTGGAAAAATGTGGAGTGAATACATTGCATTGGAGGGAGTGGCTCATGAGCAGCCTTTACATTGGCGATTGCTTGACGGAGCCAAGGCGCGCGTTCCGGGATCGCCGCGCAATTGGCGGGTGAGGATGCTTCCAATCGGACCTTCTGCCAATGACCTGCAAGGTTTTGAGCTGCTGCTGATCGCGCTGGAGCCGCTGAGTTTAGCAGAGCCGGTGCATGACACAGCCGCTGAGACTGAGACTGAGACTGAGCACTCGCGCCTCATTGGCAGCGCGCTCACCCCAGTGCTGCGCCAACCCATTGCGCGTATTGTCGCCAATGCTGAAACCATCCGTGCGCGGCTCGCAGGACCATTGCGCGACGAATACAGCGAATATGCGGCCAATATCGCGGCAGCAGGACAACATCTCGCCGGAATGCTTGACGATCTGGCCGATCTGGAGGTCGTCGAAGCACCCGGTTTCACCACTTCCAAGGATCGCGTTGACGTGCGCGATATTGCCAAGCGGGCTGCCGGAATTCTGGGCGTGCGAGCATCCGCGCGCGAAATCAGCGTTTCGGTAGAGGGGGCTGACGAGCCACTTTATGCGATCGCTGAGTTCCGGCGGGTTCTTCAAATTCTCATCAATCTTATCGGCAATGCGATCGCTTATTCGCCCGTTGCCAGCCATGTGACAGTGACCGCATGGGAGAATGCAAACGATACGATCAGCCTGAGCGTGATCGATCAGGGACCGGGCGTAACACCGGAGCAATCAAGCAAGATTTTCGAGAAATTCGAAAGGCTTGGCCGCGACAGTGATGGCGGCAATGATAATGGCTCGGGCCTTGGTCTTTATATCTCGCGCAAGCTCGCCCTTGCGATGGGCGGTGATCTTGAAGTGCTTCAACCGGTGCGCGACGACGACCTTGTGGGCGCAGAATTCAAGCTCACCCTTCCCAAATCGTCAGGGCAATAAAAACGCGGCCCGCAAAAGCAACGGACCGCGTTTATTAAATTCATTTGCCTGTTTAGATCAGCGCTTGTCGACAGGGACGTAATCGCGCTGTGTCGGGCCAGTGTAGAGCTGGCGCGGACGGCCAATAACCTGACCTGGATCAGAGATCATTTCATTCCACTGTGCGACCCAGCCGACGGTACGGGCCAGCGCAAAGAGCGCAGTGAACATAGTGGTCGGGAAGCCGATTGAGCTGAGGATGATGCCAGAGTAGAAATCGACGTTCGGGAACAGCTTCTTCTCTTTGAAGTAATCGTCGTTGAGTGCGATTTCTTCGAGTTTGAGCGCGGTTTCAAACACGGGATCGGTGGTTTTGAGCGCTTCAAACACCTCACGAAGTGTTTTCTGCATCACCGTCGCGCGCGGGTCATAGTTTTTGTAAACCCGGTGACCAAAGCCCATCAGACGGAACGGATCGTTCTTGTCCTTCGCACGCTCGATATAGTGCGGGATGCGGTCCGGTGTGCCGATTTCTTGCAGCATATTGAGAGCCGCTTCGTTGGCGCCACCGTGAGCAGGGCCCCAAAGGCAGGCGATGCCCGCTGCGATACACGCAAACGGGTTCGCGCCCGAAGAACCAGCCAAGCGCACCGTCGAGGTCGATGCGTTCTGCTCATGATCAGCGTGGAGGATGAAGATCCGGTCCATCGCCTTTTCGATTGCCGGGTGAACTTCATATTCTTCAGCCGGAACGCCAAAGGTCATGCGCAGGAAATTTCCTGTGTAAGACAATGAGTTATCTGGATAAAGGAAAGGCTGACCGACCGCATATTTATACGCCATCGCCGCAATAGTCGGCATCTTTGCAATCAGGCGGTGCGATGAAATTTTGCGGTGTTCTGGATCGGAGATGTCGGTGCTGTCATGGTAGAATGCCGAAAGCGCGCCCACTACGCCGCACATGATCGCCATGGGGTGCGCATCGCGGCGGAAACCACGGTAAAACGTCATCAACTGCTCATGCAGCATGGTGTGACGGGTGATGGTGTTTTCAAAGTTTGCAAGCTCGTCCGCTTTAGGCAGCTCGCCGTTAAGCAGCAGATAGCTCACTTCCATGAAGCTTGAATGTTCAGCAAGCTGACCGATGGGGTAGCCGCGATGAAGAAGGACGCCTTCCTGCCCGTCAATATAGGTCAGGGCACTTTCGCAGCTCGCCGTTGACTTATAACCGGGATCGAAGGTGAAGGCACCAGTTTCTCCGTAAAGCTTGCGGATATCGATTACGTCGGGCCCTGTGCTTCCTTTCAGCACGGGGAATTCGCTAGTCGCACCGCCAAGTCCGAGCGTCGCTTGCTTATCAGCCACCATGAGTCTCCTAGTCAGTCAATCTGTTGTCCTTGCTCGCTCGCGCCGTTCACGCCGCTTGCGCGTCGATGCGAGCCAAGGATTCGTCCCGTCCCAGAAGGACAAGCACGTCAAAAATTCCAGGCGAATTTGTCGTCCCAGTCAGAGCAGCACGCATTGGCTGCGCCAGCTTGCCAAATCCCAGATCCAGGTCCTCAGCGAGCGCCTTCGTAGTGGCTTCGAGAGTCTCCATTGTCCAGTCATTTTCTGCCGAAAATGCGTTAGAAATTAGTCGAAGACGCGCTCTGCCGTCGTCATCGAGAAATTTTGCTGCTTTCTCAGTCATCTCAAGCGGCAGTTTTGCAAAGAGAAACCCAGCGCTTTCAGCCAGTTCATCAAGGGTCTTAGCGCGCGGTTTAAGGACCGGCATGGCTTTTGTCAGAAGCTCTAAATCCGCATCATCTCCGATGCGTTTTGCAACAAGTGGTGCAAGCCGTGCATCATCAGCCTCGCGGATGTAATGGCCGTTCAGATTTTCGAGTTTCTTCAGGTCAAACCGCGAAGGGCTTTTGCCGATGCCAGCGATGTCGAACACTTCAATCGCCTCTTCGCGCGTGAATTCTTCTTTGTCGCCATGTGCCCAACCAAGCCGCAAGAGGTAATTAAACAAGGCCTCGGGAAGAATACCAAACTCGTCGCGATAGGTTTCTGCGCCCAAGGCCCCATGGCGCTTGGACAACTTGCCTCCGTCTTGCCCGTGGATCAGGGGTACGTGCGCATAGACCGGGTCTGGCCAACCGCCTTCGATCGCATCCATCGCGCGGTAAATCGGGAGTTGGCGGAAGGCATTATTCAAATGGTCATCGCCGCGGATTACATGGGTGACGCCCATGTCATGGTCATCGACCACGACTGCAAGCATATAGGTCGGCGTACCGTCGGCGCGAAGGATGATGTAATCGTCCAGTTCTTCATTCTTGACTGAAACCTCGCCTTGTACCTCGTCGGCAATCGTAGTTTCGCCCTCGGTCGGTGTCTTGAGGCGCACGGTGAATGGCGCTCCTTCCGGAGCCTCAGACGGATCACGATCACGCCAGCGACCGTCGTAGCGAAGCGGCTCTTTATTGGCGCGCTGCAGGGCACGCATTTCTTCAAGTTCTTCAGGCGTTGCAAAGCACTTGTAAGCATGGCCTGCCTCAAGCAATTGATTGGCGATTTCGGCATGACGCGCGGCGCGTGTCGACTGGAACACCGGCTCTTCGTCATAATCGAGGCCAAGCCAATCAAGGCCATCAAAGATGGCATCAATTGCCTCTTGCGTAGAACGCTTCTTATCGGTGTCTTCGATGCGCAGAAGCGCTTTTCCGCCGTGACGCCGCGCATAAAGCCAATTAAAAAGGGCCGTGCGTGCGCCGCCAATATGAAGAAAACCCGTCGGAGAGGGGGCAAACCGCGTTACAACTTGCGCTTTGCTTGCGCTTCTGTCTGTTTCGCTCACCATCGACTATCAATTCCTGTTCATTTGTCGCATACTACTGCTAGCCAACCCAAATGGGGAGGGGCGGTAATACATGGCCGATGCGCCAATCATTCCAATGGGAGACAGCCCGGCGGGCGAACCTGCCAGCGCGGGAACACCCCCCACTTCGCCTCCATCTGCTTCTGATGCAAAGCGTATGCCGCGCCTCTGGCAAAGGGGGGGCGGCTTGTCCAGCATTTGGAATGCGATTGCGGACAATCTCGAACAATTCCTGAGCCACGCAGGATTTGACCGGGCACCGTGGCTGGCAGTCATTTTTGCTTGCGGCATTCTAACCTGGTTCGGCCTTGACGCACCTTGGGCATGGGCCAGTGTGATCGGATTAAGCCTTATCATCGCTGGAATAGCTCTGGCTGCGTGGCGTGACAATGACCGGCGCGATCACCTGCGCACCGCAGTAATCGCTTGCGCTCTTGTGTTCGCAGCGGGTGTCTCGGTCGTCTGGTTCCGCTCTGAACTCGTAGGCGCAGCGGCGATAGAACGACCCAGCGTTGAGCGTGTTCAGGGCTATATCCTGTCGCGTGAAGATCAACCCTCGCAACAGCGTATTCGCCTTGTTCTTGCCGTGCGCGATGCGACAAGCGCGCAGAGCCGCAAGATCCGTGTGAATGTTCCGCTGGAGGAAGTGGAGCAAGCCAAGCTTCGCCACGGGTCCGGCGATTGGGCGAGCGTGCTTGTCGAAGGCGCGATTGTCAAAATGCGGGTAAGGCTGATGCCACCTGCAAGCCCGATGCTGCCGGGTTCTTATGACTTTGCCCGGGCTGCCTGGTTCAAGGGGCTCTCGGGCACTGGCAGCGTTATGGGCCCGATTGAGGTGGTGAAAGCAGGGGAAGGCGATGGCCTTGTTGCCCGGGCTCAGCGGTGGCTTTCTTCCCATGTCCGGGACAATGTGGGAGGCTCGGCCGGCACGATTGCCGCTGCTTTTGCAAGCGGTGATCGCGGAGCAATCTCAGAAAGCGACAGCGATGCCATGCGCGATGCCGGGCTCACCCATTTGCTTGCGATTAGCGGGCTTCATGTCAGTGCGGTCATTGCAGGGGCCTATTTGCTCGCGATCAAATTGCTTGCGCTGTCTCCCGGCCTTGCGCTTCGGGTTCGCTTGCCTGTCATTGCAGCCGGTGTTGGAGCGATTGCAGGGATCAGCTATACATTGCTGACCGGTGCGCAAGTTCCCACAGTGCGCGCTTGTGCCGCCGCCATGCTCGTATTGTTCGCACTGGCGACCGGGAGAGAGGCGCTGTCCCTCAGAATGGTCGCAATGGCAGCGGTTTTCGTCCTTTTTCTATGGCCAGAGAGCGTCGTGGGTCCCAGTTTTCAAATGAGCTTTGCTGCGGTTCTTGCCATTGTCGCCCTCCATTCCAGCGAGCCTGTAAAAGCGTTTATGGCCCCTAGAGAGGAGAGCTATCTGGCAAGGATCGGGCGCGGGGTTGCGATGCTTTTTGTAACTGGTCTGGTGATTGAAATTGCTCTTATGCCGATCGTTCTGTTCCATTTCCATCGGGCCGGATTGTATGGAGCGCTAGCCAATGTCTTTGCCATTCCGCTGGTGACGTTTGTATCCATGCCGCTAATCGCTCTGGGTCTGCTTTTTGATTGGATCGGTCTTGGTGCACCGTTCTGGTGGCTCACCGAGAAGTCACTCAATCTGCTTCTGGCAATTGCTCATTTCACATCAGCCCAGCCCGGCGCGGTGAAGCTGATGCCGCAGATGAGCGGTCTTGCCATCGCCCTGTTTGTTATCGGCGGCCTTTGGCTTGCCTTGTGGTCGGGCAGGGCGCGTTTGTTTGGCTTCGTACCTGCTGCGATTGCCACTTTCCTTCTTCTTGCAACGCCCATCCCCGATGTTTTGATCGGAAGAGATGGGCGTCACGTTGGCATTACCATAACTGATGAGCATGGTGATCGCCGCTTGCTTTCTCTGCGTGACAGCCGCTCATCCTATTCGCGCGACAACCTGCTTGAATTGTCTAGCGTCACGAGTGAGCCGATCCCGCTTGCGCAGTGGGAGGGGGCGAGGTGCTCACCTGAGTTCTGCACTATCGTTTTAGAACGCGGTGGACGGAATTGGACGCTTCTGCTTGCTCGCAACCGCGAGATGATCGAAGAGCGCGCGCTTGCCGCTGCGTGCGAGCAAGCCGACATCGTTGTTGCCGATCGCTTCTTACCGCGTTCTTGCTCGCCTCGATGGCTTAAGGCCGATCGCCGGTTCCTCCAGCAAAGCGGAGGGCTGGCGCTAGACCTTGCGAATGAACGCATCACCACCGTCGCTGCATCACAAGGCGAGCATGGATGGTGGCGCGCCGGGGAAGGGTAAGAGTTACCGCCCCCCGTGCGCCACACCGATCAATGATAACGCCGCAAAAGTCCTGCAAGCTTACCCTGAACCTCAACCTCATCGGGGCCATAGACCTGCGGGTCATAGCTTGCGTTGGCAGGGTCGAGGCGCACCAGTCCCCCATCCTTGTGGAGATACTTGAGCGTCGCCTCCTCGCCGCGCACCAACGCCACGACAATTTCCCCATCGCGAGCAGTGTTCGTCCGGCGGACAAGCGCAAAGTCCCCATCGAAGATGCCAGCTTCGATCATCGAATCGCCAGAGACTTCGAGCGCATAATGCTCTCCCGGTCCAAGCAGGGCCGCTGGCACAGGAAGCGAGCTTTGGCCTTCAAGCGCTTCGATTGGAGCACCGGCCGCGATCCTGCCGTGGAGCGGGATGTCGATCACGTCATTGGCCGGTTCCGGAGCCGCTTTAGGAGCAGCACCAGCGCCAATAACCGTGTCATTGGCCGCCGCAGAAACCGAAGGCGCAGCGCGCGGAATAGGCGTTGAATCTTCGGGGTTCTTGATCACTTCCAAAGCGCGCGCCCGATTGGGCAGACGCCGGATAAAGCCGCGCTCTTCAAGAGCGGAGATCAAGCGGTGGACACCCGATTTGCTTTTCAAATCGAGCGCTTCTTTCATTTCTTCAAAACTGGGCGAAATTCCGGTTTCTTCCAGCCGCTGCTGAATGAAACGAATCAGTTCGTGTTGCTTTGCCGTAAGCATGGGCAAACTCCATCAGCCGCACTCTCGCGTGACAGCACAGCCGCCTTGAGCTGCACCGACACAGTGCCAAATTCGCGCATTCCCAGAGGCACCGAACGCAGAAGCGGAACAGGTGCGATACAGAACACTAACCGTTCGACCGATATGGCGAACGAATGAGGAACGAATAGGCAACTTGATTCGGCAAGTCAAGCGCGTGAGGTGACTAAACGCCCGCAAAACCGCCGTTTTGGAGGCTATACACAGTGATTGGCTCGCCTATTGCCACTTCAGGTGCATTTGGTTCGCGTTCGACCAAGCAATTGGAGATAGCCAGCGAACCAAGCGCACTTGAGTCCTGGGATGCTGCACTCACTACTTTCTCGCCATCGCTGATCGCGCGCACAAACTCGCGGCGCGGCCCGCCAGCGGGGAAGGCCTCCCCGGCAACGCGCGTTTGGGGCGAGGGCAAGGGCGCTTCGATCCCCATCGACGCGCGCATCAAGGGTAGGGCAAAGAGGTAGGCGGTCACAAAACTTGAAACCGGATTGCCCGGCAGACCCAGAACAATTTGGTGGCGGCCTTCGGCCTCGCGGGTGGCAACCATCAAAGGCTTGCCCGGCTTGATCGCTACCTTCCAGAACGCGATCTCGCAGCCCCATTCCCGAAGGGCATCTTGCACAAGATCGTGGTCGCCCACCGACGCACCGCCAGAGGTGATGAGGATGTCGCAGTCACTTGCGCGCCCTAAGGCATTCGCCATTGCGCCCATGTCGTCGGCAACCGGACCGATCCGCTCAACTGTGCCCACTAGCGGCGTGAGCATGGCGGCGATCATCGTGCCATTGCTCGCGGGGATTTGGTCATCGCGGACGTGCGCAGGGTCGCTTGCAAGTTCGTCCCCGCTATCAAGCACTGCCACTTTGGGACGCTTGGCAACCGGCACTGTCGCATGGCCGCCAGCGATAGCGAGCGCGATTTGACCGGGGCCAAGCACAGCGCCCTCGCCGAGCAAAGTATCACCCTTGCAATAATCAAAGCCTTGGCGGCGGATGTGGCGTCCCGCCTCGGGAGTGGCATCGGCGCTCAAGCGGTCGCCGTTGCGCACGGCGTTTTCCTGGATCAGAACACTCTCACCGCCCGCTGGCATATGCGCGCCAGTGGATATGCGCACGGCTTCGCCCGGACCCAAAGCGCCGCCAAACGGTGCTCCGGCACGGCTTTCTCCGACAATGCGCCACGGCCCATCGCCCGCAATCGCATAACCATCCATCGCAGATAGATCAGCGGGCGGCTGTGTGCGGGCAGCGTTAACATTGCCTGCCAGAACGCGTCCCAAAGCACCTTCTACCGCGACCTGCTCGCTTGCCATCTTTGGCGCGAGCGCGAGCAGCTGCGCCTGTGCCTCGGCTAGGTCGAGCCAGCTGGCCACTTAGTCTTCCGCCTTCCAAGTGCCCGATTTGCCGCCGCGTTTCTCGATAAGACGCACCTCGCTGATTACCATGCCTTTATCGATTGCCTTGGCCATATCGTAGATCGTGAGGAGCGCAGTAGAGACAGCCACCATCGCTTCCATTTCGACCCCGGTTTTACCGGTAAGAGAGGCACTGGCGGTGGCGCGGATGCCGCTTTCTTCAAAAGCGAACTCAATCGTTACCGCTTCCAATCCCAGCGGGTGGCATAGCGGGATCAACTCGCCGGTGCGCTTGGCTGCCATGATTCCGGCGATGCGGGCCGTGCCTAGGACATCGCCTTTCGGAGCGTTACCTTCGCGAATTGCTTTTAGAGCCTTGTCCGACATTGAAATCGAGCCGCTCGCAATGGCGACGCGGTGGGTTTCCGCTTTGCCGCCCACATCGACCATATGCGCCGCGCCATCTTCGCCAAGGTGGGTAAGCCGGGTCATGCTGCGCTCTCGATGTTGGAGATTTGAGACACTTGAGACACTGTCCAGGAGTTGAAATCAGATTGACCAATAAAAAGGCGTCTGATCGCCTTAATCGATTGAAATGAGGGCGCTTGCTCGGTCATGCGGGCGTTATGCCAGATTTGGATGATGTAGGATACTATGGAGGATTTTACCCTTGCAAAAGCGCGCGGGTCGCAGCCGCTACGTCATCTGCTCTCATCAGGCTTTCGCCAACAAGGAATGTGCGTACACCGCTTTGTGCAAGCCGCTCACAATCTGCATGGGTCGCAATGCCGCTCTCACCCACCAACAGCGCACCGTCTGGAGCAAGCGGGGCGAGCCGTTCGGTAGTGGCAAGCGAGGTGGTGAAGGTCTTGAGGTCGCGGTTATTGACCCCGACGAGCTTTGATTTGAGGTGGGTTGAAGCGCGCTCCATCTCCTCTTCATCGTGGACCTCGACAAGCACATCCATCGCGTGTTCGAGCGCGGCGGCTTCGATCTCGGCCATTTGCACATTGTCGAGTGCTGCAACGATAATGAGGATTGCATCCGCGCCGATGCTCCGCGCCTCAAGACACTGCCACGGATCGACCATGAAATCTTTACGCAGCACAGGGAGGGCGCAAGCATTGCGCGCTTCGACGAGATAATCCTCATGGCCCTGAAAATAAGGCGCATCGGTCAGAACGCTGAGGCAGGCGGCACCCCCCGCTTCATAGTCGCGCGCATGGTCTGCGGGGCGGAAGTCGGGGCGGATGAGGCCTTTGGACGGGCTTGCCTTCTTGACCTCTGCGATCAGGGCAAAGCCGGTTTCGACCTTGGCGCGCAGGGCAGCCTCGAACCCGCGCGGAGGCGATTGCTCGCTCGCGGCGGTTTGAAGCGCGGCGTTGGTGGTGGCGGCTTTGCGGTCCGCGACTTCCTCGCGCTTGTTCGCGCAGATTTCTTCAAGCTTGTTCATCAGACCGTGAGTTCAATCCATTTGGCGAGGAGTTGCTTGGCAGCCCCGTTATCAATCGCTTCGGCAGCGAGGCTAGCGCCCTCTTGCCAGTCCTCGGTTTTGCCCGCGACAAGCAAAGTGCCCGCTGCATTCAAGAGCACTGCATCGCGATAGGCGCTCTTTTCGCCATCAAGGAGCCTTGTGAGGGCAGCCGCATTGTACTGCGCATCGTCGCCGCGAATGGCTTCGAGCGGGGCATTGGGAACGCCGATGACGCTTGCATTGACGCGGCGCATGGTGACTTTCCCCTCGCTCACATCAGCAAGAGTGTTGTCGCCTGCAAGACTGAGTTCGTCGAGCCCTTCATCGCCTGAAACGATAAAGCAGCGCTCCTGATCTAGGCTTGCCTTTGCCTCGGCATACGTGGGCACGAGGTCAGGGCTGGCAAGACCGATAAGCTGGGTGCGCACGCCGGCGGGATTGGTGAGGGGGCCAAGCAGGTTGAAGATCGTACGCTTGCCGATCTTCTCGCGAATGGGCGCAATGGGCCCAAGCGCCGGGTGGTGGACCCGGGCAAACAGAAAGCCGATGCCAATCTCATGCAGGGTCTTTTCCGCGCAGCGCACGGCTGCCTCCATATCGAGGCCCAACGCCTCCAAGGTATCGGCAGCGCCCGACTTGGACGAAGCGGCGCGGTTGCCGTGTTTGGCGACGGGCACTCCGCAAGCCGCGACGACCAGGCTGACGGCGGTGGAGACATTGAGCGTGTGCTGCCCATCGCCGCCGGTACCGCAGCAATCGACCGCGCCATCAGGCGCGGTGATGCCATTGACCCGCTCGCGCATCGCTTGCGCCGCAGCGGCGATTTCCACCGCGGTTTCACCGCGTGCCGACAAGGCAATCAGAAACGCTTCGATCTCCCCAGCGCTGACTTTCAGGTCGAGGATATTTGCGAAGACTTCATCAGCCTCAGAGCGGGTGAGGACAGGAGCATCAAGGGGCAGGGAGGTCATTTTGGCACATCCTCTGGCTCAATTCCGCAAATGCGCAAGAAGTTAGCAAGCAGCGCATGGCCATGCTCGGTCGCAATGCTTTCCGGGTGGTACTGCACCGAGTGGATCGGCAGGCTCTCATGCCGGAAACCCATAACGCTAGGGTGGTCTTCGCCGGGCGTTTCGGCGTGGGCATTGGCGATCAGGCAGTCGGGCACATCTACGACCTCAAGGCTGTGGTAGCGCGTCGCGGTATAGGGGCTGGGGAGCCCCTCGAAGAGGCCCGTCCCATCGTGTGTCACCGGAGAAGTCTTGCCGTGCATAAGCCCGCCGCGCGTGACTGTCCCGCCGAAGTGCTGACCAATGGCCTGGTGACCAAGGCAAACTCCCATAAGCGGCTTGCCCGCATCCGCGCAAGCAGCGACCAGATCAAGGCTCACGCCCGCCTCGTTCGGAGTGCATGGTCCAGGCGAAATGAGAAATCCGTTCGCATTGGTGGCCAAAGCCTCGCTCGCCGTCAGGACATCATTGCGCTCCACGCGAATATCGGCCCCAAGCTCCATCAGGTAATGGACCAGATTGAAGGTGAAGCTGTCGTAATTGTCGATGACGAGAATTTGGCTCATGCTGGATTTCCCGCAAACTTGTCGGTCGCGCGCACGAGGCCATCGACCAGACCCGGCTCGCTCGCCGTGTGACCGCCATCATCGACGATCCAAAGCTCTGCCGATGGCATTGCCTTTTTCAAGTCCCACGCCGAACGCGGCGGAGTGCAGACATCGTGGCGGCCTTGCACGATGATTGTGGGGATATGAGCAATTTTATCGACGTCGCGCAGCAATTGCGCTTCTTCAAGATAGAAATCTTCGAGGAAGAAACGCGCACAAATCCGGGCAAAGGGCAGGGCGCTTTCCGGCGAGACGAAGTCAGTCAAAAGCTCAGGGTTGGGCAGAACGGTAATCACCGTCCCCTCCCACGAAGCCCATTCCTTGGCTGCCGCAAGCCGTTCTACCTCATCATCACACGTCAAACGCTTGTGATAAGCGGCGACCATATCGCCGCGCTCATCTTCTGGAATAAGGCCGGTAAAACGGTCCCACTGTTCAGGGAAAATCTCGCTTGCTCCGTAGGAATAGAGCCATTGCTTTTCCGCCTGACGCGCCAGAAACACGCCGCGCAGCACCAGTTCTGTGACGCGCTCTGGATGCTTTTGCGCATAGGCAAGCGCAAGGGTCGAGCCCCAAGAGCCGCCGAACGCCTGCCATGCCTCATGCCCGCACATTTCGCGAAGTCGCTCAATATCGGCAACGATGCGCCATGTGTCGTTGTTCTCAATCTCGGCAAAAGGTGTCGATTTGCCGCAGCCACGTTGATCAAACAGCAGCACGTCGTACTTGACCGGGTCCCATTGCCGACGGTGATCGGGCGACATACCGCCACCCGGCCCACCGTGAAGGAAAACAGCAGGTTTCGCGCCCGGTGTGCCGACACGCTCGTAATAAAGCGAGTGACCTTCGCCCACATCGAGAAAGCCCGTCTCATAAGGCTCAATCTCCGGGTAGAGGGTGCGATCGTATGACAGCATATTGCTATTGCCCAATTGATTACTCGACACCGCGATTCTCCACCACAATCAGGGGGCCCACGCGGCGCTTATCCATGCGCCCACTCGCCGGGTGCCAGAGCGAGGAGATATTCCCATCAAGAAACAGCGCGTTGGGCGTCTTTACCTCATCACGGAAATAGCGGGCGAGTTGGCCGAAGCTCAATGGGGCATCAGAAATAACAAAATGCGCCTTGCCCTGCGCATCGATGCCGACCCCATTTCGGATCGCTTTGGAAGGGCCGTTGTCTTGAATTTCCGGATGCAGCTTCCCGTCGATCACCAATAGCGGACCCGATTGCGTCCCAAATTGGGGGCGCGTGCCAATGGTGTTGAAGAATGTGTTGCTGCCGAGCACCTGCCACTTGCCGCCTGTACCAAAGAAAACGCCATTGGGCTTAAGGTAGAAATTGCCCGAACCTTCACCGCGATCAAGCTCTGACAAACGGTCTTCGTCGCGCACGAAATATCCGATGGGTTTCAACGCATCGTCATACATACCCCCGTTCATCACGAAGGCGATTGTGCTTTCATCGCGGCCCGCGGCCCATCCTTCAATCGTGCCAAAGTTGGGCCCGCTGGAAGGCGCAAGCCCCGTAGAGATGCGGTGCAATTCAGGATCAGCGGTACAGTGGGTGAGCGGAACGTTTTCAAAGGTGACTGAGCGGCAGACCGCATCGTCATCTTCTTCAGCCGCAAGCGTTTCAACCGGGTCTTGAAGTAGGCGCGGCACCGCTTCGCCAAGTTCGGATCGCACCACGGGTTCGCCCGCTGGTTGCTGCTCACAAGCGGTAAGGGCAAAGGTGGCAAAGAGGATCAACGATAATTGCTTCATTGGCCAAATCCCGGTTCGCTTGCCACACGCACGGCCTCTTTCGCAGCGGCAATTAAAGCGCCTGCCTTCGCGCGGCATTCGGCAAGTTCGTAGTCAGGTTCGCTATCGGCAACGATTCCGGCGCCTGCCTGCACGTGCATTGTGCCATCTTTGACAACGGCTGTGCGTAAAACAATGCAACTATCGACTGATCCATCTGGCGCGAAGTAGCCGACCCCGCCCGCGTAAGCACCGCGCGTTTCCGGCTCCAGCTCAGCGATGATTTCACACGCCCGGATTTTGGGTGCGCCTGATACCGTGCCAGCGGGGAAGCCGGCAAAGACCGCATCAAGCGCATCTTTATCATCGGCGAGCGTGCCGATCACATTGCTGACAATGTGCATGACGTGGGAATAGCGTTCAATCGTGAAGCTATCAGTGACTTCGACACTGCCGCGCGAGGCGACGCGGCCAACATCATTGCGTCCCAGATCAAGCAGCATGAGATGCTCAGCGAGTTCCTTCGGGTCCGCAAGGAGCGACACTTCATTGGCGTCATCTTCTGTGCGGTTGCTACCGCGAGGGCGCGTTCCTGCGATCGGACGAATGGTGACTTCGCCATCACGAACGCGCACGAGAATTTCCGGGCTCGACCCGACAATGGCAAATCCGGGCAGATCGAGGAAATAGAGGAATGGCGAGGGGTTCACCCTTCGCAAAGAGCGATAAAGCGCAAGCGGAGGAAGTTCGAACGGACAGGTGAAACGCTGTGCGAGAACAACCTGGAAAATGTCACCTGCAAGGATGTAATCCTTCGCGCGGGCGACCATCCCTTTGTACGCATCGCCAGACATCACCGGGGTCAGCTCAGGCTCTATCGCGTCGGAGGAAATGCGTGGCTCTGGCGGACGGGGATGGGAAAGGGCGCGCAGCGTGTCGTCAATGCGATCAGACGCTCTCTCAATCTCTGCGTGCGGGTTAGCCGCTTCCCAAATGGGAGCGACGCAGAAAAGCTCATCGGATAGTCCGTCAAAAATCAGGATCACCGTTGGCCGCACAAACAGCATATCCGGAAGCGCAAGCTCGCTTTGGGGCGCGCGTGGTAGCGTTTCGACGAGGCCGATTGTCTCATATCCGAAATAGCCGACAAGGCAGGCAAGAGCAGGGGGGAGGCCGTGTGGCACGTCAATGCGGCAACTTTGCGAGAGTGCGCGCAATTCCTGCATCGCATCGCCCTCGCAAGGCTCGAACGCCTCGCGGTTCTGCTTCCACTGCGCATTGATCGCAGCGTTCTTGTCGCTTGCGCGGAAAACCAGATCAGGGTCGAGGCCAAGCAGTGAATAGCGCCCGCGCACCTCACCACCTTCGACCGATTCCAGAAGGAAATCGCCACGGCCTGGCTCAATCAAGCGGCGCGCAGCCCCCACAGGCGTATCGCAATCAGCGACAATTTTGCGCCACACAAGCGCCGGTTCGCCCCGGCTAAGCGCATCTGCCGCGCCGGCTGCATTCTCCAATCGCGTATCGGTATAGGCGGTCTGTCCCACGAAGTTCAGCGCCGCCCCTTAGCTTTCACCCAAAAGGTTGCGACGAAGCGCTTCGATGGCATCTTCATTGCGCTCAACCCCGACTTCTTGGCGAACCGAACGGGAAAGCTGGCTTGCGTACTCATTGGCAACCGCATTGCCGATTTGTTGGCGGGTTTGTTCAAGTAGAGGATTATCGTCCTCCACCTCGCCCACGCTGATTTCATCAAGGTTGATGACAAACCAGCCAAGACCGTTTTGATCTTCGAGAACCTTGGTCGAGCCTTGCGCCATGGAGAACAGCAGTACCACCGATGAAGGCACGCGGCCTTGCGATTGTTCGAGCAATTGCTCGCGGGTGAGGTTGATGTTCTGGATCTGGCGCGTGTCGACACCGGCGTCGCGCATGGCTTCTTGGATAGATGCACCGCCTTCGATGGCTTTTTGCACCTTATCGGCAACCTTGCGCGCCTCTTTGCCCCCTTCGGCAAGGCGCCATGCCACAGCCACCTGTTCCTTGATCTCGTTAAGCGGAGGTGCTGCGCTCTCTGTGATGTCAGAGACATCGAAGATCACAAATTGCGCGCCCGGCACGACTTCGGCGAGTTGTGGATTGCCTTCTTCCATCTGGAACGCTGTGTCGACCAGCGGGCGTACCGCTTGCGAGACGCTCTGCCCCTGTGTTCCAAACACTGTACCATTGGCAATGATGTTCTGCGCAGTGACGACCTCGAGGCCAAACTCTTCTGCCACATCGGTGAGCGATGTGCCGGTGTCCACTTTCTCTTCAATGCGCGAGCTGAGGTCGATCAACGCAGCGGCAAGCTTCTCGCCCCTGATCTGCTGCGCAATCTGGCTGCGAACTTCGTTCAAAGTGCGTGCCGGGGTGCGTTCAATCTGGTCAACCCGGGCAACATACCAACCAAGCGCGCTGCGAGCAGGGTCAATGACCTCACCGCGAGCGGTCGAAAAGATATTCTCGGCAATCGCAAAGCTGGTCGCTGTGCCTGTTTGCTCCTGATCGCGAAGCTCGCTTGTGGACACATTAAAGCCGGCCTCAGCCGCAGCAGCTTCAAGGGAGACACCTCCCCGAATGCGCTGGGTCAAAGCTTTCGCCGCTTCCTCAGTCGGCACCACGAACGAGCTGAATGCGCGGCGCTCTTGCGCATCATATTGATCTGCGTCCTTCTCAAACCGTGCGGCAATCTCTGCATCGGTCGGATCGAGATTGGCGGTCACATTGTCCGCGCCAAAGGCGGCAAAGCGCAAAGTCCGGCGTTCAGGACGCACGAACTCCTCGCGCTCTTCAGCGTAAAAGGCGCTGAGCACCTCGTCGCTTGGTTCTTCATCTGGCGCATAGGCAAGGGCAGAGATGAGCCCAATCTGACCTTGACGACGCTCAAGCACGAGCGAGGCGTAATGTTTCGCAACGGCCTTGGGCAGTATTGATGCACCAAGCGCCGGGCGAAGGATTTGCTGAGCCAAAAGCCCATCAGCAATATCCTTGCGCAAGATTGCATCGGTAATGCCTTGGCGGCGAAGCGCTGCCTGATAGGTTTCGGGGTCAAATTCCCCGGTCGCATCGCGGAAGGCCGGGATTTGCAGGATTTCGCTGTTCACAAGGTTTTCGCCTGCGCGAAGGCCGTGCTTTCTTGCAAAATAGCCGAGGGCGTAGCGATCGATCAGAACTTCAAGCTCTGATTCAAAACCACCTTGCTCAATGAATTGCGGCATAGTGATCGTGGGGTTCTGTTGGCGTGCGCGCGATAGAGCATTGGTCATCGTGCCATTCGCTTCGTTTGCGGAGATCGTTTCCCCGCCAACGGCTGCGATTTTGTCATCACCGCTTAGTCCGCCAAACGTCGCCGAGCCTGAAATATCGCTGGCCGCAAAAGCGAGCGCGACGATAATCAGAAAGCCAATAAAGATGGGCAAACCGATCTTGGACTGGAAAAAATTACGGAACAGCGAAATCATCTATGTCAATTCCCAAAAACGCCCAATCGCTTTGCGCGGCGCAAGTTTTTTTGTGACGCCAGTGGTAAGGTGGCCGACGACACAGTGTCTATAGCGATGCCTTGGCCCTATGAAAGGTGAGAAAACCGCGCTTTCCCCCAGACCGGCGTGAGGCGGGTGCGCTTTATCTCCCCTGCGACCTCGCGGCAACAGGTTGCGCAAGCTTTTGACTAAACCTACATCGTCGTCTAGCCGACCGCTGACCGCGAGTTTACATCTTATCGCAAGATTCGCGAGGTCACCCTCGACAAAAGTTTTCAGGATAAACAATGTCCCTTCGACCCTACATCGTTGGCAATTGGAAGATGCACGGCACCCGCGCCATGCTCTCAGAGGCGCGCTCTATCGACCGTGCTGCGCAGCGCCATATGAAAGTGGAGGTGGCAATCGCGCCGCCTTACACCCTTATTCACCCGATCCATCGCGAAGCTGAACAAATTGCTGTGGGCGCGCAGGATTGCCACGAACAAGAGGGCGGGGCGCACACCGGGGATATTTCCGCTGCAATGGTTGCCGATGCCGGTGGCAAATTCGTCATTCTTGGCCATTCGGAGCGGCGTCAGAACCACAGTGAAACCAATGCGCAGATCAAAGCCAAAGCCGTATCGGCTCTTGGCGCAGGTCTTCGCGTCATCATGTGTTGCGGCGAAAGCGAAGAAACACGCGACAAAGGTGATGCAATTGCCTTCGTTACGCGCCAGCTTAAAGCATCGCTCCCCGCTGAGATCGAGGATCCAGCAGAGCAACTCGCTGTTGCCTATGAGCCGATTTGGGCGATTGGCACCGGCAAAACGGCACAACCGGGTGACATTGAAGAAATGCACGCCAGCATCCGCGCGCTTCTGGTGAAGCATTATGGCGAAGAGGCAGGCGGGGGTGTGCGCATTTTGTATGGTGGATCGGTAAAGCCTGAAAATGCAGCCGAAATTTTCGCCGTTCCTAATGTCGGCGGCGCTCTCGTTGGTGGAGCGAGCCTGACCGCAGACAGCTTTATGGGCATCGCTCTTGCTGCTGCTGAGACGGACGAGGCGTAAGTCTCTGATCGCCACTGGCCTTGTCGAACGCGCCACATACCCCTAAGTGCGCCTTCAAGCACACAAACAAACCGAAGAAACAGATATGTCGCTTTTCATTATTCTCACTGTCATTCAGGCAATGATTGCCGCAGCTTTGGTCGGAGTGGTGCTGATGCAACGCTCCGAGGGTGGCGGCCTTGGGATTGGCGGCAATCCATCAGGCGCATTGGGCGCACGCGGGGCAGCGGATTTCCTGACCCGTTCGACCAAGTGGCTCGCTGTTGCGTTTGTTGTGATGTCGATTGTTCTTGCAGCAATGGCCGTCAGCGAATCGAGTATTGATGATGTTTCCTCAACGCTTGATCGTGATGTGGGCGCACCGGGCGCTGTCGATCTTCTTGGCGAAGGCACGGCAGACGAAGGCACTGCGGACGAGGGCGGGGCTGCATCTTCGGATGATCTGCTCGGTGAGAGCAGCGAGACACAAGCGGCTGAGCCAACTTCGCCTGGCGACGATCCGCTCAGCGAATAATACGCACCCAAACCTATTTCTCAATAACCACACTTGTGGATTGGCGATGTAAATTCGCGCCAATTCGCTTGCCAAGAATCGCACTCAACGCTTAAGGCTCAACTCCCATGGCGCGGTACATTTTTATCACCGGCGGCGTGGTCTCCTCGCTCGGCAAAGGTCTTATGGCGGCAAGTCTTGCTGCCCTCCTTCAGGCGCGCGGGTATAAGGTCCGCATCCGCAAGTTTGACCCTTATCTCAATGTCGATCCGGGCACGATGAGCCCGTATCAGCACGGCGAAGTGTATGTGACCGACGACGGGGCTGAAACCGATCTTGATCTGGGCCACTATGAGCGCTTCACCGGCGTGTCAGCGCGCCAGAGCGACAATATCACTTCGGGCCGGGTGTACCGCGACATCATCGCGAAGGAACGGCGGGGCGATTACCTTGGTGCGACCGTGCAGGTTGTTCCGCACGTCACCGATGCAATCAAAGAATTTGCGCTCGCCGATCAGGATGACCACGATTTTATCCTGTGCGAGATTGGCGGAACGGTGGGCGACATCGAATCGCTGCCATTCATGGAGGCGATCCGCCAGATTCGAAACGAACTGGAGCCTTTCCAGACGCTGAGCGTCCATGTGACGCTGGTGCCCTACATCGCGGCTGCTGGTGAGCTCAAAACCAAGCCGACGCAGCATTCCGTGCGCGAGCTCGCATCGCTTGGCATCAAGCCCGATGTGCTTTTGTGCCGCGCTGAACACCCGATCCCAGAGGGTGAGCGTCAGAAGATCGCGAATTTCTGTAACGTGCGCAAAGAGGCCGTGATCCCGGCATTGGACGCGCCATCGATTTACTCGGTGCCGCTGCAATATCACCAAGAGGGCCTTGATGCAGAAGTGCTGCGCGGCTTTGGTATCACCGATGCGCCTGACCCTGACTTGTCAGCCTGGAATGATGTCACAGACCGTTATTTCAACCCCGAGGGTGAAGTCACCATCGGCGTGGTCGGCAAATATGTTGGCCTGCCAGATGCTTATAAGAGCCTCAACGAAGCGCTTGTCCATGGTGGCCTTGCCAACAGGGTAAAAGTCAACATCAAGTGGATTGATGCTGAAATCTTCGAAGGCGAAGATGAAAGCGAAATCGTCTCCGCGCTTGAGCCCATGCACGGCATCCTTGTGCCCGGCGGCTTTGGAGAGCGTGGCAGCGAGGGTAAAATTGCCTCTGTCCGCTTTGCAAGGGAACGCAAGGTGCCCTTCTTCGGCATTTGTCTCGGGATGCAGATGGCCTGCATCGAAGGTGCGCGTTCGGTTGGCATCGCAGAGGCATCTTCGACCGAGTTTGGCGAGACGAAAGAACCTGTTGTCGGCATTATCACCGAGTGGATGAGCGAAGAAGGCATTCAGAGCCGCGAAGAGGGCGGCGACCTTGGTGGGACAATGCGTCTTGGCGCCTATGAGGCACAGCTTGGACCGAACAGCCACACCTCGCGCATTTATGGTGGTGCTGAGATCATTTCGGAACGCCACCGCCACCGTTACGAGGTGAACAGCGGCTATATCGAACCATTGGAAAAAGGCGGGCTTGTCTTCTCTGGAATGTCGCCAGACGGGCTGCTGCCAGAGATTGTAGAACGGCCCGATCATCCCTGGTTCGTCGGTGTCCAGTTCCACCCGGAACTCAAATCAAAGCCATTTGACCCGCATCCGCTGTTCGCAGGCTTTATCGAGGCGGCGTTAAAACAGGCGCGTCTGGTCTAACAAAACAACCTTTCAGGCTGTGCTCTGATTAAACTGCATCCAATTTGGATGTAGTTGGGTGACATCTTCATGAAAAAGCGCGTGGGAAACTATCCTTCGCTCAAATACTTGTCGCCTTCTTACAAGTGACACAGTTTGTGCTTGCGCGCGTTGCTGAATGAGCATTACCCTGTCGTGTATCTTTTAGATTGAGGCCCGCGAACATGGCTTGGGTTGACCATTGGTCTGCTCCAAGGTTTGCGGATAAATTTTGATGGGAATATCGAGCAGTCTACCGGATCGACCCGACCTCTGGTTCGCTGCGGCAAAGAGCTCAGACCAAGATTGGCCGTCTACTGCGACCCGGTCGGCCAGTTTTGGTAGGAGGCGGCTATATGTCGCGAGGGGGCGGGTCACTGCGAACCGCCCCCTCTTTCATGGCTTGAGTTTAAATCACTGAATAAGCGAAGAGTATTGCAGGTCGCTCGGCCCCTAAACCGGGACCAACCAACGCTTACGCTCGCTCAGGCGGATTAGGCTGCGTCGGCCTCATCCGTGTCGTCTGAAGCCTCATCACTTGTCGGCACAGCGCTCAGTGTTGGAGTGCTGTTTACAGCGATCTTCTTGGGCTTCATCGCCTCTGGTATCTCTCGGACCAGATCGATCACAAGCAGGCCATCGGCAAGCGCGGCATTCTCAACGCGGACGTAGTCTGCAAGTTCGAAGCGACGCTCGAACCCGCGATTCGCAATGCCGACATGGAGCATTTCAGCGCCTTCATCGGCATCGTCGCGCTTGCGACCTTGAATGGTCAGCAAATTGGCCTGCGCGGTGATTTCAATATCCTGCGGGCGAAAACCAGCAACCGCGAGGGTGATGCGATAGCTGTCTTCGTTCTGCCGGGCGATATTGAACGGTGGGTAATTGTCCCCGGAATTCGCGCGCGCCTGATTTTCGAGCATATCGAAAAGGCGATCAAAGCCAACGGTGCTGCGGCGATAGGGGGTAAAATCAAGACGTGACATAATTACAAATCCTCTTCTTTGAGCAATTTGGTTTCAGAACGCAGGCCTGCACCACGCAGCGCCTGCTTGGGTTTGTCGCCAAGCGCATCTCCCAAGACTGGCGAAATGCAGCGACGCACTCTAATTAGGGTGCCAGATATGCCTTTCAAGAGGCTTTAGGGATACAAATTATGACAGCTCCAGTGCCAAAACCAGTGATTGATATTTACACCAAATTCGCCTGCCCTTTCTGCGTTCGGGCCAAACATTTGCTCGACAAAAAGGGCGCAGCTTACAACGAATATGACATTACCATGGGCGGCGAAAAGCGTGACGAGATGATGGAGCGCGCGCCGCAAGCCCGCACTGTGCCGCAGATTTTTATCGGCGACACGCACGTTGGCGGCTCAGACGATCTCGCAGCGCTTGAGGAAGCGGGCAAGCTCGACGCGCTTCTGGCCGGCTAGGGCGAGGCGCTGATGCCCAAGATTGCTGTCTTACAGATGACCTCAGGCATTGATCCAGAGGCGAATTTTAACACGATTGCCCGCGCAGTGCTGGATGCGAGCCTTGAAGGTGCAGAAATGCTCTTCACGCCTGAGATGTCCCTGCATTTGGACCGGGACCGCAAACGCGCGAGCCAGCATATTGAAGATGCAAACAGCAGCATCATGGCGCAGCGCCTTGCAAGTTTAGCAGGCGAAGTTGGTCTGTATCTTGCGGTCGGAGCGCCGCTGCGCACGAGCCAGGACAAGCTTGCCAATCGCCAATGGGTGTTTGGCCCAAATGGCGGCCCACCTGTTTCCTATGACAAAATCCATATGTTTGATGTTGAGCTTTCTACTGGTGAAAAATGGCGTGAAAGCAGCGCCTATGCGCCCGGCGAACAGGTTGTGACAATTGATCAGACGCCTTTGGGGAGGCTGGGCCTCACTATCTGTTATGATATGCGTTTTCCCGCCTTGTTTGAGGAACTTGGCCAGCGAAAGTGCGACGCTATCACGGTTCCCGCCGCTTTCACAAAGCCTACCGGCGAAGCGCATTGGCACGTCCTTCTCCGCGCCCGCGCCATTGAGGGGCAGGCGTTTGTAATCGCGGCCGCGCAGGTCGGAAAACACGAGGACGGGCGCGAAACCTATGGGCACAGTCTTGTCGTGGACCCATGGGGCGAAGTGCTCCTCGACATGGGCGGGGATGAGCCGGGTCTTGCATTCTGCGACATTGACCTCACTCGCATTGACGAGGTTCGCCAGCAGGTTCCTAGCCTTGCCAATCGCCGCAAAATTCCCAAATAGATAGATGAAATGATCGTATTCGACCTCCATTGTGAACACGGCCACCGCTTCGAAGGATGGTTCAAGTCCTCCTCCAATTTCGAGGAGCAGCAGGCGCGCGGACTTGTTACCTGTCCGCAATGTGAGAGCGATGTGGTAAGCAAAGCTCCGATGGCACCAGCGGTCCCGGCAAAAGGAAACACACGGCAAGAGGTTGTGCCTGCGACACAGCGACAGCCGGCACCCGCCGAGGCGCAAGCCGTTTCGAACGCACCGCCCCCTGAAGAAGTGAAAAAGGCAATCGAAGCTCTCGCAAAAGCGCAGGCTAAGGCTCTGGAAAAGAGCACTTATGTGGGCAAGAATTTCGTGAAAGAGGCGCGCGAAATGCACTATGGCGAGCGCGACGAAGCGCCGATCCACGGGCAGGCCAGCCTCGAAGAAGCCAAGCAGCTTGCCGAAGAGGGCGTACCGGTTGCCCCGCTTCCCTTTCCTGTCGCTCCACCTGAGAAACTCAATTGATCAAAGCCTGATTGATCGGTGAGTTCAGCTTGGCTATTGCAGCCCCAGCTTGGATTGGCCCCGTAGCTCAGCCGGATAGAGCACCAGATTCCTAATCTGGGGGCCGCGTGTTCGAATCACGCCGGGGTCACCAAGTGGTTTGCGCCCTAATACCCGCTCGCCTGACCGTCTTTGCGCATCTCGGTCGCTCCGGCATAAACACCGTTTCCTGCATCGCGCATGATCGCCTGATAGCCGCCAAACATAATGCCGTTGGACACCACGCGCACATTGTGGCCCATTGAGCGCAAAGCTTCGATGGTTTCGGCAGGGATACCAGGTTCCACGTTCAGAGTTCCCAGATCATCGTCAATCGGCCCGTCGAGGCTGTCGGTTGGCTGACGTCCGCCATCATGATTGATCCGCGCAGCATCGCCTGCTTCCTGGATGTTCATGCCATAGTCGACCATGTTGATAAGCACTTGGACATGGCCCTGTGGCTGCATCCCGCCACCCATCAGACCAAGTGTCATAAAGGGCTTACCGTCCTTCTTCACAAACGCCGGAATGATCGTATGGAACGGGCGCTTCGCTGGCTCGTAGGCATTGGGGTGCTTGGGATCGAGGCTGAACAATTCGCCGCGATCCTGAAACATGAAGCCCAGGCCATCGGGCACCAATCCGCCGCCCATGCCGCGATAGTTCGACTGGATAAGGCTCACCATCATCCCGTCCTTGTCGGTAACGGTGAGGTAGGTCGTGTCGCCTTCGCCTTCGAGTTTGGGCTCTGCTTTGGGTTCGCCGGGGGCGAATACAGGAGTTGCTTTGGCAGGGTCGATCAGAGCGAAACGTTTCTTACCGTATTCTTCGCTCAAAAGTTCTTCTGGCAAAGCGGAAAAATCGGGATCAGCATAAAAGCGCGCGACATCGGCATAGGCGAGCCGCTTTGCTTCGGTGATGTAGTGGATCACCTCAGGGCTTCCGCGTTCCCACTGGCGAAGGTCAACGTTCTTCAGAATGTTGACCATCTGCAATGCGGCGAAGCCTTGGCCGTTTGGTGGAAGTTCACACAGCTCAAAACCGTCTCGATATTCGGCGCAGCCAACGTCCACCCATTCACTGGAATGATTGGCGAAATCCTCCATCGTGTAGGCTGAGCCTTGGCGCTGGAGGTAGTCGACCATGACTTTGGCAAGCTCGCCTTCGTAGAACGCATCGCGGCCATCGCGCCCGATTGTCTCAAGCGTGTTGGCAAGGTCCGGATTTTTGAAGATGTCGCCAGCTTTGGGCGCGCCATTGGCGAAATAGGTCGCGCGGGCGTTGTCGAATTCAAACGGTGTGCTTTCAAGCCGACGTTCATAGGAACGCAGCCCCCGGTCGAGATACATCGCAATCACGGGGGCAACCGGATGACCTTTGCGCGCATATTCGACAGTTGGCGCGAGCACGTCGCTCATCGGCATCGAGCCAAAGCGCTCGTGCATGGCAAACCAGCCATCGACCGTGCCGGGGATCGTGACGGGTAGGGGGCCAACCGGCGGAAGCGCATCGGCGCCGTCCAGTTTCTCCAACAAGTCGTCCAATGTCTGCCCCGAAGGCGAGCGGCCAGAGCCGTTGAGGCCATAAAGCTCGCCCGTTTTCGGATCGTAGATAATCGCAAACAGATCGCCGCCAATGCCGTTTCCAGTCGGCTCCATTAGGCCAAGCGCCGCGTTTGCCGCGATTGCTGCGTCCACCGCATTACCGCCTTTACGCAAAATCTGGAGCGCGATTTGGGTTGCGAGCGGATGCGCGGTCGCGGCCATGCCGTTCTCAGCATAGACCGGGCTGCGCGACCAGTTTGCGCCCACGGGCCTGCCGCCTGCACCGATTTGTTCTTCGACGGGCTTTTGCGTTTCTGCGGCGATAGGTGCAGCGACAAGAGCCAAAAGGGAAGCGGTGGCGGCAAGCATTCTCATGGGACAACCCTTAATTCGTAATGGGGTTTGAGGCGGCTTTCTTGGTCCGCTTCTTTTTCGACTTCGCTAGGTAAGGTAACAAAAACAGATAGGCCCCGGTTCCCCACATTATGATGAGAATGACGCCAACAGGCAGAAAGACGTAAAGCTTCACCCAATCGGCAAACCATGAACCATCGTGGATCGCCTCGATTGTGTCAGAGCGTCGGTAAGCGACTTTGAGCACTTCGGCAGTGGAGGTGTCGACCTGAACCTCCCAGCCAGAATTGGCGCGAAGTTTCGCAATGCCTCGGTCCACCCGAAGATCGATGCGGTCTATGTCAGTCCAATCCTGAATGCCCGCTTCCGGGTGCTGGCTCGCCGCCTCGACCATTTGCTCATAAGAGATGGTGGGAATGGTCGCCTCAACCGCCCCGCGTTCAGTGCCGGGCTGGATCCACTCAATCTCTTTTTTGAGCATGAGGAAACCGCCCGCCACAAACATGATGGCAGCGGGGATGAAGACAGCGACAGAGAGCCAGTAGTGGATCTGACGAAACAGGCGTTTTGCGTTCATTGTCTCTCAAGTGAAGCGGGGGCTGCGCGAAGGCAAGCCCCCAACAACTTTTCAGGTCATCTGCGGGTTATTGCGGAAGCGCGCTACCGGCCACCCACGGTGCACCAGCGGCCTCAAGCTCGACTTCAAAGCCGGGAATGGTGCTTTCGGTAAGGGTGCGCAGACGGCTTTGAATGTCGGTAAACTCTGCCTTCGCATAGCCGAACTGATCGCGGTGCGAGGTCGTCGGGCCATAGGTCGATGCGCCAAGACCCATCATCACCAGACCAAGGCGGCTGCGAACGGTTGGCTGTGTACGCTCGCCAATGATTTGGCGTGCTTGATTGCCATTGAGAAGGCCGTCGAGCGCGTTTGCCTCGTCACGGATTGCTGTCAGGCGATTGTCGAGCGCGGTCGGGTCACCGCCGGCCCGCTCAACTGCCACTTGCATAAGTTCGATCCGCTTTTGTGTCGCATCAAGCGTGTTGGCAACGGCTGTAACCTTGCGGTCGAACGTCGAAACCTCTGCCCAGAAATCCGCTGCATCGGGTTGTGCGGGAAGGGCACCTTCGCGAAGACGCTCCACCATAAAGGGCTTGGGAGCCACAAGCTCGGTCGTGACACCGCGCACGCGTTTGGAAAGCGAGACAGTGTATTGGCCGGGACTGACAAGGAAGCCGCTGCCGTCCGAATTGGGACGAGGCATCCGCGTCACAGCCGACTGACTGGGATAACGAAGATCCCAATTGACCCGGTGGAAGCCTTTCTTGGTCGGGCCCTTTATCCGGCGCACCACATTGCCCTCCATATCGCGCACGGTGAGATAGATCGCAGGCTTTTCCTCAAAGACCTCTGCGGTCAGGCTGTCAAAGCTTGGCAAAGGTGTATCGCCCCCTTGCTTTGCAATCGGCTTCTCGCGCTCCTGGCGCATATCTTCAAGAGACTGAATGTCGTCTGCGAGATAGTATGTGAAGTTGGCGCCGAACGGCGGGTTGGGCGCGCGGAAATAGCCGTGCCCCTGACTGCCGCCCTCATCAAAAGCGAGGGGATGCTGCTCAATGTACCACCACGCTTTGCGGCCGGGGAAAAGCATCGCCTCTTGGGAAAGGCTCGCCTCGTTGATTTGGCGCAAAGGCGAGATGTCATCGACAATGAAGAAGCCGCGACCAAAGCTAGCTGCCACAAGGTCATCCTCGCGGCGCTGGATCGTCACATCGCGAAACGCAATCGTGGGTGCATCGCCGGTCATTTTGACCCATTTCTGACCACCATCAAGGCTGAAGAACAGCGCAAATTCAGTCGCCGTGAAAAGCAGGTTGGGGTTTTTGTGATCCTGAACAATGCGCCAAACGAGATGGCGATCAGGAATGTTGCTTTTGATCGAAGTCCATGTGCGGCCACGGTTCGTGCTCTTCAAAAGATACGGCTTGAAATCGCCATATTTGTGATTGTCGAGCGCGACATAGACCGTGTTCACATCGAAGAGATCGGCGCGAATGTCGTTGACGTAAGCGGTCGAGGGCACGCCGGGAAGCGAGCCGACTTCGATCCGGCGCCAAGTCTGGCCACCATTCTCCGTAACTTGGATCAGCCCATCGTCGGTGCCGACATAAAGCAGATTTTCATCCAGCGGGCTCTCACCGATATTCGCAATCGTGTTGTATTGCGACATGGCGAGCAGGTCCCAGCCAGCATCCCAACTCCATTGGCGTCCCTGAACGGGGAGGCGCAGGCGGTTTTGATTACGGGTAAGGTCAGGTGAAATTGCCCGCCACGTGTCGCCGCGATCATCCGAACGCCATAGGCGCTGCGAGGCGTGATAGATGCGCGTGGGTTGGTGAGCGCTCACCAGAATCGGCGCATCCCAGTTCCAGCGCATGATCGGCTCACCGGGCGCTGCTTGCGGTTGGATGTGGACGATCTCGCCCGTTATGCGGTCAACGCGCGCAAGATTACCCTGCTGCCACTGCGCATACATGATGTCGGGATTGCCCGGTTCGGTCGCCGATTGGTGGCCGTCTGCAAAAAGGGTGATAAACCAGTCATCGTTGCGAATGCCATGACGGTTATCGGTGCGCGATGGCCCCCCTTGCGAGTTGTTGTCCTGCGTCCCGCCATAAACGAAATAGAAGGGCTCGGCATCGTCAACCGCGACCTTGTAGAACTGCGTGATCGGCAGGTTGTTGATGAAGCGCCACGTTTTGGTGTGGTCATAGCTTTCATAAAGGCCGCCATCAGAACCAAACAAAACGTAGTCGGGATCGTCCGGACGGAAGGCCAGCGCGTGGTCGTCCACGTGCTTCAGATCGTTGTTGAGCCCGCTGAATGTCTTGCCGCCATCGTTCGAAATTTGCGACGTATTTGACATGAGGTAAATGCGGTCAAAATAGTGCGGGCTTGCATAAAGCTCTTGATAGTAGTGCGGCCCTGTTCCGCCTGAGACGGTATCAGACATCTTGGTCCAGCTGGAACCACGGTCGGTTGAGCGCCAGATACCACCTTCGCGGCGATCTGTTTCAATCGCTGCGTAAACCACGTCGGGCTGCATGGGAGAGATGGCGAGGCCAATCTTGCCCATATTGCCTTGAGGAAGACCTGTTTTCAGCTCACTCCACGTCTCGCCGCCGTCTTCTGAACGCCAGATGCCGCTTGCAGGACCACCGCCAACATAAGCCGCAACGGTGCGGTGACGCTGCCAGGTGGTCGCGTACAAACGATCAGGGTTGCGCGGGTCAATGATCAGATCGCCGGACCCGGTATATTCATTGTCAGACGAAAGAACGAGCTCCCATGTCTCTCCGCCATCGGTGGTCTTGTAGACGCCGCGTTCGCCCCCGGGGCTCCAGATCGGACCTTGAGCTGCGACCCATACGGTGTTCGAATCTTCCGGGTGAACGATGATCTTGCCGATCCGCTCGGACCCTTTGAGCCCCATGTTTTTCCACGTTTTTCCGCCGTCTTGGGATAGATAGATACCATCGCCATAGGCAAGGTGACGGCCACCGTGGTTCTCGCCCGTGCCAACCCAAATTCGGCTTGGATCGCTGGGGTCAAGGCCAAGCGAGCCAATGGAATAAGACCCTTGGCCATCGAACAGGCTGGTCCAAGTGGTTCCCGCATTCTCCGTCTTCCAAACGCCGCCAGAACCAACCGCAACATACCACGTGGCCGGATCTTCTGGTACAATCGCAATGTCGGCGATGCGCCCCGACATGAACGCTGGGCCAATTCCGCGAAGTTTGAAAGCGTCAAAAGTACCGCTCGACAAAGCAGGTTTGTCCGCGTCCTCTTGGGCAAAGGCAGAAGTGCCCAAACCAGAAAGCGCCAATCCAAGGACGGCAAGGCACGTGACGAAGAATTTTTGAAGCGACATACAACCCCCGTATCGCGGGGAAGGCTCCCCGCGCGAGCTTAATCCAAACAGCTAGCTAGAACCGCGTAGCGCCTGTGTTCGATCTATGTCCAAAGGCTAGGGCCTGATTAACCCTCTATCAAGAAAGACGCCCCGGACAATGAACGAACGATTAAAGGTTCAAAAAGCTCTTTTGCACGGCTCAACCGCAAGGTGAAACCGATGAACGGCATATTGAGCCGGACGAGTGACGAGATAAGAAAGGGACTAGGGCAAAGGGGCTAGGGGAAGGCGCAAAGAAAAAAGGGCGCTCGGCAAATTCCGGGAACAGCAAGCCGTTCGGAAATAAATGCCTTAGCGCCCTTTTTATATAACGGCCCGTCTATCGATCAGGCCGGGGTGGCTATGAGATCACTCGGATGAAACCTAAAAGTGGGAGCCAGCCTCCCGCCCTCGGTGTGTTCCTTAGCGGCCTCTTCACTTTGTTTAGACGCGCTTTACCTAAGATACACTAGCCAATGACTAGGGACTGTTACCTAGGTATTTGATCGGCTGCTTTCGGCAGAATCTCGATACGATGCGATCGACAGTCCAAGCACGCTGATCGAAAATCCTGCCATAAGTGCGCAGGTTCCGGCCCATCCAGCAAAGTCATAAACGCTTGTTCCCAAAATGCTGCCGACAGCACCGCCGATGAACATGAGCATGATATAGGAGGTGGTGAGCCGCGTACGGATCTGAGGCTCTTCGGTGAGGAATGTCATACGACCGGTCACGTCAATCGTTGGCCCCACAGCGTTGACGATAAAAAGGGGCACGATGATCAACCAGATTGAACCGCCCAGGGGATAAAGCAGGAATATCCCTGCGCATTGCACAATGGCCGCGATCATGCGCGCGCGGCGCGGTCCAATGCGATCGGCCAGCTTGCCAAGGCGCGGTGTCGCAAAGATGCTGACGATGGCAATGCCCGCCAGATAACCGACCGTATCGACCCCGTAGCCCATGTCATCGCTTGTCAAATAGAGCGCCAGGCCGAGCCAGACTGCGATGAAACTTGCAAAGTTCAGGGCCTGAATGATTCCTCCGATCAGCATATCGCGGTTCGAGCGGGCGATGGTGAAAACTGATAGGATAAGCGCGCTGTAGCTGCTTGATGGCCCCTTGTTCACCCGACCTTCGCTGCGCATCGCAAAGGGCAGGCAGATCGTTGTGCCAAACATGAGTACGACAGCGCACCAGTAAACGGCGCGCCAGCCAAAGTTTTCTGCGACAATCCCAGCGCCCACACGAGCAACCAGAATGCCAAAGATCACCCCCGCCGTAAGCAGCGCCATGACTTGGCCCAACCGTTCTGGCGCGACGCGTTTAGAGGCAAAGGTAGGAATGAGATAAGGCGCAATGGTGACAAAGCCCAAAGCGCTGGACGCAAGGGTGAAAAGCGTGAAACTTTCAGCCAGAGCCATTCCCAGCATAAACACACTTTGCGCGCCCACGAAAACGAGGCTTAGCGTCTTGTTGGAATAGCGGTCGCCCAAGGGGAGCAACAGTAAAATACCGAAGACCAGTGCGAGTTGATTGAGTGCAGGGACAATGCCGATCCGCGCATCGCTAACTCCAAAGTCTGCTGCAACTTCGCTGACGATGGGGTGGATGTAATAGGCATTGGCCGTGACCACCGCGACCGTCACAGCCAACGCATATTCTTGAGCTTTGGTGAGATAGCCGAGCGATTGTGCATTATGTGCAATGGCTTGCTCGGTATTGGTGGAAGCGTTCAGATCACACCTGCCTTTGAGGCCGTATCAATCGCGCCATTTATGAGTTCGCGGGGTTGCATGGGCGAGGTGAGTAGCATGAAAAAACCGATTGTGTTTGAAATTTGCACGCGGCCTCCTGATAAGGCGCCGGATTAGTGAACGAGAGAGGATAAGAAATGCCCCACGAGAGCGAAGAGGTCGCTGAAATCCGTCGCTCTGTGAGAGCATTGTGCGATGACTTTCCGGGGGAGTATTGGCGCGAGAAAGACGCAGCGCGTGATTACCCGGGCGAATTTGTTGACGCTCTTACCAAAGCGGGCTTCCTCGCCGCCTTGATACCAGCCGAATATGGCGGAAGCGGGCTGAGCCTCGATGCAGCCTGCGTTATCATGGAGGAAATCCAAGCTTCGGGTTGCAATGGCAGTTCGGCGCACGCGCAAATGTACATTATGAATACGCTGCTGCGCTTTGGTTCAGAAGAGCAAAAGGCGCGAGTTTTGCCGCGCATAGCGAATGGTGATCTGCGTCTGCAGGCCTTCGGCGTCTCAGAGCCCACCAGCGGCACCGACACGCTTAGCCTCAAGACCAAGGCTGTGCGTCACGCAGATGAATATGTCGTCTCCGGCCAGAAGATATGGACTAGCCGCGCCGAACATTCCGATCTCATGCTCTTGCTGGCCAGGACCACACCAAAAGAAGAGGTTGAGAAGAAAACCGAAGGGCTGTCGATCTTTCTGGTCGATATGCAAGAAGCGCTTAAGAAAGGCATGAGCATCAAGCCCATCCGCACGATGATGAACCATTCTTCATGCGAGGTGTTCTTCGACGATTTGCGCATCCCCGCATCGAGCCTCGTAGGCGAAGAGGGGAAGGGCTTTCGTTACATTCTCTCCGGAATGAACGCAGAGCGTATTCTCATTGCAGCGGAATGTATCGGCGATGCCAAGTGGTTCATCGAGCAAGCGCGAAGCTACGCCAGCGACCGCAACGTATTTTCCCGACCCATTGGTCAAAACCAAGGCGTGCAATTCCCCATCGCCCGTAGCTATGCGCAGATGCGAGCCGCTGAACTCATGGTTCACCACGCAGCGCAAGTGTATGACCAAGGTGGCAATCCGGGGGAGGAGGCCAATATGGCCAAGTTGCTGGCTTCCGAAGCAAGCTGGGCGGCGGCTGATATGTGTGTCCAGACGTTTGGCGGCTTTGGCTTTGCCGAAGAGTATGACGTCGAACGCAAGTTTCGCGAGGCGCGGCTTTACACGGTTGCCCCGATCTCGACCAATCTGATCCTCTCTTATCTGGCTGAACACGTTCTCGGTTTGCCGCGTTCATATTAGACAGATTCACCAATTTGGCGCGAAAATTTGCCGTTGATTCGCATTTCGCTTGCATGGGCGCGTTAACTGTGATTCTGTGACAATTGAAGGACAGGGAACCCCCATGCGAAGACAACCACAAGAACACGTGAAGCAAAGCCTCGCGCTTGTTTTGCTTGTGGTGCTTACAATCGGCGCAATTGCGGGGCCGACGGGGCTGTTGGCTTGGGCGGAAAATTCCGAAGTCCTTGCTGAACGGGAGGCGCGGATTGCGGCGCTCACCGAAAAACGTGATGCGTTGCAAAACCGGGTGCAACTGCTTGATCCCAATGGCGCTGATCCTGACCTTGTTGGCGAATTGGTGCGCAAGGATTTGGGAGTGCTTCACCCTGATGAGATCGTCGTCACTTTGGAAGACTGACTTTCTGCGACCGTTTTGGTTCGTGAAAATACCAGAATTAACCGTACTGGTAATTTAATACCTATTCACCGCGCTTGACGTTGCGTCACCCTGGGAGTGCTGCCTATAGCGGTGGGCAAGACGCTTGTTTTGAGGCATTTCCTCAGACAAGTCGCATGAGAGAAGGGACACTCACTTTGGCTAAGAAACCCGCCGCCAGAAAGCCCGCGATAAAGAAAGCGCCGGCCTCCCCCGCGCCATCAGATGACAGCGATTTTATCCTCCACTCGTTACAGGAGGAGTTTGAAAAAAGTAAAACCTATGCAGCAAGCGATGAGCAGATGCTTGAATTTTACAAGCAGATGCTGCTCATCCGCCGGTTTGAGGAAAAGGCGGGCCAGCTGTACGGCCTCGGCCTGATTGGCGGTTTCTGCCACCTTTATATCGGTCAGGAAGCTGTTGCGATTGGTCTGCAATCCGCGCTCGACAATGACAAGGACAGCGTGATCACCGGCTACCGTGATCACGGGCATATGCTTGCCTATGGCATTGATCCCAAAGTCATTATGGCTGAGCTGACGGGCCGTGAAGCCGGGATTTCGAAGGGCAAAGGCGGGTCAATGCATATGTTCTCGACCGAGCACAAATTTTACGGCGGCCACGGTATTGTCGGTGCTCAGGTTGCGCTTGGCGGGGGGCTCGCGCTCGCTCATCAATACAATGAGGACGGGGGCCTGTGCCTTGCCTATTTCGGCGATGGTGCGGCGAACCAGGGGCAGGTTTACGAGACGTTCAACATGGCCGCGCTTTGGAACCTGCCAATCGTATTCGTGGTCGAGGATAACCAATACGCAATGGGCACAGCCAGCGCCCGCTCGTCAGCTGAAACCCGCTTCCACCGCCGCGGCACGGCCTTCCGCATTCCGGGCATGGACGTAAACGGCATGGACGTCCTCGAAGTGCGCGCGGCGGCTGAGGTTGCGTTCAAGCACGTGCGCGAGGGCAAGGGGCCGGTTCTCATGGAACTCAACACCTATCGCTATCGCGGCCACTCCATGTCTGACCCGGCCAAATACCGCACCCGCGACGAAGTGCAGGAACAGCGCGAGAAACACGACCCGATTGAGCGGCTCAAGCGCACGCTGATCGAAAAGGGCCATGATGAGGCTGACCTAAAGGCTATCGACAAGGACATTCGCAAGATCGTGACCGAAGCCGCTGATTTCTCCGAAAGTTCGCCAGAGCCGGATCCATCCGAACTCTACACCGATGTTTTGGTGGAGAATTACTGATGGCTATCGAACTCAAAATGCCCGCTCTGTCGCCCACAATGGAGGAGGGCACACTTGCCCGCTGGCTTAAGGCTGAGGGCGATACAATCGAGCCCGGCGATATCATCGCGGAGATCGAAACCGACAAAGCCACAATGGAATTTGAGGCCATCGACGAAGGCGTGCTTTCGAAAATCCTTGTTGAGGAAGGCACTGAGAATGTCGCTGTCGGCACGGTGATTGCGCATATGGAAGGCGAGGGGGCTGAGGCTTCTCCGGCGCCTACGCCAGACCCAACGCCGGCTCCCGCTCCGACACCTGCGCCTGCTGCGTCCGAAGGAACTGCGGCGAGCCCGCCCAAGGCTAAAGCCAGGGCCAGCGATCCGGCAATCCCTGAGGGCACGAGCTTCACCTCGACAACCGTGCGCGAAGCCTTGCGTGATGGCATGGCCGAAGAAATGCGCGCTGACCCGCGTGTCTTCGTCATGGGTGAGGAAGTCGCCGAGTACCAAGGGGCTTACAAAGTCACCCAAGGCTTGCTCGACGAGTTTGGTCCAAAGCGCGTGATTGATACGCCGATCACCGAATATGGCTTTGCTGGCATTGGTGCGGGCGCTGCGATGGGGGGCTTGCGTCCAATTGTCGAGTTTATGACCTTCAACTTCGCCATGCAGGCGATTGACCACATCATCAACTCGGCGGCTAAGACCAATTATATGTCAGGCGGCCAGATGCGTTGCCCCATCGTGTTTCGTGGCCCCAATGGTGCGGCATCGCGTGTAGGGGCACAGCACTCACAAAACTATGGCCCATGGTATGCCAGCGTCCCCGGCCTGATCGTCATTGCACCCTATGATGCGTCGGATGCAAAGGGCTTGATGAAGGCGGCAATCCGTTCAGAGGATCCGGTGGTCTTCCTCGAAAATGAACTCGTCTATGGCCGCAGCTTCGATGTGCCAGACCTCGACGATCACGTGCTCCCCATCGGCAAGGCGCGGATCATGCGTGAGGGCAAGGATGCGACCATCGTATCCTATTCCATCGGTGTGGGCCTCGCGCTTGAAGCGGCTGAAACGCTTGCGGAAGAGGGGATTGACGCAGAAGTCATTGACCTTCGCACCCTGCGCCCGCTGGACAAGGAAACCGTGCTTAAGAGCCTTGCCAAGACCAATCGTCTTGTCATCGCGGAAGAAGGCTGGCCGACTTGCTCCATCGCGTCTGAAATTGTCGCGATCTGTATGGAAGAGGGATTTGACGATCTTGATGCACCCGTCACGCGGGTTTGCAACGAGGACGTGCCGCTTCCCTATGCAGCCAACCTTGAAAAGCTTGCGCTGATTGACGCACCACGCATTGTCGAGGCCGTCAAAAAGGTTTGTTACAAGTAAGAAAAAAGGGGAGGGCGACGGTTGGCCGCTCTCCCCAAAATTCGCGCAATCGCCAAATGCTTCAGGCGAGGTCTTTGGTGTATTGATTGCACCGTGCGACCGGGCTCACCGGATTGGTTTGCTGCAGGCCGCTCAAATCACGCACGTCGCGAATATTGAACGCTGCTTCGTACTGGAATTCTTTTTCACCGAACAATTCGAACGGCGTGATGTGATCATAGGTGTAATACACCTCTACAAAGATAACCGCCGTTCCCGCGCTTGCTGTGACCGGCTTGGCCGGATCGCCCATGCCCTTGAAAGCTGTGCCATCCGCCCCGGTGCCTTCCGTCCCGTATTTGGAATTCTTCACCTTCGCACCCCGGCAACGCTGCCATGCGATCCATTGGCCGCCATCGGCGTTCACCTGGAGGCTTGATATGATCACGCGGCCGTTTTCAAAGATGCCGTATTTCTCGCCAAGCCGTTCGGCACCGACCAGAACGCCGTTGATATCCTTTTCGGTTACAACCTGCGCGGCGAGCGCGCTATCGCCAACGCGGCTCGCATTATCGGCGACCTGCATTGCGATTTGGCTCATCTGCATATGCGAGATCGCAAAATAGGCCGTTTCAGTGCCCAGCATCCCCATGCTGAGCGTGATTGGCGCTGCAAATGCAAATTCGGTGAGGGCAATGGCCGAATTGTCGCGTACCAGAGTGCGCAGTTTGCTTGCTGCTTTGCGCAGCCGCGTAAATTTGGGGGCTTTGATCTTGCTCACTAGCAATTCCCTTGTGAAACAGAGACAACCTGTTCGGCATATGGCTGGTTGCGAAGAACGGTCGAGGCGCTCAAATTGATAGTGTCGGAAAGACCCGCCAGATAAGCCATCGGCAAAAGCCGGTCATAGCTGACGTTGACTGTATAAAGCACCGCGTCGCGTGCCCCGCCAATGCCTTCTGCGCCGCGATCCTTATCCCATTGCCCGTTGTTGTTGTAATCAATGTACGGCTCGCCGCCGTCGCATTTGCCGTTGCCATTGGTGTCGGTGTATTCTTCTTCCTGACCAATGTCCTCGAATTCGAAGTGAGACAGCTTTACAAGCTCGACTTTGGCAGTGGCGGGCACGACATTGCGGACCTGATTGATCACTCTGTCATCGATATCTTCCTGCCTCACCACGCCCGTCTCGAGAGTGAGGTCGCGCGCTGCCTTTTGAATGGCGCCGTTCATCAGCGAGTTGGTATAGCTTGAGTGAGCCATATCAAAGATACCCATGATCATCAGGATCAGGACCGGCGCGACCAGAGCGAACTCTGTTAATGCCGCGCCTTGGGTATCGCGCTTCAAGCGTTGAGTAGTCTTGATAGCCATTACTTGGTCAACCTCAGGTCAGCGATCTTTTCAGCGATCTCGCGGAATTTTTCATCGAGTTCGTCACCGTCGGCTGCGCGCATGGCACGGCCCGGAGTCGCACAGTCGATGAGGTTTTGCGAAAGCGCCGTGCCAAAAGCGACCACCCAAACGGTGATGTTCTTGTTGCGAACCGCGCGGCAAGCGGCCTGAAAGCGTTCGGCGTGGATGGCGGTGTTGTTGTCCTGGTCGCCGTCGTCGGTGACGCGGCGATCCCACCATTCGTAACCCCACGGCGAATAGACGCGGTTGTTTCCGAACATCACACCATCGGTCATAAACACGATATGGCGCGAGATGGATTGACCGTTTGAGCCTGTCTGATTGCGCGACGAGAAAATGCCATCGGGCGAAATCATCCGGCCACCCCAGATCATTCCGATATCGTGGTATGTCGCACCGTCTGCAACAAAGCCTTCCGCAGCACTCAGATAATCTTCAAGCTCAGAGCGATTAGGCATTTCATCGAGCTGGCGAACTGGCTTGGGACAGGTTGTCCAGATTGGCTGCTTGTCCTCTTCAGAACGCATATTGGCCAGAACGTAGTTCGCCTCATCGTAACGGTTTGAGTTATCGTTGTAGCGAGGGCGCACCAAGGTCGGGAGCATGGGGGCCCAGCGTTGAGCCTCGCTGCTCGGTACAAGGTCGATATCAACGTCAAACGCACCCGCTGGAACCGGATCCCAAACGGCAGTGTTTACGGTTTGAGCTTCTTCGATACAGCCGTTCCAGTTGTGCGTTTCGACCGCCATGTCATCGCCGGTGTTGGCTTGAAGGAATCCGCTCGAAAGGACTCCGCTAACGTTGTAGGACACAGGCTTGTATTCCCAATCCCACTCGTAAGGGGTGTCTTCAACAATAGTGATTGTTGACCACGCGTCATACGACTGGCGGTTAAAATACAAGCGACATTCACGGTACGTCGACGAGGTGTAACCAAACCACGTCCCGCTTGAAAAGTTGAGGTTGAGATACTGAGCGATCCCTTCGTAAACAGAGATCGTCCTGGTCCCCTCGGTTGTTTGTGAAACCAGCGTCAGCCCAGCGGGATCGTGCGTGATGTATTCGTTGTTGCCCGGCTCGTTGGTGAAGGCAACGTCCACGCAATCGTTATATGTCGGGAGAATTTCGCTGTAATACTGCTGGTTAGGCAGGTTTTGGAAATTGGTTGCATTGCCAGTACGAACGACATCGATGCTTTCGGTCGTAGGCGTTCCGAAAGTGCGGATTGTCTCGCGCGATTGATAGGTGTGGGTCGATTTCATCCAGCTGGCTTGGAGAAGTTGGCCAACATTGACCTGAGAGGAATAAGGCACAATCCCATAGCGCACCTGCGCTGCATCAGATGTTGCGTCCTCAATCGTGTCATAGAACGACAGGGTCGCATCCCGCAGATCCTGAATGGGCTGGCCGTCCATCGAGCCAGTGGTATCGAGCACCAGCACAATGTCTGTGTTCGCAATGTTGATGTCTGCCTGACATTCGACTTCGATCGGGAAGTTTTTGTAGCCGAACGCGCCCATGATCGAGGATGGAAGCTTGCCTGACGCCGTTCCGTTCACCTCGCCATCGCTAGTCCCGACGTAATTGCGCTCAAGCTCTTCAAGCCCGAAGGTGCCTTCTTTGTAATTGTTGTCAAAAAAGTTGAGGCCGACCGTCTTGTGCTCATTGTTGAAGTCGTTGTCATCCATCGCGCGGCGCGCGGCAAGAGCGCCTGCGTCACAAGCCGCCTGAAGGCGCGATTCCGCCATGTAGTAGCGACTTGCATCAACGCCGCCTCCGACCATGGCCATCAGCGGCAGCATCGCCGCTGCTGAAATAGCGAGCGTGTTCGCAGTCGTATCCCGCGCTATGCGCCGGAGAAACGAGCCCGTCGGTATCAGCGATTTACCCATGGTACTTTGTCCTCAAGGTTGTTTTTCGCGTGCAAATTCCACGAAAATTTAGCTATTGGACCGTGGTGATAGACCAATGGGGGTAAGCGGATTGCGAAGCTTTCTGGTTAACGCAATCTTACTCAATCCCCCTCGTTTTAACTTCAGTTTCCAACCCGAACATTTGCCAAAGCGAGATTGCAAACTCTCGCGTCCCCACCCTAGAAGTTGCCCCGATGTCTGCTGTTTTAGATGAAATCCTGCCCGCCGAAATCGAGCTTGCGCTTGCGCACACGCCGCGGCTCTATCGCCGCTCGTTAAGGATATTCTTTGAGCTTGATGTGCGTTTGGGCCGCATTGTAGCTGGGACCAGTGAGACCATGCTGGGCCAGATGCGGCTTGCATGGTGGCGCGAAACCTTGAACAAACCCGTAAGCGAGCGTCCGGGGGGAGACGTGGTGCTTGATGCTGTCGGGGGCGAATTTGCAGGTCGTGAAGCCTCCCTCATCCCCTTGATTGATGGCTGGGAGCATTTGCTGGCCGAGCCACCCCTTGCCCAAGCGGATGCGTTCGCCTTTGCAGAGGGCCGCGCCAAGGCGTTAGTCGGCGTGTTCGGCGAGGCAGGGACAGGGATTGGTCATATCGAGGCGAAGAGCTGGGCGCTTGCAGACCTTGCCTGCAATGTTTCGCTCGAAGAAGAGCGCGAGATGCTGACCACGCTTGGATTGCAGCTTGGAACCGCAGACAAACGACTGCCATCTGCGATGAAGGGCCTGGCAGTGCTCAGCGCTTTATCATTGAGATCGCTTAAAAAAGGAGGGCGCCCATTAATGGAAGGCCGGGGCGCATCACTCACCGCAATAAGAGCCGCTTTCTTCGGACGCTAAGTCAATGTACTTATGCCGCTGTGGCTGAATGAGGGAAAGCAGATGCGTCAAACAGTGCTTGGTGTGTTCTTGGGACTAGTCTTTGCAGGCGTTGGCGTGTTCTGGTGGCAGGGCCGCGCACAGGTAGAGGCTAATGCGCCGCCTCCGCCTGAGCCAGAGGAGATTGTGCAGGTTGACCCTGATGCTCTTCCTGAAAGCGATGCGGGCGATATGATCGGGCCTGCTCCGCCCGAAGCATCTGAGCTAACCCGCGAAGAGCGCCGTTTTTTTCGTTACGACCGCAACCGCGACCGCAAAATCACGCGCAATGAGATGCTCTCAACGCGCTCGGACGCGTTTCGCAAGCTCGATAAAGACGGCAATAATTTGCTGACATTTGAGGAATGGGCGGTGCGCACATCGGATCGCTTCGCCGAGATGGATAGCAATGGCGATGCGGAATTGACGCAGGCCGAGTTTGCGACCTCTGCGCCAAAGCGGACGCGTAAGCCAGCGTGTCGTTGTTAGCTCATCTGTGATTTCCTGCGCACGCAGGAATCCATCTCGTAAACCTGATGATGGACTCCAGCTTTCGCTGGAGATCGCGAAGGATCAGGCAGGTTCGACCTCTCGCGTTCCGGCAATCCACTGCGCCAAATCCGCCTTTGCTCGCGAAGTGTACGCTTCCTTGCGCTGTTTCTTCTTCACCTCATGCAGCGGCGGGAAGAGGCCGAAATTCACATTCATCGGCTGAAACGTTGCTGCGTCTGCATCGCCGGTGATGTGGCTCAAAAGCGCGCCCATGGCGGTCGTTGCGGGCAGGGGCGTCCACTCTTTGCCGGCAAGCTCGGTGGCGGTCATCATCCCTGCAACAAGGCCGATTGCCGAGCTTTCGACATAGCCTTCGCAGCCCGTCACTTGCCCCGCAAAGCGAATATGGGGCGCGGCTTTCAAACGCAATTGCCGGTCGAGTACTTCGGGCGAATTGAGGAAAGTGTTTCGGTGTAGGCCGCCAAGCCTTGCAAATTCCGCGTTTTCTAAACCCGGAATGGTGCGGAAAAGGTCAATCTGCGCGCCATATTTAAGCTTGGTTTGGAAACCTACCATGTTCCAAAGCGTGCCAAGCTTATTGTCCTGGCGAAGCTGCACCACCGCATAGGGCCAGCGCCCTTGCGGATGTTCTTCACTGGTGTCGTAAGGATTGTCGAGGCCCACACCCTTCATCGGGCCATAACGAAGTGTCTCAACCCCGCGCTCGGCCATCACTTCGATCGGCATACAGCCATCAAAATAAGGAGTGTCTTTCTCCCACTCCTTGAACTCGCCTTTTTCGCCTTCGATCAGGCCTTTGTGAAAAGCGAGATATTGCTCCTTCGTCATCGGGCAATTGATGTAATCGCCGTCTTCGTTGGAGGCTTCGGTCCGTTTGTTCCAGCGCGACTGGATCCAGCATTTAGACATATCAATGCTGTCGCGGTGAACGATGGGAGCGATGGCATCGAAGAAAGCAAGGCGTTCCTGCCCTGTAGTTCCAATGATGCTTTGCGCTAGCGATTGCGCGGTAAGGGGGCCAGTCGCGACAATGGTAAGGCCTGCCTCGGGCAGCTGGTCCACGCGCTCTCGCACGATCTCTACGTTAGGGTGCTCTTTCAGCGCTTTTTCAACTTCGGCGGAAAACACATCGCGGTCCACCGCCATCGCGCTTCCTGCGGGCACGCGGGCAATTTCGCCGGCGCGCATAACTATGGAATTCAACTCACGCATCTCGTGGTGAAGCAGGCCCACCGCGTTCTTTGTATCATCATCCGAACGAAAACTGTTTGAGCACACCAGTTCAGCGAGGCCGTCGGTCTGGTGCGCAGGCGTCATCTCACCCGAACCGCGCATTTCAGAAAGGCGCACTTTGATCCCGCGATTGGCAAGCTGCCAAGCGGCTTCTGATCCGGCAAGGCCGCCACCGATAATGTGGACATCGTGTGTGAATTGGGTTGTCGTCATGGCTCGCGAAGTAGCCCCGTGCTAGCGTGCCTTCAAGGCAAGAAGAGGAATTGAGAGCCAAAATGCCCAGACGTGCGCTTGTCGAACATCGTCCCTGGCTGCTTGCTGCGGTTTTCGCGGCGGTGGCTTATTACGTGCTTCAAGACAGCATCAAAGTCGAACCGATTGAAATCGCGATAAAAGGCGCAGGAGTTGGGTTCCTTGCCATCTATGCCTTGCGCCGCGCGCCGGGCGCAGATGGCATGATCCTGACGATAGCTCTTGCGCTTTCGGCGCTTGGCGACATGGCACTGGAGCTTTGGTTCGAAGCAGGCGGGGCGCTGTTTGCGGCCTCCCATTTGGCAGCGATAGTGCTTTATATGCGCAATCGGCGAGAGCAGGCAGCGTTCAGCCAAGGCCTTCTTGGCTTCGCCCTCATCATAGCGGTGCCAGCGTTCTCCTATGTTCTTTCTGGCGATGCTTTGATCGGTATCTACGCAACGACCCTCGGCGCGATGGCGGCTGCCGCTTGGACGAGCAGCTTTCCGCGCTACCGCGTGGGCGTCGGAGCGCTGCTTTTCGTGGTGAGCGATTGGCTGATCTTTAGCCGCATGGGGCCGTTTGACCTTTCACCTGTGCCAGATCTGGCGGTCTGGCCACTATACTTTGCGGGCCAATTGATGATCGCAACCGGGGTGGTTCAGACTTTGCGTGGCGAGGTTCCGGCGAAGTAGTCTCCTACTCCGGCGGTTCCTCGCCAATATCACTGTCGCTTTGGGGTGTGGTGTCTGGCGTGGTTGCGTCCCCGCCGCCTTTGCGTTCCACCATCTCTTCGACAATGGCCTCTTCGCCCTCATTCTCAGGCTCTTCGGTTTCGTCGATACGCACAGCTGAGACGACGTGCTCGTTCTTGCCGACATTGAAGAGGCGCACGCCCGCCGTATTCCGGCCCATGACGCGCAAGCTTTCAAGTCCGATGCGAATAAGCTTGGCCTGATCGGTGACGAGCATCAATTGATCGCCTTTGCTGACCACAAAGCTGGCCACAACCGGACCGTTTCGCTCGATATTGTCGATGTTGACAACGCCCTGACCGCCGCGGCCGGTGGTGCGGTATTCATAAGAGCTCGACACCTTGCCATAGCCATTGGCGCACACAGTGAGGATGAATTGCTCTTTGTCCTCAATCTCTGAGAATCGCTCAGCCGACAGATTCGGCTCGCCTTCGCGTTCACCCTTGTAGGGCGCGAATTTGAGATATTGTTCACGCTCTTCAGCGGTTGTGCCCGTCGCGCTCAAGGTCGAAAGCGAGACGACTTCGTTGCCCTCAACCAGCTTCATACCGCGAACGCCAGTGGATGTGCGAGAGGTGAACTCGCGCACTTCTTCAGCGCCAAAGCGGATCGCCTTCCCGGTTTTAGAGGCGAGCATCACATCATCACCAGCCTCGACCAATCGCACGCCGATCAGGCGGTCATCGCTATCCTCGTCAAACCGCATGGCGAATTTGCCGTTGGAAGGGATGTTGCTGAATGCGTCCATAGAGTTGCGGCGCACATTGCCCTTGGCTGTTGCAAACACAACCGAAAGCGCGCCCCACGATTCTTCATCCTCCGGTAGCGGGAGGACAGTCTGGATTGTCTCACCATCGTCAAGAGCCGGAAGCAGGTTAATGATTGGCCGCCCGCGCGTTGCCGGACCGCCTTCGGGAAGCTTCCAAACCTTGATGCGGTACACCTTGCCAGCGGTGGAGAAGAACAGGACCGGATTGTGCGTCGAAGTGACGAACATTTCCGCAATCGCGTCCTCATCCTTGGTCGACATCCCGGCGCGTCCTTTGCCACCACGGTTTTGCGCGCGGAAGGTGCTCAAAGGAGTGCGCTTGATGTACCCGTCGAGAGTGACCGTCACGACCATATCGTCGCGTTCAATCAGGTCTTCATCGTCAAGACCATCCCAAGCTGGCGCGATCTCCGAGACGCGCGGTGTTGCGTAGGTTGCGCGGATCTCCTCCAGCTCCTCGCGCATCACTGCGTAGAGCTTCACTCGATCCGCAAGGATTTCGAGATATTCGGCAATCCTGTCGGCAAGTTCCTTAAGCTCATCACCGATCTCGTCGCGTCCCAGAGCCGTGAGACGGTGGAGACGAAGGTCAAGGATCGCTTTAACCTGCCGGATAGAGAGACGATAGGTGCCGCCCTCTTGGTCGGCAGAAGGCTCAATCGCCTCAACAAGCCGGATGTACTGAGCAATATCGCCAATGGGCCATTCTTTAGCGAGCAAGCGCTCGCGCGCAGTTGCCGGGTTCGGCGCGCCCCGGATGATAGCCACGACTTCATCGAGGTTGGACACCGCGACAACAAGGCCAAGCAATATATGCGCGCGCTCACGGGCGCGATTGAGTTCAAACTTGGTGCGCCGGGTGATGACCTCTTCGCGGAATTGAATGAACGCCTGGATAAAGTCGCGCAGCATCAACGTTTCAGGGCGCCCGCCGCGAATTGCCAGCATATTTGCAGGGAATGAGCTTTGCGCAGGAGTATGGCGCCAGATCTGGTTCAGCACGACTTCAGCCGTCGCATCGCGTTTCAGGTCGATCACGACACGCACGCCAGCGCGCGAGCTTTCGTCGCGGATGTCGGCAACGCCCTCAATACGTTTTTCCTTGGCGGCATCGGCGATCTTCTCAACAAGACCAGCCTTGCCCACCTGATAAGGAATTGAGGTGAAGACGATACTTTCCCGGTCGCCTTTGCGTGTCTCGATCTCGTGACGACAACGCATCAGGATTGAGCCGCGTCCTTTGGTGTATGCAGCTTTGGCGCCGCTGGTGCCAAGAATGAGGGGGGCAGTCGGGAAATCTGGTCCCGGAATATATTCAATCAATTCCTCAGATGTGATTGCCGGGTTGTCCATAAAGGCGAGACATCCGTCGATGACCTCACCAAGGTTATGCGGTGGCACATTGGTCGCCATACCCACTGCAATACCGCCCGCGCCATTGACGAGGAGGTTCGGGAAGCGGGCAGGAAGGACCGATGGCTCTTTTTTACGGCCATCGTAGTTTGGAACGAAATCAATCGTGTCCTTATCAAGGTCATCGAGCAGCGTATCGGCCACGCGTGCGAGACGCGCTTCGGTGTAACGCATGGACGCTGGTGGATCGGGGTCCATCGAGCCGAAATTGCCCTGACCATCGATCAGAGGCACGCGCATTGACCAATCTTGTGTCAGCCGGGCAAGGGCATCGTAAATAGCGCTGTCGCCGTGCGGGTGGAAATCGCCCATCACATCGCCGACGATCTTCGCGCTTTTCACGTAAGGGCGTCCGGCTACGAAATTGCCAAGTTTCGAGGCGTACAAAATGCGGCGGTGAACCGGTTTCAAACCATCGCGCACATCGGGAAGGGCGCGGCTCACGATCACGCTCATCGCGTAATCGAGATAACTCGTTTTCATTTCATCGACGATGTCGATGCGATCATATTCGCTTGGAACAGGTGCCGAAGCAGTGGGTTCGAGGATGTCGTTATCGTCGCTCAAGGAAAAGCCTTTTCGCTCTCTTCTATTTCTTTGCGTCTAATGTAGGGTATCGGGACGCTCAGCGCCACCGATGGGGGGCAAGATACCGGTTCATTCCGGGCTTTTTCCACATTTGGGGTCAGCCGTCCGGTTCATCCTCCGCTCTCTTAGGTCTTGTGAACGATCATTGCGCGGCTTTGATCGATATTTACACTCCATTCAATCCTCGTTCAGCACGCTTCCTCTAGTACCAATTGCAATAGGAAACAGCCTCGTCCATTGAGCGGCCTAGAGATTCATCAAACAGCCGTGCTCCCAAACGGACGGCTATGAAAACCCTTTGTTGGAGAGAACCACAATGATCACATTTTTCTCGCGCAAGCGCACGTCTTCGCTCGCCCTGGCCATTGCCTTGGCAACGGGTGCAGCGGTCGCGACGACAGCTGTTATGCCCGCCGAAGCCAGTGCGCAGCGCAAAAAGAAAAAAGATGAAAACGATGGCGGCGGCTATTCGAAAGAGTTCATCGCTGTTTATCAGCCGCTGAACGAGCTCATGAATACAGAAGGCTCCGATCTTGCCTCACAGCGCGCCCAGTTTGACGCGCTTGCAGGGCTTCTCAACACGCCTGATGAAAAGATCGCTGGCGGCGGTCTGATGTTCAATTCAGGTGTGCGTCTTCAAGATCCGGCGCTTCAACTGCAAGGTATGGAAGCGATGCTGGCCAGTGGCAAGGTCGATGCAGCAAACGCAGGGCGTTACAACTTTATCGCCTATCAGCTTGCTGATCGCCTGAATATGACCGGGAAAGCCCGCACCTATCTTCAGGCTGCAATTGATAACAACTTCACCACTGACACCATCACTCCTGCGAGCCTGCGGATTGCAATGATGGAAAGCTATTTTGGCAACAGTGAATTTGACGCTGGTTTCAAGTATCTGAAAGACGCAGTCGCCCAGCAAAAGGCCGCTGGTCAACCAGTTGACGAAGCGTGGTATCGCCGCGGTATCTCAGTCGCTTATGAAAATGAGCTGAGCCCTACCGTTTACGAAGTTGCAACGATGTGGCTTGCGGATTTCCCTAGTGAGGGCAATTGGCGCGATGCTATCAACATCGCTCGTAACCTTAATGAGTTTAAGCCGGCTGAGATGCTCGACCTCTTCCGCCTTGCACGTCAAACCGGTGCATTGAACTCGGCATCTGATTATGACTTCTATATCGAAGTTGCAGATGCGCGTCGCCTCCCGAGCGAGGTGAAGAGCATCATCGAAGAGGGCAAAGCGGCAGGGATTCTCGTCGACTCAAACCTCTACATGGTCGAACAGTTGGGCATTGCTAATAGCCGCCTCGCCAGCGACCGTGCTGATTTGCCGGCGCTCGAAGCGGACGCCTCCGCACCTAATGCCGGTCTTCGCACCGTCGTTGCGGCAGGAGACGCGTTCCTGAGCTATGGCCAATACGACAAGGCGATCAAGTTCTACGAACGAGCTGTGACAATGCCAGGGGTCGAGATGAACGAGGAACTCAACCGCCTCGCCATCGCACAGATCGGTGCAGGTGATTATGCAGCCGCTCGCGAAAGCCTCAGCCGCATCAGCGGTTCGCGAATGCCGCTGGCTATGCTGTGGACGGCCTATGCCGATGAGCTTGAAGGTGAGACGGGCGCTGCACCGGCTGCTCCTGCGACAATGTAACCATTCGGGCAAGACAAACAAAAGAAGGGCGCCAGAAGCAATTCCGGCGCCCTTTTTCGTGGGCAATTGCTGTGACGGCGCCTATCTTTCGCGTTTCACATAAACCTGATTGTCATCGCGCGTCTCAAGCCTGAAGTTGTCGAGACTCTCAAACAAATCCTTGAGGCTCTTGAAACCATAATTGCGCACATCGAAGCTTGAACGGTTCCCGGCGATCTGCCCGACTTGAGAAAGTCGCGCAAAGCCCTGGTCCTTTTTCGCCTCGGAATAAGCTGCAGTGATAAGCTCGTTGAGGTCTTCGTCGACAGAAGCATCAGAGCTTTTCGCTTCTTTTTGGCCAATGCTATTTTCGCTCGCATTGGTCGCAATCAGTTTCTTGATGTCGATAAAGCGCGTACAGACAGATTTGAACGCTTGAGGTGTCTTCGCCTCACCAAAGCCGTAAACGATGATACCATCCTGCCTCAGCCGAGTGACAAGAGGTGTGAAATCGCTGTCCGATGTCATCAGACCAAAGCCATCCACTTTGCCTTGATACAAAAGGTCAATCGCATCGATCGTCATTGCCATGTCGGTTGCGTTCTTGCCTTTAGAGACATCGAACTGCTGCTGTGGCCGAATTCCGAACTTGTTGGTGATCGTCTCCCATCCTGCCAGATTGTCCTTGGCAAAATTGCCATAGGCCCGTCGGATGTTGACCTGTCCAAGCTCTGCCATGACGGTCAAAACCGGATCAATCCCGTTGGGCATCGTGTTGTCTGCATCAATCAGCAGGGCGATATTCTTGAGTTCACTATCAGCCATAATGCCTTCATTTCTTGGGGAGTTTGCAGCGGTGCTGGTTTAATCTTCGGGAAGGAATGCCCCGGTTTCCTCGTCGAGTGAGTACAAGATACCCTCCGCGATGGAGAAATGGGCACCGCGCAGTTTGAGCGCGCCGGCAGCCTCTTTTTCCGCAACCCATGGAAAGGTGCGCAAGTTGTCGATGCTTTGCCTGATGGCTGCAAATTCCATCGCGAGCTCTGCTTTGCGGCCTTCGGTCCCGTATTTGCTGGCCACCTTGTCGCGCGCTTCGTCAAGCAGGCCAACCCAATTGGCGATAAATGCGCCTTGGCCGTGATCGGCATTTTCAAAAGCCTTGGTCAGCGCAGCTTGACACCCGCCGCACCGGCCATGACCCATGACGACGACTTGCGCAACTTCGAGCATTTGCACCGCAAATTCCACAGCCGCAGAAACACCGTGCTGCCCCCCTGAGGTTTCAAACGGAGGTACGAGGGCTGCAACATTGCGGACAACGAAAATATCGCCCGGATCAACGTCGAAAATCTGTGCAGGGTCTACGCGACTGTCCGAGCATCCAATGATCAGGATCTTGGGGTGCTGGCCCTTAGCAATCGTTTCATCGAAACGCTCTTTCTGGCGCGGGTAGACACCCTCGCGAAAGCGACGATAACCTTGTAAAAGCTCAGCGTATTCGGGCACTTGCGATCCCTCTCCAGATAGCGGAGGAGGGCTTTTAGGTGAACCGTTCCCCGCGAATAACTTGAACATCCCACATCGAGAGCAGGAATCCAAAGTTCGTAAGCATAGGTGCGAGGGCCTCTGCAAGGGCCTGTGCGTTTTCTTCCGACGCTATTGTCAGGACAAAGACCTTGTCGGTCCCCATGACGCTTTCCTCGCGCCAGACCCCCTCGCGCCCTTTCCCGCTGCTGACCGGTAAGACAGTCCAGCCGATGATCCCGGCTTTTTCAATCGCATCGGTCACACGCTTTTGCAGCGCTTTATCGGTCAGGATTTCAATGCGTTTGCGGGTGACTGTTTCGATCATCGGACCCCTCCATCTATCCCTGTCAGCATTGCCGCGAAAGCGCTGATAACACCGATATTGATAAGCACGTTAAACGGGAAGGTGATACTAAGCGACATGGTAAGGTATATCCCCGGATCGGCTTCGGGCAGGGCAAGTCGCATAGCGGCAGGAACTGCAATGTAGCTTGCGCTTGCGCACAATACGCCAAGCGCTGCGGATGAACCTGTATCAAGGCCGATGCCAACGCCAAGCGCTGTACCGACAAGCCCGTTCACCAAGGGAAGAAAGACCGCAATCGCACCAAGGCGCCACGTCACGGCGCGTGCATCAATCATCCGGCGAGCGGCAATCAAGCCCATATCGAGAAGGAAAATGCAAAGCACGCCTTTGAACCCAGCTTCGAAAAATGGGCTTACTGGGGCAAAGCCATCTGCTCCGCCAATCATGCCGATTACGAATGCACCAAGTAGAAGCATGATCGAGGAATTCGTGAACACCTCGTGCAACATTTCGCCAGTGCTTTGTTCGCCTGAACTGCCAAGCCCGCGCGCTAGGACAAGACCGCTCAAAATGGCGGGGGCTTCCATCGCAGCCATAACCGCAACCATATAGCCGCCCGGCTCACGAGCTTGTCCGGTCAAGATTTCGGTTGCCGTCACAAAGGTCACGACGCTGATCGACCCGTAGTGCGCGGCGACCGCGCCTGAGTTTATCCGGTCAAGTTTGCCGAAGGTTTTGAGCACGCCGTAAGCGAAGAAGGGGAGAAAAAAGCCCGCGACAATTCCTGCTCCCAGGGCAGAGATCACCGTCATATCGATACCCGACTTGGAGACGGCCACCCCGCCTTTTAGGCCAATGGCCGCCATCAGATAAAGCGACATCGCTTTGGCAATGGGTTCAGGTATGGAGAGGTCTGAACGCACATAGGCGGCAAACAGCCCCAGCACGAAGAACAAGACCACCGGGGATGTGAAGGTCTGTATTGCAGTTTCCAACATGACGGGCCCTGTAGCGTTGATTTGCCTGCAACCCAATACTCGTGGCCGACCAAGATTGTTCCATTTTCTCGGCCTAGGCCAGACAGCCTATGATCTGCTCGGCTTGCGATGGGGGAGTATCAGGCCTAAGTGGAGGGCCATGAATGACCTTTCGAATACGCCTGAGAGTGCTCCATCAGGAGAGCGGCCACAGCGGCAGCGCAAACCCGATTGGATTCGTGTCCGCGCGCCTTTGAGCAAAGGCTATCACGAGACGCGCAAATTGATGCGCGATCTTAACCTCAATACGGTGTGTGAGGAGGCGGCGTGCCCCAATATCGGTGAATGTTGGTCGAAAAAACACGCCACCGTGATGATCCTTGGTGATGTGTGCACAAGAGCGTGTGCGTTCTGCAACGTCAAGACGGGTATGCCGCGCGCCGTTGACCCTATGGAGCCGGAGAACACTGCGGTTGCAGCGGCTAAGATGGGGCTTGAACACATAGTTATCACATCCGTGGATCGCGACGATTTGCCCGACGGCGGGGCAGGGCAGTTCGTTAAGGTGATCGAGGCGCTGCGTCGCAACACTCCCAGCACCACGATTGAAATATTGACCCCCGATTTTCGCGGCAAAATGCGCGCCGCTGTCGAAGCGATTTGTGAAGCGGGACCGGATGTTTACAACCACAACCTCGAAACAGTGCCGCGCCTATATCCAACCATTCGCCCCGGCGCGCGTTATTACGCATCGCTCAGGCTGCTTGAAGAAGTGAAAGCGCACAATCCGCTGATCTTTACAAAGTCGGGCATTATGCTCGGTCTTGGTGAGCAGCGTCTCGAAGTGCATCAGGTGATGGATGATATGCGCTCTGCTGAAGTCGATTTCATCACCATGGGTCAATATCTTCAGCCGACCCCGAAACACGCGAAGGTGGAAGAGTTCGTCACGCCCAAAGCGTTCTCGGCGTTCGGCTCAATTGCGCGGGCGAAGGGCTTCTTGCAAGTAGCCTCAAGCCCGCTGACCCGCTCAAGCTATCATGCAGGCGATGATTTCGCTATCATGCGCAAGGCACGCGAGGAAAAGCTGGCCAAGTCCCGCAAGCGTGATCAATTGGCGGTCTAATGGTTGGGATCAGGGAAACCCGCAGGCTGCCTTACAGCGCTGAGCAGATGTTTGATCTGGTCGCGGACGTGGGCAAATATCGCGAGTTCTTGCCATGGGTTATCGCAACACGCGTGCGCTCTAATAGCGAAACGGAAATGCTTGCGGATATGGTTGTCGGTTTTAAGTCGATCCGTGAGACTTTCACCTCGCGCGTGATGAAGGATCGGCCTAACCAGATTGCGGTGCACTACGTCGATGGGCCGTTATCGGACCTTGATAATGTGTGGACCTTTCGCGAGATCGACGAAAATACGTGCGAGATCGACTTTGCTGTCGATTTCGAATTTAAGAATCGTGTGTTTCAAGCGATTGCCGGACAGTATTTCGATCGCGCTTTTCGTAAGATGGTTGCCGCTTTTGAAAAGCGCGCTGGTGAGCTTTACGGCAACAACAATTCGAGCGCGCAGATCGTCGCCTGACGACGGATTTCGGCCCGACCACCGGGACCATCACCGCCTTCAAAGTGCTTAAGTTCGCCTTCCGGATCGCCATCCTGATTGCGCACAACGCGCGCAAAAACGACTGTCCCGACCGGCTTTAGCTGAGTGCCGCCGCCGGGCCCTGCAACCCCGCTGATGGCGACGGCTACATCTGCATTGGAGCGTTCAAGAGCGCCTTTGGCCATGGCCCAAACACAGGCAATAGACACCGCGCCGAAGGTTTCGATGATGTCCTGAGCAACGCCCAGCATTTCCATCTTCGCTTCATTGGAATAGGTGACAAAGCCGCGTTCAAGCACTGCGGATGAACCTGCTATTTCAGTCAAGGCACCAGCGACAAGGCCGCCAGTGCAGCTTTCAGCAGTGGCGACTTTGCGGCCAGCCTTTGCGTTTTCTTCTACTACGCGCGCGGCAAGCGCGCTGATTTCATCGGAGAGGAGATATTCGCCCACGATTTGCCTTACTTTGCTTTTTGAGCTGCTTGCGGAGTTCCACATACTGCGGGATTATCGAGCCCGGTGACACGCGCGAGGAATCCTGCAAGCCCGCCGATATTTTCTGGTGGTAGGGGTGACACCAATTCCATCGCCTCCGCAATATCAACGCAAGTTGACGGCTTCAAATCCTTAGCAAGGTCATTCCTGATCATCTCGCCAACGAATACGTCGACCAAGGGGCGCAGGGCCTCTGGTGGCATTTGTTCAAACGCAGCGAGCATGGGGTCTTCGCCTTTGCCTTCTTCTGCTGCATCTGCCGCCATGAAGACTTTAAGCAGCCGCAAAGTGCCCGGCCATGCCTGGTCTTGAAGTTCGGCAAACTGAGCGATGAAAGCGTCAGCCTCGCTGGTCATGAACTCACTTGCCGCAAATTCTGCCGAACAAGGGCCCTGAACTGCGTCATAAAGCACTGGCATTGCGTAGGTAACCGTGTCGGAAAGGTCCGCACTTTCGACGCAGGTTTGCTGCGCTGCTGCGGCCTGTGCTGAGGCAAGAGCAGTGAAAGCGAGAGCGGTGCTGAGAATTTTGGTCTTCATGAACGGTTCTCCATTGCAATAAGGGATACGACGGCCTGCGCAGCGATCCCTTCGCTGCGGCCTGTAAAACCGAGTTTTTCGGTGGTGGTTGCCTTGATGCTTACCTGCGCTTCGCCAAGTCCCATTAACTTTGCGACCTCAGAGCGCATGGCTGGGCGGTGCGGTCCGATTTTGGGCGCTTCGCAAATAATAGTCAGATCGACGTTACCGATGGTGTACCCCGCTTGATGAGCGAGTTTGACGGCGTGCTCCAAAAACTGACCGGACCGCGCGCCTTTCCATTGGGGATCGCTTGGTGGGAAATGGGTGCCAATATCGCCGTCGCCGATCCCGCCGAGGACCGCATCGGTGATCGCGTGCAGTGCGACATCAGCATCGGAATGTCCAGAAAGTCCGTGCGTGTGTTCAATCTGAATGCCGCCAAGCCACAATTCCTCACCCTCTTCGAGGCGGTGGACATCATAGCCTTGACCGATGCGGAAAGGTGGTTTGATTTCGCTATCCTCTAAATCGTTGGCGAAAGTGATCTTCTTCAATCGTTCATCGCCTTGCACGAGTGCAACTGAACCAGAGCTTGCCGCGAGCACTTGCGCATCATCGCCTGCATCCGCATCGCCAGCCCATGCGCGGTGAGCGGCGAGGATGTCTGCGTAGCGGAATGCCTGCGGTGTTTGCACCCGGCGAAGTTGCTCGCGCGCTGCTGAGCCTTGCATGGTGCCTTCATCGCTTGCGAGCGCAAGGCTATCAACCACAGGAAGGACAGGGATGGCGCCGGGGTGATCCTGAAGAGCCGTAATCAATCGCTCAATAACCGCCATCGGTAGATGAGGGCGAGCCGCATCATGGATGAGCACGCGCGTCGGCGCGCTGGCTTGAATTGCTTCGAGCCCTGAACGAACCGACTCCTGGCGCGAGGCACCGCCTATGACAAACTGATAACCCGAAAGCCCGCTGAGTGCTTTTCGAGCATGGCTTTGCGTCCCCTCGGCGATAACGACGACCAAAGGATCAGCCCCCGCCTCAAGCAAGGTTTCGACCGAGTGGCGAACCACTGGCTTTCCCTGAAGCTTGCGAAACTGTTTTGGCGTTTCGCCCCCAACGCGCAAACCCTTGCCAGCGGCCACAACAATCGCTGCAAATGGGGGGAGGGGCGGCTTGGTTGTCATCGGGCAAAGCGCTTAAGGTCTGGACGGCTCATTAGCAATGCACTATGCGCTGCACAAAATTTAAGCAGACCCCTCTTCATTGCTCATTATTTGCCCTATATTCGCACTATGTCTGACATTCCCACTCCGCCTCCTCTAAAGCCGATCCAAGTCGGCCCTGTCACGATTGATGAACCCGTGATCCTGGCGCCAATGACGGGCGTGACGGACAAGCCATTCCGCACGCTTGTGCGGCGCTATGGCTCTGGCCTTAATGTGACTGAGATGATCGCAAGCGAGGCGGCTATCCGTGAAACGCGCCAGTCAGTGCAAAAGGCGGAGTGGGACAAGACCGAAGAACCGGTTTCAATGCAGCTGGTCGGGTGTGATCCTGCCTCCATGGGCGAGGCGGCGAAGCTTCAGGAAGGCAATGGCGCGGCCATCATCGACATCAATTTCGGCTGCCCGGTGCGCAAAGTCGTGGGTCAGCTCGCTGGCTCTGCGCTTATGCGCGAAGTGCCGCTGGCAACGAAGCTGATGGAAGCCACGGTCAAGGCGGTCGATGTGCCTGTCACGGTCAAAATGCGCATGGGCTGGGACCACCAAAGCCTCAACGCCCCTGAAATGGCTCGCATCGCTGAGGATCTGGGGGTCAAGATGATCACCGTGCACGGTCGGACGCGCAATCAGATGTATAAAGGCAGCGCCGACTGGTCCTTTATTCGGAAGGTGAAGGAAGCGGTATCCATTCCCGTGATCGTCAATGGTGACATTTGCACGATTGAGGATGCGGCCACTGCTCTTGAACAATCGGGCGCTGACGGTCTGATGATTGGCCGGGGCGCCTATGGCAAGCCGTGGCTACTTGGTCAGGTCATGCACTGGTGGCGAACCGGTGAAAGCATCCCAACTCCAAGCTTTGACGAGCAATATGCAACGCTCATCGAGCATTATGAACGTATGCTCGACCATTATGGCCGCGACGTCGGCACAAAAATCGCGCGTAAGCATCTGGGTTGGTACACAAAGGGGATGCATGGCTCCGCTGACTTTCGCAACAAAGTCAATTTCATCGACAATCCCGACGTGGTGCTGGACGAGATCGAGCGTTTTTACGAGCCGTTCCTTGGCCGAACCGCCAAAGCGGCCTGAGGCAAGGTAAGCGCGGGCCGTGGCCAGTCCTTCGACGATCTCATCAAGCGATCTTTCATCGCCCGGCGCGGCGGAACAGATCGAAGGGCTTCTTTTTGCGCTTATTCTGATCGACCCCAGTTTGAGAGTGGTACAAGTCAATCAAGCGGCTGAGAATATGCTTGGCAAAAGTGCAAAACGCCTGAAGGGCGCGAACCTGATCGAGCTTATCGGCCCGCTTGACCCAAGGGTCGAGCATCGTCTTTCAGTCAATGATGCTGCTCTTGTCGCGCGCGAAATAACTATTTCGGCAAGCGAGACGGAGAAGCGCGTTAATCTTACCGCCTCACCACTTGTGAGTCATCCAGGATGGCGGGTGATCACTTTATCGGAAGTCGGCTATGATGAGGCCGGGAATGATGAAGAACTCGCCTCGACCATCGGGGCTCCATCCATCCTCGCGCATGAGATCAAAAACCCATTGGCTGCCATTCGCGGCGCGGCTCAACTGGCGGCGCGCAAGCTCAAAGGCGCTGATACCAAGCTTGCAACGATGATCACCGATGAGGTGGACCGCATTGTGCGCCTGATTGACCGAATGCAGCAATTGGGTTCGCGCACGCCTGAAGTGACAAAAGCGTGCAATCCGCACGAAGCCATCCGGACAGCAATCGCGACGGTTCGCGCGGCTGACAAGGGGAAGGTTGAGATCATCGAAGAATTCGACCCTTCCTTGCCTCCTGTTCTCGCCAATCAAGACGCGCTTGAGCAGGTTTTGATCAATCTGATTTCGAACGCACGCGACGCGGTCAGTTCAGCTGCAAAAGGGCAGGTAACGGTTCGGACCCGGTTCGTAAGTGGCCTGGCCTTTAGCGCCATAAGGTTAGGCCGCGCAGTGCGTTTGCCGATTGAAATCACCATAAGCGATAATGGACCCGGCGTTGATCCGACTATGCGTGATCACATCTTTGAGCCGTTTGTATCCTCTAAACCGTCCGGGCAGGGGCTTGGCCTTGCCCTTGTAAGAAAGCTTGTCCACGACATGAATGGATCGATCAGCCACGAACGCGATGCCAAGAAGGCAATGACACGCTTTCGGGTTCACTTGCCCCTTGCCAAAGTGAATGCCTCTGAAAGTGAAGGGGCGTAGAGTTTATGCCAGCGTCCATCCTTCTTGTTGAAGATGACAGCGCGATTGCAACTGTCATTACCGCTGCGCTTGAAGATGAGGGGTATGCGATAAAGCGTTGCACCAAGCTTGCTGAGCGTGACATCTATCTTGAGAACCAGAAGTTCGACGTGATGCTGACTGATGTCATGCTTGAAGATGGCGATGGTCTGCAAAGCCTCGATGCCGTGAGGCGCAGTGCCCCCGAAATGCCGGTCATTGTCCTGTCGGCGCAAAACACGCTCGATACCGCCGTGCGCGCGAGCGATAATAACGCGTTCGAATATTTCCCAAAACCGTTCGACCTAGATGAGCTTGTAAGGGCTGTTTCGCAAGCTGTGGCAAGTCGGCGGGAGAGTTCTGAAACGCTTTCGCTGAGCGAAGAGGGCGATGGAATGCCATTAGTGGGGCGCTCCCCGGCAATGCAAAGCGTTTATCGCATGATCACCCGAGTGCTGCGCAACGATCTGACAGTTTTGGTCACAGGCGAAAGCGGGACGGGCAAAGAGTTGGTCGCAGAAGCGATACACCAATTGGGCAGCCGGCGGACCGGCCCGTTCGTTGCTGTCAATACCGCTGCTATCCCGCATGACCTGGTTGAAAGCGAGCTTTTCGGCCATGAGAAGGGTGCATTTACCGGCGCTGTCGCGCAGGCCATCGGCAAGTTCGAACAGGCTAATGGAGGCACACTCTTCCTCGACGAGATCGGTGATATGCCGCCAGAGGCGCAAACGCGGCTTCTTCGCGCGCTCCAATCGGGCCGGATCCGCCGGGTTGGCGGGCGTCAGGAAATTGCGGTTGATGTCCGGATTATCGCAGCCACAAACCGCGACCTAATGCCTCTGATCGAAGCGGGTCGCTTCCGTGAAGACCTGTTTTATCGTCTTAATGTGGTGCCGATCGAACTCCCGCCGCTTCGTGAGCGGCGCGAAGATATTGAAGTGTTGTCCCAGCATTTTCTGGCTCAAGCGGTGGATGAAGGCCTGCCTCAGCGCCAACTTACGAAAGAGGCGGTTGCCGGACTTGAGGCAAGGCATTGGAGGGGCAATGTTCGCGAGCTTCGCAATGCGATCTATCGCCTCGCTGTGATGAGCCGCAAGGATGCCATCGACAGCGAAGTCCTGATCGACACGCTTGGCGAAGAACGGCCTATGATGCCGGGCGCGGGCGAGGGTGATGATGCCAATGCAGGCATTGGAGCAGCGCTCGATCAGTGGTTGCTTGCCAAAGACCCTCCTGCAGGCACGGTCTACGGCAGTGCGCTTGCGGCATTTGAGAAGCCCCTGATCGAATATGCGCTCAGAAAAACGGGGGGCAATCAACTGCGCGCCGCCAAGCTTCTGGGTATCAATCGTAACACTTTGCGCAAACGGATTACCGAACTGCTGATCGAACCGGATCGTTATGCGCGCTCGATCTGAGATCGCCTGTCCGGCAGCTTGGGAGGAAGTAGCTTATTCGCTGAATTGCGATGAGTGACACTCCATTTGCGACAGATCAGCAACTTTAGGCTTGCTTATTTACAACACTACCTGTTGTAACAGCGCAACGATGGATGGAATTGCCTCTCCTAAAGCTGATCCAGACATGGCCAGCGAACACAATGCGTCTGCGAGGGCGGCGCAAAGGGGAATATCGTGGTGGCGCGAATTCTTTCAGGCTTCGGGCCGCGCGAACCTCTTTCGTGGGCTCGAATGGCTTTCTGTGGCGGCTTTGCTCTTGGCATTGCTTGCCAACTATCTCGCCTACGCCAATACCCCTGAAAAATCGGGTGCCTTGCCGTCGCTGCAAGTGTCTCTTCTTTTGGTGGCCGTGCTTGTTCCGGCAATGTCCATCCTTGTGCTTATCGGTCGCAGAATGGCCTTGCGCCGGGCGGCCGGAAGCACCGCGCGGCTCCATGTGAGGCTTGTGTTCTTTTTCTCCATAGTCGCCGCAGTCCCAACTCTTCTGGTTGCAGGTTTTGCCGCTTTCCTGTTCCAGACTGGCGTTGCCTTCTGGTTTTCTGATGAATCGCGCGGGCTTTTGGAAAACGCCAATGCGCTCGCGCAAAGTTACTATGACGCAAACCAGCGCGATGTTCAGCAAAACACGATCACCATGGCCGTCGACATGGGTGAGATATTGCGCCGTGTGCCGATTACAGATCCAGACTTCCCTGATTTTTACGCCTTTCAGGCTCAGGGACGCGAGATCAGCGAAAGCGCCATCCTTCAACGCCTGAGCGATGGCAGCCTTCGCACAGCGGCGATCATGAACCTGATGGAGGATAACAGTCCGCTTGCCTTCAGCACGGCTGCTTTGCCTGCTTTGGATCAAGGCGAATTTGTCGTGGTTGAAGGCAGCTCTGAACGGATTGCCGCGATTGCGCCAATCGACCGGGAAAGCGGGATATACCTGTATAATGCGCGCACGACCGAAGAGACGATGTTCAACTCGTGGGAGCGGGCTCAGGCGATTGGCACCGCCTATGAAACCCTCACTGTCGAAGCACGCGTCCTGCAACTGCGCTTCAATATAGCTCTCGTTGCGATGAGCCTTATCCTTGTGGGATTGGCCGTATGGTTCGCGCTTCGTTTTGCCGACCGTCAGGTCGAGCCTCTCACCGAGTTGATCGGCGCTGCAAACAAAGTGGGGCAGGGCAATTTTTCAATGCGAGTCGAGGGGCGCTCCGGCGGAGACGAAATCGGGCTTTTGAACCGGGCATTCAACCGGATGACGTCGCAGCTTGAAAAGCAGACCGATGCTCTGGTCAATGCCAATAAGCAGATCGACGAACGCCGTGCCTTTATGGAAGCGGTTCTACAATCCGTGACCGCAGGGGTTGTATCGGTCGATAAGGATATGCGCGTTCTGTTGATGAACGGCACCGCGCAAAATTTGCTGTGCGAGGAAGACGATGCCCAAGCAGAGGGGCAGCCGCTCGCGGCATTGTCTGGCGAAATTGCGCAGGTGATAAGCGATGGCAAGGAACGCGCCATTGTCAGCCATGAACATAAGGGTGAGTTTTTTACTCTCGCTGTCACGGTTGCGCCGGGCACCAGCGGCTTTGTGATCACCTTCGAAGACATCACGCGCCAATTGCTCGATCAACGTCAGGCGGCCTGGTCTGATGTCGCACGACGGATCGCGCATGAGATCAAGAACCCGCTGACCCCGATCCAGCTTGCGACAGAGCGGTTGAAGCGCCGTTATCGCAAGCAGGTAGAGCCCGCAGACGGCGAACTGTTTGATGAGCTTACCAGCACGATCGTTCGCCAAGTCGGTGATTTGCGCAAGATGGTGGACGAGTTTTCCTCCTTCGCGCGCCTTCCCAAACCAGTATTTCGCGCAGAAGACGCGCTTGATCTGGTTCGCCAAGCGATGTTTTTGCAGGAAGTCGCTCATCCCCAGATTGATTTCGAGCTGAGTGCATCAAACCTCACTGAACGCCACATCCAATGCGATCGCCATCAATTGGGTCAGGCCATGACCAATGTTCTCAAGAACGCTGTCGAGGCGGTCGAAGCGCGGGCGGGAAAGGCCGCGGCCGACTATCGCGGGAGAATTGAGGTCAGCCTTACCGATGATGGCGAACGGATAGCGGTTATCGTTGCGGATAACGGAATTGGCCTGCCCACAGATCGCGAACGCATTCTCGAGCCTTATGTGACAACCAGAGAGAAGGGCACCGGGCTTGGCCTCGCCATCGTTAACAAGATCGTTGATGAACATGGCGGCGACATGAGTTTTGCCAGCGCATCTGATGGGGGCGCACGGGTCACCTTGCGCTTTGCACGTTCACCACACCCAGAGGAGGGTGAGGCGCAATGATCAATCCCCCAATGATGCAGCACTTTTCTTTTGCTTTTCCTTTAAAAACAAGACTTCCCCACGGAGATGCGCATGGCGCTTGATATCCTGATTGTTGATGATGAACGCGATATTCGCGAGCTTGTCGCCGGAGTGCTTGGAGATGAGGGATATGAATGTCGCACCGCTGCCGATTCCACCGGGGCGCTTGCGGCCGTAGACGAACGCCGCCCCAGCCTCGTCCTGCTAGACGTGTGGCTTCACGGCAGCGAATTGGACGGGCTTGAAACACTCGACGCCATCAAAGCGCGCGAACCGGACCTGCCAGTGATTATCTTCTCAGGCCACGGCAATATTGACACAGCGGTTTCGGCTGTCGGTCGCGGGGCGATGGATTTTATCGAAAAGCCATTTGAAGCCGAGCGCTTGTTGCTTCTGGTTGAACGCGCGACGGAAACAGAGCGACTTCGGCGTGAAAACACCCAGCTTCGCGAGATGAATTTTGGCCACCCTGAATTCACGGGCAATTCACCCGCCATCAACACGGTGCGCGCGACATTGAAGCGGGTTGCCAACACTGGCAGCCGCGTGATGATCTCTGGGCCTGCCGGGGCCGGCAAAGAAGTTGCTGCGCGAATGCTGCATAGCTGGAGCAATCGCGCCGATAATGCCTTTGTTCTCGTCAATTCCGCCCGCATCACCCCAGAACGCTTTGAACAGGAGCTGTTCGGTGAAGAGGTTGACGGCAAACAGATCAAGCCGGGGCTGTTTGAACTGGCTGATGGCGGTACACTTTACCTTGACGAAGTGGCTGATATGCCCCTCTCGACACAGGCGCGCATCCTGCGGGTTCTGACTGAACAATCCTTTGTGCGGGTAGGGGGTTCTCGCCAGATCGGTGTCGATGTGCGGGTTGTCTCTTCGACGTCGCGTGATCTGGCTGTGGAGATGGAGGAAAAGCGGTTTCGCGAAGACCTTTTCTACCGCCTAAATGTCGTGCCTGTTACGATCCCGTCGCTCGCTGAGCGGCGCGATGACATCCCGACGCTCACCAATCAATTCTTTGCGCGCTATTCGAGCGAGCAGGGCATTGCTCCGCCCGAAATAAGTCAGGAAGCCATGGCTGCGCTTCAGGCTTATGACTGGCCTGGCAATGTGCGCCAGCTGCGAAATGTGGTCGAAAGGACAATTATCATGACCCCGCGCGACCGGCTTAAAGTGGTCGAGCCCGATATGCTTCCCGCTGAGATCACTGGTGGTCGGCTTGCCAGTTCGGGCGAGGGCTTGACCGCAATGATGGGCGTGCCCTTGCGCGAAGCACGTGAAACATTTGAGCGCGAATATCTCACGATTCAAATCCGGCGTTTTTCAGGAAATATCTCGAAAACTGCGACATTTATCGGGATGGAACGCTCAGCGCTCCATCGCAAATTGAAGCTTTTGGGAATGGCAGACAGGCGTGAGATTGAGAAAAAATAGACAGCCTAGCGGGTGCAAGGGGTCGTCTATTTTGTCAGCTAGTGCATCTCAACCATTGCAGCTTTGGCCTTGAGTTGCCATTATGACTTAGAGCTGCAACTTCCCTCTTTTATGAGTTGGAGCGCGACTGCGGATCGTAATGGCGACCGCCAATAATAGGAGCATAATATGTCCACTGGGCGAACTCTCTCTCCCCGCCCTCGATCAAAACCGTCTCCAGCACCAGCTGCGCGTTCCTCGGGGGGTAACGCAAAACAGCAGGGCAATCTGCAAGACGCTTTTCTCAACCTGCTGCGCAAGAACAAAACACCAGTGACGATGTTTCTGGTCAAAGGCGTGAAACTTCAAGGGATTGTCACATGGTTTGATAATTTCTCGATACTTTTGCGCCGCGATGGTCAATCCCAGCTTGTTTACAAACACGCAATTTCGACCATCATGCCTGGCGGAACTGTCGATGCCGAACAATTTGGCAGTCGCAACGGTTCGGGAAAGCAACGCCTGCTTCAGGACGTGTTTCTCAGCCGCGTGAGCGCTTCTCAAGTTGAAGTGACCATGTTCCTTGTGAATGGGGTTATGCTGCAAGGTAGGATCGCTGCCTTTGATCTGTTTTGTATGCTGCTCGAACGCGATGGCGCGGTCCAGCTTGCTTACAAACACGCGGTATCGACCATTCAGCCTGCCAGCCCGGTCGACCTGTCCGATGACCCCGACTACGAGGGTGAGGACGACGATTTTGAGAGCGACTACTGAGCTTTGACGAAACCTTGATGGACGAAGTGACGCGCGGGGCGCGTTCACTTATCCTATGCCCTGATGTTAAGAGCTTCTCCTACGACCTTGATGCGCAGGAGAGACTGGCAGAAGCAGAGGGACTTGCGCTGGCGATCGGTGTGATCATCGCGCACTCTCAAGTGCTGCCCGTTCGCCAGATGCAACCCAACACCTTGTTTGGGTCTGGGCAGGTCGAGAACATCAAGATCGCCTGTGAGCAGCATGATTGTGAGTTGGTAATTGTCGATGGGGCGCTCACTCCGATCCAGCAGCGCAATCTTGAAGACAAACTCAAACGCAAAGTCATTGATCGCACCGGCCTGATCCTCGAGATATTTGGTGAGCGAGCAGCGACGGCCGAAGGGCGGCTGCAGGTCGAACTGGCGCATCTCGACTATCAGCAAAGCCGGCTTGTAAGAAGCTGGACCCACCTCGAAAGGCAGAGGGGTGGCTTTGGCTTTTTGGGCGGGCCCGGCGAAACCCAGATCGAGGCTGACCGGCGCATGATCCGTCAGCGTATGGGACGCCTCCGCCGCGAGCTTGAGCAGGTGCGCAAGACCCGCGCATTGCACCGCGAGCGACGGGGCAGGGCGCCTTGGCCTGTGATTGCGCTCGTGGGCTATACCAATGCAGGTAAATCAACGCTTTTCAACCACTTAACCGGCGCTGAGGTCATGGCGGAGGATTTGCTTTTCGCAACTCTCGACCCAACGATGCGTGCGATCAGCTTGCCAGGTGTCGAGAAAGCTATCTTATCAGATACAGTGGGCTTCATTTCTGATTTGCCGACCCAGCTGGTCGCCGCATTTCGTGCAACGCTTGAGGAGGTGACCGGAGCGGACATCATTTGTCACGTGCGCGATATGGCCAATCCTGCCCACGCCGCACAGAAAAAGCAGGTGATGGAAGTCTTGGCCGATCTCGAAGTTGTGGACGGTGAAACCGGGCACAGCGATATTCCAATCCTTGAGGTGTGGAACAAGGCAGATCTTCTGGAAGACGAGCGCAAAGCGGAGCTTGAAGAGGCTGCTGTGGGGCAGGGTGCCGTACTTGTCTCTGCCGCCAAAGGGACAGGATTAGAGGCATTTCAGGCGCAGATTGCAGAAATACTCACTGAGAAAGCGAGCGAGGTCACCGTCACGCTTCCTGTGTCTGATGGGCGCCGCATCGCCTGGCTTCATGCTCATGGCGAGGTTTTGGTCGATGAAGATGCAGGGGAAGGGGAGCAGGGCCCTCTTCGCCGCATTACGGTGCGCCTCAATCCCAAAGAGATGGGCCAATATTCAACGCTTTGAAGGCCTAACCTTGGGCCTTTTCTAAGCCTTTGACTTTCTGCCAATACGCCTCTTGCTCATCAAGAGAGAGGGTGGCGAAATCTTCGCCGTCGGCCATAGCTAGCTCCTCCATCTTCTTGAAACGGCGTTCGAATTTGGAGTTTGACGCCTTGAGTGCGGCTTCTGGGTCGACGCCGTAACGTCGAACGATATTGACCGCGACGAACAAGACATCGCCAGCCTCCATCAGCCGCTCTTCGTCGCTTGCAGTGGCCAATTCCTCAAGCTCTTCTTCCAGCTTTTCCTTCGGGCCTTTTACATCGTGCCATTCAAAGCCGACCCGCGCCGCGCGTTTTTGCAGTTTGTCTGAGCGCATCAATGCTGGAAGCGCTTTTGCCACGCCGTCCAATGCACTGGCTGAACCCGCATCACCGCGTTCGGCCGCTTTGATGTCTTCCCAACGCTGGTTTGTCATCGTCCCGGCTTCATCGCCGAATATGTGCGGGTGGCGGCGTTCCATCTTGTCGCTGATCGAGCGCGCGACGTCGTCAAACGTGAATTCGTCAGCCTCAGCCGCCATTTGTGAATGGAAGACCACCTGAAGCAAGAGATCGCCGAGTTCAGATTTGAGTTCCGCCATGTCCTTGCGTTCGATGGCATCTGCGACTTCGTAAGCTTCTTCGATGGTATAAGGCGCGATCGTTTCAAAGGTTTGCGCGGTATCCCATTCACAGCCGCGCACAGGATCACGCAGGCGCGCCATGATTTTGAGCAATCGGTCAATTTGAGGGGACTGGTTTTGGCTGGCCATCAGGGTAATTGATCTACCTGCATATCAGAATGATAATATATATTATGTTAAATTGAAGGTGGCCTCAGTTAGGGAGCGTCGCCCCCATCAGGTCTGCGATCAGGAACAGTCCAACGAAGACTGCGAGCCAAATCAATGCCAGCCGCACCATTTTGCCCCATCCCATGCGGAAACTCGCTAGCGCGCTGCCAGCCAGAATGAGCCAACCCAGCAGTGCGACGATTGAAATTATGGAGCCTTCACTCATGCCACCATCTCCAAGCCATCATATCCGACGGTCACAAAGTCCGGTACTTCATCACATAATGTGCGATAATCCATGCTCTTGTCGAGATGGCTAAGGACCAGCTGTTTAGCTCCCGTGCGTTCTCCCAGCTCGATCGCCATCGCCAAATGGGCGTGCGTCGGATGCGGTTCGCGGCGCAGGCAGTCACATACGAGGATGTCGACGCCGTCAAACGTATCGATCATTTCATCTGAAATTGATGAAAAATCAGTCGCGTAAGCAATCGACTTGCCATCCGCATCGAAGCGATAGCCCGTCGTTTCTCCAGGTCCATGTTCCATCTGACACCATTCGACACCAAAGCCGGCAACGATCCGCAAGTGTTCAAGCGTCGAGATGCTGCAAATATCGGGATAGCCGTCCTGATTGGCAAAGACATAACCAAACCTCTGCCGCAGTCGCCGCACGGTTTCAGTGTGGGCGTAAGCTGGAATTGGGCCGCCGCGCCCATAGCGGAGCACCCGCAGGTCATCGATCCCGTGACAATGATCCGCGTGATCATGCGTCCAAAAAACCGCATCCAATCGGTTGATTTTGTTGGCCAAAAGCTGTGCTCGACAATCCGAACTCGTGTCAATCAGAATACGTGAGCCAGCGTCGCTTTCAATAGCGATGGAAACCCGCGTTCTGCGGTTTCGCGGTTCATTCGGATCGCAATCGCCCCAGTCGCCCGTGCCATCAGGTCCACCGACACGCGGCACACCCGTCGATGTGCCAGAGCCGAGCATCACGAACTTCACAGGGCAGCCTTTGAAAAAAGCTTGAAGAAGTTTGCCGTGGTTTGCGCAGCCAAGCGCTCGGGATCGGTGCCGCGTAGCTCAGATAAAAAGCGTGCAGTATCAGCGACGAAGGCGGGCTCACACGACTTTCCCCGGTGCGGCACGGGCGCAAGGAACGGGCTGTCTGTTTCGACCAAAAGGCGACCCTCAGGCACTTCGATAGCAGCGGCTTGTAAGTCCTTGGCGTTCTTGAAAGTTACGATTCCCGAAATCGAGATTGTGAGACCAAGATCGAGCACCTTGCGACCGAAATCGGCTGACGCGGTGAAGCAATGGATGAGCGCTGGAAACGCGCCCTTCTCCATTTCATCGGAAAGGATTTCATAGGTGTCATCCTCCGCATCGCGCGTGTGAATGATGACAGGCAGTCCGGTTTGCCGCGCAACGTCGATATGCATTCGGAAGAGCTTGGCCTGAACCTGTCGGTCGGAATATTCGTAGAAATAATCCAACCCAGTTTCACCGATCCCGATCACACGCGGGTTCTCTGTCGCAGCGAGTAATTCGGCGCGCTCCAAATCTTTGTGGTCGTCGGCGGCATGAGGATGGATGCCAACGCTCGCAAAGACATCGCTTTCACGGTTGGCGGTCGCAACAACCTGTTCCCATTCCGCGCGTTTGGTGGAGATATTGAGGAAGGCCCCCACCCCTGCCTCGCGCGCCCGTTCCAGAACACCGGCCTGACCTTCGACCAGCCCTTTGTACTCAAGATGGCAGTGGCTATCGACCAGCATTCGCCCTACCCTTCGGCCGTTTCGGGCAGCTCAAGGCGCGGGAAGAGAGGCGTTGGCTTCTCAATCTGGAAACCACTGCTCGCCAGAGCCGAATACCACTGCGAAAGTACGCCATCGTAACTCCGGCAATCTGATGGAACACCCATCATATCAAGGAGTTTTGTCGCACTTGCGGGGATCACAGGCTGAATTGCGATCCCAAGCTGCGCAATGCAGACATAGAGCGTGGCGAGAACCGTTTCCATCCGCTCAGGATCGGTTTTGCGCAGTGCCCAGGGGGCCTCCGCATCGATGTAAGCGTTACAGGCGAAAACCGCTTTCAACCAGGCTTCGACGCCTTGTTGAAGCTCCAGTTTCTCGAACGCCTCGGGTACGTCGGTCGAAACCGCCTTTTTAACCTCGGCGAACAATGCATTGTCGGCGTCGGTGTGACCGTTAACCTGAGGAAGCTTGCCTTCGAGATTCTTCGCGATGAAGCCGAGAGTGCGCTGCGCAAGGTTACCAAATGCATTACCCAATTCGCCGTTCGAACGCTCAATGATAGCTTCAGGTGAATAAGAGCCGTCCTTGCCGAACGACACCTCGCGGATGAGGAAGTAGCGGAGCGCGTCGACACCGAATTGTTCAGCGAGTTCGAGCGGGTCGGTGACATTGCCCAGCGACTTTGATTCTTTCTGACCTTTGTTGAGCAAGAACCCGTGACCAAACACTTTTTTCGGCACTGGAAGCTTTGCGCTCATCAAGAATGCGGGCCAGTAAATCGTGTGAAATCGGACAATGTCCTTGCCGATCAAATGGAGGTCAGCGGGCCAGAACTTGACCATGTTTTCGGTTTCATCGGGAAAGCCGAGCCCTGTGAGGTAGTTGGTCAGCGCATCAACCCAGACATACATTACATGAGTATCTGAACCCGGAACTTTCACGCCCCAATCGAAACTGGTGCGGCTGACCGAAAGATCGCGAAGGCCCCCTTCGACAAAAGCGATCATCTCATTACGACGGCTTGCAGGCTCAAGAAAACCCGGCGTTTTCAGCAGCTCAAGCAGCGGCTCTTGATACTTTGAGAGGCGGAAAAACCAGCTTTCCTCGACCGTCCATTCTACCGGCGTCCCATGAGGTGAGAGCTTATCATCCCCCTCGCCCTCGACCAACTCGCTTTCATCATAATACGCTTCGTCTCTGACTGAATACCAGCCTTCGTAGCGATCAAGATAAAGGTCGCCAGCCTCTTCCATTCGCTGCCAGATTGCTTGGCTCGCTTTGTGATGATCGGGCTCTACTGTCCTGATAAAACGGTCAAAACTGATGTTGAGCGCTTTATCCATTTCCTGAAAATAGCCTGACATTTCGTCGGCAAGCTCGCGCGGAGTGCGGCCCTGTTCCTCAGCTTTGCGGGCCATCTTTAGCCCATGCTCATCGGTCCCTGTTTGAAAACGCACCTCGCGCCCACGCATACGTTGAAAGCGAGCGATGACATCGGCAGCAATACCCTCATAGGCATGACCGATGTGCGGGCGGCCATTGGGGTAATTGATCGCAGTGGTAATATAGAAGGGTTCAGCCATGGGCGTGCTCGCTAGCCTCGCTTGGACGACAGAGCAAGGTGCCGATTTCAAGGCAAAGTAATCCATTGTCGAAATTGTAAGCTGGAGCCTGGGCCGCGAGGGTCGATAGTTCGGTGTAAACATCGATCAAAGCGGCGCGTTCGCGTGAGTCATCGCTGGCCCTTGCTCGCTGTGCGACTATGGAGAGTGCCAATTCAAACATCGCTGCCATCCGGTCTTTATCCGGACGCGGGCCAATGATCTTTGCAAGGGCCGTTCGCCCGCCCAAGTCCCTGTCTCCATCGACCAAAAGGCGGGTTATTTGATTGGCGACAGGTTGTAAATCCTGCTGCGCAAACTGGAGCGCCGCGCCAAAGGATCCCTCTGCTGCCTCAATCGCAGCAGAGTGGTCGCCTTCTTGCCCAGCATTTTGCAGCATTTCTCGAAGCTCTGCATCTGTGAGCCCGGGGAACCTAAGTACCCGGCAGCGTGAGCGGATCGTAGGCAGCAGGCGCGATGGGCTATGTGTGACCAGCAGGAAGTACGTGCCTTCGGGCGGCTCCTCCAGGCTTTTGAGCAAGGCGTTGGAAGTCGCGCGTTCCATATCATCGGCGGGGCTGATGATGACCACGCGTCTCGATCCCAGCGTTGGGCGAACAGTCAGGCGGCGCTGCATTTCCCGGATTTGAGCAATGCGGATGCTGCGCGCCAGTTCAAACGGCTTGCCGGCTTCCTGTGCTGCAATCGCCTTTTTGTCTTTGGGACCGTAGGTCACGGTCAGAATATCGGGGTGCTCACCTTGAGGCTGTGCGACGCCCTCCTGCGCTACCAACTCACGTGCCGCCGCTAGCGCAAAATCCTGCTTACCAAGCCCCTTTTTGCCCGCAAGGATCCAGCCGTGGTGCATTCGCGCGCTCGTCATCGCGCTGCGCCATTGGTGCCAGGCATCTTGATGGTTCGGCCAAGTGAAGACGGACGGTTCGCTCAACGCATTGCGCCTTTCAGCAAGGGGGCAAGAGCGTCCATTATACGGCAATGCACGTCTTGCGCTGTGCCCGATCCGTCAATGAGCACAAACCCTTGAGGGTCGGCTTCGGCTAGCTCACGAAAGCTGGCGGCAACAGCATTATGATATTGCGCACTTCGCCCACCAATCGCATCGCTGACATCACCATCGCGTGCGCTCAGGCGCTCTCGCCGCGCATCATCATCCACTTCGAGCAAGAGTGTACAATCAGGACGAAGGCCATTGCTGCCAAATTCGTGCAGTGCACGGATGGCTTCGTCTCCAAGGCCCCCTGCCCCACCCTGATAAGCCCGGCTTGAATCGACAAATCGGTCACAGATGATCCATTCTCCGGCATCAAGAGCAGGGAGGATCAGCCGCGCAACATGATCCGCGCGCGCTGCTGCGAAAAGCAGCGCTTCGCTTTGTGCATTCCAACCATCACCGGGAGGATTGAGAAGAAGTTCACGGATAGCTTCGGCGCCTGGTGTGCCCCCCGGTTCGCGGGTTGTGGTCACTTTAAGGTCATGTTGAGCGCGAAGAGTCTCAGCGAGCAAGCGCCCTTGAGTTGATTTGCCCGTTCCCTCCCCCCCTTCAAGGGCGATAAACCTGCCACGAGACATCTTGGAGGTCATACGAACCACCCCATAAAGCCATTCCAGATGCGAGTGAAGAACCCTGCTTTTGCAACGTCTTGAGATGCTACGAGGGGAATGCGAGCAGGTTCCAGCCCGGGCACGGTCACGAGGAGTGTCGCCACCCTCTTTCCGGCTGTGATGGGGGCATGGAGCGGACCATCATAGGCAATCGACATCGTGACTGCACTGCCTTCCACTCTGGGTAAATTGACATATACCGGCCCGGAAGTTTGCAAATCGACCCAGCTGGCGGCCCCGTTTTGGACGCGTGCTTTGCCAACCAATTGGCCGCTTTCCACCACTTTGTTCCTGTCGAACTGTGCGAAGCCCCATTCAATCAGATTCCGTGCCGCTTCGCCTCGCGTGCTTTCCTTATTCGCTCCTGCGATGACGACAACCAATCGCTGTCCGTTGCGTTTGGCCGTACCAAGGTATCCAAGGCCCGCCTCGCTTGTGAAACCTGTCTTGATACCATCCGCGCCTTTAACGCGCCCAATCATCGGATCGCGATTGCTTTGCGCAATGTCGTTAAACCGGAATCCGGGCTGGCCGATGTAACGCTTAACCTTGTCCGGATGGCGCTCTGTGAGCGCTTTGGCGAGCCGCACGAGATCATTGGCTGTTGTAAAGGTGCGCCCCTCATCGGGCCATCCATTTGGCGTTCCAAAGTGGCTATTTGTCATACCGAGCGCCCGCGCGCGGCTATTCATTGCGTCAAGCCACGCATTGACCGTGCCCGCTTGCCCTTCAGCAAGGGCGATCGCTCCGTCGTTGGCTGAAACATTGGCGATGCCCATAAGCAGGTCGCTTACTGCCACTTTCGCCCCATTCGGGATGAACATGGTCGAGCCCTGGCGGTGCCATTCGGCCCATGTTTCTTCGCGCATTTGAAACCGCTGCGAAGGCGTAAGGGAGCCTTCGTCTATCAGCTCGAAGGCATGATAAAGCGTCATAACCTTGGTGATCGAAGCGGGCACGAAACGGCGCTCTGCCTCGCGGGCATAAAGCACTTGATTGCTTGTCACATCGACCAAAAGGGCGATTGGCACTTCTGCTTTGGGTGGAACGGGCGCAGTGCCTTGTGCGGATGCGGCATACGGCACCGCCAACAATGCGATGGCCGTCAAGGCCCACTCCAGCGCCAGATTGAAAGGGTAACGTGTTCTCACGACGCCATCTATAGGCCCAAGATCACGGTGATGCGAGTGCCGGAGCGCGCCTAGTTCACGATTTCATCAGCCAAAAGCCCGACGCTCATCGCGTAATAGTTCGAGCAATTGTATTCGAGTATGACGCGGTAATTGCCTGTGAGAAGCCACGCAGGCTTTCCCGGACCATCCGGCTGAAACAACGATGTGAGTGTGTCGTCAGGTAGCGGACGTTGCGGTTGAACGCCGAGCGCGCGCCATTCGGCGACTGTTTTCCATTGGCTATGCCGTTCGTGAACGCGCGGACAAACAGGTGCCTGAAGCTTCGTTCTGTAAGCGTCTACATTAAATCCGGATGGGACATAGGCGCGAACGCCCCAGGGCTGTCCCGTACGCCATCCCGCATCGCGAAAGTAGTTGGCGATGGATGCAAAAGTATCGGCGCGGTTGGAGAATATGTTTGCGCGGCCATCGCCGTCGCCATCTGTTGCGAGCCGCAAATAAACAGAGGGTAAGAACTGCGGATTGCCAAACGCCCCCGCATAGCTTCCCACCAATTCGTCACGCGAATACCCTTTATCTGCAACCTGCATCAAAGCGAGCCATTCGCCTTCGAAAAGCTCACGACGGCGTCCTTCCCAAGCGAGTGTTGCAAGGCTGCGCGAAAGGTCGAAATTGCCACGAATACGGCCATAGCTTGTCTCGTGCCCAAAGATTGCGATGATGATTTCGCCCGGCACACCATATTCACGCTCAACCGCGCGCAAAATGCCGTTGTTGGCGCGGTAAACCTGACGCCCGGTACCGATCCGCGTCGGGTTCACGTGCTTTGCAATGTATGGTGCAAGGTCGGGATAGCCACGGCGCGTAGGAGTGCCCGGCTGTCCCTGATCCAGGCGGATAACGGTCGGATTAGGCGTAAGCCCTGATGTCATGCGTTGGATGGTCCATTCCGACACGCCCCGCGCGCGGGCCTTTGCCTTGATCTGTTCCAGATAGGCGTCAAACGCGATACCATCGCGCGCGGCGACTTGCGCATTGGCAGGGGCGCTCGGAGCGATTTGCGAGATCGCTCCCACACCAATAACGGCAGCGGCAAAAAGGGCGAATGAGGACAGTGTGCTATGCTTCATGATGTGGTTGTATTGTCTTATGATTGAATAGGCCATGACCAGAATATCGGTTTGCCCCGAAGTTAGTCACCTTTGATCGCAAAGCGGGTAAGAAATTCATAGTCGTCTCTGCACTCTTCAGCGACGTCCTGGAAATCAGCATCGAGCTGCGGCATTGCTCCGGGCGGCTTACCGAAACCTGTCGAGGCATTGACTTTGTCGTACCAATGCGAACCCCAGATACCATCCTGTTTGTGAGGGCCCCTTTCCCACGAGAGCATGGCCGTGTCCCAAGGTATTCCAAGGGCTTGGCACAGATTTTTGAGAGACTTTGCTGGGTCGAGCAAGATGTCATAGCTATCAATCACAGGGGGCGCTTGTCCGGCCTTGTCCGCCAACAGTTCAAAATACGCTCGCTGACGGGTGATTCCGAGGTGCTCAGGCCGGATCTCTGTTCGTTTGTTCGCATAGCTCGCGGCGACACGGATGGGGTCGCGGATCAGGAAAGCGTGCCGTGTTTCGGGAAAATCCAGTATACTCACCGGGCCTTCCATATGGTGCGGCATATGTTTTTGATACCATATCGCACTGCCATCGGGCGCATCACCGTTCTGAGCGTTTTTCACGCTTTCCCAATCGCAATCCATATCGGCGATAATTTCATCGATCATCGGCTGCGGGTCGCGGGTTGTCTTCAGGTAAGCGCCGTAAAACGGCTCATCACTGACGAACGTGTCCGCGCGCGAGGAAAAGCTGCGCATCATTGCGGTTGAGAGGTTGCGCGGTCCCGACCACATCGCAATCCGGATTGTCTCACTCATGCGACATCCCTGTCCATTAGCTCGCGGTAAAGGCTCTGCAAGCGCTCCACCATAGGGCCACGCGAAGGCGTCATAGCGCGGCCATCGATCTTGGTCACCGGAACCACGCCTGCGAAGGTTCCAGTCACAAAGGCCTCATCCGCTCCGTAAACATCGGTGAGAGAAAAATTCTTCTCATACACCGGGATGCCAGCCTCGCGGCACACCTGAATGACATTGCTGCGCGTTATGCCGCCAAGGCAATAATCTCCACTTGATGTCCATACTTCACCTTTGCGAACGATGAAGAAATGGGTGGAATTGCAGGTCGCAACAAATCCATGAGGATCGAGCATCAAAGCCTCATCCGCACCTGCCTCAGTAGCCTGAATACAAGCGGTGATGCAGTTGATCTTGGAGTGTGAATTCAGCTTCTGATCCTGAACCGCAGGATCCCCTCGTCTGACGTGCACGGTAAACAGCCGGATTCCGATTTCTATCGTACTGGGCAGCGGGGTTTTGTATTCGGGAATGATCACAATGGTTGCAGGCGAAATCACAACGCGCGGGTCTTGATAGGGAGTTGAGCGAATGCCTCGTGTCACCATCAGTCGGATATGCACGCCTTCTTCATCGCGCATAGAGTTGCCGTCGATTGTTGCGTCAATGCGATCTGTAAGCTCTGAGCGCGTCAGGCCGATATCCATCGCAATCGCTTTTGCGCCTTCATAAAGGCGGTCCAGATGCGCATCGAGAAAGGCAATTTTGCCGCGATGGAGGCGCAAACCCTCCCACACGCCATCGCCGAGCATAAAGCCGCTGTCGAATACTGAGACACTCGCCTCGGCGCGCGGGACCAGTTCACCGTTTACATTGATAAAGATTGCATCATTGCGCGGGTCAGCTTCGAAATCATGTGTACCTTGGGCCAAGGATTTTCGCTCCATAAATGAAAAGGAGGGGTGACAGAATCAAACTACATCGTTAGCGAGCATCCCCCAAGCGGACAGTTGGCAGAGTGGTTGAATGCACCGGTCTTGAAAACCGGCAAGGGTGCAAGCCCTTCCAGGGTTCGAATCCCTGACTGTCCGCCACTCAAGTTTCATTCCCTGATAAATCATCCCAACCTGCACTGATACCATCAGTGATAGGTTTGGCGCGCTACTTCATTGCGCGCCAGCGGCAATACCGCGAAATTGATGAGGACACAGCCTTAGGAAAAATTTGAGTTTTCAGCGCTAGGGCAAAAACGATGTCCTATTCTCTTTTCGTGCTTGTCTGTGTCCTGATTGCCGCCGCCGCGCTTGCGGGTTGGTTTGCGGCGCGCCTGACCTATGACGCACATGAGGTGCCATCGAGAGAGGATAAGCGTCAAAAAACCTCCCCCACCCTTGAGAGCTCCGGGAAAGAAGATCGAACCAAGGCTTTGAAAAGGTCACAGCCGGGGACAGCAAGTGCAGCCAGCGGTAAGACTGAGTCATCGCATATTGCATCATCAGCAAGGTCCGCGCTGCGCAATGGGCTGACCCATTTGGCATATCAGCCGAAATTGAATTTGCGCCAACAGTGCTTTGGCTCTGCCGAAGCGCTCCTTCGTTTTGATGATAGCAAGCTGCGCAGCAAATCGATCAGTGACATTATTGCGGCAGCCGAGCAATCGGACATCATCGAAGAACTCACCTTGTGGACAATGAAGCAAGCGGTCGAAGATCAGCTCGAATTGATCGATCAAGGCATTGGTGTAACGACGTTCATCAATCTGTCCGCCTCGCTCATTTCCGACAGTGAGTTCACGCTGAAGGCGATTGACGTGATCAAGGGCGCGTGCGGCAAGGTCGGGATCGAAATCACTGAAACTGCAATTATCGAAAATACGCAGCACGCTCTTGCAAACCTTGAACTCTACCGCGCCGCCGGAGCACAAATTGCGATTGATGATTATGGGACAGGGTTGTCATCCCTGAGCTATCTTAAACAAATGCCCGCGCAAGAGCTTAAGATCGACCGTGAGTTCATCAAAGACCTCACCAGCTCTCACAGAGATCCGATGATCGTTCGCTCGACCATCGAATTGGCTCATGCTCTGGGGTTGAAGGTCACCGCTGAAGGGATTGAAGACGCGACCCAATTGGCTTTGTTAAAAGTTATGGGTTGTGATTTGCTGCAAGGTTTCTTCATCGCCAGACCCATGCCGTTAAGCGCCCTGATCGAGTTCCTCTCGGACGAAGAAAAGCTCAAATCTGTAATGAATCCAGAAGTTTCCCTTCTTCCGCGACGCGTGATGAAGCCATAACCTGCGCATAGATTAGCAAAGGTTCACAGGGTTTTCAGTAAGGTCAAGTTAACCCACCACGTTACGAAGCTGAAAAGCCCTCATCCTGCATTTTCACTCCATATTGGATGCGAATCGGCTCGCGTCCCACGAGGAATCGAAAATGAAGAGGTTCAGGTGCAAAACAGGTGCCATGGTTGGCACAGCGGCAGCCGCGATCGCCTTGGCTTCGCAGCCCGCGCTCGCGTCTGGCGGTGACGCAGACCAGGTTGCCGACCAAAGCGAAGCGGTCGAAGCTGAGCAACAATCGCCCGACGTGACCTTCGATCCGTTTGGCGGACGCATCCGCATATTTGATGGCAATGTCGATTCCATGGGCGGTCGCATTCGTATCTTTGAAGGTGACATCGACGCCATGGGCGGTCGTATCCGCATCTTTGAGGACGATATCGACCCGTTCAAAGGCAACATCCGCATCTTTTGGGGTGACCTGACCCCTGAACAAGGCGAGCTTGATCCCAAGGCGGGCCGTATCCGCATCTTCACAGAGGATTTCTACGTGCAAGCCAATGCTCTCCTCGCCTCGTGGGAAAGCGGCAATCCAGCAGATTTCGAAGCGGGGATCACACATCTGATCTCAAGCGGTAAAGCGCAGTGGGAAGACGAGATCCTCTCACAAACCGGCCAAAGTTTTGAAGAAGGCTTTGCTGATGATTTCTTTGCCAAATGGAACCTTGATCCCAACGACCTGACCAGCATCCGCGAATGGGATGCGTGGACACGTCAGGCGTTCCTGATCGCGTGGCACGACAACCTGTTGAACTTTTCAGGAATGGATCAGGTCGACCATTGGATGAATGCGGTCAATTGGACCCCGGCGGTCACGCAAATCCAGGGCGCTGGCGACAATACGACGATCGGTGTGCTCGATTTCTTCGCACCTGCCGACGCTGATGTGAATTCAAAGACGGTTTATTCCGGCGGTTATCAGAATATCGACAATGATCACGGCGCAGCCGTCTCAAGTCTGCTGGTATCTTCCCACGATGGCCGAGGCGTTATGGGTATTGCACCCGGAGCCACCATTGCAGGCTACAACCCTTTCGATGAGACATTCACCGCAAGCTGGGAAGATGTGCAATCCGGTATCGTCGCTGTGGGTGAAGCCGGCGCGAGCGTCGTTAACCTCTCGCTGGGTGTCTCAGGCTACACCTTGCCAAGTGAATGGCGCGATCTGTTCGACGACAAGGCGGTTGAGAAATACCGTGACAATACCGTCTATGTGATTGCAGCGGGCAATGACGGGATTACCCAGACACAAGATGTCGATTTTGAAGGCGCGCTTGATACGACGTTCATTGTCGTGGGCTCCGTTGATCCGTTTGGCGAAATTTCAGGCTTTTCCAACCGTCCGGGTGAGGCTTGCCTGCTCGACAAGAAAGGCGATTGCGGCAAGGTTGATAAAAACTGGTACAAGAAATCTGATTATCTCAAAGAAGCTGGTCCGCTGATGTATCGCTTCCTGGTGGCTCCGGGGGAGCAAATCCTTGTCTCCGATGGGCAAGACGGCGTCACCCGCGCATCGGGCACCTCGTTCGCTGCGCCGCTGGTTTCCGGGGCCGTTGCCCTCATCCAGGAGCGCTGGCCATGGCTCAAAAACCACCCGAATGATGTGGCTAAAGCCATCCTCGAAAGCGCCCAAGACCTTGGCGAACCGGGGGTCGATCCTGTTTATGGCTGGGGAATGCTGAATATCGAAGCAGCCCAATCCGCGCTCGATTTCAACGATTTGAAATATTACCTCGCTGATGAAAACGGGCAGGCGAAAAAGTCCGAAAAGAGCAAGGACCTGCTGAAAGACGGCTTCCAATCATCGTGGAGCGCCGATGATATGTACTTTGTCGCTTTTGAAGACCTCCTCAAAAGCGATCGCGATTTCCTCATCCCGCTCTCTACCCGCTTGTTCAACACTGCGGTCAATGGTCAGACCATGCAGGAATTCATGTACCACCGTTTTGTACAGTGGATGGGCGATAATGGCGCTGGAAGCGGTTTTACCACCGGCTTTTCGGACATGAACCAGACCCCTGCGGTGCCGTTTGGCGACGGTTGGAGTTTCTCCATGAGCGGGCGTCTCAACACGGTCGTCGGTGATCGGCAATTGCTTCAACCTCAGCTGGAAAGCACGGTTCAGATCAACGCTCCTGATGGCGCATTTGGCTTTGCCTTTGGTCAAGGCGACAGTTCGGCTTTGTTGGGTGGCCAACGCAATCTTGGCCTGCGCTCTGATTACAATCCAGTGACCGGCGGCGCGAACCCGCTTCTCGGCTTTGCCGCTGGCGGGTCACACGTCTCTGCCCGCGCTACATTGGTAGATGGTTTGAACTTCAGTCTCGCCGTTACCAATCGCGATGGCGGTATCGAAGAGAGGATCGCGCGCGAGGACTTTGGCCTTGAGCAGCGCGAATTTCTTGAGGACCGCGGCGATTATCGTTCAACGGCGACCACAATGCGCCTCGACTACGACCTTTCGAGCGCCTCCCGGATCTCGCTCGCCTTCACCATGCTTGATGAGCAGGACGCATTGTTTGGCGTGCGCTCGGTTGAGGAGAGCGACTTTGGCAATGGTGCGCGTTCGACTGGCGTTACCCTCGCCGCTGATTTCAACCTTGGCGAAGGCGTGAGTGTCTTTGGCTCTGCCACCGGATCGCGCAGCACCGGTTCAGACTACGCGAACTTGCGGGTGCAAGGTGCCCTTTCCAGCGCATTCCAACTGGGCGTCGCCAAACAGGGCGTATTAGGCAGCGGCGACAGCCTGCGTATGACAGTGGCACAGCCGCTTAAGCTCGAACGCGGTGAAATTGAAGCCGAGCTGGTTGCCGTGGTGGATCGCACAACAGGCGAAAAGGGTGTCATCACCGAGCGTTTCGACATTGCAGACGGCCAGCAACGCCGCTTTGTGGCAGAAGGCTATTACGCTGCGCCAGTTATGAAGGCGCAGGGTGAGGTGAGCCTGTTTGGCCGCGCTGAACTTCGCCCAAGTGCCAATTTCAGTCAGGAAACTTCCGATTACCTTGGCGGGGTCAAATTCCGCCTCGCTTTCTGAACACGTTCTCTCAAGGCAAAGCATCCCGATTACGGGGGCTAAGTTGGCTGAAAACGGGTAAAGCAAGTTGGTCGTTTGTTAACTGCGCTACTTTAAGGCAGGAGGTAATGAGATCACTCTTCGCCTCCTTTCTGCTAATGCTTGCGTCGGTCACTGGCTTGGCGCCGCTTTCGGCACAATCGGGCGTACAGGATGGGCCCACTGCATTCGATACAGCCATCGAAGCGGCGATGGACACTATGATGGCCGATCCCGAAGCTGCTCTTGTGTTCTCGCAAGAGGCGCTGGAATTGGCACAAAAACAATCTGACGACGAGCGCGATCAAAATCGTGCAACCGCTTTGTGGCTCAAAGCGGAATCGCTCATTGGCCTTAATCGCCTTGATGAGGCCGGCGACATCGCAACCGAAGCGCTCGCCCTTGTTAAAAAGGCTGCCCCCGGGACCAAGCTGAACGGCGATGTCTTGCGCTCGCGCGGCGCGGTTCGAGCTTTGTCTGGCAATGTTCAGGATGCGCTTACTGATTATCAGGCGGCTCACGAAATCTACCGCAGGGCTGGCATCAAGCGCAGTCAGGCCATCGCGCTCAACGATCTTGGCCAGATTTATTGGGAGGCGGGCGACTATCAACGTACGCTCAAATATTACGAACAAGCCGTTGAGATATATAACGACGATCCGGGATTTCGTTTGGGCAACCACAACAATCTTGGCGAAACTTACAAGATGCTCGAACGCTACGGCGATGCTGAGCGCGAATATGAGCTTGCGATTGCGGCCGCGCGCGAACTTGGGAGCCCGCTTCTCGAAACGCGGATATTGTCCAATCTGGCATTAGTGCAAATTGAACAGGGCAAGCTGGCCTCTGCCGAGCGCACAACTGCGCGCGCCCTGTCATTGGCTCGCAGCGGAGAGGCGGCAGACTGGCGCGATTTCGTATATGGCGTTCAGGCCCGGCTTGCCTATGAAAGAGGGCAAAATAACCGCGCCGCACGATTGCTCGATCAAACTTTTGCGGGCGCTGACTTGAGCGAAACAGACCTGCTCTTTCGCGAATATCATGCACTTGGTGCCAGAGTGTTTGAAGAGATTGGTCAGACATCAAAGGCGCTTGCTCATCTGCGTGCGTTCCAGCGGCTCGACGGTCAGGCGCGCGATCTTGTTTCATCGGCCAGTTCTCAACTGCTTGCTGCAGAATTTGACTACGCCAACCAAAACCTTCGCATTGCGCAATTGAAGCAAGGCCAGCTTGAGCGCGATATTCAGATAGAGCGCGAACGCTCTGAATTTCGCACAATGGCCTTTGTCGGCATTGCCGTGGCCCTTTCTATCGTGCTGGCGCTCACGCTTACCGCATTCTTCAGCATCAGGCGCAGCCGCAATGAAGTGCGTGCTGCGAACGAAGAACTGACCCTCGTCAATGCAGATCTTGAGCACGCCTTGAAAGCCAAGACCGATTTCCTCGCTATGACGAGTCATGAAATCCGCACCCCGCTGAACGGGATATTGGGAACCGCCCAGGTTCTCCTCGCAAGCCGCGCGCTTGACGATGCGAATATGAAGAGGGTCAAGCTTATTCAAAGCGCAGGCTCAACCATGAAGGCGCTTGTCGATGATTTGCTCGATGTGGCGAAGATGGAAAGCGGCGAGGTGAGCATCGAAATGTCTCCGACCTCGATTGAAGCGCTCGTCAAAGACGCGGGGTATCTGTGGGCTGACAAACTGCGCGAAAAGAACGTCGAGTTCGCGTCAGACACAAGTGACCTGCCCGCCTTGATTGAAACAGATGGCGGGCGCGTGCGGCAGATTATCTTTAACCTCCTGTCAAACGCGGTGAAATTCACCCGAGAGGGGTCAATTTCCTTGCGTGCGTGGCACGACAAGGAAGCTGGCGATGTGATTATCGAGGTTGCTGACACCGGAATCGGCATCCCGGCTGAGCAACAGTCGAAAATATTCGAGGCCTTCCATCAGGTCGATAATGCGACAACCCGCGAGTTCAGCGGCACAGGGCTTGGGCTTTCGATTTGCAAAAACCTTACCGCAGCACTCGGCGGTCGTATGGAGCTCAGCAGCGAAGTAGGAAAGGGGTCAACTTTCCGCGTCATACTGCCTGCGATCGAAGTCGAAGCGCCTTCAAATAAAAATGACGAGCGCCCCACCAGCCTGAGCGAATGCCGTATGGGGCTGCTTGAGGCCAATCCGATGAAGCAGGCCATCTTGATGGGGCTCATCGAACCCCATGCCAAGTCGATGACAGGCCTGTCCGATGCGAAAGCCTGTATCGAGGCGATAGATGCAAACGCTGTGGATCACGTGGTTCTTGATGCGGGCTGTGTGGGTGAGGATGAGGCCACTTTAGCAGACCTGCGTGAGCTATTGACCCATGCTAAAGCGGCAGGCGTTCCGACCACCCTCCTCTTCTCACCCAAGAGCGGGCTTCCAATTGAGCAGATTACCCAGCTTGACCATTCCCAACTCTTGCTCAAGCCAATCGCAGGAGACGCTTTGGTTGCCACGCTTCACGAGTACTATGCCTCTGAAACCACGCCAAAAACCGAGAGTGACGTCGCCAACGCTGCCTGATTGCCTAGCCACTTGTAACATTTTGTGAATGAATTTTCGTTAGTTTCCAAACGGGAATTAGCGGAGCTTTCAGTGCACATCCTCTATGTCGAAGATAATGCGATGAACCGGCAAGTCGTGCGCGATATGCTGGACGTTGCTGGTGCGACAATGGTTGATGCACCCGATGCCGAAAGCGGTCTTCGCACGATTGAGGAACAGGATTTTGACCTTGTCCTTATGGACATTCGTATGCCCGGTATGGATGGTCTGACCGCGATTGAGCATATGCGCGCCATGTCCGCTCCCAAATCTTCGCTTCCCGTTATCGTCGTCACCGCCGACACATCTGCTGATCTTCGCGAGCGGTGCGAGGCGGTTGCCGCTGATGATGTCATTATGAAGCCAGTCGCCTTGCAACAGCTTCTTGCGTCAATCGGGCGCGTGATGGCGAAAGACCGCGGCGCAGCCGTGATGCTCGACTGAGCCTGAGGCCCCCCACCCCATCAAATATGCAGCGCCTTGCCGTAGGCATCGAGGACGCTTTCGTGCATCATTTCTGACAGTGTCGGATGTGCAAATACCGTTTGCATAAGCTCTGCTTCGGTCGTCTCCAGCGTCTTGCCCACGGTGTAGCCCTGGATCAGCTCGGTGACCTCTGCGCCTACCATATGCGCGCCTAAAAGCTCGCCGGTCTTGGCATCGAAGACGGTCTTGATGAACCCTTCCGCTTCGCCAAGTGCAATCGCTTTGCCATTGCCGATAAAGGGAAAGTTGCCGACTTTAAGCTCGTAGCCCTCTTCCTTCGCCTTGGCCTCGGTAAGCCCCACGCTGGCGACTTGAGGATGGCAGTAGGTGCAGCCCGGAATGTTTGAGCGGTCCATCGCGTGCGGGTGCGCCTCTTCATTTCCAAGCTCTTGCGCAATGGCTTCGGCTGCGGTCACGCCCTCATGGCTGGCCTTGTGAGCAAGCCATGGCCCGGGCGTGCAATCGCCAATCGCCCAAAGACCATCGGATTTGGTACGGCCATATTCGTCGATCTGGATGAAGCCCTTGTCCATCTCGACAAGGTTATCAAGGCCGATATTTTCGGTGTTGGGCACAATGCCGATGGCGGTGATAACGTGGCTGAACTCAGTCGTATCCGTGTTGCCATCCTTATCCTTGATCGTCGCGCTCACGCCCTTGTCGGAGACTTTCAGGTCTTCCACCCCTGCCCCGGTCATAATCGCAATGCCTTGCTTGGTGAGGCTCTTTTCGAGGAAGGTCGATACGTCCGCATCTTCCACCGGCACGATCCGGTCGAGCATTTCAACGACGGTCACATCAACGCCAATGTCGTTGTAGAAGCTTGCAAATTCGATCCCGATCGCGCCCGATCCAATCACCAAAAGCTTGGTCGGCTTTTCGGGCGGGGTCATCGCATGGCGATAGGTCCACACGCGCTTGCCATCCGCAGGTGCAAACGGCAGATCGCGCGCCCGTGCACCGGTGGCAACGATGATATGCTTGGCGGAAAGCTCTTCATCGCCGTCCTCACTCTTCACCGTCAGAGAGGTTGGGCCCGTCAGCTTACCCTCGCCCATATGGACGGTGATCTTGTTCTTCTTCATCAGGTGAGTGACACCCTGATTAAGCTGTTTCGCAACGCCGCGCGAACGCTTCACAATGGCTTCCAGATCAGCCTCAATCTCACCAGCGACTTTGAGGCCATAATCGCTTGCATGGCTCATCTGATGGAACACTTCTGCAGAGCGCAGCATCGCTTTGGTCGGAATACAGCCCCAGTTGAGACAAATGCCTCCAAGCAACTCGCGCTCAACAATCGCAGTCTTCAATCCCAATTGCGAGGCACGAATGGCCGCCACATAGCCTCCAGGACCAGAGCCCAGCACAATTACGTCGTAGTTTGGATCAGCCATCATCGTTATCCTTGGGGAGGAAGTGGTAAGGGTTTGTCGTTCTCATCAAGAGCGACGAATTTGAAAGTACCAGCGCACACTTTGATAGTGTCTTCGCCATTGCGAGCGCGTGCAATGCCCTCGGCCTGAATAGCCATCGATGTGCGCCCGGTTTGGGTGATTTCGCAATAGATTGAGAGTTCATCTCCGACCTTCATCGCACCGGGGAAGGTGAAATCGGTGGCGTGCACAACCACAGCTTTCGCGTTCGCGGTGCGGCTCGCCAAAGAACCTGCCCCCAGCGCCATTTGAGCCATCAACCAGCCACCAAACACCCCGCCATAGGGGTTGAGATCGGTTGGCATGGCGGTCGCGCGGATTTGAGGTTGGCGCTCAGACATCACAGGGTATTCCCTTCATCGGCGACCTGCGTTTGAGACACTTGAGACACTGTCCAAGGGGCCAAAAATCTTCTCGCTCAAAAACGGTTGAAAAAGGCGGTTTTTCAAAAGGAAAAGGGACAATTTCATCGTGCCTTTCACTCAAGCACACAAGGCAGCTTGTAGGACAGTGCCTACACCACCAACCCCATCGGGTTCTCGATCAGGCTGCGGAATTGATCGAGCAGTTTTGCGCCGTCCACACCGTCAATCGCGCGGTGGTCAAAGCTTCCCGTCACGCTCATCACTGTTGCGACGGTCAATTCGCCATCGACCACATGGGGCCGCTGTTCGCCTGCGCCGACTGCGAGGATCATACCTTGCGGTGGGTTGATCACCGCATCGAACTGCTTGGTGCCAAACATACCGAGGTTGGAGAGCGAGGCGGTGCCACCTTGATACTCATGCGGTTGCAGTTTTCCCTCGCGCGCTTTGCCGGCAAGTTCTTTCATCTCGGCGGAAATCGCGGCCAAGCTCTTATTGCCCGCATCGCGGATGATCGGGGTGATGAGGCCACTTGGCGCAGCCACCGCGACCGAAATGTCGGCGCGGCTGTATTGGTGCATCACATCGCCTTGGAAAGAGACATTACACTGCGGCTCTCGCACAAGCGCCTTGGCGAGAGCCTTGATGATAAGGTCGTTGACCGAAAGTTTCACACCGTCTGCTTCAAGAGCCGCATTGATTTCCTTGCGCACTTTCAAAAGCGGATCGAGGCGCACATCGACCGTGAGATAGATGTGCGGGACGGTTTGCTTTGCCTCAGTGAGACGGCGCGCGATGACTTTGCGCACATTGTTGAGCTTCTGCTCCTCATATGGCGCGTCAAGGTCATTGGCAGGGGCCGGAGCTTTCTTCGGAGCGTCGCCAGCTGGCGTTTTAGCAGTATCTTCTGGCGGCGTGTAATTGTCGATGTCCGCCTTGATCACGCGGCCGCCTGGCCCAGAACCACCCACGTCTGCCAAATCAATGCCCTGCTCGCTGGCCATCTTCCTTGCGAGCGGCGAGGCAATCACGCGGTCGCCCGATCGCAGCTCAACAACATTGGACGTGGCTCCGGCAGCGGCCTCGACATCGGCCTTAACAATTCGCCCTTTCGGCCCCGTGCCTTCGACAGCGGCGAGGTCCACACCTTCGCTTGCAGCGATACGCTTAGCGAGCGGGCTCGCTTTAGCGCTGGTATCGGTTGAAGTTGGCGTGGGCTTTGCCTTGGTTTCTTCTTCGGCTTTCGGTGAGGGAGCCGGTGCCGCATCAGGAGTGGGCGCGTTAACATCACTTGCGTCCTCGCCTTCTTCGGCAAGCATGGCGATGACCGTGCCTACTGTCACGTTCTCCGTGCCGTCCTCGACGATGATTGCGGCCAAGGTTCCCTCATCGACTGCTTCGAATTCCATCGTTGCCTTGTCGGTTTCGATCTCGGCCATAATGTCGCCAGCGGCGATTTCATCGCCCACTTTTACAAGCCAGCGCGCCAGCGTCCCCTCTTCCATGGTCGGTGAAAGGGCGGGCATTTTCAGTTCAATCGCCATTGGCTAAGCAAATCCCCAGTAAACTTTTAAAGTCCCCTTTCCGGTACGGCTTGCAGGGCCGAGGGGCAAGTCCCTGAATTCGTCTGCACAGCGCCAAAAGGGCGTTCGCTTGCAAATTGGGGAAAGTTTCGTGATACCTTTGCCAAACAGCCAGGCACGTGGCCGGACATAAGGACATCAATGCGCACATTTCTGGTCATCATTGATGAAAGCGACGAAGCGCGCGCGGCGCTGCGCTATGCGGCAAGGCGCGCAGTGCAAGTTGGCGGCGCGGTGCATTTGCTCGCATTGGTGACGCAGCAGAATTTCAGCGCCTTTGGCGGTGTCCAGGCCACGATTGAGCAAGAAGCGCGCGACCGGGCTGAGATGCTGGCAAATGGAATTGCCGGAAATCTGCTCGCTGAAAGCGGGATTATGCCCACGATTTCGGTCAAGATCGGCAATGGCCCCAAGATCGTGAGCGAATTTCTGGCCAGCCATAAAGAGGTGGCAGCATTGGTGCTTGGCGCGGCTGAAGGTGGCTCGCCCGGGCCATTGGTTACGCACTTTGCTGCAAACGCGGGGAGCCTTGGGTGTCCGCTCTACATCGTTCCAGAGGGATATGATGAGAAAATGGCCGACCACACCGGGTGATCGACCATTCGTATTGGTTCAATTTGTTTGGATTATCAGCTGTGTGTCCCGCGCGTGGGATAGCCCTTTTCGACCATGAAATCGATGCCTTTGAGCAATTCATCGAGCGGTGGGCGGGTGAACGGTGCATTCTGCACGCTGGCAAAGGCCAGCTTGCCATCCGGCCTTACCAGAAACATTCCGGGCTCTGAGAATACAGCGGGTTCGTCGCTGTCTTCGCGCGCCTCGGAAATATACAATCCCCATTCGCGGGCCGTCTCTTCGTTCATATTATAGGCAAGGGGGAGGTCGCCTGTTTCCCACTCCTTATCTACGACCATGGCGCGTTCTTCGCTGTCCATGGAGGCGGCGATCACATTGATGCCGCGCTTGGTGAACTCTTCCAGTTTCGAGCCGAGTTTGGTCAATTGCTGTTTGCAAATCGGGCAATGCTTGCCGCGATACATGACGACCAATGTGAAATTTTCAGGGCTCTGTTTTGACAGGTCATAGCGCGCCCCAATAGTGAGCGGCAGGTCGAGTGCGGGTACGTTTGTATCAGGCTTGATCACGTCATTTCTCCTTTGCCTTACCTACAGGCGCGAGGAGAAATGGTTGCATCCTTATCGGCGCTTGCGACCTTGATGGCGGATGTTGCCGGGCCGTCCGCGTTTGTTGGTCTGGAACTTGCCCTTCTTCGGGCCAGTGCCGCGCGGGTTGCCGCCCCGTTTATAACGCGGCGCAGGCCGGCTTCCGCGCGGCTCAATCACATTGCCATCGCTATCAAGCGGCGCAAATTTGAGCGCTCCGGTAAGAGGGTTTGCCTCGGCAAGTTGCAGTTTCAAACGGTCGCCCGCTTTGTAAGTGGTTCCGCTGTCTTCACCCACCAGCGCCTGAGCTGCTTCATCATAGTGGAAGTGTTCAGAACCCAATGTTGAAACCGGCACCAGCCCGTCCCCGCCGAGCCCAAGGATGGTTGCAAAGAAGCCGAAGCCTTGCACCCCGGTGATACGGGTGTCGAATTGCTGGCCGACTTTGCCCGAAAGCCATGCCGCGACATAGCGGTCGATTGTATCGCGTTCGGCCTCCATCGCGCGGCGCTCTGTTTGGCTGATCGCGTCGCTGATTTCTTTGATGTTGGCGCGGTCTTTATCGGAAAGGCCGCTGTTCTCCGGAAGAGAGCCCGGTGGTTTTGGCTGTTCTAGCTTGTAAGCGTCCACCAATGCGCGATGCACCAAGAGGTCAGAATAGCGGCGAATGGGCGATGTGAAATGGGCATAGGAGCCAAGCGCCAAGCCAAAGTGCCCAGTGTTCGCAGGGCCATAATACGCTTGCGTCTGGGTGCGGAGCACTTGCTCCATCAGTTGAGCTTTTTCCGCCTCATCCTCGATATTTTCAAGAAGTCGGTTGAAGAAGCTTGGGGTGATAACTTGGCCAAGTGCGAGCTTCTTATCGAGCGTCGCCATATAATCGCGAAGGGCAATCAATTTCTCGCGCGAGGGTACTTCGTGATTGCGATAGACGACGGGGGAGTTCTTCGCCTCAAGCGCCTTTGCCGCCGCGACATTGGCTGCAATCATAAAGTCTTCGACCACGCGGTGCGCGTCGAGCCGTTCGCGAACGGCAATTTCAGCGATTTGACCTTCTTCGTTCAGAACTACCCGGCGCTCTGGCAATTCAAGCTCAAGTGGGTCGCGTTTTTCGCGAGCGGCCGCGAGCAGTGTCCACGCGCCCCACAAGTTCGCAAGATAGTCAGGTGGATCGCCCGCATCTATAGCGGCTTGAGCATCCTCATATGCGATGTTGTGGTGGATGCGCACGATGGCTCTGGTGAACCGCCTGGTTTCGACCTGCCCGGCTGCGTTGATGTGAACATGGCACACCATCGCAGCGCGATCTTCACCTTCGCGCAAGGAGCAAACGTCCGCAGACAGCACTTCGGGAAGCATCGGCACGACGCGGTCGGGGAAATAGACCGAATTGCCGCGCTTCCTCGCCTCTTTATCAAGTGCAGAGCCGGGGCGAACGTAAAAGCTCACATCGGCAATTGCGATAATCGCGTTATAGCCGCCCTTCCCGTCCGGTTCGGCCCAGATGGCGTCGTCATGGTCGCGCGCATCGGCCGGGTCGATAGCGACGATTGGCACATCGCGCAGGTCTTCGCGTTTGTCTTTGGACAGCTTCAGATTGGCCACACGCGCGGCCTCTTCGTGTACGCCATCTTGAAAGACGTGCGGGATACCATGTTTAGCAATGGCGATGAGGCTGAAACTTTTGGGCGCGAGCGGATCGCCCACGACTTCGATGACCTTGACGCCAGCTCGCTCTGAACGGCCTGCCCGTTCGGCGATCACGAGTTGGCCCTCTTCGGCTTCGCCAAGATCAACGATCTTGGCTGAGTTGCGAACACGCTTGTCAACGGGTGCGAGCCACGGTTTGCCGCTCCCGTCCATTTCGACAACCCCCATCAACCCTTCAGTGCGCGGGGGCAGCTTCTTCATCGGGAAGGCAATCCAGCCTGCCTCTGTTTCTTCGGTGCGGGATAGCACCCTGTCACCGCGCTTGAGTGCTGCAGGACGTTTGCCGCCCCTCGCCTTCATTTCCCGCAAAGTGATACGCGGTGGCTTTTCGGGTGCTTCGGGCGACCAATTGTCAGGGATCGCGATAGGCTCGCCATCCTCGATCTCAATCACGCGCAGTACCGTTACCTTTGGTACGCCACCCATTCGGTGATAGGCGGTCTTCTTGCCGTCGATCAGCCCTTCTTCAGCCATGTCCTTTAGAACGCGCTTGAGCGTGATTTTCTCCTGACCCTTGAGGCCAAAAGCACGAGCGATCTCACGTTTTCCGGCAGGCTCGTCAGAGGTCTGAATAAATTCAAGGATCTGCTTTTTAGAGGGCATCCCCTGATGTTTGGGTTTGTAGACCACCATTTAATAGGCGCGAGCCACGAGAATACGCTCAACCGCTGGTTTGCCTGAGAAAATGCAAGTTCCGTCCGCAGGCTCGCTGTCGCGCGGCACGTTGCGGAAGGTCAGTTTCTCAGCCTTCAGCTTCTCAACCACCGCCTCAAGTTCGGCGCCCGTAGGCCGCGCCCATTGGACTTCGACCCAGCCGGGATACTTACCGCCTTTGCGGAAGGAATTGACCACATCGTGCCAATCGGTAAGCCCGCGCGTGATATTCGCATCACGGCGCTCTGCCGCTTCGTTGAACAGGCCCGATTGAATATCTTCAAGAAGCTGCGACACGCCGCTGGCGAATTCATCGCGCGGGGTGAAGGCCATTGCAGGCTTACCATTATCCAGATTCCAGAGAGCGTCGCGGCGAAGCACAGCAACCTTGCCGTTTTCCATATCGCGAGGGCCAACCTCGACGATGACAGGCGCGCCTTTCTTGACCCAATTCCAACGTTTGGTTGCGGCCTTACCCGGTGACTTGTCGAGCAGAACACGGATTGGTTCACCAAGGGCTGTAAGGCCCTTCAAAGAGGCACGTACTTCCTCGCAGTAAGCGAGCACAGCCTCATCCTCGGGCTTATCGCGCAGCATGGGAAGGATGATGACCTGATGTGGCGCAATGCGCGGTGGCACGCGCAGGCCGTCATCATCGCCGTGTGTCATCACAACGCCGCCGATCATGCGCGTTGAGGTGCCCCAACTGGTGGTGTGGGCAAGCTGATGCTCGCCGTCTTTATCTTGGTAATTGATACCCGCAGCCTCAGCAAAAGAGGTGCCGAGATAATGCGAGGTTCCCGCTTGAAGCGCCTTGCCGTCCTGCATCATCGCCTCGACCGACCAGGTTTCATCGGCGCCCGGGAAACGCTCATTCTCTGGCTTTTCACCAGCGATCACCGGCATGGCCAAGTCTTCTTCAAGACAAGCGCGGTACATCTCCAGCGCGCGGTGCGTTTCCTCAAGAGCTTCATCGCGCGTGGCGTGAGCGGTGTGCCCTTCCTGCCAGAGGAATTCAGAGGTCCGAAGAAACATCCGCGTACGCATTTCCCAACGCACAACATTGGCCCATTGGTTCAGCATAAGGGGCAAGTCACGCCAGCTTTGCACCCAACGCGCCATCGCATCGCCAATAATCGTCTCAGACGTAGGACGAACCACAAGCGGTTCTTCCAGCTTCGCTTCTGGGTCAGGGATCAGCCCGCCTTTTCCATCTGCGATCAGACGGTGGTGGGTGACGACGGCCATCTCTTTTGCAAAGCCGTCAACGTGGTCGGCTTCACGTTCAAAATTGGCAAGCGGGATGAAGAGCGGAAAATATGCGTTGTCGATGCCAGCCGCTTTAATCCGGTCGTCCATCAAGCGTTGAACACGCTCCCAAATGCCATAGCCCCACGGCTTGATTACCATACAGCCGCGCACGCCGGATTCCTCGGCAAGGTCAGCTGCGCTGATAACTTCTTGATACCATTTGGCAAAATCATCTTCGCGCTTCACATTGAGCGCGTGTTTGATCGCCGGGGGATTGTTAGACACTGCGAATTTTCCTGCTCGATCGGGCTTGTGTTCAGCCCATAACTTGAAGGCCCGGCCCTGCCTCTATTTGCCCAATTCGTCCAGCTTCTTTTGCATGGCGGCCATCTGCTCGCGCAGCAGGGCAATCTCTTCGGAGGCCCCCACTTTGGCAGAAGGTTCAGCCTTCTTCTTAGCGACGCCGGGAATGAACGTTTCCGCAGCAGCGCGCATCATGGCCATATTGGTTTCGTGAATGGCGCTGAGCGGGTTGTTTTGCATCCCCTTGTCGAACGCCTCGCGGATCTCGCTTTGCCGCTCACGAAAATTCGTCATCGTCGCGTCGAGATATGACGGCATGAGGGTTTGCATCGAATTGCCATACATCGAGATCAGCTCTCTTAAAAAGCTGACAGGGAGCATCTGACCGCCGTTGGCTTCTTCATCCATGATGATTTGCGTCAGGATCGACCGGGTGATGTCCTCGTTGGATTTTGCATCGAAAACCGCAAAATCGACGTTCTCGCGCACCATTTTGGCAAGATCTTCCAAAGTGATGTAGCTCGAAGAAGCCGTGTTATAGAGGCGTCGATTGGCGTATTTCTTGATGACGATGGTATCATCACCAACATTAATTGCTGCATCGGCAGATTTGCGAGCCATAGCCTATCCCGAAAAATTTTTAGAATACCCTTCTTAGCACCTGCACACTGTGCGGTGCAACACGAGTGTTAGTGTTCTTGCATTGCTTACAGTTTTTATCGCAGGCGCGAGCCTAGGACGGTCAATAATTCATATTGCGAAAGTCCGCTTTGTTGCGCTGCATCGCGAAGGCCCATGGGCACTTCAAGCCAATCGCCTTCGCCAAGTTCGGGCGCATCGGTGAGGTCAACGATGATCATGTCCATCGACACTTTGCCAATTATCGGCAAGCTCGCTTCACCGTGCAGCAGTGAGGTGCCGGGGCCTCGGTTGCGCAAAAATCCATCGGCATAGCCAAGCGAGACAGTGCCTGCGCGCATAGGGCGCTGTGCAATGAATTCACCATTATAACCAACCGCATCACCCGCGCTCAACGTGCGCGTTTGCATGATTGCAGCGTCGATATAGGCGACCTGGCGAATAGTGTCGGCAAGCTGCGCGCGCGGGATACCACCGTAAAGCGCAAGGCCAGGGCGGGTGAGGTCAAAGCTGTACTCTGAACCAAGCGCGATCCCGGCGCTGTTTGCGAGGCTGGTGCGGCGATGGGTTACCAATGGCAGGCAATCGCGAAATGCGGACAATTGCCTGCCATTCATCGCGCTGTCTTCGTCGGCGCAGGCCAGATGGCTCATCAATATGTCAACTTCGAGCTTCGCGACTGAGGGATCGCCAAGCTCGTTTGCCGATAGGCCCAAACGGTTGATGCCAGTGTCGACCATCAGGTGACACCGCCCTCCTCCGCCAGAATTCCAGCGCTGCACCTGAGACAAGGAATTGAGCACAGGGACCGCTCCAATCGCTTTGGCAAGGGCGACATCTTTATCGCGCACCGGACCGTGAAGCACAGCGATTTGCGTGGACTCTACATGAGGCAAAAGCGCTCCAACCTCGCTCCAATGAGCGACGAAGAAAGCCTCGCATCCCGCATCGCGCAGCACTGGTACGCAAGCATCAACACCAAGGCCATAGCAATTGGCTTTGACCGCAGCCCCGGCAGACGCATCTCCGGAAAGCCTGTCCAGCGCGCGCCAATTATGCGCCAGGGCATCCTTATCGACACGCAGCCTTAGTGTCGGCTCAGGCGCCGAGACCTCAGCCAGCGGCATCGTCTTCAAAGTCTCTTGGGGGACCATCGGGGATACCCCACCACGCAACCACGACGCCAAATGCCACCACCGCCCATGTGTACCATAGGCCTGCGTAAATATCGCCCGTGCTCGCCACGATCACGCCTGCGATAAGCGGCAGGAACCCACCGAGATAGCCTGCGCCGATATGATAGGGGATCGACATGGAGGAGTAGCGGATTTTGGGCGGAAACATTTCCGACAAAAGCGCTGCGACCGAACCATATGTGAGAGCTGATAGCAGGCCGAGGAGGAGCAAGAGCCCGATAATTCCGAGAATGTTGACCAATTCCGGCTGCTGCTTGGAGAAGTCAAACCCGTACTCGCTCAGCGCACTTTGCAGGCCTTCAGTGCGCGCTTGCCCGCTTTCATACCATGAAGGTTCGTCATCAAGTTCGTTGCCATCGACTGTGATGGAAAGCGTGTCGCCGGGCACGAGAGTGTACGCGACACCTGACGCCGTCAGAGTGCCCAAAATCTTGCCGCAATCGGTCTGTTCCCGGTCGAACAATTCAGCAAATGGATCGGTCACACATTCCGGCCCGGACACCACGATCGGCGCGCGCTCCGATGCTTCGGCAAGGCCGGGGTTGGCGAGGCTGCCCAGCCCCCAAAACGTCGGGAAAAGCAGAGCGAGGGTCGCAAGCGCGCCAATAATGATCGGCTTTTTGCGTCCGACCCTATCCGACCATTTGCCTACGAAAATGTAGAAGCTCATCGCAATCGCCCCCGCGATCAGCAGGATCACCTCAACCGTGAACGGATCGACGTGCATGGGCCCGCGCAAAAAGCTCATCCCTGAGAAGAACGCAGTGTACCAAATGGTGGTGAGAATGCCCGTCACCCCGAACAGGGCCACGAAAATGCGCTTTTTGTTGCCGGGATAGGTGAAGCTCTCAACGAAGGGGTTTCCGCTCGTCTCGCCCGCTTCTTTCATCGCCTTAAAGACGGGGCTTTCCGACAACATCAACCGCATCCACAGCGATATGGCGAGAAGCAGGATGGAGAGGAGGAACGGCACGCGCCAGCCCCATGCTTCAAACTCCGCCTCAGGGATGAGGAAGCGGCATGAGAGGACCACTATGATCGACAGCACAAAACCGCCCGCAACCGAGGCCTGAATATAGCTGGTGTAATAGCCGCGCTGATTGGGGGGTGAGTGTTCAGCGACGTAAATCGCCGCCCCGCCATATTCTCCGCCCAGTGCAAGACCTTGTAAAACCCGCAAGATGATGACGATGATGGGAGCCGCCACCCCGATTGTGTCCACTGTCGGGATGAAGCCCACCCCGGCAGTCGCTATTCCCATCAAGGTGACAGTCACAAGGAAGGTGTATTTGCGCCCCAGCTTGTCTCCAAGAAAGCCGAACAGGATTGCGCCAATCGGGCGAAAGGCGAAGCCCACGGCAAAGGTTGACCACACCAGCAACAACCCAAGCGTGGGATCATCGACATCGTAAAACGCATCTTTCAGGATGTAGGCGAGCGTTCCGTAGATGAAAAAATCGTACCATTCAAAAATGGTCCCTGCGCTTGATGCGCCGACCACAAGACGGATTTCTTTCTTGGTTGGCTCGCGCTCACCAAGTGCCTTTGCCTCATTGGTTGCAGATGTTGATGACATATGTCCCCGTTCGCCTTTGCTGTGCGATATTCTCTTCTGACGAGAAGCCTTAACGAGACGAAGGCGCAGAGGAAAGCGCCTGATTGATGGCCGTCCACGCCAATAAGAGTGCGCCGTGCCGCCCTTTATGCGGATGCGCAGGTGCCAGCGCCTCGAACCCTAGCCAATTGGGCAGGTTCTCTTGCGATGATCCATCACCGCTTAGCCATTCTTCGATTGCCTTGAGGGTGCGCCGAAAATCATTTGCTGTGCGCCCTTTTGCATTGAGCGCGAGGATTGCAGCAGAACTCTGCCCGATGGCACACGCGTTGACTTGAAGGCCAATCCGGGTGAGCACTCCATCAGGGTCAAGGTCCACTCCAACCTCGATAGTGCTGCCACAGGTTCGCGAGCGGCCTTGCGCGCGGTAGTCGAAATCGCCTGTAAGCGGAAAATCCGCAAGGGCCGTGGCAAGCTCCAGAAGCTCAGGCGTGTAAAGCTTTTCAGCCACGCTGCCCTGTTACTCCCCGGCGCTTTCGTTAGCGCGCTCTTCATCCGCAAGCTGCGCGCGGCGCGCGGCAATCATGCGCACGAGTTCACGCGAAAACGCATCCGCTGCCGGATAGGTGCGCGCCTGAGAAATCCAGTCAGGCCGTCCTTTGTACCCCCACACCGTATCAAAGCCGAGCACCAGAACCGAAAAGGCGAAAACAACGATGATCGCGCCTTTCACCGCGCCAAAACCAAAGCCGAGGACTCTGTCGATAGGGCCAAGGATAGAGCCGCGCGAAGCCTCCCCCACATTGCCCGCAATCAGCTTCATCGCGGCATAAGGAATGATGAGAAGAAGCGCGAAAGCGAGGATCGCGGCGCCGGGGTCAAGGTTATAAAAGCCGAGCAGGAACTGCGTGAGGTCGCCGTGCAGGTAGTGCACGGAACAAGCCGCCAGTATCCAGGCGGCAAGGCTCAAAACCTCTTGCACCAGCCCTCTTAGAAACCCGCCCACAGCCGCAACTGCGACGATGATCAGTACGATTATGTCAAAGCCCGTCATAACGGCCTTGCGGATTATGCGGTTGCCATCACTTGGTCAACGAGGTTCGAAAGTTGATTTATACCTTTATACGCAAGCTTCGATGAGCCGGTCTTGGCGCCCGATGGGCCGTAGCCTTTGACAAAGCCCAGTTTCGCGGTTTCGCGCAGGCGAAGGTCAGCGTGCGAGACGGGGCGGATTTCACCTGCAAGCGAAACCTCACCAAACCATGCCGATTTTTGCGGCAAAGGCTTGTCCGCGAGCGCTGAGACTAGCGCTGCGGCAACAGCGAGATCGGCGGCAGGATCAGACAATCGGTATCCGCCAGCGATATTGAGATAAACTTCCGCACTAGAAAAATTAAGCCCGCAGCGCGATTCCAGCACCGCAAGGAGCATAGCGAGGCGCCCATTGTCCCATCCAACAACCGCGCGCCTTGGTGTCGCACCTGATTGAAGCCGAACGATAAGCGCCTGAATTTCGACGAGTACTGGCCGTGTCCCCTCAAGCGCTGGAAACACCGCGCTTCCCGCCAAAGGCTGATCGCGGCCTGACAGGAACAGCATTGAGGGGTTTGAAACCTCTTCAAGCCCTGCCCCTTCCATCGAAAACACGCCGATTTCATCCACCGCGCCAAAGCGGTTTTTGAGTGCGCGAAGGATACGGTACTGGTGGCTGCGCTCGCCCTCAAAGCTCATGACCACATCGACCATGTGTTCAAGCACGCGAGGGCCAGCGATATTGCCATCCTTGGTCACGTGCCCGACCAGCACAAGCGCTGCGCCTGACGCTTTAGCATAGCGGATCAGTTCCAACGCGCATCCTCGCACCTGGCTCACCGTTCCTGGCGCGCCTTCGATGGTGTCAGAATGCATGGTCTGAATGGAATCGATCACAAGCAGGGCTGGCGGATCACCCTGCCCCAGCGTTGTCAGAATGTCGCGCACTGAAGTTTCGGAAGCGAGGCGAATGGGAGCATCTGCCACACCAAGGCGCTGTGCACGCAGGCGCACTTGGCCTGCGGCTTCCTCACCGCTAACATAGACAACGTCATTTCCACCGCGCGCGATTGTCGCCGCAGTTTGCAATAGCAGGGTCGATTTCCCGATCCCCGGATCGCCGCCCATAAGAATGGCTGAGCCCGGAACGATGCCTCCGCCAAGCGCGCGGTCGAATTCAGCAAGCCCGGTTGATTTGCGCACAGGCAATTCTGCGGGTCGGTTAAGAGGCACAAATTCAATGCCGCGCCCACCGCTCGACAAATCATGCTTTTGCGAAAACACCGTTGCGGGCACATCTTCGGTCAATGTGTTCCATTCACCGCAATCACCGCATTGCCCCTGCCATCGCGGAGAAACTGAGCCGCAATTTGCGCAAACATATCGCTTTTTTGCTTTTGCCATGGCGCAACTTGTTACCAGAACATTTGCAGAACGCAATTGCGAATGCGGAGAAACCCCGGCATGAGCGAATTCGTTATGCGTCAAAAGGAATTGCGCCTCGCTCTTGTTTGCTACGGCGGTGTCAGCCTTGCAGTTTATATGCACGGCGTCACAAAGGAGATCTGGCACGTCGCCAGAGCAAGCCGCGCGCGTCAGGACGGCGAGGAGATTGGCGGGGTCGCAGGGGTTTACAGCGATCTTCTCGAACAGATTGAGACGGACTATTCCCTGCGCTTGAGGGTTCTGCCCGACATTCTGACGGGTGCCAGTGCAGGCGGGATCAATGCGGTGTTCCTGGCGCAGGCGCTTTATTCAGGTGGTTCGTTGGAGCCGCTCACTGACCTGTGGCTGAAGAATGCTGATGTCAGCGAGCTTACCGCCGAAGAAGCTCAACCGGGTTGGAAGTTTGCCAAAATCTGGGCGCAACCCTTGGCTGATTGGTTCCTCAGACGAAGCGGGAATGCGGTCGATGAAAGCGTGTCGCCAGAGACACGCAAAGAGGTGCGTACCAAAGTGTCGAAAATGGTGAGGGGACGTTGGTTCGGGCCGCCGTTTTCGGGTGAGCGGTTCTCAGAGATGCTTTACGAAGCGCTCGATAATATGGCGCAGACCAAGGCGGGGCCACCGCTTTTGCCTCCGGGTTTTCCTGTTGATTTGCTTGTTACCGCTACCGATTTTCGCGGACACGCAGAGATGCTGCGTTTGAATTCACCCGCCATGGTCGAAGAAACCGAGCACCGACTTCCCATTGCCTTTCGCAAAAAGGCTCCCCTGGAGGCTGGAGGCGAAATGGCGGACCGGCTCGAACTGGTTCTGGCAGCACGCGCAACGGCGAGTTTTCCGGGGGCATTTCCTCCTTTGGTTCTGGAGGAAATCGACCGCTTGGGAGCGGCTAACAATCATCACTGGGCTTCGCGCGGCGCTTTCCTTTCGCGCATTATGCCTTCGCATATGCGCGACCATTCGATCGAAGATGTGGCGCTGATCGACGGGGCAGTGCTGGTCAACGCCCCCTTCGGAGCGGCGTTGAAAGCGATCAAGGGCCGAACATCGCAACGCGAAGTTGATCGCCGCTTCGTTTATATTGAACCGCGCCCGGACCGGACACCTGCCAGAGTCAAAGGAGAGAAGCTGGAGCCGATTGGCTGGTTCACCTCGATCTTTGGCTCATTGTCCACAATCCCTCGCGAACAACCCATTCGCGATGATCTGGAGCGGATTGAGCAGCAATCGAAGGATGCACAGCGTTTGCGCCGCATTGTGCTTGGCCTGCGCCCGGAAATCGACCGTGCGGTCGAAAAGCTTTTCGGCCTCACTTTCTTCCTAGACCGGCCAACGCCCAAACGGCTTGAAGGATGGCGTAGGAAGGCTCAGCAGGCGGCGGCAGAGCGTGCGGGATACGCTTTTGGAGCGTACGCGCAGACCAAATACAGCTTCATCGTTGAACGTCTCGCCCGATTGACGTTGCAAGCCGCACCAGAGCTTAAAATGGTGGATGAGACGACCATCGCAGGCGTGTTTCGCTTTGAGCTTGAGGCGCGCGGGCTTGCGGCTTTGTGCAATGATTCCGGCACAGTCACACCTGAGGCGGTCGGTTTTTTCCAAACCCACGACGTCGGATTTCGCATTCGCCGTTTGCAGCTTCTGGCGCGCAGGCTTTCGCGCGATTGGGAGATTGATCCTGAGATACCCGACGATGCTCTCGACCTGGCGCGAGCGCGGATTTATGACATATTGCAACTCTATAATGAAGCGGACGATGTCACCACGCTTGGCGAAGGGTTCAGAGCGATTGCACCGCTCGCTTTGGAAAATCCGGGGGCCGTTCTCGATTACCTTGCTCGCAAACGGCTGATCCCGGAAACCGACGCGAAGGCAGAACAGCTTTTAGCTGATGCGCTTGGCGAAATGCCGCGCAATCTGAAACGGCGAATGCTGCTTACCTATCTTGGGTTTCCCTTTTACGACGCAGCAACCCTTCCGGTGCTTCAAAGTGATCGGTTGGACGAATACGATCCGGTGAAGATTGACCGGATTTCGCCTGACGATGCGCTCTCAATCAGGGCCGGTGGAACCGCGGCGACCCTGCGCGGCACCGAGTTTTATAATTTTGGCGCATTCTTCAGCCGCGCTTACCGCGAGAATGACTATATCTGGGGTCGGCTTCATGGCGCTGAACGCATGATTGATCTGATCGTTTCAACCATGGATGAGCCGCTCGGCACAGCTGCTTTGAATGCGTCCAAGCGAGCGGCGTTCCTTGCAATTCTGGACGAGGAAATGAGCGCTGGGCGATGCGAGGTTGAGCCCTTGATGCGATTGCGCAATGAAATTGAGGAAAAGCTTGGCTGAGCCCCACCTGTTAGGCAGCGTCAAAAGCAACCGTTAGCCGTTCGCCATCGCCAAATCGCGAGGTGGAATGATACACAAAGCTGGGAAACAGCACCAGATGGCCCGGCTTTGGAGTGAAACGTGCAAGCGGGCCCAGTTCCATCGGAATATCCTCAGGCGGGAGCCCGAGTTCAAGAGCGCCTTCGCCCGCCTTCATGTCGTCAGGGATGGCAATATGAGCCGCTGAGCTGATCCGCCCGCCGTCGTGCAAATGAGGGACATGACGCCCGCCACTGTGCAAAAGGATTGACCAGCTGGCCGAGATTTTGGGGGTCTTCGTGGTCAAGGAAGCGAGAGGATGGCTCGTGTCAAGCTTGGGCAAACTCCGGGCGTATTCATTGAGAGCCTTGTCGATACGCTCAAACAAGTGCGCGATTGCAGGATCTTCGCGCAGCCTGAGATTGCCGTGGGTCTGCGTGCCACCCTTAACACTCTGGCCAAGTGGAGCAGACCCGGTGACATGAAGCGCGCGCAAGCAATCGGCAAGCTTGGCCAAATCGGCTTTGGACAAGTCAAGGTCACGCTGAGAAAACAGTTCATCATTTGGGCACAGCCATTGATGCCGCGGATTATCGGTCGCTCGCCAACACAGTTCCGCCAGCGCCCAGGCGCCAATATCGTCGGGGTCTTTTCCCACCACCACTTCGATAAGTTCGCTGGCTCGCGCAAAGTCTCCAAGCCGCATGGCGCACCGCGCGCGTTCAAAGCCGAGTTCTGGCAGATGCGACGGGAGATCGGCGAGCAGACGCTGAGCAGCCTCAATCTCGCCTGCAAACCCTCTATGCCGCGCTTCGACCAGCCTGAGCTCAGGTAGATCAGCGATCTCTTTACGCAGGCGTGCCGTGCGTTCTGCGGCCTCAGCGTGTCGCCCTGCCGAACCCAACAGCGTCAAATAAGCCATCCACAGCCCAGGATGCTTCGGCAATTTCTGCAAAGCTGCCTCAAGCGTGGCCAGCGGATTGCCGATCTGAGCTTCGGCTTTCAGCCTTGCCAAAGCCTTGTGCCCATCAACCCAATCGGGCGAACGCGCTAGCACGCTTTCCATGTGATCAAACGGCTGTGGCTCACCGGTCCGCAGAAGCGATGCAGCATGAGCGATCAGCATAGCGCCGTCATAAGGCTCGGCCTCTAACGCTGCTGCTAAAAGCGTGGGCGCTGCTTCATCGCCCGCTTCATAGGCCAATAAAGCTGCCGATTTGCCAGACGAGGCGCGCCTTTGGTCGTGAGGCTCGCCCGTCATCGGATTACCCTTTGAAGGCCTCTTTCAACTTGCCGAAAAAGCTGCGGCTTTCAGGACATTCGTCGCCGGTTTCCGTTTGGCGGAATTCTTCAAGGATTTCGCGCTGCTTCTTCGAAAGCTTGGTCGGTGTCTCAACCTTGATTTCGACCACAAGGTCGCCTCGCCCGCGCCCTTGCAGAACTGGCATACCAGCGCCGCGTACGCGCAATTGCTTGCCCGATTGAATGCCGACGGGAATGTCGATCGTGTTTGTTGAGCCATCAAGGTCGGGAATATCGACGCTGCCGCCCAGCGCCGCCGTCGTGAACGTCACGGGAACCCGTGTGGCAAGCGTCGTGCCTTCGCGTTCGAATAACGTGTGCTGCCTCACGTGGATAAAGATATAAAGGTCGCCCGCAGGTGCGCCGCGTTGTCCCGCCTCGCCTCTGCCAGACAGCCGAATGCGCGTGCCCGTATCAACGCCGGGTGGTATTTCCACCTCAAGTGTTTGAGCCTTGTCGACGCGCCCTTCGCCTCGGCAGACCTTGCAAGGGTCTTCGATCATCACACCGCGCCCGCCGCAGGTTGGGCATGGCCGCTCGACTACGAACAGCCCTTGTTTTGCTCGTACAGAGCCAGCCCCGCGACAGGTGGTACAAGTGCGCTCGCCTGTTCCGGGCGTTGCGCCGCTGCCCTCGCAAGCGTCACACTCGGTGCTGACTTCGATTTCAATTTCAGTGGTTTTGCCGTGGAATGCCTCTTCGAGGGTAATTTCCATGTCATAGCGAAGATCAGCACCCCGGCGCTGGCGTTGACGGCCACCGCCCATCCCTGCACCGCCACCAAAGGCGCTGCCGAAGATGGTTTCGAAGATGTCGCCAATGTCGCCAAAGCCTTCTTGACCGCCGCCACCAAAGCCGCCGCCGCCACCCATGCCTTGCGTAAAGGCTTCGTGACCGAAACGGTCATAGGCTGCGCGCTTTTGTGGGTCTTTGAGAACCTCGTAAGCCTCGCCAAGAGCTTTGAACTTTGCTTCTGCCTCGGCATCACCCGGATTGCGGTCCGGGTGCCATTTCATCGCCGCTTTGCGATAAGCAGATTTCAGTGTCCCCGCGTCACAATCGCGCGAGACACCAAGGGTTTCATAATAGTCGGATGTCGCCATCATAATGCCTTTAAGCCGCCCCTCCCCTCACCGCTTGTGGCAGCGAGGAGAGGGAGGGTTAGAGGGTTAATGGATTAGTCCTTTTTCTCGTCGTCGACTTCCGAAAACTCGGCATCGACTACGTCTTCATCAGCCTCGTCTGAAGAGCTGTCGTCCGCGCCGGCGCTTTCAGCCGCCTGATTTTCCTGCTCTTGCTTGTAGATCTGCTCGCCCATTTTCATGGCCGCCTGCGTCAGCTCTTGAGCCTTTGCATTGATCTCTTCGGCATCGTCGCCTTCCAGAGCCGTCTTGGTCGCGGCAATCGCTTCCTCAACAGCGGTCTTAGTCTCGGCGTCGATCTTGTCGCCATTGTCGGCAAGCTGCTTTTCAGTTGCGTGCACAAGGCTGTCGGCTTGGTTGCGAGCCTCAGCGCTTTCACGGCGCTTCTTGTCCTCTTCGGCAAATTTCTCAGCGTCCTGAACCATTTGGTCGATGTCGCTGTCCGACAGACCGCCTGATGCCTGGATCTTGATCGTTTGCTCTTTGCCTGTGCCCTTGTCCTTGGCGCTCACCGACACGATGCCGTTGGCGTCAATGTCGAATGTCACTTCGATCTGAGGCACACCGCGTGGTGCTGGTGGAATACCGACGAGGTCGAAATTGCCCAGCAGCTTATTGTCAGCCGCCATCTCACGCTCACCTTGGAAGACTTTAATCGTCACAGCGTTCTGATTGTCTTCTGCGGTTGAATAGGTCTGCGTTTTCTTCGTCGGGATCGTTGTGTTGCGATCAATCATGCGGGTGAAAACACCGCCGAGCGTTTCGATGCCCAGTGACAGCGGGGTCACGTCGAGCAGCAGAACGTCCTTGACGTCGCCCTGAAGAACGCCTGCCTGAATGGCTGCACCCATTGCGACAACTTCGTCAGGGTTCACGCCGGTGTGTGGTTTGGCTTCGAAGAATTTCTCAACCACTTCGCGAACGCGAGGCATACGGGTCATACCGCCAACGAGGATCACCTCGTCGATTTCGTCCTTGGTAACGCCTGCGTCCTTGAGCGCTTTCTTGCATGGCTCAAGCGTGCGGTCGATGAGACCACCAACCAGCTTTTCAAGGTCAGCGCGGGTGATTGTTTCAACAAGGTGAAGCGGGGTCGATGCGCCGCCTTCCATACGCGCGGTGATGAACGGCAGGTTCACTTCGGTCGTCGCGGACGAGGAGAGCTCGATCTTCGCTTTTTCAGCCGCTTCTTTAAGACGCTGAAGAGCGAGCTTGTCGGTCTTCAGGTCCATGTTTTCCTTCTTCTTGAAGGCATCAGCAAGATGCTCGACAATCGCGTTGTCGAAGTCTTCACCGCCAAGGAAGGTGTCGCCGTTGGTCGACTTCACTTCAAACACGCCGTCGCCGATCTCAAGGATTGAGACGTCGAACGTACCGCCGCCAAGGTCGTAAACGGCGATGGTTTTGCCGTCTTCCTTGTCCATGCCGTAGGCGAGCGCTGCTGCGGTTGGCTCATTGATGATGCGAAGGACTTCCAGCCCTGCAATCTGGCCAGCGTCTTTCGTCGCCTGACGCTGAGCATCGTTGAAGTATGCAGGAACGGTGATCACCGCCTGCGTGACGGTTTCGCCAAGATAGCTCTCAGCGGTTTCTTTCATCTTTTGCAGGATGAAGGCGCTGATTTGCGAAGGCGAATATTCCTCGCCGCCAGCCGATACCCACGCATCGCCGTTCTTGCCCTTGACGATGTTGTAAGGGACAATTTCCATGTCTTTCTTGGTCAGCGGATCGTCGAAGCGGCGACCGATCAGACGCTTGATCGCGAAAAGAGTGTTGTCGGGGTTGGTGACAGCTTGACGCTTGGCTGGTTGGCCGATCAGGCGCTCGCCATCTTTGGTGAAAGCCACAATCGAAGGCGTTGTGCGTGCGCCTTCAGAGTTTTCGATCACCTTTGGTTTCCCACCATCCATGACAGACACACAGCTGTTGGTCGTGCCAAGGTCGATACCGATTACTTTACCCATGATTTTTCAATCCTAATTCATTGTTGGACACCGCGCCTTGCGCCTCCCGTAAAGCGGCGAGACAGCTCGGCGGCTCGAATATGAGGCGGATATAGGTGCGGTTTTTCTTGGCACAAGAACCCCAAGGCCCTAGTTTTTGCCCAATCCACAAAAGGGACGCCGATAATGGCCGCGTCTCGCGAATAGGGAGTGAGTGGGTATGAAAAGATTTGGATTTGTGCTGGCGGGCGCTTTGGCGCTTGGCGCTTGTGCTGAGGAACAGGCGGCGGAGCCCGCGCCGGTCGAGGGCGTTGTCCCCGGGATGACGGTTGAGAATGGCCGCGTGGTGCTGGCCCCCGTCTCCGGCAATCCTGCGGCGGTCTATTTCGACCTTTCTTACGATGGTGAGCGCGCGCTTTCGCTTTACGATGCGGAGGTCGAAGGCGCTGGTGAGGCGATGATCCACCAAACGATTGAGGAGCCGGGTCAAAACCGCATGGTGGAATCGGTGCCAATTCCTCTCACGGCCGGTACTAAACTTGAGTTCAAACCGGGCGATTATCACGTGATGGCGATGCAGCCTTCGCCTGACCTAGAAGCGGGCGGCACGGCTGAAGTTACTCTCAAACTGTCAGGCGGCGGGACGCACAAATTCACCGCCGAAGTGCGCGCTGCGGGGGATGAGCGCTGAAAGATACCCTCGCCCATTTGGACGATGCACCGCCAGCCGCTTGCCCGGTTGGCGGTGAGCGTTCTTTGACCTCTGGTGAGATTGCTCTGGCCCGCACTGTCTTTGGGAATGCGATTGAATACAGCTCAGTGCTGTTGAAGCGCCGCAAATGGTGGCCGTTTCAACCGAAGCGGGTGGCAATGGCGCCCAACGGTAACATTTATTTCCACCCCGAGGGCCGCGCCTATTGCGACGATTACGCGTTTCAACCGCTAAGCGTTCAAGGCTTTTTCATCCACGAGATGACCCACGTCTGGCAGACGCAGACAAAGGGGCGCTGGTTTCTGATTCTGAAACGCCACCCCTTTTGCAGCTACAGCTATTCGCTGAAACCCGGCGCGGCGCTCGAAGATTATGGCATCGAGCAGCAGGCAGAGATCGTCAAACACGCCTTCATGCTAAGGCATGGAGCGCAGATTCCGGGTGTTGGCGACAAGGCCGCTTATGATCGGCTTGTCGCCTTCGCTGGTGCAACGTTGAACTGAAAAGCTTAATCCGGCTTCTTAGCCACACCCACCATTGCAGGGCGCAGCAGGCGGTCTTTGATCATCCAGCCTGATTGCATCTCCTGGATAACAGTACCGGCTTCGTGATCAGCGCTTGGCACTTCCATCATCGCTTGGTGCTGGTTTGGATCGAGAGGCAATCCGACGGCGGCAATGCGTTCAACACCGTGCTGTTTAAAGACTTTTTCAAGCTCGCGCTGGGTGGCTTCAATGCCGACCACGAGGCCCTTCATCTTGTCGTCTTCGCGTAAGCTATCGGGGATCGCCTCAACCGCGCGGGAAAGGTTGTCCCACACGCTCAAAATGTCGCGGGCAAAGCCGGTTGCGGCATAGTTGCGTGCATCAGCTACATCTTTTTCCATCCGGCGACGCACGTTCTGCGTTTCAGCCTGCGCATAGAGTACGTCCTGCTTGGCTGCTTCAAGATCACCGCGAAGAGCCTCAAGCGCCTCGGCAAGGCCACCCTTGCCCGCCTCTTCGCCTTCGGCCTCGTCATTGCCATCGCCGCCGTCGAGAAATTCTTCAGGTACGCCTTTAAGTTCAGCTTCAGCTGCCGCATCGTCCTGCGGCTTATTTTCGTCGTTCATGTGTCTTATGTTCCTGCGTCTTACGCGATCAATTTGCCCGATTGGCCAGTCAAGGTCCGGCTAAGCGATCGAGCGGTTAAGTCAACCATGGGGACCACGCGGGCGTAATTCAAGCGTGTGGGACCGATCACCCCTAAAACGCCGACCACCCTTCCCTCCATATCGCGATAAGGTGATGCAATGACTGAGGAGCCGGAAAGTCCGAACAGGCGGTTCTCGCTTCCGATAAAGATACGTGTGGCGTCGGCTTCGCGCGCGCTCTCAAGCAAGCTTGCGACCGATTGTTTGTCTTCAAGGTCATCAAGGAGCGAGCGCACGCGCTCAATGTCTTCCATGGCCGCTTCGTCGATCAGGTTGGAGGCACCGCGCACGATCAGCACCGGGCGGGCGTTTGCATCCTCACTCCATACCGCAAGGCCGCGTTCAACAAGACTGCTGCTTGCGCTGTCCAACTGGCTCTTACCCGCCTTAATTTCGGCGCGTATCGCTTGAGCTGCTTCAGCCAGAGTTCGCCCGGTGAGCCGCGAGGTGATGTAATTGCTCGCCGCCTCCAGCGAACCCATATCGTCTGCACCAAGTTCAAGGACACGGTTTTCCACCCCGCCGTCTTCCCCCACGAGCACAGCCAAAGCACGGCCTTGCCCCAAGCTTACAAGGCTGAATTGAGAGAGGCGCTGTTCGCGCTGGGGCACCATCACCATGCCAGCCGCGCCCGAAAGCTCGGACAAAAGCGCGCTGGTTGCCTGCAACGCCTTCTCAACCGGGCCGCTTTCCGCAATGCGCGCTTCTATCTGCTCTTGCTCTTCGCGGCTTGGTTCAGCCACCCGCATCATGCCATCAACAAAGATGCGCAGTCCCGCTTCTGTAGGCATACGCCCGGCGCTTGTATGAGGCGCTGCGAGAAATCCCTGACTTTCAAGCTCAGCCAGTACTGAGCGGATTGAGGCAGGCGACAGGTTCAGCGTCCCATCCGCTGCCAGCGTTTTGGAGCCTACTGGCTGACCGTTTTCAAGGTATTCTTCGACCACGCGCTGGAAAATATCGCGCGCTCTGTTGGTAAGTTCTGTGATCGATGGACCGGACATGGGGCATAATCTTAGTGTTTGCGCTTGCGGCGGCAAGTCTTGGCTGTCAGGTGAGCGGCAAATCAAATTGGAGAATATAATGCGCCCCTCAGGACGTAGCGCGGATGAAATGCGCAGCATCACTATCGAAACAGGCTTTACCAAACACGCAGAAGGCTCTTGCCTGATCAGCTTTGGCGACACCCGTGTGCTTTGCACCGCGAGCGTTGAAGAACGCATTCCGCCTTGGCTTCGCGGGAAAGGCGAAGGTTGGGTAACGGGTGAGTATTCCATGCTCCCGCGCGCGACGCACACTCGCGGCTCACGCGAGGCTGCCAAGGGTAAACAGTCCGGGCGCACGCAAGAAATCCAGCGCCTTATTGGCCGGTCTTTGCGTGCCGTGGTCGATTTAAAGAAACTGGGTGAGCGTCAGATTACTCTGGACTGCGACGTGATTCAGGCTGACGGCGGCACGCGTACTGCGTCCATTTCCGGTGCATGGGTAGCCCTTCGCTTGGCGATCAATTCCCTGATGGAATCAGGCGCAATCAAGGAAGACCCGATCAGCGCGCAGGTCGCTGCTATCTCCTGTGGCATATACAATGGCACGCCGGTTTTGGACCTCGACTATGACGAAGACTCAAGCGCGGATGCCGATGCCAATTTCGTCCTGATCAGCGGCGGCCAGATCGCTGAGGTGCAGGCAACCGCCGAAGGCGCGACTTATGACGAAGAAGGGCTTCTTCGCCTTCTTCGCCTTGCCAACATCGGTTGCGATGCGATCTTCAAGGCACAGTTGGACGCGGTAAAATGACCCGTAAATTGGGCGGCGGGTCGCTGGTTATTGCGACTCATAACGCAGGCAAACTCAAAGAGATTTCGGCGCTGCTTGATCCGCATGGATTGAAATGCATTTCCGCTGGCTCTCTGGGTCTGCCTGAGCCGCCTGAAACGGGGAAGACCTTTGTCGAAAACGCTGTGATAAAGGCTCGCGCAGCGGCGGAGGCGTCAGGCCTTCCCGCGCTTGCCGATGATAGCGGGCTAAGCGTCGATGCGCTGGGTGGCCGTCCCGGTGTGTACACCGCCGATTGGGCTGAACGGCAATGGTTCGAAGGTGATCCGGGCCGTGATTGGTATATGGCGATGGGCAAGGTTGAGGGAATGCTTCAACAGCTTGGGCCGGACACCGACCGCTCAGCTGCTTTCCATTGCGTGCTCGCGATTGCATGGCCGGATGGGGAATATGCGGTGTACGAAGGGCAATGCCCGGGCGAACTTACATGGCCACCGCGCGGCGCATTGGGTTTCGGTTATGATCCGGTTTTCGTGCCATCGGCTCGCGAAGGCTCGGAAACCTTCGCTGAGATTGATCCATCAGAAAAGCACGCGATCAGCCACCGCGCAGATGCCTTCGCAAAACTTGTAGCAGAGCAGTTTGGGCTTTAGCGCCGGGCGATATGGCGCCGCGGCTCCATGCGTTCACCCTCGACATTGCCCGCCGGGAAATAGCGGCACACTAGAAAATCATATTTCGCATTGCTGGCCTTGGCACAGCCGACTTCGCGCGTGCTGGGCCATACGACTTGGGTGTAGTGGCCGACATCGGCCCAGCTACCAGTGCGCGAGACTTCTGGAAAATACCCGGCGCGAAAATAGCGCTGCTCGTTCACGAAAAAGCCGATCATGCTGCCCGGCGTGTAATACCCCGCCGTCCCCATCCACAGGTTCTCGCCGGTTTGCGCGCGGGTTTCGGGCGTGGAGTGGCGCATGGTGTTAGTGCGCGCGAGGTGCTCGGCCCATTGGCTTGCCTCTTGGGTAAGGCTTGCAGACCATTGGAGCGGCGGTGTCCCGAAATCCAGCCGCGCTTCATTATGCGCGTTAAGCCATGCACGCTCAGCATCAGAGCCAGCGCCTTGTGCAGATGCTGGTGCTGCAAGGCCGAAAAGCGCAGCAACAGCGCCAGAAACGGTCAGAATTGTCGCGCGTAAATTCATCCGGTAAGGTATGACAAGCAATTGTTAAAGAACTACTGAAGGCACCTCTTTTGGCCCGCGCGCTTTATATTCATTGGCCTTTTTGCGAGAAGAAATGCCCATATTGCGACTTTAACAGCCATGTTCGCGATGTGGTGGATGTGGCTGTGTGGGAAGCAGCGCTGATTGCCGATATGCGCGCCGAGGCCAAGGTTGCTGGCGGCGAGAGCTTGACGTCAATCTTCTTTGGCGGAGGCACACCATCGCTGATGCCGCCCGCTGTGGTCGAGCGTTTGATCGGTGAGGCGAGCGACCTTTGGGGCTTTGACCCGGCGATAGAAATCACGCTTGAGGCCAATCCCTCTTCGGTAGAGGCGGCGAATTTTGCAGGGCTTGCAACTGCTGGTGTGAACCGTGTTACCCTTGGGGTTCAGGCGCTTCAAGAGAAGACTTTAAAATGGCTGGGCCGACTTCATAGCGCTGAGGAGGCTTTAGCGGCATTGGACGTGGCTCAGACCACCTTTGAACGGGTCAGTTTCGACATGATCTACGCGCTGCCTGACCAGAGCCCTCAGGAGTGGGAGGCGCAATTGGCGCGGGCTCTGGCACTGGGGACGTCGCATCTCTCGCTCTATCAGCTCACGATTGAGCCCAGCACGCGGTTTGAAACCGATGTGAGGCGCGGTGTCTTCGCGCCGCTGGATGATGATGCAGCAGCCGACCTTTATACGATAACGCAGGAGATGACTGCTGCCGCTGGCCTTCCCGCCTATGAGATCAGCAATCATGCGCGCCCCGGCGAGGAAAGCCGCCATAACCTCACCTATTGGCGCTATCAGGACTATGCTGGCATTGGCCCTGGCGCGCATGGAAGGCGCGGCGGGTTCGCTACAACGCGACACAGAAAGCCAGAGAACTACCTGAAAGCGACAGAAGCGGTTGGACACGGCATTCAAGAGCAACGGTCGCTGCGTAAGAACGAGCAGCTCTCCGAAGCGCTCTTGATGGGTCTGCGCCTTATCGAAGGGATTGATCTTGGCGCGCTTGCAGAGCGGTTTGATGTAGCGGGCGACACGCTTATTCGCGCGGACAGATGTGCTCATCTTGAACAATTGGGCTTTGTATGGCGCGAGGGCCTGCGCCTTGGTGTGACAGCGAAGGGCCTGCCCTTGCTCGATGCGCTTTTGGGCGAGTTGGTGGATGAGGCACTGGTCCTCGCATGAGCGCGATCGATCTTGTCGGCGCATGGCGCGAGCATCTGAGTGATGCGCAGCGGCGCTCTGCGCATACGGTGCGCGCTTATGTCGCAGCAGCGCAGCGGCTCATTCATGCGCGCGGGGCCGCATCTTGGGAAGATCTGGCGAAGGTCGAGGCCGGCGATCTTCGCGCCCACCTTGCCGCGCGGCGGGCTGAGGGCCTTGCCAACTCCAGCGCCGCGCGAGAGTTATCGGCGCTAAAGGCGCTGATTGCCTTTGCACGCAGCGAGACAGGCGATCCTGATCCTGCCCCCCCTCGCCTTCGCGGCCCACGCCTCAAGAAAGGGCTCCCGCGCCCGGTCACTCCCGATGATGCAATCAACCTTGGCGAGGTGATACAGGACATTGCAAGCGATGATTGGATCGGCGCAAGGGACCGCGCGGTGCTGCTTTTGATGTATGGTTCTGGCTTGCGGGTCGCCGAGGCTCTGTCGCTTAAGGGAGGGGACTTGCCGCTTGGCGATACATTTGTCGTGACTGGCAAAGGGGGCAAGCAAAGGGTTGTGCCACTCCTTCCTATCACGCGCGAGGCGGTGGTCGAATATACGAAGGCCTGCCCTTATCCGATTGATCGCAATGAACCCTTGTTCAAAGGGGCAAAAGGAGGAGCGCTTTCGCAAGGCATGGTGCAAAAAGCGATGGCCAGAGCGCGCGCAGCCCTTGGGCTTCCTGACACAGCAACACCCCATGCCCTGCGCCACTCTTTTGCGACCCATCTGTTAGGGGCAGGAGCAGACTTGCGGTCCTTGCAGGAGTTGCTTGGCCATGCCTCGCTTGGTTCAACGCAGATCTACACAAAGGTTGATGCCGCTAGCATCTTGCAAAATTATCGCGCCGCCCATCCAAGGGCGAAGAAGAGCAAGTGAAACCCGCAATAGGGGTTATGCCGGGGCGGCTTGCAAATCCAATGCCATAGCTTTCCAATTCATAAAGGGTGGCCTACTTGATCAAGGCCAACTTCGCGAGGCGCATCATGAATTGGAACATCGTGTTTGGAGCGCAGGCTGTGCTTGCCAGCGGTGCCCTTTACTTCGCGACCCTCTGGCCAGTGACGGGCGGCGCGGCGGTTCTTGTCCCAGTGTTTCAGCAGGACAAAAATCAGCTTTGGCAATGGATGAGACAAGAAGATGCCGCCATGATGCAAGTCGATGGCGGCACCGTTGTTGTTCAGGTTCCTTCACAATCCAGTCTTTGGCGGGCCATTGGTAAAGGGTTTTTACCCGTTAGCGCAAAGCCCGCCGTTTGCGTCGATCCTCAAGCAGCGATTGAAGGATCGAATTCAATCTCGTGAGTGCTCAGTGCTTCGCTGCCTGAGTGCCTTTGAGTTTTGAACTGCGCCACGAGCGATGCGAGGCTAACCGCTTCAGAACCAAGAGAACGAGCGGCTGCTGTCGTTTCTTCAACCATCGCCGCGTTTTGCTGGGTCATGCGGTCAATTGAGCCGATGGAGGCATTGACCTGATCGAGGTTGGTCGATTGCCCTTCAGCCATATTGGCGATGTCATTCACCTCTTCAGTCATTTTACTGACGTGTTCTGCGATCTGGCGAAGAAGCTCGCCGGTTTCATTGACTAAGCCGACACCCTCGTTGACGTGGGCACCACTGCTTGAAATCAGGGATTTGATGTCATTGGCCGCTTCACCGCTGCGCTGTGCCAATTCGCGCACCTCGCTGGCGACAACGGCGAACCCTTTACCTGCCTCACCGGCACGCGCTGCCTCGACGCCGGCGTTGAGTGCCAGAAGGTTGGTCTGGAAGGCAATTCCCTCGATTACGTCAATGATCTTGGTGATTTCCTTGGATGACCCTTCGATTGAGGCCATGGCCTGGATCGCCCTGCTGACGACTTCCCCACCTTTTTGCGCGCGTTCGTTGGTTTGACCCATTGAGCTTTGAGCGTTGCGGACATTTTCCGCTGTTTGCTTGACCATATCGGTCGCCTGAGCCGTCGCTGCGGCGGTTTCCTCAAGGTTCGCAGCCTGTTGCTGGTTGCGCGTGGCCAGATCACTCGAAGCAGCTGTAATTTCAGATGAAGCATTGCTCACGCTGTCCGCAGTTGCCCGCACATCCTGAATGGTTTTCGCCAGACGATTGACCGAGGCATTGTATGTCTCGCCCAGCAATTTGGCGCCTTCATCCGCGCGCTCGCAAATCTGCACCTGATGAGTAAAGTCACCTTCTGCCAGTTTTTGGAGCCCGACCGACAGCCTTTCGATTGTGTCGGCTTGTGCTTCAATGTTCTCTTGTTGCTCGCGCTGTACTTTCACTTGCAGTTCTTCCTGCTCCTGACGGGCGGTCAATGCTTCTGCGAACAGTGCGTTGAGACGGATGCACAAGAAGACGAGCGCGGCTGATTCAGCGACAACGATCACGGCGTGTAAGGCAACGCGCGCAAGGCTCGGGCCGCCAAAGAAAACCAGCGATGGCGCGACAAAGTTCAAGAGCAGGTGGTGGACCGCGATCACTGCTGTTGCGACGATGATGACACGGGCATCAGCCATGACTGCAAGAATGGCGAGATAGGCAAAGAACAGCATATGCAGATCCATTTGCCACGGAGTCCCTTGCGCGACCGCTACCGCAATGACGCCGTAAAGCGGCATGGTAGCAGCAAGGGCAAGCCGCGCTCCGGTTTCCTTTTGACCAGTGAGCGCAATAGCCAGGGGCACGATGGTCAAAACCCCTGCAAGGCCGGCGTAAAGCGGTGCGCCCCACACAAAAGCGAGAACGGCAATGGTGAGAGCACTCAACACCGAGAATGCGGCGAGCGCCTTGATCCCTTCTGCCCTTAATACGTCGATATTGGTCATAACCCGTCATTAGCTCCGTTGATCTGGGATTACGGACCATTAAAGCGGGAATGGAAAGACCAAGTGCGTATGCGCCCTAGAGCAACCCCGTAGGTTGGGCGCTAGAATTAAACGTGGGCATTATCATTTCAGATCAGGCGAGACGCGCCTCAATCGCGTCCCAGATCATTGCGGGAAGATCGGTGCCATCAAAGTCAGAGATTGCAACAATACCCGTGGGTGAGGTGACGTTGATCTCAGTCAGATATTCGCCCCCTATGACATCAATCCCGACAAAGGTGAGCCCAAGACGCTTAAGCTCTGGCCCCATTGCCGCGCAAATCTCCTGCTCACGCTCAGTCAGTTTAGTAGGTTCTGCGCTTCCACCCATGGCAAGGTTTGAGCGGAACTCGCCTTCACCCGGAATGCGGTTGATCGCGCCTGCAACCTCCCCGTCGATCAGCACGATGCGTTTATCACCTTTGGCAACTTCGGGAAGGAACGGCTGCACCATATGCGGTTCGGGCCAGGTTTGGTTGAACACCTCGAACAGCGCGGTCAGATTGTCTCCATCGGCGGGTATGCGGAAGATGGCTTTGCCGCCATTGCCATGGATGGGCTTCACCACAACCGCACCATGTTCTTCCATGAAACGGCGCACCTCATCGACAGAGCGTGTGACGAGAGTGGGCGGCATAAAGCGGCGGTAATCGAGGACCATCACTTTTTCAGGGGCATTGCGCACGCTTGCCGGGTCATTGACCACGAGCGTCTCGCCCTTGATCCGCTCAAGCAAATGGGTCGCCGTGATATAGCCCATGTCGAAAGGCGGATCCTGCCGCATCAGGACCACGTCCACGTCCTTTCCAAGATCAAGGCGCTGAGCCTCTCCCTTTTCAAAGTGGTCGCCGATAACGCGCTGGACCTTGACCGGATAGCACTGCGCGTGAAGTCGGTCGTCTGCATCGAGCGTCAGGCTTTCGACATGATATTCGAACACCTCATAACCGCGCTCTTGCGCTGCGAGCATAAGGGCAAAGGAACTATCGCCCTTGATGTTGATGTTTTCGATGGGGTCCATTTGGACCGCGACCTTGAGTGTCATGTGGTACTATCCTTGGCCTTAAGGCATCCAAGCGTTTTCGATATGGTCCGGGCGAGAGCCGGGGGAAAGCAGAATTACGTCAATCCGAATATCATCGTCTGGACCTGCATATTCGTGTGCAACTGCTTCTACTGCGGCAGCGACACGGGCCAAGCGATATTCGTCTATCGCGGTTGCAAGGTCCGCTTTACGGGCGCGCCATTTGACCTCGGCGAACACCACAAGTCCGGTCTTTCGTGCAATCAGGTCGATTTCACCCAGCTTTGTTTTGCGCCGCTCGCCCACGATCTCAAAGCCTTGCAGCATCAGATATTGCGCCGCCTGTGCTTCCGCCTCGCGCCCCTTCTGGTCGGCTCGCTGCCTTTTCGCGCTGATGGACGTTTTTTCGCTCATTGCTGTTTTAGCTCGACCGCGCGAGCGTACAGGGTTTGGCGATCAAGCCCGGTAGCCCTTGCGACTTTGCCAGCGGCTTTACTGGCGCTCATTTCCTGTAGCGCGTCTTTCAATAGGTCGTCCGCGTCTATGTCGTTGGTTTCCTGCATGGGAGGCCCGACAAGCAAGACAATCTCACCTTTGGGCGGATGGTCGCTGTAATGGTCCACCAACTCCTCCGCCGTGCCAGTCCGACATTCTTCGTGCAGCTTTGTAAGCTCGCGCGCTACTGCGATCTCGCGGGTGGGCCAGACCTGAGCTATCGCCTTCAACGAGCGCTCCAGACGTGGGCCCGTTTCATAGAAAATAAGCGTTGCCTCAATCCCGCCCAACTGCGCCAGAACATCGCTGCGTGCCTTGTCTTTTACAGGCAAGAACCCCGCAAACAAAAAGCGATCATTGGGAAGCCCGCTTAACGTAAGTCCCGCTACCGCTGCGCAAGCGCCCGGAATGGTGGTCACATTGACGCCCGCCTCTCGCGCGTCGCGGACAAGGCGATAACCCGGATCAGAGACAAGCGGCGTGCCTGCATCGCTGACCAGAGCAACCGGCTCATTTATAGCCGTTTCGATCAATTTTTTGCGCACAGCAGGCGAAGCGTGGTCGTCATACCGCTGCATCCGGGTCTTAACACAGCACGCTTTCAACAGTTTGCCAGTGACCCTTGTGTCTTCACACGCGATCACGCTGACTGCGCGCAGCACATCGATAGCTCGCAACGTTATGTCGCCAAGATTGCCAATCGGCGTTGCAACGATATACAAGCCGGGCTCAAGGGGTTTGGGTTCAATTGATTCAGAGGATGCGTTCACAGGCATCACCTTTGAAGAAAGCTTAGAGGGTCTTCAAGAATGAAGCGGATGGTTATGTCGGTTTTCGGCACGAATGGGTTGCGCATGACGGTCGCTGCGGGCGCTGCGGTGTTGTTGGCCGGGTGTCAGGTGGTGCCTCGTACGGAGACGGTAGTGACCGCCCCGCCCCCTGCCCCGACACCAGAGCCAAGCGCGACAGCCTTGCCATCCGATGCCACCCGCCACCGTGTCGCCTTGCTTGTGCCGATGGGCGGAAGCGCGGCTCAGGTCGGTCAATCGCTGGCTAATGCAACCACGATGGCGCTGCTTGATACAGCACAGCGCGACAACAGCACAGACACGGTCCGGATCACCACATATGACACATCGCGCGGAGCGGCCGCTGCAGCCCGTCAAGCGATTGCCGATGGCAATAAGCTGATCCTTGGCCCTCTGCTTGCGGATAATGTGGCCGCAGTGGAAGCGGTCGCTGCGCCGGCCAGTGTGCCTGCCATTGCGTTCTCCAATGATGCGAGCGTTGCAAGCAGCAACACCTTCATCATGGGCCATACACCCGAACAATCGGTTCGCCGCTCGGTCGAGTATGCCCGATCCAACGGTTCTGCCAGTTTTGCCGCCCTGTTCCCCGAAGGTGACTATGGCCGTAAAGCGTTCACGGCATTGCAGAACTCCTTGCGCGATTACGGCGGCAGCCTTGTCGGCGCAGAAAGCTATGCGCGCGGCAACACCTCTATCGTCAGCGCCGCTCAACGCCTTCGTGACCGCGGGGGCTATGACACAGTGCTGATCGCGGAAGGCGCGCGGCTGTCGATCATGGCAGCTCCCTATCTTCGCAGCGACGGCGCGGAAGGGACGCGCTTGCTCGGCACCGAACTTTGGAGCGGTGGGAGCGCGATCACCCGGACCAGCGATGTTGAAGGTGCCTTGTTCTCAGCCGTCTCCGATGGGCGCTTTCGTCGTTTCTCCGACAGTTACGAAGCGCGCTTTGGAACCAAACCCTATCGCATCGCAACGCTTGGATATGACGCGGTGCTGCTGACCCTTCGGATTGCGCAAGACTGGCGACCTGGAAACAGCTTCCCCAAATCGCGGCTTTATGATCGCGGCGGCTTTGTAGGCGTTGATGGCGCTTTCCGTTTCCGGACCGATGGCGTGGCAGAACGCGCGCTAGAGGTACGACAGGTTCAGGGCAATCAGGTGGTGGCTGTCGAAGCTGCACCGCGCAGCTTTAGCGAGTGAGATTTCGCGCGATAACGGCGTAAAACGCTTCCCGGCCTTCTTGTGAGGCTGCGATAGCTGTGCCTATATCGGCTCCATGTCCGACGACCTTTTTCAAAATGCGCCCAACTCGGGCGGCGACTACGATTCTTCTTCGATTGAGGTGCTTGAAGGCCTTGAGCCCGTGCGCCGCCGTCCGGGGATGTATATCGGCGGCACTGACGACCGCGCGCTGCACCATCTGGCCGCCGAAGTGCTCGACAACTCGATGGACGAAGCGGTGGCGGGCCATGCCAATCGGATCGAGGTGCGCCTTGATGAGGGAAATCGCCTCAGCATATCTGACAATGGTCGAGGCATCCCGGTTGATGAGCACCCCAAGTTTCCCGGCAAATCCACGCTTGAGGTGATCCTTTCAACGCTGCACTCAGGCGGCAAATTCTCTGGCAAGGCATATGCGACCAGCGGCGGCCTTCACGGTGTGGGGATCAGCGTGGTGAACGCGCTTTCTTCTGCGACACGGGTAGAGGTTGCGCGCGACAAACAACTTTACGCGCAGGAATTCTCCAAAGGTCAGACCTTAGGGCCGATTGAGGTGGTGGGCGCTGCGCCCAATCGTCGGGGGACTACAGTCACGTTCACTCCTGACAGCGAAATCTTTGGCGACCGCAAATTCAAACCGCATCGCTTGTTCAAGCTCGCCCGCTCGAAAGCGTATCTGTTTGCAGGGGTGGAAATCCGCTGGAAATGCGCAGAATCGCTTGCATCCGAGGATGTGCCAGCCGAAGCGGTTTTCAAGTTTCCCGGCGGTCTTGCCGACCACCTCGCAGAGCAAGTGGGCGCGCGCGAATGTGTCACCGCGCAGCCCTTCACCGGCAGGCAAGAATTTCCAGCGGACGCCGACGGGGTAGGGCAAGGCCGCGTTGAGTGGGCCATCGCTTGGCCGCTTTATTCCGATGGTTCAACAAGCTGGTATTGTAACACCGTCCCCACCCCCGATGGGGGCACTCATGAGCAGGGCCTTCGCGGCGCATTGACCAAAGGGCTTCGCGCCTTTGGTGAGTTGACTGGCGTCAAGAAAGCCAAGGACATTACCGCTGATGATGTGATGACGGGCGCGGAAGTCATGCTCAGCGTATTCATCCGTGATCCGCAATTTCAGTCACAGACCAAAGACCGCCTGACGTCGCCAGAGGCCGTGCGCCTCGTTGAAAACGCTGTGCGCGATCAGTTCGACCTGTTCCTCACTGACAATATGGACCGGGGCAAAGCGCTTCTGGGCGAAGTCATGGAGCGCATGGATGAGCGCTTAAAGCGCAAGCAAGAGCGCGAAATCAAACGCAAGACCGCGACCAATGCGAAGAAGCTGCGCCTTCCCGGCAAGCTCACCGATTGTTCGGGAGAGGGGGACCGCGAAACCGAGCTTTTCATCGTTGAAGGCGATTCAGCGGGTGGCTCAGCGAAACAGGCGCGCGACCGCAAGACGCAGGCAATCCTGCCGATCCGGGGCAAGATATTGAACGTTGCGAGCGCCACCGCCGACAAGATTCGCGCAAACTCTGAAATTGCAGACCTGATCCTCGCAATGGGATGTGGGACGCGCAAGGACTGCGATCCTGAAAATCTGCGTTATGACCGTATCATCATCATGACCGATGCTGATGTCGACGGCGCTCACATCGCAACACTTCTGATGACATTCTTCTTTCAGGAAATGCCAGAGATCGTGCGCAAGGGGCACCTCTTCTTGGCCCAGCCCCCGCTCTATCGCCTGACAGCAGGCAAAGAGAGCCGTTACGCCCGCGATGACGCGCACCGCGCTGAGCTTGAGGCGACCGTGTTCAAGGGCAAGAAGGTCGAAGTTGGCCGCTTTAAAGGTCTTGGCGAAATGAACCCGCAGCAATTGCGCGAAACCACCATGAACCCCGAAACGCGCAGCTTGGTGCGCATCACCCTGCCCCAGGAATTTGAACAGCGCGCCAGTGTAAAGGAATTGGTCGATCAGCTCATGGGCCGCAATCCGGAGCATCGCTTCAATTTCATCCAAAACCGCGCGGGCGAGATGGACCGTGATATGATTGATGCGTGATCGCGACCCTGATCCCGAAGGCGACATTCAATACCCCGACCCGCGAGAGGAAGACATCTACGCAGGGGATCGGCGTATCTCCCGGCCCGACAGCGCCTTTCCCGATTGGTACATCCCGGATGCAAAATACCGGCCCATCCCGATCGCGTGGTTCGCCGCTGCTTTTCTCGTTCAGATGGTCGTCCTGTTTGCTATCTTCATGGTCCTGTCGGCGCAAAATGGCTGGCTGACCATCGCTCTTTGCAGCTTGGCAACTGGGGCTATTGGGCTGTGGGTGTGGGACAAGGGAATGCGAAAGGCAGGATTTGCCTGGCGGCTATCGACCATTGTCATGCTCACCGTTCAACTCGCTTTCGTTTGCCTTGGCGCAAGCTCCCGCTTGTAATTTGCGCCGCCCTGCAAGCCATGCTCAGCCCTTGGCCAAGCACCCCCTTGCGCGCTTGTCCTCACATCCCTATCCCCGCGCAAAAGATTTATACGTTTTGAAGGGAAACCCATGAGCGACAGCAATTCCACCCGGTTCGAAGGCACCAGCAACTATATCGCTACCGACGATCTCAAGGTTGCCGTGGACGCCGCTGTTACGCTTCGCCGTCCGCTCCTTGTAAAAGGTGAGCCGGGCACGGGTAAGACTGTCCTTGCGCATGAGATTTCCAAGGCTTTGAACGCTCCTTTGATTGAGTGGAACATCAAATCGACCACTAAAGCTCAGCAAGGCCTTTACGAATATGACGCAGTCGCGCGGCTTCGCGATGGTCAGCTTGGGGATGAGCGCGTTCACGACATCAAAAACTACATCAAAAAGGGTAAGCTGTGGGAGGCATTCACCTCCGAAAAGCTCCCCGTTCTCCTGATCGACGAGATCGACAAAGCCGACATCGAATTCCCGAATGATCTTTTGCAAGAACTCGATCGGATGAGCTTTGATGTTTATGAAACGCAGGAGCGGATCGAGGCGAAAGAGCGCCCGATTGTGGTCATTACATCCAACAATGAAAAAGAACTGCCTGACGCGTTTCTTCGTCGCTGTTTCTTCCACTACATCAAGTTTCCGGATCGCGAGACGATGGCCGACATCATCGAGGTCCACTATCCGGGCATCCAAAAAACGCTGGTCAAAAAGGCGATGGACGTTTTTTATGAACTTCGCGAAGTGCCCGGCCTTAAGAAAAAGCCATCGACCAGCGAGCTTCTCGATTGGCTGAAGCTGCTTCTCAACGAAGATATGCCATTGGAAGTGCTTCAGGATTCCAATCCGAACAGCGCTATCCCACCGCTTCACGGTGCTTTGCTCAAGAATGAGCAAGACGTGATGCTGTTTGAACGCCTCGCCTTTATGGCGCGCCGCAATCCCAGCTAAACCTGCGATCCATCAAAGGAATAGGCGAACTTTAAATCGCCCCAGCGCTTGCCGTTAATCCGCAAGGGCACATAAGCGCTGCGTACAACGGTGTAATCACCCGCCTCGGTGGGCTGGCGGAACACCGAAAGCCTGTAGGGTGCCTCGCTCGCCAGCGCTGCGCGGTCGGCTTCATCCATGATGATAAGCCCATGGCGGCAAAAGCGCGTGTCGTGTTCAAGGTTGCCAGTTGGCTCCTGCGCAAAGCGTTCAGTGTGCGTTGGCATAAAGCCATTGATGTCAGCGCACACTGTCGCGAGCGCCTCGGCCACGCTGTTCGTCGAACGATCCAACAGCGGCTTCCACACTTTTGCTGCAAAGTCTGTGAGGCCCGATGTGAAGCGCTCCGGCGCTGATCCTTCGATCAATTTATAATCCTGATCAAAGATCTGCGCGCTGGTGAGGTCGCCATTTTTTATCGCAGCCTCGGTTGAAGCGACAATTTCGCTCGCAACTTGCATGGCATGGCCGGCCATGGCCTCGTCTTGCGGTGACAAACCTGCCTGCACAAGCGTATCGAACATATCATTGGCGATGCTCTCAAGCCCGACCGCTTCATTGTGCGCCTTGCTCAATTCCCGCTCGTTCTCGCGCGTTACACTGTCATATCGGCCGAGGACATTTTGGACAGATTTGACATGGCTACTGATCGTACCGGTCGAGCGGGCGATCACATCGTTTTGTTTATCAACCTCTTCGACGATCCCGCTCACATCCTCCATTGTCTGCTCGATGCGAGCAACCGAGGCTTTTGCCTCACCGCTCGCTTTGCTGCCTGCATCAATTTTGGTGATGAAAATGTTTGCCTCAGCATCGAGAGAACTGATCGTTTTGGCGATTTCCTCTGTCGCTTTTTTGGTATCATCGGCAAGGCTTTTCACCTCATCCGCGACCACCGTAAAAGTGCGCCCGGCCTCGCCTGCGCGCATGGCTTCGATTGTGGCGTTCAATGCAAGAATATTGGTCGTCTCGGCAATGTCATCAATGTCCTGCGCGCTGCGGCGCACTTGTTCCATCGCTGCGGCAAAGGATGTCACGTGCTCGCCAAGCGTATCCACCATTTCAAGCAGGTCATTGATCTGGCCAAGCGATGAGTGGATGAGCCGCGTGCCTTCGTTGAGCCGTTCAATTGCGCGTTCGGACAACAGCCGCGCCTCATCGCTGGCGTCGGAAACCTTGGCCTGATCTGCCTCGAGATCGGCAACCGTGCCTTGCAGAGCCTTGTGCTCTGCGCGCAAAGCCTCCGAAGAAGCAATCACCGCTTCGACAACACCGGCCACGTGACTGCATCCAACCGTTACCTTGCCACAGCTTTCGGGGATTGCCTCAAGTGCTGCTGCGTCGGTGTTTTCAATCGAAATTGGTTTCATCAAAACTGGGCCTTGTGTGCGCGCCAAGGGGCTTTGGCATCTTGTGCAGATTGAGGTAATCAGACTTGGTTAGCGAAGTCTTAAAGAGTGCTCTTATGTAACCGGCGTTTGCAACAATCTTGCGCCATTCGCGCTGGCATTTGCGCGTATCGGGCGCTACATCGCTCTTCATGTTTTTCAACTTTATGGACGAGCTGCGCGAAGCTGGCATTGGCGCAAGTTTCAAAGAACATCTGACGCTGCTTGAGGCGCTGGACAAAGATGTGATCGAACAGACGCCTGAGGCGTTCTATTATCTCAGCCGCGCGACCTTCGTGAAGGACGAAGGGATGCTGGACCGTTTTGATCAGGTGTTTCACAAAGTCTTCAAAGGCATCTTGACCGACTATGGCCAAAACCCCGTCGATGTGCCCGAGGATTGGCTGAAAGCCGTCGCTGAAAAATTTCTCACCGAAGAGGAGATGGCCGAGATCGAGAAGATCGGCGATTGGGACGAGCTTATGGAAAAGCTCAAGGAACGCCTGGCCGAGCAGGAAAAACGCCATGAGGGCGGCAATAAATGGATTGGCACCGGGGGAACATCTCCGTTCGGCAATTCAGGCTACAATCCCGAAGGTGTGCGCATTGGCGGAGAGAGTCGGCACAAGCGCGCCGTAAAGGTTTGGGAAAAGCGCGAGTTTAAAAACCTCGACAACACCAAGGAATTGGGCACCCGCAACATCAAGATGGCGCTGCGCCGTCTTCGCCGCTTCGCCCGTGAAGGCGCACAGGATCAGCTTGATCTCGATGCGACAATTGATGGCACGGCCAAGCAAGGGTTCCTAGATATCCATATGCGGGCCGAGCGCCGCAATGCGGTGAAATTGCTGCTGTTCCTTGATGTGGGCGGGTCAATGGATCCTTTCATCAAATTGTGCGAGGAACTCTTCAGCGCGGCGACTACTGAGTTCAAAAACCTCGAATTCTTCTACTTCCACAATTGCCTTTACGAAGGCGTGTGGAAGGACAACAAACGCCGCTGGCAAGAGCGGGAAAAGACGTGGGACATCCTGCACAAATACGGCCATGATTATAAAGTGATCTTCGTAGGCGATGCCGCGATGAGCCCTTATGAAATCACCCATGCAGGCGGCTCGGTCGAGCATATGAACGAGGAAGCGGGCGCCGTGTGGATGAAGCGCGTGACCGACACCTATCCTGCGACAGTGTGGCTCAACCCCGTGCCCGAAAAGCAATGGGGCTATTCACAGTCGACCAAGATGCTCAAGCAGCTGGTGAACGACCGGATGTATCCGCTAACACTCGACGGCCTCGATGATGCCATGCGCGAGCTTAGCCGGAAGCAGGGGCATTAGACTTGCTCCCTCCTCATCCCGGACTTGCCTGCCCCAAACTTGATTTGGGGATCCGGGATCCAGCTTCCTTTTAGCCGACAGATAGGAAGAAGCTGGACCCCGGCCTTCGCCGGGGTGACGGGTTTTCTTCGTGGGGGGATTAATAAAGCAAATGCGGCTTCACCGCCTGCACCCACGCTGCCTCATCCGCTGAGGCTAGCGCATCCAGATCATCCGGCCCCGCGCTTGGATTATCCACCCACTCGCGCAGAGATGGCCCGCCATTGATCACGTCGATGGCGAGCACATCATTGGTGTACTCGTACTTGAAGTCCGTGCCGCGCCAGATCTCATAATCCGGGTAAAGCCGCCGTATCGCTTTGAACGCGAGGGCTTGGCAACGCCACGGCTTGAACGCCTCATGGTCATACCACGGCCCTTCCGCGTGGAGCATGATCGCGTTGCACAGTTTGCCTGCGTGCTTGTGAAAGGTCGGCTCGAACCAGCAATCTCGCATGGTCACGCCTTCGCACCAATCGGGTGCAAGCTTATGCATTTCCTTCATTACTGCTTTCGCATCAATGTCAGGCGCGCCGAACAGCACCTCCAAGGGCCGCGTGGTGCCCCTGCCCTCGCTCACCGTTGCGCCTTCGATCATTACCGTTCCGGCATAACAACGCGCCATGTTAAGGCTCGCAGCATTGGGCGAAGGGTTGACCCAGATGCGGTCCGCAGGCCAGCCATAGCCGCTTGCGATAGAAGTGCCGCCCTCGTCGGGTTTCCAGCCCTCCATCGCGATCACTTTGTACGCGACATCAAGGCCGAAGTGATCGATAAACCAATGCCCCATCTCGCCCATGGTAAGCCCGTGGCGCATGGGCATTGGTGCGGCGCCGACAAAGCTCTCATGCCCGGGCACTAGCAAAGTCCCCTCTACCGGGCGGCCTGCGGGGTTTGGGCGGTCGAGAACCCACACTTCTTTGCCAAGCTTCTGAGCCTCTTCCAGCAGGTAAAGAAGCGTCGTGACGAAGGTATAAATGCGGCAGCCAAGGTCTTGAAGATCATAGAGAAACACATCCGCCGCGCTCATCATCTGGCCCGTGGGACGGCGCACTTCACCGTAGAGTGAGAAAACGGGGATACCGTAGTGCGGATCGACCTCATCGGCCGTTTCGACCATATTGTCCTGCTTGTCACCTTTGAGCCCATGTTGCGGACCAAAGGCAGCGGTTACATTCACGCCTGCTGCGATCAGAGCATCAAGACTATGCGTCAGATCCTCTGTCACGCTTGCCGGGTGCGCGATCAGCGCAACGCGCCGACCTTTGAGTTCATCCAGAAGCTCTGGGCTTTCCAGCAGGCGATCAATGCCGAATTTTACGTGTGAAGTCATAGCAACACGAATTGGCGCAAGGCTTCATCAAAGGCAATGGCGGATGCAAAGCTTGCGGTTCCTAAACCCATGCGATGGGTGTAGGACGGCAGGTATGGAAATCGACTGGACTTTGGCGGGCATCGCCGCTGCGTGGGCTATCATCCTTGGCGGTGCTGGCGGCGCGCTGACCGAAATTGGAGAGTGGTACCGCGATCTCAACAAACCCAGCTGGCAGCCGCCTGACTGGTTGTTTGGTCCCGCCTGGACCATCATCCTTGGCCTATCGGGGTGGAGCTTTTACCTCGCGCTTAGCGCGGCACAGAGCACAAGCGACACGGTCGTAATCGCCGCCTTGTTTGCCGCCAATTTCGTCCTGCATTTCGCCTGGTCGCCGCTTTTCTTCAAGATCAAGCGCCCGGACTGGGCCTTGGCTGAAAACGTGTTTCTCTGGCTTTCGGTCCTGTCGCTTTGCCTTATCTTGCCGCTCTACTCGCCCCTCGCGGGATGGCTCAATGTGCCTTATATCTGCTGGGTCAGTTTTGCCTTCCTGCTCAACTGGAAAATCGTGCAGCTGAACAGGCCCTTCGGTACAGCTTAGTCCCTGTCCAGCAGCCACTGACGGCACGCTTCGGAATGAAATTCCGGTTTACCCGGCGCAAAGGCAAGGGCCCAGAATTGCAGGCTTTCATCCTCATGCTCGACAATCGCGTTCAGCGCCACTTGAGCAGGTGTCGGCAATTCGCAGGCGATGCTGGCCGCCAGAACCAATTCCCCTTGGCCGTTAGATGAGCCCTGCGATACACTCAGCGCAATTGCATCAACCGGTGCATCGCGCATCCCTTCGCGGAAACTGTCAAAATCATAAGCGGCCCAGCGCCCGGAAGGAGACAGGTTAAACTCGCGATAGGAAGTGCCTCCGATCGGCTGCCAGAAGATTTCAAAGCAGGTCGTCTTCCACAAATTGTCCGTGCGAACCGATGGGCCAGCCTCAGGCAGCTTGATCCGGTCGACTGCGCCATCCAGCCTGAAGCGCGCCTCGCAACCTGTGTGTGTGGCCGACACTTGGGCAGTGACAGAGCGGATCGGACCAAGGTCGCAAGAGTTGTGCAGCATCAAGGGTTTCATGATCGCCACCTATCGCGGAGTGGAGAGGAGCGTGCAAGGCTCTAGCCGCCCCTCGCCCACACTGTTAAGCGCATCGCGCTATGACTTACGAATCCGGACTTCTGCGCCTTCTCGACGAGCGCGGTTACATTCACCAGATCACTGACCCCGGCGCGCTCGACCAGCGTGCGGCCAAGGGAATTGTGCCTGGATATATCGGCTTTGATGCGACCGCGCCGAGCCTGCACGTCGGCAGCCTCGTGCAAATCATGATGCTGCGCCGTCTCCAACAGTCAGGGCACAAGCCAATCGTTGTGATGGGCGGCGGGACCACAAAAATCGGCGATCCTTCAGGCAAGGATGAAAGCCGCAAGATGCTCACTTCACAAGGGATTGATGCCAATATCGCGTCGATCCGCACAGTGTTTGAAAAGCTGCTGACCTTCGGCGACGGCCCCACGGATGCAGTGATGGTCAACAATGATGAATGGCTTTCAAAGCTCGGCTATATCGAACTTCTGCGCGATGTCGGCCCGCACTTCACTGTCAATCGGATGCTGACCTTCGATTCAGTCAAACTGCGCCTTGATCGTGAACAGCCGCTCACCTTCCTCGAATTCAACTACATGATCTTGCAGGCCTATGACTTTGTAGAACTTGCCCGGCGATACGACTGTGCGCTGCAGATGGGCGGATCGGACCAGTGGGGCAATATCGTCAATGGCATGGAGTTGGGCCGTAGGATGGAAGGCCGCGAGCTTTTCGGGCTGACGACGCCGCTGCTGACCACTGCTGATGGCGCGAAGATGGGCAAGACGGCGGCCGGGGCCGTGTGGCTGAATGAAGACGCGCTTCCGGCTTACGATTTCTGGCAATATTGGCGCAATGTGGATGACCGCGATGTGGGCCGCTTCCTCAAGCTGTTCACCGATTTGCCGCTGGACGAAATCGCCCGGCTTGAAGCGCTTGAGGGCGCTGAAATCAACGAGGCGAAGACAATTCTCGCCAATGAAATCACTGCCCTGGTGCGCGGGGAAAAGGCGGCCAAAGCAGCAGAATCAACTGCGCGCGACACCTTTGCCGGCGGCGGCGCTGGCGAAGATTTGCCGAGCTATTCAGCGGGCGCAGGCGGTGAGCGTTTGCTCCACATCCTTACCGGGATCGGCTTTACCGCATCCAATGGCGAGGCCAAGCGCAAAATTGCCGAAGGCGCGGTCAAGATCGACGGCGACGTGATTCTGGATGCAGGCTATGTGGTTCACGTTCATGAAGGTCAGTCCTTGAAACTGAGCCTTGGCAAGAAAAAGCACGGGCTGATTACGCCTTAAGGCACGGTCTTTGCCGCGGCGCGATTTTGAAAAATTTTCGCGCCGCTTTACCAAATATCAGCCTTTATCTTCCATTCACGGCAAACCCCGCCTGGTTCGTGGGGCAAGTTAATGGAGGGTTAGACCTGTGTCAGCCGGAGCAAATCTGAGTGTAACCGATATGCGGCGTGCTGCGCGGCATCCGGTGGATTTCCCTGTGATCGTCGAGCATTTTTCCGCCGGCGACCTTAACTTGCACGTCTGCAACATTTCGGCCCACGGCTTTATGGTCGATGACAGCAAGCAATTGGCGCGCGGTGACCGGGTGATTATCCGTCTGCCTGTGGTTGGCCGGATCGAAGCCTATGTCATCTGGACCAGAGAAGAACGCGCAGGTTTCCAGTTTGAACGCATCATTCGTCTCGATGATTTTGTAGCAATGATCGACACGCTTCAGCCGAATCCGCGCCTGCGCAGGAACCGCTAAAACCAAAGCTTTACACCGCTGACGAAAGCCTACGCTTGGCAATAGGCGTGTGCGCTGTCATGGCGTAGGCGTGACTACGCCTTCCCCCAATCACCCACTTCAGGTCCATAATTACAGAGCCTATTTGACATCGCGCTTTGCGATGACGCTTGGGCAATATGCGATGATCCTGATCATCGGGTGGCAGACCTATAATCTGGCACGCGATGGGGGGATGAGCATTCCAGCGGCCTCCGGGCAATTGGCGCTGATTGGCCTGTTACAGTTTTTGCCATTGTTCGTCCTTACCCCCTTTACAGGGCTGGCTGCGGACAAATTTGACCGGCGAAAGCTGGGTCTTTTGACCATTCTCCTGCAGCTGGTTTGCGCCAGTATCCTTGGATGGTTCACTCATGAGGGCACGTTGAGCCTGCCGATACTGTTCGGGGTCGCCGTGCTTCTTGGCATCGCGCGCGGTTTTGCCGGCCCTGCCCTTTCCGCCCTTGCCCCGAACCTTGTGCCCAAAGAGCTCTTGCCAACGGCCATCGCTGTCTCGACTGTTGCCTGGCAAATGGGCTCTATCCTTGGTGCGGCGATGGGCGGCTATCTCTACGCGATCCTGCCTGCCCTTCCCTACATCGTTGCTTTTGGCCTGTTCTTGCTGGGGTTTGTCTCGCTCAGCCTCGTTGGAAAAGTGCCCCAGCCTGCCATGAAAAAGGACCAACGTCCCATCGGCGCGATTGTCGATGGTCTGCAGTATGTGGGCCGCAACAAGATGGTTTTGGGCGCGATTACGCTGGACCTCTTCGCGGTTTTCCTAGCCGGCGCAAACGCGCTTCTTCCGGTGTTCGCGCGTGATATTCTTGCCGTAGGCGCAGATGGCCTGGCGCAGCTTGCCATGGCACCGGGGATAGGGGCTGCACTGACAGCAGCATGGTTCTCCGTTCGTCCTTTGCGCCACAACGTCGGGCCCAAAATGCTGTGGGCGGTGTTTGTTTTTGGTCTGGCGACAATCGTTTTTGCTTTTTCGCGGCACATGGCGCTGAGCTTGGCGATGCTGTTCATCATTGGCTCTGCTGATATGTTCAGCGTCTATGTGCGCCAATCGCTTATCCAATTGCACACGCCCGATGATAAGCGTGGCCGCGTCTCCTCGGTCAGCATGATGACCATCAGCGCATCGAACGAAGGGGGCGATGCCTTTTCTGGCGCGCTCGCTTACGCCATCGGTCCGGTCGCAGCATTGGTCGCAGGCGGCGTAGGCGCAATTGTAACCGTAATCGCGTGGAGCCAAATATTCCCGGTGCTTCGCACAACAAAGACCTTCGATCCGCCGGATGATCTGGTAGATTGAGGGCAAGAGTTAAACCCAAAGGGAGCTGATCCATGAAAGCCGCCAACATTCTTGAGACTATCGGGGCAACACCGCACATCCGCCTCTCCAGGCTTTTCCCGGATCATGAGGTCTGGATCAAATCCGAGCGCGGCAATCCGGGTGGTTCGATCAAGGATCGCATTGCGCTTGCGATGGTCGAGGATGCGGAGGCCAAGGGCTTGCTTAAGCCGGGCGGTACCATCGTTGAGCCGACCAGCGGTAACACCGGCATAGGCCTTGCGATGGTCGCTGCGGTCAAGGGCTACACGCTGATTCTCGTCATGCCTGAAAGTATGTCGATAGAGCGCCGCCGCCTGATGCTGGCCTATGGCGCCACATTCGATCTAACTCCTAAAGAAAAGGGCATGAAAGGTGCTATCGCACGGGCCAGCGAGATCGTTGAGACAACGCAAGGGGCGTGGATGCCGAGCCAGTTTGACAATGGGGCAAACCCCGCGATTCACGCGCGCACCACGGCTCAGGAAATCCTTGCCGATTTTGCCGACACGCCGATTGATGTGATGATCACCGGCGTTGGCACAGGCGGCCACCTGACGGGGTGCGCTGAGGAATTGAAAAAGCACTGGAGCGGGTTCAAGGCGTATGGCGTCGAACCTGTGCTCTCGCCTGTCATCAATGGCGGTGAGCCCGGCCCTCACCCGATTCAGGGGATTGGCGCTGGCTTCATCCCCGAAAACCTGCACACCGATGCCATTGACGGCGCGATCAAGGTGGATGCGGACGAGGCTAAGGAAATGGCACGAAGGGCCGCACGTGAAGAAGGGATGCTGGTTGGCATTTCATCGGGCGCAACGCTTGCGGCAATCGCGCAAAAACTGCCTGATCTGGATGCAGGCGCGCGCGTGATGGGCTTTAACTATGACACGGGTGAGCGCTATCTTTCAGTGCCCGACTTTTTACCCGTAGAATAACGACCCGCATGGGGGGATCGACTGATGCAAGACTATGAAAAGGGGCCTGAAACACGGCCCTGGATTATCCGCGTAGGGTCGAAATTGCGCTCGCGTATCGACCGTATCAGCACCGCCAGCTCCAAGATCCCGGTTGAGCCGATCCTGAGCGAGGAGCATTTCGCGTGGACAAGGGAAATCGCCGAGCATTGGGAAGAGATCGCGGCGGAAGCCGAAGCAGTCATCAAGCATCGCGACGCCATCCCTCCCTTGCGCGAGCTATCACCTGACCACCGCAACACCGGGCGCGATGGCAAATGGCGTTCGTTTTTCCTTATTGGCTATGGCTACAAGGTGCCGGAAAACTGCGCGCGCGCTCCGAAGACCGCAGCGCTGATGGAGACAGTGCCGGACCTCAATTCCGCGTTTTTCTCCATCCTTGATCCGGGCGCCACCATCCCTCCTCACCGCGGCGTCACTCGCGGGCTTATCACCTGCCATCTGGGTGTGAACATCCCTAAGGATGCCTCCAACTGCTGGATAGAAGTCGAAGGGCAGCGCGCACATTGGAAGGATGGCGAATGGCTGATTTTCGACGATTGCTTCGTCCATCAGGTCGCCAATGAGACAGAAGAAATGCGCGTCATTTTATTGGTTCAGGTGAAGCGCCCGATGCGCTTTTTCGGAAAGCTCGTCCATGACGCATGGCTTTGGGCCATCCGCAAATCGCCCTTCGTTCAGGACGCGCGCAAGAATTTTGACAAATGGGAAGAGGCCTTTGCCACCGCAGAGGCGAATGAGAAAGTGTGATGAGCAGGTTTGAAACGATCGCATATACCGATGGCGACACCGGGCTCAAAGGCCTGTTTGCAAAGCCAAACGGGGCGACCCGCGCGGCGATTACGATTTACCCGACGTTTATGAACACCACGCCCGGCGTCGAAGACAAAGCGCGGCGTTTGGTTGAGCAAGGTTACGCAGTCTTTATCGCAGACTTCTATGGACCGTCTGCGCCTTCAAACTTCGATGAAGCCTTCAGCGCCATGAATGACCTGTCGCGCGATCCAGTTGCAATGCGCACACGTCTTCGCGCGTCGCTCGATATGATGCGCGGCCTCACCGAAGGTCTGCCGCAGCTTGCAATCGGGTACTGCCTTGGCGGCAAGGCGGTCCTTGAAATGGCGCGCGAGGGTCAGGATTTGGTTGCTGTTGCCAGCTTTCACGGCCTGCTCGACACATCCCTTCCCGCAGAGGACACGATCACCGCGCGTATCCTTGTCTGCCACGGCGATGCCGACGCGATGGTCCCACGCACGCAAGTTATGGCGTTCTGGGAAGAAATGGACGCTGCCAATGCGGATTGGCATTTCCATTCCTATTCAGGTGTCGATCACGGATTTACCATGCCCACGCGCTTCGATGGCGAGGTCAACCCTGCCTATAACGCCAGCGCGCAGCGGCAGAGCTGGAATGCGATGATTTCCCTTTTTGACGAATGTCTTGGTTGATCGCTACTCGCTACTCACTGATCGTGACCGTCTCGCCGATCCGCGCTGCTTCTATCTCTTCGTCTGAGAATGGCAGTCGGTGCCAGTCTTTCGCCGAGTAAAGCCGAGTTTGATCGGCGTAAAACGGCGATGCGGGATTGGTGCTCTGCGAGTAACTCAGCACTGCATCGGCCACCGGACCATCCGTATCAAAGCCGACAATCTGGATGTAGCTGGAACCGTGAACCGGGGTAAGCCCGCCTTCGACTTCGCGCGATTCCTGCATATTGAGGATGCCCGCAAGGCCCGTTGCGCCGTGGATCGGGATAGTCTCATCGCCATCCATGCGAGTTTGAATCATACCCCAAGGCGCGTCGAGAGGGATGCCTTTCTCCTCAAGCTCGCTCCCTGCTTCATTCAAAGCCTTGTAAAGGTTGAGCCGTACTGTTCCTTCACTGGTGAGATCGCGCGGAGTGTTGACCGGGTCTTCGGGATCAAATGGCGTTGCCCAAAGATCCTTGCGCCCCCTCACCTTGTCCCAAAAGGCGAGAAAGAGATGCGCGCCCTTGCTATCAAGATTTACGCGGCGATCCCAATCAGCCAAGACTTCGCAAGCCTTGCTCAAGCCCGCTTTTTCTGAGCATTCTTCCACGACACCATCAACAACCATGTCAGCGGCCAGCACTTTATTGCCAAAGACGAGCTCTTTTGCCCGTGCATGATCGATCTTTGCCTCGGCAAGTGTCGCTTCCGTCTCTGTGTAATTCGAGCGCGAGCGCAGCGTGAGCTCGGTTTTGTAGGTGCCAAGGATTGGCGAAAGCTCACGGTAAGGCTCGCCTGCATGGCTGAGCCAATAGCTGTCGTTGGAATTGGTGACATAGTCAGTGCGCGTGCGCGAGGCCTGTTCGCTGGCTGGCAAAAGCCCTGGCACGCTTGCCTTGGTCGGCGCCTCCATCCAGTCGCACTGCGAACGGGTTCCATCAAGCAATGTTATTTGCCCAGCAACAAGGGCCGACAAAGGCGTTGAGCACTCCTTCGCCATCTCAGCACTGACATTAGGGACAGCGGTAATATCAGCGTGAAGCGCATTGCCATTGCGGTCGGCCGCGATGGTGTTGACCCACGGAATACCCAGTGTCTCACTGATCGCGGTTTCAATCTCGCTGACGTTGCTCGCCTTGCCAATACCAAGCCATGCGTCCATCCCGCGCTGGTTCCCGGTGTTCGCATCGCGCAAGGTAAAGGCGATTTGCCGCGTCCATACAGCGCCCGCTTGCGGCATGGTGATGACCGGGCCGAAACGGGTTGAATACATCACCCGCTCGATTGGCTCCTCCCCAACTGGCATGGGAATGGTGACAAGCGTTTCCTCCATCGGCACCACTTCACCATCGACGATATAGCTGGTCGGATCATCAGGCGCGAGTTGCAGCATATAAGCGGTAAAGTGACGCGCTTTGGTCACCGTATGGGTCCAGGCAACATCCTTGTTAAAGCCAAGTGTTGGGAGCGGCGTCCCCGCAATCCCGACGCCCATCACGTCATAGCCATCGGGCCCGCGCACGTGCATTTGCCAGAAGCGCGCCGGCCCTTCCCACGGAAAATGCGGGTTACCGATCAAAAGGCCCTTCCCATCTGCGGTTACATCGCTGCCAAAGGCCCAGCCATTGCTGCCGTAGCTGGGTTCGGGCGGTGGCGGAAAATTGAGCGTTTCGGTACCGTTAGAGGCCTGACCACCTGAAGGCGGCTCGGCCCCGGCAATCGCCCCTGCAAAGGCCAGCGAACTCGCCAAAAGCATCGTTTTCTCGTTAAGGCGCAGCATATCGTCGTTTGTTATCGGGCGCACCCATGGCGCATCGCGGCATTCCTTGGGCAAGGTCGAGACCGGATTGTCGAACAAATAGCGGTTATAGCCCGCCACATATCCTGCAATCAGTGCCTGATTGACCGGACTCGATTGCTCAAGCCCGGCGCGAAGAGCGGGCAGATCGACCTGGCTGCGGAAGAAAACATCCGAGGTGAGATTGTCCATGCTCCTGAGGCCAAGCTCGTTTTGGCCCTCATTGCCAAAGAACATCGACCGCTCACCGCGCACGCTGACGAAATCTTCGGCCAGCATACAGATATTGTCTTCAGCATAGGCATAGGCGACGCCGTAGCCCACGCCCTCCCAAGTGTCCGCTTCGATATGGGCGATGTTATGGGTTGTGCGGGTGATCTCGGCTTTGAAGGGGCTGTTGCTTGCGCCCGCGTGATCATCGGCGAGCGCTGGTAATGTCAGAGCGCTCGATGCCAGAAGCACTCCCAAGCCGTGTACGGTCGCGCGCATATTCTCTCTCCTTCAAATTTTTCAGGAGGCTATTGCCACAGCACGCATCTGGCAAGCGCCCAAACATAGGAAAAAGCCCCCGCCAGCGTAAACCTGGCGAGGGCTTTGTGATCTGGATCAAATCAGCGCTTATGCAGCGGTCGAGAACGCCTCTTCAGGAAGCGCCATCATGTTCTCGCTGCCCGCTTCAAGCTTGCGGCGAAGCGCGCCTGCGTCAGGCAGGAAGCGCTCTGCATAATAAGCTGCCGACGTCATTTTCGCTTCGTAGAACGCCTTGTCTTGCGGGTCGCCAGCAAGCGCGGCTGACGCAGTCTTGGCTTGTTTCAGCCAGAAGAAGCCAAGCGTCACAATGCCCATGATGTGCATATAATGGTGTGCGCCAGCGCCCAGGTGATTGGGGTTCGCCATCGCGTTCTGCATGAACCACATGGTCGCCTGCTTCTGCTCACCAAGTGCCTTTTCAAGCTTGGTCGCAAGGTCGGCGAGCGTCTCATTGCTCTTGGCTTCAGCAATCTCGTCGTCGATCATCTTGAAGAAGGCCTGCACCGCGCGGCCACCTTTTGATGCAAGCTTGCGCCCGCAAAGGTCCATTGCCTGAACGCCGTTGGTGCCTTCGTAAATCATGGCAATGCGGCTGTCGCGCACAAACTGCTCCATGCCCCATTCCTTGACGTAGCCGTGTCCGCCATAGACCTGCTGCATATTGTTGGCGATGTCATAGCCTTTGTCGGTGCCATAGCCTTTGATGACCGGGGTCATCAGACCGATAAGATCATCGGCTAGTTGACGCTCTTCCTCGGTCTGAGCTTTATGAGTGAGGTCGACTTGCAATGCGCCCCACAGGCACAGGGCCCGCATCCCTTCGTTAAAGACCTTTGCGTCCATTAACATCCGACGCACGTCGGGGTGTACAAAGATCGGATCGGCCTTTGCCTCTGGCTCAGCCGGGCCAGAAAGCGCGCGGCCCTGACGACGGTCAAGCGCGTAGGTGACAGCGTTTTGATAGCTGACTTCCGCCTGTGCAAGCCCTTGCAGACCCACACCAAGGCGCGCTGCATTCATCATCACGAACATGGCAGCAAGCCCCTTGTTTTCCTCGCCCAACATATATCCAGTCGCGCCGTCATAGTTGAGAACGCAGGTCGCGTTGGCGTGGATGCCCATCTTCTTCTCAATCGAGCCACAGGTCACGCCATTGCGCTCACCCGGTTCGCCATTTTCATCAAGGATGAACTTGGGCACGATAAAGAGCGAAATGCCCTTCGAGCTGTCCGGTGCGCCCGGCGTTTTTGCCAGAACGAGGTGAATGATGTTGCTGGTGAGGTCGTGCTCACCTGCCGAGATAAAGATCTTCGTGCCAGTGATCTTGTATGACCCATCGCTCTGCGGCTCTGCCTTGGTGCGGATAAGGCCGAGATCAGTCCCGCAATGTGGCTCAGTCAGGTTCATCGTGCCCGACCATTCGCCGGTGATCATCTTGGGCAAATAGGCTTCTTTTTGTTCCTGCGTGCCAGCCGCTTCGAGTGCCGCCGATGCACCATTGGTCAGACCCGGATACATTCCGAAGGCCTGGTTGGCAGACGCGGTGAATTCTTCAAGCACCATGGCAAGCGTGTGCGGCAGGCCCTGCCCGCCGAATTCCTCCGGCTTGGCCAGCGTTGCCCAGCCCGCCTCGACATAGGCGTCATACGCTTCCTTGAAGCCTTTCGGCGTGGTGACTGAGCCGTCTTCGTGACGGGTGCAACCTTCTTCATCGCCCGACTGGTTAATGGGTGCGAGAACTTCAGAGCAGAACTTGCCCGCTTCATTGACGATCGTATCGATCATGTCTTGTGTGGCATTTTCGAAGCCCGGCAGATTGCCATAGCTGGCAAGGTCGAGCATTTCATTGAGGACAAAGCGCGTATCGCGCGTCGGGGCGGTATAGGTTGGCATCAGATGATCCCTTTATTTATGGCGTTGGTATTATGCGGGGTGTGTGGCCGAGCGGTCCAGCCGCTCTTCCGGGCCCACTAATTCGGGTCGAGCTTTTCGATCTCTTTCACAAACTCGCTGAGTTCCTTGATTGATGAATCGATGTCGGCGCGTTGCTCCTTCAACTTGGCAATGTGCGCGCGGCAGCGTTCTATGGTCACCCGGCGTTGTTCAACGCGGCCATCGTCAAGATCGTACAGGTCGATCATCTCGCGAATTTCGGTGAGGCTAAAGCCCACGTTCTTTGCGCGCATGATCCATGCAAGGCGGGCCCGGTCGCGCTTTGAATAGACGCGGGTGAGCCCAACACGCGCCGGGCTGATCAAGCCTTCGTCTTCATAAAAGCGTAAAGCGCGCGCAGTGCAGCCGAACTCTGAGGTCAGGTCCGAAATCGAAAATTGTTCACGCGCCAAATCATCCGGGCGGTCGAGATGCGCACCTTGACGAGGAGAATCCTGCCGGCGCGATTCGTCACCAGAGGCACGCGGATCGGTGATCGGGTCAGATTGAGTGTCCATAGGCAAGGAACTACCTTACCTTTACGTGAGCGTCAAGTCTTGACCTTAACGAGAGCTTCGCTGTCCTCTGCCTTCAGTTCCAGCTTGCGGTAAAAGCAAGATGTGCGCCCGGTGTGACAAGTGGGTCCGGCCGGTCTGGCGTAGATCACCAGCGCATCCTGATCGCAATCCACCCGGATTTCCTCAACCCGCAACACATTGCCGGAGGTTTCGCCCTTCATCCAAAGCTCGCCGCGCGAACGCGACCAGAAAGTGACATTGCCGCTTTCCCGCGTCTTGGCGAGGCTTTCTTCGTTCATGAAGGCAACGACGAGCACCTCTTTGGTTTGAGAATCGAGTACCACCGCGCTGAGCAATCCCTTTTCATCAAACTTTGGGGCAAACCGGGTGCCCTCCTCAATCTCTTGGCGCGTAGGGCAGCAATCGCTGGACAAGAAAGCTCTCCTGAAATGACAGAATATGGCACGTTGAGCGCCCAAAGGTTCACCCTATGCGACAGATTGTTGCAAAGCTACAACATCCGACCATCAAAATACGTGAGAATACAGGTTTCGGCTTTCGGATTCGTAAGGCAAATGGAACAACTCCAATCACCGGGTGCTTAGCGGCGCCCTTCCACCTAACAAACGGTGTTGTCAAACGCCGGGTTCAGGGGGTTGTCGGTCTGAGCCAACAGCGGGGTGTTGGATGACCGATTGAACGAATAAGGATTTGATCCTGATAGCGAAGTTAGGGGGTCGCTATCTGAGCTCTTCAGAGCGGATCTGAACCGTTTCGTCACGTGGCGCCCGGGGCTTGATTGCCTCGGGCGTTTCGGTTTTCGGGTCTTGTTTTGCAATTAGGCGTTTTGCATTCAGGATCGCGACGGCGCGCGCTTCGCCCGTGCAAAGCACGCAATGCGCACTGTATCAGCGCCAGCGCCCAGCAGAGCCTCGACACAAGCGGTGCTTGTTGCACCACTGGTCATCACATCGTCGATGAGTATCACGCTGCGCCCTCTTACCATCTCCCTGGCACCGCGTCGCACAGCAATCGCCCCGCGCAGGATTTGGTGACGTGTGTCAGACGGCAGGTCGCCAAGGCTGGGCGTGCGCTTGACCCGCACCAGACCATCCACCAATAACTCACCCTTCCCCGCATTGGCCACTTCACGCGCGAGCATTGCGGACTGGTTAAAGCCGCGCTGCCAGATGCGCGTGCGATGAAGCGGCACTGGGATGATCAGTGGCATCTCGCCTTCATCATTATGGATGCGCGAGGCAATCATCCGGCCTAGGATCGGTGCAAGTGCCAATTTCCCGCCGTGCTTGAATTTCAAGATAAGCGAGCGCGACATATCGTTATAGAGAGTCGCTGCGATGATGCCTGAATGCCGCTCGCCATGGCTGGTCTGCGCCATTTCAACCGAGCCGGGAAATTCTAGCTCGCCCCAACACTCTTCACACAAAGCGCCATGGGCCGCGATGGGCGCGCCGCAAGAGCCGCAGCGCGGCGGATAAATGAGATCGAAGGCTGGCCTCAGGCCTTCGATAATCTCTTTTCCCAAGGTGCCGCGCCATACCATTGCGAGGGTGATTGTGCAGCACTTGCGCTTCGCCCGCAAGCGGGCCAAGTGAGGCACCATGGCCTCATCACAAGTCCCTCAGATATTCAACCGCCGCGCCGCTGCTGCCAAATGGGCCCGCGCAATAGAACGGCAAACGCGCAAGGGAGCCGCCTCCTACCTCAGCGCATCAATAGCCGAAGACATGGCGGATCGGCTCGATTTTATGCGTTTCGAAGGCAAAAGCGCGTTTGTGATCGGTGACACGGTCGACGCTTTGCCCTTTGGTATCAAGCGCCCATTGGGAAGCTTAGACGAAGAGCTGCCCGGAGCGTTCGAGGAATATGATCTGGTCGCGCATATCCTTGGACTTGGGGTGGTTAACGATTTGCCCGGCGCTCTCATCCATGCGCGCAATTCCTTGTGTGAAGGAGGCCTTTTCATTGCCGGGCTTCCCGGAGCAGGATCCCTCCCCGCGCTTCGCCAGATTGTCTTAGCGGCCGACGGAGAACGCCCTGCTGCACGAATGCATCCGCTGGTCGATAACCGGGCTGGCACGGCGCTCTTGGAGCGCGCTGGGTTTTCGCGCCAGGTCGTTGATAGCTACCCGCTGAAGGTGCGTTTTTCCTCGCTCGGCCAGCTTATCAGTGACCTTCGCGATCATGGGCTCACCCGCTCGCTCAAAACGCCAGTTCCGCCGCTTTCGCGCGACTGGCTCGCCCGTGCCGAAGCTGCCTTTGACGCTATGCGCGAAGAAGACGGCAAGGTCACTGAAACCTTTGAAATACTCGTGCTGACAGGGTGGCGCTAAGCTTTACTTAAGCGCCGCCTGAGCCGCCGCAAGCCGCGCAATTGGCACGCGGTAAGGCGAGGCGCTGACGTAATCGAGCCCGACTTTCTCACAAAAGGCGATGGAAGCAGGGTCGCCGCCATGCTCGCCGCAAATGCCAAGCTTGATGTCAGGCCGCGTTGCCCTGCCCCGTTGAGCGGCCAGCTCGACCAATTGGCCAACGCCTTCGACATCGAGGCTCACAAACGGATCGCGCGCGAAGATGCCCTTTTCAACGTAAGGTGCGAGGAATTTGGCTGAATCATCGCGGCTCACCCCAAGAGTGGTCTGCGTGAGGTCGTTCGTACCAAAGCTGAAGAATGCACCTTCCTCGGCGATTTCTCCCGCCATAAGCGCTGCGCGCGGAAGCTCGATCATGGTGCCGACAAGGTATTCGACCGATGTGCCCTTCTCAGCGAAAACCTTCTGCGCTGTTTCATCGATCAGCGCTTTTAGGATCGCAAGTTCCTTTTGCGTCGCCACGAGGGGAACCATGATTTCGGGAATTGGCGCTTCGCCTGATGCGGTTTTGACATCGCAGGCCGCCTCAAAAATCGCACGTGCCTGCATCTCGTAGATTTCGGGGAAAGTGATGCCCAAACGGCATCCCCGGTGGCCCAGCATCGGGTTGAATTCGTGCAGTTCGCCCGCGCGGCGTTTGAGGTGATCAACGCCCAGGCCAGTGGTATCGGCAAGTTCTTCAAATTCGCTATCCTGCGTTGGCAGGAATTCGTGCAGCGGCGGATCGAGAAGACGGATCGTGCAAGGAAGTCCTGCCATAACCTCAAAGATTGCAGTGAAGTCGGCGCGCTGCTCAGGCAGCAGGACTTCCAACGCGCTGCTGCGCCCTGCTTCTTCTTCGGCGAGGATCATCTGGCGCACAGCCTTAATCCGGCTCGCGTCAAAGAACATATGTTCGGTTCGGCAAAGGCCGATGCCTTCTGCACCAAACTGGCGCGCCATTTTGCAGTCGTCGGGCGTCTCTGCATTTGTGCGCACTTTCATCCGGCGAAGCGCGTCCGCCCATTCCATCAAAGTGCCGAAATCGCCGGCTAGCTCAGGTTCTACCGTGGGCACGATGCCGAGCATGATCTGACCATTGGCCCCGTCGAGAGTGATTTCATCGCCCTCATTCAAGTCTTGATAACCGATCTTGAGAGTGCGCGTTTTGAGGTCGATGGACACACCGCTCGCGCCTGAAACGCAGGGCCGACCCATGCCGCGCGCGACCACGGCTGCGTGGCTGGTCATCCCGCCGCGCGCGGTCAAAATGCCTTGTGCTGCGTGCATCCCGTGGATGTCTTCTGGCGAGGTTTCCACGCGCACGAGAATGACTTTCTCGCCGCGCTCCACCCATTGCTCAGCGGTATCGGCATCAAGCACGATCTTACCCGCAGCAGCGCCCGGTGATGCAGGCAGGCCAGCGCCCAGAACATTGCGCTCAGCATCGGGATCGAGTGTCGGGTGAAGCAACTGGTCCAGCGCCATGGGATCAACCCGGCGCACAGCCTCTTCGCGAGTGATAAGCCCGTCGGCCTCCATATCCACCGCCATCTTAAGCGCAGCCTTTGCCGTGCGCTTGCCTGAGCGGGTTTGCAGCATCCACAACTTACCGCGCTCCACGGTAAACTCGATGTCCTGCATATCCTTGTAGTGCTTTTCGAGCAGGTCGAAGACGCGCGCAAGCTCGCCGTAAGCCTCAGGCATGGCCTCTTCCATCGATAGCGGTTTGGCGCCTGCAGCCTCGCGTGCGGCTTTGGTCAGATATTGCGGCGTGCGGATGCCCGCCACCACGTCTTCCCCTTGCGCGTTGATGAGATATTCGCCGTAATATGCGCGTTCACCGGTTGCAGGGTCGCGGGTAAAGGCAACGCCGGTGGCCGATGTGTCGCCCATGTTGCCGAACACCATTGCCTGAACGTTGACCGCCGTGCCCCAGTCGCCGGGGATGTCATTCAAGCGGCGGTAAACCTTGGCGCGGTCGCTGTCCCAGCTGTCGAAAACGGCGCGGATCGCGCCCCAAAGCTGCTCGTTCACATCTTGCGGGAAGGGTTTGCCCCATTCGGTTTGAACGATACCTTTGAACTCGGTGACGAGCGCTTTCCAATCCTCTGCAGAGAGCTCTGTATCGGCATAAAAGCCGTTGTCTTCCTTGGCAATTTCCAGCGCTTCTTCAAAAAGGCCGTGGTCAAGGCCAAGCACAACGTCCGAATACATCTGGATAAAACGGCGATAGCTGTCCCATGCGAAACGCTCATCGCCGGATGTTGCTGAAAGCCCTTCGACCGTTTGATCGTTGAGGCCAAGATTGAGGACCGTGTCCATCATGCCCGGCATGGAAACCCGCGCGCCGGAACGCACGGATACGAGCAGTGGGTCGCCCGCATGCCCGAATTTCTTACCGACCGAGGCTTCGATATGCCCCACCGCGCCTGCAACCGCCTCGCGCAGAGCATCAGAGAACTCCGCGCCATGCTGAAGATAGGAGACACACTCTTCGGTAGTGATGGTGAAACCGGGAGGGACCGGCAGGCCAATGCTAGCCATTTCGGCAAGGTTTGCGCCCTTACCCCCGGTGATCGTCTTGTCCCGCTGGCGGGTATCAACATGAGCGGCATCACCGCCAAAGGGGTAGACTGTCTGGACCATCAACCTTCAATCCTTGAGAAATCAGCGACCTTGTGAACGGCATCGCGAAGACGCGCTAACAGAGAAAGGCGGCTTGCGCGCACATTCTTATCTTCTGCGTTGACAATTACATCTTCAAAGAAACGATCAACCGCGCCGCGAAGCGAGGCCAGCGCCTCCATTGCAGCAGCGAAATCTTCTGCTTCGATAGCGGCGGCGGCTTTGGGTTCCGCCGCGTCGAGCGCTGCGATGAGAGCGGCTTCGGCGGGTTCTGGGGTGTGGGAGGGCGCCATGCCGCCTTGCGCTTCCCCGCGAAGGCGGGGATCCAGTGCGGCACCGTCCTGCCCTTCACCCTGGCCCCCCGCCTTCGCGGGGGAGCGGGATTGGTCGTACCCCTCTTTCTTGAGGATGTTCGCCGCGCGCTTGTAGCCGGCAAGGAGGTTTGCTCCGTTATCGGTTTCGATGAAGCTCTGGAGTGCATGGACGCGAGCGAGGAGCCGAACGAGATCGTCCTCACCGCCAAGTGCGAACACCGCGTCGATCAGATCGTGGCGAACGCCAGCTTCGCGTTGTTGGACTTTGAGACGGTCGGCGAGAAACGCCAGAATTGCCTCTGTGGGGTCGCTGTAATCGACACCAGCCCTTGACTGATACATCCGTTCAAAATCGATCCCGGAGAATAGCGTCCGTAAATTCAATCTGATGCCATTCTCGACTACGATCCGAATTATTCCGAGGGCAGCTCGCCTGAGGGCAAAAGGATCTTTAGAACCAGTTGGTTTCTGTCCGATCGCAAAAAAACCGAAGAGGGCATCCGCTTTATCGGCAATCGCAAGCAGGTTTCCGATCTCATTGCTCGGAAGTTCATCCGAAGGTCCTGTCGGCTTATAGTGGTCGCGTATAGCTTCTGCGATTTCACCACCAAGACCTTGAGCATAATAGTAGCCCATCAAGGCTTGTAATTCAGGAAACTCTCCGACCATTTCCGTGACGAGGTCAGCCTTTGCGAGGTCAGCGGCTTTCCGCAGTTTAGGCTGCATTTCGCGGGCCTTTGCTTCTGGCCAGCCAACCAACTCAGGTAAGCGCTCCGAAGCAATATTTCTAATTCTCTCGACCCTTGCCGCTAGCGAGCCCAAATCCTCATGAAAGGTAATCCGCTCAAGGCCCTTGGCGTGTTCCTCAAGCGAAGTCTTCTGATCGAGTTCCCAGAAGAAGCGCGCATCGGACAGCCTTGCGGCCAGAACCTTGCGGTTGCCATCGACTACCACGGCGGGGTCCACGGCGTCGATATTAGCGGTGCAAATAAAGGCATTGGCGAGGCGGTTTACGCCGTCATTCGCAGCCGTTTCGCACACGAAATACTTCTGGTTCACCCGTGCGGTGAGCTGGATCACTTCGGGCGGCACGTCGAGGAATTCCTCGTCAAAGCAGCCCAGTAGCGGCACCGGCCATTCGGTGAGCCCGGCGTTCTCGACCACCAGACCCTCGTCCTCGACCAGCACGAGGCCAGCCTCTTGCGCCGCCTTCTTTGCGCCCTCGCGGATGATGGTAGCACGTTCTTCGTGATCAACGATCACATGGGCTGCGCGCAGTTTCTCCGCGTAGTCGTCCGCACCGTCGATCGTGATCAGGCCGGAGGAATGGAAGCGGTGCCCCATCGTCTCGCGCCCGCTGGAAAGGCCGTCCATGACAACCGGGACAACTTCGCCGCCAAGCAGCGCGAGGATGCCCGACAAAGGCCGGACCCAGCGCGTGCTTTCAGAGGATATCGACGCCTCGCCCCAGCGCATGGACTTGGGCCAAGAGAAGTCGCGGATGATCGCCGGAATAGCAGCGGCGAGGAGGTCCGAAACTTGCTGACCCGGCTTTTCAATCACCGCAAAATAGGTCGCGCGGCCCTTGACCTCGCGCTCCTCCAATTGCTCGCGGGTGACGCCATTCTTGCGGCAGAAGCCATCGACTGCCTGATCGGGAGCGCCCACGGGAGGCCCCTTGACCTCTTCGCGCACGGCCTCGGTCTGCGTCGGCAGGCTGCGCGCGATCAAAGCCAAGCGTCGCGGCGTGGACCACACGGTGATCGGGCCTGCCTCAACGCCCGCGGCCGAAAGTTCGCGTGCAAACAGCTTTTCCAGCTCGCCGCGCGCGCCCTTTTGCATCCGCGCAGGGATTTCTTCGGTGAGAAGTTCGAGGAGGAAATCAGCCATTACACGAGGCTCCATTCCGGATACTTCTCGGCCCACTCAGGCGCCATCTTCTCGGCATATTTCTCACAAGACGAACGCGCGAGGTCACGCACCCGGCCCATGTAGGACGCTCGTTCCTGTACGCTGATCACTCCGCGCGCTTGAAGCAGGTTGAACAGGTGGCTCGCCTCAACCGCTTGTTCGTACGCCGCGATCGGCACATCATTGGCAAGCGCGTTTTTGCACTCTGCCTCTGCCTTGGCGAAAAGGTCGAACAAGGCATCGGTGTCAGCGACTTCAAAGTTCCACTTGGACATCTGCCGCTCGTTCTCAAGGAACACCTCGCCGTATGTCACGCCATGCGAGTTAAAGGCCAGATCGTACACATTATCAACGCCTTGGATATACATGGCTAGCCGCTCAAGCCCATAGGTGAGCTCACCCGCAACAGGCTTGCAGTCAAATCCGCCCATTTGCTGGAAATAGGTGAACTGGGTGACTTCCATACCGTCACACCATACTTCCCAGCCAAGACCCCAAGCGCCCAGCGTTGGGCTTTCCCAGTCGTCTTCGACAAAGCGGATGTCGTGCGCAAGCGGGTCGATGCCGATTGCGCGAAGGCTGTCGAGATAAAGGTCCTGAATGTTCGAAGGCGATGGCTTCAGGATCACCTGATACTGGTAATAATGCTGCAAGCGATTGGGATTTTCGCCATAGCGCCCATCCGTGGGTCGGCGGCATGGTTGAACGAAAGCAGCGTTCCAACTTTCAGGCCCAAGCGCGCGCAAAGTGGTCGCGGTGTGAAAAGTGCCTGCCCCCATGCGCATATCATAGGGTTGCAGGATCACGCATCCGTTCGCCGCCCAGAAATCGTGCAGCGTCAGGATCATGTCCTGAAAGCTCTTGGCCGGATCGCGGGTTGGAATCGCAGGGTTCGAAAGCTCTTGTGCCATAGCGCAATGGCCCATGACGCAAGCCCCAAGGTGCGTCAATGCTGCACTGCGGCAAGCGGCCCCCTCGCACACAGGAAACTCGCTAAAAAGAGAGCAGGCTGTCTAGTTTCAATGTCAAAATGTCAGGTTTTATTGACATCAGGGGCGAATCAAACCAAAACGTCGGCGAAACCTGAGTTCCTCCTGGTTTCACCGTGGATACATCCAACACCATCAGGTCGGATCGCATTTCGGCCGAGGATGTATTTCCTCCGGCCCGCGATGTTTGCGTAGCTTTGCAATGGGGCTTTGCACTATTCGTGGGCCACTTTTTTAAACGCGACATTTTCAGGCACTGCATTTGGGCTCAGGCTCTTTGGTTGGGCGTAGGTGAAACGCAGCCGACTCGCAGGGCGCAAGTCTTCGGCGTGGACACATTGGACCATCGTTCAAGAGATTTTGCCCTCCTCGCAAATTTTGTTAGTGCTCCACCCTCAGTTTCCCACACTCGACCGCAATGGAAGCATTGCGAAGGTTTCAATCATGACCCCGCCCAACAAAACAGAAACAGGCGCAAAGCGTTTCCTAATGGCTGCTTTGACAGGGGCGGTGTGCTGGCCGTTTGTCCTATTGTGCTTCTATTTGATGCCCGACAAACCTGATGTGCCGTCGTGGATGTGGTTTTTGATTTATCCCGCCATGGCAGCGACCATCGTCTCTCTCATCCTCGTGATCGTCTATCGCAGAAGCGATGAATACACGCTCGGCCTTTGGCACAGGAGTGTGAGCATCGCACTTCTTGTCGGCATTGCCATTGGCTTTTTTGGCGCAGGGGTCGAGGTTTTCATCGATCGATATTTTTACGGGACCAAATCGACCGATGAGCTGGAACCATTTGTATCAGCGCGGGCGGGCGAGATGATGATTTTGATCCTGTTTCTTGGCATCACTACTGAACATTCTCGTCAGTCGTGGCGCTCGTGATTGCAGCGCTAGACGTGAAGCCGGGGGGCATCGCCAGATGAAAAACCAGCTTAAGGTTCTGCGCGCCAAGCACAATTGGTCGCAGGCAGAACTCGCAGCCCAGCTTGATGTCTCGCGTCAGGCGGTGAACGCGATTGAAACTGGCAAGCACGACCCTTCCCTGCCCCTCGCCTTTCGCATTGCACGCCTTTTTGAAATGCCGATTGAGGACATTTTTGACGATCTTGCATAGGAAGATCGTGCTAAAGACACTGGAGAAAAACACGCTAGCGATGTGTGTTCACATTGTTTTCAAGTCTCTCGTGCCATCAACTGGCGCACTCATTTAAGGACCATTTCACATGACATCGCTCCGCATTTTCGTATCAGCCATGCTTGGCGCAAGTTTGCTCGCCGCTTCACCGGTGCTGGCCGATGATGAGCTTTTTGATGCGGTAGAAGCGCTTCCTAGTGGTCCAGAAGGGCCTGCGCTTTGGAAAGTGTCGGATGAGGACACGACCATTTACCTGTTTGGCACGGTCCATGTGCTGCCAAAGGAACTGGTCTGGTACGATGCTGAGATCGACGCAGCGCTCAATGCGTCTGATACCATCGTCACTGAGATTGCGATGGACCCTGCCACTGAGGCAAAGCAGCAAATGCTCGCTCAGCAAAAGGGCGTATTCACCGACGGAACAACTTTGCGCTCCCTCCTTAGTGAAGAGCAGAAGGCAGCGTATGAAGCAGCACTTGCAAATCTGGGCGCGCCGGCCAATGCATTTGATCCGCTCGAACCGTGGCTCACCACCCTCACCCTCACCTTCATCCCTTTGATGCAGCAAGGTTATGACCCCAACTCCGGGGTTGAAAAAGTGATCATGTCAAAAGCGGGCGAACAATCCCTTAGCGCTTTGGAGACGATCGAATTTCAGCTTGATATGTTCGACACCATGCCAATGGACAAACAGGTCACCTTCATGATGGAAGCGGTCGAAGCCATGCCTGAGGTAAAGGCGACGCTTGATAGTATGGTTGCGCGCTGGGCGGAAGGCGATGCAGAAGGGCTTGCAGCGCTTATGAATGACGATTTGTCGGACCCGCTGCTTGCTGACACTCTCCTTTATTCGCGCAATGAAAATTGGGCCGATTGGATCGAAGATCGGCTTGAGAGCACTCCGGGCACGGTCTTTATGGCCGTGGGCGCAGGGCATCTGGCGGGCGAAAAAAGCGTGCAGGATTACCTTGAGGCCAAAGGTATTCAAAGCGCGCGCATCCAATAATGCCAATGGCGAGCATCGGCTTTACCCCCTCGGCGCATCGCCCGGCGTGGTTTTGGCTGCTCGCCGCCTTTGTTTTCTCGCTTTCAGCGTGCGGCGATCGGGCTGAGACGGACCCGTCGCCTACCTACCCTGAGGCCAGCCCGCTTCTTTATGAGATCTCAAGCGAAGGCGGCGTTGTCGAGGGGTGGATGTTTGGGACTATCCATGCCCTTCCCGAAGGTGTCGAATGGCGCACGGCAGAGATCGACCGGGTGATTGACGAGGCCGATGTACTGATGGTCGAAGTCGCCAGCCTTGGTCAGAGCGATGATGTGCGTCAGGCATTTCTTGAACTATCGCGCAGCCCCGGGCTGCCGCCTGTGAATGAGCGGGTTTCGCTGGAAATCCGTCCCGATCTTGAAGCGATGGTGGCCCGTTCTGGCCTCTCGCGTGCCCATTTGCGCGCCTCGGAAGATTGGGCCGCTGCGATCATGCTCTCGCAGGTCGATGCCCCGGGCGACCCTGAACTGGGCGTGGACCGCGTGCTCATCGCACAGTTCAATGGCCGCAAGGTCAAAGGATTTGAGACGGCGCGCGAGCAGCTTGGCATCTTCGACCAACTCAGCCCGTCAGTGCAGCGCACACTACTTGAAGAAACTGTGCGCGATTGGGCTTCCTCTCGAGGGGAGCGCAAGCGCCTTATTACAGCATGGCTTTCAGGCGATGTGCCCCAATTGGAAGAGGTCACCACAAGCGGCATCATGGATGATCCAGAGCTTCGAGCGGCGCTTCTCACCAATCGCAATGACAATTGGATTGCCCCGATCACACAAGCGCTTGAAAAAGAGCCATTGCCGCTGATCGCTGTGGGCACTGCGCATCTGATTGGCGCTCAAGGGCTCGCTGCTCAAGTGCAAGAGCACGGTTACACGGTCAGGCGCGTGCAATAAAACGCTGCATTATGCGCTGGCGGCCAAAAGGGTATTATTCCCTTGCCTTTTGCCCCCTTCCCGCTATGTGCGCCCATCGCTGATGCGTTCTGGTCATCCCTGGAGGCGGGACGCGGGACAGCGTTATCTAAATTTGCATTCGAAAGGCTAATGTTATGAGCGACGCTCTGAATCTGCCCGCCGAACGCCGCGAACGGGCTGGCAAGGGAGCCTCCCGAGCACTTCGCCGCGAAGGTCGGGTCCCCGCTGTTATTTACGGCGGCAAAGAAGAACCTGAAATGATCCATGTTGAGGAAAAGGAACTGGTCCGTCTGTTGATGACCGGTCACTTCATGAACTCGATCGTGCAGGTTGAAGTAGGCGGCCAAACGGTTCGTACCCTTCCAAAAGATGTTGCTCTGCATCCGGTCACCGACCGTCCGACGCACGCTGACTTCTATCGTCTGTCGAAAGATGCCAAGGTCGATGTTTCGATCCCTGTTGTCTTTGTTGACGAGAAGGACGCGCCTGGCCTTACCAAAGGCGGCGTGCTCAACATCGTTCGTCACGAACTTGAACTGGTTTGTGACGCTGACAAGATCCCCGGCGAGATCGAAATCTCGGTCGCTGGCAAGGATGTTGGCGATTCGATCCACATCAGCGATGTAAAACTGCCCGCAGGCTCGGAAAGCGCAATCACCGATCGCGACTTCACCATCGCAACGCTTGTTGCACCTTCGGCTCTCAAACAAGCTGAGGGCGACACCACCGGCGAAGAGGGTGATGAACCAGCAGCTGATGAAGTTGAAGCAACCGAACAGAAAGCTGATCCAGACGCTGAATAATCAGCGCTTCCGCTTTTGAAATCACCAGGACACCGGGCTCTGCGAAGGGCTCGGTGTTTTGTTTTGAATAGGCGCGTTGCATTTGCCCACCCCGCTGCGACTAAACTCGCCTTCGGCTCGTCAAGTCTCGCTCCCCTCCCGCTCGCGGGAGGGGTTGGGGGTGGGCAAGTCTGACCCAACCCGTTGCAGCCCCCTTCTCCCCTGCTAAGGAGAAACAATGCAGATCTGGACAGGCCTTGGAAATCCCGGACCAAAATATGCGCTCCACCGGCATAATGTCGGATTTATGGCGCTGGACGTTATTGCCGATATGCACGGCTTTGGGCCGGTGCAAAAAAAGTTCCAAGGCTGGGTTCAGGAAGGGCGCGTCGGGACGCAAAAGGTGCTTTTGCTCAAACCTGCGACTTTCATGAATGAAAGCGGGCGCGCAGTGGGTGAAGCTATGCGCTTTTATAAGCTCGACCTCGACGCGCTTACCGTTTTTCACGACGAGCTTGATCTTGCGCCTTTCAAGGTGAAGGTCAAGCAAGGCGGCGGCCATGCTGGGCACAATGGACTTCGCTCCATCGACAAGCACTTAGGCTCTGATTTTCGCCGAGTGCGGCTTGGCATTGGTCATCCCGGGCACAAAGACCGCGTCAATTCCTATGTGCTGGGCAATTACGCCAAGGATGAACAGGACGATCTGGCAACTATGCTTGGTGCGGTCGGGGCTGAGGCTGAGTGGCTGGCCAGGGGGGATGATCCCCGGTTTATGAGCGACGTTGCGCTGCGCCAGCAAGGATGAAGCATCCAAGCGAAGACATGGCAACAATGACCACGCGGCAACTGCTCGGCGCGACGTGCTTGCAGGCCGGTGTCTTCACGATTGCCGGGGCGATGATCTGGGTGGGATCGGGCCGCGAAATCCTCGCGTTTGTCACTTTTGACTGGATAGAGGTGGTCTACGGCATTGTCATCGCCGCAGCCATGATTGCCAGCGGTTATCTGCTGTTCGCATTATTCCCGCGCTTTTCCGAACGGATGGTGCGCGAACAGGCCTATAGTCTTGCATTTCTCAAGAACAAGCTAGGCATGGGGCCGGTCATCGTCTTGTCTCTTTGCGCAGGGATATGGGAAGAGGCTTTCTTTCGTGGAGGGCTGCTCACACTTGCAAGTGACCATCTGCCAGTCTGGCTTGCGGTCATTATCACCTCGGTATTGTTTGCTCTAATCCATCTGGCGCGCCTGAAAATCGCGATCATCATCGCCCTTATTGGCGGCGTTTTTGCAGTTCTTTACCTTGCATTGGAGAGCCTTCTTGCCGTGATGATCGGCCATGCGCTGTATGATATATGGGCCTTGTGGCGGGTGCAAAATGAAATGCACCGACTGGGCGTATTCGATTGCACCCAGAGCGATATCGACGGGACGCCTTAGCTGTTATAGGATCGTGCCCAATTCTGCAGCAAAACGCATAATCGGAGACGGACATCATGCCACAGTTAAACAGACGCAATCTTCTTGCTGGTGCTGCTGCAACCGGGGTTCTGGCTGCGAGCGTTTCAGTGAGGGCAAGCGATCTTGTTGCAAGTGACGTTGACCTGACTGGCAAATCGATCCTCATCACAGGCTGCTCAAGCGGTTTTGGCCGCCTCGCGGCAGAGGATTTCGCTCGCAAAGGGGCAAAAGTTTTTGCCACCATGCGCAACCTCCCCCGCCCCGAAGCCGATGAACTTATGGCTCTTGCTGCTGAAGAGGAGCTCGATCTGCACGTCATCGAAATTGACGTTCTGTCCGATGAAATGGTTGTCCAAGGCGTTGCCAGGGCTGAAGAGATCAATGGTGGCGGGATTGATATTCTCGTCAACAACGCCGGGATCGGCCTGTCGTCTCCTGTTGAGGTTCAGGACATGGCAGCAACGCAGTTGATCTTCGATACCAACGTGTTTGGTTGTCACCGTATGGCGCGCGCGGTTCTGCCGGGAATGCGGACCAAGGGATCGGGCCAAATTTTCCAGATTTCCTCCCAATTGGGCCGCGTAATCGTTCCCAATGCCGGGCATTATTCCGCAACCAAATTTGCGCTTGAGGCGATGAGCGAACAGCTCGCTTATGAACTGGTCCCGCATAATATTGATGTGACGATTATCGAACCGGGCGGTTATCCGACAAAGGTTTGGGTCAATCGCAATATCCTGACCCGCGAATTGAAGGCGCGCGCTGACGAGGTCCACACAAGCGGCTATCCCCAAGCTGTTGCTCGCATGGGTGAAGAAGATGGCTCTGGCCGCACCGCCGATCCGATGGATGTCCCCAATGCAATGGCTCAAATTATCGCCATGCCGCCCGGAACCCGTCCACTGCGCCGCGAAGTGCATCCCGGCGCCAAACCGCAAATCGCCATCAACAAAGTCAGCGCCGAGGTTCAGGTCGGATGGCTTGGCCAGAGCGGATATGGCCCATGGATCAAGGCAGTGCATAACGTTTGATGCGACTTAATCAGGTCACCGTGGGCTGCACTGATTACGCTGCATCGGTTGATTTTTATCGCAAGCTGGGCCTGACCCTCATTGTCGATGCACCGCCGCGCTATGCCCGGTTTGAAACGCCGCACGGTGAAACCTTCTCTCTCCATGAGGTGGACGCGGTTTTGGCCCCCACTACGGTCGTCTATTTCGAGATTGAAGGGCTTGACGAAACGGTGGCAGCGCTCAAAGGGGCGGGTCTGACTTTCATATCTGATCCTGTCGATCAAAGCTGGGGCTGGCGCGAGGCGCGTTTGGCAGATCCAGCTGGAAACGAAATTTGCCTGTTCTGGGGCGGTAGAAATCGCCGCTTCCCCCCTTGGCGAGTGGAGACATCTGACGGGACGTAACGCTTAGGATTATTGCGATGGGTTTCAAATGCGGGATCGTGGGTCTTCCCAATGTGGGCAAGTCCACCCTGTTCAACGCTCTTACCGAGACACAGGCTGCGCAGGCGGCGAACTATCCGTTCTGCACCATCGAACCCAATGTGGGTCAGGTCGCCGTGCCGGATGAGCGTCTCGACAAGATCGCGGCAATCGCTGGGTCGGCCAAGATAATCGCGACACAGCTTTCCTTCGTGGACATCGCCGGCCTTGTGAAAGGCGCGGCGCAAGGTGAGGGTCTGGGCAACCAGTTCCTCGGCAACATTCGCGAGGTCGATGCGATTGTGCACGTCCTGCGTTGTTTCGAAGACGACGATATTCAGCACGTTTCCAACAAGGTTGACCCCATTGCCGACGCTGAAGTGGTCGAAACCGAGCTTATGCTCGCTGACCTTGAAAGCCTTGAAAAGCGCGTTGCCAACGCTGCGAAACGCGCGACCGCTGGCGATAAAGAAGCGAAGATCATGGCCTCTGTGCTGGGTCAGGCATTGGAGCTTTTGAAAGACGGCAAGCCTGCGCGGCTTGTCGAACCCAATGACGAAGAAGAAGCGCGCGTTTTCAAGCAAGCGCAGCTGCTGACCGCAAAGCCCGTGCTCTATGTCTGCAATGTCGCCGAAGATGAGGCAGCGCAAGGCAATGAGCTATCCGCCAAGGTCTTTGCCAAAGCGGAAAGCGAAGGGGCGCAGGCAGTGGTGGTGTCGGCTGCGATTGAGGCTGAACTTGTCGCCATGCCCGCCGAAGACCGCGCCGAATATCTCGCCGAACTGGGCCTTGAGGAAAGCGGCCTCGCCCGCGTTATCCGCGCTGGCTACACACTGCTCGGCCTCAAAACCTTCTTTACCGCAGGGCCTAAGGAAGCGCGCGCATGGACCTTTCCCGATGGCGCAAAGGCTCCCCAAGCCGCTGGCGAAATCCACACCGATTTTGAAAAAGGCTTCATTCGCGCAGAAACGATTGCCTATGAGGACTTCGTCGCGCTGAACGGCGAAGCAGGCGCGAAAGAAGCGGGTAAAATGCGTCAGGAAGGCAAGGAATATGTCGTTCAAGACGGCGACATCATGATGTTCAAGTTCAACGTGTAATCCCGTTTTCGGAACTCTCGGCCCCAAGAACCATTCCTAAGGTATGGCAAAGACGGCAAAACTCTACCGCATGGTGATGGACAAACACGTTTGTCCCTATGGCACGAAATCCAAATATCTTCTCGAACGGCGCGGGTTTTCGGTTGAGGATCACCACCTCACGACCCGCGAAGAAACCGACGCCTTCAAGGACAAACACGGCGTCGAGACGACGCCGCAGACCTTTATCGAGGATGAGCGGATCGGCGGATACGATGCCCTGCGCGAACATTTCGGCATTGGGAGAGATACGAGCGGCAAAAGCTATCGTCCGGTTTTGGCGGTGTTTGCAGTGGGCCTTGCCCTTGCCGTCTCGCTTTCTCTTGCGTTGCTGGACGGATTGAGTGTGCGCACGGTCGAATGGTTTGTTGCATTTTCCATGGCCATGCTTGCGATGCTCAAGCTTCAAGATGTCGAGCAATTCTCAACCATGTTCGTGGGCTATGACCTGCTAGGCCAGAGGTTTGTACCCTATGCCTACGCCTATCCCTATCTTGAAGCATTGGCGGCAATCCTGATGGCAGGACGCCTGCTCCCCTGGATTTCAATTCCGGTTGCCTTCACCATCGGCACGATCGGAGCAGCCAGCGTTTTCTACGCAGTCTATATCCAGAAACGCGATATCAAATGCGCCTGCGTCGGTGGCAGCGGGGATGTGCCACTGGGCTTTATCTCACTGTCAGAAAACCTTGCGATGATGGGAATGGCGATTTGGATGCTCTGGCGGGCTTTTGGATAGAAGCGGGATTAGCCGTCTGCGCCGCATCTGATCTGTGCAGGTATATCATAAACCACTCGACGGTGCTCATCGCGCACAGTCATCCTTCCGGTAAAGGCCGACCATTCCGGCTGCCAGGGCCTCTTGCTTTCCCGATCGATGACCAACTCCACCCGATACGCTTTCCCGTCGAACCGATCCGAGATTCCGTAAGGTAGCGGTTGGGCGGACGGGACAGGGCTCAATTCAATAAGCTCCCCCTCAATCTGCATCACACTGACATCTGGTGACGCAAGGAAGAAAACTTCGTCAACCGCGTCACTCGATACGAGGCAGTTGAACGGCGCGACATTCTGCAGTTCAGCAAGTCGGATTGGTTGCGGCTCTATTGGTTGCCCCGCCCCCCTCGCCACCTCATTCATTGCATCGTAGTCAGCTGGAGCGCCGCCTTTTTCTGCGTGGGAGGCCGGCGTGCCCTCACACGCGACGAGGCAAAACGGTAAGAGGAGAACAAACGAGCGCATCAATGCCGCCCAAAGAGCTTTTCAACATCTTGCATATCCAGCTTCACCCAAGTCGGCCGTCCGTGGTTGCACTGGCCTGAGCGCGGGGTCGCTTCCATTTCGCGCAGGAGGGCGTTCATCTCGGCAACCGACAACACCCGCCCTGCCCTGACCGATCCATGGCACGCCATCGTCGCGAGAACATATTCGAGGCGTTCAGCCAAAAGCAGCGAGCCGCTGTCTTCCTGTTTTCCGTGCTTGGCGATGTCATCGGCTAGATCGCGCAGGAGTTTACCCGTGTCGGCCTTGGCAATTACAGAAGGGACCGCTCGCACCAGCATGGCGGCCGGGCCAAAACGCTCGACGCTAAGGCCATAGCGCGCCAAACCTCCTGCAGCGTCTTCGAGACGGTCGCAGTCAGCCTCGTCCAATTCTACCACATCCGGCACCAGTAAGGCCTGGCTACGCTTTGTCCCTTCATCAGCGCCTGCGCGCTTAAGGCGTTCGAGGACGAGGCGTTCGTGCGCTGCGTGTTGGTCGACGAGGATAAGGCCGTCTTTGCTTTCGGCGATGATATAGGTGTTGGCCACTTGTCCGCGCGCAATGCCCAGCGGGTAGTCATCCGCATTTTCCGGGAGTGGTTCTGCCGCTTCGGCGCGTCCTTGCGGAAGGGCGCTATCCAGCTGCGCTGGAGCGTATGGTCTTGTGAAATCGGGCCGCGTTTCGGCAACTCGCGTGGCAGGCGCAGACCAATCGCGGCTTTCGAACATGGACCGCAGCTCAGGCGCAGGTTCCTGATGCGGCTCGCCTAGATGAGGATTGGTCAAATGCGCATTAGGACGCACGGGCTCTGCCACCCAACGCTCCATCGCGCCGCGATCCGGCCCTTGCGCAGATCGCCTGTCACCAGTGCCAAGCGCTTGGCGCAGACCAGAGACGATAAAACCGCGCACGCCCGCGCTGTCTCTGAAACGCACCTCGGTTTTGGCCGGGTGAACATTCACATCAACTTCTTGCGGGGGAATTTCGAGGAACAGCGCGAGCACAGCGTGGCGATCACGCGCGAGCATATCGGAATAAGCACCGCGCACCGCACCGGTCAAAAGCTTATCCTTCACCGGCCGCCCGTTGACGAAAAGATATTGATGGTCGGCCACACCCCGGTTGTAGGTTGGTAGCCCAGCAAGCCCGGTCAGCCGCATTGGGCCATTCGCAGTCTCGCGAGTCAGATCGATCTCGACCGCATTATCTTTAAGCTCACGCGCGACAATTTGTGAAACACGCGTGGCAAGTGCCTCTTCCCCTTGGGTTTTAAGTCCCTTTCGGACCTTTCCATCCACCGTATTTGTAAGGCTGAACGCGATGTCTGGCCGCGCCATCGCAAGGCGGCGAACGGTGTCGAGTGCGGCGATATACTCACTACGCGGTGTGCGCAGGAATTTGCGGCGCGCCGGGATATGGGCAAATATCTGTTCAACCCGAACTCTGGTACCAAAGGGAAGCGCGGCAGGCCCCTCCTCAATCAGCTCGCCATGGTCCACCACACGTCGCCAGCCAGTATCAGTTCCCCGCACGCGGCTTTCCATGGTGAGGCGCGCGACGCTGGCAATCGATGGGAGTGCCTCCCCGCGAAAACCCAAAGTCGCTACCATTTCAATTGCTTCATCGGGAAGTTTTGATGTGGCATGACGTTCAAGCGCGAGAGCCATATCATCGCTGCTCATCCCGCAGCCATCATCGGTGACCTCCAAGCGGGTGAGCCCGCCATCCACCAAAGCGACATCGATTCGCGAAGATCCAGCGTCGATGGCGTTTTCAACCAGCTCCTTGAGCGCAGCGGCAGGCCTTTCAACCACTTCGCCAGCGGCAATTCGGTTGACTAGCGTCTCTGGAAGGCGTCGAATTTGGGCCATTGGTCGCAACCTAGCGCCGACAGGCCGTAAATTCGAGGGTTACGGGGGAAAATCCCCTCCACTCTCAACAAAAAATTTTCCATTTTTGCGCTGCTTTCGCTAACCGGAAAATTCACGGTCATGTCAACACGGCATACGGGACTGCCCGAATGCGGGTCAGCACTCATGGGATACCACGGAAAAACACACAATGAGCTTCTTTGCCAACCTCTTTAAATTCGGATCGCAAAACATGGCGATCGACCTTGGGACCGCTAACACTCTGGTCTATGTTCAGGACGAGGGGATCATCCTGAACGAACCATCCGTCGTCGCGATTGAGACGATCAACGGCCACAAGCGCGTCAAAGCTGTGGGCGATGATGCAAAGATGATGATGGGCAAGACGCCCGATACGATTGAGGCGATCCGCCCGCTTCGAGATGGCGTGATCGCAGACATCGAAGTCGCCGAGGAAATGATCAAGCACTTCATCCGTAAGGTGCATGGGAAGCGCAATCTGTTCCGCTATCCTGAAATCGTGATCTGTGTGCCTTCAGGCTCCACCTCAGTCGAAAAGCGCGCGATCCGTGATGCGGCATCGAATGCGGGCGCTTCGGAAGTGCACCTCATCCTTGAGCCCATGGCAGCCGCGATTGGCGCGGATATGCCTGTGACTGAGCCTGTGGGTTCCATGGTGGTTGATATTGGTGGTGGGACGACTGAGGTTGCGGTCCTGTCGCTTCGCGGCCTTGCCTACACAACGTCGGTGCGTACCGGCGGTGACAAGATGGACGAAGCCATCGTCTCTTACGTTCGACGACACCACAATCTGCTCATCGGTGACAGCACGGCTGAGCGCATCAAAAAGGATTACGGCATCGCTGTCGTGCCCGAAGATGGCGCTGGCGAAAGCATCACCTTGAAAGGCCGCGACCTTGTGAATGGCGTGCCGAAAGAGATCACAATCAACCAGGCGCACGTTGCAGAGGCGCTATCTGAGCCAATTGGCGCCATCGTCGAAGGTGTGCGCATCGCGCTGGAAAACACCGCGCCAGAACTAGCCGCTGACATCGTGGATCAGGGCATAGTTCTGACTGGCGGCGGCGCGCTGATCCGCCGTCTGGATGAACATCTTCGCGAGGAGACGGGCCTGCCTGTGTCCATCGCCGAAGACCCCCTCACCTGCGTTGCCATTGGCACGGGCCGTGCGATGGAAGACCCCATTTACCGCGGCGTTCTGCTGACCGCGTAAGGAAACAATTGAAGCAAGGGACAAGCTAAGGCCATGGCGTCGCCCAAATCGCGTCGATCGGGCTTTTCGAAAAAGCAGCAGTATTCGGTCTTTACCGGGTATCTGTTGGCGACGCTTGGTGCCTTGCTCGGCCTTGCTCTTCTCGTTGTTTCTCTGGCCTACCCCTCGCTTCTTCAGCCTTTGCGTGGCGGTGCTACCACCATCGTCAGCCCGGCAAGCGAAGTCACAGCGGCTGCTCGCACAGAACGGCAGGGCATTTGGGAGACGCTCACTGGTTTCTGGCGAGCGGGCACTCAGAACGCACGGCTGCGCGAAGAGATCGAGGTTAGCCGCATTCGCTTGGCTGAGGCTCAGGCCATTGAGGCGGAGAACAAGCGGCTCAAAGCCCTGCTTGGCCTTTATGCAGGAGAGAACGCCCCGATTGCGACAACCCGCCTCGTTGCATCAAGCGCCTCTTCGGTGCGCCGCTTTGCTTATATCGGGGTTGGCAGCAGTGACGGGGTCGAGATTGGAATGCCAGTCCATTCCGAGCGCGGCGTGATTGGGCGCGTGCTTGAAACCTCCCTTGGCTCCTCGCGTATTCTACTCCTCACCGATACCGAAAGCGTCCTGCCCGTTCGGCGGGCATCGGACCAAACGGTAGCCTTTGCCGAAGGGCGCGGTGATGGCCTGTTGCGTATCCGCCTCATAAATCTGGGCCTCAACCCATTGGAAGTCGGTGATGTTTTTGTAACAAGTGGTGCTGGCGGCTACTATCGCCCCGGTGTCGCGGTCGCGGTCTTGTCGGAACTCACTCCGGATGGCGGTATCGCGCAGCTGATCGCAGAACCATCGGCCACCAATTATGTCAGCGTCGAACCGATTTACGAGCCGCTTGCCGTGCAGGCATCAGGCGTGCGCGAGCGCGACGAACTGACCCAAGAGGAACTTCAAGATTGATTGAGCGCATTGACCCTCCGATGCGCCGCCGCGCTTATGGCGGTGAAAAAATCAACCGGGTGCAAGACCCGTGGCGCACTCATTCGGTTCACTACATAACCATCTGTCTTGGATCGATATTTCCGTTTTTCATCATGGCCGATGTGATGCCTGTGGTGCCCCCGCTCGGCTTTATGCTGTTTCTGGGCTGGCGGCTGATACGCCCTGGACTAATGCCCTTGTGGGCAGGTGTGCCGCTTGGAGCATTCGATGACCTTTTCAGCGGCCAACCGTTCGGGAGCGCGATATTCCTATGGTCCCTGACCATGATTGCCCTTGAAGTGATCGAAACCCGCTTCCCATGGCGCGGCTTTTGGCTGGATTGGTTCACCGCAGGTCTTGGAATAGTCCTGTATATCACCGCCGCAATGGTGGTATCTGGTGCAAGCATATCGGTGCATTTGGTGGCAGTGATCGGGCCGCAGATCCTGATCTCGATCCTGCTCTACCCCATCCTTGCTCGGGCGATTGGTCGCGCTGATCGTTTCCGTTTGTCGCGGGCGCGGAGGATCGGGTGAAGCGGTTTTTCAAATTGCGCAATGGCACGAGGCGTGCACGCCAGGTCGTGAACGCCTCAACGGTGCGCAACACCTTCAATCGCCGGGTCGCAGTTATTGGTGGCATTCAGGCCTCCGTGGCTCTGCTGCTGGCCGGACGAATGGGCTATCTTTCCATCGCCGAAAATGAAAAATATCGTCTTGAATCAGAAAGTAACCGGGTAAACCTGACCCTTATTCCCCCACGCAGAGGTTGGATATTGGATCGCAATGGCGCCCCTCTTGCATCCAACAGGGCCGATTTTCGTGTCGATGTGATCCCCGATCGGCTTGCTGATCCTGAAAAGACGATCGAGCAAATCGGCGAGGTTTTGGAGCTTGAGCCTGACCGCATCACTGACCTCAAAACCAAGGTTACTGGGACACGCGGATTTGCTCCTGTCGAAGTTGCCAGCGGCCTTGAATATGATCAGTTCGCAGCGCTCAGCGTGCGCCTTCCCGATATGCAAGGCGTTGTGCCCCAGCGAGGCTTTTCCCGCTTTTACCCCACCGCCTCCACGGTCGGTCATTTGATCGGCTACGTCGGCCCTGCCAATGCGGAAGAATATGAGCAGGATCGCGATCCGATCCTCATTACACCGGGTCATAAGATCGGTAAGGATGGTCTTGAAAAACAATTCGAACAACGCCTTCGAGGAACTCCGGGCGCGCGCCGGGTAGAGGTGACCGCAGGGGGGCGGATTGTCCGCGATCTGGAGACGCGTGAGGATATTCAGGGCGACGCGGTTCGCCTGACAATTGACGGTCCCTTGCAGGATTATGCCGCGCGGCGCATTGGCCTTGAAAGCGGATCGGTGGTGGTCATGGACTGCCTGACAGGCGACCTTTTGTGCATGGCCTCCATGCCCAGCTTTGACCCTAACAGCTTTTCCGCCGGCATTGGCTCGGTCGAATATTCGATGTTGCGCGAGGACCAGCGCGTGCCGCTTCGCAACAAGGTCTTGAAGGGGCTTTATCCCCCTGGATCAACAGTTAAGCCCATGCACTGCCTCGCGTTTCTACAAGCGGGCGTGTCACCCGACGAAACGATTGTATGCGGCGGCGGCCGGCGCATCGGAAGCCGGTTCTTCAATTGCCACTCCAATCACGGCGTGGTCAATATGGACAAGGCGATCGCGCAAAGCTGCGACAGCTATTTCTATCATTTTGCTCAAAAAGTCGGGTTCGACAATGTCGCTGCGCTCGCGAAAAAACTTGGCATGGGGCAGGAATTCGACCTCCCTGTGACCAGCCAGTTTTATGGCACGGTTCCCACATCTGATTGGAAACTCAACAAGTTCGGGCGCGAATGGGAAACGTTTGACACGGTCAACGCGTCGATCGGACAAGGTTATTATCTCGCAAGTCCCCTGCAGCTTGCGGTAATGAGTGCGCGGCTTGCCACGGGCAGACGCCTTGAACCGCGCCTTTTGCTTGATGACAGTCCTGTCAATCCTGACAGCTACGGCTTTAACCCTGAGCATCTTGCCCATGTGCGGCAGGGAATGAGCAATGTCGTCAATGGCGCTGGCACCGCGCGGCGCGCTCGATTGCCGCTCGACGATGTCACCATTTCGGGTAAAACCGGGACCGCGCAAGTCGTCTCACTCAGCATTTCCGACGGGCGCAGTGGCCCTTGGAAGTACCGTGACCATGGGCTTTTCACATTCTTTGCGCCCTTCGACAATCCACGTTACGCAGGCGCGGTCGTGATTGAGCATGGCGGAGGTTCCGGCGCCGCCTATCCGATTGCGCGCGATGTCGTGACGTTCCTGTTCGACCCTGCAAAAGGGATTGAGGCGCTGAAATCGCTTGAAAAACAATGGGGCGGCACAGCGCAGGAACGGCTTGAAAAACGCTACGCTGCCTATGCCGCAGAGCGCGGTGCGACGGTTACACCCCCTCCCCGGCGCGACGAAGACATCTTCGACAGGGTCGAGGCAGAAGCACGGCTCGAAGCAGAACAGACGCAGGAAATCGGCGGCGAATTCATAGTGCCGCGCGAGAACCAGACTGCATCCGGTTCGCCTCCGCCTGACGCCCTCACCCCAGCCACAGCGTCGGAGACACAGCGATGAGCGCGAATTCCGGCATCATCCCTGACCCCATCGCGCGCCAGCCGTGGGGGATGCTGATCCCTCTATTCCTGCTGGTCGCCTTCGGGGCGGCGGTGCTGTATTCGGCAGCAGGGGGGCGCATGGATCCCTTTGCCTCTTCGCATCTGATCCGTTTCAGCGTTTTCCTGGTCATGGCCTCGATCATTGCATCTTTGCCCCGCCCCTTTGTACGATTTATGACGTACCCTGCCTATGTTGTTGTTCTTGTGCTCCTTATCGGGGTGGAGGTCATCGGCAATGTGCGCGGGGGAAGTCAGCGTTGGCTCGACCTGGGGTTCATGGTGCTTCAGCCCTCTGAGCTGATGAAGCCGGTAATCGTGATGGTGCTCGCGCAGTTTTACGCGAGCCTGCCGCTGAGTATGCTGACGGGTTGGCGCGCACTGATTGTTCCGGGCGCTTTGATTGCGGTGCCGGTTGCCTTTGTGTTGCTTCAACCGGACCTTGGCACCTCCCTTGCCATCGCGTTTGGTGGGGCGGTGGTGATGTTGTTAGCGGGCCTTCCAATAAAATGGTTCATTGGCGGCGGGGTGGCAGCAGTTGCGGCAGCTCCGCTCCTCTTCTTCTTCGCCCTGCAAGATTATCAACAACGCCGGGTGATGACGATGTTCAATCCTGAGGCGGACGCTTTGGGGGCCGGTTACCACATCAATCAATCCAAAATTGCAATTGGTTCTGGGGGTATCTTCGGAAAAGGCTTTAACAACGGATCGCAAAGCCATCTCGAATATCTGCCCGAGCCCCAGACCGATTTCGTCTTTGCCACAATGGCAGAGGAATGGGGCCTTGTCGGCGGTTTGTTCGTCCTCGGTATCTTCACCATCATCTTGAGCTGGGGCCTTAAGGTTGCGCGGGATTCCCGCGACCGTTTTGCCAGCCTGGTGGCCGCTGGCATGGTGGCAACGATTTTTTTCTACGTCGCGGTCAATCTGATGATGGTGATGGGTTTGGCGCCGGTTGTGGGCATTCCGCTCCCGTTTATGAGCCATGGTGGATCGTCGATGATGACCAATATGATCTGCATTGGCGCGTTGATGATGGTCAATCGTTGGAACCGTGAGGCACCGCGCACAGGACTTTCTTGATGAATTGGGAAATTTCCCTCTTTAAATCCGGGAAAGCCTCACCAATTCAAGGGTCCGCCAAACCCACGCGGCATGGACGCATAGCTCAGTTGGTAGAGCAGCTGACTCTTAATCAGCGGGTCCTTGGTTCGAACCCAAGTGCGTCCACCATTTCCCCGCCCTCATAGTAAGCCCCGACGGCGGACAAAAGAGCGCGTTTGCGGAAAATTCACTATCTTCAAACAGCCTGCCTTTAACCCGGGCATGGTTATCGCTCGGCAATGGTTCGGGGCGTTGCTATTTTCAGGATTCTTTTATGCGCATGGCTGCTTAGCCTGACGCTGCCTGCGACCGCGCAAGAATACCATCGCTTTGCCCCCGATCGTGCCTCCTATGAAAAGCTCGGTGGCCCGCTGAATTTGAAAGGCATTCCAGCCGTTTACAAGCCAGGTGACTCTTCCAGACCGGCAAGGCCAGGAGCACGCCAGCACGTCATGGATGCGATCCGGGCCGCAGCGCGAGAAACCGGGGTCGATTACAATTACCTTCTTGCAAAAGCCCATTTGGAATCGGGGCTAAACCCCAAGGCGAAGGCCCGCACATCAAGCGCTGCGGGCCTTTATCAGTTTATCGAAAGCACATGGCTTGCCAATCTCAGCCGCTATGAAGGGCAGATTCGAGCGTCTGATGCAGGCGATGTGGGCACAATCGCTGCAACAACCGCGTCGCGCGGTGAAAGGCTTATGCTGCGACACGATGCGCGGCTTGCCTCTTTTGTAGCGGCCATCGATGCCAAAGAGCACGGCAAGCAGCTTGAGAAGATCTTGGGCAGGCCCGCCAATGCGACACAGCTTTACATGGCGCACTTCCTTGGTCCGCGCGGCGCTGCGCGCTTCATGAAGGGCTGGATGCGCAACCCAAATGCGGCCGCCGCGCAATTCTTTCCCAAAGCAGCCCGGGCCAATCGCACCATATTCTATACAGGTTCAGGCCGCGCGCGGAGCCTTGAAGATGTATTGGGCTATTTCGACCGCAAAATCACACAGGCCCTGGAGGTGCTAGGTTCTGAGCGAATGAGTAGTGTTCATGACATCAATGCGTTTGGCGAGATGCTTCGGAGCATCACTGACAATCGCTGGGCGGTGCAGACTTCTTCGAGCCCGTTGGCTGACCAGGAACAGTTTTCAAAAGTCATTCAAATACAGTGGCCTGAAAGTGGATCTTCACTTCCTTTCGCGGAGCACATAGTGGCTCAAGCCCAGCCGGTGCCTGAGGTGCAAAGCAATGCCTTTGCCGGCGTGGGCAGAACCGTCAGATCGGCCAAAGGTAAAGGCACAGCTCTCCAACAGCCCCCTTGCAATCACATTGAAATGTGTTATTTGGCCGCCATGAGCACATCGACAATCACAAAGGTCCGCGAGCTGATCGAAGCCGGAGCCTATACAAAAGCCGGGATTGCGCGCGCAGCCGGCCTTCATGCAAACACTCTTCGCGATGCAAGTGAGCCGGATTGGAACCCGACCGCCGATACCCTCGCCAAGTTGCAGAAGTTTCTCGACGCCAATGACGACCGCCCTGTGCTCGTGGGCGCAGAGGAAATCATTGATGAGGCGCGCAATGGGCGGATGTATATTCTCGTCGATGATGAAGACCGCGAGAACGAAGGTGATCTGATTATCCCTGCGCAAATGGCAACGCCTGCGGCGGTCAATTTCATGGCGACCCACGGGCGCGGGTTAATCTGTCTGGCTCTCGACAAGGCGCGCGTCGATGCGCTCGGCCTTGACCCGATGAGCCGCAACAACCGTGAAAGTATGCAAACCGCCTTCACCGTCTCCATCGAGGCGAAAGAGGGCGTGACGACGGGCATTTCCGCCGCTGACCGTGCGCGCACGATTGCGGTTGCGATTGATGCGAATAAAGGGCCCGATGACATCGTGACACCGGGCCATGTGTTCCCACTCGTTGCGCGCGAAGGCGGCACTCTCGTGCGTGCCGGACACACTGAGGCAGCGGTCGATATCTCACGTCTGGCCGGCCTCAACCCATCGGGTGTGATCTGCGAGATCATGAACGAAGACGGCAGCATGGCGCGGCTTGACGATTTGATCGAATTTGCGCGCAAGCATGATATGAAAATCGGTACGATCCGTGATCTTATCGCTTACAGGATGCGCAACGATCATCTGGTTGAACGCATCGGCGAAAGCTCGTTTGAAAGCGATTATGGCGGCCAATGGCGCATGATCACCTATCGCAACACGGTTTCAGATAATGAGGCTTACGTTCTGCAAAAGGGGCATATCAGCCCGGATGAGCCCACCCTCGCCCGCGTCCATCCGATTTCGGTGTTCGATGACGTTTTGGGCGCGCCGGGTCCGCGCAAACGGACGTTGCAGCGCGCCATGAGCGCGATTGGTGAGAAGGGTGCAGGGGTTATTGTCATCCTCACTCAGCGCGTTGGCACCAGCGGGAAATGGACCGCTGATGAAGAACATCGCAACATCGGTATCGGTTCGCAAATTCTGGCCGATCTTGGTGTTCATGAGATGGTCCTGCTGTCCAATTCGCGTCCAGATCTTGTGGCGCTGGAAGGTTTCGGCATCACATTGACCGGGCATCAGGAAATTCCTGAGTAATTCGCTCTTGCCAATCGTGTGAGAACGCTTGCCTTGGCACCGCGTCTATGACCATAGCCATCCGCGGAATGACACATTTTGCTCAAACCCTGGGCAAACCGCACTCCCCTAACTTTATCTTTCGCCCAAGACAGGAGCCCGACCATGGCCAAAGTACTCATCGTCGAAGCGCGTTTCTATGAAGCGTTCAACGATATGCTGATTGAAGGCGCACGCTCAGTGGTAACATCTGCGGGGCACGAGGCTGAGGTGCTCACCGTTCCCGGCGCGCTTGAAATTCCCGGAGCGATTGCTCTTGCAGCAGAGACGGGCGAATATGATGCATTTGTCGCGATCGGCGTCGTCATCCGGGGTGAAACCTATCACTTCGAAATTGTCGCTGGCGAAAGCGCACGCGCCATCATGGCTCTGACCATGGACGGGATTGCGATTGGCAATGGTATTCTGACCGTCGAAAATGAGGCTCAGGCGCTGGTGCGCGCAGATCCAACGCAGAAGGACAAAGGCGGGGAAGCGGCAAAAGCGGCATTGGCATTGCTTGATCTCGCTCAGCGATTCGAAGCGTAAACGAGAACCTAAGAGCAAAACACACAAAGCGGCTCTACCTCTCTGAACTTAAATCATTTGTTACGAGTGCACGCGCAGTTGGCGCGTCGCGGCCCCATATTCGGAACTAAGGGGTATTACGTATATCGGCATTCAGGATTATCGCTTAGGCAGCCTGTGCGTGTCCCGTGGCCTCGGGGCACTGGTGCACACACTCAGGAGCCCGGACCTTTCGATGATCCGTATGACGACAAAAGAGGTCCACGACCTCAAGCAATCCAAGCTCGCACTTGAAGATATTCTGGTTACGCTGGATCGCGCGGGGGCAGGCATAGCCGCCATCCACGTCAATGCCGCAATAGAACAGCTGAAGAAAAACCTTTCCTCTGTCCGTCTTGATCCCACAATCATTAGCGCAGAGCATTTGTTCGTACCAGAGCAAAACCAATAATAGATCGATAATGGTGGAAAACCAATTTCTTGCCGAGAGTATTACTCCATTATGAAGAGTAAACTACGGGTTCTTGCGTAATGTAACGCTTGGTAAATGTGCCTACCACTTTGGAAAGGGGCAGGCGATCCATTGAAACAAGCTAACCCGGCTTGGCGCTCGCCCCTTCTTACAGGGGCGCAGGTAATGTTTCGCATTTTCACACCGTTTTTTCATCTGAAACGCATTCGATCAGTGAACTGCACTTTCGTGCAACCACGATGACCCCCGCCTTTATGACCCCCTGCATGAAGCCATTTTTGGCTCTGATCCCTATCCACCCCGCTAAAGATCGAAGGGTCTGCCTATGAACGACTTCAAAAAAGAGCCGATGCTCAACGAAATTGTTCAATCGCACTCGTGGCGATCGCTCGGTTCGGAAACCGACTTGAGTGCACTTGCCGAGCATTTGAGTGTTATCGCTGACGCTCTGCGCAAATCGAGCGGTGATGCGCGGTCTGGGGAGACATTGCGGGGAGAGACTGTGCGCAGCGAGGGTGCGCGCGGTGAAAATGCTCGAAGTGGCTCTCCGGCGACCATTGACGGGACCAAAAACCGGGCCGATGACCTTCCAAGCGGCACGTCTTCTCGCGAGCGAGGAACGAGCCCGGCGGAAATTGTCCATACTGACATCAAGATGCAGCGCCAAATCTATGGCGAAATGGCACGCGAAGCCTATGTTTTGCGTCGCCGCCGCACTGCCATCTTCGACAATGACGAACTTTTTGGTGAGCCTGCGTGGGACATTTTGCTCGACCTTTACATCGCGAGTGTGGAGAACAAATCAGTTTCGGTGTCGAGCGCTTGCATCGGTTCCGCAGCGCCCCCGACCACGGGCCTGCGCTGGCTTGGGGTTCTGTCCGAGCAGGGGTTGATCGCGCGCGAACACGACCCAGAGGATCAACGCCGCGTGCTGGTGCGCCTTACTGAAAAAGGCCTCACCGCGATGGATCGGTATTTTGCCAGCCTCGGGCTCAACCCCTGACGATCTCGGCTGGCATCGCCCGGAAGCGTCTTTGTGCACCCTCTGATAGGCCGCTTCCGGGCGAACCCGCTTTTTCAAACACCGATTGCGCAGGTTATACCGCGCTGTGCCTCGTCATGCTGACAGGGCACCAAAACATCCGCGCCCGGCATAGACCGCGCTGTCGCCCAGTTCCTCTTCAATGCGGATGAGCTGGTTGTATTTGGCAAGTCTGTCTGAGCGAGCAAGGCTCCCCGTTTTGATCTGCCCGCAATTGGTTGCGACCGCGAGATCGGCAATGGTTGCATCCTCGGTTTCGCCCGAACGATGGCTCATCACCGAGGTGTAGCGTGCGCGCGTTGCCATATCGACCGCAGCAAGCGTTTCGGTGAGAGTGCCAATCTGATTGACCTTTACCAAAAGCGAGTTGGCAAGGCCGTCTTTGATCCCCTGACCCAAACGCGCAGGGTTGGTCACAAAAAGATCATCGCCCACGAGCTGCACTCGGTCGCCGATTGCTTTGGTGACGGCCGCCCAGCCCTCAAAATCATCTTCGCTCATGCCATCCTCGATTGAGAGGATTGGATAGTCATCGCACAGCTTTGCAAGGTAATCGGCCATGCCGGCGCCGTCGAGGCTCAGCCCCTCGCCTGAAATTTCATATTTGCCATTGCGGTAAAACTCGGTCGCGGCGCAATCCAGGCCGAGCACAATGTCATCGCCCGGCGTGAAACCCGCCTGCTCGATCGAAGCCATAATGAAATCAAGCGCCGCGCGCGTGCTGGCAAGGTCAGGCGCAAAGCCGCCCTCATCACCAACGCTTGTGGCAAGGCCCTTGTCATGCAGGCCCTTCTTCAAAGTATGGAACACCTCAGAGCCCCAACGCACCGCCTCTGCAATGCTGTCAGCGCCCACGGGCATGATCATAAATTCCTGAATATCAATTGGGTTGTCAGCGTGTTCGCCGCCATTGATGATGTTCATCATGGGCACCGGAAGCACGTGCGCTGCAACCCCGCCTAGATAGGAATAAAGCGGCAGCCCGCGCGCATTGGCTGCGGCCTTTGCTACCGCGAGACTGGTCCCCAAAATGGCGTTTGCGCCAAGACGGCCTTTATTGTCAGTGCCATCAAGGGCGATAAGTGAGAGATCAATCTCGCGCTGATCTTCGGCATCAAATGCATCGATCAAAAGGTCGCGGATCTCAGTGTTGACCGCATCGACCGCTTTCAGCACCCCTTTGCCCATGTAGCGGGCCTTATCGCCATCGCGCAGCTCGACCGCTTCGTGCGCGCCAGTCGATGCACCCGACGGAACCGCTGCCCGGCCAAAACTGCCGTCGTCGAGCAGAACATCCACTTCAACCGTCGGATTGCCCCGGCTGTCGAGAATTTCGCGGCCATGAATGTCGATAATCGCTGTCATTATTGGAACTCCGGCGTGAGAAGATTATATATGTAGTAGACCCTAGCTTGGTTTTCGCGAGCTGGATGTCTGCATCGTTTGTTTCCCGCACCCCTTATGCGCGGGAAAAGATCGGTGCAAGTGACATAGATTTTCATTACAAAAAGTCGCGATTGCGTTATGCTGCATCGCGCAATTTCGAAGGCGAGGCATCAATATGGCAGAAGCAAAGACCACCAAGACAACCCGCAAACCTGCAACCAAGCGCACACCTGCGAAAAAGGCTGCTCCTAAGAAAACCGGCGCGACGGCGAATAAGGCTGAGGCTGAAACCGCTGCCACTGGCACGACTGAAGCGAAAAGTCGCTTCAATGCCGCATTGGAAGAGGCAAAAGCGGGCGCCGCTGCCCTGCGTGACGAAGCGAACACCCGTGCTGGTGCTTACCGTGAACAGGCGAAATCGCGTGGAGACGATATCATGGCAGATGCCAAGCAATATGGCGAAAAAGCCAAAACCCGTGCGAGCGAGCTTGCGGTAGAAGGCAAAGCGGCCGCATCAGACGCCATTGCCAACATCGGTAAGGCGGTTGGCGATACGGCTGGCCAGATCGATGAACGCTTTGGCGAACAATATGGCGATTACGCCCGTTCAGCCTCGCGGACGCTCGTGGAAACTTCTGCCAAACTCGAAGCAAAGAGCCTTGAGGAAATCGGCGAAGACACCCGTGAAGCCATCCGCAAGAGCCCGGCGGCCGCTGTTGGCATTGCCGCGGTTGTCGGCTTTCTGGTGGCGCGCCTTTTTCGCAGCGGCAAATAAACGTCGAATATTGAGCGTCAGGCGCTTTTGAAGGGGGACTGTATGGCGGAGGCCCATGAGCGGGTCGGCGATAAACTCGCTGATGCTACCGCTCCTGAACTCACCGATACCGACGCTGAGGTGACAGACGCTCACGAAGACGTGAGCGGACCTGCCCCTCAGGTCGACCCCTCTTTGATGGACGAGGTGAGCACGCTCATTGACGATGCGCGCACCTACGTTGAGGCGGAACTGGGCTTTCAGAAGACCAGAGCCGCTTTTGCAGGTCGCCTCATCGGCGTGGCAGCCGGCCTTGGCATTGTCGCGCTTATTTTGTTGCACATTGCCTTTTTGGCTCTTGCGGTTGGCCTGGTCATCGCCTTTGAGCCCGTAGTCGGGATCTGGGGCGCTATCGCCTTGGTTTTCGGCGGGCTTCTTATCCTCGTCGCGTTCCTAGGCTGGCGCGTATTCGCCAATGTAAAGCGGCTGGCCGGACTTTTCGGCTCCTCTGATCAGGAGGAAACAGCCCAACAGCAGGATGATGCGCCATGAGCAACCTCGAAGAGCGCCTTGTCGATTACCGCGCCCTTCGTGATGCGTCGAAGGCGGTCCTGTTTGAGGACATTGAATACGCCCGCACCGCTTTTTCAGCCAAGGGACTGACCAATCGTTACCTTGGCGGCGTGATCGAGGGCGGGAAAGACGTCTATGAGGTCGCAAAGGTTCACGCGGTCGATAACCGAGGGATCCTTGCCATTGTTCTTGGCGCGCTTGCCTTATGGTTTGGCCGGGAACCCTTGCTGGCCGCGATGGCTGAAGAGATAGATGCTGAAGAACCAGCTTCGGCGACCGATGGTTCAGATACCGGTCAGGACAGCGACGACATGGCGGCACCTGCGCCCACCGCTGACCAATCCTTTGGAGATAAAGATGACAATTGAAAATGCCCCGATAGCTGATCAGGAAAAACGCGATGCCCTTCGCCAGAAGATCGAAGCGAACGAGCGCCGCATTGCTGAGCGCACTCTTGGTGAACAGGCAAAAGAGGTGGTCGATGCAGCGGTCGATTACACCAAAGCCAATCCACTGACCGTGATCGCTGGCGCGGTGGCTGTTGGCATTACGATTGGCCTTATGACGAAGCCCGGACGCCGCATTGCGACCACGGCTGCGACATCGGCAGCAGGGGTGGCAACTCAGGCTGCATCCAAGGTCAGCGATGCAGCGGGCAGTGCTGCAAACGCTGCAAAAGGAACCGTGGCAAGTGCCGCCATTGATCGAAGCACAGCGGTTTGGGCGCTGATCGCGGACAAGATTGTCGACCACGCCATGGACCTGATTGATGAGGTACTGGGCGGTGCCACCGCTGGCAAAGACGCGCTTGAAGACATTGGTGACAGCGCAGCGGCAAAGGCTCGCACTGTCCGGCGCGAGGCCGAATATATCGCCGGGACCGCCGCTGATAAGAGCCGGACCGCCACGCAGCGGGGTAAAAGACGCGCGACACGCGCCGTTCGTGACCTGACGAACCGCGTCCGACACTAAACACCGTTCTACCTTAGACATTGGTATGCAGTGAGCTTGAATTGAGCTCACGGCTGTCCTAACGGGCGCAGCTATGTTGGGTGTCGGCAAGACTGGCACCTCCCATCCACTCCTCCCCAAGGATACGACCAATGGAAGAAGCAACCACAAACCAACGCCTGCACCTCGTTATGGGCGGGCGTGTCACCGACCCGCGCGGGCACGAATTTGCAGACCCGGAAAGCATTCACGTCGTCGGTGTCTTCAGCTCCTATGAAGCAGCAGAAGACGCATGGCGCGCGCAGGCTCAGCGTACGGTCGATGATGCTGAGATGAAGTATGTGATCGTTCACATCCACAAATTGCTAACGCCGGAGCAATAAAGTCGAGATGGGATACACGCTTCGCCCGTTTGAAGCGGGCGATGCCCCTGCCCTGTCCAGACTGACGCTCGAAGCCATCGTCACAACAGGCGCGAAAGCCTATTCGCAAGAACAGGTAAATGTATGGGCTGAGGGCCATCTTGATCCTCAGCGCTTTCTTGCTCGTGCAAAGGCAGGCGATCTCATCTATGTTATGGCCGATGCCACAAACGCGCCAGCGGCATATGCCTTGCTGGAGCCCGACGGCCATCTTGATATGCTTTATTGCGCGCCCGAGCACGCAGGTCGTGGTCTTGCCGGGCGGCTGCTATTTCACGCAGAGATGGCAGCCAGCGAACGGGGCATTCAAAGGCTCTACACCGAGGCGAGTGAACTTGCCCGAAGTGTGTTTGAGCGCGCTGGATACCAGCTTATCGCTCGCCGCGATTTCGGAATTCGCGGCGTGGCGATCCACAATTATTCTATGGAAAAGATGCTGTAATCTCCTGCGAAAGCAGGCACCGCACCCATTGAGATTTAGATAAACTCAATCTTTTCAATAAGGTAAAACTTGTCGCCCGATGGCACGGTCACCTCGATCTCATCATCGACCTGCTTGCCGATCAACGCGCGGGCAATCGGTGAAGAATAGGAAATACGACCTTTTCCTGCATCCGCTTCTGTCTCACCGACAATCTGGTATTTTACAGGTTTGTCGTCTTCATCAAGCAGCGTAACGGTCGCACCAAAGATCACTTTGTCACCAGACAATGTGCTCGGATCGATGATTTGTGCGCGGCTGATCTTGCCTTCGAGGTCGCCAATTTGCGCTTCGACCTGGCCTTGACGCTCTTTTGCGGCGTGATACTCGGCGTTTTCTGAAAGATCGCCGTGCGCGCGGGCTTCTTCGATTGCATCCACAATCCGGGGCCGCTCCTCGCGAAGCGCCTTAAGTTCAGCCGTCAGACGCTCGTAACCTTCTGCGAGCATCGGAACTTTATCCATCGTAGCCATTCTTCGTTTCTTTCAGTCGAGACGCGGCCCCACATCTAATTTGTGAAATTTCAGCCCTTGCCGCTCCGGTCAGAGCGACTTTCAAGAGCCAAAATGAAGGGGGATGCGTCGTAAGATTTCAGCTATAATAGTCTTGCAAGGCGCGAACTTCAAGCTGTGAGGGTTCAAGCGCCTTAATTGAGGCGGCGACAGCCAGAGAAGCGGCGGCCGTCGTATAGTAGGGAACCTTCTTTTCCAGAGCGCTTGCGCGGATGGATTTGGAATCAAGCAGCGACTGCCACCCTTCCGTCGTATTGAAAATAAGCGCGATGTCCCCGTCGATGATCCGGTCAACGATATGCGGTTGTCCCTCTGCGACCTTGTTTACCCGGTCCACGGCAAGTCCTTGTTCAGACAGATATTTCTGGGTGCCCGCTGTGGCGATAACCTGAAATCCGCTTTCGAGCAGGTCTTTGACAGCCTGAACGATCGTGGCCTTGTCTGAATTTTTAACCGAGACAAACGCAGTGCCCGATTGTGGCAAGCTCATCCCTGCACCCAATTGCGATTTGAAGAAGGCGGGCTCGAATGCGCAATCAATCCCCATGACTTCGCCGGTGGATTTCATTTCTGGTGAGAGGACCGGATCGGCACCCGGGAAACGGGCAAACGGGAACACCGCCTCTTTGATCGCCATGTAAGGAAGATCACGGCGGAAGGGTTCAAAACTGCTGAGCTTTTCGCCTGCCATGACGCGCGCGGCGATTTTGGCGACAGGTTGTCCGATAGCTTTCGCAACAAATGGCACCGTGCGGCTTGCGCGCGGGTTCACTTCGATGAGGTATACCTCGCCGTCCTTAACCGCGAATTGCACATTCATCAGACCGCGCACTTTAAGCGCGAAGGCGAGCGCTTCGGCCTGCCGCTCCATTTCCGCGATGATTTCGGGACTGAGCGAATAGGGCGGCAAGGTACACGCGCTGTCGCCAGAGTGGACGCCTGCCTCTTCAATATGCTGCATCACGCCCGCAATACGCACTTCATCACCGTCGCACAGCGCATCGACATCGCACTCAATCGCATCGCGCAGATATTGATCAACCAGCACCGGGCTGTCACCGGAAACGGTCACAGCGGTTTTGATGTAATCATCAAGCTGAGCCTCGGAATCGACAATCTCCATCGCGCGGCCGCCCAGCACAAAGCTTGGGCGCAGGAGCACGGGATAGCCAATGCGCGCCGCCGCCGCTGCCGCTTCGTCGCGGGTGAAGGCGATGCCATTGTCGGGTTGTTTGAGCTTTAACTGGTTGACCAGCTTGGCAAAACGCTCGCGATCCTCGGCGTGGTCAATGGCATCGGGTGAAGTGCCAAGGATAGGGATACCGGCATCTTCCAACGCTTGCGCAAGTTTCAACGGTGTCTGTCCACCGAACTGCACGATCACGCCGACGAGTTCGCCTGATTGCTGTTCCACGCGCAGGATTTCAAGCACGTCTTCGGCCGTCAGAGGTTCAAAATACAGGCGGTCGGAGGTGTCATAGTCGGTCGAAACCGTTTCCGGATTGCAGTTGACCATGATCGTCTCATAGCCCTGCTCTGCCAGCGCAAAACACGCGTGAACACAGCAATAGTCGAATTCGATCCCCTGCCCGATCCGGTTGGGTCCGCCACCGAGAATGACGATCTTCTTGCGGTCGGATGGGGCCGCCTCGCACTCAGGCTCTCCGAATGTCGGGGCCTCATAAGTCGAGTACATATAAGGCGTAATCGCCTCGAATTCGGCGGCGCAAGAGTCGATGCGCTTGAACACGGGGTTCACGCCAAGTTTCTGGCGAAGCTCGCGCACTTCCTCCTCGCTGGTCGCGCCTGCCATCGCTTGAAGCGCATCGTGGAGCAGACCTGAGCGCTTGGCTTGCGTTTCGGCAAGGCCGCCCTTCACACCCACAGAGCGCACCGCAAGTGTGGCGAGGCGTTTATCGGAAAAGCCCATCGATTTAAGCCGGCGAAGCGTTTCGGCATCGCGGGGCAAGCCGTCTGTTTGAACTTCTTTTTCTGCAGCAATGATCGCTTCGATCTGGCGCAGGAACCACGGGTCATAGCCCGTCACGTTCTGGATGTCCTCAAGAGAGAGTCCCTCGCGAAAGGCCTGTCCCACCTGCAGAAGCCGGTCGGGAGTGCGCTGCGAGAGCGCGGCGGTGATGACGTCTTTGTGTACGCCTTCAAGCGCCACCACGCGGTTGAACCCGTCTAGACCCGTTTCAAGCCCTCTTAGGGCCTTTTGTACGCTCTCTTGGAAGTTGCGACCGATGGCCATCACTTCGCCCACCGATTTCATCGCAGTGGCTAGAAGCGGCTCTGACCCTTTGAACTTTTCAAAGGCAAAGCGCGGGATTTTGGTCACGACGTAGTCAATTGTAGGCTCAAAGCTTGCAGGGGTCGCCCCGGTGATCTCATTGGTGATCTCATCCAATGTATAACCCACCGCCAGCTTTGCCGCGACCCGCGCGATGGGGAAGCCGGTGGCCTTTGAAGCAAGCGCAGACGAGCGCGACACGCGAGGGTTCATTTCGATCACGATGAGGCGCCCATCTTTGGGGTTCACCGCGAATTGGACGTTGGAGCCACCCGTCTCGACACCAATCTCGCGCAGCACTTCAATGCTGGCTGTGCGCATGATCTGATATTCTTTGTCCGTCAGCGTCAGAGCGGGCGCAACCGTGATGGAATCGCCGGTGTGCACGCCCATCGGATCGACGTTTTCAATCGAGCAGATGATGATGGCATTGTCGGCCTTGTCCCGAACAACCTCCATCTCATATTCTTTCCACCCCAGCAGAGATTCTTCGATCAGCACCTCGGTAGTTGGTGACGCATCAAGCCCCTCGCGCACAATCCGCTCAAATTCCTGCGTGTTGTAGGCAATCCCGCCGCCCGTGCCGCCAAGGGTGAAGCTGGGCCGGATGATGGACGGCAAACCAGTCCGTTTCAGCACCTCGCGCGCTTCTTCGATGGTGTTGGCGACGCCCGAGCGAGCGCTCTCAAGCCCGATTTTGTCCATCGCATCGCGGAAACGCTGACGATTCTCGGCCTTGTCGATGGCGTCGGCTTTCGCGCCGATCATTTCGACACCGTGTTCTTCGAGGACACCCATTTCTTCCAGTGCCAATGCACAGTTCAGCGCCGTTTGCCCGCCCATCGTGGGGAGAAGAGCGTCGGGCTTTTCCTTGGCGATGATCTTGGCGACGATTTCAGGCGTGATCGGCTCCACGTAAGTCGCGTCGGCAAACTCTGGATCGGTCATGATCGTTGCCGGGTTTGAGTTCACCAGAATGACCCGGTACCCGTCTTCTTTCAGAGCTTTAATCGCCTGCGTGCCCGAATAATCGAACTCACACGCCTGCCCGATAATGATGGGGCCTGCACCAATCACAAGGATCGAGGAAATGTCATTACGCTTTGGCATTATTCGCTTTCAATTGAGAGATCGGTGTCAGTTGGATCGGATGGATTTTCGGAAACCGCTGGGACCGGGGCAAAGTCGACAGCAATCATGCGCATATTGGCGCGTTGCCGCTCGCACCCTGTGGGAAGGACGTCAGCAAAGAACGTCGGTTCGCCACGCACGCGGTAGAGTGCCGGGTCATTGGCGAAGAAAAATGCGCCATTCTCATCGACTCTCATCGCCATAAAACGTTCAACCGCTGCGGAAGTCGCACTTGTCGCAGCTTTACCCCGTGCGCCCGCCGTTTCATCACTGCCGCGAACGATCAGTTCCTGAATATCGTCGAAGGCAACTTTGGTGATGTCATAGGTGTAGGTGGGCACCCATTCAGTCTCCGGTTCGCTGTCCACTTGCGCCAACTCAAGCCGCAAATCCTGCTGAAGCCGCGAAACGCAGGCGGCGACAGATTCAGAACCCATCCGAGGGTCTTCGGGGAAAAGGATGTGGCAGCCGGTCAAAGACACAAGAAAGATAGCAGCGGCGCTTATGCGGATCATCCTGCTTCTCCTGCACCGGGCTCAAAGGCGTAGGTAAATTTGGTGTAGCGATAGACGTAAGGCAGCACGTCAGGTTGCGATACACCTTTACCATGGATGAAAGTGCAATTGCGGCGAATGTCGATCAGGCGCTCTCCGTCCCGGACGAGGATATAGGTGAGGACGAACATCTGGGTGGGCCGATCCTCAGCGCGCAACCGCCGGCCCACAACATCTAGCTGTTGCACAGTGTCGGAATAGTCGCGCAGACGCTCTTGATCGAGAAAGCCTTGGGTCTTGCGAGCCTCCGCCACAGCATCATGCCGCGCATCGGCATCAAAGGCTTCGTCGGAATAATACCCGTCCGCCGCCACCACCCGGCAATCCATTCGTCCGGCGACAGGGCGCTTGGTGTCTTCTCTGAAGAGCACTGGCCGCCAGAATGAGAGTACCGGAAGCCCGCTTTCGCCTGCTTCGAGGGTGACAGAACCATCGCCTTGGAACGCAACACCAGAGACGATTTCCGCGCCGGGCCAATCGCCGAAAGGCGGCGGAGTCATCGCCGGGATTTGGGCGGCTATCGGTGAAGCGACAGCAGCGACAATGAAGACAAGATGGGCCCGCATCCTAGCCTTGCAGCCCCCCAACGAATTTCTCGAAGAGGTAAAAGCTATCCTGCGGCCCCGGCGAAGCCTCAGGGTGATATTGAACCCCAAACGCCCGCTTCCCCTTCACCGCAATCCCGCAGTTGGAGCCGTCGAAAAGGCTCACATGGGTCTGCTCCAGGCTATCGGGCAGAGTCTCCGCATCCACTGCAAAACCGTGGTTCATGCTGGTGATCTCAACAAGGCCAGTTGTCTCACCCCAGCTTTCACCGACACGCTGAACCGGGTGGTTAGCCCCTCTGTGCCCTTGGTGCATTTTGATCGTTTTTGCACCTGCTGCCAAAGCCAGCATTTGGTGGCCCAAACAAATGCCGAAAAGCGGCATATCGGCCTCAAGCAATTTCTGGATCACCGGCACTGCGTATTCGCCCGTCGCCGCCGGGTCGCCGGGGCCGTTGGATAGGAACACGCCATCGGGTTTAAGCGCCATGATCTCGTCATAGGTGGTCTTGGCAGGCACCACCGTCACCTTGGCCCCTGCGCGCACGAGATTGCGGAAGATGTTGTCTTTCGAACCATAGTCGATGGCGACCACGTGCGGGGTTGCGTCCCGGCTTGCCCGACCATAGCCGTGGCCCAAGCGCCAATAGCCGCCTTCCCAGTTTTCTTGATGCTCGCGGCTGACCCGAATGGCGAGGTCCATGCCCTCTAACCCCGCCCATTCCTGAGCGCGCTTGACCAAAGCAGGGATGTCGAATTTGCCATCGGGCGAATGCGCGATCACTGCATTTGGCGCACCGGACAAACGAATACGCCGTGTGAGGGCGCGGGTGTCGACGCCCGAAAGGCCAATCTTGTTATTCCGCTCCATCCATTCCTGAAACCGCTCAAGGCTGCGGAAATTGGATGGCTCGGTCACATCCTCGCGCACCACGCATCCCACTGCGCCTTCTACCGCGCTCTCCACATCCTCGGCATTCGCGCCAACGTTTCCAATATGGGGGAAGGTGAAGGTGACGATTTGCGCCGCGTAAGAGGGGTCAGTCATCACCTCTTGGTATCCGGTCATCGAAGTGTTGAAACACACCTCTCCCACCGCATCACCAGAAGCGCCAAAGCCCCTCCCCCAAATGACCGTTCCATCGGCCAGAACAAGGCAACCCGTCGCGTTTGAAGGTTGCGCAGGGGTAGAGGCGGAAAGGGCCATCGGGCGCTCCGTTAAAATGAGTTTTCCAGCAATGTCGCTAAGTCTCACCCGCTAAGCTTGCTTGGGGTCCACGTCAACCTATCTAAGCGGTCCTTTTTGGGCTAAGCGGCCCGCAAGACGAAACCATCCACAGAAAGAACCGAATTCGATGATCCGCGACGATATCAAAGATGCCACCATCACTGCGATGAAAGCCAAGGAGAAAGAGCGTACTGCCGCCCTTCGCCAGATCAGCGCCAAGATCAAGGATCGCGATATTGAAGAGCGCACGAGCGGCAAGGACATCCCCGACGACGAATTGGTGACCTCTGTGCTTCAGAAAATGGCCAAGCAACGCCGCGAATCGATTGAGATGTACGAACAAGGCGGCCGTCAGGAATTGGCGGACGCTGAAAAGGCTGAATTGGCCGTGATCGAAGAGTTCCTGCCGCAGATGATGAGCGAGGAAGAAACCAAAGCCGCGATTGAGGCGATCAAGGCGGAAACCGGCGCATCCTCGATGAAGGACATGGGCACAGTCATGGGCGCTCTTAAAGCCAAGCACGGCGCGGTGCTTGATGGGAAACTGGCGAGTAGCTTGGTGAAGGCGGCCCTATCTTAGGAACTCGTAACCGTTCGTGTCGAGCGAAGTCGAGACACGCCTGCTCCGACGCACCTTAACTTCTCTCAATGTGAACAGAAAGGTCATCAAATGGCATTCTGGTGCTACATACTGCGTTGCTCGGACGCGAAGTACTACACCGGACACACCGATGATCTGGAGAGAAGGATCGCGGAGCATCAAGCGGGAGGATATTGCGATTTCACATCGCGGCGCCTCCCGGCCGAACTCTTGTGGGCTCAGAATTTCCCAACGCGTCACGAAGCGCTCGAAACCGAACTGAAAGTCAAAAAGTGGTCGCGCGCCAAGAAGGAGGCGTTGGCGAATTCCGATTGGGCATCGCTTTCGCACTTCTCGAAACCGCCAACAGAACGATCCACAATCCGTCCACCATCTGTGTCTCGACTGCGCTCGACACGAACGGAGAGGTAGCGCAAAGTTCCGTTATGAGCATCACCCCGCAATGGAAGGACGAGCTGCGCGCGAGGATCACGCTATCAACCGTGATCAATCGCACGACCAAGCTCACCCGTGCGGGGCGCGAGTTCAAGGCTTGTTGTCCGTTCCACAATGAGGCGACGCCCAGCTTTTATGTGAACGACCAGAAGGGGTTCTACCACTGCTTTGGCTGCGGCGCGCACGGCGATGTCATCAGCTGGATGACCGAGCAGCGCGGGCTGTCCTTTATCGATGCGTGCAAGGAACTTGCCGCCGAAGCGGGGATGGAAGTCCCTGCCCCTGATCCTGTCGCCGCGAAAAAGGCGGAGAAGCGCGCCGAGCTGATCGATGTTACCACCGATGCTCAACAATGGTTTTTCGACAATCTGCGTTCACCCGATGGCCGCGAGGCGATGCAATATCTAACGGGTCGCGGGCTTAAACCGGAAACCCTCGCAGAATTCGGCTTTGGCTATGCACCTGAGAGCAAGCAGGCCCTGAACCGCGCTCTTGCCCGCTACGAAGACCAAATGTTGGTGGAAACCGGAATGAGGATCAGGACCGACGACGGCACGACCTATGACCGTTTTCGTGGCCGGGTCATGCTACCCATTCAGGATGCACGGGGCCGTGTAATCGCGTTTGGCGGGCGGATCATGGAAAGCCTCGCCAAAGGCTCTGGGGGCGTTGCGAAGTACCTCAACTCCCCCGACACGCCGCTCTTCGACAAGGGCCGCACGCTCTATAACCTCCACCGCGCTGCCCCCGCCTCGCGCCAGACGGGGCGCGTGATTGTGGTCGAGGGGTACATGGACGTGGTCGCGCTCGCTCAGGCTGGCTTCCACGATGCCGTCGCGCCATTGGGAACCGCGCTCACCGAGACGCAGCTTGAGATGCTTTGGCGGATGGTTGAGGTGCCTGTGCTGTGCTTTGACGGAGATAAAGCCGGCGAACGGGCCGCGATGCGGGCGATTGGACGCGCCCTCCCCTTGCTTGCTCCGATGCGCTCGCTTGCCATCGTTCGCTTACCGAGTGGGATGGACCCTGACGACCTCATCAAAGAGCAAGGTGCAGTGGCGATGGAGAAACTTCTTGCTGAGCCCAAGAGCCTGCTCGATGCGTTATGGGAAGGTGAGCGCGATGCGCAGCCACTCGGCACACCAGAGGCCAAGGCTGGATTGAAAGCCCGGCTGATGCAGCACGTCGATACCATCAAGGACCGCGACATTCAGGCGCTTTATCGCCGTGAACTCCTTGATCGTTTTTCAGCATTTGCCTTTCCAAGACGGGAAAACCGCCCGCCCGCAGGTGGTGCGAAATGGCAGGGGCGCGGGCCTCAACCGCGCGGGCTCTCGCAAGAAGCCAAAGACACCCTCGGTAAGGCCATGTCCGGCGGTCAACGTGCTTCGCTCTTGTCCGCAGTTATCGCCGGTTTCCTTCGATTTCCGGAAGAAATTTCCGCCCACTCAGAGGCGCTGTCGAGGCTCGCCCTCAACGACCCAAAAACCGCGCCTGCAATAGAATCGTTGATGGAGCTTGCAGAAACACTTGATTCGCGGGAGGCAAACGCCATATCGGAACTCCAAGGCATTCCTGCCCCACCGGAAAACCACAAGTTCGCCTTTCTCAAAGAAGGCACAGACCCAGGTGAAGCGCGCGAGGAATTGGCTGAAGCTGTATCGCTGCTGGCCCTCAAGCCAGCGCTCGAAGCTGCTATGGCGGCGACGATCGCACGGTTTGACGATGACCCCGAAGGGGCATTGGCAGAGCAGGTCAGGTTGCGAGAACGGCTCCACACAGTTGATGAACGCTTGAAAGCATTTGGTCGCAGGAAAGCCGGCGCATCAGCTGAACACAATTAATTCGGATATTTGCATCCGGATCGGGATTAACAGTTGGGTGATTGAACGGCCGATGTTCGGTAGAGGGACCGATGGCCGAACAGCCTCCCACCACACGGATTGAACAAGCTTTATGGCCACGAGTGCGAAAAGCGACAAAGAAGACGCTCCGCTGATCGATTTGAACGAAGCTTCTGTGAAGAAGCTGATGACCAAGGCAAAAAAGAAGGGTTACATCACCTATGATGAGCTCAACGCTGCGTTGCCTTCGGGTGAGATGAGCCCCGATCAGATCGAAGACATCCAGACTGCGCTTTCCGAAATGGGCGTCCAGATTGTCGAAAACGACGAAGAGGCTGAGGCTGAGGCTGAACAAGACGCCGAAGTCGAAGCGATGGAAGTCGACGACGACAAGAAGAAGCCTGCTGCTGCGGCCAAACCCGCTGCGAAGAAAACCGGCGCTGGCGAGCGCACTGATGACCCGGTGCGGATGTATTTGCGCGAAATGGGCGCGGTGGAGCTGCTCAGCCGTGAAGGTGAAATCGCGATTGCCAAGCGTATCGAAGCTGGCCGCGACATGATGATTATGGGCCTTTGTCAAAGCCCGATCACTTTCCACGCCATTATCCAGTGGTCCGAAGCGCTCAATTCCGAAGATATGCAGCTTCGTGAAATCCTCGACCTTGACGCGATGCTTTCCAAAGAGCCTCCGCCAGACAAGATGGAAGAGGAAAACGAGGAAGCCGAAAACGGCGGCGAGATTTCCGAAGAAACCGCAGGTCCGACCATCCGTGACGACGACGAAGTCGAAGATCACAAGGATGAGGATGAAGACGGCGAAGAAGGCGAAGGCTCCAAGAAGGATGATGAGGAAGAAGAGGACAACACTCTCAGCCTTGCCCAAATGGAAGCCGCGCTTAAGCCCGATGCAATCGAGCGCTTTGCCCGCATTACCAAGCTTTTCAAAACCTTTGAGAAACTTCAAATCGAGCGGGTGGACACTCTTGCCGCTGGCGACGTGTTTCCAAAGGCGAAAGAAAACAAATACGAGAAGCTTTCTGAAGAGCTCACCGCGGAAGTCGAAAGCGTGCAGTTCCATGCTGCTAAGATCGAATTCCTCGTCGACAATCTCTATGCCTTCAACCGCCGCCTGACTGCTCTTGGCGGCCAGATGCTCCGCCTTGCGGAGCGTCACAAGATCAAACGCATGGACTTCCTCAAATCCTATGTCGGTAATGAGCTCGACGATGCATGGATTAAAGAGCGCGCGGCTAAGGACAAAAAGTGGGCCGCTTTCCTTGAAAAGGAAGGCGATGCAGTCGACCGTATCCGCAGCGAAATCACCGATATTGCCGCGAATACAGGTATGTCACTGCCGGAATTCCGCCGCATCGTGAACATGGTGCAGAAAGGCGAGCGGGAGGCGCGTATTGCCAAGAAGGAAATGGTGGAAGCCAACCTTCGTCTGGTGATCTCTATCGCCAAGAAATACACCAACCGCGGCCTGCAATTCCTTGATCTTATTCAGGAAGGCAACATCGGCCTGATGAAGGCGGTTGATAAATTTGAATACCGTCGCGGCTATAAATTCTCGACCTACGCAACATGGTGGATTCGTCAGGCAATCACCCGCTCAATCGCGGACCAGGCCCGCACGATCCGTATTCCAGTGCACATGATCGAGACGATCAACAAGCTTGTGCGCACAAGCCGTCAGTTCCTCCACGAGGAAGGCCGCGAGCCGACGCCTGAAGAAATGGCAGCGCGCCTCTCCATGCCATTGGAGAAGGTTCGCAAGGTGATGAAAATCGCCAAAGAGCCGATCTCGCTCGAAACGCCCATCGGCGATGAAGAAGACTCGCACCTTGGCGATTTCATTGAGGACAAAAATGCGATCATCCCAGTCGATGCCGCTATTCAGGCAAACCTCAAGGAAACCGTCACCCGCGTGCTCGCCTCACTCACCCCGCGTGAAGAGCGCGTTCTGCGGATGCGCTTTGGCATCGGCATGAACACCGACCACACCCTCGAAGAGGTCGGCCAGCAGTTCTCCGTGACCCGTGAACGTATCCGTCAGATCGAGGCAAAGGCGCTCAGGAAACTCAAACACCCAAGCCGCAGCCGCAAGATGCGCTCGTTCCTGGATCAGTAATGCGAAAGCTTCTGGTTTCAGCGTTTGCAGCTTCGCTGGCTCTGGCCAGTTCCCACACTCCAGCGCTTGCACAAGAGGCAGGTGGAGACGCACTTGTTGCTGAACCAAGCGCTGCAAAGCTGGCACTGGCGCTCGAAATCATTGACCTCGGGTTTCCTGAGGAAACGCGCGAAGAGATATTTTTTGCATCCATGGACCAGATGATGGTCCAGACCCGCGAAGCCTCGCTCAAAGCCTATGGCCTTGATGATGAGGGCGCGATTGCGGTTTTGGATCAATGGCTTGCGGATTATATCCTTGAAAGCAAAGAGGTCTTGCGGTCGCATATACCCTCCCTCATGGCGGGAATGCAGCGCAGCTATGCGGCAATGTTCACTCTGCAAGAGTTGAGGGACATTCGCGCATTTGTGGCAACGCCGAGCGGACAGCGTTTTTTTGAGCTTTCCTCTGCCGTATTGGCTGAGCCGAATTTTGCTAACGCAAACCAAGCGTATATGGACGAGGTTCAGGCGCAAATGCCAGCGGCAATGCAGGATCTCATCGGTCGGCTGCAAAGCTTTTTAGAAGAGAAGCAACAAACCGAGGGCCAAGTCGCCAGCTAGGCTTGTCGCAATAGATTGACGGAGCATTGCAGGTGCCAAAGCCCGACATCACCACCATCGCCATCGTCAGCCAGAAGGGCGGCTCGGGTAAAACCACCCTTGCGGTCAACCTCGCAACCCGCGCAGCAGCGGCAAAGCATGAGAGTTGCGTAGTGGATACCGACCCACAGGCGACCGCTGCGGCGTGGTCCGATTGGCGCGGCGATTTCCTCCCCGTGGTTGTGACCGCTCCCCCCGCCCGTCTCGCGCGCACAATTGAAAGCGCGGAGAAGAACGGCGTCGACTTCGTGGTGATCGACACCCCTCCCCATGCTGATGCTGCCGCGCGTGAGGCGATCAAGGCGGCTGATCTGGTGCTCATACCGACCAAGCCGCGCGCCTTTGATTTGGCCGCGCTGGAGCCAATTGCGGACTTAGTCAATTACGCCAAAACGCCCGCCTTTGTGGTCCTCAACGGCGTTCCTTCAGGCGCAACCAAGCTTGCCGAGCACGCGCGCAAGGCAGCCAAAGAAATCGGGCTCAACGTTTGCCCGGTAGAACTGGGCGAGCGCGCAGACTTCCATCGCTCCAGTGCCAAAGGTGAAACCGCGAGCGAACTTGCCCCGGACGGCAAGGCCGCACAGGAGATCGACAGCTTGTGGAAGTGGCTCAATAAAACGCTGAAAAAGGCTGGGAAGTAAGCCCGTCAGTAACGCCGCTTCGCGTCGGTTTCAAAGCTTCGCGGAAACAGGCCATATTTCAGTTCAAAGCCCTCAGGCACCACTGGCTCAGGCCCGCGCGCCAGACCTTTGACTGCGCGCTCTGATCGGCCAAGCTCCTCTTGCGGGATTTGCGACCATTCAACCCTATTGCGCGATGTCAGCGCAAAATCGCCCGCATAAGTCACTTGGCCAGCGCGAATTTCAAAGCTTGGTGCCTCCTCGCCATAACCGCGCGACGGCCTGCCCAGCACCAGTTTGCCCAGCAGCAGGCCGCTGACATCGGACAGGCACCGCTCATCCTCAGCCGGTATTTTGGGGCAGTCCATCCCGTGCGCAATGAGGCGATAAGTTCCCGCCCTCAATTGATAGGCGCGCACTTTGTATTTGGTCGTCGAATTGGTGAAAGCGAGCTGGTTTTGCTTACGGGTTAAGCGGATAACGTCGCTTTCATTCGCCACATCGCCGCCTTCGCGAAGAAAGAACAGATCGAGTGGTTCGTCGAGATAGATCTCGCTGCGAATCGAGATGATGAGTGCGCCATTGCCCGCATCGAGAGCAGAAACACGCTTGAGCCGTTCAACCTCACTGCCCAAATGATCCGCGCCCTGCGCGCTTAAGCCAGAAAAAGTCAAAGCGAAGCTGGCCCATAGGAAAAACACAAAACGCATTGATAAACACTCAGTCTGTTGAGGATTTGCACATATGCAAGAATGGCTCATGTGGCCCCGCCTCGCAAGGGCGCGCTTATTTCATCCTGCAGAAACGTAGAAAAGCCGCTTTATCGGGGTGGTTTCATGTAGCCTAGCGCTCTAAAGAGCGTCCCTATGAGACTAGCCATCGCATCCGATCACGCCGCCACCGACATGAAAGCCGAACTGGCTGAATGGTTGATGGAAGAAGGCCACGAAGTTGCCGACCTTGGACCAGAGCCCGGGGAAAGCGTTGATTATCCCGACTACGGGTACAAGCTCGCCGATGTGGTCGCCGATGGCACCGCTCAATATGGCATCGCTCTGTGCGGTTCGGGTATCGGTATCTCGATCAGCGTCAATCGCCACCCCGGCGTTCGCTGCGCATTGGTGTCAGAGCCATTGTCCGCGGCGCTCGCACGCGAACACAATAACGCCAACTGCATTGCCTTGGGTGCACGCCTTATCGGCATTGAAATGGCGAAAAGCTGCATCGCAACCTTCCTAAACACCGTATTTGCCGATGAGGGCGATCCAAATGGTCGCCACCATCGCCGCGTTGCCAAGCTTGGCAATCCCCCTATCGACCCCGACCACATTGAGACGCACCAATGAGCACCAACCCATCTTCAGTTACCGATCAGATGAACGGCTTTTGGCACGATGATTTGGCCACAGCGGATCCCGAAATCGCTGAAGCTATCGGCAAAGAGCTTGCGCGCCAACAAGACAAGATCGAACTGATCGCCTCTGAAAATATCGCATCAAAAGCGGTGCTTGAGGCGACGGGAAGCGTATTCACCAACAAATACGCAGAAGGCTATCCGGGCAAGCGCTATTACGGCGGCTGCGATTATGCGGACGTGGTCGAAACGCTGGCAATCGAGCGCGCCAAGCAGCTGTTTGGATGCAACTTTGCCAATGTTCAGCCCAATTCGGGTAGTCAGATGAACCAAGCGGTGTTCCTGGGACTTTTGCAGCCGGGCGACACATTTATGGGCCTCGACCTCAACTCAGGTGGTCACCTGACTCACGGTTCACCCGTCAATATGAGCGGCAAGTGGTTCAACCCGGTCAGCTACGGCGTGACCGAGGGTGACGAGCGGATCGACATGGAAGCGGTGGCGGCAACCGCGCATGAGCACAAGCCAAAGCTTATCATCTGCGGCGGCACGGCCTACTCACGGATTTGGGATTTTGAGGCATTCCGCAAGATCGCTGACGAAGTGGGTGCAATTCTCCTTTGCGATATGAGCCATATCTCCGGCCTCGTTGCTGGCGGCGCGCATCCATCGCCCTTCCCGCATTGCGATATTGTCACCTCGACGACGCATAAATCCCTGCGCGGCCCGCGTTCAGGCATCATTCTTTGGAACGATGAGAAATTCACCAAGCCATTGAATATGGCGGTATTCCCCGGCCTCCAAGGTGGCCCGTTGATGCACGTTGTCGCGGCCAAGGCGGTGGCGTTTAAGGAAGCCCTCGCTCCGGAATTCAAGACCTACGCCCACCGCATTGTCGAAAACGCGCGAGCACTGGCTGCAAGCCTTGAAGAAAACGGGCTTCGCATTGTGTCTGGCGGCACGGATAATCACTCAATGCTGGTCGATCTGACGGCAAAAGACGTGACCGGGAAAGCGGCGGAAGCTGGCCTCGACCGCGCATGGCTCACCTGCAACAAGAACGGCATTCCGTTCGACACACGCTCGCCCTTCGTTACCTCCGGCATTCGCCTTGGCACACCTGCTGGCACCACGCGCGGCTTTGGTCCGGTGGAATTCCGCCAGGTGGGCCAGTTGATTGCTGAAGTCGTCGATGGCCTGTCCAAGAACGGCCCCGAAGGCGATGCGCAGGTCGAAGAAAGCGTACGCAACCGCGTTTCCAAGCTGTGCGCTGACTTCCCGGTTTATCCCGAAGGCTAAGGCATCCCATGCGCTGCCCTTTTTGCGCTCACGAAGATACGCAAGTCAAAGACAGCCGCCCGACCGAGGATAACACTTCGATCAGGCGGCGGCGTCAGTGCAATTCCTGTGGTGCGCGGTTCACGACTTTTGAGCGCGTGCAGCTGCGCGAAGTTGTGATTGTCAAAACGGGTGCTGACAGCTCTGATCCGAGGCGCGAACCCTTTGATCGCTCCAAGCTTGAGAAGTCCGTCTCGCTCGCCTGTCGCAAACGCGATGTGAGCCAAGAGCGCATCGACCAACTCGTCTCTGGAATTCAACGCCAAGTTGAAACCGCAGGCGACGCCGAAGTCCCTTCCTCGCGCATTGGCGAGATGGTGATGGACGGGCTCAAGCAATTGGATTCGGTTGCCTATATCCGCTTCGCAAGCGTTTACCGCGACTTCTCAGAGGCCAAGGACTTTGAGGAATTTGCCAGCACCGTTGCCGACGCTGCTAAAGACTAACCCCGTGTCCAATAAACCAATCATTGTTCTGGTGCGCCCGCAGCTGGGCGAGAATATCGGCAAGGCGGCGCGCGCAATGCTCAACTTTGGGCTTACAGAAATGCGCATTGTCAATCCGCGTGATGGCTGGCCAAACCCCAGCGCGGGGCCTGCGGCTGCTGGGGCTGACATCGTGCTTGATCAAGCGAAGATTTATGAGACGACCGCTGAGGCGGTCGCCGATTGCGAGCACGTTTACGCGACCACTGTGCGCAAACGCGGGGTGACAAAGCCTGTTGTTGGTCCCGATGGTGCCGCGCGGTTGATGCATTCAAACGAAGGTCGCCACGCGGTGCTGTTCGGGCGCGAAGCTTCCGGGCTTGAGACAGAAGACGTTGCCCTTGCCCGCCATATTCTAACCGTACCGATCAATCCGGAATTCGGTTCGCTGAACTTGGCGCAGGCCGTCATTCTGACTGCATATGAATGGTCGCGCATTGGCCGCGAGGCTGAGGAAAGCGAGCTGGTCCAACCCACCGCAGAGGAAGAGGCGCTTCCCCCCGCCCCGCAGGAGGAATTGGAAGGGCTCATCGCGCACCTTGAGAAAATGCTCGCGCCAAAGGGGTATTTCTTCCCCGAAGCGCGCGCCGAAGCCACCCGTCGAACCCTTCGCGGCGTGCTGACCAAGCCAGGCTGGAATCACCTCGAAGTGCGCACTTTGCGCGGGGTGCTGTCCTCGCTTGGGCGGCCTGATAAAGACACCGCTAAAGATGGGCCGGATAAGGGTTGATTTTGCGGTGCAGCGCTGTATACGCGCGCTCACGCAAATTTGGCTCCGCACCCCGGTGAAGCGGAAGCCGCGTTGAACGCAGGTTTCAACGGTGCGCTGCCGGGTTCAATGCCTGCCTATTGGGCGGGCCAGCAAAATGTAAGGAAAGACAATGACTAAGCGCACAAGCGCCAAGCATAAACTCGACCGTCGGATGGGCGAAAACATCTGGGGTCGTCCAAACTCTCCAGTAAACAAGCGTTCTTATGGCCCCGGCCAACACGGTCAGCGTCGTAAGAGCAAGATGAGCGACTTCGGTCTTCAGCTGCGCGCCAAACAGAAGCTCAAAGGCTACTATGGCGACGTGACCGAGAAGCAGTTCCGCTCAACCTACAAAGACGCAACCCGCATGAAGGGTGACACCGGTCAGAACCTTATCGGTCTGCTCGAGCGTCGTTTGGACATGATCGTGTATCGTGCGAAATTCGCTCCAACGATCTTTGCAGCGCGTCAGATCGTCAACCACGGTCACATCCTCGTGAACGGCGTGAAGTGTAACATCCCATCGCGTCGCTGCGACGTTGGCGATGTTATCAGCCTCAACACGAAGGCTAAGGAAATGGCTCTCGTGATCGAAGCCCAAAGCCTGCCAGAGCGTGAAATCCCTGACTATGTCGTTCCAGAAGGCAACGACAAGGTTCAGTTCACCCGCGTGCCAAAGCTCGACGAAGTGCCTTACCCGGTGACGATGGAACCAAACCTCGTGGTCGAGTTCTACTCGCGCTAATCTACGCGCCGAGCACGAAATACAAAAGGGCGGCCTTTCGGGGCCGCCCTTTTTGTTTGTGAGGTTTAGGCCGGAGTCGGTCTAGCCGCGCGTCTGGTCCCATTCGTCGAATTCGTAGGCGATCGAGCCTTCGACCAATTGCTCCCAAAGATCAGCGATAAGGTCGCTCGGAATGCCGCGCGCCTCTGCTTCTGCCTTGGCCGCCGCAATCACGCTTGCCTTGCGCTCTTCATCGCGCACTGCCTCACGGTTTGGCTTAATACGAGCCGCTGCCCGCATATATCCAAAGCGCCGTTCAAGCAGAGCGACCAGCTCGCGATCGGTCGCATCAACGCCTTCGCGCACCTCGACCATCGTCTGGCAATCCTCGGGGAGTTTGGGCATCAATTCTTACTTTCCAAGCTTTTTTGGCCAAGGTAGTTGCGGCGAAAATCGGCCGCAAACTCAGCAAATCGCCCCGCCCCAATGGCATCGCGCATCCTCTGCATCAAGGCCTGAAAAAAGGCGAGATTGTGCTCGGTCACGAGCATTGCGCCGAGGATCTCGTGGCTCTTGTGCAGATGGTGGAGATAGGCTTTCGAATAATCGCGCGAGGCAGAGCAATCGGAGGTTTCATCCAAGGGCGATAGGTCCTCAGCGAATTTGGCGTTGCGGATGTTTATGGGGCCGTTCCAGGTAAAGGCTTGACCGTTGCGCCCTGACCTTGTGGGAAGGACACAGTCGAACATATCGATCCCGCGCTCAACTGCACCGACAAGGTCGTCGGGCTTGCCCACTCCCATAAGATAGCGCGGTTTGTCCTTGGGGAGTTGCTCTGGTGCGTAGTCGAGCACGCCGAACATCGCCTCCTGCCCCTCGCCCACGGCAAGACCTCCCACAGCATAGCCATCAAAGCCGATGTCGATAAGTTTATCGGCGCTGATTTTGCGCAGGCCTTCGTCCAAAGCGCCTTGCTGGATGCCAAACAGCGCCGAGCGCGCGGCGTGTTCCTCACCGCTGTCAAAGCCATCGCGGCTGCGCTTGGCCCAGCGCATGGACAGTTCCATCGAGGACGCGATCTCATCGCGCGGGCGATCAGCGCGCGGGCATTCGTCAAAACACATAACTATGTCAGAGCCCAGAAGCCGCTGAATCTCCATCGAGCGTTCAGGCGTGAGCATATGCTTCGAGCCATCGATATGGCTGCGAAATTCAACGCCTTTTTCGGTCAGTTTGCGCAGGTCAGAAAGGCTCATCACTTGATAACCGCCGCTATCGGTCAGGATCGGGCGATCCCACTTCATAAAATTATGAAGCCCGCCAAGGCGTGCCATACGCTCTGCCCCGGGACGCAGCATCAAGTGATATGTGTTGCCAAGGATAATGTCAGCGCCGATCTCTCGCACGCTTTCAGGCTTCATCGCCTTGACCGTCGCAGCGGTGCCCACAGGCATGAACGCAGGCGTGCGGATTTCGCCGCGCTGCATGGTGATCTTGCCCGTTCGCGCGCGACTATCGGTGGCGTGAAGTTCAAATGCGAAGCGGGTCACTCTCGAAGCCTCCAACCGGTTTTGAAGATAAAGGCGATCACAGCAACGCACAGCGCAAGGAAGCCAAGCGTCATGCCAAGCGACACCCAAATCGAGACATCCGACGTGCCGTAGAATGTCCAACGAAGCCCACTCACCAGAAACGCGATGGGGTTGGCATAGGCGATGGTTGACCAAACACCGGGAAGGTCATCAATCGAATAGAACGTGCCCCCAAGGAAGGTCAGCGGGGTAAGGAACAGCAGCGGAATAATTCCAAGCTTTTCAAAGCTATCCGCCCAGATCCCCAGGATGAACCCGAAGAGCGAGAAGCTGGCCGCGACTAGCATGATATAGCCCACAGCAGCCAATGGATGCGCGATTTCATAGTCCACAAAGAAAGTCGCTGTTCCAAGGATGATTGCGGCGAGTATGAGGCCCTTGGTCGCCGCTGCCCCGACAAAGCCGATGAGCGTCTCGGCCACCCCGACGGGTGCGGACAACAGTTCGTAAATTGTGCCAGTGAAGCGCGGCATATAGATGCCGAAAGAAGAATTGCTGGTCGTCTCACCCAGCAAAGTCAGCATCAACAGCCCCGGGATGATGAATGCGCCATAGGCAACGCCATCCACTGGCTCCATGCGCCCGCCGATCACGGTGCCGAAGACTACGAAATAGAGCGACGTTGTGAGTACAGGCGAGAGGATCGACTGAAACGCTGTGCGCAGCGCACGCATCAATTCTCGCGTGTAAATCGACCAGGTACCGCGTGCATTAAAGCCCTGCATCATGCGCTCTCACCTTGAGTTTCGGCGACAAGGCCAACGAATATGTCTTCAAGTGAGCTGTCGTGGATGTCGATGCTAGTGTAATCGACGCCCGCCGCGATCAGCGATTTCGTCAGCGCAGCGACTTCTGCGTTGCCGTCACCTTCGCCACCCCCGCGAAAAATCAGCGACGTACCGCCCTCGCCTAACGTCAGGGCAAATTGGTCGAGCCCCTCTGGGACCGCAGCCAAAGGCTTTGCGAGAGTGAAGACCGCCTCGGTGGAGCCCATGTGTTGCATGATCGAGGCTTTATCATCGACCATGAGGATCTGGCCCTTGCGGATGATCCCGACCCGGTCCGCCATAAGTTCGGCTTCTTCGATGTAGTGGGTGGTGAGGATGATGGTCGTGCCGCGCTCTCGAAGCGCGCCGATTTGCTCCCACATCCCTTTGCGAAGCTCCACATCGACGCCCGCAGTGGGTTCATCAAGGAAGAGAAGATCGGGTTCGTGAGCCAGCGCCTTCGCAATCAGAACCCGGCGTTTCATGCCGCCGGAAAGCTCGCGGATTTGCGCGTCCTTTTTCTCCCACAGGCTCAAGGAACGCAAGATTTCCTCAATCCGCGCTTTATCAGGAGCAAGGCCAAACAGGCCGCGTGAATAGGAAACCGCGCGCCAGACCGTCTCGAACATATCGGTCGAAAGCTCTTGCGGAACGAGGCCGATACGCGCCCTCGCCGCTCGCCAATCGGTTGCGAGATCATGGCCAAAGGCAGTGATTTTTCCAGAGCTTGGCCGCACCAGACCACACACTGAGCCGATGAGCGTCGTCTTGCCCGCACCATTGGGGCCGAGCAGTGCGAAAATCTCTCCCTTGCGAATGTCGAGATCAACATTGTCGAGCGCCTTTGTACCGCCGGCGTAGACTTTCGAGAGGCCTTTGATTGAGAGAATTGGTTGGGACATTGCGAAATGCGCTAGGGCAGGAGTAGCGAGCTGTCACCATAGGAATAGAAGCGGTACTCATTTTCAATGGCATGAGTATAAGCCGCCATCATCCGCTCACGCCCCATAAGAGCGCTCACCAACATCATTAAAGTGCTTTTAGGCAGGTGAAAATTGGTCATCAAACCGTCCACCGCTTTAAAGCGATAGCCGGGGGTGATAAAGATGTCTGTGTCGGCGGCAAACTCCTCGATAACGCCGTCTTCGCTGACCGCGCTTTCGAGTGTGCGAAGCGATGTGGTGCCAACTGCGATAATGCGCCCGCCCGCCTTTCTCGCAGCGTTCAGCCTTGCAGCCGTCTCAGCGCTGATCCGGCCAAACTCGGAATGCATTTGGTGGTCGTCCGTGTCCTCGGCCTTGACCGGCAGGAACGTTCCTGCGCCCACGTGCAAGGTCAGCATTTCGCGCCCTATTCCGCGCTCATCCAGTGCGTTGATCAGCCTGTCTGTGAAATGCAGACTTGCAGTGGGAGCCGCGACTGCACCGTCTTCCTTTGCAAACATGGTTTGGTAGTCCGCCAAATCGCGGTCATCCACGCCCCGGCGCGCGGCGATATAGGGGGGGAGCGGCATGGTGCCCGCGCGGTCGAGCAACACCTCAACAGGTTCTTCGCCCTCGAAGAACAGCGTGATCGAGCCATCGGCATTGCGGCTTTCCGCGATTGCGGTGACGCCGCCGCCAAAAATGATCTGGTCGCCCTCTTTCACCCGTTTGGCGTTGCGCACAAAAGCAACCCAGCGCCTCAGATCAAGGCGCTTGTGCAGCGTCGCGCCAACCTTGGCTTCACCACCTGCGCGTCTTCCTTCAAGCTGAGCGGGAAGGACACGTGTGTCGTTGAAAACAAGAACATCACCCGGCTCCAGCATATTAGGCAGGTCGAGAACACCGCGGTCTTCAAACGCCGCATCTTGCCCGCGCACGACAAGCATCCGCGCAGCATCGCGTGGTCGCACAGGACGCAGGGCGATGCGCTCTTGAGGAAGCTCGAAATCAAACAGGTCAACACGCATGATGCGCGCACGCTTAGGCGCTCAGAACCGGATCGCAAACCGCTTTCGTGAAGGGCCTTGCGCTTTACTGCGTTTCCAGCGGCGCGCTGAGCATATCGGCCGTCACCTCTGGCTCCACACGCGGCGGGGCCGCAGAAGGCACAGGAAGATTGTCGCTCAGCATCGACGCTTGCAGGATACGCGTCGGGTTCGCAGGCGGTTCACCGCGTACAATGGCATCGACCGCGCCCATGTTTTCAATCACGCGCCCAAAGTTGGTGTAGCGCTTGTCGAGGCTGAAACGCGGGTAAAACACGATAAAGAACTGGCTGTTTGCGCTGTTCTCTTCGTTTGCGCGCGCCATTGATACCGTCCCGCGAACGTGCGGCATGGGGTTAAATTCTTCATTGAGATCAGGCAGTTTCGAGGAACCCTGGCCTGTCCCCGTTGGGTCGCCCGATTGCGCCATGAACCCTTCGATCACGCGGTGGAACACCACGCCATTGTAAAAGCCATCGCGCGTCAGCGTCTTGATACGCTCCACATGGCTTGGCGCCCATTCCTCCATCAGCCGGATTTTGACCCGCTCACCATTGGACAGGTCGAGCACCCAGATATTTTCCGGATTTTCGCTCTGATCGAAATTCACTGGCGGATAGGTGCGATTGTCAACTTTGGCGACAGCCTCCGCTTCGCCTTCATCCCCCTCTTCATCTTGCGCAAAAGCAGCAAACGGGGTCACAGCAAGGGCCATCACAGTCAATGATGATGTTACAGTCTTGAACATGGGTTCTCTTTTGATCCGTCAATAATCGTTTGCACCCATCTAGCCGTGGGTGCCTGACACTTCAATGAATGAGTAACACTTCGCGCACAGCCTTATGGTAGCCCGTCACGGCTGATCAATAATCGCCTTTACGGCCGGTTTCATCGACCCGCGTGACGACTTCCTCGCACACTTCCTTGCTGACAAACGGGGTGATGTCGCCGCCGTAAACCGCGATTTCCTTTACCAGCTTGGAGGCGATGGGTTGGAGCGAGACATCGGCCATCAGGAAGACGGTTTCGATCTCTTCGTCCAATTGCTGGTTCATGCCGGCCATTTGATATTCATATTCAAAATCCGCCACCGCGCGAAGCCCTCGAATAATAACCGATGCCCCTTGTTTTTGCGCAAATTTGACCAGCAGCGCATTGAAACCGACGACTTTTACATTTTCGAGGCCAAGATTTTTGACCTCTCGCTCTACCATGGAAAAGCGTTCTTCAGTTGAGAACATAGGGTTCTTCGATGGGTTGGTTGTGACCCCGATAATGAGTTCATCCACCAATTTTGCGCCGCGCCGAATAATGTCGGCATGACCCAGAGTAATGGGATCAAAGGTGCCGGGATAGATACCGATGCGTTTGCTCATTTGGGTGTTCCTTCACAAGGGGTCCGGGGGCATCGCGCCCGTTCTTGAACGCGCTAGCGGTCGCGTTCGACAATAAAGCGGGCGAGTGCGCGCAGCAAATCGGCCTCGCTGCCATAAGAGCCCAGGTGTCCGATCGCCTGATCGACAAGCATCCGCGCTTGCTCACGCGCTTTATCGACGCCCATTAATGTGACGAACGTCTGCTTGCCTTGGCTCTCGTCTTTGCGCAGCGCCTTTCCTGCCAGTTCCGCATCCCCTTCGACATCAAGAAGATCGTCTGCGATCTGGAAGGCAAGGCCAATATCGCGCGAATAGGCCCTGAGGTGTGCCCTGCCCTCCACCGGCACACGGCCAAGGATAGCGCCCATCTCCACCGAACAAGACAACAGGGCGCCGGTCTTCAATTGCTGGAGCCGGGTGATCGCTTGGAGGTCGTAGGTAACGCCCTCTTCATCGGCGACCATATCCATCATCTGGCCGCCTGCCATACCGTTCATGCCGCTGGCCTGACCCAGCGTCGCGATCAATTCGCTGCGCACAAATGGATCGGCGCTGGTTTCGGTATCAGCGAGGATTTCGAAGGCGAGCGCGTGCAAGCTATCACCGGCAAGCACAGCGGTTGCCTCATCATAGACGTGGTGCAAAGTCGGTTTGCCGTGGCGCAGATCGTCATCATCCATGCACGGCAAGTCATCGTGGATAAGCGAATAGCAATGGATCGCCTCCACCGCAGCGCCAGCGCGCAAAGCCGCCGTTCGGTCGACGCCGAACAATTCTGCCGTGCTGACAACCAGCAGCGGGCGAACACGTTTCCCCCCGCCAATCGCAGCGTAGCGCATCGCTTCGACCAATCTTGCGCGGGTGTCTGATGGCACGGGCAAGAAAGCGTCAAAGACCGAATCGATCTCGCCTTGAACGCGGCTGAGGCCTTCTTTCAGAATGTCCCCTCCCATGAGCCTTCTACGCCCCTCCGTCCAAGGGAGTGGTGCCGCCGGGCGAGCCATCGCTTCCGGCAACGATTTTCTCGATCCTGGCCTGCGCGCTATCAAGACGCTTTTGACAGGCGGCTCGCAATTGTTCGCCGCGTTCGTACAGCTGGATAGACTGATCAAGCGGGACATCGCCGCGTTCAAGCTTCGTTACGATCTCTTCAAGCGCGCTCAGCGCCTCTTCAAAGCTCATTTCTTCGATGGCCGGATTTGCGCCGGGTGTGTTTGCCTCATCCATGGCCTCATGCAATGACGTTCAGGAACCTCTCGGTCAAGGCCCCGTTCAATGCTGGTAACGGCAAGGAAATGACAATGACCCGATATTTGATTGCTTTTGTAAGCGCGGCGGTGATTTTCGGCGCTCTTGATGCGATGTGGCTAAGCTGGGCGGGCGCCAATTTGTACGAGCCCATCATCGGCGAGATCATGGCTGATGAATTCAACATGGGCGCAGCGGGCGCATTTTATATCATCTACCTTTGCGGGATGATCTGGTTCGCTATTCGGCCCGGCCTTATCGCAGGCGATTTCAAAGTGGCACTTTTGAACGGCGTGCTGCTGGGAGGGCTGTGTTACGCAACGTTCGACCTGACCAGCCAAGCGGTGTTCAAGGTGTGGGCGACCAAGGTAAGTGTTTTCGATATTGTGTGGGGCGCGTTTGCGACTGGCACGACCAGCGCCCTTGCAAGCTGGATCGCGCTAAAATTTACGCGCTGATGCGCCTGTTTGGGGAGAAATCGCTGCCAAACACACTGTGGCGGGTTGGCGATTGGCAGCCTCTGGCTTAAGGGAGCGCGCATGAGCGAAATCACCCCGGAAATCGTCGAACAGCACGGACTGTCCCCTGAAGAATACGAGCGCGTGCTCGCTGGCCTTGGGCGCGAGCCCAATTTGGTCGAGCTTGGCATATTCTCGGTCATGTGGTCCGAGCACTGCTCCTACAAATCATCGCGTTTTCATCTGAAAAAGCTGCCGACCGAGGCGCCTTGGGTGATTTGCGGTCCGGGTGAGAATGCGGGCGTTATCGACATTGGCGATGGACAGGCGGCGATCTTCAAAATGGAGAGCCACAACCACCCGTCATATATCGAGCCTTATCAGGGCGCAGCGACGGGTGTTGGCGGGATCCTTCGCGATGTCTTCACAATGGGCGCGCGGCCTGTGGCGAATATGAACGCGCTTCGCTTTGGTCGGCCAGATCACCCTAAGATGAAGCACCTTGTGCAAGGCGTGGTCGCCGGCATTGGCGGCTATGGCAATTGCGTCGGCGTGCCAACTGTGGGCGGAGAAACCAATTTCCATCCCGCCTATGACGGCAACATCCTTGTGAACGCCATGACTGTTGGCATCGCGGATGCGGATAAGATTTTCTATTCCGCGGCGACGGGCGTTGGCAATCCTATCGTCTATGTCGGCTCAAAAACGGGCCGCGATGGCATCCACGGTGCAACGATGGCAAGTGCGGACTTCGAAGAAGACGCGGAAGCCAAGCGTCCCACCGTCCAGGTGGGCGATCCCTTCACCGAGAAATTGTTGATCGAAGCGTGTCTTGAGCTGATGGCGACTGACGCGATTGTCGCCATTCAGGATATGGGCGCTGCCGGCCTCACCTCCTCAAGCGTTGAAATGGCGACCAATGGTAAGGCGGGGATCCGTCTCGACATGAACAAGGTTCCCTGCCGCGAAGAGGGCATGACACCTTACGAAATGATGCTGTCTGAAAGCCAGGAGCGGATGCTCATGGTCTTGAAGCCCGGCAAGGAAGAGATGGCTGCGGCAATCTTTGAGAAGTGGGAACTCGACTTCGCTGTGATCGGCGAAGTTACCGATACGCAGCACATGGTCCTCGAATTCGACGGCGAAGTCGTTTGCGACATTCCGCTCGGCCCCTTGGCTGCTGATGCGCCGGAATATGAGCGCCCCTATATTTCAAAACAAGAATACGCTGAGTGGGCTGGTATCAAGCCTATGAGCGATGCGCCCGACACCAGCGATCCGGGCGCGGACCTCTTGAAGATGCTTGCCTCCCCCAACCTTGCCTCGCGCGGTTGGATCACCGAGCAATATGACAGTCAGGTGATGGCCGACACGCTTCAAACCGGCGGCGATGCAAGTGTTGTGCGCGTTCATGGCACAGGCAAAGCCCTCGCGATCAGCACAGATTGCACCCCGCGCTACGTCTATGCCGACCCTTATGAGGGCGGGAAACAGGCAATCGCCGAGGCTTATCGCAACATTTGCGCAGTGGGCGGGCGGCCCTTGGCTGTCACCAACTGCCTCAACTTTGCAAACCCTCAGCGCCCTGAGATTATGAGCCAGTTCGTCCACGCGCTTGAAGGCATGGGCGATGCGTGTCGCGCATTAGATTTCCCCATCGTTTCGGGCAACGTCAGCCTCTATAATGAGAGCAAGGCGACAGGCGGCGGCTCAGCGATTTTGCCAACGCCTGCGATCGGCGGCGTGGGTATTCTCGAAGATGCGTCGAAAATGGTCACGCCAGCCTTCAAGGCAGAGGGCGATGCGATCTACCTTATCGCGCCGGAATTCTGGGCCAAGCCCGACCCCACCCGCTCGCACCTTGGCAAGTCACTCTGGCTCGACGTGGTGCACCGCCGCGATGAGGGCCGCGCACCTCCGGTGAACCTCGATGCCGAACGCGGCGCGGGACATATCGTTCGGCGGCTTATCGAAATGGGCTTGCTCTCAGCGGTTCACGACATCTCCGATGGTGGCCTCGCCGTGGCACTTGCCGAAATGGCAATGAGTGGCGGATTTGGCGCTGAAGTAAGTGAGAGCGATGACTACACCGCAGCTCAGTGGTGGTTTGGCGAAGATCAGGCGCGCTATGTCGTGACGGTCAACGCCGACAAGCTCGATGACTTCAACAAGGAACTCGCCGCAGGTCCCGAGATATCTGAGGCGGAAATGGTTGGCTTTACCCGCATTGGGACCGTTGGCGGCGATACGCTGCTTGGCGTTTCGATTGAGGAGATGCGCGCCGCGCATAAGAGCTTCTTTGACGATTGGATGGGCGCTTAATGAACCCGCGATTCCTCGCGAAGGCGGGGATCTTGCGCAATGGAGCGCGAGGCTGCTGGAGGTCCCCGCCTGCGCGCGGACTCGCTTAGGTGGAACTTCTCCAACCCATCCTCCACTACGGCGGCCACTTCCTCGCGCCCTTCCTTATCGCTTGGGCCATCTACCGCACCGATTGGAAGCGCTTTGGTGCAGTCATGGTCGCGAGCAATGCGATCGACATTGACCACCTATGGGCGGTGCCGATGTTCGATCCCGATCGCTGCTCTATTGGCTTTCACACCTTTCACGGCTGGGAAGCGGCGCTCATTTACCTCGCCTTACTTCTCGTTCCGCGTTGGTGGGCGCGCGCATTGGGTGCAGGTGCGCTTTGGCACCTCGCCGTCGATGCAGGGGATTGTATGGCGATGGGCGGGTTGTAAAACCCTAGGCCGCCTGCGGCTGCGGACTTTCCTCGGCAGAAAGCCCAAGCTCTTGGGTCGAATATCCTTCCGACGCCAGAATATCGAGGCATTCGCGATAAATTAGCGGTGGCTTGATCCCCAACCGTGCGCGCGCTTCATCAATGTCTTCGCGCATAAGCGCCGCGACATCGAGATGAGCGATCTTCGCCGCTGCTTTGCCGTTGCGCTGCCCTTCACGCACAGATGCAAAAAGCGGGGCCTTGGTACCCGTCACTTTCTTGATCTGACGCGCCCCCGCATAGGCAATGAACAAAATACCATTGTTGTGATTTTGCGAATAGCTAAAGCCAAGCAGAGACGTCTCTCCCAACGCGTCGCGTCCATAAGTGGTGAGCACGTGGAAAAGGTCATGCGTGTCGCGCAGACGTTCAAAATACCACTGCGTCAAATCCTGTGGCAATTGTTCAGGCGGCGCCCATTTATGGCTTTCATCGACAAGGCCCTGCGCGGTCAGCCCCTCGCTCTTCATAAAGCGGATATAATGCTGGCCAACGCTGTTCTCTGGCAGATCCGCCCAGTTTTCATGCGCGTCGAGCAATGCAGGAATATCAGTCCCTTCGCGAAGGAAGCGCTGGCCATCTTCCGATCTGATAAAGTCCCACGCCTGTTGATGGGAACGCTTGCCCTTGGTTGCCTCGATAATATGAAAGACCTGCTCTGTGTCTTCCTTATCCGCGATCAATTTGCGGAAGTGGTGCAGCACTTTAAGCGGGCGAAACCCCGATACGACACGGGTTTTGTCCACCAATGGGCGATCAAGTAGAGACACTGGGCGCTTCTCCTTTTGCCGGTCCAATCTAAAACCTAGCATTCAAAAGTCCACTGGCGTTCTTGAGCAAAAGCACGGATAGATACTGCGCGATGCGTGACCATGATCATATCCCCTACTCGCTTACTGCGCTGCCTGACGATGAAAGCATCGCCCGCGCGCGTTCCATGCGCGACCGGCTAAAAGAAAGGCGCACGTGCCGATATTTTTCCGATGCCGAGGTCCCACGCGAAGTGATCGAGGCAGCGATTGAAGCGGCAGGTACCGCGCCCAATGGCGCCAATCATCAGCCTTGGCATTTTGCCGTGGTGTCATCGCCAGAAAAGAAGCGCGCAATCCGTGAGGCTGCCGAGGCAGAAGAGCGGCGGTTTTACGGCGAGGATGGCGACACACCCAAGGCCAGCGACGAATGGCTCGGCGCATTAAAAGACCTTGGCACCGATGCGGACAAGCCGTTTCTGGAAACTGCACCCTATCTCATCGTCGTCTTCGCGCAGCGTAAAGGCGGGATCGAAGAAGACGGCAAGACGCAAAACTACTACGTCAACGAAAGCGTCGGAATTGCCTGCGGGATGTTGATTGCAACATTGCACGAAGCAGGGCTTGCCACCCTCACCCACACGCCCTCACCCATGGGTTTCTTGCGTGAGGCGTGCGAGCGCCCGGAATGGGAAAAACCGCTGATGATCGTGGTGGTGGGACGGCCAAGCGATGATGCAACCGTCCCTGCCAAAGCGCTTCGGAAGAAACCGCTTAGCCAGATTTCCAGCTGGCTTTAAGCCGCGACCGGCTCGCTGCTGCTTTCAGAGGCGAGCAAGTTATAAGGATCAATGCCCTCCTCGCGCCAGATGCGGTGGCATTCATTGTACATAGTCGGCTGTGGGATATTAAGCGCGCGGCGAACCTCATCAACGGGTTGTTTCAAAAGCTCACGAATGGGTTGTTCGAGCAGCGCGGGCGCGCCTCGGCCCGTTGCTTTGGCCTGACGCACTGCGCCCATGACCGGAGCTTTTGAGCCCCACACCATCTTCTTGATATTGGCAGCCCCGGCATATCCAATCAGCAAGTGACCTTGCGAAGGCGATTGTCCATGTGTGAACAACAGCACGCATTGTTCACCCAAAGCATCGCGGCCATAGCCGGTGAGGACGTGGAAAAGATCATGCGTATCGCGTGAACGCTCCGAATACCATTGCACCAAATCGTCGTATTTGTTGCGACCAAGGCGCTCACTCTCGGCAACCAGACCTGCTGCCGATAGGCCTTCGCTCTCCATAAAATCACAATAGGCGTGCGCAAGGCTACCTTTTGGCGTTTTACGAAGTTCAGCATGATCGTCGAGAATTTCAGGCAAGCTTGGTTCAGTCCGGCGCAGGAATTCGCCGCGCTCTGAAAGACCAAATTCTTTCACGCGGGGCATGAAATTGCGGGACGGAAGCGATTCGTAGATTTTGAAGACCAGGCTCGTGTCTTCCTTGTCCTTCATCAGAAGGCCGAAGTTTTTAATCGCACGAGGCAAGGAATAGCGCGGCTGAGGACGGTCCGGGTGACGCACCACGGTGCCATCACTGGCGTGCATTTGCGAATATTGTGCATGGTTAGTCATAACGAATCTCGGTCTAGCAAAACGGTTGTTATGAAAAACCTAATACCACTTACTTACATTGATGTAAATAGGTGCCGGCGCGCGTTGGCGATTAAGGATTAGCTTACCACCCAATCATCCTTCGGGATGCCCAGAAGCGAGAGGATCACGGTCAAATCCCCTCGGTCAACGCGTCCATTGGCCATCGCCCGCGCTTTGGGCTTAGCCCTATATGCAAAGCCATAGTCAGCCGCCTCAAGCATGGGGATGTCATTTGCCCCATCCCCGCTTCCCAGCACGCGCGCGCTCTCACCCAACTGGGCCGCTTCCTCGCGCAGAGTGGCTAGCTTGGTGCTCGCGTCCGAGATTGGGCCATCAAGCCGGCCCGTTAGCTTTCCCTCGGACACACCCAAACGATTGCCGACCACCCGGTCGAAACCGAGCCACTCGGCCACTTCATCTGCGAAATGATGGAAACCCCCGGTCACGAGCACGGTTCGTGCGCCCTTCGCTTTGAGCGTACGGGTGAGAACTTCGGCGCCTGGTGTCGGCACGATCCGTTCGGCCAGACAGCGTTCGATTGCGCCCTCTTCCAGCCCTTCCAACAGCCCAACCCTCTCCAAAAGCGCACTTTCAAAATCAAGCTCGCCTTGCATTGCGCGCTCGGTGATCTGGGAAATCTGGTCTTTGAGCCCGGCAAAATCGGCTAGCTCGTCAATGCACTCTTGCCCGATCATGGTTGAATCCATGTCGGAAACGAACAGCGTTGGAACCTCGATCTGCGCGCCGCTGACGAGGCAATCGCATGGGCCGATGTGGGTGTCGATGGCCGCGAGAAGCTGTACCTTGTCGCCATCGTCCACGCGCAATTCCCACACTGCGCCAAGATCAGGCAACGCGCCAATGGATTGAACATCCATGCCGCCGGAGGCCAAAGCATCGCTCAATTCGCGAAGACGTGTTTCCCAATCCGGCTGGTCTGCTATCAGACGCGCAATGAGCACGAAGAATTCTCCTAACGATACGGCCCCAAGCGACGCGAGTGGGGCACCACCGGTTGCTCTCATTGCAGGGCCCACCGCCAGCGGCAAGAGCGCGTGTGCGCTTGAGCTCGCTCAAGCTCTGGAAAAACAGGGCCGCAAAGGCGTCATCATCAACGCCGATAGTATGCAAGTTTATGCCGACATTCCGGTGCTCGCCGCCTCACCCACCGCAGAAGAACGCGAGGCAGCAGACCACCGGCTCTATGGCGCATGGGATGCAAGCGAGGCGTGCTCGGCTGCCGATTGGGCGGCAAGGGCGCGCAAAGAAATTGCTTCAGTCCAAAAAGAAGGCGGCGTGCCGATCCTGGTTGGCGGCACGGGGATGTATCTCAAGGTCCTGATTGAAGGGATCGCCCCCATCCCCGCGATTGAACCGGAGGTCCGCGAAGTCGTCCGCGCGATGGAAACCGAGGATGCTTACAAGGCGCTACAGGTCGAAGACCCTGTGCGTGCAAGTGAGTTGGAGCCGACCGACAGCCAGCGCATCGCCCGCGCGCTTGAGGTAAAGCGCTCAACAGGCGTGACGCTTGGCGATTGGCAACTGGCGAAAACGGGCGGGATTGGTGAGGAAATCACCCTGCACCCGCTCGTGATGATGCCACCACGTCAGTGGGTGTATGAACGTTGTGACGTGCGATTTGCGCAAATGCTCGAAGATGGCGCGATTGAAGAGGTCGAGGCATTGCTCGCCCGCAATCTTGATCCCAGCCTTCCTGCAATGCGCGCCATTGGTGTCCGCGAAATCGCAGCGTTGGTGCGCGGTGATATCTCGAAAGAGGAAGCCATCTCAGCAGGTTCCACCGCCACGCGGCAATATGCCAAACGTCAGTTCACCTGGCTTCGCAACCAATGCCCGGAAGATTGGACCCGCGATGAATCCAAATATATCGATATTAGAGCCTCTTTTGTTTCTTTATTACAAGAATAAGGGTTGACCAATTAGATTCTATCGCCTAGCCACGCCTATCAAGAGGTCAAGCTGGGCTTGGTTCTCAAGGCGACACCCGCTAGAATGCGGGCACGTCGATCTGGTTTGACGGGTAAGTTTGAAACAGGATTATCGATCATGGCAGTTGTGCTTATTGTGGGACATTCGGGCTGATCGGGATCTAGTTATAGATGACCTGACCGGCCCGATGCGAATTTGCACCGGGCTTTTTTTTATGGGTCATTTTGTTTGGGAGTAAGACACGTGGGACAGCGCTCTGGAGCGGCCCTTTTGATGGAATGCCTGATCGACCAGGGGGTCGAATATGTCTTCGGCTATCCCGGAGGCGCGGTGCTGCCCATCTATGACGAACTGTTTGGCGATGACCGTATTCGCCACATCCTCGTCCGTCACGAAGCGGGCGCAGCGCACGCAGCCGAAGGGTATGCGCGCGCTACTGGTAAACCGGGCGTGGTTCTTGTTACTTCTGGACCGGGCGCGACCAATGCTGTCACCGGGATCGCCGATGCATGGATGGACTCGATCCCAATGGTCGTCATCACCGGGCAAGTTCCTACTGGCTTGATCGGAACCGACGCCTTTCAAGAGGCGGATACCGTTGGCATCACGCGTCACTGCACCAAGCACAACTACCTCGTAAAAGACCCCGCTGACCTTGTCGCGACGTTGGAAGAGGCTTTCCGCATCGCCACAACGGGTCGTCCGGGCCCGGTTGTGGTTGACATCCCCAAGGATGTCCAAATCGCAGTGCCATCGAAATCGAACGCCTCTGCGCGCCCGGCGGCCAATCGTTATTCCCCGCAAACCGTTGCGCCAGCAGATCAGATTGCAGAAGCAATCGAAATGATCGCAGGCGCCGATGCGCCAATTTTCTATACCGGCGGCGGCGTGATCAATTCTGGGCCTCGCGCGAGCGAATTGCTGCGCCAGCTTCAGGATTTGACCGGAGCGCCGACCACATCGACGCTCATGGGGCTTGGCTGTTTTCCCAACACTCATCCAGATTGGCTCGGGATGCTGGGTATGCACGGCACCTATGAAGCCAATATGGCGATGAACAAATGCGATGTCATGGTCTGCATCGGCGCGCGTTTTGACGACCGCGTGACCGGGCGTCTTGATGCGTTTTCTCCGGGAAGCAAGAAGATTCACATCGACATCGACCGCTCGTCAATCAACAAAACGGTGCCTGTTGACCTTGGCATCGTTGGCGATTGCGCGACCGTGCTGGAACAGCTGATTTCTGCCTGGGGTGATCGCTCGGCCCGTGATCTTGGCGAATGGAAGGCGCGCATTGCTGGTTGGCGTGCGCGTGAATGCCTCGCCTACCCCGAAAAGTCACGCAAGAACCCCGAAGCGATCATGCCGCAAAAGGCGGTTGAGCGGCTTTATGCCCTCACCCACGATAAATCGCCGATCATCACCACCGAAGTGGGACAGCACCAGATGTGGGCGGCGCAATATTTTGGTTTCGACAAGCCCAACAAATGGCTCACCTCTGGCGGGCTTGGGACGATGGGTTACGGCCTTCCCGCTGCCATCGGCGCACAATTGGGCAATCCCGACACCCTTGTCATCGACATCGCTGGCGAGGCATCAATCCAGATGAATATCCAAGAGCTTGGAACGGCTTCCCAATACCGTCTCCCGGTCAAGATTTTCATCTTGAACAACGAATATATGGGCATGGTCCGCCAGTGGCAGGAACTGACCTATGAAAGCCGGTATTCCAACTCCTATTCGGATAGCCTTCCCGACTTCGTCGCGCTTGCCCAAGCATATGGCTGGAAGGGTATTCGCATCACCGATGAAGCGAACCTTGATGCTGGCATTCAGGCGATGATTGACCACGATGGTCCGGTGATTGTCGATTGTTGCGTTGCCAAGGATGCGAACTGCTTCCCGATGATCCCGTCGGGCGCGGCGCACACCGATATGCTGCTTTATGGCGATCAGGTCGAAGGCACGATGGACGATGAAGCGAAGGCGCTCGTCTAAACGACGGCTTTAGGAACTGCGACACATGAAAATCAAAAGCGCACAAAGCGAACGCCACGTTCTCACCATCACGGTCGACAATGAACCGGGTATTCTTGCCAAGATCACCGGCCTTTTTACCGCGCGCGGCTACAACATCGACAGCCTTACCGTGGCCGATATTTCGGACGATCATGCGATCAGCCGCATCACCGTAGTCACCAATGGCCCACCAGAAGTGATCGACCAGATTGAGGCGCAATTGGAGCGGCTTGTCCCTGTCCATAAGGTCACGGATCTGACGCAAGCGGGACCGCACGTGGAGCGCGAGCTGGCTCTGATCAAAGTCGCTGGCAAAGGCGAATCTCGCGTCGAGGCGCTGCGCATCGCAGAGGTTTTCCGCGCCAATGTGGTGGACACAACCACCGAAAGCTTCGTCTTCGAACTCACCGGCGCGCCTGACAAAATCGACAGTTTCATTGCCCTCATGCGTGGGCTTGGCCTTGTATCGGTCGGACGCTCAGGCGTTGTCGGCATGATGCGCGGCGCTGACGACAGCTGACACCACACCGAAATTCATCATTCAAACGAATAATCAAAGGGAACACCCATGAAAGTCTATTACGACGCCGACGCGGACCTTGCGCTCGTCAAATCTAAGAAAGTCGCCATCCTCGGCTATGGCTCACAAGGCCACGCCCACGCGCAAAACTTGCGTGATAGCGGCGTTGCCGAGGTAGCTATCGCTCTTCGCGAAGGTTCTGCCACCGCGAAAAAGGCTGAAGACGCTGGCTTCAAAGTGCTTTCCAACTCGGAAGCTGCCGAGTGGGCAGACATTCTCATGATCCTCGCACCTGACGAACATCAAGCCGCAATCTATGCCGATGATATTCATGGCAAGATGAAACCCGGCAGCGCGCTGGCCTTTGCTCACGGCCTCAACGTCCACTTCGGCCTCATCGAAGCGCAAGACGACATCGACGTTATCATGATTGCGCCAAAAGGCCCCGGTCACACCGTGCGCAGCGAATATCAGCGCGGCGGCGGCGTGCCTTGCCTCATCGCGGTCCATCAGGATGCAAGCGGCTCTGCGAAAGACGTGGCGCTTTCCTACGCATCGGGCGTTGGCGGTGGGCGTTCTGGAATCATCGAAACCAATTTCCGCGAAGAGTGCGAAACCGATCTGTTCGGTGAGCAAGCCGTTCTGTGCGGCGGTGTCACTCACTTGATCCAGGCTGGTTTTGAAACACTGGTGGAAGCCGGATACGCCCCTGAAATGGCGTATTTTGAGTGTCTCCACGAAACCAAGCTGATCGTTGACCTCCTCTATGAAGGCGGGATTGCCAATATGCGTTATTCGATCTCGAACACCGCAGAATATGGCGACATCACCACGGGTCCGCGGATCATCACCGAGGAAACCAAAGCCGAAATGCGCCGCGTCCTTGATGACATTCAGTCGGGCCGTTTTGTGAAGAACTTCGTCCTCGACAACCGCGCTGGCCAGCCTGAGCTCAAAGCTGCTCGCAAGCGTGCTGAAGCTCACCCGATCGAGAAAACCGGCGCAGAGCTTCGCGCGATGATGCCTTGGATTTCAGCCAATAAGCTGGTCGACAAAACAAAGAACTAGGCGCTACGGGTGGTGGGCATGAACCTGTCCTCCACCCGCATTATTTATGCCCTTTGCGCCATCGCTTTTGTGGTGATCTTGATCAGAGCCTATGGCAACGTAAAGGGACCAGAGGCGCTTCAAGCGACGCTCCCTCAAGCCGAAGTTGAAGCATTCGCCAAAGAGCAATTGAACGCAGTCCAGTCGCGTAGTTTTTCCGAAAATATTGAGCTTTGCGGCATTATCTTTGAAAGCGCCGATGCCACGCTTGGCATGGGGCGAAAGACGGGCGGATCAGAGGCGACCTGCGACCTCATCTATTACGATGAACCCGGAATGGTCCCGGTCGCAAGCTTTCACACGCATGGCAGCTATGGCCCGCAATATGATAGCGAAGTGCCGTCCATTCAGGACATTCAAAGCGATATGGCCAGCGGCATTGATGGCTATGTCGCAACGCCTGGGGGCCGTTTCTGGCACATCGATCACGAGACAGGCACCGCCCGGCTCATTTGCGGAGAAGGATGCTTGGTCCAAGATCCCAAATATCGCTCATGCGCAGCCGACCGGATTGAGCAACGCTATACAGTCCAATCGCTTGCGCAGCGTTCCAATGCGCCCGATCCCGCCTGCTGACCCCGGAAAAACACGAAAGAGTGTGACTGAAAGGCTGTAGGAGGAACAACCCTTCAGCCACACCCAAGCGTGCGCCTGTCAGGCAGCAGGCGCACAAACCAAAGCCACACCTCTCTGGTTCGTCGCCAACGCTGTGAAGGTGACAAGGCCGCCCACAAAAATTTCAAGCGACACCCACTCTCGACAATAAAGAGCCAATCAGCCAAGGGCTGACGTTATGAAGCTCTCTGATTGTCACAATATCGACGACTTTAGGAAACTCGCCAAAGCGCGGCTCCCTTTCCCCGTGTTCGATTATATCGACGGGGCGGCTGATGATGAGCTGACTAAGGCGCGCAACACGCAAAGTTTCGATAGCGTTGATCTGGTGCCCGATGTGCTTGCCGGGGTGGAGGAGATTGACACATCCTGCACCATCCTTGGCCGCAAAAGCGCCCTGCCCCTTCTGCTTTCCCCCACGGCTGTCCAGCGCGCCTTTCATTGGCAAGGAGAAACCGCAGTAGCCAAGGCGGCGGAGAAATTCGGCCTATGGTTCGGGATATCAAGCCTCGCCACCCGCTCGATTGAAGAAATCGCAGAGCTCACCAGTGGGCCCAAGATGTTCCAGCTTTACGTTCACAAGGACAAAGGTCTGAACACTCATATGATTGAACGGTGTCATGCGGCGAAGTTTGATTGCATCGCCCTGACGGTCGACACCATCGTTTCGGGCAAGCGTGAAAGATGCCTTCGCAGCGGTTTCACCACCCCGCCCCGTTTCACGCCTGCAAGCGTTTGGAGTTACGCAACACGGCCGCGCTGGACGCTGGATTATGTGTTTCGCGAGAAATTCCGCCTGCCCAATCTCGATACACACGTCGCCGAAGGGTCGAGCAAGGCGCTGAGTATCGCGGATTATTTCAACACCATGCTCGACACCTCGATGACGTGGGACACCGCCGCCCAAATCCGCGAGCAATGGGGCGGCACATTCGTCCTTAAAGGCGTGATGAGCGTCGCTGATGCGCGCCGAGCGGTCGATATGGGCGCCGATGGGATCATGATTTCCAACCATGGCGGACGCCAGTTGGATGGCAGCCGCGCCCCTTTCGATCAGCTCGAAGAAATCGTCGATGCGGTCGGCGGCCAGATCGAAATCATTTGCGATGGCGGCGTGCGGCGCGGCACTCATGCGCTCAAGGCCTTGTGCACCGGAGCCACTGCGGCATCGGGCGGCAGGCTTTACCTTTATGCCCTTGCAGCGGCGGGGCAAGACGGGGTTGAGCGTGCTTTGTCGATCCTTAAGGATGAGATTGAGCGCGGGATGAAGCTTATGGGGGTGACGAGTGTCGACCAACTCACAAGAGATCGGTTGCGTAATCGCCCCATTCGATAAGCTCGCCCCAATTCGCTATGCGTCATAAAACTGCAACGGCGAGCGCCTCTTGCATCCCATCAATAGAAACAAACGAGTGACGGCCATGAAAAGATTCGCGTGTCTTCTGGTACCGCCATTGGCGCTGAGCTTGGCGGCTTGCGGGGCTGAGCCGACTGACAATAATGTCAGCGCTGATGATTTTGCTGCAAGGATCAAGGGGAACGGAGCGGTTGGTCCTGCTGCCCAGCAACAAGGGGCGGCACCGCAAGATGATCAAGGGCAAACTGCCCAAGGCGTTCAACCTGCGCAATTGTCCCCGCCGGTTGTTGCAAAACCACTCCCTGGCGCTGCGCCCGGCGCTTATGTTCCCGGAACTCTCACAGATCCGAACAGCGCAACCTGCGGTGCGAACCTTATGGGCGACTACATCGGCAAAGAGGCTGATTTGGCAACGAAAGCCGCGATCAGAATGGCGGCAAGCGGGGCAAGCGAAGTGCGCTTTGTGCAACCGGGCCAAACCATCATTCCCGACCCCACCAGCCCGCGCCTCAGCATTATGATCGACAATCTCGGCATAATCCGCGACGCGCGCTGCGGGTAGGAAGGGTTAGTCTATCACCCTTTAAAATGCTCATCGGGTGAGTGCGTGGGATAGTTTGCATTACCGCTTTCGATGAAGCCGGGGATGTCTTCCTCCCATCGCGCCTGAACATCTTCGTTGAAGTTCAGATAAAGCGTCCCATCGACAATCTCGTAAACATCGGGATCACCGGGGGCGAGCGCGTTATTGGCACCAATTGCCCATGCACAGTAGCCACCATAAGCGGGCGCGTATTTGGCCGGGTCTTCGATAAAGGCCTGAGCGTTCTCTTCGCTGGCAAAGCGGTAATCGAAGCCCTCGTAGCGCACGGTGAACTGTTCAGCACCTTCCACTGGCACGCCGTCTCCGGTGAAATAGCTCACCACATCATAGCCAGAAACCGCGAGCGTATCGCCCTTGTTCTCAGTATGGATCGGGCCAGAATTTTCCCCGCCAAGATCAGCGAACAGAGCGGGGCTTTGCGCGGTTTGCGAGGCAGCAGTCTCGTCTTGTGACGTGGTTTCGGCCGCGCCGCTGCACGCAGCAAGTCCGGCCATAAGTGCGAGCGTAATCAAAGATGTCTTCATGGGAGCAATCCTCCTTGGGAAATGTGTCATTGCGCCAGCAGCCTGTTGCTGGATCACTCACCATTTCGCCTGAGTGCGAGAGAAAGTTACAAACGGCCGCGAAAAAACGTCACAAACGGCATAATTTCTCCGCATCTACGCCCTGTGCCGCTTGCACTTCGATGATAAATCGGCATAGACGCTAATCATGGTTATCAGCACAGGCCTACTCCTACGACTTATCCGCCCTTGGGCGGCGTAGGGTTCTTGCGCTTGTAAGTCGGCGCGACCCACCGTCCAAGGGTCCGAAAAAGCCAACTTTACTGAATAATTCAAGAAACAAGCGAACAGCCCATGGCCATGCTGAAAAACCCATCTGCCAAATATCGTCCCTTCCCCCAAGTCAATCTGCCTGACCGCCAATGGCCCGCGCGCACGATTACGAAGGCGCCGCGCTGGCTCTCAACCGATTTGCGTGACGGCAATCAGTCAATCATCGACCCGATGGACGCGGTCAAAAAGCGGCGTTTTTTCGACCTGCTTGTCGAGGTGGGCGTCAAAGAGATCGAGGTCGGCTTTCCCAGCGCTGGTGCGACCGAGTTCGATTTTATCTCTGGCTTGGTGAAGTCCGACGCGGTGCCTGAAGATGTGCTCGTCCAAGTGCTCACGCAGAGCCGCGAAGACCTGATCCGCACCTCTTTCGACAGCCTTCGTGGGAGCCGCGCCGCCATCGTGCACCTGTATAACGCGGTGAGCCCTGCATGGCGCGACATCGTGTTCCGCATGAGCAAGGATGAAGTGCGCGAAATCGCCGTTACCGGCGCAAAGGTAATGCGCGATTGCGCATGCGCGCAGCCGGATACTGACTGGCATTTCCAATATTCGCCGGAGACTTTCTCAACAGCTGAGCTCGACTTTTCCATCGAAGTGTGCGCCGCCGTTATGGAAGTGCTCCAGCCAACGCCTGACAAGCCTATTATTCTCAATTTGCCAGCGACGGTCGAGGCGGCAACGCCCAATATCTACGCCGATCAGATTGAGTATTTCTGCAAGCACCTGCCGAACCGTGAGAGCGCGGTGATCAGCCTCCACACCCATAACGACCGAGGCACCGGCGTCGCAGCAGCAGAGCTTGGCCTGATGGCGGGTGCGGACCGGGTTGAAGGATGCCTGTTCGGTAATGGTGAGCGCACCGGCAATTGCTGCCTCGTCACAATGGCGCTCAATATGTACACGCAAGGCGTTGATCCGCAGCTTGATTTCTCCGACATCGATCGCGTGATCGAAACGGTCGAATATTGCAACGATCTGCCCGTCCATCAACGCCACCCCTATGGCGGCGAGCTTGTGTACACCGCCTTCTCCGGCAGTCACCAAGACGCCATCAAAAAGGGTTTCGAAGCGCATCAGGCGCAGAATGACGAGTTGTGGCGTGTGCCTTACCTGCCCATCGACCCGGCTGATTTGGGCCGCGATTATGAGGCGGTCATCCGGGTCAATTCGCAAAGCGGCAAAGGCGGCTTTGCCTGGGTTCTTGAACAGGATCAGGGCCTTAAACTGCCCAAGAAGATGCAGGCCGACTTTTCCAAGCACGTTCAGGCCATGGCCGACGAACTTGGGCGCGAACTCAATGCCGCTGACATTTGGGAGGCTTTCCGAACCGCCTATCACGTGCAGACCAGCGACAAGAAATTCCAGCTGGTCGATTACGAAGAAAGCCGAGGCGCGGATGGCACGCGCATTTTCGTTGGCAAAATCGCGGTTGATGGCGGCGAACAAAGCGTCTCAGGGCGCGGAAATGGCCTTATCTCAAGCGTGGTATCCACTCTTGAAGAGGCGTTCGACCTCGATCTGAAAGTGCTCGACTACTCCGAACACGCGCTTGGCACAGGCCGCGATGCGAACGCTGCCGCCTACCTTATGTGTCAATCAGGCGACCGGATCATTTGGGGCTGCGGCATCGACGAAGACGTCGCCACCGCCAGCGTGCGAGCTGTCTTGAGCGCGGCCAATTCGGCGGTCGCCAGCTAAGCCGATACGATCAGGCGCAGCGTTTCCTACAATTGGGTCGCTGGTCTATGAAAGCCGCATGAAACAGACTGTCGCGCGGCCATGCGTTAACGGTGCATTTTGCGCTGTAAGCATCTTAAAAATTTGCATTTTTGAGAGCTCCTTCGAGGCAATTCGTTTTTTGCCTTTGAACAGTGTCTCAAGTGTCTCAAACGTGCCATACAATGAGGCATAAGAGGGAGAGACATCACATGACCGAAACCATTCTGGACGCCGACCTGCCGATTATCGACCCGCATCACCACTTGTGGGATTTGCGGCCCATGTTGCCGATGTTCCCGGAACCCCGGCACCGTTTTCTTGAGACGCTGATCCCGGTCGCGCATTACACCTTCGACCAATTCAATGAAGAAGTGACGAGCAGCGGCCATAACGTCATTGCTACCGTTTTCATGGAATGCGGCGCATTCTACAATGGCGCATATGGCGAAGCGAAGAAGGTTGTTGGCGAGGTCGAATTTGTAAACGGTGTGGCCGCGCAAAGCGCCAGCGGGCTTTATGGCGATGCACGCCTTTGCGCTGGTATCGTCGGCCACGCAGACCTCACTTTGGGTGCCGCTGCTGGCGAGGTGCTCGATGCGCTCAAAGCCGCCGCTCCGACGCGCTTCAAAGGCATACGTCATCAGGGAGCGTGGGACGCCGATCCCGAAGTGCTTGGCCCTCCCTTCCATGCGCCCGCTGAGCTCTATCGTGACGCGACCTTTCGCGAAGGTTTTGCAGAGCTTGGCAAGCGTGGAATGAGCTTCGATGCGTGGATTTTGGAGCCGCAGATCAGTGATGTCACTGAGCTGGCGCGCGCTTTCCCGGACACGCCGATCTGCCTTGACCATTGCGGCACCCCGCTTGGCAATGCGAGCTATGCTGGCAAGCTGGAGGAACGCTTCCCCATATGGCGCGAGGCGATCATGGAATTGGGCAAGTGCGAGAATGTAATGGTGAAGCTCGGCGGCCTTGCCATGCACAATTGCGATCTTCCTCCTGAAGGTCCGGCGGCAGGCTGGTCGTCTGAGCGTCTCGCTCCGCTTTGGAAGCCTTACATTGAGACGTGTATCGAAGCATTCGGCCCTGAGCGCGCCATGCTCGAAAGCAACTATCCAGTCGACCGTTGGGGCGCGAGCTATGCGGTCTTGTGGAACACTTTCAAACGGCTCACGCAATCCGCAAGCGAGGACGAAAAAGCAGCGCTTTATGCCGGCAACGCTGCGCGCTTCTATGGGTTGGAGCATCTGCTTGACTAAAGGCGCTTGTCACATTGCGATTTGCAACTTAACGCCGCCAGGCAAGAGTAACTGGAGAGAAATTGATGTCCCTGCCCGCCCCGTTTGACCGTCTTCGCCTGCCTCTGATCGGTTCGCCATTGTTCATCGTCTCAGGCCCTGAGCTTGTGATTGCGCAGTGTAAGGCAGGGATCATCGGCAGCTTTCCAGCATTGAACGCGCGGCCTCAAAGCCTGCTCGACGAATGGCTCCACCAGATCACCGAAGAACTGGCCAAGCACAACCGAGAAAACCCGGATCGTCCGGCGGCTCCTTTTGCTGTCAACCAGATCGTCCATAAGTCGAACGACCGCGTGATGGAGGACATGAAAACCTGCGAGAAATGGCAGGTTCCCCTTGTCATCACCTCGCTTGGAGCGCGCACCGAAATTTTTGATGCCGTTCGCAACTGGGGCGGCATCACCATGCATGATGTCATCAACAACCGCTTCGCCAACAAAGCGATTGAGAAAGGCGCAGATGGTCTTATCCCCGTCGCGGCGGGCGCTGGTGGCCATGCCGGCGTGCAATCGCCCTTTGCCCTCGTGCGTGAAATTCGCGAATGGTTTGATGGGCTTGTTGCGCTTTCCGGCTCTATCGGACACGGCGCATCTATCCTTGCAGCGCAAGCCGTTGGCGCAGATTTCGGTTATTGCGGAAGCGCCTTTATCGCAACCGAAGAGGCAAACGCTGATCAAGCTTACAAGCAAGGGATTGTTGATGGGTCAGCAGAAGGCATCGTCTATTCAAACCTCTTTACAGGCGTTCACGGCAATTATCTGCGCTCTTCGGTTGAGAACGCAGGCCTTGACCCGGATAACCTTCCTGAAAGCGATCCTTCCAAAATGAACTTTGGCTCTGGCGGCAACACCAAGGCCAAGGCGTGGAAAGACATCTGGGGGTCTGGTCAGGGCATCGGCGCGGTCAAATCGGTTGGCACTGTCGAAGACATGGTCGCTCGTTTTGAGCGCGAGTATCACGAAGCGCGCGCGCGGATGCTTGAGGTAAGTGATTACAGCGCTTGGGCTTAGGTGCTAGGATTTAGGTCGATTTCCAGATCGTTTCGGCCATTGCATCAAGCGTTGCAAAATCAAACCCGGTGCCAAGCGGGTCATTACGATTAAGGACAAACGTCTTTTCTTCGGTAATGAGCCGCAGGCGCAGCGCCCTTTGCAACAGCCGCATCCGCTCAAGCGCTTCCTCGCGCGCTATCTCAGGGTTTTTGCGCTTTACCTGAGCCCAGCGGCTTTCAATCGTGCCCACCCGCTCAATGACAAGCTCGTTATAGATGGGATGCGGGCCCCGATGAAGCGGGAGGCCAGTTTCAAGCGTTGCTTTTTCCGTAGCCGGCAGAAGAAGTCCATTAAACCGGAAATCATCAAAGCCAACTCTCACCGTTCCGACACTTGCAAACATCTGGCTGAAGTAGCGTTTCCCTAGGATTTGCTTGGGCAGAAAGTGGTGGCGTTGAAGACCGGGGTCGTATCGGGGGGAGCTTTTGCGATTAACCGACTGGAAGGTGATTGTGGTTTGGGTAGCACAACAGGGCCGCGTACCCTGCACTGTCGCTAGCGATGTTGCACCTGATGTTCCACGCGCCGTTATCGGCGCTATGATCCCAGACAACTAATCCCTCGTTCCGGACGGTCATTCTCGCCATGTTCGAACAAATTTGCCATTGCGAGAGGGGCGCAAGACCAGCTTTGTGCCGTCAGGAGCGACCACTCGCTCGCTGGTATCTACACCGCCGACCAATACTAACTGGTTAACTAATCTGACACCGATTCTGGTTGCATAAACCTTTTCAAATGAAAGCGGAGGCTCGATCCTGAGCTCTTGGTCAATCCAGAAACTGAGCCCCTGAGTTTCAAGCGCGCCGTCATTGGTTTCGCGAAATGCGGTGAGCCCTAAAGCGGGAAACGGTCCGCCTTCAAACCAGGCGGTGATAACCGATTCAAAGAACTGGCGTCCGATCACGCTGGAAGAGGCCGGCCAGATGACACCGACCAAATCTTCAAAGTGATGGGTGAGGTCGCGCGCAAGGCCAAGCAGGCCTTTGGCGACGGGTAATGTCCGCTCTCCCTCAGCAAGATGATGTCCAGGCGCCAGATGGAGCACCTGATATTGCGAGGTTTCGGGCAAATCCGCAAAATCGAACAGAAATTCAACCTTGGGCAATGTGAGCGAATTGCCGGGGGCCAGCCCCGAAACCTCAAACGTCATGCCCTCGCGCAGGAGCTCAAGCCAGGTCCGTTTGCGCTGGCTGGCGGCCAGTACAGTGCCCGCTTCCTCAGTGCTTTGCCCGTCAGAGCTCGCAAGATGGATGGGAACGCCTTCAAGCGGGTCGTGGCTCACCGAGACGCTCGGCTGACAGGCGGCAAATTCTCTTAAAGCATGGCGATCTGGCCTCGTCCCCTGATTGAACAGGAGATAAAGACCATGGGCCGGTTGGGGAAGATGTTCAGCTATCGCAAGACCCCCCTGATTTTCCCTTCTACTGGTGGGCAGCCCGTGTCACACGTCCCACCTATCGCCGATCAGAATGTAAAACGCAAACGCTTGGCGACCAATCCACGTCCATCAGCGTTCGATCACCAGATTGGTTCCTTGCCACGCGTGTAATTAGAAGACGCCCAGTGCGATCCCTTCGCCCATCGAGAGGCCAAGTTCGCGGCAATCTTCCAAAATACGTTCCTCAACACTTTTAATTGCCAAAATGTCTTCTGGCGTTTGCGCGTCAAAATTGACAATCATCGGGTCTGCCACCCGCTTGAGGCGCCATCCGGTAGCGATCCGGTCCATTTGTCGCTGCGCACCGCTTCCATCCGACCCCGCAGCGATAATCGAGGCATAGGGTCTGCCCTCAATTTTGCCCAGGACCGGGTAGTAGTTGGCATCGAACATCTCTTTCATCTCGCCGCTCATGGAGGCAAGATTTTCAGGGCATACAAAGAGATAGCCCGCAGCTTTCAGAATATGCTCGGTACGCACGTCGCGCGCTCGCATGATCTGGGCGTTTTCATGGGCTGCAGCGGCGCGTGCCATCTGCTCGCTGGCGTTGGTCCGGCTGTGCCAGATGACAAGAAGAATGGAGGCATCGTCCATGGCAACGGGCAAAGCCCAGCAGCCTGTCGATTGTCAATGGTCGGCTCTGTTATGCGCTGCGATGTTCGGCTAATCTGAACGCCTTATGGCAACGCGTACCCTTTCCAATGTTCTTGGCGTCACACAATCCATCGGCGGCCGCGCCTGGGTTTGGCGCGGGGGCAACATGGATTGCGGCGATGAAACCTATGGACTTGCCGCTGACATTACTGAGCAATTGCTGGTCTCTCGCGGGGTTGCCCGAGATGAAATTGCCAAACACGCAAAGCCCACCATGCGCGAATTTCTGCCTAACCCGTCGGAATTTCGCGACATGGACGAAGCCGCTCAGCGTATCGCCAAAGCGGTACTGAGCGGTGAAAAGATCACTGTTTACGGCGACTATGATGTCGACGGGGCGACCAGCGCGGCATTGCTTATAGATCTGTTGAGGTCACTGGGCGTGGATGCGGGCTATTACATTCCTGACCGCCTGCTCGAAGGCTATGGGCCCAGCGGAGAAGCCTTGGTCAAATTGGCTGAGGACGGCTCCAGGCTGATCATCACGGTCGATTGCGGTGCCATGGCGCATGAAGCGCTGACGATGGCCAAGGAGGCCGGGGTGGATGTGATCGTCGTCGATCACCACAAATGTTCGCCAGACTTGCCCCCCACTGTTGCCCTCGTAAATCCAAACCGTTTGGATGAAAGCGACCTTGCCGCCTCACACGGGCATCTGGCCGCTGTGGGTGTCGCGTTCCTGCTCGCGATTGCGCTTGTGCGCACGCTGCGTTCGCAAGGCTATTTCAACACCCGCAAAGAGCCGGATCTGATGGCGCTTCTCGATCTTGTTGCGCTTGGCACGGTGGCTGATGTTGCGGCTTTGCACGGACTTAACAGGGCGTTTGTTGCGCAAGGGTTGAAAGTGCTCAGCCGGCGTGATCGCATCGGGATGGCCGCTTTGATTGATGCAAGCCGATTGAAGCGCGCGCCGATCGCCTCCGATCTTGGCTTTGCCTTGGGTCCGCGCATCAATGCAGGCGGGCGAATCGGGGAATCAACCCTTGGTGTGCGCCTTCTCACCACCACCGATCCCGAGGAAGCGCGCGCAATTGCAGAACAGCTGTCGGCTCTAAACGAAGAGCGCCGCGCCATCGAAGCCGCCGTGCAGGAGGCCGCAGAAGCACAGCTTGACGGGCAGCACAACATGGCGGTGCAAGTGCTATCGGCGAACGGTTGGCATCCCGGCGTAATTGGCATCGTGGCCGGGCGCATCAAAGAGAAGACCGGAAAACCCTCGATTGTCATCGCTCTCGACGGACAAGAAGGTAAAGGTTCGGGCCGCTCGATCAGCGGGGTGGACCTTGGCGCTGCGATCATTGCCGCGCGCGAGGAAGGCTTGCTGGTGGCAGGCGGCGGACACGCGATGGCGGCAGGGCTGACTATTGAAGAATCGAACCTGGCCGCTTTCAGCGAGTTCCTCGACACAAGGCTTGCGCGTGATGTTGAGAAAGCGCGTGCTGCTCAGTCGATGCAGCTTGATCTTTCGCTCTCCCCTGGCGGGCTCACCCCTGAACTTGTCAACACATTGGATGCCGCCGGTCCCTATGGCGTGGGCTGGCCTGCCCCGCGCATCGCGGTCGGTCCGGTGCGCATCGTCAAAGCCGACATCGTTGGTAAAGATCACTTGCGCGTCATTGCCAGTGGTCAGGACGGGCAAAGCTTCAAGGCCATCGCCTTTAGAGCCGCGGAAACCGAAATGGCGCAAACGCTCATGCACCGCAGCGCTCAGCGCCGATTCCATCTCGCAGGGCGGGTCAAGATTGACGATTGGGGCCCTCGCCCTGCGGCTGAATTGCACCTCGAAGACGCAGCTTTTGCCGATTAAAGGCGCGCGTGCACCCGGCTGTGCAAAGTTTTTCTCCAAATGTGCGCAATGAGGGCTTGACCCAATCTGCCTGCCCCCCTAGATGCGCGCTTCCGCAAGCGAGCGTGGCCCGTTCGTCTAGCGGTTAGGACGCGGCCCTTTCACGGCTGAAACACGGGTTCGATTCCCGTACGGGTCACCAAACTTGCACCTGCATCAAGCAGGTCGAAACGGCTTCCTTCGGGAGGCCGTTTTTCGTTTGGCCGTTCGACTTTTTGACAAACTCATTACGCATTTGACCTTGTTCCTTCGCGCGCTAGAGCGAACTGATGGTCAGCCGCCGAACGATTCCCACGACGGGCATATGGCTCGCAATTCTGACGAGCGGCGTTATGGCTGTGCTTGGGCTTGATCTCGTTCTCGTTTTCGGGGTGCTGGGGGTTTGGGTCGGATCGCTGTTCCTTGTCACCAGCACACCTCCGGAAAATCAGACCGCGATCCGCAACAAGCGATTGAGTATGAGTTCCATGCGCGAGCTGGTTGAAAACTCCTCCACCCCCGTTCTTGTCACGGAAAAAGGCAATATTGCTATTGCCAATCGCTCCGCGCGAAAACTGCTTGGCACTCATATCCCCGGACAGGACGCGCGGGTTGTCTTTCGCCAGCCTGCTGCGATCAAACTGCTTGGCAAGAAAAAGGGGGGACAGGCCATCGTGCGCGGACTGGTTCGGCGCCAGGATGTTTGGCGCATCAATCGTCAGGTGATTGATGAAGATCTCGCAGTGATTGAGCTTATCAATCAGAATGCCGAGGCCGATATAAGCCGCGCACACACCGATTTTGTCGCCAATGCCAGTCACGAGCTGCGCACACCGCTTGCCTCAATCATTGGCTATGTCGAAACGCTCAGCGAAAGCGGCGAAAACTTCGACACTCCGATGTCGCAGAAATTTCTAGGCACGATCGAGCGCGAGGCGAAGCGCATGCAAGCGCTTATCAGTGATTTGATGAGCCTTTCGCGGGTAGAGGCCGAAAAACACGATTTGCCTGAAACCAATCTTGAGCTTGCCTCTTTGGTAGAGCGCGCTGCGCGTGATGCAGCAGGGTCTGAGCGCTCAGATTGGCTTGAATTTGAATTGGCCGAGCAGCCCACCGTCCAAGGCGATCAGCAACAGCTTGAGCAGTTGGTGCGCAATCTGGTCGATAATGCGTTCAAATATGGACGCGAGGGCACCTATGTCCGGGTGCGTCTTGACCACTCTCAGCTTGGCGAGGCGCGCATCACAGTGAGCGATACAGGCGATGGCATCCCTTCTGAACACGTCCCTCACCTCACCCGCCGGTTTTATCGCACCGACCCAAGCCGCAGCCGCGCGTCAGGCGGGACCGGGCTTGGCCTTGCGATTGTAAAACACATTGTCGAACGCCACCGCGGGAGGCTCGATATTCAAAGCACCGAAGGCGTTGGAACGAAAGTTATCGTACGGCTGCCCCAGGTTGAAAGCACGCAAGCGGGTCAATTAAGGCCTGACGCGTGAACCCATTTTCAAGGGCGCTGTGTCCTCGCGTAATTTTCTCGAATAAACAGTTTCCCCGGTTGTCATTGAACTGTAACATTAGAGTCTCTTTCACGTCATATTGTGGTCATATTCGCGCTGCCGGACGCGCTGGATCCTCCGGCGTTGCGGAGGAATTATAATATGACAAGGCCAAGTCGGGTCGCGATCATCCTCGCGGCGCTGTGCGCATCGACCTCAGGTCAGGCGATTGCACAAGACGCAAGCCCAAACCGATCCGAAATCGAAGCGCTCAAAGCCGAGCTCGCGCGCCTTTCTGCACGAATTCAGCAGCTTGAAACCAATTTCGCCGAGAACGCCGAAGCCGCTCAAACCGCGCAGAACACCGCAATGGCAGAGCAAAGCGTCGCTCAGACGGCGGCTAGCTCAACGCAAGAGGCAGCTCTGGCTGCTGAATCGGTGCCGCAAGTCACGCTCAAAGCATCTCCAGAAGTCAAAGACAGCCGCGGCTTCACATTTAAGCCGCGCGGTCGCATCAATATCGATGCCGGCTATATAAGTGCACCCGGCTCGACCGGCGCAGACAGCGGGTTCGACGCCGAGGCGCGCCGCATCCGCCTTGGCGCATCGGGCAAAATCCCGGGCGGCTTTGGCTATAAGATTGAAGCCGATTTCGCAGAGAACCAGACGATCCTAACAGACGCGATCGTCTCCTACACCGATGGCGAGCTGACCCTTCAAGCTGGCCAGTTCAACCCGTTCTGGGGTCTTGAAGAGATTTCGAGCAGCCTTCACACCTCATTCCTTGAGCGCTCCGCATGGACCGATGTGCTTCCGTTCGAACGGCGCGTCGGTGTCGCTGCGATCTACAAGACCGACGAGTTCATGATCCAGGGCGGCGTCTTTAGCGACAACAGCGAAGACCTGCCCAATGACAATACCAGCTTTGACAGCCGGATCGTCTATGCGCCCAAGTCCGGGTCGACACAGCTCCACTTTGGCGGTTCGGTCCACTACAATAAGCTCGGCGAAGGCAGCGAAATCCGCTACCGCCAGCGTCCGTTGGTGCACTGGACTGATAACCGTTTTATCAACACCGACCGGTTCTCCGCCACAAGCGAGCTTGGTCTTGGCATTGAAGCAGCAGCGATTGCTGGTCCTTTCCACGTCTCGGTTGAAGGTTTCCGCCAGAGCGTGAACCGTCCCGGAGCGCTTGCAAGCCCAAGCTTCTTTGGCGGATCGATCGAGGCCGGCTACTTCCTCACTGAAGGCGACAGCCGTGGATATAAGGTCGGTGAATTTGACCGGGTTAAGCCGAACAAGCCGGTTGGTGAAGGTGGCACTGGTGCGGTTCAGGTGAACCTGCGCTATGATCACCTCGACATGAATTCAGAAGGCATCATCGGCGGAACACAAGAAAGCCTTCAGGCATCGCTTATCTGGACCTTCACCGACTACACCCGAATCTTGTTCAACTATGGCTTGCTTTCATACGACAATGCAGCCTTCCCGACCGCAAGCGGCGACACATCTTACAACGTCCACGTATTCGGGGCCCGCGCGCAAGTTGACTTTTAAGCGTAACAGGTTGGTCACAAAGTTTCGCATTTGTTGAAAAATTGTGCCCCCCCTGTCGCGAAGCTGAAACATCAATCCCTATTGGACATCTCCAATCAATCAGGAGTGAATATAATGAAACTCGGAAAATCAGCCATTCTTCTGGCCTCTTCCACCCTTGCTCTTGCCGCTTGTGGCGACGAGCTTGGCGAAACCAGCACTCAGGAAACCATTCGTTCAGTCGGTTCGTCGACCGTCTTCCCATTTGCAAAAGCGGTTTCGGAATCGCTTGCGCGCTCCAACCCTGAACTGCCAGCGGTTGTGATTGAATCGACTGGCACCGGTGGCGGCATGAAGCTGTTCTGCTCAGGCGTTGGACTCGACACGCCATCTGCCACCAACGCATCGCGCCGCATGAAGGCATCGGAATTTGCCGAATGTCAGGAAAACGGGGTGACCGACGTCATCGAAATGCAAGTCGGCCTCGACGGGATCGCTTTTGCTTCGGCACAAGGCGGCATTGAGCTGAACCTTACGCCAAAGATCGTGTATGAGGCGCTGGCTGCTTCTCCTTACGGGGGCGAGCAAACCACGAAGACGTGGGCCGATGTCGATCCATCGCTTCCTGCCCTCCCCATCCTCGTTTACGGTCCACCCACCACTTCGGGCACTCGCGACGCTCTTAAAGAGCTCATCCTTGAAGTTGGCTGCGAATCAAACCCTGAGATGGAAGCCCTCAAGGAAGAAGATGAGGACAAATACGATCAGGTGTGCACCGAAGTGCGAGCAGATGGTCTTTATGTCGACCAAGGTGAGCAGGACAATCTGATCGTCCAAAAGATCGAAGGCAATGAGAACGCCGTTGGTGTCTTTGGGTATTCTTACCTCGAAGAAAACGCCGATAAGGTCCAGGGCCTTCCAATGAACGGCGTTGATCCAACCTACGAAAACATCGCGAACTTTGATTATCCGGGCGCGCGTCCGCTTTTCGTCTACGTCAAGAAGGCACACATTGGTGAAGTGAACGGCCTTGCCGAATATCTTACCGAGTGGACAAAAATGTGGGAACGCGGTGGCCCTCTGGCTGCGATTGGACTAGTGGCATCGCCAGACGACGTCATGGCTGCGAATCTCTCAGCCGCGACCGAGTACACGACCCTTGACGGGTCGGAACTGAAGTAAGGCACTTTTCGAAGTTAGGATAGAACGCTGGCTGCTTCTTTTCTTTTGGTCTTGGGCCTTGCCCTTGCCGGATGGTTAGCGGCGAGGAGCCGCGCATGGGCGCTTCGCGCTGATGCGGGCGGCCGGCTTTCCAGCCTTCCCAATTATCACGGTTGGTACGTGGGCCTTTGGGTCTTCGTGCCAACCATCATTTTTGTGCTTGTCTGGAACGCGATTTCGCCGGGCCTTGTCTTGCAATCCGTTCTGGGAAGCCCCGCCGCCGATGGCCTTCCTGCGCTCGATAGTGCGAGGCTGGATGCGTTGCGCGAGGCACGCGCGGTCGCGACCGGCGCTGCTGCTTCGACGACCAATCCCGATGCCCTTCCCATGGTTGCACCGTTTAGCGATGCGATCGCGCAATACCGCTGGATTGGTATCGCTCTCACCTTGATTATCGCAGGTGCAGCGGGCGCTTACAGTTTCCTTCGGATCAAGCCCGACTTTGGCGCGCGCACACGGGTTGAGCGTGTTATTATGGCGCTGCTCATTCTTGCATCGCTTGTCGCCGTTTTTTGTACCTTTGGTATTCTGGCCAGTCTGATCTTCGAAACCTTCCGTTTCTTTGAAATGGTCTCGCCCATCGATTTTCTCTTCGGAACATTCTGGTCGCCTGACCCCATGGCGAACCCGGACAATCCCGATCCCACCCGATATGGCGCTATCCCGCTGTTTTGGGGCACGATCCTGATCGGTGCGATCATCGCCATGATTGTTGCCATTCCGCTCGGTATGATGAGTGCAATTTACCTGACACAATACGCCCACCCGCGTTTTCGCGCATTTGCGAAACCTGCGCTTGAAGTGCTCGCCGGTGTGCCAACAGTGGTTTACGGCTATTTCGCAGCCCTCACGGTTGCCCCGCTGATCCGCGATGCGGCAATAGCAGTTGGCGTAGCTAACGCCTCTTCGGAAAGTGCGCTTGCCGCTGGCCTTGTGATGGGCGTGATGATCATTCCATTCGTCTCATCCATGGCCGACGACAGCATCGCTGCCGTGCCACAAGCGATGCGCGATGGAAGCTTGGCGATGGGCGCAACGACCTCAGAAACAATCAAGAAAGTGCTAGTGCCAGCTGCCCTGCCCGGCATCGTCGGGGGCGTCATGCTAGCCGTCAGCCGCGCGATTGGTGAGACGATGATCGTGGTGATGGCGGCATCGACCGCCGCTAACCTTTCTGCCAACCCTCTGGATTCCATGACCACTGTCACGGTTCAAATCGTCGCGATGCTTACCGGCGAAGGCAGCTTTGACCACCCCGCCACGCTCAGCGCATTTGCGCTTGGTTTCATCCTATTTCTGGTCACTTTGGCCCTGAATTTCATCGCTTTGAGCGTCGTAAAAAGGTATCGCGAAGCTTATGAGTGAGGCTATCACCCCTCCCGCTGGCGAGCCTCCACTCGCCACCGCCCGCACAGAGCGCTTTGAGAAGCGTTTGAAGCAGCGTTATGCTCAGGAACGGCGCTTCAAGGCGCTTGGACTTGGCGCAATTTCGTTCTCTGTCGTTGTGCTGATCTTGCTGCTCGGCAATATGCTGATGAACGGGATCGGCGGGTTTCAGCGTGTCGAACTGGCCGTCGAAATCGACTTTGTGCAAAGCGGCCTGCAACCGATAGAGGCGGGTGCAACAGCGCCCGAAGCAATGCGCGCGCTCGACAATCAAGGACTGCGCTCGGTCGTCTATGGCGCTGCGCGAGACAGCTTTGGATCCGAGGGCGCTGAACAGCTGAACAGCGAAGCGTGGCGCGAAGTGGCGAGCATGATCCATGCTAACCCTTCGCTTCTGACCCGCGAAGAGACATTGTGGCTTCCCGCTTCGGCTGACCTTTCCGCTGGCTATTCAGGCGAAGGCACTGCCGAGATGCAGGCGCTTGCAACCGATCTGGCTGAAAGAGGAGTTCTGGAAAAGAACCTCGATATCGGCTTCCTCGAACGTTCAGATGCAACCGACCCACAATTGGCGGGGATATGGGGCGCACTTAAAGGGTCGGTTCTGACCATGCTGGTGACGTTTGTGCTCGCTTTCCCGATCGGGATTATGGCCGCGCTTTACCTTGAGGAATACGCGCCAAAGAATCGCTGGACGGACTTCCTTGAGGTGTCGATCAACAACCTTGCTGCGGTTCCTTCGATCATCTTTGGTCTGCTCGGCCTGTTCTTCCTGATGACCCTGTTCCCCAACCTTCGTTCAACGCCGATCATCGCCGGTATTACCTTGGCATTGATGACTATGCCGGTGATCGTGATTTCGGGCCGAAACGCCATCAAAGCGGTTCCGCCATCAATTCGCGACGGAGCCTTGGCTGTGGGAGCATCGCCCGTTCAGGTGGTCTTCCACCATGTTTTGCCGCTTGCCATGCCAGGGATGCTGACCGGCACCATTATCGGCATGGCCCGGGCGCTTGGTGAGACGGCGCCGCTGATCCTCATCGGCCTTCGGGCATTTGTCGCAAGCGCGCCCGATGGGTTCACGTCGGCCGCCACTGTACTGCCGGTACAAATCTTCCTTTGGTCTGATGAAATCGACCGCGGCTTTGTCGAGCGGACAAGTGCGGCTATTATCGTTCTTCTGATCGTCCTCCTGCTGATGAATGGCCTTGCCATCTATCTGCGCAACAAATTCGAGAAAAGCTGGTGACTGTAATTCATCCCAACATCGAAGAAGTCAAAGCCAAGATGAGCGCTGAGAACGTCTCGGTTTATTATGGTGAAAAACAGGCGATCAAAGACGTTTCAATTGGCATCCCTGCCAAATATGTGACCGCCTTTATCGGACCATCTGGCTGCGGCAAATCGACCTTTCTGCGCGCGCTGAACCGGATGAATGATACCATTGCATCTGCCCGTGTGACCGGTCAGATTGAACTGGACGGGGAGGACATTTACGCCTCCAGCATGGACGTGGTGCAACTGCGCGCGCGCGTCGGGATGGTGTTCCAGAAGCCCAACCCCTTCCCCAAATCGATTTACGACAACATCGCCTATGGTCCGCGCATTCACGGCATTTTCGAACAAAAAAGCGATCTTGACGAGATCGTCGAAAATTCGTTGCGCCGCGCCGGGCTTTGGGAAGAGGTAAAGGACCGCCTTGACGATCCGGGCACCGCGCTTTCTGGTGGCCAGCAACAGCGTTTGTGCATCGCGCGAGCCATCGCGGTTGATCCTGAAGTCATCCTTATGGATGAACCATGCTCAGCACTTGACCCCATCGCAACAGCGAAGATCGAAGAGTTAATCGCTGAACTCTCTGGTCGCTATGCAATTGTGATCGTAACCCACTCCATGCAACAGGCAGCGCGCGTTTCGGACAGAACTGCGTTCTTCCACCTTGGGGAGATTGTGGAATATGGTCGCACGACTGACATTTTCACCAATCCGATAGAGCAGCGCACCAAAGACTATATCACCGGGCGGTACGGCTAATGAACGAACATACAGTCAAAGCATTCGACGAAGACATCACACGCCTTCGCGGCCTTATCGGTGAGATGGGCGGCCTTGCCGAGGTGGCCATTGAGGAGTCTCTCGCATCTCTTGTGACAGGCGATGTGCAGCGCGCAAAGAAGGTCGTTAAAGGCGACAAGAAGCTGGATGAGCTGGAAATGCAGGTCGACAAACTTGCAATCCGAGTCATCGCCCTTCGTGCGCCCATGGCTGACGATCTTCGCGAAGTCATCGCCGCGCTCAAGATCGCTGGCGTGGTCGAACGCATTGGCGATTACTCCAAGAATATCGCGAAACGCGTAGGCGAGATCGAAGGCAAAGACCGGTTCGAGCCGCTCACTTTGCTGCCTGCAATGGGGGAAGTGGCCGCGGAAATGGTGCACGATGTGCTCACCGCATATGCAGCGCGTGACCCCGACCTTGCTCGCGAGGTGATTGCGACCGATGCCAAAGTCGATGCCTTTTACAACAGCATTTTCCGCAATCTTGTCAGCCACATGGTCGAAAACCCTGCGACCATTTCCAGCGCTGCACAATTGCTATTTGTGGCTCGCAATCTTGAGCGGATTGGCGATCATGCCACCAATGTGGCGGAAATGGTCCACTTCGCCGCCACGGGTGTCTATCCACCAGAAGATGATCTGTAGGGCTCAAGACCACCCGGTGGAAAACTTTGGGCGGTCAGTTTCATCAAACTGTAGCCTGACTGACACATTGAGCGTGACGCGGCGCTTAGGGTGCGCGCTTACAGTGTAGGAGAATCTGGCGATGTTTGCGGCGAAATTGCTTCTTGTCGAAGATGATCCTGCCCTTTCTGAGCTTCTCGAATATCGCTTTCAAAACGAGGGCTATCAGGTGCGCTGCACCAAGGATGGCGATGATGCGCTGATCCTTGCACGCGAAGAGGTTCCTGACCTCATTATCCTCGACTGGATGATTGAAGGCACCAGCGGGATCGAAGTCTGCCGTCAGCTACGCCGCGACAAACAGACCGCGCACGTGCCGATTATCATGCTCACCGCGCGCGAAGCCGAAGATGACCGTGTGCGCGGGCTTGAAATGGGCGCAGATGATTATCTCACCAAGCCATTTTCTCCGCGTGAACTGCTTGCCCGTGTCGCAGCGGTCATGCGCCGCATTCGTCCAGCGCTAGCAGGCGAGACGATTGAGGTTGGCGACATCAAGCTCGACCCCGTAGCTCACAAGGTTCAACGCCGGGGGCAGAACCTTCAGCTTGGCCCGACAGAATACCGGCTGTTGAAGTTCTTTATGGAAAGCCCAGGCCGGGTATTCAGCCGTGGGCAATTGCTTGATGGGGTTTGGGGCACTGGCTCTGATATTGAGCTTCGCACGGTTGATGTGCACATCCGTCGGCTCCGCAAGGCAATTGATATCGAAGGGGTGAAAGACCCCATTCGCACGGTCCGCTCTGCCGGATACGCGCTTGAAACCACCTAATCGAAGGGCTTAGCGGCACACGCCCATAAAATTGCCAGTCTGATCAAAGTGGAAATGATCGGCGTGGGCAGCGTTATAATCAGGCGACAGCACCACGGCGAACACATCGCAGGCGCCATCCCTGATCTCGCGTAAGAAGCGCGCTTCGTCCGCATCGCCGTCCCAATCGGCGATAAGGCTGATCCGCCGTCCATCCTCCAGCACAACCGCGCTGATATCAATCGCATTGCCGGTGGCGTGCTGGCTCCACCTGTCAGAAGACCCGCGTATCCGGCGGCAATTATACACACCCAGATGCTCAAATCGCGCTACGTCGCTGCCAAAGATTTCGCGCGCGGCAGGTTCGACCGTGCGTGTGCGCCACAGTTCCAGCGCGGCGGCAACTGGGCAAGTGGTAGCGGGATTGCCGGGGCTTAGTGGAAGTTGGGTGAGCTGCGTGCGGTCTGGGCGCGCGCACGCCCCCTCCCCCACCTCTGGCAAAGCGGTGAATGCGACATCGCTGCGTTCAAGCACCGCGCGGCACTGATCCACATCATCGCGAAGCGCGACAAGTTTTGTCGTGGTTGCAAGGCCGATCGGATCGCGCAGATCGAGTGGGGCCATGGGATTGTGCTCAGGGTGATCCTGAAGCCAGTTCCACCCTGCTATTCCAAGAGCCGCAAGGACACTCAGGACAAGAACGCGACGCATCGCTTGCATCGTCGTAGTGGTTTTCTTCGCTGCCATGAGGTGCCTTTAATGAAAGTCGCGCGACTTGGGGATGATCCTATGATTACGCGGATGGCCGCCCGGTGTTCCATGGGCCGTTCCACTAACCGGGGATAGCTGATCGATCATGTCGCGCGGCTGTATCGCTTCGCGTGTCGCTGACGCTTTTCTACCTTGAAGGGGTGTATTCACATGATCCGCCCGCGCCAGAGGGGCTGATAACATATCGTCGGAAAGCGCATAAAGCTGGTCGCTCGCATCGACCATATTGTGAGCGATCACATGGATCACCTCATCGTCATATTCGACCCGCCCACGCACCTCCATCAACCGCGCGCCCATGACAACCTGACGCTGTTTTTCCTTAAGGTCAGGCCACACCACGAGGTTCACCACCCCCGTCTCATCTTCAAGCGTGATAAAGCAAACACCCTTGGCACTACCCGGTCGCTGGCGGATCAGCACAACGCCAGCCACCTGCACCATGGAGCGATATTTGCGGCTGCGAAGGTCGCAGGCCCTTATGAAACCGCGTTCCGCCAAAGCTGGACGCAGGAACGCCATCGGGTGCGCTTTAAGACTCAACCGCGTGGTCTGATAGTCATTCACCACTTCTTCGCTAAGCGGCATTGTGGGCAGCTTTGTCGGCGCGCGCTCTGCCCCTTCGTCACGCTCCTGCGCTGCACGGAACAGGGGGAGATCAGGCCCAGCGATAAGGCTGCGTGCATCCCACAAGGCTTGTCGGCGCGAAAGGCAAAGCGAGGTGAAGGCATCCGCGCTCGCAAGCCTCTCGATATGCGCAGGGGAAAGCCCTGCACGCTCGCGAAGCTCAGCCACATCACGGTAAGGGCCGTTTTCTGCGCGCTCTGCCACCAATTGCGCGGCGATATGTTCGGGCAGGCCATCAATCTGGCGTAACCCCAGGCGAAGGTCGACGTGACGGTCTTGGCGGCCTTGATCGCGCCCTCCCCACTCCGCTTCGCTAGGCAGTAAGCTGCCAAGCTCGGCTCCCCTCCCGCAAGAGAGAGGGGCAGTGAGACTTGCGTCGACGCCGTCGGCGTTAGTCGCAGCGGGGTGGGCCTGCGTTTCTTCCAAAGTACAATCCCATTGGCTCGCATTCACATCCGCCGGCAGCACCTCAACCCCGTGCTCCCTTGCATCCCTCACAATCTGCGCGGGCGCGTAAAAACCCATCGGCTGTGAGTTCAGCAAAGCCGCCGCAAATGCCGCTGGAAAATGGCATTTGAGCCAGCTTGAAACATAGACCAGATGCGCAAAAGACGCCGCGTGGCTTTCGGGAAAGCCATATTCGCCAAAGCCCCTGATCTGGTTGAAGCACCGCTCGGCAAATTCGCGATCATAACCGCGCGTCACCATGCGTTCGACCATCATGTCCTGAAGCTCATCGACCATGCCGCGCGAACGGAACGTCGCCATGGCTTTGCGCAGACGGTTGGCTTCGAGACTTGAGAATTTAGCCGCATCCAGAGCAATCTTCATCGCCTGCTCTTGGAAAATCGGCACGCCCAAGGTGCGCTCCAAGATGCTGGAAAGCTCATCGGGGGGACCGTGGGCTGGCGAAGGTTTGGGGATCACCACCTCTTCTGCACCCCGGCGGCGTTTGAGGTACGGGTGAACCATATCGCCCTGTATCGGGCCGGGGCGTACAATCGCGACCTGGATCACGAGATCGTAAAACTCGCGCGGACGAAGGCGCGGGAGCATATTCATCTGCGCGCGGCTTTCGACCTGAAACACACCGAGCGAATCCCCCTTGCGCAGCATCGCGTAGGTTTCCGGATCTTCGCGCGGAACAGTGGCGAGCGTCAAAGTGCGGTCATGGTGCGCGGTGAGCAGATCAAGGCATTTCTTGATGCAGGTGAGCATCCCCAGCGCAAGCACGTCGACCTTAAGGATACCGAGCGCCTCTATATCGTCCTTGTCCCACTCGATGAAACTGCGATCAGGCATTGCGCCATTGCCAATCGGCACGGTTTCGGTGAGCGGTCCGTCGGTGAGGATAAATCCACCCACGTGCTGCGACAAATGGCGCGGCATTCCGATCATCTGCTCGGTCAGCGCCAGCACGCGCTTCAAGTGTGGATCGGTCACATCCAGACCGCTCTCGCCTGCGTGTTTCTCACTAATCTCGCGGCCCCAGCTGCCCCAAACGCTTTTGGCAAGGCGCGCGGTCACATCTTCGGACAGACCCATCGCCTTGCCCACCTCGCGGATCGCCATGCGCGGGCGATAATGAATGACAGTGGCGGTGAGCCCGGCGCGCGCGCGGCCATATTTGGCGTAGATATACTGGATCACCTCCTCGCGCCGTTCATGCTCGAAATCGACATCGATGTCCGGTGGCTCTTTGCGTTCTTCGGAAATGAAGCGGTCGAAAAGGAGTTGGTGTTTAGCCGGGTCGACGGATGTAATCTCAAGACAATAGCAAACGGCCGAGTTCGCCGCAGACCCCCTCCCCTGACACAGGATCGGCGGGTCGACGCTTCGGGCGAAATCGACGATGTCCTTGATGGTGAGAAAATAGCGCGCAAGGTCGAGTTTGGCGATCAATGCAAGTTCACGCTCAAGCGTATCGTGGACGCTCTCGGGCACGCCTTCGGGATAGCGCCGCTCTGCCCCCGCCCATGTTTCCACCTCAAGATATTCCTGCGGGCTCATGCCATCGGGATAGATTTCCTCCGGGTACTCATAGGCGAGTTCCTCAAGCGAAAAGTCGCAATTGTCCGCCACCTCGCGCGCGGCGTGAATCGCATGGGGCCAGCGTTCGAACAGGCGCAGCATGGCTTCGGGCGATTTCAAATGCCGCTCAGCATTGGCGTGGAGGAGATGCCCTGCCTGCGCCACAGTGGTCTTGTGCGCAATTGCTGTCATCACGTCCTGCAAAGGACGGCGGGCAGGCGCATGGTAGTGGACGTCATTGGTAGCGAGCAGGGTCAGGCCATTCTCGCGGGCAAGCTCGTCCAGACGGTCAATCCGCGCCACATCATCGCCGCGATAGAGATAGCTGGCGGCCAAGTGGCTGAGGCTGGGGAGTTGCTCGGTCAGATGGGGTAGCAGTTTGGGAAAAGGCGCGCTGAGTTGCACCATCTCCGCCATCCCATCTTCGGGCCTGAGCGGGATAACATTGCTCTCCACCTCGATGGTGAACGCGGCGTCCAAGTCACCCGGCGGGAGCAGGATCAGTTGCACGCCTTCCGAATGCTCCGCGAGCATCGCAAGGCTGATTTCGCACACGCCCTTTTCCTGCCATTCGCCAGAGAGCGTCTGCATCCGACCTTGGCTAATCAGGCGCGAGAGGCGGCCATAGGCAGCACGGTTCTTTGGGTAAGCGAGGAAATGAAGCCCCTCGACCGTTTCGATGCGGGTGCCGATGACGGGGCGCAGTTTGAGCGTTTTCGCCTCGGTGTGGAGCCGCACAACGCCAGCAAAGCTGTTCACATCAGCAATGCCCAGCGCGTCATAGCCAAGAGTGCGCGCTGTCATGGCCAAGTCCACCGCATCAGACGCGCCGCGAAGAAAGCTGAAACAGCTCACCAGCCCCAACTCCACAAAGGGCGCTTTGGGGGGCGGCTCGATCAGGTCAGGATCAAGCTCCAGCGTGCGTTTGTCAGGAGTGAGCGGAGCTTCGGGCATCTCATGCCGCCAACTCTGAGAGGCGCCCTTGCACCGCCGCCAGATCGCGCGCGAAAAGCTGCTCTTGCGTCGCCCTTGCCTCGCCATCAAGGCGCAGCAGATAGGACGGGTGCGCGGTGATCCAAAGCTCGCTGCCGTCTTCGAGTGGCACGGGCACCCCGCGCTCTTTGGCAAGGCTCACCGTGCGGCCTAGCATCGCTCTGGCAGCGCTTGCGCCGAGCGCCAGCACCACGCGCGGGGCGACCACTTCGCGTTCTGCTTCAAGCCAGAAGCGGCAGGTGTCGATTTCCTTGGCTTGCGGGGTCTGGTGGATGCGGCGCTTGCCTCGGCTCACGAATTTGAAGTGCTTGACCGCATTGGTGACGTAAGCGCTCTTGCGGTCAATCCCCGCCTTATCGAGATAGACATCAAGCAATTGCCCGGCAGGTCCCACAAAGGGCCTCCCCGCCAAATCCTCCTGATCCCCCGGCTGCTCGCCTACGATCATCAGGGAAGCGCCCGGTGCCCCCTCACCCATCACAGCGCGCGTGCCACATTCGGCGATGGGACAGTCTCGGCAGGCGCTAATCCCTTGAGCGATAGCCTCTAGGCTCTTGGGGCTCTCGCGCACCTCTCTCGCCCCTGCTGCCACCATGCCCGCCTCGCGCGCCTGAGCCCCTGCGATAAGCTGAGGGATAAGCTCTGCCTCAGGCATATTCTTCCAATATTTCTTGGGCATCTCTGAGAGCATCGCGCCCACTTTCAGCCGCGCCGGATTGAAGATCGAGGCGTAATAGGACTTCCACAGAGCCTCCACCGGATCGCCCGCGGGTGCATCTTCGCGCCGCGCCGGAGGGCCTTCGCGCATCACCTCCCCGTCCCAATGGATGCTCCCTCTGGGCGTCAGGATCGACCAGTGCATATTGGCAAAGCGGCGCATGAAGAAGCCCGCCTCGCGGCGCACGATGTGGTGGTCGGGCTCGAACCACGCGACGTAGTGCTCGCCGTCTTCACTCTCCACCTCTCGGAAGCGGACGAAGGCGTGCATTTTGTGCGCGTCGCGGCGCACTTCCTTGTCGAGTTCCTCGATCCGGCGCACGTCTATGTCGGCGCTGTCCTGCATCATGCCGGGCTGTGATTGAAGCCGCCAGAGCACGCGGTAGAGCAGGCTGAAGCGTTCGGGGTCAGAATGGACGCTGGCGTTGCGAGTCAAGTGCATAAAACGCTTGGAAGCGCGCACTTCGCCCGCGTCTGCGCCCGGCACTGGCAGGCGTTTCTCACCCCTCGCCGATGATCCTTGGGGCCCCTCAAAAGCGAAGAGATCGCCCGTACCGCCCGGCTCTACCCAGCTCACCCGGTCAGGGGGCACATCGCATTGGATCAACTGCCGCGCACGCTCGCGCCAAAAGGCAAAGTCGTCGGGGCGCGGGAGATGGACGACGTAGTGCGCACCGAGGGAGACGTTTTGGAGGGCAGTCATAGCCTCCCCTCCCGCCTGCGGGAGCGGCAGTGAGACTTGCGGGCTTGCTCGCTAGTCGCAGCGGGGTGGGCCCGCGCAACCTTGCTAGCCCACCCCCAGCCCCTCCCACGAGCGGGAGGGGAGTAAGTTGCGCCAAGCCCCATCAAAACAGCTCCAGCTGCTCTTGTTTGGGCGCGAGCATCGCTCGCAAATCCGCCCGGTCGGTCAGCTGCGTGGGCCGCCAGTCTGCCGCCACCAGAAAGGGGCGCACTTTAGCGATGGATTGGATGAGCCTGCCCACATCCTCCAACCGCAAACGCCGATACCGCCGCGCTTTTAAGATACGCCCGACCGCCGTCGTTCCCAGCCCCGGCACGCGCAGCAATTGCTCTTTCGAGGCACGGTTTACATCAACCGGAAACTGGCCCCGAAACTTCAAAGCCCAAGCAAGCTTCGGATCAATATCAAGCGGAAGGTTCCCGTCCTTTTCCGTCGCATCGGCCACATCATTGGGGCCAAAACCATAAAAGCGGATGAGCCAGTCGGACTGATAGAGCCGGTGCTCACGCATCAAGGGCGGCCGCTTCAAAGGCAGCACCGCGCTTGCATCGGGGATCGGCGAAAAGGCGCTGTAATACACGCGGCGAAGGCCAAAATTACCGTAGAGACCCGCCGCCCGGTTCACGATCGCGGCGTCATTGGCATCATCTGCGCCCACGATCATCTGCGTCGATTGGCCCGCAGGCGCAAAGCGCGGCGCGTGGCGAAAACGCTTTCTTTCATCCTTAGCCTGAAGAATACGGGTCTTGGTCTTGGCAAGGGCTCCCTCGATCTCTGCCTCATCCTTGTCAGGCGCAAGCTTGGTCAGCCCTGCGCGCGTGGGCAATTCCACATTGATCGACACCCGGTCCGCATAAAGCCCCGCCTGTTCAATCAATTGAGGGTCGGCTTCCGGAATGGTCTTTAAATGGATGTAACCGCGGAAATCATATTCCTCGCGCAAAATCCGCGCTGTTTCCATCAGCTGCTCCATCGTGTGATTGGAGCTTTTGATGATGCCGGAGGATAGAAACAGCCCCTCGATATAATTGCGCTTGTAGAAATTGATCGTGAGGTCGGCGACCTCTTGCGGGGTGAACTTCGCGCGCCGCGTGTTCGAGCTTTTGCGGTTCACACAATAATGGCAATCGAAGATGCAGTGATTGGTCAGCAATATCTTCAACAGCGAGATGCACCGGCCATCGGGCGCATAGGCGTGGCAAATGCCCATCCCCTCGGTTGAGCCGACACCTTTCCCACCAAGCGAATTCTTCTTCGCCGTGCCAGACGACGCGCAGGACGCATCATACTTCGCCGCATCGGCAAGGATTTCCAATCGCTCGCGCAAAGTTTGCTGTTTGTGGATGATCTGGGACATATGTTCTTTATATGTTCCAGCCCTCAATCCTGCAAATGCAAAGTGTGCAACCTTCCTGCATGCGGCCATCAAAAAGGCGCATCCAGAGGCATAGGCCAGGCGGCCTACACCCACTGACTTACGCCCGCCGGGGAATTTTTTCGACCCAAATTTCTCCTTAGGTAGGCCTCAGATTTGATCGGGGGCGCGGCCCCTTAAGGAGTTAAGTAATGAAGAACACTGACATCAGCTTTGGAAAAATTCGTCTCGCAGCGACAGCCGCTGTTACAGCGCTTCTGGCGTCTGCTGCTGGTGCGACGACTGACAACACGACTCCTATCGGAGCTGACCAACCCCGTTCGCCGACAGAGGCTCAGTTGCAGTGCATCACCGAAAAAGAGGTGATTGCGGCACAAGAGGCATGGGGCAATGGCATCATCAAAATCGGTGAGGTCTATTCTTCGGGCGGCGATTATCGTCAGGCAGCAATCAATCACATTGATAGATTCTATGCCTATGACGAAAGCCTCGTTCTGTTCAAACCAACGCTTGCATCGGTTCAACAGTTTCGTCCGTCTTTTGATGGCGCCTTGTCCTATTTTGTCGGCGGAAACGCTTCCTTTCCGGAAGACAAGGGTTTTGCGATCACTCCGTGGTCAAATGTGCGTTGGCAAAATGCCGGGATTACCAACAACATCTGCAACATGGCCGTTGCCATGGGCAATTACTTCTTCACTCCGGCAAACGGCGGCGATGAAGTGAAGGTTGAATATACAATCGGCTATATTCGTGATGCACAAGGCGATCTTAAAATGGCCGTCCACAAGTCGACCATCCCTTACAATCCTGAAAGCTAAACTTTCTTCCTGGCAATTGAGAGGATTGCCACATGAAAGGGGCCGGATGTTCCTCCCGGCCCCTTTTTATGTCTGAAAAAATGAGCGTTTGGGCAAAGGCCCAATCACACGCGGTGCATCCGCTGCCTCTGCTCATCGCTGGCATTGTCGATATTGGCGCAAAGGTGATCAATGATGGCAATGTGCATCGGGCTTTCAAAGGAAACGCCGGCGATCTTGCCATCGACCCATGCAACCTTGCCCAGTGGGGTGTTAATCCCGTTCACGCGGATCGTCACCCTATCACCGACACTGGCAAAGCCTGAAGTGGCTGACAGCTTGCAGCCACCTTCTGAGATGTCGATGAGTGTGGCATAGATTGAACGCGATTGAACGCGGCCCTTGATCATAAGATGCAAAGCACGCCGCTGAGATGATCGCGGGTTAGTGTTGTTCGCCATTTTTGCCACATTCGCCATGTTAGACATTCGCACTACACCTTGTCGTCCTGCTGTCCTTGTGGCTGCACCATATGTAAAATCCCGTAAGAATGGCTGAATGCTTGTGGTTAATTTCTTTACGCTTTTTGAGCGTGAGTGTGCTTGATAGTCTTGATGAGCGGCTCAAGCGGCAATTCCGTGAAGATACCACTGTGGGGTGCCTCCACGACCATCGCCGACAAGGCCTGAGCGATAGATCCAATAGCGCGCACCCTTCGCATCCTCGATGGCGTAATAATCACGCAGCCGGGTGGTCGAGCGCTCGCGCCACCATTCAGGCGCAATCCTCTCCGGCCCCTCAACGCGTGCGACCTCATGCACCTGGCCTCGCCAACGAAAGCGCTGGGGATAGCCATCGGGCGAGGCGTAAAGGACGGCGATTGCCTCTGGTTGGTCGAGCAGCTTCAACGGCCTTTTATGGCGCAGGACTGGAGTGTGCGCAGCGGGCGCAGGGGCAAGAGGAGGCTGCCAGCTTTGCGCGCGCTCTGGCATATGGCTGGCGCACGGCACAGGCCGGCGCACCGCGTTCGGGCCAAGGCGTACGGTGAGCCGGTCAATACACGCGGAAATCGAGGTGCCATGGCGCTGGGCTGCCTCTTCGACATCGCTTTGCGAGGCCGCCAGGGGCTCTGCCCAGGACGCGCGCAGGCGCACGATTTCGATGCCGAACCCTGCCTCAATCCCTTCGAGCTTTTCGCCAAACAGGCGGGTGATATGATGAGGATCACGTGTGGCAGCGGCAAGCTCAAGGCGGCGCACAATCACCTCTCCATCGACCCGCCACATTCCCAGCTCAAGCCGCCTTGCGCCCTTGCCTTTGGCTTCGAGTTCGCGTGCCATATCCTGCGCCAAATCCTCAAGCACCTGATCGAGCAGCGAGCGATGGCGCAAAGGCTCCATCAAGCGGCGCTGCACCAGCGGCATTTGTTCAGGCACCACGGGGAGCAGCGGTTCAGGCACGCGGCCAAGCAGCTGATCCAATCGGGTGAGCGGGTTGGCGGACGGTGATTTCCTGCCCCTGAAACGCCGGTGCAGCGCGTCTCTTGCGGCCGCTTCCTTGCGGCTTGTGGCCCCGCGCGCAATATCCGCCAGGTCGCCAAGGCGTTTAAGGCCGAGACGGCGCAGGACGGTAATCACATCAGCATCAAGGCGAAGCGCGGCTGAGGGAAGATCAGCAAGCTGACGCATCATATCCTCCCCAGCCTGAGGCGGATTGATGATGCTGCCGCGAGGGCCATAATGCGCCAGTGCCCAAGCCGCGCCTGCGGTGGGGGCGATGCCTGCGCGCACTCGCAGATGCCTTTTGGCGAAGGCTTGGTTTACATCGGCGAGCAGCCTGCGCTCCCCCCCAAACAGATGCGCGACCGCCGTCACATCGACGAGCAAGCCATCGGGCGGGTCAAGCGCGCTCCATGGCCCCCAGCGCTGAGCCCAAACGGCGAGTTTCTCTAGCAATGCCAAATCGCCCGCCGGGTCAGAAGGCGCGGTTTCAAGCGCGGGGTAAAGCGCACGCGCATCGGCGAGCATCATGCCGACCCTTGCGCCAACGCCGTGGCCAGCATCGTTTACAGCATCAATGCGCGGTCCATGAGCGGTTTCGGTGATGAGAACAGTTGGAGGTTCTCCCTCCCCCTCACTCCCGCGCGTCTTATCCCCTTGCGACAGCCGCCAGCGATCGACCGAAAGTTGCGCGCACCAAATCGCTAGAATGCGCCGATCCTTTTTGGGGTCTGTTGAGTTTTGGAAGAGTGACATTGGGAGCGTATTCCGAGGGACGTTGAGGGCGAGATTGAGGCTTTGGCTCCACCCGCAATCGCCCATCCCTCGCCCCAAGCTTCCATTCCCCCGGCGCATGGGAGCGGGCGCGGAACAATTCGGCCTGCCACATGGGCTCGCCTGGTGCTGCGGCGTTCCAACGCGGGGTTTCAGATACATCAGGCCGCGCGCGCCACCGCATCCGCGCCGAAGACAAATCGCCTTGCGCCTCCAACCGCACCAGCCACAGCGCCACCCCATGCTTTTCCGCTGTCAAACTCAGCCGCCGTGACGCGGTGAAATCAAGCGCGCGTGGATTGCCCGCAATCTCTCCGATCACGCACATCAGATCGCGGCATTTGAGCCCCTCTTCAAGCGCGAACAGAGCATCCTCAGGCGTGCTGGCCTCCACACAGATCACCCGCTCGCGCCAGTCCTCAGGCAGCCCGTGGAGATAGGGTCGCCCATTCATTTGAACCGCGCGTTTGTCCTGCACCCAGAGCACCTGGCGCAAATCCTCTGCCTCAGCCAGCGCGTCTTCACCTTGCCCCGCCACGGCCCCAGAAAAACTTAGAGCATCGCGCGCCAGGGCAAGCGCCAATCCCGCCCCGCTGCCATCACGCGCGCTGGCAAAAATCTCGCTATGCAAAGGTTGATCGGTAAGCCCCGGACGCCAGCGCGCCTCGCGCTGTTTCGATAAAGCAGCAACATCTACGCCAGAGAGGCGCGAAATGGGCGGCACACAGCGCCGAGAAGGAGAAGCCGATTGGGTCATAGGAACACATGAAGAGACTCAAGCAAAGTCCCTTTGTTCCCATTATGTTCCATATAAGAAGGAGGAGCGCAAGTGCGCACTCCTCCCTATTTCGGTAAAACTTATGCGAGCAGTCCCATAACCAAGATCACAGCGAGTACAGTCGGGCACACAAAGCGTACCAAGACGCGCCACAACAGGTGCAACGCCCCATCAAGGCCGTTCTCATCGTCAATAAGCCGCGCGTCAGCGACCCAACCAACAAAGACGCAAGTGAGGATGGCGCCAATCGGCATGAATAGCTTTGCCGTCACCCCGTCGAGCGTGTCGAAGAAATTGGTTTCAGCAAAAAGTGGGATGAACCCAAGCGGATAAAATTCGGCAAGATCATTAAATGACAATGCCGAAAGCACACCCAGAATCGCCGCGCCAAGCCCGACAATGATCGTCGCCGAAGGACGCGTAATCTTGAAGCGTTCGTGCGTCCAGGCCGTTGGCGCTTCCAATAATGAAACAGAGCTGGTGAGCGCTGCGAAGAAGATCATGATGAAGAAAGCAAGGCCGATAAGCGAGCCAAACGGCATCGCCTGAAAAGCAATCGGGAGAGATTGGAACATAAGGCCCGGCCCCGCACTTGCCGACAATCCGGCGGCAAAAACAATCGGGAAAATTGCCAAACCTGCAAGCAGAGCAACGGCGGTATCCGCGCCTGCAATAATGCCAGACGTCTCGCCCAGATTGGTGTCGCGATTGGCATAGGCGCCATAAGTCATCATCCCCGCCACACCCAGAGACAATGAAAAGAACGCCTGTCCGACCGCGGCCAGCATCACCTCAGGGGTGAGCTTGGAAAAATCGAAGGTAAACAGGTAGGCAACCGCCTCGGAGAAGTTACCAGTGAAGGCGCCATAGATGGTGATCCCAAGAAATAGCATAAAGAACAGTGGCATAAGATAGACCGCCACCCATTCGATCCCACTCGACACCCCGCGCGCGACAAAGAACATGGTGACGGCAAGGAACCCAAGGTTGAGCCCCGCCATCAAACCGCCATTGCCAAACAAGCCCGGAAGAAGCCCCTCGATGTCTTCCGCTGCGCGACCTTCAAACGCACCGCCAGTCAGGCCCGTCTGGAACAGATCGCCCGCGAACACACCGATGTAGTACACCACCCATCCACCAACGACGCAGTAGAAGCTGAGGATAAGAAACGCGGCGAACACGCCAATGGACCCGATAACGCCCCAGCCCCCAGACGCGTTGGAATCGCGCGCGACGCGGCGCACGCTTTCAGGCGCATTGGCCTGTCCATGGCGACCGATCAAAACCTCGGACAAAAGCACCGGCAAACCGATCAGCAGCACGCAGAAAATGTAGAACAGGACGAAAGCGCCTCCGCCATTCTCGCCGGCTTCGGCGGGAAAGCGCCACATATTGCCCAGACCCACTGCCGAACCGACAGCGGCAAGGATAAAGGCGCTGCGCGATGACCAGTTTTCGTGCCCGACGCTGGATGCTGCCATTGTGTGAAAGTTCCCTTTTATCCGCAGCGCTTTTGTTTGAGCGCTCTTTGTTCGAATGCGGCCAGTGTTCTGCAATTATTCTGGCGCATAGCCAAGGGGCGCAGTGTGGTTATCAATGGATGAATTTATGCGCGGGGCTCCCCACCAAGGCGTTCGATTGCCATTTTCCACCACGCGCATCAGCTTCCCCACTGGCTGCGCCCTCCCTCTTGCCGAGATCACCATGAGTAAGAAAGTTGAAAAAAGTGCCAAATTCCCAGAAAAGATCAAGCCTTTGAAACTTCGATACTATCGCCCTTGATCTTGCCGGATTTACTTGACACTCGTGTCAATTTGCAAGCCTTGCGACAAAGACCAATCGCAGCTTCGACTGCATAAAATTTGGCCTTTTCTCACTCGCCTGTTTAGAGACTGCCCCCATGTCGACAACATTCAAGCTCGATACGAGCACAAGCCGAGCCAATCCCACCCCGCAGCCGATGAAGCGGCTGACCGTGCCGCGCATCCGGGCGCGCAAAAAGGATGGTGTGACCGAAGATCCGCTGGTGATGCTGACCGCCTACACCGCGCGTCAGGCACAATTGCTGGACGCGCATTGCGATATGCTCTTGGTTGGAGATTCGCTTGCTCAAGTGATCTATGGCCTGCCCTCCACTATTCCGGTGACGCTTGAGATGATGGCCAATCACGGTGCAGCAGTGGTGCGCGGTTCCTATCACTCGGTCGTCGTCGTTGATATGCCGTTTGGCTCCTATGAGGCATCGAAAGAGCAAGCCTTTGAAAGCGCCTCTTATCTCCTGAAACAGACGGGCGCTGCTGCGGTGAAGCTTGAAGGCGGTGAGGCGATGGCAGAGACGGTCGAATTCCTCAATTCGCGCGGGATCCCAGTGATGGGTCACGTTGGCCTGACGCCGCAAGCGGTCAATGTGCTGGGCGGTTATATGGCCCGCGGGCGGTCTGATTCAGAGGCGGACAAGATCGTCGGTGATGCCATTGCTTTGGATAAGGCGGGCGCGTTCGCGGTTGTTCTTGAAGGGGTGCTTGAACCGATCGCGATCAAGGCAACCAAGGCCCTTTCCTGCCCCACGATTGGCATCGGCGCGTCCAATCAGTGTGATGGCCAAGTGTTGGTGACCGAAGATATGCTGGGAATGTTTGAACGCGTGCCGCGCTTTGTCAAAAAATACGAGGATATTGCGAGCGTTATCGAAAAAACGGTCGCGCATTATGCCGAGGAAGTGCGGGCGCGTACGTTCCCGACTGAGGAGCAGACTTATCAGCCTAAGGACTAGGCACGCTCGAATTTCGGGCTAGCAGGCTTGCGAGCGGCGCTGCGATTATCAGCTGTAAGAGGTGATAGAGCAAGAGCGGCGCGATCACGAAGCCAGCGACATCTGGCGCGAACAAAATGGCGGCGAGCGGGGCACCAATAGCGACGCTTTTTTGCGCGCCGGCGAACAGAAAAGCGATGCGGTCGGCGCGGGCGATGTTGAGAAGCCCTCCGGTAAGCCAGGCGCCCCCGGAAGCCGCACAGAGATAGACCATGACAAGGCCGATGAGAGCAGCCCAACCAAGGAGAGTAAACATCTGGCCAAGCCCCTGTTCCACCGCCCCTGAAAAAGCGACGTAAACGGCAATACCGATGACGATCCGGTCAAGCCATGCGACATCTGATTTCCGTGTCGTTAGCCACTTAATTGTCCACCCTTGCACTGCTTGGCCGATTACGAAGGGCAGGATGAGAATAGTGCCGATGCGCACGATGGTTTCGGAGCCAACATCCACCGCTTCCCCGCCAGCCAAAGCGGCAAACAAAGGGGCGGTGATGAAAACTCCGGCGATGTTGATAAGCGCAGCGCCCACTACCGACAAGGCGACATTGCCCCCGGCAAGGCTGGTGTAAGAGGTCGCGGACTGGATCGTTGAAGGCAGCGCTCCAAGAAACAGAAAGCCAAGCGCCACGAGCGGCGGAAGCAGCCCTGATGCAATGTGCGAGAGGCCCAGGCCGATAAGCGCCATAGCCCCAAACACCCAGGCAAAAAGCGGCACGAAGAACCGCCAATTCGCAAGACCTTTGGCAATTTCGCCGCGCGCAATGCGCATCCCGTTGACGAGAAAAAGAAGAAAAATTGCAACGTTAGAGACACTTTGAGCGATGCCTCTCGCCTCGCCTGCGGCTGGGACCACGCTCGCTAAAAGGGTCGCGGTGATCAGCACCACGATCATCGGATCGGCAAGAATGGACAGGCGCGACAGCATATCCGCCGCGCCCTGCCCTGATCAATCTCAGCTGTCGAGCCTAAACCTGCAAATCGTATTGCTTGAGGAGATCGTAAAGCGTCGGACGACTGATCCCCAACAGCTTCGCCGTGCTGGAGATATTACCTTCGCTGCGAGCGAGGGCATGGCGGATTACGCGGCGATCAGATTGTTCGCGGGCGGATTTGAGGTTGAGGACTTCCTCGTCCTCATCCTCATCGCCTTCAAAGTCGAGATCAGCTGCTGCAACAAGTTTGCCGTCCGCCATGATGACTGCGCGCTTCACCCGGTTTTCAAGCTCGCGCACATTGCCCGGCCAATCATGGCCATCAATCGCGCGAAGGGCATCGGGAGCAAAGCCTGTCACCGCCGGGTTCATTTCCGCAGCAAAGCGTTTGAGGAAGGCTTTGCCAAGCAGGACAGCGTCGCCATGCCGCTCTGCAAGGCCCGGAATGCGAACAACAATCTCGGCCAAACGATAGAACAGATCTTCGCGAAACGTCCCTTCGGTAATCATCGCCTCAAGGTTCTGGTGCGTTGCGCATACAATCCGGGTGTCGACCGCGATGGTTTTGCGCCCACCAATCCGCTCGATGGTGCGTTCCTGAAGAAAACGGAGGAGTTTGACCTGCAAGGGCAAAGGAATATCGCCCACCTCGTCGAGGAACAGCGTGCCTCCATTGGCGCTTTCGATCTTCCCTTCGGTGGTTTTCACAGCCCCCGTGAACGCACCTTTTTCGTGGCCAAAAAGCTCACTTTCGAGAAGGTTTTCAGGGATCGCAGCGCAGTTGATGGCAACAAATGGCTTGTCACGGCGGTTGCTTGCATCATGGAGCCCTTGTGCGAGCAGTTCCTTACCCGTGCCGGACGCGCCAAGCAGCATGACCGACACATTGGTAGAAGCCACCCGCTCAATCGTGCGAGCGACCTTTACCATCTCCGGCGCGCCGGTGATGAGGCGTCCAAGAACGGTCTTGTCCTCGCTCGCATGAGCAACCAGGCGGCGGTTTTCATCTTCGATTTTGTGAAGGTTGAAAGCGCGCCGAACGATCAGGCCAAGCTGCTCAATATCAACAGGCTTTTGGTAGAAATCATAAGCCCCGCGCTCAATGGCCTGCAACGCACTTTCGCGCGCGCCGTGCCCGCTGGCTACGATAACCTTGGTGTCGGGTTTAAGCGCCATAATCGCATCGAGTACGGCGAACCCTTCGGTGGTTCCATCGGGGTCTGGCGGGAGGCCCAAGTCGAGTGTGACAACCGCTGGCATCTCACTGCGCAGCGCCGCAATCGCGCTGTCACGGTCGCCTGCGATGACGACGTCGAAGTCCTCGTAAGCCCATTTTAATTGCGCTTGCAGACCTTCATCGTCCTCAACGACGAGCAGAACGGGTTTTTTGTCAGCCATCAGGCGGCCTCTTCCTTGCTTTGGGTTTGTTCGTCAGAAATTGTGTGTGCTGGTGCATTGGCACCGCGCAGCCGCGCCGCTTCGGGAACAGGCAGGCTTGCGCTGAACCGGGTTCCCAGCCCCTCCCGGCTTTCAACGGTAAGGCGTCCGCCCATGCCCTTGATCATCTCACGCGCTTCGAAAGCGCCGATTCCAAAGCCACCCTGCTTGGAAGAGACGAAAGGCTTGAACAGCCCTGTGCGCACGAATTCAGGGGTCATGCCAGAGCCGGTGTCGATCACATCGATCGACCCTGTGAAAGCATCGCGCGATGTGGTCAAAATGACTTCAGCACCGCTTTCGCTTGCATCCACAGCGTTCTGGACGAGATGGATGAGCGCCTGCTCCAAAGCCTCTGCATCACCAAGCACCCGGACAGGTTCCGTGCGCGAGAAGGATACGGGATGCACACCCTTGAACCGGTCCCGAACTTTGACGGCAAGGTCATTGAGATCAAGCTCGCGCACCTCTTGCGCCTGTCCCGAACCATACCGCCCGAGGCGATCGAGAAGAATGTTCAACTTGTCCGATGAATTGCGAAGAGTGACGAGCATATCGGCGCGAAAATCAGGGTTATCCGCGTGCTTTTGAGCGTTGCGAGAAAGAAGCGAGAGCTGGCTCGCGATGTTTTTGATGTCGTGCATCACGAACGCCATACGGCGATTAAACTCGTCAAAGCGGCTTGCATCCATCAAAGCCTGCTGTCCGGCTTGCTCTGCGAGATAGCTCGCCAATTGCTGCCCGCCTACGCGCAGGAGGTCAAAGTCCTCCCAATCCAGACGCCGCTCAATCGGGGGGCGCGCCAGAACGATGACGCCAACAAGCCGGTCGAAGTGGATAAGCGGGACAAGCGCCCAGGCATCCTCAGCCTCGATCAGCCATTGGGGAATATGGGCAAGCTCGCCAAAATACTCAATCCCAGCGCGCGCCTCATCCAGCGCCAGGATGTGATTGTGCTGTTCCAAAAGGCTTGGCAGAACGTGATCACTCGCCAAGGCTGGTACATCGAGTGTCGGCCAACTCCATCGTGCGTTAAGCTCAAGCTGAGCCTCTTCATTGGGCATAAGGAGAAGCCCCGCCGGGCTTTCGGTGATGTCGGCAAGCGCTTTAACCGCGCGTTCCTGAAAGCTGCTGCGATTGTTGGAGACATGGCCAATCGTGCGGGTAAAGCGAAGCCATTCCTCGCGGTAATCATAGCGATGCTGGAACAAATGCTTGGCTGCCATCACCCGGACAGAGCGTCTGATCCTGTGCGATGGAAGCCAGATCGCGGCAACTGCAATTGCAAAGACAAGAAATGCAATCTGGCTTGCGCGACCGACATCTCCGCCAAGCAGCGCAAGGCTGCGCGTCACAATCACCATAACGATGAGATAGGAGCCAATCACAAGCAGCGAGAGCGTCTGGAAAGTGACAGCACGCGATGGCTTGAACTCAAGGCCTGCGCTGCTCGCATTGGCGGCGAACGCGATCATCACAGCCATCACAGCAGCGACAAGACCATGCAAAGACACCAGAATTGGCGGATTTTCCTGACCAAGATAAGCAAGCGTATGGAGGTTCAGATCATAGGCAAAAAATGCGCCCAGCCCCACGCCGCTCCACAGGATGATACGGCGCGAGGCAGACGCGGCCCCTGCGTAGAGATTATGCAACAGCACAAGCGCACCAATCGCCACCATCATTGAGAAAAATCCACTGATCTCGGTTGTCAGCTGGATCACTTCGGGAAAGGCGCTTGCCTGCACCTCGACTACGATCAGGAGCAATTGTAGCAACTGAACCATCACGAGAATGACAATCACAGGCCGTGTAGGTTTGAGGCTTTCGTCCCGGCCATCTGCGGCAAATAGCTGAAAAATCACCGCCAAAAGCGCTAGATTGCGGGCGGTTTCGGCAATCGCCACGGCGACGCTCGCAGGCTCGGCGGCAAGGGAAAGGCTGCACCAGACCACACAGGTCGCCAAGGCTGCCAGAACGGCTTTGCGATCAGGGCGATTGGGATCGCCAAACTGCGCAATCCACACCAGCGCCCCCGCAGAAGCAATCGCTCCGGCAAGATAGCAAATCCATGCAAGCACGGGACCAAGGCTGGTGATTTCGGCCACGATCAGCGCGCACCCTCTGGCCAAAGGACAACGCGCACGGTCTGCAACAGGATCACAAAGTCGAGGAAGGGAGTGTAATTCTTGGCATAGTACAGATCATATTCGAGCTTCCTGCGGCTGTCCTCCGTCGAGGCGCCGTAAGGATAATTGATCTGGGCCCACCCTGTGATGCCGGGCTTTACCATATGGCGTTCTTGATAAAAACGGATCTCTTTTTGAAGATCATCCACAAATTTGGGCACTTCGGGGCGCGGGCCAACAAAGCTCATTTCGCCTTTGAGAACGCTCCAGGTTTGCGGCAATTCATCAATCCGAACCTTGCGGATAAATCGGCCAACGCGGGTAATGCGATCATCGTTTTCAGCCGCCCATTTCGCGCCATCTTTCTCAGCATCAACGCGCATTGAGCGCAGTTTGATGAGGTGAAAGGGTTCGCCAAAAAGTCCGATACGTTCCTGTTTGAAGAAAGCAGGCCCCTTGCTGTCGAGCTTCACGATCAGCGCGAACAACAAAATCACCGGGAAAGTGAGGGCGAGGAGAATGAGTGAGGCAACGATATCGAACAGGCGCTTGACCGCGCTCGACAACATCCGGCCACTCGAAAAACCATCAGAGAAAATGAGCCAGCTGGGATTGACGGTATCAAGGTCCACGCGCCCTGTCTCACGCTCCAGAAAGCTGGAAAAGTCATTGACGTGCACGCCTTTGGTCTTGATCCGCAAAAGGTCCGAAAGAGGCAGCGAATTGCGGCGTTCTTGCAGGGCGAGGACCACTTCGCTCACGCCGAGGTTTTCGACAAACCGGCCAAGGTCATGGATGGCCTCGCGCGCAATGGCCTCTTCGACCACGCGCGTTCTGGCTCTCCCATGGCGATGTATGAGACGATTACAAAACCGGATTCGGGGCTTGTCGCTCAATTCGCGCAAACGCTGTGCGCGGTCGCCTGCGCCCAGAACCATTACCCTTCTGCGAAACGCCGATGAGCCAAGGAAACTGTTAAGGAGCAGGCGGTCAGCAACGAGCACAAAAATTGCAAGGCCCATCGCGTAAAGCAGTGTTGAGCGCCAGAAGGTTTCTCCGGGCAAAATCCAGTCAATCGTTGCAAGCGCAATAATACCAAGGCTGATCGCAACCAGGAGGCGCGCACCTGCAAAACGCAGTGATCTTAAAGCGTAAGGCCCGTAAACCCCGACCGCGATCATGGCCAACCAAACGACGGATGCCGATCCAAGCAGCGGGAGCCAGCGACCATCAATCGGCCCTGGATCCATACCAATTTGATTGGCGCGCAATTGCCATGCCGCCTCGCTCGCGATCACCAACAACGCAAAGTCGAGGATGCCGAGCAGCATCACTGCGTGAGGAATGTAGTGCTTGAACAACCGGATCATAAAAACGCGCGCGCCTTGGGCTAATATGTGCTTATCAAGCCTCCTCTTACGCTTGAGAGTTTAAGTGTCGGTAAACTTTACAAGGTGTACGCAAGCCCGCATGAAATCAGGACTTGCAGCGGTTAACGCACCCTAAAGAGCCATCCGCCCCGGTGCAGGCGTCAAGCAGTTGACCTTACCACACGCCTTGCAAGGGGTTCCAAGCGGGATTGCATCGAGCGGATCAAGTGAAACGCCGCGCGCATCAGCCAAGTTCTCGGCGTATCGTGCCTCAATGCCCAGCACCACCGCGCGCCTCGACAAGCAGGCTTCGCCACTGATTTCAAAAGTGCTAGCCATAGTGAACCAATGCCGGGGGATAGCTTCCCCCTCTCCGAACAAGACGGATTGGGTGAGCAATGATCCGCGCCGTTCGAAAGCTGCATAGGGAACCCATGCAGGCCAGCGCGCGCCTTCAAGCGGATAGGCAGCTCCGCTTGCGCCGGCAATAAAGTGGATCATACGCCCTGTGCGTCCAAATCGCGCGCAAAAGAAGGGTAGACCCCTTTCGCCAACCCGCTGAAGCGTGGTGAGGCGATCTGCCAGTTGCTCCAGGCTCACCGTAAAACGCCGGGTGAGAACAGCAAGATCATACCCCGTCTGCTCACAGGCCCGAAGGAAACGACTGTAAGGCATGAGCAGGGAGGACGCCGCGTAGTTGGTCACGTGCTCGCGAAATTTGTCGCGGCCCTCGCTAGACGCGATGTTCGCCCCCTCCACCAGCGTTTCGATAAGGTCGCGATGTTCCAGAACGGCAATTTGGCGGGCAATCTGGTAACGCCTAGCTGCGCCGCCAAGCATCTCGGATATCTGCAATTGACGCGCATGAAGATCGAGGCGTGCCATCATGCCGGGCATCACATCGGCTGGCAGAATACGCACCGTCAGTCGGTGTTTTTCGCGCAAGCGCTCAGAAAGCGCGGCCGCCAAATCGCCCCGTGACAAGCGCAGTTGGTCCGACAATTCCTCTGCTGCGTGATCGAGGTCTGGAAAATGGTTCTGCCACCGCTCCACCGCGCGCCTTGCATCGCCTGCCGGATCGTCGCTTGGCGTGGTGGCATCTGAATTGTCATAGAGCCTTGCAAAAGCCGCAGCAGCTTGCGGAGCGACTGAAAGGAATTCGCGCAATTCTTCGCGGTCAATACCAAGATCTGCAAACCGTTTGTCCGCCATCCTGCGTGCAAGACCGTCCACCCCGCCGATGGCTTCATCCTCGCGAATGTCGCGCGGATCAAAGTCGAACCGTTCTATCACCTGCACCAAAACGCGTGCGGAAAGCGGTCGCTGATTGCGTTCGATAAGATTGAGGTAACTCGGCGATATGCCCAAAGAGGCGGCCATAGCAGCTTGGGTCAGCCCTTCACGTTTACGCAAACGGCGCAGTGATGGTCCGGCAAGGAGCGAGGAATCTGTCATACCAGCTTTGTAAACATCTTTACATCATTACACAAGATTGATCCCATCCCTGTGCGATATAGACAATAATGTTTGTAACTTTTCCTGTTGCGCTGCGCTCCACCATGCCAATGGGCCCTCATCCCTCCCCAACTACCAAGGACGGTTTCATGACTTACCAATCTGCTATCGCAAATATGCGCACCGCAATTGAGGCCGGCGGCCCAAGCTGGAACGCAATCGACCCTGAAGCCACCGCTCGTATGGCGATCCAAAACCGCTTCCCGACCGGGCTCGACATCGCGAAATACACCGCAAAAATCATGCGCGCTGATATGGAAGCATACGACGCCGATCCTGCCAACTACACTCAATCGCTTGGCTGCTGGCACGGGTTCATCGCTCAGCAGAAGATGATTTCGATCAAGAAGCACTTCGGCTCCACCAAGCAACGTTACCTCTACCTTTCGGGCTGGATGGTTGCCGCGCTGCGCAGCGAATTTGGTCCCCTCCCCGACCAATCCATGCACGAAAAGACCAGCGTTCCGGCGCTGATCGAAGAGCTCTACACCTTCCTCAAGCAAGCTGACGCTCGCGAGCTTGGCATGATGTTCCGCGATCTTGATGCAGCGCGCGATGCGGGCGACGAAGTCAAGGCCAAGGAAATCGAAAACAAGATCGACAACTATGAAACCCACCTTGTTCCGATCATCGCCGACATCGACGCTGGTTTCGGTAACGCAGAAGCGACTTACCTCCTCGCCAAGAAGATGATCGAAGCAGGTGCCTGCGCTTTGCAAATCGAAAACCAGGTGTCTGACGAAAAGCAGTGCGGCCACCAGGATGGTAAAGTTACTGTTCCTCACGAAGACTTCCTTCAAAAGATCCGCGCTTGCCGCCACGCCTTCCTCGAAATGGGCGTTGAAGACGGTGTGATCGTTGCCCGTACCGACTCGCTCGGCGCTGGCCTCACCAAGCAAATCGCTTACTCGAAAGAGCCCGGCGACCTTGGCGACCAGTACAATTCCTTCCTCGACTGCGACGAAGTGGACCCAGCCAACATCACCAACGGTCAGGTTTTCATCAGCCGCGACGGCAAACTGCTTGCTCCTAAGCGCCTGCCATCGAACCTTTACCAGTTCCGCTCTGGCACTGGCGAAGACCGCTGCGTCCTTGACTGCATCACCTCGCTTCAGAACGGCGCAGACCTCCTGTGGATCGAAACCGAGAAGCCCCACGTCGAGCAAATCGCCGGCATGGTGGACCGTGTTCGCGAAGTCATTCCGAACGCAAAGCTGGTTTACAACAACTCGCCTTCGTTCAACTGGACCCTCAACTTCCGCCAGCAAGTCTTTGATGCTTGGGAAGAGGCCGGCAAAGACGTGTCTGCGTACGATCGCGACAAGCTGATGAGTGTCGACTACGACAGCACCGAGCTTGCTGCTGAGGCCGATGAAAAGATCCGCACCTTCCAACGCGATGCATCGAAGCGCGCCGGCATCTTCCACCACCTCATCACGTTGCCGACGTATCACACCGCTGCGCTCAGCACCGATAACCTTGCAAAAGAGTACTTCGGTGATGCTGCGATGCTTGGCTACGTGAAGAACGTTCAGCGCGAAGAAATCCGTCAGGGTATCGCTTGCGTCAAGCACCAGAACATGGCTGGCTCTGACATTGGCGATGACCACAAGGAATACTTCGCTGGTGAAGCTGCCCTTAAGGCGGGCGGTAAAGACAACACGATGAACCAGTTCGCTGCCGCCTAAGGCATCAGAGCGAACCAGTTCGCCGCTGCGTAAAGGTTTGGGCACTGGTTCCTGTGAAGCTGTCAAAAGACTAGCCTTGCAGGAACCAACCCAACCCTTCATTAGCTTATCTCATCAAAAGGCCCTCAATCCCGGCCAACAGAGAGAAAAACGATGAGCGACACCGATACTCCGAAGACCGAACCAGCCCGCGCCCGCGCGCTTCTTTCGACCGCTGATATGAAACTCCTGCGCCGCGCGCTGGAGAGCCATGCTCGCGGGACCGAAGACCGTGAGGAGCTGGCGAAAATCAACGCTCTGCACCACCGCCTGGGCACGTATGTGCCGAGCTAAATAGCCGGTTCGAGGCCAGCAGGCCTTTCCATCACAGAATTCTCCTGGGGAGGAGAACACGGCCGCCATGCGGGGTTATGCCCTGCTTGGTGGCCGTAACTGTTTGCGCTTTTCTCCTTTCCGATTCGTTCCTGCAAGCTGCATCTGAGCAGCCCGTTTGAGACACTTGAGACACTGTTCAGGGGCAGAAAAACAGATTGCTCACAAAACACCGCTTTAAGACACGATTTCAGAAGCATAAGGTCCGGTAGTGAGAGCATCCCTCATCCTTCGCATAATGCGCAGATGTAGGAAAATTTTGGATCGCTCTTTGCCGCCTCTCATCGGCGAGGGAAGCTTGCACTTAGAGCCCGTAGCTCAGCACCAGCAGCACGGAGAGCGTCGCCACCATGATCGCAACCAGCGGCACGCCTGTGCGGATATAGTCAGCGAACTCATACTTACCCTCTGCCATGATCAGCATATTGGTTTGGTACGCAATCGGCGTTGCGTAACACAGGTTACAGCCAAACAGCACGGCGAGCACCAGCGGCTCTGGCGGTAAGCCAAGGGTCGCAGCGATACTAAACGCAATCGGCGTGCCCACAGTGGCCGCAGTCGCGTTAGAGGCAAAGTTGGTTAGCACGGTCACAAAGGCCATGATTGCCGCCAGAACCAGCGCAGGTGGCAGATACACAAGGCCAAGCGACAAGCTTTCACCCAGCCACGCCGCCGCCCCGCTTTCGTCGATAAAGCGCCCTATGGTAATACTCGCGGCGACCAGTACGATCACCTGACCGGACAGCGCCCTTCCCACCCGGTCAAACTTCACGCAGCCCGTCACAAACATCAGGATCGCGCCTGCCAGTGCGGAAATCGCGATCGGAAAGATCCCGATTGCGGCAGTGATCACCGAAAATCCCATGATCGCGGTGGACAGCAGCGCTTTGGAACGACGGGGAAGCTCGCGCGCACCTTCGAGCATCAGGAGGCTGTCAGCACGGGCGAATTCCTGGAGGTCGGGTTCAATCCCCATGACCAGCAGCACATCGCCTTCCATGATGCGCAAATCACCGCCATCGGAATACTGGTCGCGCTCACCCATAAGGCGTTCGGGACGGTGAATACCCAGCACCGCGACGCCATAAAGATCGGCGATCCCGGAGGATGGCAGCGTGCGCGTGATCAGGCGCGAATCGGCGGTCACGGTCATTTCGACCACCATCTGATCCATGCCTGTGGCAGAAGCGGTGCGTTTGATGCGGTCGAGTACCCAGCTTGGCGCAAGCTCTCCGCGAAGTTCTCGCGTAGCATCCTCCAGCGCTTCGTGCGTGCCCGAAATATGGACGCGTTGCTGCGGCTGGAACGGACCTTTGCTGACCCCGTGGAAGGTTATGCCGCTCGGCAGTTTATCCTCTACTTCGGAGAGCTCTTTGCCGCTCAGCATGGAGTTGTTTCCAACCCGCAGGCGAGTGTGAAACATTCGCGCAGAGGCGGCCGCCTGAACGCTATTGTCATTCAACAGGCGCGGCATGACCAGCCACATATAAGGAATTGCGACAAGCGCCGCGCCAAGCACAATTGGTGTAAAGTCGAAGACACCAATCTCACGCATCCCAAGGTCAACCGCGATCGAAACCACAAGGATATTGGTCGAGGTGCCAATCGTGGTCGCCAGCCCGCCGATAAGGCTTGCCGCGTTTAATGGCATAAGCGTCTTGGATGTCGGTAAAGCGCCTTTGGCAGCAAGCGCTGCGAAGATCGGGATCATCAATACCAGCACCGGCGTGTTATTGACGAACATCGACAATACCAGAGCGATCACTAGCGAGATCAAAAGTCCGATTTGCAGATTGAATTTGAACAATCGCTCAAGAACGCGCGCGGCGGGTTCAAGCGCACCTGTGACCACAAGGCCCCTGCCCATGATCATCAGAGCGCAAATGGTGATAAGCGCGTAATGACCAAAGCCACCGAACGCGAGCGCAAGCCCGTCAATAGGCCGGCTATCGGGAAGCGGGAAGAAATAGAGCCCCACCGCGATCACTGCGATGGTGAGAAGCGAGACGATCTCAATCGACAGCTTGCCGCGAACGAACTCGATAAACATCAAGATCGTGACGGCCATTGCGGCCATAGCGTGATAGGAGGGGATCTCGATCATAAGATAGGTCTGCTCGCAGATGTCTCAATTTGTGAGAGACTTGGCAAGTGATTTTACTCGGCGCCAAAGCCCGACCAGAGATGTCAGTCTCCTCGAACCCAATGTGTTCGCAAGGGCGACCGCTCGCCCGGAAGCGCCCCGAAGTGTAACGGAGGGAATAGCGCTGAGGAAAAAGAAAAATGGTGCCCCTGGCCCGACTCGAACGGGCACTCCGTTAGGAATTCGATTTTGAGTCGAACGCGTCTACCAATTCCACCACAGGGGCACGTGCTTTACAGCAGGAGGAGGCCCATTAGCGAGGCTTGCGCCTTATCGCAAGCTTCCAGCCAAAATCTTGTGCAGTTTTGAATGCAAAGCGTCGTTGGCAGCCAGGATTTGCTGGGAGTGGATAGGGTTTGATCGTCCCCGGAAGTCCGAAACAAAACCGCCCGCTTCACGCACGAGAAGACATCCCGCTGCCGTATCCCAATCGTTGAGCCCGCTTTCCCAGAAACCGTCAAACCGCCCTTGCGCAAGGTATGCAAGATCAAGCGAGGCGGCGCCAAAACGGCGGATGCCAGCGACTTCGGGACCGATGGCGCCGAAAATGCGGCTCCATTCGGCAAAGTCTCCGTGGCCCTGGAACGGGATGCCGGTAGCGATCAGAGCGTCTGAAAGATGACGACGCGCTGACACACGCAAACGCGCATCCTGAAGCCAAGCACCGCGGGTTTTCTCGGCCCAATAGGTCGCGTCCTGGACCACGTCATAGACCACCCCGGCGGTCACTTCGCCCCAGCCTTTGCCGTCAAGCGTAGGTTCCTGAACCGCAATGCTGATGGCAAAATGCGGGATGCCGTGAAGGAAATTGCTGGTGCCATCGAGAGGATCAACGATCCAGCGCGGCTTATCCGGTGCGCCTTCGATGACCCCTGCCTCTTCCATCACAAAGCCCCAGTCGGGCCGTGCATGGAGCAGCTCGTCATAGATCGCGCGTTCTGCACGCATATCGGCTTTAGAGACGAAATCAGCAGGGCCCTTGCGGCTCACCTGTAGATGTTCGACTTCACCAAAATCACGGCGCAAACGCCCGCCCGCTTTACGCGCGGCGCGCTCCATCACGCGGATCAGGCCTGAAAACATACTCATGCCAGGTTCAAGCCTTCCCGACGTAGGTTTGCTCGTACACATCAACGATGATGCGCGTGCCGCTTTCGATATGCGGGGGCACCATGATGCGAACGCCATTATCGAGCACGGCAGGCTTGTAGCTGGAAGAAGCGGTTTGCCCCTTCACCACTGCATCGGCTTCGGTGATTTCGGCTTCGACCTGCTGAGGAAGTTGAACGCTGATCGGCTTTTCTTCCCAAAGCTCAAGCATCACCTGCATCCCGTCCTGCAAGAACGGGCGCGCATCGCCGAGAAGGTCGTTGGGCAGGTTGATCTGCTCATAGGTGTTGGTGTCCATGAAAACGAGCATATCGCCGTCTTCATAAAGGAACTGATAGTCCTGCGTATCGAGGCGCACCTTCTCAACCGTGTCGGCGCTGCGGAAGCGCACGTTGGTTTTGCGGCCATCTTGCAGGTTCTTCATCTCGACCTGCATATAGGCGCCGCCTTTTCCGGGCTGAGTGTGTTGGATCTTGGCGACTTTCCAGATGCCACCTTCATATTCGATGATATTGCCGGGACGAATATCGACGCCGCTGATCTTCATGGGAAACGTGCTTTCAATAAAAGTGGGAACGCCTGCGCCCGTCATATGGGGGTTAGCGCTGTCATATACAGAGCCCGCGCCAATAGCGGCTCTCTTCCCCTTGAGCAAGCGCAGCGAGGTTCGGCTCCCAAGCGAAGCAATCCGAAACACGATTTTACGGTTAACGCGCTGGCAGGCTGAGCGGTAAATGCGTAGTAAAGCTGCATCTCAGTAGCGAACCTGTTATGCGCACATCCTTAATCATCCTTCTCGCCATCGGGGCAGTTGTTGCAACTGCCGGTCCTGTGCTGCCAAAAACCGCAGGCACTTCGATGCAATCGCAGCCTCCCGGCGGAGGAATGCTGCGCACTATGCCGCACGGGGATTACCAATGCGCGCTTCCGGGCGATGCGGGTGGAGATGCCTATCAGGCGGTCCCGGACGAAGGCTTCAGCATCAGCACCGCATCACGCTACAGCAGTGCAGCGGGCGATGGGACATATATCCTTCGCGGACGCAGTCTGACTTTTACCGCTGGCCCCAAGAATGGCGAGCGCTTTGAGCGGGTTGGCGACAATCAGCTGCGCAAACTGGAACGCGATGGAAAAAAGGGCGAGCTTCTTTGCACACGGCTTGCTGACCGGCGGCAATAGGATTGCGGTCTAGCTGGCGGCTTTGATCGCCTGTGCGAAGTCACGCACTGCTTTCGCTTCATCGCCGCCTGGCCCGCCCCTCGAGCCGCGGTTCCACACTGCGCCTGAAACCGCGAGAAAATCTGCACCGGCTTTGACCAATGGTCCGCAATTGTCCGGGGTAATCCCGCCGATTGCCACCAGTGGGATTTCAAACAGTTTGACCCAGCGTTCGATCATATCGGTCGTGGGCCGCTCTGCATCGCCCTTGTCCTTGGTGGTGCTTTCGAAAAAGGACCCGAACGCCACGTAATCCGCGCCTGCCTCGCCCGCTTCCATCGCAAGGTGCATGGAGGCGTGGCACGTCACCCCGATCTGCGCATCGCGGCCCAGTTCCTCCCGCGCTTCCTTGGGATCGCCGTCATCTTGTCCCAAATGCACCCCGTCCGCCTTGAGGCGCTTGGCAAGCGCTACATCGTCATTGACGATAAAGGCGACATCGTGCGCGGCACAGATTTCCTGCAAAGGCTCTGCAAGACGCGCTGCCTCGTGCTGGTCGGTGATACCTTTGATGCGAAACTGAAAAGCGGTGACCAGCCCCCCGCCCGCCTCTATCGCACGAGAAAGGCGCGCAGGAAACTCGCCACCCACATCAAGAGGCGAGATCAGATAAAGCTGGGTTGAAAAGTCGCTCATGGACAAAGCCAATAGCGAGGGGGCTGCGCCACGCAAAGCCCCTCAAGCCAAAGAAGCTTACCCAGCGACGCTGGCCGCTTGGATCTGGTCGATTGCTTTGCCAAGAGCGCCGTCGAATTCTTCATCCGATTGTCCTTTGCGCAAGTCCTGCAAGAGCCCGCGCGAGAAGCTGGCGATCATGCCGGGGTTCTTTGCAAGCTGCGCGCAAGCATCGTCGGTCGAATAACCGCCCGAAAGCGCCACAACGCGAAGCACGTTAGGGTGCGCGATCAAGGTTGTGTAATGGCCAGGACGCGCCGGGATGGAGAGCTTCAACATGACCTTGCGCCCTTCGGGAAGAGCATCGAGGCCCTTTTGCAATTCAGCCAGAAGGATGTCTTCCCCCTCGGCACGGTCATCGGCGGTGATGTCATATTCAGGCTCAAGCATTGGCATAAGGCCAGCGTCCGCGATTTGATTGCCCACTTCGAATTGTTGAGCCACCACGTCGGCGATGCCTTTTGGATTGGCCGATTTGATAACCGAACGCATTTTCGTGCCGAACATCCCGTGGGCGACCGACTTTTCGAGAAGTGCAGGCAGCTTATCGAGCGGCTTCATCATTTGCGCGCCGTCGACCTCATCGGCAAGCCCTTGGTCAACCTTGATGAAGGGAACGATGCCGCGCGCTTTCAACGCATCCGCAGTGGATTTTCCGTCGACTTCGCCATCCATCGTGCGCTCAAACAGGATCGCACCGATCACCTTGCCGCTTGAAAAGCAGGGCGATGTGATAACGCGCGAGCGCATTTCATGGATCTGCGCGAACATTTCTTCGTCGCCCGACCATTCGCTGTCCTCGACACCATAACCGCGCAGCGCCTTGGGAGTTGAGCCACCTGATTGGTCAAGAGCCGCAATAAAGCCTTGGCCCGTTGCGATCTTATCGGTCATTTCCTGCTTGTTCATGATCTGTGATCCCTGCCCTTATGCATTCGTATGCGTAGTGATTTGTGAGCGCTTTAGCTACGCCGCCCGCAAGGGGCAACAGCGTCTATCAGCCCCGCTTGGTGAGTTTGCGAATAATCCCGGTAAAACTGAGAACGGGCGCGCCGTCTCCTGTAATCAGCCCGCGTATGAAGATGGTTTTGCCCCCTCCCCGCGTGACCTCTCCGCGCGCTTCCATCAGCGCTCCGGGCTTGGCACCGCCCAAAAAGTCAGATGAAAGGTTCATGGTGACGCCCATGCCGCCTGCAAGCTCATCAGTTGCAATCGCGAACAGCGCGAAATCGGCAAAAGTCATCATGCAGCCGCCATGCATGGATTCTGCGCCGTTCATATGCCGCTCTTCCGCGCGAAAAGCGCTGACATAACTGCCGTCCTCTTCGCGGCGCATGAAGAATGGGCCAGCGCGTGTTTCAAACGGATCGTGGTTCCAATGATACCACCCGGCAAATTCGCCTTCCTGGCACTCTACGGCGTTGCCAAATCCGTATTCGGTTTTCTGCTCGCTCATTTTTCTAGCGCGGCTACCCCGGGAAGCACTTTGCCTTCCATCCATTCGAGGAACGCGCCGCCAGCTGTTGAGATGTAGGTCACATCATCCGTGACACCCGCCTGAGCAAGTGCGGCAACCGTGTCCCCGCCCCCGGCGACACTGATCAGTTCGCCTTCAAGGGTGAGAGCAGCAACATGATTGGCAAGAGCCATGGTGGCAGCATCGAAAGGCTCTGTTTCAAATGCGCCTAATGGGCCATTCCACACGAGCGTACGGCAGGTCTTAAGCACATCGGCCAAGCTTTCCGCAGCCTGCGGGCCAATGTCGAGAATCATTTCATCTTCAGCGACTTCGTGCACATTGCAGGTGCGCAGGCTCGCAGGGTTTGCGGCAAATTCCTTCGCCACCACTACGTCATAAGGCAGGTGCACAGTGCAGCCCGCGTGATCGGCTTCGTCCATGATCTTTGACGCGGTTTCGGTAAGCTCATGCTCGCAAAGCGACTTGCCCACATCGACCCCGCGCGCGGCAAGGAAAGTGTTCGCCATGCCGCCGCCGATGATGAGATGCTGAACCCGGCCCACGAGGTTTTCGAGAACAGCGAGTTTGGTTGAAACCTTCGCCCCGCCCACAACCGCTGCCACTGGCGCTTGAGGATTTCCAAGCGCGCTGTCGAGAGCCTTCAACTCCCTCTCCATCGCGCGTCCGGCATAGCTTGGCAGGTGATGGGTGATCCCCTCGGTCGTCGCATGGGCACGGTGCGCAGCGGAAAACGCATCGTTGACGTAAAAATCGCCGTGCGCTGCGATAGCTTTGGCAAAATCAGCGTCATTTGCCTCTTCACCGGGCCAGAAGCGGGTGTTTTCGAGCAGGCCAACATCGCCATTGCGAAGGATGCCAAGCGTCTGTTCGACCACGGGGCCAGACACCTCAGGAATGAACATGATCTCTTTACCGAGAACATTTTCGACATCGCCCACCACCATGCTCGTTGAAAGCACAGAAGAGCGCTTGCCACCCGGACGACCAAAGTGTGCCAGAAGGAGGACTTTCGCCCCCTTCTCGCTCAATTCAAGAATAGTAGGCTTGACCGCTTCGGCCCGCGTTAAATCTGTCGCGGACCCATCCTTCATAGGAAGGTTCAAATCGACTCTGACGAGAGCGACCTTGCCAGACACATCTCCAAGATCATCGAGCGTTTTGAAAGCGGTCATTTTCTACTCCTTCTCCCCTCCCGCTTGCGGGAGGGGTCGGGGGTGGGCCCACCCCGCTGCGACTAACAAGCGAGCTTGCAAGTCTCGCTGCCCCTCCCGCAAGCGGGAGGGGAGGACAATTGCCTCAAAGGAACGACGCCATCACTTTGGCGGTGTCGATCATCCGGTTGGAGAAGCCCCACTCGTTGTCATACCAGCTGACCACGCGGGCAAGTTTGCCTTCCATGACAGAGGTTTCGAGGCTGTCTACGGTTGAGCTTGCTGGGTGATGGTTGAAGTCTGAGCTCACCAGCGGATCGGTGGTGTAATCGAGCACGCCCTTCATCGGACCTTCAGCAGCAGCCTTAAGCGCAGCGTTAAGCTCTTCAGCAGTCGTGTCGCGGCCCGGTGTGAATACGAGGTCCACAAGGCTGACGTTTGGTGTCGGCACGCGGATCGAAGAACCGTCAAGCTTACCTGCGAGCTCCGGCAAAACCAGACCAACCGCGCGTGCAGCCCCGGTGGTCGTCGGGATCATGTTTTGAGCCCCGCCACGCGCACGGCGCATATCGGAGTGCATTTGGTCCAGCATACGTTGATCGTTGGTGTAAGAGTGAACCGTGGTCATAAAGCCGCGCTCAATGCCAACCGTGTCGTGCAATACCTTCGCAATTGGCGAGAGGCAGTTGGTCGTGCAGCTTGCGTTTGAGACGATAACGTCTTCCGCCGTCAGAACATCGTGGTTCACGCCGTAAACGACAGTTGCCGACACGCCCTTTGCAGGAGCAGAAATCAGAACGCGCTTCGCACCAGCAGCGAGGTGAGGACGGCAAGCTTCATCGCTTTGGAAGAAACCGGTGCACTCAAGCACGATGTCCACGCCTTGTTCGCCGTGCGGCAAGTTCGCCGGATCGCGCTCGGAAGTCACGGCGATGCGGTGTCCGTTGACGATCATCGCGCCGTCTTCGACTTCAACCGTGCCGGGGAAACGGCCGTGGGTGGAATCGTATTGGAAAAGCAGCGCATTTGATTTCGTGTCTGCCAGATCGTTGATGGAGACGAGCTCCATATCATCGTCAGAACGCTCAAGAATAGCGCGGGCAACAAGACGGCCAATGCGGCCAAAGCCATTGATTGCAACTTTGGTAGTCATGTGAGGGTTTCCTGCTTAGCTGCTGAGTTTATTGGTGATTTGCGGAACAATAGCCTCTGGCGTGAGGCCGAATTTCTCGAAGAGCTGATCCGCTGGAGCAGAGGCACCAAAACAGTCGATGCCGATGTTGAGGCCGTTCAGACCGGTGTAGCGCTCCCACCCTTGCGTCACGCCTGCTTCGATCGAAACGATCAGCGCGTCAGACGGAAGGAGGTCGGCTTTGTAAGCGGCATCCTGCGCATCGAAAAGCTCGGTGCACGGCATGGAGACAACATCAGCTCCGATGCCCTGCTCTTCAAGCCTCGCAGCGCAATCGACGGCGAGCGCCACTTCGCTGCCAGATGCCACCAACACAACTTTACGTGCCTTGCTTGCGGTTTGGAGACGATAGCCACCCTTGGCGCAGCGATTGTCCGCGCCTGTCCATGCTTCATCGCCCTCGCCCCGCAATTGCGGCAGCCCTTGGCGTGACAGCGCGAGTACCGATGGCGTCTCAGTTGCTTTGACCGCCAATGCCCAGCATTCCGCAGTCTCAATCGTGTCGCAAGGACGGAATGTGTAGAGGTTCGGCACGAGGCGAAGGCTCATCACCTGCTCAATCGGCTGGTGCGTGGGGCCATCTTCGCCAAGGCCGATGCTGTCATGCGTCATGACATAGATCGCTGGCACCTGCTGGAGCGCAGAGAGTCGGATCGCATTGCGGCAGTAGTCCGAGAATATCAGGAAGGTGCCGCCATAAGGGGTCACACCGCCGTGCAGAGCCATGCCGTTCATCGCCGCAGCCATGCCAAATTCGCGAATGCCGTAATAGACATAACGGCCCGAGTAATCCTCAGCCGTGAATGGCGTGGTTGACGCGGTTTTGGTGTTGTTCGAACCGGTAAGGTCAGCCGAACCGCCGATAAGCTGTGGCAGCTTTTCAGTCAGTGGGCCAAGCGCCATTTCCGATGCCTTGCGGGTCGCGACCTTTTTGGGGTCCGCAGCAAGCTCACGGATGTAACCTTCAATAGCAGCATCAGCGCCAGCAGCAGGCCCCGCCATTTGCGCTTCAAACGCGTCTTTGTGAGCAGACGCAGCTAAGCGCGCATCCCAATCTGAGCTTGCTTCCGCGCCCTTTGCACCAATCTCTGCCCAATCCGCTTCAATGTCGGAAGGAATGACAAACGGCTCTGCCTCCCATCCCAGTTCATCGCGAGCAGCCGCGATCTCATCCGGGCCAAGTGGCGCGCCGTGGGTGGCGCTGGTGCCTTGCTTGTTCGGAGCGCCTTTACCGATGATGGTCTTGCAGGCGATCAACGATGGGCGCGGATCAGCCTTGGCCTCTTCAAGCGCTGCATCGATGCTTGCAAAATCGTGGCCGTCACAGCGCACAACGTGCCAACCGGTTGCTTGGTAACGTGCGCAAACGTCTTCGCTGGTCGACATATCCGTGCCGCCATCGATGGTGATGTTGTTGTCATCCCACAGCACATTGAGGTGGCCCAGTTTCAGGTGACCAGCAAGACCAATCGCCTCATGGTTGATGCCTTCCATAAGGCAACCGTCGCCAGCGATAACCCAGGTGCGGTGATTGACCAGATCATCACCAAATTTGGCGTTGAGATGCCGCTCAGCCATCGCCATGCCGACCGCCATCGCAAGACCCTGACCCAGAGGACCAGTGGTGCACTCCACCCCTTCGAGCAGGAAATTCTCAGGGTGGCCAGCGCACGGGCTGCCCAATTGACGGAAGTCAGCGATCTCTTGGCGGGTTGGATGCGCATATCCGGTGAGGTTCAAGAGCGCATAGATCAGCATCGAGCCATGGCCAGCGGACAGCACAAAGCGATCACGATCCGCCCAATCGGGGCGTTTGGGATCGAACTTCAAATGACGATCAAACAGCACCGTTGCCGCATCCGCCATCCCCATCGGCATTCCGGGGTGGCCCGAATTCGCAGCCTGAACCGCGTCCATCGAAAGCGCCCTGATGGCATTGGCCATCGGTTGAAGGCGTGCTGGGTCGATCGTCATCGTGCTGGAGTGCTCCTGCTGGCGCATCTTAAAAGGCTGCGCTTTTGTATTTCTCTCACGCAAATCTTTGGCGGAAACGCACGAGCGATTCGCCCCCTTGTCCCGCCGCGGAACGCCATTGCCGAGGCTTTGGGCAAGGTCAACAGTGCGCAAGGCACACATACACCGGCGCGTGAAGGTGATTAAAAAGCCAAGATCACTTATCAACAGCGCTAAGCAAAGCTTTGCGAAGCGGGACATTCTTGTTATTTCAAGGAATATGAGCGCTGAAAGAATTAACGAGGCGATGGCCCGGATCAATGCCGCGATGGCACGTATTGATGCTGCACGCCTCGACATAAATGCGTCTGCGAAGCTGTCCGAAGAGACAGCTGCGTCCAAAGAAGGCGCAGGCTCTGCGCGCGTGATGGCATTGGTCAACGCCCATGAAAAGCTGCGCGAAGAGGTTGCTGATACGCTTAGCGAACTCGACACTCTGATTGAGGAGTTGGAGGGTGAATAAGGTCAAAATCCAGATCGGCCCACGCCATTACCAAATCGCCTGCGATCCGGCGGATGAGGAAAAGGTCCGCAAATTCGGCGCGCTGATCGACGAAAATTACGCCAAACTTGGCACCGCGCGCGCGCCTCAAGAGGCGGATAATATGGTTTTCGCCGCGCTTTTCATGGCCGACGAACTCGACGAAGCGCGCACGCAAATGGCGACCATGCGCGAGGAGCTTGAAAAAGCGACCAGCGAACTCAAAAGCGCGATGAGCGATGTCGAGGCCACGGTGCAAAAGGCGACCGAGGCGACAACACAAGAGCTGGAAAATTCGAGCAAGGCCAAAGCCGAGCTTCAGGCTGAAATCGACACTCTGCGCAAAGCCGAAGAGCATTCTCGCAAAGAGAACGCGCGGTTGAAGTCTGAACTCGCCTCCTTGCAGGATGAGGCCCGTCACCAACATGATCTTTTTGGCAGTCCTGAAGATAACGCTGCGCATAGCAAAGCGCTTGCGGAGAAACTTGAGGCGCTTGCCCTTCGTGCCGAAGCCACTGCAAATGCGCTTGAAGGACGTTCTTGAAGCGCGCGGTGAGGCGCACTAAATAGATGCATGGCGGGGCTGCCCGGCACGAGCCAACGAACATCCCTGAGGCTATAAGCAATCCAAGGGAGCTGTCCCTTCTTTAGATTACGGGTTCGTCCTGGGGTCTAGAGTATACGGCGCCCACCTGACGTTTTCGGCGTCAGAGGATTTCATGGTCCGGCCCATGGTGGTCCCGCTACGCATTTGTTTTTCGCACCCGCATCCGCGGGCACGTCCTCGCTAGACTGCTTCCGCATTCGCTCCGGCACCGCTGCGGGCGGGTGGTCACCCTTGCGACCTTTGGCCGTTTCTCGGAGCTGCAAACATCACCAAATCTGATCTCCGCAAAGCCCTACGCAAAAGCCGCCGCGAGCACGTCGCCGCGCAGCCTGATATGGTGCGCGCGCTGCTGTTCAACACGCCGCCCCGTCCGCTCCTTCCCAAAATCGCCGCTGGCGCAGTGATCGGCCTCTACCACGCGACAGAATTCGAAGCGCCCACAAATGCTTACGCCCGCTTCTTCCATGAGGCTGGCCACCGTATCGCCCTGCCCCATTTCGAAAATGAAGCCGCCCCAATGGAGTTTCGCGAGCACACCGACCCTCATGGCCACAGCGATCTGGAACCGGGACCGTTTGGCCTGGTTCAACCCTCACAGACGGCTGAAGTCATCTCGCCGGATATTGTGTTCGTACCTTTGGTAGGCTTCACCAAAAGGCTGGAGCGTCTTGGCCAAGGTGGCGGACATTATGACCGCTGGCTGTCCGCACATCCTGACACCAAGGCCATCGGCCTCGCATGGGATGTGCAATTGTGCGATGAACTGCCGACGGAGCCACACGACAAGACACTGGACGGGGTGATTACCCCAACACGACTATACGGATTGGATTGATGCGCGAGACACCCACCTGGAGAATACCTGTAGGGATTATCGGCCTGTTTCTTGGTCTGATGATCTACGGCATTTTGATCGCGGTTTATCTCGCAGACATCCTCGCAAGCTGGCACTGGCTCGCGCAAACAGTGGTCTACATCTTCCTCGGCGTGATCTGGCTTCTGCCGCTTGGAAACTTTCTTATCTGGATGGAAACCGGGAAATGGGGCCGATAAGGCTTTAGAACTTTCCACGCGCGCCCATTGCCAACAATAAATCTTAGCCTTAGCCTCTCTTCCCGGAGAGAGAAAATATGGCAAGCACGGCAATGGCAGAGAAAAACTCTGCTCCATCAGCCACATCCGCGTCGACCTCGGTATGGCTGAAACTGACGCATGGCTTTGGCTCATCGGCCTTAGGGATCAAGGAAGGCGGCTTTAGCTATTTCCTGTTGCTGTTTTACGGAACGGTAGTGGGGTTGGAGCCCGGCCTTGTCGGCCTTGCGATCCTCATCGCGCTGGTGATTGACGCGATTTCCGATCCTCTGGTCGGCTATTGGTCTGATAATTTCCGCTCCCGATGGGGCAGGCGACATCCGTTTATGTATGCCTCTGCCATTCCCGTCGGGCTCAGCTATTTTCTTTTGTGGAACCCGCCCGAATGGTCGCAGATGGGTTTGTTTCTATACCTGACCGGCCTCGCGATCATAATCCGCACATTCATCACATTCTACGAAACGCCTTCATCCGCGCTCCTGCCAGAGCTGTCCTCTGATTATGAGGAACGAACCAGTATCCAGAGCTTCCGTATGTTCTTTGCTTGGGCAAGCGGAAATGTGATGAGTGTTCTTATGTTCGGCGTGCTGCTCGCTGGTCCATTAGGGATGCAGGATCGGTCGGGCTATGAAACTTACGGAATCCTCGCCAGTTGCATCATCTTTGCCGCGATTGTGCTTTCTTCAATGGCAACGCATCACCGCATCCCAAGCTTGAGCAAAGCCCCACCAGCACGCGCCGAACGCTTCAGCCTTCTGTCCATCATGCGCGAAATGTTCGACATCTTGCGTGAGCGCAGTTTCATCGCCCTGTTTTTGGCGACCATCCTGTTTGCCATGGCAACGGGCCTCAACACCTCGCTCGCATTCCTCATGCTCAAACATTTTTGGGGCCTGAGCGAGCACCAGATATTCATCTGGACCGCGACGGTGTTTGTGTCAGCCGGTATCGCACTGGTGATTGGCCCGATGATTGGTCGCAAATTTGGCAAGAAAAAAGGTGCGCTGGTCCTCGGCCTGTTGGCCTTCACCATTCAGCCCGCGCCATATCTGCTGCGGCTCGCTGGATTGATGCCGGAAAATGGCGATCCGGTGCTTTTCCCGCTGATCCTTTCAATCAATGTGATTGATCTGGCACTGATCATCGCGGTGCAGATTCTCGCCTATGCGATGGTCGCTGATCTGGTCGAATCAAACCAGCTGCGAACGGGTAAGCGCAGTGAAGGCGTCTATTATGCAGCGATGACTTTCACGCGTAAATCAACACAAGGCCTTGGCGTGTTGGCCGCAGGTCTGATCCTTTCTGCCGTCGCCTTTCCGCAAGGCGAAGATCTCGTCAGCGTGGCACCAGACACTTTGTGGAATTTGGGAGCGCTATATGCTCCGTCTCTGCTCGTCTTATGGATGAGCGCGCTGTTCTGTCTGTCGCGCTACAAAATCGACAAGGCGCAACACGAGGCAAACCTCGCGGCGCTGTCTTCCGGTCAAAGCTGAAGAAAATGTCCCAAGTGGCGCGAGTGACGGGACTCGAACCCGCGACCCTCGGCGTGACAGGCCGATACTCTAACCAACTGAGCTACACCCGCGCATTTAAGCGGCTAGCGCCTCTTGGGAGACGCGCCTCTAGGCCAGCTAGTTTGGGCTGTCAACGCCCTCTTTCAGCCTAAAAGCGCTTTTTTTGCATCCTAGTCCGAAAGCAGCAAAACAGGCGTCTCGATCAGCTGCTTTACCTCTTGGATAAAGCTCGCCGCATCATAGCCATCAACCACACGGTGATCGCAGGAAATCGAGATATTCATCAGCTTGCGTTTCTCGATTCGCTCCCCGCCCTGACCATCGGAAACGAACATGGGGCGTTCGATGATGCGGTTGGGACCGATGATTGCAACTTCGGGGCGATTGATAACCGGCGTGGTCGCTACGCCGCCAAGCGGACCCAGCGAGGTTACAGTCAGGGTCGAGCCCGAAAGCTCTTCTGACGTCGCAGAACCATCACGCGCAGCGTTGGCCAGACGGCCAATTTCATTTGCCAATTGCCACAAATTGCGCGCCTGAGCATCGCGGATAACCGGGACCATCAAGCCATTGTCGGTCTGCGTCGCCATACCAAGATGAACCGAGCCATGCCGCGTCACCACGCCCGCCTCATCGTCAAAGCGTGCGTTGATCATCGGATACTTAGGCAGCAGCTTGCAGAAGGCGGTGATGAGCAGCGGCAGCATGGTAAGCTTTGGCTTGCTTCCGCGTGCCGAGTTCAAATCCGCGCGCATGGCTTCAAGCGCCGTAACATCACATTCCTCGACATAGGTGAAATGCGGAATGTTGCGCTTGGCCGCGCTCATGTTTTGCGCGATGCGTTTGCGCAGGCCGATGACCTTTACCGTCTCGTCTTCGCGGCTTGCACCCGCGGGCGAGAAGCCGCCTCCTGCGTTATAGGCCAGAAACTGGTCGAGATCGCCATGGCGCACACGGCCATCTTCGGCGGGTTTCACCTCGACAAGGTCAATTCCCAAATCACGCGCCCGCTGCCGCACTGCGGGAGAGGCGAGGACTTTTGCTTGAGGTGCAGTTTCCTCAGACGCAGACGTGGGAGCAGGCGTAGGCTCTGGTGCTGGCTTGGGAGCAGGCGTTGGCGCCGGAGTCGGTGATGGCTCGGGAGCTGGCGTGGGCTCAGCCTTCTCCTCCACCTCAACCTCAGACGTATCCTCGCCTTCGATCTCGATCACTAGCAGCATTGAGCCAACCGCAATCACATCACCGACTTCGCCAGCGACTTCGAGGACTTTGCCATCCACCGGGCTTTCGATGTCGATCGTTGCCTTGTCGGTCATCACGTCGACCAAATGCTGGTCCTCGGACACAGTGTCCCCAACCTTGACCATCCATTCGACGATCTCGGCTTCTGCGACGCCCTCGCCCACATCGGGCATATTGAATGTGAACTTTGCCATTAGTGCTTCACTCTTTCTTCGTCATTGCGAGGAGCCCCAAGGGGGCGACGCGGCAATCCATCTCCCGACATTGCGTCTGAACGAAGCATCCGGTCATGGATTGCTTCGCCTACGGCTCGCAATGACGAGGGAGAGTGCACGCGCTTAGTCTTTCAAAATCTTATCCATCGCCTCGCCAATGCGGACGGGGCCTGGAAAATAAGCCCATTCGAGGCTGTGGGGATAGGGTGTGTCAAAGCCAGTGACGCGCTCAACCGGGGCTTCGAGGTGGTAGAAGCAACGCTCTGTCACCAAGGCAGACAATTCAGCGCCAAAGCCGCTAGTGCGGGTCGCTTCGTGAACGATAAGGCAGCGCCCGGTCTTTTTGACCGAAGCCTCAATCGCTTCGATGTCGAGCGGGACGAGAGTGCGCAGATCAAGGATTTCAGCATCAACGCCCTTTTCCTTCGCCACCGCCTCCGCAACATGAACCATGGTCCCATAGGCAAGCACTGTAAGCGCCTCGCCCTCTTGAACCGTGCGCGCTTTACCAAGCGGTATCTTGTAATACCCTTCGGGAACCTCGCTCGCCGCGTGCTTTTTCCATGGCTCGACAGGCTTATCGTAAAAGCCAGAGAACGGCCCGTTGTAGATACGCTTGGGCTCGAAGAAGATCACCGGATCATTGTCTTCGATACAGCTGATGAGCAGTCCCTTCGCATCGTACGGGGTCGCCGGAATGACCGTTTTCAAACCTGATACGTGAGTAAAAATGCTCTCTGGCGATTGGGAGTGCGTCTGTCCGCCAAAAATCCCGCCGCCAAAGGGCGAACGAACAGTCAGCGGCGCGATATATTCGGCAGCCGAACGATACCGCAGCCGCGCAGCTTCGGAGATCAATTGGTCGAGGCCAGGATAGATATAGTCGGCGAACTGAATTTCGGGGACCGGGCGAAGACCATAAGCCCCCATCCCAACGGCCACCCCGATGATGCCGCATTCGCTGATTGGCGTATCAAAAACACGGGTCTTGCCATGCTTTTCCTGAAGTCCAGCGGTGCAGCGGAACACGCCGCCGAAATAACCGACGTCTTCACCCATTACGATGACATCGGGATCGCGCTCCAACATGATGTCGAGAGCGTCATTAATCGCCTCAATCATGTTCATCCGCCGCCCATTTACCATGGATGTGTCCTTGGTGTTTTTCTCAACCGTATCACTCATTTTCCGGCCCCTTCACCGGCAAAGTCCTTTGGATGCTGATCCGGCCACTTGATCTCGCGCTCACGCGTTGCCTGTTTGGCTTGCTCTTGAAGGTGCCACGGCAGTTCCTCGAACACGTCTTCAAACATGGTGTGGAACGGATGGTGAAGGCCGTGGCCAAGGATACCGTTCTTCTCGGCTTCCTTAGTGGTTTTCTTAACTTCCTCTGCGCACGCCAGGTCCATCGCCTGTTGCCGCTCTTCGTCCCACTCACCAATTGCGATGAGGTGCTTTTTCAAACGCATGATCGGATCGCCCAGCGGCCATTCCTCACGCTCTTGTGCTGAACGATAGCCGGATGGATCATCCGAGGTTGAGTGTCCTTCGGCGCGGTAGGTGAAATATTCGATCAAGGTTGGACCTTGGTTCGCCCGTGCCCGGTTGGCCGCCCATTGTTGCGCTGCAAAGCAGGCGAGTGCATCGTTCCCATCCACGCGAAGGCCAGCGATGCCATAACCCAAAGCGCGCGCCGCAAAGGTTGTGCGCTCTGCGCCGGCAAAACCGCTGAAGCTCGAAATCGCCCATTGGTTGTTGATTACGTTGAGGATCACCGGCGCATTGTAAACGCTCGCGAAGGTGCAGGCTGAGTGAAAGTCGCCTTCTGCGGTCGAACCCTCACCCACCCATGTCGCTGCAATCCGGCTGTCGCCCTTGATCGCGCTGGCCATCGCCCAGCCAACGGCTTGCGGCGTTTGCGTTGCAAGGTTGCCAGAGATCGAGAAAAAGCTGTGCTCACGGCTCGAATACATGATCGGCAGCTGACGGCCTTTGAGCTTGTCACCTGCGTTCGAGTAAATCTGGTTGATCATCTCGATCAGAGGATAGCCGCGCGCAATCAAAATGCCCTGCTGGCGATAGCTGGGGAAGACCATGTCGTCACTGGCAAGCGCCATTGATGCAGCGACGCTGGTCGCCTCTTCGCCGGTGCATTTCATGTAAAACGAGGTTTTGCCCTGACGCTGTCCGCGGAACATCCGTTCATCAAAAGCGCGGACCATCGCCATATGACCGAGCATCGTGCGCAGCGTTTCAGGATCTAGCTTTGGATCCCATGGCCCATGCGCCTGATCATCATCGCCCAGAACCCGGACGAGAGTATAGGCAAGATCCCTCATTTCCTCAGGCTTGGCCGCTTCGTCGGGACGAGGCTGCGCGCCCGCATCAGGGACGTGGACTTCGGTAAAATCGACCGGATCTCCGGGCCGTGACTTGGGCTCTGGCACGTGGAGTGCAAGTGAAGGTCGATTGGAGGCCGCATCGGCCATATCTGCTCTCCCAGAAATAACGTGTGGGAGAGGGATAGGCCTCAGCGAATTACACGGTCAAGCAGTGCGAATTACACCGCAACAGGAGCCTTGATTGGTGGTTGAGGCGCGTAATCATGCACAAGAAAGTCTTCGATTTTGTAGTCGAAAATTGTTTCAGGCTTTCTGGTGATTTCGAGAGTTGGGTGCCCTGACGGCACACGACTCAACTGTTCCTCAATCAAATGCGCATGATTCAGGTAAAGGTGCACGTCCCCGCCCATCCAGATCAATTCCCCCGGCTCAAGCCCGGCTTGTTGTGCCAGCATCCGGTTCAAAAGCGCGGCTGACCACAGGTTGAAGGGGAGCCCCAAAGCGACATCGCATGAGCGTTGGTAGAGCAGGCAATTGAGCCGCCCGTCTGCTACATGAAATTGATAGGTCTTGTGACACGGCGGAAGCGCCATCTGGTCGAGCTCAGCCACGTTCCAACCTTCGATAATGTGCCTGCGGCTTCCCGGATTGTTGCGAAGGCTCTCGACCACTTCGGCAACCTGATTGATGCCGGGGCCAGCCTCGAACAGTCCGTCATCGCGGGGCTTATAGGTCGGCCAATCGACCCATTGCTTGCCATAAACAGGGCCAAGATCTCCCCACTTTTGGGCGAAGTCTTCATCGTCAGCAATACGTTGAACGAAATCCTCTAGCGCAACGTCCTCACCCGTCTCTTTAACGAAGCGAGCATGGGGCCACTCATTCCATATCTTCACCCCTTGGAGCACCAGCGGGCGAATATTCGTGTCTCCGGTCAGGAACCACAGCATTTCGCGCGTTGCGGTCTTCCAATACACTCGCTTGGTGGTGAGCAGCGGCATCGCACCGCCATCCAGATCAAACCGCAGCATTGCGCCCGCAATTGATCGGGTACCCACACCTGTGCGATCGACACGTTCGCTCCCTTGCTCCCAAATCTGGCGCATGAGGTCGAGATATTGCTGCTCTGGATGGGGGGTCGTCATAGCTAAACTATAACCAGCAATTGCCCGCTTGCCACTCCATCACACCCGACTTATACGCACCCGCCTGCCTCGAACTATGAAACGGTTTGCGCAGCGTCGGGGAGTAGCTCAGCCTGGTAGAGCACTGTCTTCGGGAGGCAGGGGCTTGGTGCCGTTTGAACCTGACCCGCCCTTTGATTTACAAGCACTTGTAGCACAATCGAGACATGGCGCTAAGCCACTTTCTGAACCTTTATAGCTCATTTTGCCCGCCTCCGAACCGCGTTTGCCACCCCCGCAAGATAGTCCGGCGAAAACCTTGCATAGTGCTTTTGCGTGGTTGTGTCGTCGTCATGGCCCATGAACTGCCCTAGCATCGCCATGCTTACCCCGCCTTCCGCCGCCCACACCGCGCCTGTGTGCCGAAGCGTGTATGGTGTAACCTTCACGCCAGATCGTTCGCTTGCCGCTTGAAACGCCTTCTTGATCGAGCGCACGGGCTTTGCGCCATGCTCCACCACATAGACCGATTGCCGCGCCTCAAACGCTTGTTCTAGCGGCTCGCGCAGCGCCTCCCCAATGGGCACCACGGGCCGTCTCTTGGCTGTTTGCTTGCGCCCTTCGGGGTTGAAGTCGATTAGCCCACGGTCAAAATCCACGCGGTTCCATGTGAGCTCTAGGATCGCTGACGGGCGCGCCATGGTGTAGAGCCCCAATTGCACATAAAGCCTCGCGTGAGGGGCTTTCACAGCGTCAAAGAAGCGCTCAAATTGCGCATGGGTCAAATGCCGCACTTTGCGCTCTGGCGTTTCCGGTAGCCACATTTCGGGCCGCGCTGCGGTGTATTTGTTGCGCCTTCCCCATTTGAGCGCGGTGGATAGCTGCAATAATTCATACCGAACCGTTGCGGCTCCTGCGCTTCTCTGGTGAGCATAATCGCGGCACATTTGCGCGTCGATCAATTCGGGATCGGTGTTTTGCCAAAACGGTCGCATGGCCTTCCATGCGTCTTGTCTGCGCTGGTAAGAGGGCTTCCCTTCAATCGAGGTGATGTAGCCTGTCATTAATCGTTCGACTGTCCAAGGTCGATTGTCTGAGGCTTCCCAAAGTTGTCTAGCCTCGGCTTCCGCGCCCTGCCGATTGTTGGCGTACAGCCGTCTTCGTCGTCGTTTGCCGTTGTCTTTCCAGACGATAGCGAACCCGTCTCGAAACCGCTGCACTGTGTATGCTGGCACTCCACCCTCTCCACCTCTTTTGAGGGGATGCGGATTAGCGCGCCAATGCGGAAAGAAGCAAGCTGTTCGCGTTTAATCATGTTGCGCACCGTTCCCTCGCTGCATTCCCAGCGTTCGGAAAGGCTTGCAACTGTGAAGGTGGCAGGGGCAGTCACTTACCCCTCCTTTGCCATTGGGGAGGCTGGGAGCATTGCTTTGAAGTCTTTGACCAGTTTTGTGCGGTCTTCGCCGGGTTCGAGAACAGCGCCCGTCATGTCGTGGCACGGCTTAACAGGCACCACCATATAGCCAGCATCCTCAATTGCTTTGAGGGCGGCTTGGGCCACAAGTCGAGAGGGCCCTGCTTTAAGCTGAAAGCCTATTGCATCGTATTCAGCGTCCACAGCCTTCCGCATCGCTTCAACCAACTCTTCCCGCGTTGTGATCGTCATTGCGTGGGTTCCTTTGCGCGCACCTGTTCAAGCATGAAGTCAGCCTGAGCCTTATCCCACCGCTGGCCGTGATTTGCGCCAAGCACATTTGCGCGGCGGGTGAGCTCGTCTCGCACAGCTGGCAAGCAGTCCCGCACCTCTGGCGTGTCGTCGAGCAAGCCGCTGTCTAGCGCCTTGTAGTCAAGGTGGGGGTGACGTTCGCGGGCGTAAATCCGGGCGAGTTTGATTTCAGGGGTGTTCACTGTTTTGCTCCTTTGCGCCATAAAATCGCGGGTTGCAGTGGATCAATTCTGTGTTTGCCGCGCGCCATTGGATGAATTGGTGCGCCTGACTTAGTGGTGCCCCAACACCAAAGATCAGGCCACGGCTCCACGCCGCGCTGGATTTCTTCGAGGACACTTTCAGTCCAGTCGTCATCCCATGCGATGTTACCGAAACATACAAAGACCTGATCTGCGCGCTTGGCCATCTTGGCTACAGCTGCGCGGTTAGCGAAGATCATATCTCGGTCGGCCCATTCGCCATTTAGAGCCCGCTTTACTCGCGCTTTATTCTCGGCAGGTGAGGATGTGACAAAAGGCGACAAATTGCCCGCGTCGTAGCCAGCAAAGCCCCAATGCTCGAACCATCGGTTCCACCATTTTGAGGTATTGTCGTCTTTATCCGCACCGGCATTTGAGGGGTTGCAGCCTAAAATGAACGCACGTTTACCCTCTCCCCAATCACGAGACAGTCGCACGCGGACATCTGGCGACGGGAAGTAAGCAGAACGCATAAGCAGAGGCTCCCCGAATAGATTTGTGCTATCAAGGCATCCCATCACCCTTCCCCTTTGGCACGTAGGGCGGCGACAAGGGAACTGAGTGATGATGCGCCAATGCAGTTGAAGCCAGCAGGCGTTCTTGGATACCATTGGCAGGTCCAAACTCTATTCTCGCTGATAGCCTTCACGCGCTCTTCTTCGGAAACCCAATCAATGATGTCGTTTTCGTCACCTTGATATTCATGGAACCTGTCATGATATTCTTGCGCGTCCACATAGTTGCAGGCGTGGTGATCGTTGAAACCGATAGTGAGGCTCGTAAACTCACCATCAAGCAATAAGCGCAAGTCAGCCTCAAGCTGTTCGATCAGATCATCCTGCATTGGTTTTCTCCAAGTGTTTGCGGACTGCAATTCGTCGAGCTTTGCGCATGAGCCCCAAGCGCCTGCGCGCCTCTTTTGTGTTGATGTCTTCCGACAGGAGGTAGTCGTAGCTGCCCAACAGCTCTGCGACCGTGTAGCGAATGGATTCAGGGTTGCCGTAGCGCATTACCCACTCTGGCCCGCCATCTGTAAATGATCTTGGGTCGATGCAGACCATCACAGCGCCACCGCCACAAGCAACACGAAGCGTCATGCCTTCTGCGGAGTGAACCACAATATCTTCTAAATCCTTGCTCATGGCTTTTTCTCCAAGGCTTGGCGGGCGCGTTTGACGCAGCATTCGTATGCAAATTCGTAATCACCGTCTCGGTCTTCCACCTCCTCGACCAAACATTGCTTGGCAATATCCTCCAAGGCACGCTCAAGCTCTTCGATGCGGTCGACCATTGCAGGAATGAACATTGCTGCGTTGGCGAGTGTACAAATGCCCTCAGCCTGTCCCTCGTGGAACTCGCGAGTGACGATTGCCACTTGCCCAATGCCAGCTAATCCATTGTCGCACCAAATGCCCATAAGCTTCGGGTGGGTATCAGATTGAATAACGCACAGAGGAAATCCGTGCACCTTCGATATGGCGGATTGAACCTGCGCCTTTTTCTCAGACGGAATAAGTGCTGGCGGCTGCAAATCACTCATGCTTGCCCCCTTAGCGCGGCGAGGATGCGCTTTGCTTTTCCTAGATTGTGTTCGCCGGGCGACATTGATCCTTCGAGCGGAGTGCAACCGCAATCGACTTCAATGACTTCGCAAAGGGCTTGCGCCACCTCGATAAGCTCCTCCACCAGATCGCTTTGTGGTTCAGGCGGGGTTGATGGGGTGGTTGCAATTGCATCTTGGATTGCTTGCTCAACCAGGTCCGCATCGGCGAATGCATCTGCGAATCGATGGTCAACCGTGTGAACCGCGAGGCTTTCCTTCATCCGACGCACGATACGAAGGGCATCAAAAAGCCGCGTATCTGTCTCGATCACCTCAGAAGAGGGTTGTGGGGCTGTGTAAACAGGGCGGATGTTGCGGACGCCTTCACCATCGTGTTCGGGATCGGGATGTTCGCGCGAGAACTCCACCTGCCAATCCGGGCCAGTGTCGAGATACCCAAGTAAACACTCATACATCCACCCCACAGGCTCAGAAGGCTGCGCGGATAGGGCGCGAGTGTTCCATGCTGCGGTAGCTTCTTCTTCGGTGTCGAGGTGAACGCCCACATGACAATGCTCGATTGCCCAATAACCATCATCGCCAGCGAGACTTGTATCGCCAACCCAGTATGACTGGGGCTGCTCGCCGCAAAACGGGCACGGCTTAAGCTTCACCATCTCAGGGCTTACCTTTGGGTTAGTCATGTTAAATCCTCTTCTGCCAGCGCGCACAGGAAGTCACACTGCGGCGAGACAGCCTCTTTTGTGGGGAAGTCGGCGGGAATTTCATCAATGAAGAAACGCTCGTCGCCTTGTTTGGGTAAGTGGGTCAGGCGAGAGCCAAAGCGCCTTGATTGCTTAGCCCGACGTTCAAAAACATTTGGAAACTGCTTGCGCACCAAAGCCCAATAAGCAGGGCTTGTCGATTTGACGCAGCCTATGCAGTTGGCATTAGTGAAACCCAGAGAATAAACGCGAGGCGGGGCAATGGCAGCGCGCTCAATTATCGCCAAGCACCCCTCTTTTGTAATGCCGCGCTCAATCAAGGGCGCGCGTTGTTTCATCTCAGGATAAACGCGCTGCATCCGTTTAAAGCGTTTTGTGTCGTCAGGATCGGCTGTATAGCCCCATACATGGAGATCGCTTGGCCTCTGGAAGTCGAGGCGTGGAGCTGTTTTCAATTCCCCTGTGCAAGGCGCACCGTTCATACCAGAGTGATACTTTCGGGCATCAAATACCTCGTCGATGTCATCGTATTTTTCAGATTTGATATGAAGAACGGGCTTCCCGAACCATTCTTCGCATTCTTGCGTAAAGCGCCGATTGTCCGCATCTTCGCTGTCCCCAAGGTCACACTGAACGGGGATGGCTTCGGGGTTCTCAGCCAGAATAAGCTTGGTCATTACAGCACTGGCGGCACCACTAGAAAACCAGCACAAAATGCGACCATCGCTCTCAGGGTTTGCCATTGGGTTAGTCATCGCTGCTCTCCTGTAATGTGAGGGTGTCGGTCGCACTCCGGCTCAAGTGGCGGCGTATAGCTGCAATTTTGCTTTCAACTCGCCCGCGGCAAGCTTTCGGGTCAGCGTAGAAGTCATCCCCAATTCGAGTGAACATTTCAGAACCACCCCCAGACACGGCAGTAAAGGCGATGCTCACCTCGCGCGCATAATTCCGCAACCGCTCTATCTCAGCATCGCGTTCGGCTAGTTGGGCTTGGAGGGCGGTGACAGTCGGCAGTGGTTTGCCTGTGCAGCGTGCCTCTATCATCGCCCACACTTGCTCGTATTCCGGCCAATCGCTCTCAACTACAACGCACTCGACGGTGCCAACACAGCACTGCGCGAGGAAGTTGCGCAATTGCCGCTCAATTTCGGGAACCAAATGCTTGCGTTTCACTACGATGTAGCGCTCTTCGCGTTGAAATTCCGCATCAGTAATATCAGTCATGCCGGCACTCCCATCAAAACAGCCACAACAAGAGCCACAAGCCCAAGTCCCGCGAGGGCGACTGTCATTTTGCTAATCGTGCGGTTGCGATCCTCTTCCATTGGCAGGAGCGCGCCGTAGTGCTTGAAGCGTTCGGTTCCGCACATCTGCGGACGGTGGTCGAAGCGGTGATCGTAGGTCACATTCAATCTCCTAAAGCTGTGCGATGAAGCAAAGCGTCACAAAACAAACGCCAGCAAACATCACTGCAAATTCACGGGTGGAGGGGTTCATGTCATTGTCTCCAAGCCAGCCCACATTGCGAGGGCGTAAGCACAGACCAGTATCGCTACGATCAGCCATTTTTCAGGTGGGGTTTTCATTGGGTGCGCTCCCGTTCTGCAAGCATGGCATCAAGCCTTGCAGCGCCTTCCTCAAGGTTGCGGCGCGTCTCTTCGAGTTTGGCGCGAATGTCAGCCAGCTTGGCCTCACGGTCCCAATCATCAGGAAGCCGCCCTTCGCCGTCCATCGCGTCCCATTCGGCTTGCGCGTAGATAACGCTAGCGGGGTCAAGGTTGCGGGCGTGGCGGCCATAAAGGTATTCGTCGCCAACTGGCGGATATGGGTTGATGTCTCCAAAGCGGCTCATGCTGCCACCCCTTCCGCATCAAACCGGGAGGCGGCGCGCTCAAAAGCGGCCAATGCGCGATTAGTGTGAGCCGCAATATCGCGCTGCCACTTGCGCCAGTAATTCACTTCGATGAACTTGTGCCGTGCATTATCGTATTCGCACAGGCGAGAGGTGAGCATCTGCTCAAACAGCGCCCGGTCATGGAAGCGCAGAAAAGCCATTTCGACATATTCGCGCTCACTCAATTCAAAAGTGTTCGCAGCACGATCAAACGCCTTGCGTTCGCTTTTAATCGCGACCGACCACGTTTCACGCTCGTAAGTGCGCAGACGTTCGGCAGGGATAGACGCAATGCGCGCTCTTGCCGCGTCAGCTTCGGGATAATGAGACATTTTAAACCCTCGTCAGTTAGCGACGGTGTGCCGCTGTCTGATTTGGGTTCTAATGCGGGTATCTACCCGCGTCAACTACTTTTTGCGGGTAACGGCCCGCTTTTTAATTTGCAGCGATTTTTACCGCGTGGAGTAACCCCGCCAGCTCGACGCATGGAAAAGCCAAATCAACGCCATCAACCGACCGGCCAAACATTTTAAAGCGCAACAGGTCGTTTTCGCACTGTCCCATCGCTTCTGCCTCGCTCGCAGGTATATATGCCAAAGCGTGTTCAATCGTGGTGCAGTTTGAACGATAGCAAGACACATCAAAGTGGATACGATCTGCGCTTTGCTGCACAATCTCGCTGCCCAACGCATACGTTATCCGGTCAGGATTCATGGCCTCCCTGCCTTCCACAATCGCATATAGCTGATAGGCCACCTCGCCTGTCGCCTTATCTATACGCGCGCGGAAGAAGTGATCATTGCCAATGCGTCGCGAGGCAATCGTCTGCGTCGAGATAGTCAGCACAGGATCAAGCGCACCCTGCCCGCTCACCTCAAGCCTATCTGCCACCTCTTCAACCGACAGCTTGGCGGCGCGTCGTTCTGATCGAGACAAGTCTTGTGCAACCACTGGCGAAGAAACCGCCAGCGTAATTAGTGCCCACAACTTCATGATGCTCTCCGGTTCAAAAGCGGTGTGACGGCAGCGTTGACGATCCCAATGATAGTTGTCTCATCATCGCCAAAATGCTCTTCGCTTGGCGCACCTATCGGAATTGGTTCAGCAAATTCAGGCCGCGTCGATTCCGCCCGCAACTGAAACGCACCATCTGCCAAACGCTCAAGCCGCTTGCACGTCGTCTCGATTAAAGCGCCGCGACGGCGCTGCACAATCACAACGTCACCCGGTTCAGGTGTAAGCCCGTCCGCACCGTAAAGCTTAAAGCAATCCAATATGGTGCCAGGCAGAAAAAGCTTGTCCATCGAATAACCTTCGACGCGCAGACCAAAGCGCTCGCTTGATGCAAACGGGGACGGCATCACTTCTATTTCATAACGGTCCTCTTCTGGCCACTCCTCGCTTTCACGCCAAGCTCCCGCCTCGACCTTGCCAACCACTGATATTCTAATCGCTCCTACGGGCGCAGATGGCGAACCGAGTAGGAAATCGCTGTGATCGCGCTCAAGCGCAGATGCCAAGCCGGTTAAAGTTTCGACCGTCACTTTCTTATCCTGCCCGCGATTAATCAAATCGCGCACCAAGTCCGGGTTCTTTCCACCACTGGCGAGCAAAGAAAGCTTACGGCGGCTCATTTTCTTTCCGGGCCCAGTTGCTTCGATGATCGCCTTCTTAAGCGCAGGGACGTTGATTCGAGGTTGCTGTGTCATGCCTTGCATTGTCGCTTTGCGGGTAAAATCACGCAATAATGGGCAATCACCCACATTTTTACTTGACGGGCGGGTGACTACCCGCATATCAAGTGGGCCATGGAAAACACGCTGCTCAAAGACATCGAGGCATTTGTTGCTCGTCATAACATGGCCGAAAGTACGTTCGGGCGCGAGGCGCTTGGCGACTGGCGGCTTATCAATGAAATGCGAGGCGAAGGGCGTGATCGTCCGCGCCGCATTTGGCCTGAGACAGAGGCGAAAATTCGCAGGTTCATGGCGCAATATGAGACGGATAAGGCCGCATGACGTTGCCCGAAGCTTTCCAAGCCTATGCGCGGGCCCTTCATGGTCGCCACGTCCGCAAGGTGTTGCGGTTCTCGGTGGTCACTCCTGCCAATGACAATGTGCCGGAGTATATCGCGTGAATATTCCAAGCGCTTTCGATTCCCTTGAGCGCTCGGATGGGGAGTGCGTCGCTGTCCCAAACCAATGCGGACGCACTCCCCGACTTTCGTCCGAAGATGCCGCTCTGCTGGCTTCCGTTCGTAAAGCCCTTTTTGATCCGTGGGCTGATCCGGTCTTTGTGCGCCATATCGCGATGAGCCGCCGAGAGGCGCGTCGCATCGAGCGCAATCTCTCTTCTCAATCGCGCAGCCATCCCACTGCGCGGGCGGATGCCTCCCCCCTCCCTCTCGGCACCCGCCAACCAAACACCGCCCCTGCGGTCCTCCAAAAGCCGACACTCGCCAGCGGCTTCGAAGGTCGTCCACCGGCAGGAACAAGCAGCACGCAACGGGCGGCGGATCATAGGAAGCTGCGAATGGACGGCAATGGCGAAAACTTTTTTCATGAGGACATCAATGACTGACAAATCCAACAATGTATTGCTGCCAATGCCAATGCCGACACAAAGTTCTCTGCGAACGGCGGTCGGCAACATTATCCGCGATGTGCAGCGCGATCACCGCGAAACCGACCAAGACACAGCCGACCGCTTGGGTGTTTCGAAGGGCACGGTCGTCAACGCTCGCAACGGCACGACCGACCTCAACGCACTTACCATCGCGCGCATCGGCGTGGTTTACGGTGCACCTTATCTCGACCCCTACAACGCGCTGTACGGCGCGACCGCATCGCTCGTGCAAAAGGATACGAGCGATCCGCTTTGCCACCTTGCCCGCGCGGTAACGACGATTTGCGATATGCGCTGCCCCGATGGTCCGGGCGGATCTACCGAAACGCCCAAGGAATTGCTTGACGCATTGCCGACCCTTCGTTCGGCGCGCGGCTCGCTTGATGGGCTCATTTCGCGGATCGAAGGCATGAGGTTGGTGGCGTGACCCAGATCAACGTCCGCAATCCCGACACTGGCGCGATAAACGTCATTGCAAAGGACGCGCCGCCAAAGGGCGGAACGTTTTGCATCGACCTTCCGATTCCGCCGAGCGTCAACGCGCTGACCGTCAACCTCAAAGGCGGCGGGCGCGCGAAGTCGGCTCTCTACAAGGGATGGATCGAGGAAGCGCGCTGGCACGTCATGACCGCATGGCGCGCTGCGGGCAAGCCGGTCTGGCCTAAAGAAGCGCCGCTGTCGGTGAGGCTTGAAGTGGGCCTCGAAGGCCGCAGGCGCGATCTCGGCAACACGCTCAAAGCCATTGAAGATTTGATCGTCGCCAATCTGCCGATTGCAGACGACCGCTGGAACGACCGCATTCTGATCGAACGTCGCGAGGACATTGTGGGCATCGCCCGCGTGACCATCGCGCCGCTGGAACAGGAGGGTTCGGGGTAGCGGTAACGCCCCCACGGAATTCGAGTTCGCCGCGTCAAGAACCCTCCACGCAGACCTGACGGAAAGATAGCTCGACCCCTGACTGACAAAGGAACCGTACAATGCAACAGGACAAGGCCAGCGTGACGCTGGATAGCCTTACCGACCAACCGCCGGGCGTACTCGACCAGCTTCCCATCGAAGTGCTGGCCGCGCTCAAAGAGCAGGCCGACGCGCACCTCGCCAGCGCATCGCAGATGATCGCGGTGCTGCACGGCGTATTCGAGCGCCGCTATGCCGCCGGTATCAACGCGCCTGGAACCTCGCATCGCACCGATGGCGACTATGACATCAAGATCACTGTGCCCAAGCGCGTTGATTGGGATCAGGAGCGGCTCGAAAGCGCCATCGCCACTATTCGCGACGAGTGGGAGGCGGACCCCGCCGAATACGTCGAGACGAAAGTGTCGGTGAAGGAGAGCAAGTTTCAGGCGTGGCCTGCGGCGGTGCGCGATCTTTTCGAGCCTGCCCGCACGGTCAAGACCGGCAAGCCGCAATTTGCGGTGAGTGCGGCAAAGCAGGAGGCGGCATAACATGGCTATCTCACTCGCATCCCTCAACCGCATCGACGCGCCCAAACCCCCGCGCATCGTTCTCTACGGCCCGCACGGCGTGGGCAAAAACACGTTCGCCGCCAACGCTCCTAATCCGGTGCTGATCGACCTTGAGGACGGGCACCCGTCCGATATGCCAATTGATGCTTTCCCAAAGGCGCAAACGTTTGGCGAGGTCATGGAGGCGTTCGGCGCGCTCTATACCGAGGATCACGACTTCGAGACGCTGATTATCGACAGCCTCGATTGGCTTGAGCCGCTGGTCTGGGCCGAGACGTGCAGCCGCAATTCGTGGGCGGATATTGAACAGCCGGGCTACGGCAAGGGCTTTCTCGCCGCGCTCGACGTGTGGCGCGAATATCTCGACGCAATCAATGGTCTGCGCAATGATAAGGGCATGGCGGTAATTCAGACCGCGCACGCCCAGATCACGCGCTTCGACAGCCCCGAAACCGAGCCATATGACCGGTACGGGATCAAGCTGCAAAAGCGCGCATCGGAACTGGTGCAAGAACACGCCGACATGGTGCTGTTCGCCAACTTCAAGGTCAACACAACCAAGACCGATGCTGGCTTCAACAAAAAGGTGACGCGCGGTGTCGGCTCCGGCCAGCGCGTGATTTACACCGAAGAGCGGCCCGCCTTCCTTGCGAAGAACCGGCATCGCCTTCCTCCCGAACTCGACCTGGACTGGAACGCCCTTGCGGGCGCGATGGCTGGCGCGAGCGCGGCTCCCCAAGCGGAAGCTGCTTAACCCCTGACTGACAGAACCGAAAGGAATTTTAAAATGGTAGCACTCGGCGGAACTTATCAGGCCGATCCCGATAATGTGGGCGGCGATTACACGCCTGTCCCTCCGGGCGAATATCGCGTGATCGTCAAGGACTCCGATATGAAGGAGAACTCGCGGCGCAACGGCACCTATTTGCAACTCGACCTCGAAATTGTCGAAGGCGAACACGCCGGTCGCACGATCATCGAACGCCTCAACCTCGACAACCCGAACCAGCAGGCGGTCGACATCGCGCAGCGCACGCTCAACGCGATCTGCGTTGCCACCGGCAAGATGGCAATCGCAGACTCGAACGAACTGCATAACATTCCGATGATTGCGGTCGTCAAGGTCGACCCGGCCAAGCCGTATATGAAGGATGGCGTTGAGCAGCTCGGTTCGCCGTCCAACTCGGTCAAGACCTATAAGCCGGTCGGACAGGCCAGCGCATCGGCTCCGGCTGCGCAAACCGCCGCTGCGGGCGGCAGCGCACCTCCGTGGAAGCGCAACGCCGCATAAGCGGGCCTCGAAAAAGGGCGGCGGTGAATTTTGATCTCCCCGCCGCCCACCATCCCCTGACTGACAAAAATCGGAGGTGTGGCATGGTCGCCATTCCCACATTTACCGATCCGACGCTAGAGGCTGCGGATCGGGCGCTAGAAGCGCGCCAAGAAAAGTACCATCGCGGACACCTCGGCATGAGCCAAATCGGCAGGCCGTGCGAACGCGAAATCTGGTATAGCTTCCGCTGGGCGCAGCGTCCCGACTTCGACGCGCCCATTCTCAAACGCTTCGAGGACGGCCACCGCACCGAGGACTTGGTGATTGCGCGGCTGCAAGCCACACCGGGTATCGAGCTTCACGACAAAGACGAAAACGGCCAGCAATTCCGCTTTGAGGACTTCGGCGGGCACTTTTCAGGCTCGTGCGACGGCGCAATTCTTGGCCTGATCCAAGCGCCGAAAACGTGGCACGTTTACGAAGGCAAATGTTCAGCCAAGTGGCAAGAACTCGACAAGGCCAAGCGCAAAGTGGGCGAGAAGGCCGCGCTCGCTGAATGGAACCCCGCCTATTACGCGCAAGGCGTGCTTTATATGCACTATAGCGGGATGGACCGGCATTATCTTGTCTGCTCTTCGCCGGGCGGGCGCAACGAAACCAGCGTGCGAACCGAGGCTGATCCAGTTGCGGCGCAAGTGCTGCGTGACAAGGCCGAGCGCATCATCTTTACCGACACCGCGCCGCAGCGCATCGGCGGGCCTGACTTCTACCAGTGCAAATGGTGTGACTTCCGCGCGCTTTGCCACGAAGGCGTAAGCGCTGACGGGCAAGTGCTCGCAGAGCGCAATTGCCGCACCTGTCTGAATGTTACGCCAGAGCGCGACGGCACATGGCGCTGCACGAAGTTTGGGCACGCGCTATCCAAAGACGACCAGCGCGCCGGTTGTCCTTTGCACCGCTTCCTGCCCTCGCTCGTGCCGTGGGATCAGATCGACACGCGCGGCGAAGACGTGATTTACGCGCGCCCGAATGAGGAATGGGTTGATCGTGGGCCGGAAGTTGCGGGGTGCGCGTTATGACAGCCCCAAAGAAATCAAATCCTCGCTACTGGACCAAAGAAGAAGAGAAGCGGCTTCGCTATTTGCGCGAAAGCCTTGGCCTCACCCCTGCAGCTATCAGCGAGATACTCGACCGCACGGCCTACAGCGTAAAAGCAAAAATCGCCGCTTTGGACATTGACTTGCCCAAAGGCTTTACGCGCGGCCAAGGCACGACTCTCCCTGCCTCGCAGATGATCGAAGTTAAGCGTGCATGGATGCGCGGGGAAACCATCGCCGATTGCGCGGAGCGATTGAGCCTTTTTGAACCGCGCGTTGCCAGAGCCTATCGCCTCTTGAGCAAGCAAGAGCGCGAGAGAGCGACGCTTCCCCCGCAAATCGGAACGTATATCGGAGCCAAGGAAATGGCGCTTATTGTCGCCCCGATTTGCGGCATCAAACCGACAGCGATCAAGGGGCCATCAAGGCTCAAGCCATACGTTTGCGCGCGCATCGCGATAGCAAGAGCGCTGAGAGAGCGCGGCTTTTCCAGCACTGTGATCGCCCGCGCGCTTGGCCGCACGAACCACACCACCGCCTTGCATTGGTTCAAACAATTTGGGCCATATTCGCGCCACTATCCCGAAACGCTCGCCGCTTATGAGGCGATTAAGAATGCCGAGGCAATAACGGCTGAAAGGCGGGCGGCATGACCCTCGTTCTGCGCCCATACCAAGAGCGCTGCCTCGCCGATCTCTGGCACTGGTTTGAGCGCCACACCGGCAATCCGCTTGCCGTTCTCCCCACGGGCGCGGGCAAGTCCCTTGTGATCGCCGAATGGTGCAAGGGTGTATGCCAGGTTGATCCAAGTGCGGGCATCTTGATCCTTGCCCACGTTCGCGAGTTAATCCAACAAAACGCTGCTGAGATGATCGGGCTTTGGCCTGATGCGCCGGTCGGAATTTATGCCGCTGGCCTCAACCGGCGCGAAATGGGCAAGGCGATCACGTTTGCCTCAATCCAAAGCATCCATCGTAAAGCATACGATTTGCCGCGCCGGATTGACATGGTTCTGGTCGATGAGGCGCACCTGATCCCGCGCAAGTCGAATACCATGTATGGGCGCTTCCTTGCCGATCTCAAAACGATCAACCCTTACGTCAAAATCATCGGTCTAACTGCCACACCCTTTCGCCTCGATAGTGGATTGCTGCACGAAGGGCAGGAGGCCATGTTCGACGGCATTGCGCATGATACCAATGTGCGGGAATTATTCGACGAGGGTTTTCTCTCGCCGCCGCGCACTTATCGCCAGCAAGCTCAAATCGACACGAGCGGCGTTGGTGTGCGCGCCGGTGAATTCATCGCTTCACAGCTTGAAAACGCGGCGATGGACCCTGCAACCACAAACGCCATTGCTGACCGGATTGTCGAGGCCGGACAGGATCGTGCCGGTTGGCTCGCGTTCGGCTGCTCGGTCGCACATTGCGAAGCTTTGACCGAAGCGTTGCGCGAGCGTGGCTATTCCGGCGCGACGATCACGGGTGAAATGGACAAGGGCGAGCGCGACAGCATCATCGGACAATTTAAAGCCCGACAACTTCGCTTTTTGACTTCTATGCAAGTCCTCACCACCGGCTTTAACGCCCGCCATGTCGATTTGATTGCACTGGCACGACCGACGCAATCGACCGGCCTTTATATCCAAATGGTTGGGCGAGGCACCCGCCTTTCACCAGAGACAGGCAAGACAGATTGCCTTGTTCTCGATTTCGGCGGCAATATCGCGCGACACGGGCCGTTCGATGATCCGTTTCTGCCCGCAAGCAAGGCGGGGAAAGGCGAAGGCTCTGCGCCGGTTAAGGAATGCCCCGAATGCGGATGCGCAACCGGCACGGCTAGCAGCGTGTGCCCCGCGTGCGGCTTTGAATATCCGCCGCCTGAAAAGGTTGTGACCGTCACGCCCGACGCAAAGCCGATCCTGTCGGTCGAGCCGGAATGGCTTGAGGTTTCGCAAGTCCGGTATCGCGCCCACGCCAAGCCGGGCAAGCCAACGTCGCTGCGCGTCGAGTACGTCTGTGGGCTCACCGTGCATCGCGAATGGGTGTGCCTGGAGCATGAAGGATACGCTCGCCAGAAAGCCGAGGGCTGGTGGTTGCGGCGGGCCGGTGCGCCGGTCCCTACGACCGTTGCCGAGGCCATTGAGCGGGCCGGTGAGGTTGCCGAGCCGTCTGCGATCCGGGTGAAGCGCGAAGGCAAGTACGACCGCGTTACCGCTTATCAATTCGAGCCTGCATCCGAAAGGAAAGTGGCATGACCTGCGCAGTCTGCCGCCGCGCCGCGCGCGGCTTCGCCTTCACCCGCATCGACATCCCCGCATTCGACCGCCCCCCAACCAAGCACGCCTGCTCAATGCAGTGCCTCAACATCATATCGGAAAGGAAGGGTGCCATGCCCACGCCCGAAGTCATGAATGCCCTCGAAGCCAAGGCCATCGAGGCCGCAAGTCCGGCGGCGGGCGAATATCTCGAAAGCTGCGGCACAACCGATCTTTCGCGCCTCACGCCGGAACAATGGCAGGGATTCCTTGCCTGCGTCGTTCGCACCGTTGCCGATGAAGTGCAGCGAGAGTTCGCGGAAAATGAGGTGCCTTTCTAAATGTCAAAGACTCCACGCTATATCGAGGCTGAGGCGCGCGCCTTCGTCCAAATGCTCGCGCCCGCAGGCGGCATTCACCTCGTCGCCATCCACCCCAAGTCCCCAATCATCTACGGCAAGCATTTCGGCTATGACGTTGAGGCCGCACTTGAGTTCATCGAAAAGCATAATGGCGATGGGCTCGGCGTTTACTGGTCGGTCAACTGCGTGCGCCCGCAGCGGCACCGGAAGCCCTCAAAAGAGGATATTTCGCACGCCCGCTTTGCGCACGTCGACATCGACCCGCCCAAGAACGGCGGCAAGTTCGACAAGCCCGCAATCATCGAGGCACTCTCCGATCTCAATACCCCGCCAAGCTTCATTATAGACAGCGGGGGTGGACTCGGCGCGTTCTGGCGCTTGGACGACTATTGCCAGAATCTCGGCTCAATTGAGGTAATCAATCGTCAGATTCAGTCCTATTTCGGCGCAGATGCGTGTTGGAACATCGACCGCGTTATGCGCGTGCCTGGCACCGTCAATTATCCAAGCAAGAAGAAGAGCCTTGCCGGTCGGCGCGATACTCAATCCCTCATGGCTAGCGCCGACGATGGAACGGCATACAGCCCGCAGGAGCTGGCAGCGGCTTTCCCTGCGACCACCACCAATACCGCGCACGGTCGCGGCGATGTGGCCATCCCTGCGAACGTCACGCCGCTAACCGCCGCTGATCTGGGCGCGTCCGAGGAACTGCGCATTGCCATCGAAGAGCCGCCGGGCACAGACCGGTCGGGCGATGGCGTGGCAGCGGCACGGCTCATGGCCTATGCAGGCCACACCGATGCGCAGATCATGGGTGTGCTGCTCAACCATGCCAATGCGGTATCAGGGCACTTTCTCGACCAGCGGGACAGCAAGCGGGCCGCAGCACGGGCCATTGCTCTTGTGCGCGCCGATGGGCCACCATCCATTGAGCCGGATCAAGCGCCCATGAGCGCGGCGGACCACGCGCGGCTTGTCGAAAATATGCGGGCCAAGGCCAAGCGGGATATGGCGCTTGATCTAGTCACGGAAAAATCCCGTGACTACGCAGAACCGCCCAAGACAGTGCCCGCGCATAAAGAGCCCGAATGGCTTGCCGATCTGGGCGAGAACGGGCTTGCGCGCTTCGTGCGTCATGTGACGGCCAACGCGCCTAGTCCGCAGCCGTGGCTTACTCTTGGTGCGGCCCTTGCCATGTTCGGCACCGTTGCGGGCCGGCGTTATGCCGGGCCGACCGATCTGCGCACCAACCTCTACACCATCGGCATTTGCGATTCCGGCGGGGGGAAGGACACACCCCTGCGCGCTATCACTCGCCTTATGGTTGACGCTGGACTTCAAGCAAAGGTCGGGGGTAGCAAGATTGCATCTGGTTCCGGCCTCGTCACCGCAGTGACGCGCCAGCCCTCCATTTTGTTCCCGCTCGACGAGGTGGGCTTTCTCATTGCCAGCGCCGCCGACCGCAAGCGCGCGCCCAAGCACGTTACCGAGATCATCGACAACCTCACCGAATTCTATTCGATGGCCGATAGCACATTCCTTGGCACCGCATACGCCAATGACAAGGAAAAGCCGCGCGAGGTTATAGAGCAGCCGTGCCTGTCCCTGTTCGGTGTCACAACGCCCGGCGTTTTTTGGGGCTCGCTTTCATCTGGCAACGTCCTCGACGGATCGCTTGCCCGTATGCTCATTTTTCAATCCGAGAACGACTATCCTGATGCGCAGCACGATATAATGCGCAGCCCAATGCCCGATAATCTAGTCGAACTGGTCAAGGCCATCGACGCGGGCGCTCGCGATCACACGGCCCTCCCTATGGGTGACGGACCACAACAGACACCACGCCCCTATGTCGTCCCCTATGCCGACGACGAGGCTAAGGCTTACGCCAAATCAATCCGTGACGAGCAAACAAGTATGCTGCGCGAGTATCGCGGGACCAATCTCACCTCGATCATTGCGCGCTTGGCTGAGAACGCCGCCAAGGTCGCATTGGTGCGCGCTATCGTTGAAAACCCGCAAACACCGTGCTTGAGCGTCAAGCACCTACAATGGGGCATGATGGTATCTCACAAAAGCGTCGGCGCGCTCATGCAAGCCGTCAAAGAGCGTGTGGCCGATACAGAATACGAGAGCCACGTTAAGCGCGTGCACAAAGCAATCGTGGACGCAGGGGCCGCAGGTATCGACGGAACCAGCCTTAGCCGCGCCACTCAATTCGTAGACCGGCGCAAACGAGCAGACATTATCGCGCAACTCGTCGAGTCCGCCATGATCCGCATCGAAGAGCGTCAGAAGGTCAATTCTGGCCCCGGAGCGGCTGCGAAAGTTTATTACGACATAAGTTAGAATGTTGCGCAGCGGTCGGAACAGTTCAAACTCAAGCCCCACTTCAATCAATTCTTCAAGCCCCGAAAGCCGCAGTTTTCCGCGGTTTTTGGCAATTCTTCAATAATTCAAGGTTTCCAACATATATATAGGGGGGGGCTGGGATATGGCATTTGAGATTTAGATTACCATTGAAGTATTGAATTATTGAAGAATTAAACATTCTAACGAAAAAACAGCCACTTATCCGATTTTCAAATTTTGAAGTATTCTTGAACTCAAAAAACTCCCGAATTATCCCCTTGCCATACGTAATATTGTAGGATATATCCTACGTATGAAAACGAAGCCCCAGACAATCGCTCAATTCTTCAAGCGCTTCCCTGATGATGAAGCCTGTTTGCAGCACCTTTTTGATGTTCGCTTCGGGCAGGGCTACGAGTGCCCCAAGTGTGAGCGCGCATCCAAGTGGTTTCGCATCAAGGCTGAGCGGGCGTTTTCATGCCAGTGGTGCGGTCATCACCTACACCCGACCGTGGGCACTCCTTTTGAGAAGTCGCGCACTTCGCTGCAAATGTGGTTCTATGCGATCTTTCTGTTCACCACGACGCGCAACGGCGTTGCTGCGAAGGAATTGGAGCGCCAACTAGGTGTTACCTACAAGACAGCGTGGCGCATGGCGGACCTGATCCGCAAGCATATGGCAGATGTTGACGGTGACCGCCCTATAGGCGGCGCTGGCAAGATTGTCGAAGCTGACGAAACTTACATCGGCGGCGAAGCGCGCGGTAAGGGTTCGGGCTACAAGAAAAACAAGACCATCGTTTTCGGTATGCTTGAGCGCGGCGGCGATGTTGTCACCGAGGTTGTGCCCAATCGCGGTGTGAACGCTCTAGTTCCCACCATGCTCAAGCACGTTGACCGTGAAACCGAAGTCCACACCGACGAACTCGGCTCTTATGGCTACCTTGCGCTTGAAGGCTACGATCACAAGCGTATCAATCACAGCAAGGGCGAATATGTTGATGCGCAGGGCGTCGGGGTGAACGCAATCGAAGGCTTTTGGGCACAATTGAAGCGTTCGATTTCAGGCACTCACATTCATGTGAGCGGCAAGCACCTTTGGAAGTATGCGAAGGAAGCGGAGTTTCGCTTCAATCGTCGCCACCGTCCCCATCAGATGTTTGACGATCTGATTGAGACTTACCAGTCATAGCCTCAACCGTTCGGTTGAACGCCTCCATATCGCCTTGCATCTCAGGGTGCTCGGCGACGAATTGGGCAAGCTTGCCCTCTCTTACTGCTTCACTGAGGGTCAGCATTACTCTCCCCCTGCGATCCGGCAGCCATGCCAGCTTCAAACGCGCTGGCACCCAGCCCAAGGCTGCTCTGAAATATCTGAACACCAGCCCAGGCTAATGCAATCACGGCTATTCCGGTTGTAACGATCGCTATAATGATCTCGCGCTTACCAGCGCGCGTATTAGTGTCGACTGTCTCAATTTTCGTATCTAGGTTGGTAATCTTTGCATCCATCCCGCCAATCTGCGTGTTGACCGATGTAATCCGCTCGCCGATCACCTTCAGTTCGCCAAGAAGTTCCGCGAATTTTGAATCAGAACGCGCTTCAGCAGCCTCCAATTTGGCTTCGAGCAAGCGTTCGTCAACGTAGTTGCTGGCTGCGCCTGCCGTTCGAGATTCACTCACCTTTACCACCTCTTGCTGAGGCACAGTCGATGTGGCTTGGGTACTCATGGCCGCCAGCCCCAACGCAGTTGCCGCGCCGAAAGAATAAGAGACGTTAGTTGTCGTCTTGTTCTGCATCTTGCACCGGGTAAAGTCGCCGCATTACATCCGCGAACGATTCTGCCACGTCGGGCGGCAATACGATGCTCGCCACATTCTTGCCGAGATTGACCCGTTCTTTGGTGCCATCGGTTTTTCGCCCCTCCAACTCGGCCATCTCTCGGAAAACAAAAAGAACGTGACTTGGGTTCCGAAATACTTGGACATTGGTGGCCCAAATTCTGTTCGTATCCCAACCCAACGCCTGCCCAACTTGCTCGGCGGACATCAATTCTTGATCCAGAACCTCCGGCTCCGTTTCGGGTGTGTCGTCGGACATTAGAACTCCTGATTCGTTCTGTCCGCACTAGCTTACTTATCCACATACTACAAAGTCCTTATCTACCTATGCCTAGGGGATACCTCGGAAAAACTCTTCCAAATCGACAATTATGCGGGTATCTACCCACATGACGCGGCGGTCACCCCTGACAGGGAGGTAGCAATATGAATGCACTGACTGCCATCGAACCCCAAGCGCTCGAACTCGAAAGCGGCGCGGACAAGGTTCCCGATCTCGACGCATGGCGCACCCGTGGCCGCGATCTCGCGCGCACACGTCTGACAATCGACTTCGAGCTTGGTGACTGGCTCGCTTACGGGCGCGAACACTTTGCACCTGAACAAATCGAACTGGCCCTTGGCGACATTGCTGCCGACGTCGAGCAAGCACGCCACCTGCGCAAAGTCGAAAAGGTCGCACGCGCCTTCCCACCTTCCCAGCGCAACACCGCCCTTACCTTTGAGCATCACGCGCACCTTGCCGATCTGCCCACGCAAGAAGCTCTCCCGCTTCTACAAAAGGCTGGGCAAGAGCGCCTCACCGCGCGCCAGCTTCGCGTCGAGGCCATGTTGCGCAAGGTTGATCTGGGCCTTGTCCTGCCGCGCGAGGATGATCCCGAGGATGATGCGCTCTTGTCCCTATGTCGCGCATGGAACCGCGCGCCCGTCTCCGTTCGCGAGGACTTTTCCGAGATGATTGCCGATTGTCACATGGGAGTGGTGGAGCCGTGAGTGCGCAAGGTGAGATCGCAAACACAGCCGAGCAATTTGGGCTGCTGTATTTCGATACCGGCGGGCGTTTCTGGACTCCTGCGTGGGATTTTGAACGTGGCGCTCCCAAGGCCTGCATGGGCTACGTGCGGCCCAACGGAAGCCGCTATGTGTTCGGGCATGGCATGGTGACTGCGGCAGAGGCCCGCGAGGCGCAGATTGCCGATTGCGGCCCATACTTCGGAGGCACCCCATGACCCGCACCCCCCGCCGCTTCCCCGCACCACCGCCCGAATTCAAAGCCGAATTCGAGACAGGCGGTTGGGAGCGCGTCGAACTTCTCTACGGCGCGCGCACCGATTGCATCCGCAAATGGATACACCAGACCGGCGCGCAAACCCGACGAGCATTGCGGGCGGCGGGAAGCACCGCCGTTTCTATAGTGGATTGATGTAGAAATGTCTGGACGTAAACCCGGAACCCCGAAAACTGGTGGGCGCAAGAAGGGCACGCCCAATAAGGCCACGGCTGAGGTAAAAGCCGCTGCGGCCAAATATTCTCCGAGCGCGCTTAAGACCCTTGCCGAGATTATGGCGGACGTTGAGCAGCCCGCAGCAGCGCGCGTATCCGCTGCAAACTCATTGCTTGACCGCGCCCACGGAAAGCCTGCGCAGGCGATCACAGGCGGCAATGGGGACGATATGCCGTTCACCATTTCCGTAGTGGAGCGCCGCATTGTCAACCCTGACGATTGAGACACCGCGCGTATTCGTCCCGCTCCTAAAGCCCGCGCGCTACAAGGGCGCGTATGGCGGGCGCGGTTCGGGCAAGTCGCACTTCTTCGCAGAATGCGTCGTCGAAGAGATGATTGCCGACGCGAATTGCTCGGTCGTCTGCATTCGCGAAATTCAAAAGTCGCTCAAGTTCTCGGCGAAAAAGCTGGTCGAGGAAAAAATTGCGAGCATGGGCGTTTCGCACCTGTTCGAAATTCAATCGACCGAGATCAAGCGCATTGGCGGCAAAGGTGTTTGCATTTTCCAAGGCATGCAGGACCACACCGCCGACTCTATCAAATCGCTTGAGGGCTTCAAAATTGCTTGGGTCGAAGAGGCGCAGTCGCTTTCGCAGCGCAGCCTCAACTTGCTTCGCCCGACCATTCGCGCGCCCGGCTCGCAAATCTGGTTTAGCTGGAACCCGCGCCGCAAATCAGATCCAGTTGAAAAGCTCTTGCGCCGGAAAAAACGGGACGACGCGATTATCGTTCGCGCCAATTACACCGACAATCCTTTTCTGCCTGCAGAGCTGCGCAGTGAAGCCGAAGGCGACAAGCGAGACGATCCTGACGGCTTCGCCCACACCTGGCTGGGCGAATACGAAAGCATGGGGTCCAAAGTCGTCATCCCGCGACTTTGGATTGATGCCTGTGTCGACCTTGCTGCAAAATTGGGTATAGAACCGACCGGCAAGACGTACAGCGCGCTCGATGTTGCGGGCGCAGAGGATGGGGGCGACGAAAATGCACAGGCAATCCGGCAGGGGATTGAGCTTTTCTTTCTCGACAAATGGAACGGATACGACACGGCCCTGACGACGCGGCGCGCTATCGCCAACAATGTTGCCCATGATGCACGGCACGGCCACTATGACAGCGCAGGCGTGGGCGAAGGCGTTACCGGCGAATGGGGTAGCATGGGCCGATCAGGTCAACGGCCCGAGGGCTTCGATATGCTGCCTTGGAACGGCGGTTATGCAGTGCTTGATCCGGACGGGCGCAGCGATCCGGACAACAAGCGATCACCGCTTAACAAAAACCAGTACCAGAACCTCAAAGCGCAAGCGTGGTTCGCATTCAGGCGGCGCTGCCACAATGCCTACAAGGCGATCAACGGCCAGCCCTATGATGCCGAGATGCTTGTAAGCTTTCCGCCCGACTTGCCGCATTTAGAGCAATTGCTGGACGAGCTTGGGCAACCGCAACAGAAAACGAGCGGGACCGGCAAAACAATGGTCGACAAGCAGCCCGATGACAGCGCATCGCCTAACCTCGCCGATTCCGTTGTCATGGCCTATTTCCCGCTACCCGCAGCTCAACGCACCTACGACCTCTCGACTTTGTGAGAGGCGTGCGGTAACAAGAACTTGCTACGGCGCGTGACTGAGTGGCTGAAAGTTGAGCGACGGCGAGAAGTGTGAGGGGCGCGCATACCCTCTTGGCTCCGTGGGTTCGAATCCCACCGTGCCGTAGCACCCCCTCTAAGCGGCGGTAACACCACGCCCCCCGCGCCCGCATAGCGACAAGCATGGGCACAGTCACAAATCTCATGGACCGGCTTACAAACGCCCTCACCGGCTCCGGCACAAATCGCGATCCGCGCGCGCACAACGCATACGCCGCCCGCATCCTCACACAGCATGAAATCGCCGCCGCCTATTCCGCGTCGGGATTGATGCGGAAAATCATCTCCATTCCCGCGCTCGATATGGTGCGCGAATGGCGAACATGGACCGGCGCGGACGCTGACGAAATCGCCAAGCTGTACGAAACCGAAAAGCAATTCGGCATTGTGGGCAAGATCAAGCAAGCCGAACTCTTGCGCGGCATGGGTGGCGGCGCGCTAATTCTCGGCCTTCCCGGTCTGCCCGATCAGCCAGCCAATGCAAACGCGGCCCTTGCTTTCGTGCACGTTGTCTCGCGCTGGCAGCTTTCATTCGAGCAGCTCAACCTCGACGCGCTCGACCCCGGCTTTGGCGAGCCCGAAATGTGGACGCTTACCACCACAAACGGCACACAGCGCATCCACCCTTCCCGCGTCATTCCGTTCCGCGCCGACACCACCGCAAGCCTCGCTATGCCCACAGCGACGGGCCAAGATCAGTTCTGGGGTGAAAGCACGGTGCAGCAAGTGCTTGACGCGGTGCAGGACTGTGACACCGCGCGCCAATCGTTTGCAGCCCTCATTCACAAGGCGCGCCTGACGCGCATCGGTATTCCTGATCTCATTTCAATCAGCGCGACCACAGATGGCGAAAAGAACGTCATGGCTCGTCTCTCACTTCTTGGCGCTGCCGAAAGCATCCACAACGCCACGATCTACGACGCTGGCAGTGCTGAGGATGGTAAAGGCGGTGAGAAGATCGAGGACGCAGAATACAGCTTCGCGGGCGCAAAGGACATTCTCAACGCCTATGGCGAATGGGCAGCGGCTATCTCTGACATTCCCGCAACGCGCCTCTTGGGCCGTGCGCCGGAAGGTATGAATTCGTCCGGTGACAGCCAGCAAAAGGATTGGAACAAGGCCGTTCGCGCGCGCCAGACGCTTGACCTCGCGCCTTGCCTAGACCGCCTTGACCCGCACCTTTGGGCCGCTGCTGGTATTGCTGCCGACCAACTGGCCTACGACTTCGACCCGCTCGACACGCCGTCCGAAAAGGAGCGCGCCGAGGTTTTCAAGATCGAGATGGAAGCCGCCGAAAAACTGCAAATGTCTGAGGCGGTCCCTGACGAGGCTTTCAATCGCGGTGTGCAGTCGCTCATGATCGAGCGTGGCTATCTGCCCGAACTTGAAGCGGCTCTTGCGGAAATGTCGGATGACGAGCGGTATGGTATTGGTTTGGAGCAGACGGAAGGAGGTGATCGCAATCTAGCCGAGGGTTCGGACGACGATGATCTGAACCCCGCCGACCTCGCTGACCATTTCGTGATGACTTCCGCCGATATGCGCGTGGGCGATTTGGTGGAGGCACCGACAGATCGGGAGGGCGTTGTTTCAAGCGTCTCCGATAACGCAATCACAGTTCAATTCGACAGTGGAACAGAGCAACAATTCCGCTTTGGCGATATTGATATACGCTGGATCGGGCGTGGTGAAGGCCCATCGCTGAAATGGAGTTTTGACTGGGCGGAAGTGTAATGCGCTTTGACCTAGCAGCCCTCACACGCCGCCAACGCAACCCGCGCCGCACCCTCATTCCGTTGCGCGCCATATCCGCACAGGCCACGCGCGCAACCGACCTTTACCGCGCCGCCTACCTGCCCGTCATTCAGGCATGGACAGAAGCCTTGCCCGCTATCGAGGCGGATTATGCGCGTTCATTGTCCAATGTGACGCAAGACAGCGCCGCCACGCTTGAAACCGAGATACAGCGCGCGGAGAACACAGTGGGCGCTTTTCTGCTATCCGTTCGCCCACGTGTCGAGCGATGGGCAAGGCAGGCAGAGGCATGGCACCGGATGCGTTGGCGTAGGGCGGTGCTTGATGCGACAAGCGTTGACCTTGCGACGCTGATCGGGCCGGAGGACGCGCGCGAGACGCTAGAAACTATCATCGCCCGCAATGTGGGCCTTGTGCGCTCGGTAAGCGACGAGACGCGCCGCCGGATTGGCGATGCCGTGTTTCGCGGTCTAACCGAGCGCCGCCCGTCTCGCGAGGTGGCTAAGGAAATCAGGGAGGCCGTAGCGATCACGCGCCGCCGTGCGCTTCGCATCGCTGCGGATCAGAATGTGAAGCTGTCCAGCGCCCTGAACGACGAACGCCGCCGTCAAGCTGGGATTGATAGCTGGCAATGGGTTCACTCGGATAAACCAAACTTCCGGCCCGAACATGATGCGCGCGATGGCAAGCTGTATTCTGAGAACTCAGAGCGCGTGGGATCGGAATATCAGGGCAAGCTGGTTCGCAAGCCGCCGGAGGATAAGCCGGGCCAGCTTCCTTTTTGCGGGTGTACCTCGAAGGCCGTTTTGATTTTGGAATAGCGCGCGGCTGTGCTAGGGCGGATTGCCGGTGCGCTAACACCGACAATCCTAACCACAGCGAACATGGAGCGTTCGACATGGCTGACCAAGTCTCTACCGTAAAATACGACGAAACCGCAACCGTTTGGCACTTGATGGTGAGAACCTATGGTGGCGAAGTTTCTATGCTGCAAAACATGGACGCGCCCACCGCAAGGCAGGCGTATCAAAGGCTGAAACCTGATACCCGTCCCGTCGAATACATCAATATGCCTGAATTTGGACGGTGTGGTGAGGGGCGTATTATCTCTGATCGTGATATTATGAGCGTGGATATTCTTGGACCAGAAGGTGCCAAACTCGAACCTTGGCGGGGTGTCGAAGCTCTAATCATTGACCTTGCACCTCAGCGCGAGCAACAAGAGAGACGAAAGAAAGCGGCTGAGGTTGAGCGTAACGCCTTGGCCTCACTCAAAACGAAGGACGACGTAATACAGGCGTGGTTTGAGCGTAAAGTCGCGCAATATGACGGTGCATCCGTTACGCTGAGTGAACTCTATGATGATGTCACGGGCAGCACGCTTAAAAGTTTTGCAAATCAGCACGCGCCCGATGGCGTCGATATTAGCGAAAAATACTTGGGCCGCTGGCTTGATCGCAAAGGTATAAGGTCACGCGGAGCGATGTTTGCTAAGCGCTATGACGGCATTCGTCACGTTTCTTATGGTGACGTGCGCTATGGGAATTACGGCACATGACTAACCCCATCATCGAACGCGCGGCGCGGGCAATAGTTGCCGCTGACAACCGCGATCCTGATGCAATCCATCCGCTCGGCCTCGGCAAGCCTCAATGGCAGCACTACACCAAGCAAGCCGAGGCCGTCCTGCGAGCGATCCGCGAGCCGAGCGAGGAAATGATTAAGGCGGGTTCGTGTGGCGGCGATTGGCCACACGCTTCCGAAACTTGGCAAGCTATGATCGACGCGGCTTTGGGGGACGAGTGATGGTGTTTCTCACCCTTTTGGTTGCTGCAATTGCTGCGCCGTTCATATTGACTGATAAAAACGTCGAACGCCTTGACTGCCTAATAACCCAACGGCGGTAATCCAACACCGCGCTATGCCTATGCATGGGCCATGTTCTGCGCGGACCATCTTACTCTCGACGCTCCCAAGCGTACCCGTGACGGTTTTCTCAAAGTGCGTGCCCGTGCCGCTCGCACCGGAATTTACGATTACGCGGGCCACGAGGTTGACCCTGAAAACAAGCACGGTCTGCGTGATAAGGCGACGGTCAAGGTGTATCGTCCAGGCGATGAGGTTTTTGACCGCGCCAGCCTTGCCAGCTTCGTCGGCAAGCCCATTACCGACAATCACCCCGAAAGCCCCGTAAACCGCGACAACTGGCGCGATCACGCGCGCGGCACTATTATGGGCGCGGTTCGCGATGGTGAATACGTGGCGTTTGACCTCATGCTTACCGATGGTGCAACTATCGACGCAGTGGAAGCAGGTAAGCGCGAACTCTCGAACGGGTACGCGACTGATCTCAAGTTTGAACCCGGCCTTGCGCCGGACGGCACAGCTTATGACGCTGTGCAAACTTCAATCACCGGAAACCATATCGCGCTCGTTGACCGAGGCCGTGCTGGTTCCGATTGCCGAATCTCGGATCGTTTTGCGGTCTGTGATGCCAACCCCGCCAGCGTGGCGGAACTTTCCAACGATAAAGGAAAAGCAATGAAGAAGATCACGCTTGATGGTCTGCAAGTCGATCTGTCCGACGCTGATGCCGTCAGCGCGGCCTTCGATAAGCTCACCGCAAAAGTGGAAGGCGCAGAAAAAGCGCTTACCGATGCAAACGCCGCCCATGACAAGGCGCTCGCTGCCAAGGATGCCGAGATCGACGATCTCAAGTCCAAAGTTGTCGATCAGGCCGCAATTGACGCGCTCGCTGATGCAAAGGCCGATGTGGTCGCCAAGGCCAAGGCTGTATGCGGTGACAAGCTTGGCGACACCGCTGGCAAGACCGTGACAGAGGTTCGCCGCATGGCTCTCGATGCTGCCAAGATCGACTGCACCGACAAGTCTGACGATTACGTCGAAGCGCGTTTTGATGCACTCACCGCCGACGCAAAGCCGCAGGTTGAAGGCTTCGCGCCTAAAGCCGCCGTCAATGATAGCGCCAACGCGGTGCAATCTCTGCGCCTCAATCGCTACGCATAAGGAAACGGGACAATGCCTGAACTCCAAACTACTTACACCGATGACATTGCCGTTGCTTATGCCGGTATGGTCGCGAACGGTGAAACCTCGAACCGCATTTCTCGCACCGTTGAAGACTCTGCGGGTATTGCATTTGGCCTCCCCGTTTATCGCGGATCGGGCGATCACGGCTGCACTGGCACCGTGGGTACGCTGGCAACCTTCCTCGGATTCACCATCGCAACCTCGGCGCAAGCCCCGGTGGCCGGTCAAGATGCCGATGAATATCAGCAATACGACAACGCGGCCATTCTCACCGGCGGCGCGATGTTCGTTGAAGTCACCGGCTCGGTTGCCGACGGCGCTGCCATCACCGTGGGCACTGGCGCAGACGCGGCTGACGGCCTTGGCTCGACCGCTGCTGATGCCACTCACATCGCAACCGGTTGGGTTGCGGATCAAACCGTAACTGACGGCCTTTGCCGTATCGTGAAGCGCTAAGGAGGCGTGAGACAATGAACGCGATTACAAATCTTTACGACAGCGCTTCCGGTATCAAGGATGCGACGCTTTTCATGGCGGCTGATGCCGATGTGAAGCGCGCCGTGATCTCGGCATGGTCGGCTGACAACGCTCGCCACGCTGCGACCTTCGCCGACAAGGTGGATGCCTTCATGAGCGACGCACAGGTCGGCTACGCCTTCCTTACGCCTCAGCTCCACCGCATCGAAGCCGAAGTCTATATGACGAAGTATCCAAGCTTCGACATCACCCAGTATATGCCAGTCGTTACCGAAGGTGATATGTGGGATGTCGGCACGCTTGTTTACTCGATGGACAATGTGGGCCACGCCGAGTTCCTCGCGGGCGGTGCGTTCGATGTGCCGTATGCCAGCACGAAGATGTCGCAGGCGACCCGCAACTTCCACCTTGCCGGTATCGGTTACGAGTGGAACACGCAGGAATTGCAGCGCGCCGCCAAGGCGGGCCGCTCGCTTTCTGCTGACAAGGCGCAGGCCGCAGTGCAGGCTTCGGATCGGTTCATCTATGGCATCGCCATGACGGGCCAGAACCCGAAGGGCACTTCGGAAAAGGGCTGGACCGGCTTCACCAACAATGGCTCGGTTCCGAGTGCACAGGTTGCGAATGATGGCTCTTCGTCCTCGCGTCTGTGGACAGCCAAGACCCCCGCGCAAATCCTGCGGGACATCAACGCTGCGCTGACTGCGGTCGAAACCGGCACGAGCGAAACGCACATCGCTGATACGCTGGTGCTGCCGACTTCGGCTTACAACTATATCGCGACCACGCCGCGTGCTGACGGTTCGGATATGACTATCCTTTCCTATCTGCGCGCGAACAACGTGTTCGGCCCGAACCTGACCATTCTCAAGAGCCGCGCTCTTGAAACGGCAGGCACTGGCTCGACCACGCGCTTGGTCGCTTACGAGCGCAACCCGCAAGTCCTGCGTTTCCTGCTTCCCGGCCCACACCAGTTCATGCCAGCATTCCAGAAGTCGAGCCTCGTTTACGAGGTTGCTGGCCTCATGAACGTTGGCGGTCTGGATGTTCGCCTTCCGAAGGCGATGGTCTACCGCGACAGCTTCTAATCCTGCGCCGAGGCGGCTTTCGGGTCGCCTCGGACAATCACAGGAGGCATAATTGCCCAACGTCAAGAACACATCGACCGGCCCGCGCGGCGCTTACCTCAAAGGTAAGCTTGTCATGGCGGAAGCTGGTCAAACCATCGAAGCAGACGATTTCTGCGAAGATTGGTTCGAGGCCGAGAAGGCCGAAAAGAAACCCGCCACCAAGGCCAAACCTCCGGCCAAGGACGCGGACAAGGGCGAATAATCGTCAGGGGCGGGCCGCTTGGGAAACTGAGCGGCCCTTTCTCTTGCGGGCGGGAAATCCGCCCGTTTTCTTTCGTCAAGGATAAATCATGGCTTACACCGCTCCCACCGTCGCACAGTTTCGCACACGCTATGCTGCATTTGCCGATGTGGCGAGCGAGACGGTCCAATATTGGCTCGACGAAGCGGACGGCGACACGGGCAACTGGTCCGATGAGACGCGCCCGCGCGGCGTGATGGCCTATGCAGCGCACAAGATGGCTGAACAAGGCTTGGGCACTGGTGCAATGCCAGCGGGCGTGACCAGCTTCAAATCAGGCACTTTCTCTGCGACAGTTTCGGACGCGCAAGCGGGGCGGACGGGTTTTAATTCGACGGTCTATGGACGCGAATTCCTCGATCTTGCTCGCCGCAACTTTGGCGGGCCTCGCTTGGCCTATGAGCCCAATGTCTCGGTCGGCTGATGTTTGCACAAGCCTTCGCCAACATTGCCACCGCCTTTAGCGATACGAATGGCGCACCTTTTGTCGATGCTGTGGCGGTTTGGCAGGGCTCACCAACATATGACGACGGTGGCTCGATCACTTCGCCGGGGACTGCCTCTGAATATCCCTGCAAAGCGCAACTTGACGCGCCCACACAGCAAATGCGCGCGGCAGAGGGTTTTCTTGAAACTGATGTGCGCGTCCTTGTGTTGTCTTCTTCGCTTGCGGTTGAATTGGACACGGCGGCTCAGATCACCGCAGATGGTGAAACATATGCGCTGCTCACCTGCCAGCGCGATGCAGCGGGTATTGGGTATGAGTGCCGGGGGCGCAAGGTGGTATGACGCGGCCCAAGGGACTGGACAAGCACTTGCGGCGGCTCAATCAGTTGAGCGGGAATGAGGTACGCAAGATTGCGGGCGCGGCGGTGTTTGAGGCCAGCGATGATATACGGGTTGAGGCGTTCCGGTCGATCAGCGCGGGCGCGGTGAGTGGGGCAGGGCACGTTGCATCGCGTCCAGGCGAGCCACCAAATCGCGATACAGGCGATTTACAAGCGGGCCTTGAGAATCTGCAAACAGGCCCGTTGAGCGCCGAGGTTCGGGCCAACGCTCCCCATAGTGCGCCCTTGGAATTCAGCACAAGCAAAATGGCAGCGCGCCCGTTTATGCGCCCTGCGCGCGATAAGAAGCTGCCCGATGCACAAAAGCGCCTTGCCGATCAATTGGACAAGCTTGTGAAGCGCAGCGGATAAGGAGACGAGTAATGCCCACAATCGAACTATCAGAGCCTTGGACGTATCGCACGCCGCTCAAAACGCAGCGGTTCCCGGCGGGCACGCACGATGTGAGCGCGAGCATAGCGCAAACCGCAATGACAGATCCGGCGGCAAAGGCCGCAATCATGGAACAGGAGACAGCCGATGGCAGTGGGGATCGAACGCCTCGTAAGACGCGCCGCACTCGCAAAGCTAAAAAATGATGCGGGCGTAACGGATCTTGTTTCGGCTGCATCCATTTATCCGCAAGCCGTGCCGAACGAACCGACGTGGCCCTTTATCAAGCTTGGCCCAACCGGCACGCTGCGTCTGCGCGCGGCCAAGGTCAACGGCGGCACGGTTTCGCTAGATGTGCACGCCTTTGCGCGCGACCGGCAGGTGGATGGCCAAACGGTTGAAACCGCCGAGGATCACGCCTCTCGCATTGGCGCGGCAATCGAGACGGCCTTGGCTGACAATCACCTCACCTTGGACGGCGGGGAAGATGCACGCATTGAGTTGAGTGATATTCGGTTGATGCAAGACCAAGAACCCGACGCATTTCATTGGTTCGCTCAATTGAACGCGCGGGTTCTCGCCGCCTGAATTTGTGCTAGGCTGGTTTGGTGAGCGATCCCTCAGACCCAAACGCGCTGGCAATGGTTCTCGTTGCCGAGCTTCACAAGATCGGCCTTTTCGATGAAGGCAATCTTGCCACCATTGCCCGGCGGCTTGAATTGTCGGGCGAGGACGATCTGGCCGAGCGCGTGCGGGCGCTTCCCGTATCGAACGCCTTAACCGATCCGGTCGAGATGCGCGCGGGCCTTCATGTGATACACGGCGGGAATGAGGACGCGGATTAGCGCCTAACTCCATCGCGTATGACACGCGAAGGAGCCTTTAATGTCGGTCCCCACGGAAATTGATTTTGCTCTCGTCAAGATTGGCGATGACGGAGATCCCGAAACTTTCACCGCGATTTGCGGTTTGCAGGACGCGACGGTCAACGAGACGGTAAACACGCAAGATCGCTTTGTCCGCGATTGTGCGAAGCCGGGTGAGGTTCCACAGCGCCGCGTGCAGCCAACTGGCAAGCAAACCGACATCACTGCAACCGGCCTCACCAACGCTGACGAAATCGAAAACGTGCGTGCGGCTCTTGGCGTGTCGAAGAACTACACCATCGAAGCATACCAGCGCGACGGCACCGACGCGGGCGTGTTGCTCGGCACCTTCACTGGCCCGTTCATGATGACCTCTTCGAACCTCAACCTCTCGCTCGACAATCCGGGCAGTGCGGAAATCACCCTCGCCAGCGACGGCGCTGTCACCTACACCGCCGCACCATAAAGGATAAGCGGTGGACACCGCAATTGACCTCGACTTCGCTGATGGGCGCTATCGGTTCTGGCTTCCGCTTCCACAAATCATGGAACTGGAACGGAAGACCGATGCGTCCATTTTGACGATTGAGGAACGTCTGCGCGGCAGTATCGGCGCGGAAGGCTCCAAGGACGACCCCACATTCCTTTTTATCGGCGGCGGTTCTGCCACAATTGCCGATGTGCGCGAGACAATCCGCCTTGGTATCATCGGTGGCGACAATGCCGTGGTCGAAGGCCAGGAGATCGAAGTGGGGCCAAACCTCGCGCGCTCCTTGGTTGACAATTACGTATATCCTGCGCGCCCGATGGCTGAGGGCGTTGTCCTTGCATGGCGCATCCTTCACGCGGCCATTCATGGCGTGCAGCTTTCCGATAAAAAAAAAGCGGAAAGCGAGCCGGGCGAAATGAACGATTCCGAAAAGGGCAAGTGATCGCTAATTGCGGCGCGCTTGGGCTGGATTGGCGCAGCGCCGACCTATCCGATTATCTCGAAGCCCTTGAAGCACACAACGAGGCGCAAAACCCCGACTCCGCAAAGCCCAAAGAGGCATCCGACGAGCTCAAGCGGTTCATGTCGGCACATGGTGCAATGGTAAAAGGGGGCGGATAAACCGCCCCCTTCGTGGGTAGCCTGCCATACCGGGCCATACCATACCGTGCCTCACCAGGCCTTGCCTCGCCTGCCTCGACAAGCCATGCCTAGCCTAAACCGGCCTCGACGCGCCTCGCCCAACCCCGCCATGCCTGCCATGTTTCGGATCCTATTCACTGGCGATCCGAGCCTCTTCGATTTTGGCAAATATGCCGGCGAATTCGACGAGCTCTGCATGGCGTTTTTGCCACGCTTCCAGTTCTTTCCATGCCTGCGCGACTACCTGCTGGCGAAGCTCGGAGTCACTAAGGGCGTGGAAGGTTGAGGTATAACTGCGGTCGTTGTCGCGGACAACCGAGACAAACGCGCGAATAGGCGCTTGTTTCTCGTCACCCTTCTGTACAACAACCTCGACCGAGCGGATCATGTATTTGGCCTGTTCGACGCGGAATTTCTCAGCAGCTATGTTGTTGTCCCACTCGAAGGCGGGGTGAAGTGGTGCATTGGCATCGCGCGAAGCTTCGACCAAATCGCGGGCCTCAAGCCGCCCATTCTGGTGGACGCGGAGGCGCTCGATTTCCTCGCCTGCTACTTGCGCATCGACGAGCGCCTTGGAGCCTGTTTTCCATTTGTAGATCATGGCTGACTTCCTTCGACGTGGAACCGGCCATATTGGCCGTTCTTTTCAGGGCGCCACTCGCCAATCCCGATAGCAAAGCCAGCGGTGTTGAGCAGGTTTGCAATCTGCTCTGCGCTGACCGCGTTGGCGTTAAACTTCACTTCGACAGGCATAGTCCATTCGGGGAATTCCGGCCGATAGCGAATATCAGCCGTTCCCATGCCGACGCGCACCATGTCCTCGCGTGGTCGCGGCTCGCCGTGGATTTCGAGCATTTCGCAGTCGATGTGGAACGCGCCGCGTGCTTCGGTCATTTTCATATCAACGAACCGACAAGCCGAAACCATCGCGGATTTTACGCCAATGGCGGGAAAGCCATATGCGCCCTTTTCGGTGCGGTAGAAGCAGGCCTCGTAGTCGGCTTCGGGGTCTTTGGCCTCTTTGCCTTTACTGGCCTTCTTCATTTGCTTGTCGAGCATTTGCTTCTTCGCCTTCTCGCTCCAAGCGTGAACGATAAGCGGGCTGTCACCGACGAGGTTGAGGGAAAGGCGCTCGATCTGGAGCGCGGGGAGTTCGATTTTGGTTGCGGTAGGCATCAAGCGGCCTTTCTGTTGAATGTGGCAATGATAGCGGTTGGCGCGGGGTTCAAGTCAGCCTGTGCGCGCTGCACAAGCTCGTGAGCGATCAGGCCCAGATTCATCGAGCGGTCAGACAGGCGCTGCATGGCCTCAGGAGCCTGCATTGCCGTCATTTCGTCATTGATGTCGATAATGACATCGAGCAGGGTCGCGACGTGCGAAAGATCAACACTGGCACTGCCGGTGTCTGGCTCAGGATAGATGAAAGCGGGTGAAGCTTGGCTAATGCTGTTCATGCGGCCCTCCGTGCGTCAAGAACGCGGTAAAGGCGCGCAGGCCGATCAAGACCTTGGTCCGTTGCGGGGAATGGTGCCAATTCATTGTCATTGGCAGCGCGGCGCGGAAACTGTATCACATTAGTAGCCATATCGAACTCCTTGGGTTCGGTTTCGGTTAGGGCGGCGGGGAAGGTAGGATTTCCCTTGCCGTCCGAACTTTATGGCGTTACAAAGTCGTCATGTCAACACTAAATAACATTAAAAAGAGGATGGGTAGGCCTCGCGTCGATAGCGAAGCGATCACAGTCCGTATTGAGCGATCAATGTTAAACGCGTTGGATGAATGGCGAGAATGTCAGTCCGACAAGCCGTCGCGCCCTGAGGCAATTCGTCGCATTTTGAGCAAACGGCTAGGCTAATTGCCGCACGCAAGAATTTCCGTATCCGTCTTCGCATTGTTGATACACTCCACTTCGCGAGGTGAGAGTGGAGTGTAAGAGGTTAAGCTTTCAGGCGAGCGCGCCGCCATTCCTTCAAACTGAGAGCCTTGGACAAAAAGCCAGAGCGCGAAACCAAAAACAGCGGCCCACCCAATTATCAATGGTGCGAAAATCGCAGGCAGGGGCTTTCCGTTCTTTCCAATGTAGGCCGGATTTGCACTTATCTCTAGCAGCTTTACCGCCAACATTACGCAACCGAGCCAACCTATAATTTGAAGCATCTTGTCTCCTTACGGCGGTAAGCCGCTCCAATTTCCCGCCCTATCTTGCCCGCGCATACGCGCAGGAGCAAGACAATCCCTGAAATTGATCCAGTCACGTTGGAATTGCGCGCGAAAGTGGACCGCTACCAAGCGGAACTTCGCAGCGCCACACGCACGGTCGATCAGCAACTTGGGCGGCAAGAAAGCCGTGTGCGCAAGCTTGAAAGCGAGTTTCGCCGGTCGAGCAGTTCGATTGCTATTGGTGTAAAGAGCCTTGCTGCAACACTGGCGACGGCGTTTACGGGGCGCGAGTTGGCTGCTTTAGCGGACAATTTCACGCGGTTGCAAAACCAATTGCGCGTGGCAGGGCTTGAGGGTGAGCGCCTAACCGTTGTCCAGGGTCGCTTGCTTGAACTGGCGCAAAAATACGGCGTTTCGATCAATGGCCTTGCCGAGCTTTACGGCAAAGCGACTGACGCGGGACGCAGCTTCAACGCCAGCGAAGAGCAAGTGTTGCGGCTTACCGAGGCGACTTCCCAAGCATTGCTCATTACGGGCACAAGCGCGACACAAGCGCAAGGCGCTATTCTTGGCCTCTCGCAAGCGCTTGCAAGCGGCACTGTGCGAGCCGAGGAATACAGCCAGATTAACGAAGGTGGCCTTCGCCCGCTTCTGCAAGCCGCCGCTGCCTCTGAGCGTTTCGGGGGTGATGTGAATAAGCTTCGCGCCGCAATGCTTGATGGCACTGTGACAAGCGAGGAGTTTTTCAACTCGATCCTATCAGGCTCCAGTCAGCTTGACGAGCGTGCTTCGAAGGCAACGATCACCCTTTCTGGTGCAGTCGAGGGCCTGACAAGCGCTCTCACCGTTTATGTTGGCGAAGCTGACGCTGCGACCGGAACTTCGGAAGCTTTGGCTGCGGGTATCAATGCCCTGGCCGATAACTTGGACGTGCTGATTCCGCTGATCGCAATTGTCGCGACCGGCCTTGGCGTGGGCTATGTTTCGAACCTTGTTCGGGCTCGGCTCGCGACCGTTGCTCTTGGCGCAGCTGCGACCGCGACCGGTCGCGCATTGCTCACTGCATTTGGCGGGCCGGTTGGGTTGGCAATTAGTGCGGTTGCGGTTGGGTTGGCTTATGTCGCGACTGAGGCCAACAGCGCGCAGCAGCGCATTGACCAGCTTAATCGAAGCGCTGACACGGCTGCAAAAGAAGCTGATGAAATGGAGGCCAAGCTACGCGAAGCTGGTGTGGCTATGGATTCGGTCGGCATTGCCTCTGATACTGCTAAAGATGGCATCGACGGTGTTACCGGCGCTGCCAAGACGGCGAAGGGCGAACTTTACGCCTTGCAGCAACAGGCTATCCGAACCGCCGTTGCATTGGTCGATCTCGACATTACAGAAAACAATCGCCGTCGGGTTGCGAACAATCGCGCGCGCAATTCGCCGGAGTTAAATCAAACTGCGTCGGGCTTGGCTAGGCAGCGCAATGGGGACACGCGGCGCGGATCATTGGACCGCGAAGCCGAAGCTATAGACAATGAATTTCGCCAACTGACACGCAAGCGCAATGCTATCATTGCGGGTGTTATCAATGGTGTTGATTTTAACGCAGGCGGGCCACCAACTTCCCCCACTGGCACATCTCCAACCACATCAAGCGGCGGCGGTTCGCGCACTACCATCACCGATCCGGCGGAAGTCCTGCGTCGTTTCTACGAGGACCAGCGTCGCGCGGATGAGGAAATCTTACAGGCCAAGTTGGCGCTTGCCACTTCGGCTGAGGAGCGTGCAGACCTTGAACGGGACATTCTCGAAAGCCAAGCGAACGCGCGGCGCGATGAGGTCAATTCGAACAAGGATTTGACGGAAGAGCAGCGCAAGGCCCTGCTTGACCAGATCGACGCGCTTTATGGCGTGGAAGCCCAGATTGACGAGCAGGGCAATATCATTGCATCCGGCAATCGCGGACTGCTTGGTCAAGCGATTGCTTTTCGCGAGCAAGCCGAGATCGAGCAACGCAACCGCGATCTTGCTGAAGAACGTGGGCGCGCTCAATTGGATGCGTTGCGACTTGAGTTTGATCTGGCGGATACGGAACGAGAACGCCGGGATATTGCTCAACGACTGCTCTCCGCCGAGGATGATTTGCTGCGCTCGCGGCTTGAAAGCATCATTGCCAGTAACACGGCACTGGAAGCAGACAAAGAGCGCGCGCGGGTTGCGCGAGACGCGCTGGATGCGACGGCGGAAGATAGGCGGGAGCAGATCAACCGCCAATTTGCCTCGCCACTTGAGCGCTATGGAATTGATGCAAAAGACACCGAGACGCGCGTCGAAGAAGCGGCAGTACGCCGAATTGAACGCCTGAACGAGACAATCACCGACGCAATGACAAACGCGCTTGGCATTGAAGATCCATTCCTGCGCGATCTGATCGGCATATTCCTCGATAAGAACGTGTTTGGGCCGCTTGCCGAGGCGCTGGCAGGGCAAGAGGGGGGCTTTGGTTCTGGCGGGTTCGGCGGGGTTCTGTCCGCTATCGGTGGGCTGTTCGGTCGCTCGTCTGGTGGCTTTGTGCAAAGCGGTCGTCCGTATCGCGTCAATGAAGGCGCGGCACCGGGGCGCGTCGAGGCTTTTGTTCCGCAGGGCAGCGGGCAGATTATACCGCTTGGCCGCATGAACGCCCTGCAATCCGGTGGAGTGCAGCCGGGCGGGGTTGTGCGTGTGATGATCGAAGAGGCTCCAGGCTTTGCTGCCCGTGTGCGCACCGAGGCCACAGGTGTTGCGGTTGAAGTGCAGCGCCAAACCGCGCCGACGATTATTGATGCGGCGGCAAACGAGACACTTAGGCGCGCGCAAAGGCCGTCAATATGAGCGAGATCACCGTTCCCCTCCCCGACGAGCTTTTGCTTGATAACCTCAACTTGTCCAGCCCCACGCAGGTCAACCGCTCAACATGGACCGGACGGCGCAAGGTTCTCGGCGGTCCCGGTGTGGCGATTTGGCAAGGCAACGTCTCCATTTCGGGCATCGCAACCGAAGTTGATGAACGCCAATGGCGCGCGTTTCTGTTTGCCCTTGAAGGCCCGGCCAATTGGTTCCGCTGGCCGCTTCCGCGCAATACGCATATCGGGCCAAAGCCTCGTGTTGCCACGGCATCGGGCACAGGCAAAAGCCTTGCGCTTGACGGCATGACGGCGAACACACGCATTCTGCAAGCGGGGCAGTTTATCACGATCCCCTTGCCAAGTGGGCACGCACGCGCGGTATGTCTCACCGCTGATCTTGTCACCAACGGCACAGGTCAAGCAACGGCTCAATTCAAGCCCGGCCTAACCGAAACCCCGGCTGACAATGCCGAGGTCGAGACGGTTGCTCCATATATCCCGATGGCACCAACCGATTCCGTTGTCGGCTTGGCGACATCGCAAGGGGTATCTGCGACCGGCTTTGAAGTTGAGGAGGCGCTTTAGTGTCTCTGCCCGACGCAACCCACAGCGCGGCGCTTGATGCCGAGGTTATCAATCCTGTTTGGTTCGCATGGCTCGACATTGTGGGCGATCCGGTGCGCGCAAACACGAGCGGGGTTAACGTCACGCCTACCGGAACGGGTGATGATGATCTCGACGGCTTGGAATTCCTTGGTATTTCCGCGCGCTTTGTCGATGTGTCTCCGGTCAAGGTGAAAGAAGGCGGCTCAGAGACGGTCACAGCGCGCCTGTCCGGCATCCAAGGGCTTGACGACGACGATCTTGCGCTCCTGTCCAACCCTGCGAACTGGCGCGGGCGTGATGCGCGTTTGTGGCGTATTATCCGCGACGAGAACGACACACAGCAAGGCGGGTTCCACTCTTACTACACCGGGAAGATGGTGGCCCTCACGCATGGCGGGGATAGCGAGGGGCAGACCATTCGCGTTGCCATTGAAAGCTATCTTTCGGTGTTCTCGGAAGCATCCAACCGAACATATCTCGATCAATCTAAATACGACCCCGGCGACGAAAGCGCGCGGGCATCCATAGCCATTGCAAACGGCAATTATGGCGGCGCGCGAACATCCGGCAGTGCCAGCGGTGGTGTTGGCGGAAGTGGTGAGCGCGGCGTGTTCGGCTTTGGCGATCAGGTGCTGAAATGAGCGCGGTTGGTGAGGCTGTGCGCTTGCCCAATTGGGAAATGGCGCTTTCTGCTTTCATGCAGGAAAACCAATGGCGCACGTTCAAATGGGGTGAATGGGATTGCATCTTGTTCGCCACCGCTGCGGCCAAGGTTATCACCGGCGAGGATCGCGGCGCGGATTATCGCGGGCGGTATTCAGACCAAAAGGGCGCGCGGCAAGCCTTGCGCGATATTGGCAAAGGAACGCTTCTGCGCACCGTGGATGCAAATTTCGTGCGCAAGCCGGTCGGCAATGCACAGCGCGGTGATTTGGTCTGGCGAGACGGCTGCGTAGGCATTTGCCTAGGCTCAACCGCTGCTTTTTTGACTGACGATAAGTTGCTTGAGATTGCCGGCGCGCCGCGCCTTGGCAACTTTCTGCTCTTGCCACGCCGTTTCTGGCAGAAAGCGTGGGCCGTCTAATGGGTAAGGTTGTCGGCAAAGTCTTGAAGGTTGGCGCGCTTGTTGCCGGAACGGTCTTGTCAGGCGGAACGCTTTTGGCGGGCCTCGCGGTGGCTGGCCTTTCGGTTGCAAGTTCTCTTCTCGCGCCCAAACCAAAAACGCCCGGGTTGAGCCGCGAAAACATCGACCGCCTGCGCGCCAATGTTGACCCGCTGACACCGCGCAAAACCGTGATCGGCAACACCGCATTTGCCACCGATATTCGCGACGAAGAGTTCACCGACAACCAAGAATATTTTCACCGTTTCATTGTTTGCGCCTCTCACAAGGTCGAAAGCATTGACGAGATATTCTTCGACGATCAGCGCGTGTGGTCGTCGGGCGGCGGCGTTGAAGGCGATGGGGTTGGTTATCTCGAAGTCGCTACACGGCTTGAAGGCTCGGCCGCCAATGCGATCAACATTTCAAGCCGCATGGGATCAACGCGCCGTTACACCGGGCTTGCCTACGTCCACCTAAAATACAAGCTGACGGGCAACGATAAGAAAACCGATAGCCCGTATGCGCAGTCCATCACAACGCGGATCACCATTCGCGGCAAGGGTGCTGCTTTGCCTGATCCGCGCGATGTGTCGCAGGATATGGCGGATCAGTCCACTTGGGTGTGGGACGACGACGCTTGCCGAAACCCTGCGCTGGCTCTCCTGTTCTATCTCTTGGGCTACAAGATCAACGGCAAGCTGGCCCTTGGCAAAGGCATCCCGCCTGAGCGTATCGACCTCGACAGCTTTATCACCGCTGCCAATATCTGCGATGAATCCGTCACTACCTTTGGCGGGGGCACTGAGCCGCGTTATCGCTGCGACGGTGTTTGGAGCGAAGGGGATAGCCCGACCACCGTGATCGAAATGCTCAAGGCGTGCATGAACGCAGACCTTGACGATGTGGGCGGTAAGCTACGCCTCACGATCTTCCACAACGACCTTGCCACGCCCGATGCCGATTTTGATGACGACGACATTATCGACGCGTTCACTTGGCAACCCATCCCATCGCTTGACCAGAGCTTCAACGTGGTGCGCGGGCTCTACACCGATCCGAGCAACACGAGCCTCTATCAGCAAGCCGAATATCCCGAATTGCGCGAGGCTAGCCCGGACGGCATTGATCGCATTTTCAATCTCAACTTGCCGATGGTGCAAAGTGCAGACCAAGCGCAACGTCTCGCCGCCCTGCGTCTCAATCGCCAATCCTATGCTGGCGTGTTCTCTGCCGAGTTCCAGGCAACCGCGTGGAAGATCACAAAGAACAGCGTAATTCGACTGACCTTTGCGCAAACGGGCTTCACGCAAAAGCTATTCCGTGTTGCCGATATTGAGTTCCGGCAGGATGGGCGCGTGCCTTTGACCTTGCGCGAAGAGAACGCTGCGATTTATGCTGATCCGACATTGGTGGAACCGCCAGAGCCAATCGCGACAACGCCTTACAATCCAGCGCTCAATCCTCTGGTGCAATCGCTGCAAACCAGTGAGCAAACGCTGATTGCAATCAGCAATCCAACCGACGCGGACCCTCTTGATGGGCTTATTCAAGCGACCGATACAAGTATCACAATCGAGGATCACGTTAGAACATATGCCGACAGGTCGGTGGCTGTGACAGGCGATACTCTGACAACTGAGGACGATGGAACAACCTCAATTGCGGACGAAACGCGCTACCACATCTATTATGACGATTCATCGCGTTCAGGCGGTGCTGTCACTTTCAAAGCGACGCAGACATCCACTGTTGCACAAAACAGTTCGACCAATCCAAACCGTCACTATGTCGGCTCTATTGTGACTGACGTGATTGGAGGCACCGGAACGAGCGGAGGTGGAAGCGTTCCGCCAGGTTGGGATTCTGGCGACTATCGGTGATGCGGCGGGAAAGTCGCTTTAGGCGGCGGTTATGCCGAAATCATGGCCACACCTACAATCAATCTGAGTGCAGACAAGCGCGTACCTTTCGACAAAACGATTGCAAAAATGGGCGTCGATTATTCTGGCGCGACAATGCTGTGTCATATCCGTAATGAGCCGGGGGACACGGGCACGCCGCTGGTCACTTTGAGCAATGCCGCACCACCTAGCGAAGGCTTGAGCGTCACTTATGACGCATCATACCCCGATCCCGAAGGTGTGCTTGTAGATGGCGCATCCAAAGTTCGCATGATTGTTAGCGAGGCCACGCTTGAAGCGTTGGATACAGCCTCCCCCACATCGAACGCCCTTGTCCTTTATTACGACATTCACTTGACACCGAGCGGCGGGACGAAATTCGTTTTTTGCTCTGGCAAATTCACCATCAATCCGGGGGTTACGGTATGAGCGATCTGGTTGCGGTAATCCGTCAGGATGGCCCCGTTGTAATTAAGGTGGGCGAGAACACGGCGGCTGCGGCTGCGAGTGCAACGTCTGCGGCGGAAAGTGCGGCTTTGGCGCAAGCGGCAGCTAACCAGAACACCGCACCTGACATTGCGAGCGGACTGGCGATCACTTCGGGTAGCGGTGCAAGTGACCGGTTTTTCACGGTCAAACATTCCGGCCCTGCCGAATATCGCGAATATCGCAATGACGCAGGAGTAGCCACTGACTTTCCTCAACGCCGCGACAATCAGCGTCGGCGCGACTTTGGTGAGCCTACAGTGATGGTTCTGCCGCCACCTGAATTGGCGACTGGGCGGTACATGATCTGGAAACAATCGCCCGCTGTGCGCGTGTATTCGGATGGCTCGAAATGGTGGAACACGACCGTCTCGCCGTGGACCGAGATCGAGGCGTGGTGGGCACCAGCTCGGTGCGAGGCTCACATCGACCGCGAAAATGCCCGATATTATTGGGGCGGGCAGGTTCGCGATGTTTCGGAACTCACGGCAGTCGGCAACGGCTTCATCCTGAATGACGGTCTGAATGTGACCGATGAGATCACGGTGCGGTTTGAATATCGCCACGATCATTCGCAGACCGTTTCCGGCTCGATCCTTTCGTGGTGGAAGTCGACAGGCGGCGTCCGCTGGGAATTCAGCGCCTTGAACATCAGTGCCGACCGTAAATACTGGAACTTTTACGGGCCAAAAGACACCAGCGGTGCCGACTTCATACAACCGAATATGCTCAGTAAAACTAACGAAGGCGGCACGTATGACGGTCGCGGACGGCAACGCTTCTCTGCGCGGTTCAGCCAAGGCAGCGCGATTGAGACGCGCAATGGGCCGGGTGAATTGCAGTCCAAGCTGTTTGGTGATGGTGCCGGTCTTGCCGTTTCTGCGCCCACCCGGTTTGGCTTTGGCGCGCGGGCGTTCGATCAGGGCTTTGCGCTGACCAACAGCGAGTTTTTCAACGGCACGGTCTGGAGTGAAACGCTCACCGATGACGAGATGTACGAGGTCAACGCGCCTCTGCATGTGCCGCGCATTCACCTACTCGGAGACAGCTTCCTCAATCTCTACAAGGTATTCGACGCCGTGCGGCTCGGCCTTGAAGCGGAGATTGACCAGTATTACGCCATCTCACAGGACGGTGTTGGTGGCACCGACGAGCAACAGCAGGCAATCCGCTTCGCAACCGATTTTGACAAATGGCACGAACATACGCTCGTGTTCCTGAATGGCGGTCGCGATTATCAGGTCGATCCCGGTTCAGTCGCAGGACGCAATGCGTATATCGACGCGGGGCTTCATTCGGTTCTGAACACGCTCCCGCATGACCGCTGGGTGCTCACCGAGGCCGCTCCGAACACGAATGACGGCACGACCGCGCGCACCGAATGGAACGCGACCGAGGCGCATGTGCGCAACATCTGCGGCCCGCATTGGGTCGAGACGCTGGCACCCATTCAGGCGCTGTCAAACGGTGGCACCGATGACGAGAATTACGTCAACAATCTCGACCTGTGGCCGCTTTCTCTGCGCACCAGCGCGGGCGATTTTCACCCGAACGCAGCCGGTTGCACAGCTTTGGGCGGCATCGTTGCTGACGCGCTGATTGCGCGCGGGTATCACATCGCGCCTAGCATTCTGCCGTTAACTGTATGACCGCCCTCCCTCGCCGCCCATGAAACCCGTCTTGCCTTGATGCGGCTCGTGTGCTTCAATTCTTGGCCTATCGCATCCGGTTTATGGAGCGGCTTTGATGATCGAAGGGCTTCTAACCGGATTGCGGATTGGCGGCATTGCCATCTTTGCTTGGCTCGCTTGGCGCATATTGTTTGAAAGCTTCGACTTCACAAAAGCGCCAAAACACGTTCGGGATAGTGCATGGCGGTATCATCGCGTTTCAATTCTCGTGATGTGCTTCGTGATGTGTTGCCTTGCGAGCCCTGCCAATATCATGCTCGCGAACGGTTTGATTAGCCTAGATGTGAATTTCGCAATGATGAGCGGCGTAACTATCGGCGCTTGTATCTATGCCATACTGAAACATCACGGCCTTGATATAGCGACAGGCAAGCGTCCGGTGCATTGGTTCGCCTGTTTACTTATTATGACACTTTCAGCCCTTTATGGCACCGGGAGGGCGCTTTGATCGAAGAGTTCGCTGCGTGGTTTCGCGGTTATTTTGCTATCATTTTTGGTCTGGCAATCGGAGCGGTGGCGCACTTTGGTAAGCGCATTGCGGACGAAGACACAATTGGTTGGCGGCAGGTCATTGGCTTCACGATGCAACTTGGCCTTATCGGCTTGGTAGCGTCGGTATCAACCAAGCAAATCGGCATTACAGATAATGATATGCGCGCGCTTGTGACTGCCATTCTCGCCATTTCTGCGAATGAAGTGATCCAGTGGCTTAAGCGCAATGGTTGGCTGCGATTTATGCCAGACGCAGCCGTCGAAGAGCGCGAGAGGAAATGAGTATGACGACACGCGAGCTTCAAAAGCGGCTTGGCGTTGCAAGTGATGGTGTATTTGGTCCAAAGACTCAGGCGGCTTTTCTTGAGGCGTTTGTAAACCTTGACGCACCCGCAATCAAGCATAGCGATATGGTAGCAGCGGCCTCGCGCTTGGGTGTGCCGATAGCAAACCTATATGCCGTTGCTGAAAAGGAAAGTGGGCGTTCGTCATTCTCCCGCGATGGCAGACCCGTTATTCTATTTGAGGCACATTGGTTTTCGCGGCTCACGAAGCGGGTTTATGATCGAAGTCACCCGTCTATTTCATCGCGGCGTTGGAACCGCAAGCTTTACGCCCGCCATATGCCGGGACGATACAAGCGCCTTGCTCGCGCTGCAAAGCTGAATGTGGACGCAGCTATCTCAAGCGCCTCATGGGGTAAGTTTCAGATCATGGGCTTCCATTGGGAGCGCCTAGGCTATGAGAGCCCGTGGGACTTTGCCATGGCGATGGTGCGTAGCGAGGCAGATCATTTGCAGGCGCTTGTGCGCTTTATCGAGGCAAATGGCCTCGCTGATGAATTGCGCGCTTGCAAGCCGAATAATCCGGGAAGCTGTGAAGCCTTTGCGAAGCGGTACAATGGCGGCGGTTATCGCAAGAACGCTTATCATGTGAAATTGGCGAAACTGATTGCGAGGCACTCGTGATGAAGCTCCCCTCTATCCACACGCTCGAAGGGCGGCGCTCGTGGGCGTTTATCGCTACGGTGGGCGGCTGCATCGCATTCACGCTTATTATCATGGCCTCGCTTTGGACGCTGCGCAATCACCCGGCCTTTATGTTCTGGTTGGCGCTGGCTGCGCATATTCAAGTCTTTATCGGCACAGGCGCGCTTGGTTGGGTTATGGGGCGGCGCATGACTTCAAGCGTCACCCGCGACGGGGCAAGCTTTGACGACAGGCCACGAGGGGAAGAATAATGCACACGCTCACCCCTCGCACCATATGGCGCATGATTAAAGAGATTGGAGGCTCGCTATGGGCACGACGCTACTAGGGCTGCTCACAGGTGGCCTAAACTGGCTCAAATCGCTTCCTTGGCAGGTTTACGCCGGGATTGGTGCCATTCTCTTACTAGGCATCTCCTATTGCGCGGGTGAAAGCCACGGACGCACTGAGGAGCGCATCAAGTGGGAAAATAAAGTCGCAGAGATACGCAAAGAGCGTGACGAGCAAGCTAAGCGGGCTGAGGAAGCCGATGAGGCACTTGCCAAGCAGATCGCCGCAACAATCACCGCAAGACGCGAGGAGTTAGACAATGACACGGCAAACATTCCTGACCAAGAGCTTAGCGCTCGCCAGTGCGCTCGTGTGCGCCAACTCCTGCGCATCGAGGGACGCGGACGTGAACTTCCTGCCTCCTGCGCCGCCAAGCTTGAGCGAGCAACAGGCGAACCTGAAAGCTCCGACGCTGCCCGATGATATTGCCACAAGCGAGGCTGCATACGAAAGCTATGTCAGCGACCGCTTTGACTATGGTGACACGGGCGTAGCATTAGCCTATCGTTGGTGCCAGCTTTGGAACAATTTTGCCAGCGAACCAACGGATTGCGGCGAAAAGCCAGATCTGATCGAATAATGGGAGCATCCTGCATGAATTTGGAAAAACTACGCGAGGCCACTGGCCTAAATGTCGAACGGGTTGCACCTGCTTTAGCAACGCGCCCAAGCTTTATGCCACCTGAGCCGCCTCCTCCACCGCCTCCCCCCAAACATGGACCTTGGGGCTAATCCATGACCCTCTGGAAGTCCCTCATGCTGATAGGCTTGGCGCTATTCGTCTGGCAGATGCGCGAGCAATTGTTCAGCCGTGATATGTTGCGCGCTTTAGGTAGTCCGCAGCTTCGCACTTGGCTTGCACTCATGGGGGCTTCCCTTAGCTCACAAGCACTATTTCACTTCTTTGGTGTTTATACCATTTCGTCTTTCATTGCGCTTGATCTGGCAGCGGCGGTTATCATCCTGCTTTCACCTAAGACGGGCTGGCAGACAGTAATCGGGTCAATTTCGGGCGTAATGGGGATGGTTTGCCTAGGCTTCATGGTCGGAATGGGCCTTGACCTACAGGAAAACATAAGTGCCAGCCCACAGCAAGTTACGCTATATGCGTTCTTGTCTACTATGGGTTTGGTGCAAGCCCTTGTTTATATCACTTGGGGCGGTTGGCAATATGTTGGAGATTGGATCACTGATATTTTGCGCAGCCGCTTTCCTGTGTTTGGTTTACATCGCCAATCGGGTGATAGCTCGTGACGAGCGCTCAGACCGCGACAAGCTGGATAGCAAGCCACGGGTGGCAGATCATGACAGCGATACTAACGACAGTCGCTAGTCTCTCGTGGGGGGTTGCAATTGCCAAGAGTGACCTTGAAAGTGATATTAAGGCGCTTGAGAAGGATGTCTTGAAGCTTGAAGCGCAAGACAAGGCTTTTCAGAGGGTATTAGACAGCCGCAAGCCCATCATCAATTGCGCAATCCGAGAGATTGACCGGATCGACACGCAAAGCACTCAAGGCGTTGTCATTGCGTCGCGTTGCTCTTTAGATGCGCCTAGGTAAAAGGGCCAGCCCGTTAAGACTGACCCTCACCTACGGCCCGTTCGAATTGGCCTTGGGTTTGGTTGGAGTGGTGAGGCTTGCTCTCACCCAAGAGGCCCATGAAGCCTTCTTGCTACCTACCCTGAAGTTCGGGCCGTTCACTCCTAAACTGTTAAAACGAAGCGGGGCTGGAGCGCCTGTTACGTTACGCTTCTAACCCTAGCGGACTAGGATCGGTACACACCCCCGCCTCGCTTCTGCCAACTGACTAGCTGGCGCGGCTCCCCTTGCGGGAACTAAACTGTTGCTGCGGGCCGGGACATCACAGGTCCGGTCTGCGCCTAGGTTGCGAACCTTGGCCGGATGTACACCGCAGCTAACCTCTGATTAGCCTCATTTGGAGGTGGGTCAAGGTGATCAGTATCACAGCAGGACAGCAAGTCCTTTACCGCCTTGGCCTGCTCGTAACTAACTGGTATTCTTCGGGGGTCTTCTCCGCGCTCGATTGCATCAAAGACTTCGCCAAGATAGTATGCCGCTGCGATAGCATTGTCGCCCCGCAGAAACACACCCGGCCAATCGCCGCCAAATTGAATAGCGCCAGTTTCGACACGCTCAGATTGCGCAGGGAATTGCCTAGCCTCATCCATCCTCATTCTCCTTTATGCTTGGGGGTTGTGGTAAGGGCATCCAGCCTGCAATCCATTCGTCAGGAAAGCCCCCCCATCCAACGGGCGCTGCAACATTCCAGCCCATATCAAAGCCGTCGTCAGCTATGCCAGGGTGACGCAGTGCAATCTGCACGCCATTCCAGCGCTCAAGGTCTTTGCGCTCAGAATTGACTACTGGATAAAGCTCAGGGTGGAAGCAGGCCCATATGCGCGTCCCATCCCTCGGCGCGCTCTCAATCGGCAACCATCCATCACAGTTAGTCTTTTTCATTAGTGGGCTCCTTCAAGCTGCAATGCTTGCTTCGTCATAGGCTTTCTGCACAGCCGCAAATTCCTCAGTTGTCCCGCCTTGGTCTGGATGGGCTGTTTTCATTCGATTGCGCCATGCCGATTTGATCGCGGCCTGATCGGTTGTCGGTTCGATCCCAAGCACATCCCAACACGAGAGCGTCACAGATTGCTCCGGCACTGGCAATGCTTCAAACGCCGAAAAGGCCCGTTCCATCATGTTGGACGCACCCCACCGCTCAATTCCACGGATCGCCTCAATCGTTTTGCCAATTGAGCGCACATTATCTCGCGTTCGATCCCATCGGTCACAAGCAAACGTCATCTGCTTGCCTTTCCATTGGAAGTAAACCGCGACACCCTTATCGTCCGGCTCTGGCTGATTTGCATATGGTAAACCATCGCGCCTCAACGTGAGATTGCTTGAAAGGACGGGATAGCGCGCACCCATGATGCGCAGTTGTTCCATTAGGTGGTCGCGAGCGGTTGCAAATGAAACATCAAACCGCGCACGCTCTGGGCGCTGCGTGCGAGGCTCACCTTGAGGCCATTGCAGAGGATACGCTTCTTCACTCATTCCCATTCTCCATTAAGACAGTGCCCCTAGGTTCCCAATGAACCCTTGAACCTCAATTCGGTGCGATTGCTTGGCAATATAGCCCACTCTCCCCCAAGCAGAAAGCACGGTTTTGCACCATTTGTGGGCAGGGGAAGTGTCTTCGGGAGGCAGGGGCCGGAGGTTCGAATCCTCTCTCCCCGACCACACTTACTGTCAGTATCGATTGGCGTTGCGCAGCGAGGATGCCGTTATTCCTCTGAATAGTCACCACGCGGGGCGTCAATCAATCCTGAGAAGTAGAGCGCATTCATCAGAAGTTTTTCCGTGCCCGCAAAGGTGCCGCGAAACACCGGATTGTCGGCCATCAGCACGACTGTCCCTTGACCCATGCGCTCTGCCACGACCGAAGGCGTGCCCGCAATCTCCTGCTGGCGGCGTTCAGAGGCATAGCCTGAAAGAAGCGGGTCAGACGTATACTCAACCGGCACGGCGTATGGGTTCTTTTTCGGGCGTTGCAGCGTGAATTCGACGTTACGGTGCACCGGCAAATCGCGGTCGGAATAGCCAAAGCCAAGCGGGTGCGAGGTGTCCAGGTCGGTTGCAAAGATCGCCCCGCCAATGACATCCTGCGCATCGCGAACATCCATATCCGCGAAATCGAGACGCTCTTGCCGCGCTTCCTCCCCCTCTGCGTCTTTTTTCTCGGCCTCGCGTCCCAGAACCGCCTTTTCAGCCCAGAGCGCCGCATCGCGGGTTGCGACCAATGTGCCACCCTGTTTGATCCAGCTTTGCAGCGCCTTGGTGAGTTCTTCTGGCAGCTTGGAATTGCCACCCACCAGAATGAGGTGCGTGTATTCGCTCCAATTCAGCCGTCCTAAATCAGCTTTGCGCACCAGCGTGACCGGCATTCTGTGGGCATAATCGAGGGTCCACCACATCTCGCCCGCATCATAATACGCAAGCCCGTCGCCATAGGCGAGAACCACCTTAGGCGCTTCAACTATCCGAAAAATATTCGCAGCCCCAAGGTCCCTGCCCGCCTCAGGGGTGAGCCCTGATGTGGCGGCGAAGACCGGAACGCCATCCTCGGCCGCAATGGTTTCCATCACCGAATGGATTTCGTCTGCGGAAACCTCCTGCCGGTCAAACGGTACAAAAATCGAACCGCGTCCCAGCTTAACCTCACCCCCCGTCGTGCGTACGGTGGCGCCTTCCATCGCTGATCTTGCCATAATGCCTTTCGACAAAATGCGGCCCAGCGCCCGCGGCGCATAAGTGTGCGACCAGTCGAACACATAGCCATACGGGGCCACATCGGGTGCAGAGGCGGATTGAAACGCACCTTGAGCGCGCCCGGCTGAGGCAGGCGTGCGATTAATCTTGGCATAATCCAGATCATAGGCGAGCGGCAGGGTCCAACCGGAAACATCGTAAAAGATGCTTTCCTCAAATGTCGTCACCCGGTCGAAAATGCCTCTGATCATCCGGTTGTTGGTTTGCGCCATAGGCACGAAATAACTCGTGCCCGCTGCAAAGTTGCGATCTCCCGCGGTGACATTCGAAGCGAGAGTTCTGACTTCGATGTCGTGCATATTCAAAAGTCGCACGAAACGCGCCGCTCTTTCCGGGTCGCCATCGGCGGTGAATACCCATCCGCCGCTGGTCGCAGACCGGGCATTCTCGGCAAAGAAATCGCGCTGATAAGCGGTAATCTCCTGCCTCAGATCAAGCGCGCCCTGGATGCTTGTCAAAGCCGTGCGGAACTGTGTGCGCACATTCTCAGCCGTCTTCACAAGACCGCGCTCTGTCTGGACAGCGCCGCCGCGCGCTGCGCCAATCTCGAACAGGATGCCTAGCGCTCCATTGATTTGCGGATAGGTTGAACCCTTGCCGATGTAGTAATTGTCGAAACGCTCTTCGGAGGTGTAGAGATGTTTCGCACCATCCAGATAGGCTGCGTGCCGCTCGGCAATACCATAGGTCAGATCGCGCGCGCGATCTGGAATCAGCGGGTTCTTTCGCTTCTCTTCGCCGGGGTGGAAATAGAAGGGCGAGTGCGACCCCATCTCGTGATAGTCGACCGAGAGCATCGGCTTCCACTTATGCCATTGCTTGACCCAGGCTCGCGATTCAGGCTGCGTCAAAAGGAGCCATTGGCGGTTCAGGTCGAACCAATAATGATTGGTCCGCGCCTCCACCCAAAGATCGTGCGCTGCATCATTAGGATCAGAATTATCAGCATAGGACCAGAAAGTATCCACGTGATCAATCCGGCGTGTGTGGCCATCGGGGTTGAATGGCACGGTCAAAATCAGAACGGCGTTGCTTAGCTGATTTTCAACCGCTGCCCCCTGCGCCGCAGCAAAGTGATAAACCACCGGAACCGCCGCCTCCATGCCGGAGGTTTCTGCCCCGTGCACACCAAAGTTCAGCCACAAAACCATTGGCGCTGCATCAGGCGCAGCGCGACCTTCAAGACGCGCCAGATGGGTTTGCCGGATGTTTTCCAAATTGGCGTGATTTTCCGGACTGGTAACGATGAGGGAGAGGATCGGGCGGCGTTCATGCGAATAGCCGATCGTCTCCACCACTATCCGGTCAGAATTTGCTGCAAGACGGCGAAGATAAGAAACCATCTCAGCCATGCGCACGGGTCGCTCGCCAATTTCGTATCCTGCGTGATCTTCATAGGCTGGCACGCTTTCGTCATATTGCACGCCTTCAACCTGAAAATAGCCAACCGGTTCAGCGAGCGCAGCGGTTGAACATAGCAAGACAGATAGTGCGGCAAGCAAGCGAGCGAGCATGAAGGCTCCTAATTAATCGAAACAGGTGGGCTGGTCTTAAAGCGCAAGGTGCTCCCTCACGCAAACTCAAACAGCGAGACTTGTCTGCATAAGTTGCATCGAGGCGAACGCCAAAGCCACCGTCAAACCGCCAAGACCCAACGACAATAGCCAGCGAAGGCGCATGAAATCGGCTTTCGCAAAGCCCAAAGCGCGATCGACTAGCGGCGATCCGATTATCAAAACCCCGATAAAGAGCAGCGCAGGCCCCGGCCATTCCCAACCAAAGCTCCACGGTAAGAACAACGCGACCGAAATAAGGCTAGGCATCACTGCGACCACATAGGCCCCTGCCCCCGCCTTCCCGCTTTCGATGGCCTGCCCCCACCACACTCCGCCAAGAAAGCTGAAAATTGCAGCAGCATAGGCAAATCCGCCCGCCATCGCGGTGTAGGCATATTCATGACCTGAAACAGTCAGGGCAAGGCAAATTATCTGCGGCAGAAGCCCGGCAAGCCCAAGCCATCTGGAAGCAGGTGTAAGCGAAGTTTGAGATGTCATTGAGTGGGTCTTCTCCGTCAGTTTACCGCTTGGCTATGACACACCAAACTTGGAAAGCGGAAACCTTGTTCCCACATCACGCGTTATAGCCTCAACCGAACAAACAAAAGGACCCTGCGTGGCCGATCAAGACCCCGACACAAGCGCCGCAGACAAAACTCGCGAACGCGCGGTCCCTGCAAGTCGCATTGCTCGTTTCGGCTCTTTTGGTCGACTGGTGGGCGGTGTCGCTGGCGGGATGGCAGCAGAAGGTATGCGCCGTTTGGCCAATGGCGAAGGGATTACGCCGCGCGACCTCATCCTGACCCCTGGCAATGTCACCCGGATGACCGACCGCCTTTCACATATGCGCGGCGCGGCGATGAAGATGGGCCAGATGATCAGCCTCGATGCGGGCGATTTCCTGCCTAAAGAGCTTTCCGACATTCTGGCGCGGCTGCGCGATCAGGCGAATTTCATGCCGGCAAAGCAGCTTGATACTGTCCTTAAGAAAGAATGGGGCAATGATTGGCGGCGCCAGTTCAAATGGTTCAATCCGCGTCCCATTGCGGCGGCCTCTATCGGTCAGGTCCACAAGGCCATGACCCGCGAGGGCCAAGAGCTTGCGATCAAGGTGCAGTACCCCGGCGTTGCCAAAAGCATTGATAGCGATGTCGACAATGTGATGACGCTGCTCAAGGTCGCCGGCTTTGCTCCGCCTGAAATTGAGGTCGAGAAACTCCTCGCCGCTGCCAAGAAACAATTGCACGAAGAAGCAGACTACACCCGCGAAGGTGAGCAGATGGAGCTCTATCGCAAGCAATTGGAGGGCGAAAAAGGCCTTGTCGTCCCGCGCCTTCATAAAGAGCTGACGCGCGGGTCCATTCTTGCGATGAGCTTTGAAGATGGTTCGCCGATTGAGGCGCTGGAAGAGCAATCCCAAGAGCGCATCAATGCAGTGACCGAGCGATTGATGCGTCTGGTCGCGCGCGAGCTGTTCGAATTCGGCGTGATGCAAACCGACCCGAACTTTGCCAATTTCCGCTATCGTGCTCAGACTGACGAGATCATCCTTCTCGACTTTGGGGCTTGCCGCGCGGTCGATCCAAATGTCGCCAATGGTTATCGCCGAATGCTGGAAGCTGGGCTCAAAGGGGACCGCGAAGAGGTCCTTCGTGCCACAATCGAAGCAGGCTTCATGATGCCAATCGTGGCTGAGCGTCATCCCGAAAGGGTCAATCGCATGATCGATATTGTGATCAACGAAATGCGCGAGGATGCCCCGTTTGATTTTGGCGACCGAGGGTTTGTCCCCCTCCTTCGCGAAGAAGGCTGGCAGATTGCTCAGGACAAGGCGACATGGGCCTTCCCTCCGATCGAAACCCTGTTTGTCCAGCGCAAAGTCTCCGGAACCGCTCTTTTGGGCGCGCGGCTAAAAGCCAAGGTGAACATCAGGCGCATGACTGAAGAAATTCTCGGAGCAACCAAGCCGTTTGTTTCGAACACAGTTTAAAAGGCGGGCCCTGCCCGGAATAAATTGGCCTTGAAAGCAGAGATTTATTGCAACTGGCGAAGGCTCTGCTAGTCACCTGTTATGCAATGGGAAACTAACGCCGAACCTGCGGTTCTATTCGTGTGCCTTGGCAATATTTGCCGCTCACCCATGGCGGAAGGGGCATTTCGGCAAGCGGCAACGGACGCAGGCCTTAAAGTCGCGGTCGATTCTGCTGGCACCGCATCTTATCACATTGGCACACCGCCAGACCCACGCGCGATTAAAGTGGCGCGAAGGCATGGCGTCGACATCGCGCAAGGGCGCGGGCGTCAATTGTGTGAGCAAGACTTCGAGCAATTCACTCACATTTTCGCGCTGGACACCGCCAATCTGGCCGGGATCGAGGCGCGTGCGCCAAGGTATAGCCAAGCCAAAGTTGCACTGCTTCTCGACGCAATCGACGGCTGCGCCGGACAATCTGTTGCTGACCCGTATTACGGGGATGAAAGCGATTTTGAGGAGTGCTGGAGCCAGATTTCACGGGCTACCGAGCACCTTGTCGAAAGATTCAAACGTCAAATGGCCTGAGATCTGCTTCAACCGCCTCTAAGCAGTTGGACGCCCCAGTCGCGTTCAAACAGATATAGCAAGATGCGCGCTGCCTCGCCGCGCTCCGACGTTAATCCGCCGTCGCGCTCCATCAAAAGTCGGGCATCGGCGTGAGCTGCGGGCAGAAGTTTCTGCACTTGGTCAAGGTCAGCAATACGAAACGCCGCTTCACCCGATTGGCGCGTGCCAAGCAGTTCGCCCCCGCCCCGCAGTTCGAGGTCTTTTTCAGCGAGGTAAAAGCCGTCCTGCGATTCCTTCACGAATGCGAGGCGCTTCTTACCGGTCTCCGACAATTCCTCCCCGCGAAGAAGAACGCAGCGGCTCTTTTCCGAACCCCGCCCAACTCGCCCGCGCAATTGGTGCAGCTGCGCAAGGCCGAAGCGTTCAGCCTGCTCAATCACAATCAGTGTCGCACTTGGCACATCAACACCAACCTCAATCACGGTTGTTGCGATAAGCAGCTTTGCCTTCCCACTCGCGAAGCTTTCCATATTTGCATCTTTGACATCGGGGTGAAGTTGGCCGTGGACCATCACCACCTGATCGCCAAAATGTTCGGCCAATTGCGCATAACGTGCCTCGGCTGCGGCGATATCGGCGGTTTCAAACGATCCGCTTGCCTCGCGCACCATTGGGCACACCCAATACGCTTGGCTCCCTGTTGCAAGATGACGCCCGACTGCGGCGATCATTTCATCGAGGCGACCTTGCGGGAACACCAGCGTCTCAATCGCCTGTCGGCCCGGTGGCAATTCATCAAGCCGGCTCACATCCATTTCGCCATATTGCGCAAGCGTCAGGCTGCGCGGAATGGGCGTTGCGGTCATGGCCAGCGTGTGCGGACTGCGCTTGCCCTTGCCCGCCAAAGCGAGGCGTTGTGCCACGCCAAAACGGTGCTGCTCGTCAATCACCACCAGCCCCAGGTCTTTGTAAGCAACGCTGTCCTGAAAAATCGCATGAGTGCCAACGAGTATGTCGATGTCGCCTTGCATCAAGCTCATCAAAAGGCTCTCGCGCTCGCGCCCCTTGGCGCGGCCGGTGAGAAGAGCAACTTCGACACCCGTGGGCGCCGCCATTTTGCGCAGGGTTTCATAATGCTGGCGCGCGAGGATTTCGGTCGGTGCGAGCAGCGCTGCCTGCTTCCCTGCCTCATTCGCGATCAGCATGGCTTGAAGCGCCACCACGGTTTTGCCTGCGCCCACGTCACCTTGGAGCAGCCGCAGCATAGGCGCTTCTTGCTGCAAATCGCCTTCGATCTCTGCCACCGAGCGCTTTTGCGCACCTGTCATCTCGAACGGCAGATCAAGCTTTGCGCGAAGACTGCCGTCACCCAAAAGCGCTTGTCCTTTGCGGCGGCGACTGTCCGCTTTCACTAACAAAAGCGCGAGGCTATTCGCCAGAAGCTCATCATAGGCGAGACGATTGCGCGCCGCTTCATTGGGGCCTTTATGCGCCTCACGCACGGCCTCTTGCCAATGTGGCCAGCTTTCTTTTGAAAACTGTCCCGGCTCAATCCATTCTGGCAGCGGCGGTGCTTTCGCCAAGGATTGTTCAACAAGCGACATGATACGCGGCTGTGTCAGACCTTCCGACAGGCGATAAACCGGCTCTGTCATCCGGCCCATATTGGCATCGGACGTTTCTTCGACATGGTCAGGATGCACGATCTGGAGCATATCGCCATAGCGATCGAGCCGCCCCGCCACCCAGCGTTTCTCACCTAAGGGGAGCTGTTTCTTGCCCGTGTAAGACGCGCGTCCAAAATATGTAATCGCGCAGATATTGCCGATCTCATCCTGCGCCAGCACCCGGAAAGGCCCGCGCCCCGGATTGCGCGATGCACGGTGTTCGGTCGGCGTCAGGGCTACAATCACCTGCTCACCTTCGCTCGCTTCATCGAGATTGGTGATGGCGCGCCTGGTCACAAACCGTTCTGGCAGGTGATAGAGCAAGTCCCTCACCCGCGTCAGACCAAGCTTTTCCAACGGCTTGGTAAGCTTTGGCCCGACGCCATCGAGCGTCTGGCTTTCGGCGAAAAGAGGGTTGAGAATATCGGGCCGCATCGTTCTGACTATAGGCACCTTGCTTAGAGCTTTCGAGTGCCTTACCTGAATCCCATGTCCGATATGCCCACATTAAAAACCCGCAAAGCTCGCGCCAAATTCCGTGCCTGGCACAGAGGCACGCGCGAAGCTGACTATATGATCGGCGGCTATTTTGATCGCTACCACGAAGAATGGGGCGAAGAAGAGATGGACTGGTTTGAGGATCTGCTTGCCGAAGACGATGTCGATGTCATGGCGTGGGGCCTCAAAACGCAAGCCGTGCCAGAACGGTTTCAAGGCGAGATGATCGAGAAGATGCAGCGCCTCGACTACGTCGACATTCCAAGCTAAGCGGCTCGCAATCAAAAATCTGGTAAGGCCCCTCGGAACTTTCGCGGGGCCCAATTGCTATTGAGCTGAACCTTTATGCCTGACCTCTCCCGCATCCTATCTGCCAATTGCTCGCTGACCCTGTCCTCGCTTCCCAGAGGCGCGCAGCCCTTGGTGATGGCCGACCTCGCCAGAGCCGCCAAGCAGCGCGCCGTTTTCATTGCACCCGACGATGCAGCAATGCGTTCGGTGGCGGAGGCTGCGCGCTTTTTCGCGCCAGAGATCGAGGTACTAGAATTTCCTGCATGGGATTGCCTCCCATACGACAGAGCATCGCCAGCATTGTCGGTAAGCGCTGCACGTTTGTCGGCATTGTTCCGGATACAGCGTCCGTCAAGTTCATCGCAATTGGTCGTCACGACAGCTAACGCGGTTTTGCAACGCGTGCTCACGCCATTCCGAATTCGTGAAAGCGTGCGCGAATTCAAAGTCGGCACAACCATTGGCCACGACAGTCTGGCCGCGCTCCTGACACGGCAGGGATATTCGCGCACCGACACGGTAATTGACCACGGTGAATTTGCGGTTCGCGGCTCGATTGTCGATATTTTCCCCTCTTCTCTTGATGAAGGTCTGCGGCTCGATTTCTTCGGTGATGAGTTGGAAAGCTTGCGCCTGTTCGATCCGTCGACCCAGCGCTCGACCGGGCGCTTGCAGGATCACCTGCTGCTCCCCGCATCTGAGGCGCTGATTGATGATGAAAGCATCAAACGCTTCCGGTCGCGCTATCGCGAATTGTTTGGGGCCAACGCCACGCAGGACCCGCTTTATGAAGCGGTAAGCGACGGCCGGCGGCTGGCCGGGATGGAGCATTGGCTGCCGCTGTTCGAAGAGAAGCTTGCCACGCTCTTCGACCATCTTGGCAAAGATGACGTGGTGGTGATCGACCAAGGCGCATTGGGCGCAGCGGATGAGCGCCTCAAAGATATCGCCGACTATCATGATCAACGCCAACGCATCGCAAGCGAGACATCAGGCAGTTACCGCCCGCTGGGTAAAGATGCGCTCTATCTGGCTGAGAACGAATTCAAGGACGCCCTCGCCTCTGTCAACGCGCATAGAGCCACGGTATTTACGCAGGAAGAAGGGTCATCCACACTCGACTTCGGCTTTAAAGCAGCCCGCGATTTCACCCCTGAACGCGCACGCGGTGACAACATTTATGAAGCCGCGGCCAAGCATTTCACTTCGGTAACGAAGGCAGGAAAGAAAGCTCTTTTCGCCGCCTATTCCACCGGCAGCCGTGCGCGGATTGCTTCCATCCTTGAAGAAGCGGGCGCTCCATCGGTTGTCGCAGAAAGCTGGCAGGAAGCGCAGGGCCTCGCCGCCAAAGGCAAGATCGCGGCAATGGTTTTGCCGCTCGACACCGGCTTTTCGAGCGACGATCTTGAACTCTTGACCGAGCAGGATGTGCTCGGCGACCGGCTTGTCCGCCGCAAGAAGAAGCGCAAGGATTCTGACGCGTTTCTGGCTGAGCTTCAGGCGCTAACAAAGGGCGACCTTGTCGTTCACGTTGAACACGGCATCGGCAAATATATGGGCCTTGAGCCTGTGCCGGTTGGGAAAAGCCAGCACGACTGCGTTCAGCTCGAATATAAGGGTGGAGACAAGCTCTTCATCCCGGTTGAGAACATCGACGTTCTCAGCCGTTATGGCTCTTCCGAAGACGCAGTCATGCTCGATCGCCTTGGTGGCGAAGCATGGCAGAAACGCCGCGCAAAACTCAAAGAACGCATTACCGCCATTGCCGGCGAATTGATGAAAGTCGCCGCCGAACGCGCGCTTAAAAAAGCGCCCGTCTTCGAAGTCGAAGAAGCTTCATACAACCAGTTCCTCGACCGTTTCCCATGGGAAGAAACCGAAGATCAGGACGCAGCCATCGCGGATGTGTTGCGCGACCTTGAAAGCGGCAAACCGATGGACCGTCTCGTGTGCGGCGACGTTGGCTTTGGCAAAACCGAAGTCGCTTTGCGCGCAGCTTTCGTTGCCGCGATGAACGGGCAACAAGTTGCGGTCGTCGCGCCCACCACCCTTCTTGCGCGCCAGCACTATCAGAACTTCAAAGAACGCTTTGCGGGCTTCCCTTTGAATGTCGGACGGCTTTCTCGCCTAGTTTCGACAAAGGAAATGACCGAAACGCGCGAGCGTTTGGCGAGCGGTGACATTGATATTATCGTTGGCACGCACGCGATCCTCTCCAAATCGACCGAGTTCAAGAATTTGGGCCTCGTTATCGTCGATGAGGAACAGAGATTTGGCGTAACGCACAAAGAGAAGCTGAAGCAACTGCGCGCCGATGTGCATATGCTGACGCTGACCGCGACGCCTATCCCGCGCACACTCCAAATGGCGATGACGGGACTGCGCGAGCTTTCGACCATTCAAACCCCGCCGGTCGACCGTCTTGCGGTGCGGACCTATGTGATGGAGTGGGACGATATGGTGATGCGCGAGGCACTGCTTCGTGAACACCATCGCGGCGGGCAAAGCTTTATCGTGGTGCCTCGCATTTCCGACATGGCTGATGTTGAAGAATGGCTTCGTGAGAATGTGCCAGAGGTTAAATCAATTTCCGCCCACGGCCAAATGGGCGCTGGCGAAATTGAAGAGCGGATGAGCGCGTTTTACGAAGGCAAATATGAGGTGCTGCTCTCTACGACCATCGTTGAAAGCGGACTCGACCTGCCATCGGCCAACACCATCATCATCCACCGCGCGGACAGATTTGGCCTCGCACAGCTGTACCAATTGAGGGGCCGCGTAGGCCGATCAAAGCTGCGCGCCTATGCCTATCTCACCTATGAGAAGGATGTGCAGCTTTCCGAGATTGCAGAGAAACGGCTCAAGGTTCTTTCCGACCTCGATTCTCTTGGCGCAGGCTTCCAGCTTGCTTCTCACGACCTCGACATTCGCGGGGCAGGCAACCTCCTCGGAGACGAGCAATCCGGCCACATCCGCGAGGTCGGCTTTGAACTCTATCAATCGATGCTCGAAGACGCGATTCTCGCGGCCAAAGCTGGCGAGATGGGCCTTGAGAAAGCTCAAGATGCCTTCTCACCGCAGATCACAGTGGATGCGCCGATCATGATCCCGGAGGATTACGTGCCAGACTTGGCGGTCCGCATGGCGCTCTACCGCCGTCTCAACCAGGCGCAGGATAAGGCCGAGATTGAAAGCCTTGCCGCTGAAATGATCGACCGCTTTGGCGATCTGCCTGCGCCCACGCAAAACCTCGTCAAGCTGATCGAGATCAAGCACCAAGCGATTGAGGCGAATATCGCCAAGATTGATGTTGGCGTGCGCGGGACACTCGTCACCTTCCACAAGGACGATTTCCCCGATGGACCTGGGCTTGTCGCTTATGTCGACCGCCTCAATCAAGGCAACGCTGAAACCGCGAAGCTGCGCCCGGATATGAAGCTTGTCATCAATCGGGCATGGGGCAGCCCTGAAAGTCGTCTCAACGGCCTATTCCAACTCACGAAGGGGCTGAGCGGGATTGTACGCAAGCACAAGCGGAAAAAAGCGGCCTAATTCTTAACCGTGTCCCCGGCCCCGCGCAGTCGCAGCGAGCGTGAGCACTTCGGCACTCTTCATCGGCTGTGCTCGTAGGAAGCCCTGCCAATAATCACACCCCTCCGAAGTGATTGCGGCACGCTGGACGTCGTCCTCAATCCCCTCCGCATAGATCGAAAGATCGAGAGCCTTACCAAGCTGGATGATCGCGCGCAGTACGGCGAGCGCCTTCGCATCGCCCGGCACATCATCGACCATATTCTTATCGAGCTTAAGCGCGTCCAGCGGAAGCTCGCGCAAATACCGGAAATTGCAGAACCCGGCGCCGAAATCATCAAGTGCAGTGCGGAAGCCGAGCTTCCTCAAAGCCCGCAAAGCCGAGGCCGCCTGCTCCAGATTGCGCAGCAGCACGTCCTCCGTGATCTCAAGCATCAGTCGCTCAGGCTCAATCGTGCTTTTCGCGATCACGCTTGCAAAATCGGCGGCAAAGCGCGGGTCGCCCAATTCTTCAGGCGTGATGTTAAGCGAGACGGTCAACTCTTTCGGCCAACGCCCAGCATCCTCCAAAGCGCGCGCGACGACATGACGCGACAAAGGCGCGACCAATGCCGCGCGTTCGGCGATCGCAAACAAATCCCGCGCGCCAATCTCGCCTAGGGTTGGATGCTGCCAACGCGCCAGAGCCTCTGCCCCGACCAGTGCACCGCTCGCACATGAAAACTGAGGCTGGAAAAGGACCTCAATCTCACGCCGATCAAGCGCGCGCAGCAAATCAGCATCGAGCGCGCCGGGCTTCACCCCTGGAAATTCGCCCGCTACCGGCCCCCTCAGCGAGAACGGCACAGCAGGTCCGCCTTTGCCGTGTGCATTTTTGGAGGTCTTTGCATCTGCCATGAAAGGCTCCTTAATACCTTAGACCTTTGATTGCGCTCCCCAATTGCAATCCGACCAATTATGGAACATCAGGATAAGTTCCTAGCGCCGCAAATTGGGGGGCGCGCCGACAAGCTGTTGTATAGTCTGTTATGCGGCGCACATGATGGCAAGTCGGCAAACGAAATTCGTGCACAAATGCAAAGCGAGGCGGTACTTTCGATGGATGAAACTAACGGCACAGCGAAGGCGTCGCACGGCGAGGAATTGGCAGGCAGGTTTGAGAAAATCGCTCTCGTCGCCTCTGAGGCCGAGCGCGCGCAAGAGGCGCTTGCCCGCCTTTTAGAGCAACGCGACTGGGTGCCATTGGAGCAAGCCGATGCCGTCGTTGTTCTGGGCGGCGATGGCTATATGCTTCACACCCTTCATCGAATGATTGATATGCGCCGGATTGTGCCTGCTTACGGCATGAACAGAGGTACGGTTGGCTTCTTGATGAACCGATACGATGCCCGCGCAAACGTCATGCGCCGCCTCGATAAAGCGCGCGGCAAGACCATCTCCCCCTTGCGTGTGACCGCTGTCACTCAGGATGGAGAGATGCATAAGCTGTGCGCCATTAACGAGCTCTCGCTGCTTCGTGAAACGCGCCAAACCGCAAAAATCGAAGTCACGGTCGGAAGCCGCGTCCGGATTGAAGAATTGGTGGGCGACGGCATCCTTGTGTCGACCCCGGCAGGCTCCACCGCTTACAACCTGTCCGCCAATGGTCCGATCCTGCCCTTGGATAGCCAGATGCTCGCCCTTACCCCGATAAGCCCATTTCGCCCCCGGCGTTGGCGTGGTGCGATCCTGCCCGATGAAATGCGCATCACCTTGCGCGTGCTTGAACCTAAAAAGCGCCCCGTTGCAGCGGTCGCTGACCAAAAGGAATTGCGCGACATCGCAGAGGTGATCGTCGAAATCGATCACGCGAACGAACTTGAGCTTTTGTTCGACCCCGGCCAGTCCTTAGCCGAGAGGATAGTGTCAGAGCAATTTGCGGTCGATTAAAGGCGGACGCGAGTGCGTTTTGCTCCAATTTCCAAGAGAATTTGCCAGAATGCGCAAAAAAGCGAAAACGCCCTCTTGCCAAGCTTCGCGGCTCCCCATATAGGCGCGTCCTCGCTTCCCTTTATACCGCTTGGGAAGCTGCTCCCCGATAGCTCAGCGGTAGAGTAGGTGACTGTTAATCACTTGGTCGTTGGTTCGAATCCAACTCGGGGAGCCATTTTTCCTTTTCGACAGCTTTAGTTCACTACTACACTTGTGAGTGGAACGGTTTTTCTTACATTGGATCAGCGATGATCGATGTTACTGGCCTCACCCCGATAATAAAAAGTGCGCCGGAACTGGACAGTTCGAAAGGCGGGGTACTGAGCGATTTGTGGCATGGCATCGTTGGGGATCGCGTTGCAAATTGGCGCCTCAAGAACGCCGCGTCTCTAAGCCCGAAGGTAAGTAAGCATCTTGACGATCTAGGACTTGAAATTAATCCGGATGCCATCCCCGAGAGGTTCGCTTATTCTTGGTTCCAAAAAGCAACTGAAGAAGATCAGCCCGAACTTCAGGAGTTATTTGCAAAACTTCTCGCAAATGCAGCTGCTGGGAATGGCGAAGCTCTGAATAGGCGGAACATTGATTTACTCTCGAGAATGTCGCCAAAGGATGCGTTGCTATTGGACCTGATTGCGAAGGCATATATTCAAAATCAGGCAAGGTTCCCGCGTCATTTCCCTGATATAAGGATAGATTATGACAGGCTCGTCAGCGGGAGAGCTCCTCCTGAAGAAACAGCAGAAGCAGAGACCGTGGATAGTGTCATAGCAATAGGGATCCTCCGCGAGGAACAAGTGGTCAGATTTTCTGCTCAAAGAATCAGCAACTCGATGAGTCGGTCAATTCGGAGAACCGCCCCACCCTTCCCCGATCTCAACAGAGCTATGGAAACCAAACGAATATTGCACCTGACGAAAGTTGGAGAGTCCTTGATCAAGGCTCTTCACACGAAAACAAAAGAACCGTCTTGAGTCGAATGACTTTCAATTTTTGATCTGTTTCAACCAGCCAACAAACGCACGCCCACAATGAACACCAGCGCCGCCGTCAGCCATCTGATCCAGCGCACTGGCAACACGCGCAATGCCATCAGGCTGCCGATCTGACCGCCTATCACCACAGCCAAGAGCAATGGCAAGGCCTCGGCCATCGCGCCTGCGAACATCGCTGGACCGTTCTTTGCAAGCTGACCCGCTAGACCGAAGGCCGAGTTTACGAGGATAAACAGGCTTGCAGTTGCAGCGATTTCTCGGGCTCCGCGCCAGCGGGTGAGGTGCAGCAAGGGTGCAAGGAATATCCCTCCGCCGATGCCCACCAGCCCTGCGAGGAAACCGATGGGGGCAGCGGCAAAGGGCATCGCTTTGGCAAACCCAGTGGGTGCGCCCTCGCCTTTGACCTCAGACACCGGGATCAGCATGGTCAGCGCAGTGAGCACCAGGCTTGCGCCCAGTAGCAGCAGGAAGCTTGCGCGGTCTATCGGGATAAGCCCGCCAACAAACGCCGCAGGAGCCGCCAGAGCAGTGAGGACCAGTGCGCCCTTCCACGGGGTCACACCGGCGCGCGCAAACCTCCATGAAGAACCCGCCACCACCACGATATTGCACGCGAGGCTGATCAGCGGAAGGATGCGGTGGTCTGTCCCCGCTAACGCCAGCAGCGCCGAATAGGTCGAACCCCCGCCAAACCCCACGCTCGCGTAAAGCAGCGCGGTGAGGAAAAATCCCAGAATCAGCAGAGCGATTATTGGCACTGGTGCGCCAGCTCCGCCTTAGACGGTTGCAGCCGCCGCCGGAATTCCTGCCGCACCGTGACAGTGCTTGTACTTCTTGCCCGACCCACACGGGCACAGCGCATTGCGCGACAGGTTCAGGTGCGCATAGGGGTTTTCTTTAATCGCTCCCCCGGTCCCTGCGTGCGCAGTGGTTGACGGCGCGAGCGAGCCGATCATATCGCCGCGCAATTCAGAACCATCACCATCGTTCGAGTTATCCTCACCCGTCAGCGGGTCGATGTGGCTGGTGAGGAAGTCAGGCAGTTCCGGCAGCGCCTCTGGCGGCGGAGCCATACGGATTTCAGACTTGATCAACAGCTTGGTCACATCTTCGCGCAAGTTATCGAGCATCGATTCAAACAGGCCAAATGCCTCCTGCTTGTACTCGTTGATCGGGTTTTTCTGCGCGACCGAGCGCATCCAGATCACCTGACGCAGGGCATCGAGAGTCGCGAGGTGTTCTTTCCAGTGGTAGTCCAGGCGCTCAAGCAGAACTTGCTTTTCAACCATACGCCAAATGGCAGGATCGTTCTTGGCGATCTTCTCTTCCATAAGAGCATCGGCTTGCAGCTTAATGCGCTCTTCGATGATTTCCTGCTCAACCTCATCTTCCTCAAGCCACTCGTCGATTGGCGGAGTAAGCCCGAAGACTTCTTCGATCTTCTCTTTAAGCCCCTCGACATTCCATTGCTCTGGGTAAGTGCCGCGAGGGCAGTTTGAATAGATGATCGAAGAAAGCGTGTCGTAACGCATATCGAGAACGACATCATCGACCGTTTCGGATTCCTGAATTTCCCCGCGCTGTTCATAGATGACCTTACGCTGGTCGTTCATGACATCGTCGTATTGGACGACGTTCTTACGCTGATCGTAATTGCGGCCCTCAACCTTTTTCTGAGCGGTTTCAATGGCTTTGGAGAGCCACTTGGAACCAATCGCCTCGCCATCTTCAAGGTTGGAGTTCATCATCTTGGCAAACAGAGTATCGGGTCCAAAGATGCGCAAAAGGTCGTCTTCAAGACACAGGTAGAAGCGCGAAAGGCCCGGATCACCCTGACGCCCTGAACGCCCGCGAAGCTGATTGTCGATCCGCCTACTTTCGTGGCGTTCTGTGCCGAGAACGAACAGCCCGCCAGCTTCCAAAACGCGGGCTTTTTCCGCAGCCACTTCCTCGCGGATTTTGGCGATGGCTGCGTCCTTTTCAGGGCCCTCTTCCATATGGCCAAGCTCATCTTCGATGCGGAAGTCGACGTTACCGCCAAGTTGAATATCGGTGCCGCGTCCTGCCATATTGGTCGCGATAGTCACCGCGCCGATGCGGCCCGCCTGCGCCACAATATGCGCCTCGCGCTCGTGCTGGCGTGCGTTGAGGACTTCGTGAGCGACCCCCTCTTTGTCGAGGAACTGGCTGAGCAACTCGGATTTCTCAATCGACACCGTACCCACAAGGATGGGCTGTCCAATCTCGTTCTTCTCCTTGATCGCTTTGGCAATCGCGGCGAATTTATCCATCGTGTTCTTATAGAACTCGTCTTCCTCATCAATCCGCGCGACGGGAAGGTTGGTCGGGATTTCAACCACATTGACTTTGTAAATGTCCCAGAATTCAGCAGCTTCCGTGGCCGCCGTACCGGTCATGCCTGCAAGTTTTGGATACATCCGGAAGTAGTTCTGGAACGTGATTGATGCGAGCGTCTGGTTCTCAGGCTCGATCTTCACGCCTTCCTTGGCCTCAACCGCCTGATGCAGGCCGTTGGACCAGCGTCGCCCTTCCATCATCCGTCCGGTAAACTCGTCGATGATGACAACCTTGTCGTCCTTTACGATGTAGTGATCATCGCGCTTGAACATATGAACGGCTTTCAAAGCCTGATCGAGATGGTGGACAATCTGCGTGTTCTCAACGTCATAAAGGTTGTCAGTTTCGAGCAACCCCTTTTCGATCAAAATCGCTTCAACCTTATCCAAACCCTCTTCGTTCAGCTGGATATTCTTGGTCTTCTCATCCTTCTCATACCACTCTTCGGGTATCTCTTTGGCGACCTCGTCGAGCTTGACGTAAAGATCGGATTTGTCCTCGGTCGGGCCAGAAATGATGAGCGGCGTACGCGCCTCGTCGATCAGGATCGAGTCAACCTCATCAACAATCGCGTAGTTGAAAGGCCGCTGCACCATTTGCGACTTTTCGTGCTTCATATTGTCGCGCAGGTAATCAAAGCCGAATTCGTTGTTCGTACCGTAAGTGATGTCGGCGTTGTACGCCTCGCGCTTGTCCGCCTCCATCATATTGGGGACAATCACGCCAACGCTCAGACCCAGCCAGTTGTAAAGCTGTCCCATCCACTCCGCGTCGCGGCGCGCCAGATAGTCGTTAACGGTCACAACGTGCACGCCCTTGCCGTCAAGCGCATTGAGGTAACACGCGAGCGTCGCCATCAGCGTCTTGCCCTCACCCGTGCGCATCTCGGCGATTTCGCCGCGTTGCAGGACAATACCGCCGATCATCTGCACATCGAAGTGACGCATACCAAACACGCGCTTTGATGCTTCGCGCACTGTGGCAAAGGCTTCGGGCAGGATGTCATTCAGGGTCGAACCTGATTCCAACTGCTCGCGGAACTTGTTCGTTTGCGCTTTCAGGGCTTCATCGGATAGCCCTTCGATCATGGGTTCAAGTGCGTTGATCTGGTCGACCACCTTGCGGATTTTCTTGACGTAGCGGTCGTTGGATGAACCGAAGACAGATTTTACGATTGTGTTGAACATTGGACGTCTAAAGCCTTGTTAGATATTGCCTTTATGCAAGGCCGCCGCACGGGCTAACCTCAAGCAAACAACTGGAATCATGGGTGTAATGCCGCAGCAATATACGCTGCGGACTTTTGTGGGTCAGGATCGCTTAAAAGGCGCTATTCAAGCGCGCGATCAACACCAAAAATATAAGGAACGAGCGTTATTTCTGCGGGCGCAGTCTCAAGGGCACCCTCGCCCTCTACCGCCGTCTCTTGCGCTTTTGCTCTGGCTTCTGCCACAAAGGCGCAGGCGCCATGGCCCGCCTCAGACGCATCGCAACCACTGAGCAAAGCACCAGCATGAGTTGCCGCCGTCTCCCCACATGACGCGTGCACGGGCGCCTGTAGAGCGGCAAGACCGCTTAACAGTACGAACAGCGTCAAAAGGTGGCGTTTAATCATCGTGATCGCTCAAATAGGCACTTTGCGACGGTTCGTCCACCGCCATAAGATTGTGAAACGATGCTTTGCACGGCTTATGGTGAATATTTAGTGACTTTCGCCTTGCGCTGCTTGATTGCGGCCCGTGCGAAACACGATTAGGGCGCTTTTCCCATGGACCTTGAAACATCACCGCTTGCCCTGCCCTTTCCTGAAATGCCCTCGATAGACGGCGCGCGCCTGCGTGTTGCGCGAGCGGGTTACAAGGAGTGGGACCGATGCGACCTGACTTTCGTAGAACTTGACGAAGGGACCAGCGTTGCAGGTGTTTTCACCCAGAGCGCCTGCGCATCATCTGAGGTGGAACTGGGCCGGGCACAGGTAAAATCGGGAACCGCGCGCGCTTTGATCGTCAACGCGGGCAATTCGAACGCCTTCACTGGCTATCGAGGGCGCGAAGCGGTGGAGGCTATTCAATCACAGGTCGCGAACAGTCTTGGCTGCGCCGCGAGCGAAGTGCTCGTGTCTTCCACCGGAGTGATCGGCGTACCGTTGCCTCAGGACCGGGCGCGCGAAGGCATTGCGAAGGCGCTTGCCGCTCAGCCCTGTGGTTGGGAGGATGCCGCCGCCGCGATCAACACCACCGACACCTTCAACAAAGGCGCTCATGCCTCGGCCATGGTTGGCGATACGCGGGTTGAATTATGCGGGATTATCAAAGGCTCGGGCATGATTGCGCCCGATATGGCGACGATGTTGGGGTATATCTTTACTGATGCAAAGGTCGAAGCGGCCTTCCTTCAGGAACTTTTGCGCGCCGCCAATCTTGAGACATTTTCCTGCATCACCGTCGATGGTGACACGTCCACAAGCGACACCGTTCTGGTCTTTGCGACCGGCAAAGCAGGCAATGCGCCGATCACCGGTTGGGACAGTCCAGGCGCCGATGCCTTCGCAGCAGCGCTTGGCGATGTATGCAGGAAGCTGGCGCAGGCTGTGGTGCGTGACGGCGAGGGAGCGTCGAAATTTATCACCGTTCGCGTTTCGGGCGCGGTGAGCGATGAAAGCGCGCGCCAAGTGGGCCTTGCAATTGCCAACTCACCGCTCGTCAAAACCGCGATTGCTGGCGAAGATGCCAATTGGGGCCGTGTGGTCATGGCTGTCGGCAAAGCGGGCGAGCCAGCAGATCGCGATAAGCTCTCCATTGCGTTCGGCGGGATATGGACGGCGCGCGATGGCTTACCGGTCGAAGACTATGACGAGACGCCCGTCGCACAGCACCTTAAAGGTCAGGAGATCGACCTCGCAGTGGAACTTGGCATGGGCGACGGTGCTGCCACGGTTTGGACCTGCGATCTCACCCATGGCTATATCTCGATCAATGCGGACTACCGATCATGACCGAATTCTCCCCTCTCGACGCTGAAATCCGCGATCTTCTTCGCTTTGCCGCTGAACGCTCCATGATGCCGCGTTTCCGGATGCTGGCAGAGGACGAGATCGAGATGAAAGGGAAGGACGATCCTGTCACAGTGGTTGACCGCGAGATCGAAGAATTTCTCACCGAAGCACTTACCAAGCTCGCGCCTGACGTGGCGGTGGTGGGAGAAGAAGCGGTCGCAGCAGATCCAAATGTGCTCGATAAGCTCTCAGATGCTTGCTGGATCATTGACCCACTGGATGGGACAGCGAACTTCACCAAGGGCAAGGAGCCGTTCGGGATTATTATCGCTTTGGCCGACGCAGGGATAGCGGTCGCAGGCTGGCTTTACGATCCGATCAAGGACCGCCTTTGCCATGTCCGCAAAGGCGATGGCGCCTACATCAACGGGGAGCGGATTACCGCTAAAACCACCGGTCAGACACCGCCGGTTGCAGGGATCAGCACGCTCTTCCTCAATGATGAACAGCGCGCGGAGATGGATGAGAAAATCACCCCGCACTATTCGCTTGTCGACATCCCGCGCTGCGCGGCTGAACAATATCCGCGACTTGCCCTGGGTGAGAACGATATTTCCGTGTTCAAGCGCACGCTGGCGTGGGACCATGCAGCGGGAGTGTTATGGCTCAACGAGGCGGGCGGGAAAGCCGCGCGCATCGACGGCAGCGAATACCGCGTCGACGAACATGACCGCACCGGAATGATCGGTGCGGCGAGCCCTGATTTATGGGAAGCGTTTGCCAAGCGTCTCGAAGGGCGCTTGGACTAGCAGCCCACCCCACTGCGACTAAACTCACCTGCGGTTCGTTAAGTCTCGTTCCCCTCCCGCCTGCGGGAGGGGTTAGGGGTGGGCTAAAGCAATTTTTAAATCTCGCTTTCAAGCCATTCTTTAAGCTGGCTTTTCGGAGCTGCGCCAACTTTACGTGCAACCGGCTCGCCGTTCTTGAACAGCACCATAAGCGGGATCGATTGCACACCCATTTCCGCTGGCACACCGGTGTTTTCCATGATGTCCATTTTGGCGATTGTGACGCTTTCGCCCAGCTCTTCGCTGATTTCTTCAAGCGCTGGTGCGATCATTTTGCACGGACCGCACCAATCGGCCCAAAAATCGACCAGCACGGGCTTGTCGCTGCTCAGAACATCGGCTTGAAAACTTTCATCGGTGACATTGACGGTGGCCATGGTGGCAACTCCTCATAATTTCGTGTTGAGTTCAATTTAGTCGCTATCGCGCTTCACTCAATATCAAGCGGCGCAAACTTATCCTGTGCCTCGCCAAACTCGCGCTTGTGCGCGTCAAGCAGGGTTGACGACAGTTCAAACAATTGCGGCGTCTGCGTGTAAAGGACCGCTGCGTGTATCGTTCGTCCGGGATAGATCACTTCTAGCGCAGACACATAGGCCGCCATTTGCTTGATAGTCGCCTTGGGGATCGCATCCAGACTTTCAGGCGGGCGTCTCGCTGTCTTGAAATCCACGACAGTGATGGCTTCGTCTTCGACAAGCAATCGGTCTGCTGTACCTGCGATAACAACGCCATCAACGGTCGCGGCAAGCGGCACTTCGGCAAGGGCTTTATCAGAAAAAACCTTCGCAAACTGAGGGTTATCAAGAACGTTCAGCGCGCTTTCGAGCATTTCGGCGCGAGTTTCTTCGCTCAAATCTCCCGCTCTGCGTTCTAGCCACGCGCTCGCAGCTTGGCGGCGTTCTTGCGCCTTCACATCGGGTAACCGTTCCAGCAATGCGTGGATCAAGGTTCCCCGCCGTGCGGCGACTTTCGCAAATTCGGGCTCGAGAGGAGGATTGCTGCCCTGCTCTTCGCCTGCGGAACTTGGTGCAAGAGGACGTGGAGGCTTTGGCTCAGGACCAATTGGTGACGTAAGCCATGCAGGCGGTTTTGCTCCCGCCTCTTCGCCTTCGGATTTCTCCACAGTTACAATCGGATCAGCCCGAACCCCAAACTCGCGCCGCGCCCCCCAAATCTCGTCTTCAAGCGCATCTGTCTCGAATACGGGCTCAAGACGCGCATACCATGAATCCTCCGGCGGCCCTTTGTCCGCTTGTTTTGGCCCAAGCGAACCGCCAATGAACAGCGCCTCCTCCGCGCGTGTCATTGCAACGTAAAGAAGCCGCCAGTGCTCCTGCATGGTCGCAGTCTTGGCCTTTTCCTGCGCATCTTGAGCAAGACCAACCAGCTCTTCCTTCTTGAAAGAGGGAACAGGAACTTGGCGTACGTTCTCATCATCGGTTTTGAGAGGGTTATCTGGCAGCGTCAAATCACCCGGCCTGCCCACATCATCCGTGGCATCGGCAAGAATCACGATTGGCGCTTGCAGACCCTTTGACCCGTGTACGGTCATAACCCGGACCTGCCCCTCGGCTTCGTCAGAATCGCGTTTGAGGTCGGCGGTGCCTGCGTCAAACCATTCGATGAAACCGGCCAAACTTGGCGTATGCGCGCTTTGATAAGCGAAGGCCGAGTTGAGAAGCTCATCAATCGGATCGTTCGCCTCGCGCCCTAGCCGAGCAACCAATTTGCGGCGCGCGGCCCACGGTCCGGTGAGGAGCCATGCAAGCAAGTCCTGCGGCGTATCATAATCCGCCCGTGCGAGCAGTTCTCTTAGCTTGTCTGCGGTCGCCTCTACGAATGGCGCATCATGTTTGCGAAGATGTTCCCACAAACGCTTGCCCGCCTTGCGTGGAACATATTGCAGAAGGTCGTCCTGGCTCCACCCGATCAGCGGTGATGCAAGCAGATTGGCCAACGATAAGTCATCCAATGGCTGCGACGCAAACCGGAGCGCCGCCATAAGATCTTTGACCGCTAGCGGATCGCCGAGCCTCAGCCTGTCGACACCTGCAACCGCCACGCCTTTAGCGTGAAGCTTGGCAACAATCTGACGAGCTATGTCTCGGCGTTTTCGCACCAGCACCATGACATCACCCGCCGTTGCATGACGGCGCACGCCTTTTTCGAGCACGAAGGGTTCGTAATTGGGATTACGCGGATTGACCCAGCGGCTCACTTGCTGCGCGATCTTCTCCGCCATTTGCGTGTCGTGTGCAGGGAGCCAATCCTGTTCGCGCTCATCTTCCTCATTGTGATCCGCGGTTTCGCCATTTTCGGCAGCCTTCACCGGGTTCCATAGTGTGACCAGTCCGGGACGATCATCGCCGACGTGCGGCTCTGATGGTTTGGTAAGGCCAAAGGCGTAGTGACCGATGACATCCATCGCGCGGTTGACAAAGTCGAGCACGGGCATGGCGGTGCGAAATGAACGGCCAAGATCAAGTTCATTCCATGTCGGCAAACGGCGATTAGCGCGTATTTCATGGGCCGACGCCCTCGCATCATCAATGCGCTTTTTTACCCGTAGTTTGGCACGCTCAAAGTTTTCCGGGCTCGTCCCCTGAAAGCCGAAAATCGCTTGTTTATAATCGCCTACCGTAAAGATCGTACGGATTTTATCACCGCTCGCACCATCGCCCGAAAAGAAATCATCGATCAGCGCATCGATAATATCCCATTGGCTTTTATTAGTGTCCTGGGCCTCATCGATCAGGATGTGGTCAAAGCTTCGGTCAAGCTTGTAGCGGATCCAGGCGGAGGCATCTTTTTGGCCCAAAAGCTCAGCTGCGCGCCGGATAAGGTCGTCAAAGTCGAGATAGCCTTCGCGTAATTTGGCAGCCTCCCAGCGCTCCCAAAACTTGCGCCCCATTTCGAGCGAACTGGTGAAAAATTCAGCCATGGCCAGAAGCGCGCGGCGTTCCTCAACCATTTTGACCGCCCCAGAAATCAAATTCTGTCCTTCAACAAAGTATGGGTATTTTTCACGAGGCTTTTTGAATGTCAGTGCTGGTTCACCATCGGCTCGCAACAGTGTCTTGCGAAAATTTGAAAACGCTTCGATCCGTGCCTCAAGGTCGAGGCCCAACCATTCACGCATGAACGGAATGCACTTTTCGGCGGTCTTGGTGCCCCATTCCTCAAGCGGCCCAATCATTGAGAGCACGTGACCGTCGGGAAAACGGTCAGGTCCAAGGCCTTCAAACGCCCAGGTCTCATCCGCATCACTTGGAATGTCGAGTAGCCGCTTGACCCGCGCACCCATGGGTGATTGCCAGCCATCATTCCCCAACCACATCTCGGCAGCACTGGCGCAGCGCATGAGCCAGCTGCGCAGCGCGTCCGGCTCCTTCGCCCGCGCGAAGTTTTCGACATTGGCGGTAAAAGTCGGATCGCCCTCGCTCAGCAACTCTGCCAGCACCTCGCGCGCCAAGAGCTCGCGCTCGCGGTCTTCCATCGGGCGGGCTCCGGGGGGAAGCTCTGCTTCTTCGGGAAAGTTAGCAAGGAGCCATTGAGAAAACGCGTGGATCGTATCAATCCGCAAGCCCCCTCCGGGGCAATCAAGAACGCTTGCAAACAAAGTACGCGCATGAGCCTGTGTCGCAGGATCGACCTTCGCGCCAAGATAGCCCAGTTCTTTGCCGAGCGCCCCTGCATCGAGCCGAACCCAGCGCGCGAGCACAGAGTTGATGCGGGTTGCCATTTCAGCTGCGCCCGCTTTGGTAAAAGTGAGGCAAAGGATTTGCGACGGATCGACGCCGGGAGTGAGCAGCAAGCGCAGTACGCGGGCGGAGAGAACCTGTGTCTTGCCCGTCCCGGCGGATGCAGAAAGCCACACATTGTCACGCGGGTTCGCTGCACCGAGTTGGTTGTCTTGAAGCGGGAAAACCTTGCCGCTCATAACGTGCCCTCCCCGCCAGCTTCACTAAGCTGCACGATCCATTCCTCAAGCCGCATCAACTGATCGTAGTCGGCATAGCCGGGATAGTCCGGGTTCTCTTTCGCAGTGAAAGGATCACTGCCGAGGATGAAGCGGGAGATAGCCTCCGAGAGGAATTTCTCATGCTTGGGTAGAAATTCATCTGGGGTGAGGCCTTTAGTTTTTCTTCCTATTTTAAGTGGCTGATCGGTGTAGCCAAATTCGCCGTCTTTTTTGTCACGGGCAAGCGACCAATACTCAAACGCGCTCGCATCACCGGTGATCATCTGATCACCATCAAAGCTGCCATCGCGCGCAATCAGGCCAAGCAGACCCATCTGAAGCGCATATCCTGCCTCGGCCTGTACAGCCGACGGCGGACCGCCTGTTTTATAATCGACGATAGCAAGGGTGCCATCGGGCAGCCGGTCAATCCGGTCGGCACGCCCGCGCACCTTCACGCCCTCCACCATCATCGCGCCATTTGCTTCGGTCGCTAAAACTTGGCGGCCTTCTCTGGCGGCCTTATCAATCCATTGCTCAAAACGCTCCATCGCAGCGAGAAGGCGGGGTTGCCACAGCCCCTTGAACAGGGGGTGGACTTGGGCATCCTCAAACTTCTGAATGGCAAAAGGCACAAGTCTAACCGTCGGATCGCTCACCCTCGCCTTGTGCCAACCATCGAGGATGTCATGCACCAGGGTTCCCCGTAAGGCAGGGTCACCGAATGGATCGGCGGCAAGTGGTTCGAGTTTTCTCAGGCCGAGAATCTCAGCGGCGTAAAACTGATAAGGATCACCCAAAAGCCGGTCCAAAGCGGTGACCTTTATATCCACCTTACGCTGCTCAGCCGAAGGGCGCGGCATCGGTCTTGGATAGGGTGGCGCTGGCTCTGGCGCGCGGTCGAGCTGGGCGGCAAGCGCCTCCATCCTTGTCTCGCGCGTATCCTTGGCCAGTTCCCCTAGCAATGCCTCAACTCGCAACAGGAAACGCGAAGGCAAGGTCGGCCCTTCGCTATCGCGTTGGGAGCGGCTGAGCACGACCTCAGGCGCTCCCATCGCGCCTGCGAGATCGTGCGCGGCAAGGCCAATGCGAAACTCTGCGCCCGGTACGCCAAGCGCGCGCAAAACCGCTGGCGCGAGCAGTGCCTCGGCCCCCGGTGCTTGCGGCCAGCTACCTTCGTTAAGCCCTGCGCAAATCACCAGATCAGCTCTCGCCAGGCGCGATTCCAGAAGACCGTAGATGGCGACACGCGGATGGCCCCCATAAGGCGGGCGAACTGCAATTTCTTCCATGCAGTCACGCACGATCCCGGCAAGATCGCTTGGCGCAGCGCAGGTGCCAACCTCGCGGGCATGGAGCCGCAAATCCTCAACCATTTGAGCGAGCGCGCGGCCATCTTCGCGTGCCCAAATGGCATCGCCCGCAAGCGTTTCAGCGGCCTCGTTCATCAGATCGAGCGCATTAGCCAGACTAAGGTTTTCGGGCAGTCCGACCAAAGGCGAAATGATCGTCTCGACCTTCTCCCACCATTGGGCCACGCCCGCTTTGTGGGCTATTTCACGAAGAGGCCCCAGTCCCGGAGCTGGCGTCGGCCCACGCAGCTCCCGGTCAAATTTCCGCAGCGCTCCAAGCCAGATTTTACGCTCCTCTGGCGCATCGCGCAGCACCAGAGGATGCGCCAGCGCGCCGATCAATTGAGCAGGCGTCGGACCATGGGTAGCGAGATCAGCCAAAAGACCGAACATCCGCCCCGCCGCAGTTAGCGACAAAGCGCGGCCCGCTGTATCATCGGCTTGGATATTCCAGCGCTGGAGATTTTGCGCCACGCGCCGCGCAAGGCTGCGATCCGCGCTGATTACCGCGACGCGCTTCTCCGGTACTTCCAATGCCTCACGCACAAGCATTGCAATGGCCTGCGCTTCATCTTCCACTGAGGCGCTCGTCATCAGGCGCACGCCCTTCAAACGACGCTGTTCTGGTTCCAGACCGACCCAAGTCTGGCTTGCCTTTGGCGGGAGGAACAGCGAGCTGATCGCACGAGAGCGCGATGGTTCGGCGGCGCTCATGCCAGAGCGGTGCCAAGGCCGGACCTCTTCGCGAGCAATGCCCATACGCTCCAACAGCAGTTTCAGGTGATATTGCGGATGGGTTAGCGCATCCTTCTTGGCGAATATCTCTCCGCCCGGCTCTGGCGCTGCGCCGGCTCGGCCAAGCTCGTCCCACGCTTCATCGGAAAGCGACAGGTCGAGATCGGGCAGGATAACCGCGCCATTGGGCAAATTGGCCACCACCCGCAGCATCCGCGCAAGCGCAGGAGAGGCGCTGGTGACACCCGCGGCGACAATGGGCGCTCCGGGCGGCTCGCTGCGCCACTTGGTCGCAGCCCTTTCGAACAACCTATTGCGCCGGGTTGCCGCATCGACTGCCCCGAGCTCATCCAAACGCGTAAGCCATCGTCTTTGTACCTTCGCAAAGAGGTGCAGCGCGCGCTGCCAATGCCAGGACAGATCACCAAGCATATCGAGAACGGGTTCGCCCAGCAGATCGCCCGGTGTCTTTTCCTCCACCAGCAAGCGATCCATCGTGCGTGCAATATCGCGCGCCATGCGGAGACGAGCCGCGCCGGGCATGGGAGCCTCTTTGAGCTCAGCGCGCTCTTCCTCAATCAGCTTTGCCAGTTCCAGAACGCGCTTCGTTGGTTCGACCGCAGGGGGAATATCTGACGCCCCCAAGGGATCAAGCAGCGCGCCCAAAGCCTCATCCAGATCAAGATCGCCGATTGTGACCATGCGCGGCATCAACATTCCCGCTTTCCCTTCCGCGCCCGTATGGCGGATGAAAGCTTCGGAAATGGTGCGCGCCGCCCGTGAGCTGGGAACAAGCAGGGTAAGCCGCGCCAAGCCCTGTTCGCCTTGCGAATAGCGGGGCACTATTCCGGCAACGAGCGCGTCGGCAAAACCGCGGTGTGCGGCTATGGAATAGATGTTTGGGTGGCCCGTTTCAGCCACGCTTTAACGCGTCTTCCGTGGGGGCAATCGCGTCGGGCGTGCCCACCTCAAACCACAATCCGGTGAATGACACGCCGTAAAGCCGCCCTTCCTCCATCGCGCGGTTCCACAAGATGTTGGTGGAGAACTTACCCTCAGGCGCATCGCGAAGGAGGCGTTTCGACAGCAGTTGAATACCGGTATAAATAAAGGGCGCAATGCGGCCAGATTGGCGACGTTTCAGCCGCCCTTGTGCGTCCATGTGAAAGTCGCCTTTGCCTTTGAAATTCTCCGCCCGCGCGTGTCCAACCAGCAAGAGCAGCGCGTCCATCTTATCCGGATCCCAACGCGCGGAAAGATCATGAAATGCGCTTTTTGGCCCATCGAGCCAGATGTTGTCAGCGTTAAGACAAAAGAAGGTATCCGGGAGCAAGCCTTGCGCCTTGATCAACCCTCCGCCTGTTTCCAGCAATTCGCCGCGCTCATCTGAAATGGTGATCTGTGGCACTTCGCGCTCAAGCACGTGCGCTTCGAGGGCATCGGCCAGATAATGGACGTTAACAACAGCCTTGGTCACGCCGCTTTCTGCGAGCCGGTCGAGCGCATGATCGATCAATGGTTTTCCCGCCACACGCACCATCGGCTTTGGCATGGTTGCGGTGAGCGGGCGCATTCTTTTGCCCATGCCTGCGGCCATCACCATGGCGGTGTCGCTCGCAAGTACAGTCACGCGATCGTCCCCCCATTTGCAGCGCGAAGCTCATCAGGGATGTTGGCATCGAACCACTTTGCAACAGGCTCAAGCGCAGAGTGCTGCAAATCCCGCTCCATCGCCGCCCATACTCGTGGGATCATCGAAAGGTATTTGGGTTTTCCATCGCGTTTATAGAGGCGCACAAAAATGCCGACAATCTTCGCGTTTCGCTGCGCGCCAAGACGGGCGTAATCGGCACGGAAATGCTCATCTGCCCCCGCCTTCTCGATGTACCGGGATAGCATCGCTTCCTCCAGCTCAGGCGAGACATCGCGCCGTGCGTCCTGAAGCAGCGACACAAGGTCATAAGCCCGGTGCCCGGCGAGCGCATCCTGAAAGTCGATCAGCCCTTGGGGGGCCGTCGCTTTGCCATCCAAAAGCATGATGTTTTCAGCATGATAATCACGCAGCACCGTCACACGAGACGCCTGCCGCTCAAGCAAAGGCGCAAGTGCCGCTTCCCACGCAGCGAGGTAACCGGCATCATCAACCTGAAGCGATTGCGCGGGGGCATACCACTCAGTCAGAAGCGCAGCTTCACGCAGATAAGTGCCCATATCATATGGCGAAAACGGACCGGCTGGATGCTGGTGGAGCGCCACCAATGCGTCAATCGCCGCCTCGTAAGCGGGCAGCTCATCAGCAGGGTTTGCATCTACCCATTCGCGCATCCGGTCGTTGCCAAAATCCTCTGTCAGCAGCCAGCCTTCGCGAGGGTTTTGCGCAAGGATTTCTGGCGCGCGCATCCCATTCTGGCTAAGCCATCCCGCTACCAGAATGAAGGGTTGCGGATCTTCCTCAGGCGGGGGGGCGTGCATCAGCATGGCGGTTTCGCCCGATGGCTTTCGCAGCCGGAAATAGCGCCGAAACGAAGCATCGCCGGGGATAGGCTCAATCACAGCATCGCCCCAATCGGCATGGGATACAAAATCGACTAGTCCGTCCGGCAATTCGTTCATGGCATTCGTCCTAGCCAATCTGCTCCCGGTTTCACAACCGCCACGCGCCCTTGCCCACGTGTTTCCAACAGGATCGACAAACACGAAGGTTCATGGGCGAAGCCTCCTGCATGATCGGGCCATTCCGCGATCAGCACCGCGCCTTCGCGGTAATCATCAAGCCCGATTTCCAACGCCTCTGAAGGGTCTTCGAGGCGATAGAAATCGGCGTGCGCCACGGCCACTCGCAAAGGCGGTGCGTCATAGGTTTCAATGATGGTGAACGTTGGTGATGGCACCTCGCCTTCATGACCTAGCGCTGAAAGGAACGCGCGCGCCAGAGTGGTCTTGCCTGCGCCCAGCCCTCCTTCGAGCGCGACAACATCGCCAGCGCGCGCATTTGCCGCGATACGCGCGCCAAAGTCCGACATGGCTTTGAGGTCGGGCAAATCGACGCGCGTCGCCTCACTCATGCCTGCACCCTCATGGCAGAGTAATCACCGCAATCGTGCCGACACCCAGCTGGCTATCGAGTTCAAGAGTGCCGCCGTGCGCTGCGACCAATTGGTGGGCAAGGCGGATCCCAAGACCCGTGCCCTCACCCCCATTATCGCCAGGCTCCTCGCCTTCAGGCAATGCGCCCATCGCCCGCTCCAATTGCTCTGGTGTCATACCATTGCCATCATCGCGGATAATCACGCGGCCGCGCCAATCATCGTCGCGCGCGGGCTTTGGCAGTTCAATCGTGATCTGCCCCCCTTGCGGCGTGCCTGCAATCGCATTGTCGATCAGGTTCCCAATCGCGCGGCCCAGTTGGCGCGTGTCTGCATCGACGACGCGTCCTCGGCGACCTTTCAGATCAAGCCCCAGGCCTGCCTTTACAATCGCCGTCTCGCGCTCTCTCACAAGTTCAGCGAGGAACGTCAGCAGGTCCACGCTCTCCTTAGTAATCGGCATAAGGCCCGCTTCGGTTTGTGACAGGTCGAGGACGTTTTCAACCTGTTCTGTGAGCCGCGCGACCGAAGTGAGAATGGCATCGACATATTCGCCTGCTTGCTCGCTCAAGTCCCCTGCCACCCCGCTTGCCAGAAGCTCGGCAAAGCCGCCAATTGTGGTAAGCGGCGTGCGGAATTCATACGACATATTGGCAAGGAAGCGCGCTTTCACCGCATCCGCCTCTTCAAGCGCAATCGCTCTTTCACGAAGCGCCGCTTCAGCCTTTTGCGAATCGGTGATGTCGAGAACCGTCAAAAGCCCGTTGCCATCGGGCAACGGCACACCTGCGAAGCGCAGCGTGCGCCCGTCGGCAAGCACAACTTGTCCCTTCTTCTCGCGCCGGTCGAGAGTGGCCGCGCGCACCACCGCGCCAAGAGTTTCGACTTCTTCTGGGTTGGCCAGATTAGCGCCGATGGCCTCAAACAAACCTTCCGCGCTTGGGTGCGTGTCCAGTAGGTCGGAGCTAATTCCCCAGGTACGAGCAAAGGTCCGGTTCCATATCTGCACAGAGCCATCGGGCGCGAAGATCGCAAGCGCTTCGAAGAGGCTGTCCAATGTGGCGGTGCGGGTGCGTAGCAGCGTGTCCCTCGTGGCGGACAATTCAAGTTGTTCGGTGCGATCCTCAGCAATCATCACCAGCCCGCCATCGGGCAATGGCTGCGCTACAATGCGAAGGTGAGTGCCTCCAGGAAGTGGCCAGTATTCCTCAAGTGTCTCTTGCGCGTCAAACCACGCACGGTGTTCCTCGCGCCACTCAGGAAAATCGCGCACCTCAGGAGTTTGCCCGCGTTCTCTTGCATCAGACAAAAGGCGGTCAAACGCGAGTTTGCCTTCTAATGAGTCGCTGGAGAACAGACCGAACAATCGGCGAAAAGGCCGGTTGGCAAAGCTCAATGTCTCATCAGGTGCGAACTGGGCAACACCAATCGACAGTTGATCGAGCATCGCACGTTGAGCCTCGCGGAAGGCCCGGAAATCACGCGCGACTTGCTGTTGTTCTTCGACATCAATGGCATAGCCGGCGACACCATCTTCGCCCAAGGGCAAGTCGGTCACCCGCATGGAGCGCCGCTCGCCGTCAATTGTCACACCGTCAATGCGATCCAGCTGACGTTTGGTGGTGAAGGCATCGCGGGCAAGCTCAGAAGGAGAGCGCCCATCGCGGGCTTCCAAAAGCTCAATCTGCCCTTCGATAACCGCTTCCAAACTGTCCGCACCGACTGCCTTGATGTAAGCCTCATTAGCAAGGCGCAGTTTCATATCAGGATCGCGGATCCACATGGGTGTGGGGGCCGATGCGATAAGACCGCTCAGCGCAGCAAAATCAGACTTAGCGTGCGCTGCTTGTGATCGCAGCTCAGCCAGTTCGCTTTCACTCGCCGTGAAATCGAACACCCACACAATTGCAGCGCCGCCGGGCGAAACCGCAGGGTCTGCGAGCGAGCCCTCAAGCGCAAGGCAGCGTTTTGAACCGGGAGGCGTGAGTGTCATGGAAAAGGGGGCCGCACTCTTTTGCGTGGCGCGAGCCTTATCCCACAACTCCTCTGCTTGAGCCTTGGAAAGCCCTTCTTCTCCCTCGCCAGCAAGCTCTGAGAGATAGGTCGGAATTGCCTTCAAGCCAAACCATCGCGCCAATCTGTCCGGTGCTTCGATCCGGCCATCTGTTCGCACCAGTAAAGGGATAGCAGGCGACACTTCGATCAAATGCTGCATCCGGCGAAGCGAAGTCTTAAGCGCTTTTGCGCGGCTCACCTTCGCGCTTGCCCGCAACATCATCACCGCAGCAGCCACTGTCCACGCGGCAAGCACAAGCACGATTATGACCAAGGCTGGCGGGGTTAATTCCATCTCTCTCAGCTATGCGCGCACGCGCACAAGTGCAACGGGGCGGATACGCAAAAGCCCCCGGAAACCCACAAGGTTTGCACCTGAGCGGGACCGGAGGCTCTGAATTCGCGGCCAGTGGCCAGCTTTTGCTTAGTAACGGTAATGGTCAGGCTTGAACGGCCCTTCCTTTGGAACACCGATGTAATCGGCCTGTGTCTGGCTCAATTGTGTGAGCTGCACGCCGAGCTTCTCAAGGTGCAATGCTGCCACTTTTTCATCCAGGTGCTTGGGCAGGACATAGACGTCATTGTTGTACTCATCCGCCTTGGTGAACAGTTCGATCTGCGCGAGCGTCTGATTGGTGAAGCTTGCGCTCATCACGAAGCTTGGGTGGCCAGTGGCACAACCAAGGTTCACAAGACGCCCCTTGGCCAGGATCAGGAGGGAATTGCCATCGGGCATGGTCACCATATCGGTGCCCTCTTTAATCTCTTTCCAATCATAATTGTCGAGTGCGGAGATTTGGATTTCGCTGTCGAAGTGGCCGATATTGCACACAATCGCCATATTTTTCATGTTCTTCATGTGCTCGCCGGTGATGACATCTTCATTGCCGGTGGCAGTCACGAAGATGTCAGCGCGCTTGCACGCTTCTTCCATCGAAACGACTTCAAAGCCGTCCATCGCCGCTTGAAGAGCGCAGATCGGGTCAATCTCTGTGACCATGACGCGCGCGCCACCGTCACGAAGCGAAGCAGCAGAGCCTTTGCCGACATCGCCATAGCCCGCAACACAAGCGACTTTACCTGCAAGCATCACGTCAGTTGCACGGCGGATCGCATCGACGAGGCTTTCCTTACAACCATAAAGGTTGTCGAACTTCGACTTGGTCACGCTGTCATTGACGTTAATCGCCGGGAACGGAAGCTTGCCCTGTTTGGCAATCTGGTAAAGGCGCATAACGCCCGTGGTAGTCTCTTCCGAGACGCCTTTGATGTTCTTGACCGACTTGGTGAGGTAGCCGGGTTTGGCGGCAACAAAGGCTTTGAGCGCGCGCTGAAATTCGATTTCTTCAGCGTTTGCTGGCGCAGGCATTTCTTCGCCAGCTTCAAGGCGCGCACCCCACAAAGCGAACATGGTTGCGTCCCCACCATCATCGAGGATCATATTAGCAGTCTGGTCCGGATAAGCCTCAGTTGACCAATCGAAGATGCGGCCGACATAATCCCAGTAATCCGCCAGCGTCTCGCCCTTGATCGCGAAAACGGGGATGCCTTGGTCTGCAATCGCGGCTGCTGCGTGATCTTGTGTCGAGAAGATGTTGCAAGTCGCCCAGCGCACTTGTGCACCCAAAGCCACCAAAGTCTCAATCAGAACCGCAGTCTGAATGGTCATGTGGAGCGAGCCAGTGATGCGCGCGCCCTTCAATGGCTGCGCATCGCCATATTCCTCGCGCAAGGCCATCAGGCCCGGCATTTCGGTTTCAGCAATAGCGATTTCATCGCGGCCAAATTGAGCAAGGCCAATGTCTTTGATCACATATTCGTGGGAAAGTGCTGCGGTGGCCACGGGCCATCTCCTGTTAACTCATGGGAGGCGCTGTGCGACAACACACGGGAAAGCGCCGAAAACTGAGGCGTACATAGCCGCCTAGCTGTCCATGGGCAATCACAATATAAAGTTTTCTTTATATCTTGATATGAGAAGACCGAAAGCCCACCGGCAAACCGAACTGGATCGTCACAACCAGTGGGCGGCTTACCAACCCGCGTTGAGATTATAGCTTATCTGAACGTCACCTTGGCCATGAGCGATCCGGGGTGCGGTCTGCGCGCTTGTCGCTGGGGTTGGACGCTCAGCGCTCAGGAGATAGCGCGCATTGGCAACAAGGCTTTGCGCATCTGTGTTTTGCGCAAGCGTCTGTGTCACTTCCTTTAGTTGTGCACATGAAAGCCATGGGTGACCATCGCCATAGCTGTTGGCGATTTTAACACCCATACGATCAAGCGCCCGGGCGGGATTGCTTTCGCCGTAACTTGCCCGAAAACTGCGCTTCAACCTATCGCTTGCCGAATTCAAGTGCTTGAGATTGGCCGCCGAAAAGCGGTGGTAATCGCTTTGAAAATCATGCGCACTCGTGCGGCATCTGAGCGAAGTCACCATAAGCATGATGTCGAGACTGCGCAGGGAGTGGGCATCTTCAAATCCGGAGTTTGCACTGGCTGGTGTGGCAAAAAGTGTGACCGCAACCGAGGCAAAGGCGGTGATTGCAAGCGAGCATTTCTGGCGCGTCATGGTTTTCGTGTCCCTCAAACAATAGCGTGTTCCACCACGCCTTTGAGGATCACTTTTTCAGTTTACTCCAAATTCAATATCTGAGGTAAAGCGAAATCAACCAAGTTCTCCGTTTGAAAATCGCACGTTGTGAGAGTGGGGCTAAGCGCTATATCATGCGGTAAAGCTGAGCGGTGCACTCCGCTAGGTACGAGTCCTTACAACCCTTTCCCGATTAAAGCAGGAGATAACGATGACAATTTCAGTCGGCGATAAAGTGCCAGAAGTGAACATGGTGAAGGCCACCGCAGATGGCCCTCAGCCGGTCAAGGCATCCGAATATTTTGCGGGCAAGAAGGTCGCACTGTTCTCGGTCCCCGGCGCATTCACCCCGACCTGTTCTGCCAAGCACCTCCCCGGTTTTGTCGAGAAAGCCGCTGACCTCAAAGCAAAGGGTGTCGATGAAATCGTCGGCACAGCGGTCAATGACGCGTTCGTGATGGGTGCATGGAATGAGGCAGCCGGTTCAAATGACATCACCATGCTCGCTGATGGCAATGCGGAATTTGTCGAGGCACTCGGGCTGACCATGGACGGCTCAGGCTTTGGCATGGGCAAACGCGGTCAACGCTTTTCTATGGTCATCAATGACGGCGTGGTCGAGCAATTAAACGTCGAGGAACCTGGCGATTTTAAAGTCTCCAGTGCGGACCATATGCTTGGCCAATTGTAGGCGTTCAGCGCAAACGAAAAGAACACAGGGGCGTCTCGCTTGAGGCGCCCTTCATTTATTGGCGCGCGCCCTAACGCTCCGGCAGCGCGTATGTGACCGTAGATTGCGCTGCGATTTTTGACGGATCATCCTGCCACAGGCGCACGTCGACCGTTGCAAGGCGGCGCCCAAGCTTGATGAGCGAGGCATCGGCAAAGAAATCACGCGCCTCAACACCGCGAAGAAAGCTGATGTTGAGATTGGAAGTGACCGCCATCGGCACAATTCCGATATGTGCGAGGATTACAGCATATGCTGCGCGGTCGACGACTGCCATTTGCGTAGGTCCAGAAATGATACCACCTGGCCGCAACATTGAATGTTCCGCCGAATGGCGAAGTCTCAAGAACCCCGATTTGATCTCGACAAAATCATGCGCCGACCGGTCCTGATCAGGAAATGCCTCGCAGAAGAAGTCAACGAGCTGGTCGGCTGTGAGAACGGGATCGGGCATAGTTGCAGTCATGCCCTTCCCTTATCGCATAAGTCGGCCTGCTCAATAGCCCATAAGGCCAAGCACTTCCTTGCGGCTTGCCGGGTCGTCTAGGAAACAGCCCATCATACGGCTCGTGAGCATTTCAACCTCATGCACCTTGACCCCGCGCCCTGTCATGCAACCGTGCTCGGCCTCGATCACAACCGCGACACCGCGCGGCTCAAGATTGTTCCAAATGCACTCAGCGACTTCAGCTGTCAGGCGTTCTTGCACTTGCAAGCGGTTGGCATATCCATGAAGCACGCGCGCAAGCTTCGAGATGCCCACCACCTTATTGTTAGGCAGATAAGCAATGTGCGCTTTGCCCGTGATCGGCGCCATGTGGTGTTCGCAATGTGATTGAAACGGGATGTCCTTGAGAAGCACGATCTCTTCATAACCGCCCACCTCTTCGAAAATGCGCGAGAGGTGGATCGCAGGGTCTTCCTGATTGCCACGGCAATATTCAAGCCAGGCACGACCAACGCGTTTGGGGGTGTCGATCAGGCCTTCGCGGGTCGGATCATCGCCCGCCCAGCGCAGCAATGTGCGCACAGCTTCCTGAACATCTTCAGGTACATCAGGTTTGTTCAACGGGTTATCCGGGTCAAACTCGTCCGCGTCATGCGCGTTCATGTAATTCATGGCATTACCTTTCTGTTGCCGCCATGCGGCATATTCCTGGCAAGCAAATGAGCCCCGGCGTGCGGCCCGTTATACTTCCTTTCGTGATCCCAAGGGTAAAAATCGCTGCACGCTCAGATGGTTCCGTGCAAAGTTTGCATGATACGGCCGGAATTGACTGAAGCGATGTATTGATTGCAACCGCCATAGGCTGCCCCTGCTTCTGATATAGGCTCTCACCCGAAAATTGCACGCGATTTGGTGCATACCTTGTGCGCGTGCCCCCATGCGACTCTTGCGCGACCCACAAAAAAGCCCCCCGCATTGGCGGAGGGCTTTATGCAATAAACGCTATTTTCGAAGGGCTTATTCTTTCGCGTCGTCTGCTGCGACAGGCGTGATTTCAGCCTCCTGCTTTTCAATCTTTTTGCGTTCTTCGAAAGTCTCGGTGAGCTTGGCATCGGTCTTGTCGTCGATCAGCTTCTCAAAGTCGGGAAAGTGATCTTCCTCTTCTTCGTTGATGTGGTGACGATAGCGGTGATCAAATTCCTTGAATTTCAGCAACCAGCCCGGCGAGCTCATATCTGTTGCAGCAAGATCATTGAGCATTTCGTCGATTTCCTGGTGCTCTGCGACAGAGTGACGCGTTTCGTCATTAGCGTCAGGTTCCGCGATCATTTCCGAATACAGCGATTGCTCTTCGGCGGCGGCGTGGCTTTTGAGCTCTGCATTGAGCTCCTCAAACAATTTCCGGCGCTCTTCACTATCGCCCGATGTCTCGGCAATCTTATCGAGCAACTCGCGTTGGCGATTGTGGTCTTCTTCGATGCGGGTGAGGATTTGGGCTTGGTCGCTCATGGTAACTCCGTGGGGGTTGCGTTGGTTTTCATCCCACTTACCGCCACCGCTCCAGAAAGTTCCGAATTGGCAAGTTCTGGACCAAGAGGCGCGAGCACCAGTCACAAAAAAACCCACTCCCTTGGAGGGGGTGGGTTTTCTTGGCGCGCCAGGAAGGATTCGAACCTCCGGCCGCCTGATTCGTAGTCAGGTACTCTATCCAGCTGAGCTACTGGCGCGCGAGAGTTGCGGCACATAAGGGGGCCTTTTCCAATTGGCAATCCCCTCTAGCAGCAAATCGGCCCAATTTTGTGAAATTTTTTCAAAATGCCGCCTCATCCGGCTTTTTGACCCGATGCTAAGCCAAACAATTGCTCGCATAGGCGGTTATCAAGCGGCGGTTTATCCAGTTTCGCGATCTCTTGCGACGAAAACCAGTCAACTGCCCCGCCCTCCAATGCGAGTGGCTCACCCACCCAATCGGCAATTGTGTAAAGCAATATGACAAGTGGGCGTTCACCCGATTGACCGCGATCTTCGGCGAAAGCGGCGGGCTCGCACGCTGTTGTTTCGACCACGATACCAAGCTCCTCGTGGAGTTCACGTATCAGGGCTTCTACTGGAATTTCAGTACGTTCGACCTTGCCGCCGGGAAACTCCCATAGTCCGCCATGCGCTTTTTCTTGAGGTCTGCGATGCATAAGCCAGAGCTCATCGCCTCTCCTCAAAGCGCCCGCCACTACATAGATCACTTCCATCGTCATGTCGGTTTTTTTTCCACTTTGAGCAGGCCCCTTAGTCTTTTTTTAACGCCTTGGCGCGATTTTGGTCGCTGTCAGGAACGTATTAACGGGTGACCACATGAAATTGACAAGCTTCCTTAAGCACATTGGGAACGACAATTCCGGGGCCACAGCTGTTGAGTACGGGCTGATCTGTAGTCTTATCGTGATTGCAATGATCGCTGCGGTGAATGGCGTGGCGGAAATCACCAGCAATACGTGGGACTATGTTGTGGAGGAAAGTGTGGCCGTGATGGGCTGAGGCTCATTTCGACCAAGGCAAATTAGGGTTTTGTAAAGAGCTGACACTTAATTCCACTGATTGTCCGACTGAACCACTCAGTTTGACACGGGTACCGAAGACCAAAACCAGGAGACTAAAAATGAAATTCATCAACAAACTCGCTCGTAACGAAGAAGGCGCAACTGCAATTGAGTACGGCCTGATCGCTGCTCTTATCGCTGTTGCTGCAATCACCGCAATGGGCGCACTTGGCGGCACCATTTCGAACACCTTCGGCGACGTCGAAGAAGGTATGCGCACTGGTACGGTTTCTTAAGCCGACCTCGCTTACCAGCGAAAAAGAGAGCGGCGGGGATTTCCCCGCCGCTTTTCTTTTGTGCGTGTGAGATTTGGGACGTAAGCGATGCGCCCGATCAGCGCGCGCGAACCACCAGTTTTACTCGCTGCCCTGCGCGAAGCCCTTCGTTATCGCCTAGGCCGTTGAGGACACGGAAACGCTCCACTTGCGCATTGTCATAAGCCATTTGCCGCGCAAGGCCCGCCACCGTATCGCCGCGCTGCACTGTCACCACACGTAGCCTGCGCGGAATAATCTGCGCCGCTTGCGCAGCTGAGAGCCTGCGAACAGACTGGTACATCGCGGTAAACGGATTTGCTCCGCCTGCTGGTGTAATTGTTACGAAATGATAGGCACGATCGTTCGCGAACTCATACGCGAAAACGGTCACATCCACCTGAGACTGCCCATTGTTGACTCGCGCTTGTCCATAAGCAGCGTCGAGCCCGTTCACCCGCGTTCTTTCGATTCGTTGCGGTCGAAGGCCGCTATTTTGGCCACCGACCGCTGTAAAAGCTTGTAAAATATACTGTTGCAAGTCGCCATTATAGCTCGCCGTGGTGAACTGCGCCTGCCCGCCCTCGCCGTTGATCGTGACGGCTCTCGTCCCGTTGAGCATATAAAACCCTTGGGGCGCGGTGAATGCGAGGCGAAGGTCGGGATGAAGAAAATCGCGGCCTTCAACGAGTCCTTGTGCCGGGTCGTCCCCGTAAATCATCCCGTCGATCTGATCTAGAAACCGATCGCGATTGGATACCGTGCCCGGTTTCCCCTCTGCATACGCATTGGCCAAACGGACCCGCGCCGCCGGTTCTGGGTGGCTGCTGGCCCAAACCGGCGGGCTTGCGCTTTGCCTGCCTTGAAGCTGCGCATCGAGCGCATTTTGGCGCGCTAGTCGTTCGAGCAGGTCGCCCATTGCCTTAGGGTCATATCCAGCGCGGCTCATGTAATCGATGCCAAGCCTGTCCGATTCTTCTTCATGCTCGCGCGAATAGGCAAGGTTGAGCAATTGCGGCGCGGTTGCCGCTGTGCGCGATAGGAGATTGCCCAACTGGCTATCACCCAAAAGCACTGAAGAAAGGATCGTGCCGAGTACCCCGATGCCTTGGTTGCGCTGTGCTCTTCTTTGGCGTCGCTCAGCATGGCGAGCGGTCACGTGCCCGACCTCATGGGCAAGAACTCCAGCAAGTTCAGCCTCACTTCCCATCAAGGCGACAAGTTGCCTCGTCGTGTAGATATAACCTCCCGGCACTGCGAAGGCATTGTTTACAGGGCTATTAAGCAGAGTGACTTCAAAGCTATCGCGCGCACCGCCAAGGCCTGATTCGACGGCGACATTCAAACCGACCTGCTCAACATATTGCGCAAGAGGGCCCGTCATCTCCCCCCCAAATTCGGCGACAAGTTGCGGGTGATACTGCGCCCCTTGCTGCGCTTCGCTCTGAGTGATCGCCTCGGTTTGGCCGGGAATTGGCGTTGTCGCACAAGCGGTTAAAGCAAGCGTCAGTGATGCAACACCTGCGAACTTAGTCTTGCGAAGAAATTTGGTCATGAGGCTCTCCTGAAATCCGGGAACGAGTGCTGCTTGATGAGTAAGCACACTCTTCGAGGCTGTGTCAGCCCTTACCTCACTGACACTTGATCAGCCGCCAAGTTCCAAAAAGCGCTTTTCGCGCAAGGCAAGGATCGCCTCGCTGTCCATTTTTCCAAGCTTATCAAGCTCTTCGCCGATGGCCTTGCCAAGTGTTACTGCCGTTCTTTGTGCATCACGATGCGCACCGCCGACAGGTTCTTTTACAATTCTGTCAATCACGCCAAGGCGTTTGAGGTGCTGTGCGGTGATTTTCATTGCTTGTGCTGCATCGGCGGCCTTTTCCGAGGTGCGCCACAGAATCGACGCGCACCCTTCAGGGGAAATCACCGAATAAACCGCGTGTTCGAGCATCAAGACTCGCTCAGCACTCGCCAAGGCCACCGCGCCGCCTGACCCCCCCTCGCCCACGATGACCGAAACCATGGGTGTCGGAAGCGCAAGGCAGGCTTCGGTTGATCGCGCGATGGCTTCGGCTTGCCCACGCTCTTCGGCCTCAATCCCGGGGAACGCGCCGGAGGTGTCGACCAGTGTTACCACAGGCAATCCAAACCGGCCTGCAAGCTCCATCAGCCGGATTGCCTTGCGGTACCCTTCGGGTTTGCCCATGCCGAAATTGTGCTTGATCCGGCTTTGGGTGTCATTCCCCTTCTCATGGCCAATGACCATGACCCGCCGATCCCCAAGCTTGGCAAATCCGCCCATGATCGCCTCGTCATCGCCATAGGCACGGTCCCCGCCAAGCGGCATGAAATCCGTAAAGGCGTGCTCGATGTAGTCGCGAAAGTGCGGGCGCTGCGGATGGCGCGCAACCTGTGTCTTTTGCCACGGGCTGAGCGAGGCATAGGTCGAGGCGAGCAATTCGTCGCTCTTCGTTTCAAGCCGCTCAATCTCAGAGGCTACATCGACGCCGTCGTCGCTTTCCAGCGTCCGCATTTCCTTGATGCGCTGCTCAAGGCTGGCGATAGGCTTTTCAAATTCGAGGTAAGAAATCATGGGATTTTCGCTAGGGCTTTGCGCGCGCGCCCGCAAGGGGCCTGTTCGCGACAGGCCTATTCGCAAGAGGGTGGCGCGTATTGACCAGCTCGACAAGTCGCGCGGCATCCACATGGGTGTAGATTTGCGTTGTCGCAATATCGGCATGGCCAAGCATGGTTTGGAGCACACGCAGGTCTGCCCCGCCTTCCAGCAAATGGGTCGCAAAGGCATGGCGCAGCACGTGGGGGCTGATGCTGGCGGGATCGAGATCGGCCCGCGCAGCAAGCTCTTTGAGCATTTGAAACAAACGCACCCGCGTCAAGGCTTTGCCTCCACGCGACGGAAAGAGAAAGCGCGAGGCGGGTTCCTTCGGGCGCACCTCCAGCCATGAGGTGATTGCATCTTTCGCGCGCTCGCTGATCGGAACCATGCGCGCCTGACCGCCCTTGCCCATCACTGTTAAAAGCGGCGCATCGCGCGGGACTGAGGTAAGCGGCAGGCTCACCAACTCGGTCGCGCGCAAGCCCGAACCATAAAGCAATTCAAGCAAGGCCAACTGCCGGATCGCGGTGGTCTTTCCCGCAGAGGCTTCCAATTCAGCACGCTCAAACAGGGCATCTACCGCCTCGTGGCTGAGCACTTTGGGAAGCGGGCGACGGGTACGCGGTTTGGGCAGCGCGCCAGATGGATCATCCTCGCGCCACCCCTCGTCCAAGGCAAAGCCAAAAAATTGACGCAACGCAGACGCTTTGCGTGCAACGGTTGAAGGAGCAAGGTCGCTCCACGCACCAGCCAGCTTTGCTACAGAGGCGCGCGGCGCTTCCGCAAGGTCGCCCACCAATTCCTCTGCCCCATCAAGATCACGGGTGTAGGCAGCAAGCGTGTTGGCCGACGCCCCGCGCTCGGCTGCGAGCATATCGAGAAAGTCGCGCGTCGCAGCCGACACCGCTTTAGCCTCGCGCGACCGCCTCTGCGGCGATCATCCTTGCCTCGGCTTCAAGTCCCACGCGATTGAGCGCCGAGACGAGGTGAAAAAGATGCAGCGGGGTCATCTGCGACCAGCTATCGCCCTGCATCCCCAGCCCCACAAGGAGCGCCACCATGGCCGGGTTCTTCACCTCGGCTGCCCGGTCAATCATCCTTGTCCAGCGGGTTTGCCGGGCAAAATCGACACCAACTTGTGCGCCATAGCCAATGATATCATCAGCGGGCAGCCGGCCAAGCCCGCCAAGCCCTGCGATCAAAAAGGCGGATTTGCGTTGCCCTTCACTCCCATCGTCACTCACAAAGTCGCCAATGCCAGCGATGCTGGCCGTATCGCCATCTGGGTCAACCAAGGCAAGCATCGCCCAACTGAGCGAACCCTCCTCCACGAACGGGCTCCAGGCAAGCGCATCACGGTCAAGTCCTGCGGTGAGCATGGAGGTGATCAATGGGTCGGCATCGCTTACCGCTTCAGCCGATGGCGGGACGCGCGCAGCAGCGTAGGCGGTGAGGATATGACCTGCAAAACCTGTCCCTTGCGCGCTACCAGCTTCACCCCAAAGCCCGCGCATGGCGGTGATGCGCGCAGCAGGATCAAGCGCCACATAAGCGTCACGCAAGCGCGCGGCGCGCTGAGCCGCTGGCCCTGCGAGCCCTTCGTTATTGTAAAGCTCGCTATAAAGCCCGATCAAAGCCTTTGATGAAAATACCCCGCGAGAGGCCGCATACTCGGCGTAATCTATGCGCTGATCGAGAGGCAGCGCGGGTGAGATTGCGCCCGCTAAGCGGTAATAACCACCCGAAGGGCTGTTGAGTGCGCTTGAAAGAAGGGCATCGGGGATCGTCTCTCCCACCGCATTGGCAAGGCTGAACCGCCATGGCGTAATGCCTTCAACGTCATCCCAAGACACCGTTGTTCCGCCCCGGCCTGGTCCTGCAGCGCCCGCATAGCGCTGCGCTAGAAGAAGGTCGATTTCAGGGGCAATTTCATCATTTTGTGCAGTGTTAAGCTGGCGCGCGGATAGGGCGCCTTCACCCGCATAGGCGTTGCAGATCGCTCGCAGCATGACCCATTCCGGATCGTCTCGATCAGACCCCTGAAAACGCACAGCAGGGCACGAGCCGACAACATCGCCAGCGCCAATGTAAGCGATAAGGGCCTGATCAGCGAGGTTGGTGGTCCAATTGCCAGTGTCAATATCTTGCACCATGGCGCGCGCTAGCGTGAATTCGCCGAGAGAATTGAGCACACTGGCCCTGAGGGCAGCGAATTCCACCGGGTTCATGCCCTCAGGGCTTTCATAACGGCTAACCAGAGCGCGGCGCACCAGAATATGCCCCCAGCGCGACACCATAGGCGCCTTCGTCCCTTGAAGGATCGCCCGCACGAGAGCGCGTGGCTGCTTCGCTAATGCGCCTATGGGAAAGCCTCCTTCAGCGGGGGCCAATACCCCTACCTGAGCTAGCGAACGACGAGCGGCGGGCGGGATGTCGAATTTCGGCTTAAGCCCCAACAGATCGTCGAGCTCGTCGGTGGTGAGCTCTTCCAACTCCTCAAGGCTCGGGAGCCTCGCCGCCTCATCGCTCGATATTCGGGGAACGTCTGGTATGCTTTGTACCACAGGTGCCGAACCGGGCGCTGCGGGGAGCGTTGCTCCTGGCTGCTGGCCTGGCCGTGGGCCAGTTGCAGGTGCAACAGGTGCCGGGCCCGCAGGCGGCGCGACGCTGGGCGGCGGCGCAGGCGTTGGAGCAGGAGCGGGATCATCAAATCCGGGCGGCAAAAGCGATTCGGGTGCATCTTGCGCTACTGCTAAGCCGCCCAGAACTGTTCCGCTCAGCGCGCCAAGCAATCCTATCGCTGCAACGCCCGATCTTTTACGCATCATCATTGTCCGCATCATCGCTGCGTCTCCGCAACTGGCGCAAGAGACACGCTTTGCACTATCGGGTGCAATGGCTCTTCACCGCCGTCAATATAAGCCAATGCCATCACAACAAGCACCGCTGCGCCAGCGTAGAGCGCAAGGCTGCGCTTGAACCGGGGAGAAGAAGGTTGGGCAATCTTTTTTGCATCGTCAGACATATTGCGCGAGCCCTACCCCAAGTCTAGGCCCTCAGGGAACAGAGAAGTGCACACCTGCACATTTGATCGGTATTCGGGACAGGAATGAGCGAAGAAACGCCTCTAGATACACAGGAAATCGCGCGGATAGCAGGCCGCATCGACAGACCAATCGTCCTTGTGGGTTTGATGGGCGTTGGCAAATCGACCGTTGGACGCAAATTGGCTGAAATGCTGAAGCGCGATTTTGTCGATGCCGATGAAGAGATCGAAGACGCGGCGCAGCGGTCGATCTCGGAAATTTTTGCCGAATTCGGGGAAGAGTATTTTCGCGACGGCGAACGCCGGGTCATTGCGAGGCTGATCGAGGAGCGCAGCGGTGTCATCGCAACCGGTGGCGGAGCCTTCGTCGATGATGAAACCCGTTCGGTGATCCTTGAAAACGCGATTGCCGTGTGGATCCATTCAGACATCGATATTCTGGTCGAGCGCACTTCGCGCAGGGATACGCGCCCCTTGCTCAAAAACGGCGATCCCAAGGAAATTCTCACCAGATTGTATGAGGCGCGAGAGCCCTTTTATTCTCAAGCGCAGGTGAAAGTCACCAGCGCGAACACACCCCATGCGCAAACCGCCTGGGCGATCTTGGAGGCGATTGATAAATGGCTGTAAAACCGCCTGAAACCATCCGGGTTGAGCTGGGTGGGCGTTCCTATGACGTGCTTGTGGGCGCCGGGCTTTTGGATGATATTGCGCACCACGCTGCGCCGTTTTTGGAAAGCTATTGCTCGCGGCCTGTCCCGATCGTCGCTGACACAAACGCGCGCGAACATCACGGGGGAAGGATTGAGGCGTCGCTCGGCGCGGCGGGATATGAGACTGTGTGGTACGACGTTGCTTCGGGCGAAGCGTCGAAAAGCTGGACGAGCCTTGAAAAGCTTACCGACTGGCTCTTGTCACTTGGCATCACACGCTCTGACCATGTCTTTGCCCTTGGCGGCGGGGTTGTGGGCGACCTTGTTGGTTTTGCGTGCAGCATCCTCAAGCGCGGATGCGGCTTTGTACAATTGCCGACCACCCTTCTTTCCCAAGTCGACAGCTCGGTCGGAGGCAAAACGGCGATCAATACGAGCGCTGGCAAGAACATGATTGGCGCGTTTCATCAGCCATCATTGGTCCTCGCTGACACGACAAGCCTTGCAACCCTGCCACCTCGCGAAATGCGCGCAGGCTATGCTGAAGTCATCAAATACGGCCTTTTGGGAGATGCGGAGTTCTTTGCTTGGCTTGAGGCAAACTCGCACAGTGTTCTGGCACGCGAGGACGAGCCACTAAAATACGCCATCGCGACCAGCATCAGAGCCAAAGCGCGCATTGTTGCCGAGGATGAACGCGAGACTTCAGGGGTGCGCGCGCTTTTGAACCTGGGCCACACCTTTGGCCACGCACTGGAGGCAGAGACAGGCTTTTCAGACAAGCTCCTGCACGGTGAGGCGGTCGCTTTGGGCATGGTCCTTGCTGCGCGCTATTCCGCCCGCCGGGGCGAGCTTTCCGGCGAGGACGCAAAGCGCGCCGCCATCGCTATTTATGCGAGCGGGCTACCTGCGCAAGTGAACGAGCTTGGCCTGATGTGCAGCGGAGAGACGCTCGTTGATCATATGCGCCACGACAAGAAGATGGAGGGCTCAGGCACCCTTCCCTTCCTCCTTCTTAAAGGCATCGGTCAAGCTTATATGGCGCGCGATGTCGAACTCAGCGATGTGGCCGCGTTCTTGGATGAGGAGTTGGGCCGCGCGGATGGAGCATTACCAACATAAATTTCACAGACAGCTTTTGATATTAAATCAAATGCTTAACTTGCGGGGCGAGGCAAGACGGCAACCTTACCGGTCGTATCATTTGCCAATTCGTCCTCGACCATTGCATCATGGTCGCGAAAGAGTTGTTCTATCTCTTGCCGTTTTTCGAGGATCATATGCGCGATCCCTGGCGCAAGGCTCTCACCTTCGCCAATTTGTCCAAGTAAACCAGCAATATCGCTAACTGTTGCATCACGGGCCGTTTTGAAAAAATGGCCCTTGCGGTCGAAATAACCCGTTCCTTTTCTAGCCATGAAACCATCCTCCTAGAGGTTGAGCTTGCACTCAATGCACCGAGTCGGTTTGGCAAGTCTCCTACAATTGGAGGATTCTAGCTAGAGCCCCTGTTCAAAACTGTGCGTTTTGACCAATTGGGAAATGTTTAGGGGCGCAATATTTCGAAGGGTTGGAAAAATCTGTCGCGAAAGGGAAACCGTTGTGTCGAACGCTCCCTTTCGCCCGGTATATCTATTCCAGCTCAAGGATTACGGCATCAACCGCGAGGCTCTCGCCCTCGTTTGCGTTGACTTTGGCAATCACACCTTCTTTTTCAGCACGAAGGATGTTTTCCATCTTCATCGCCTCAACCGTGGCGAGCGGCTGACCGGGCTGAACCGTCTCGCCTTCGCTGACGTGCAGTTTGACCAGCATCCCCGGCATCGGACAGATGAGCATTTTGGAAAGATCAGGTGGCTCTTTCTCGATCATGTGTCCTTCGTGCTCAGCCAGCCTTGCAGGCAGCACAAGCGCCTCATGGCTCGCACCTCGTGTGGTGATACGCCAGCGCACGCCGGCACGCTCGACTTGAACGACCATTTCACTATCGCCGGTTACATTGGCGAAAGTCTTACCCACAGCCCAATCCCATGTGCCGTTGATCCGGTGGCCATCGACCGTTGCGCCGCCCTCTTCGAGCATAACGTCAAAGCTTTGGCTGCCGATTTTGACCATCCAATGCGAAGGTGGATTAGCGCCGCCATTCAATTGGCCGGTGATTTTTCCAGCGCGGACCTGTGTGTCGAACTCGGCTCCGGCGAAAAGCGCCGCGAGTTGCCGCAGATGCGCTTCGCTCGCTGGCGCGCCTTCGAACCCTTCAGGATATTCCTCGGCGATAAAGCCTGTGGTGAGTTCGCCCGAGCGGAAACGCTCGTGCTGCATGATCGCTGAGAGAAAATCGACATTGTGGCCAAGCCCTTTGATGCGGAAGCTATCGAGCGCTTCGATCTGTAGGTCTGCCGCTTCTTCGCGGGTTGGTGCCCAAGTGATGAGCTTGGCGATCATCGGGTCGTAGAACATGGAGACCTCACCGCCCTCAAACACGCCGTCATCGACGCGAACGGAGCCATTGCCCCGCGCGACACCTCGGCGCGCTTTGCCAGCGACTTCACCATCATCGCTCCAGCCCTCAACGCTTGGCGAATATTCGATCAAACGACCGGTCGAAGGCAGGAACCCGCGATAAGGATCTTCGGCATAGACGCGGTTTTCAATCGACCAGCCATCGATACCAATGTCATCTTGGGTGAGTTCGAGTTTCTCACCAGCTGCAACGCGGATCATCTGTTCGACAAGGTCAACGCCCGTGATCGCCTCGGTCACGGGATGTTCCACCTGAAGGCGGGTGTTCATTTCGAGGAAGTAGAAGCTCTCGCCCGTCTTATCCGCGCCGGAAACGATCAGCTCCACTGTGCCCGCAGAATGATAATCGACGGCCTTGGCAAGAGCAACGCATTGCTCTCCCATGGCTTTGCGCATTTTTTCGGTGACGAAAGGCGATGGCGCCTCTTCGACGACCTTTTGGTGGCGGCGCTGGATCGAGCATTCGCGCTCGTTCAAATACAGCGTATTGCCGTGCTTATCACCGAGAATTTGAATTTCGATGTGGCGCGGGTTTTCGATGAATTTCTCAATGAAAACACGGTCATCGCCAAAGGAGTTAAGACCTTCGCGTTTTGTGGCCTCAAAACCTTCGCGCACGTCCTTTTCGGACCAGGCAAGCCGCATCCCCTTGCCCCCGCCGCCAGCGGAAGCTTTCATCATCACCGGATAACCGATGTCATTCGAAATCTCGACCGCGTGATCGGTGTCGCGGATTTCACCGACGAAGCCGGGCACGACGTTTACGCCCGCTTCCTTGGCAAGTTTCTTTGATTCAATCTTGTCGCCCATTGCCGCGATTGCGCCAGCAGGTGGGCCGATGAACGCGATCCCTTCGGCCTCAAGCGCTTCGACAAAACTCGCGCGTTCGGAAAGGAAGCCGTAACCCGGATGCACCGCCTCTGCGCCCGTTTCCTTACACGCAGCGATAATCTTTTCAGGGATCAGATAGCTTTCAGCCGCAGGCGACGCGCCAATGTGGACGGCCTCATCTGCCATGCGAACAAAAGGAGCATTGCGATCCGCGTCCGAATACACCGCGACAGTTGCGATCCCCATTTTGCGTGCTGTTTGAAACACCCGGCACGCAATTTCGCCACGATTGGCCACCAAAATCTTCGAAAACATTCTCTCTCGCTTCCGCTAATCCCATTCAACGGCAGTGCTATGCCCAGTTGAAAGCCCCCTTGCAACCTATCGCAAAGGATGTGTTTTCTCATCGCTCAATAAGTGCGCGCCAGCTCTCGCAATTGGGCGGTACGCTCTATGGTTAAAGCCGTTTTGCAGGTCGATACTAGCAATGGTTCAAGGCTGCCTCCGCGCGCAAAATAACCATCGCTTCTGCAATGGGCATCGCGGTAAGTAAGCCATGCACGCTGGGCTTCCAAAAGAGTGTCAAAATAACCGGGCCGCTCATCCCATTCTGGCAAGTCTGCCTCACTATCCCGGCGCTTCATCTCAGCGCGGGTCAATTTCCATTGCGCGTTGAGATTTTCATCGGCGATCAGATATTCGCGGTGAGCGCAAATGTTCATCTCTTGCTGGATACCCTGATCCGCCTTTTCCTGATCGCATGGCGGTAAATCGGACGCCTGAACCAGCATCAAAAGCAATGAGATCATTACGATTTCCTTTGAGAACAATAGTCGATCAAGGCAGAAGCATAGGCTGGTGCACCGCGCCGGTCACCCTCTCCAGAAATCAGGTTTTGGACAGCGCCGCTTAGCAATGCGAGATTTTTGTCGCTCACATCCGCTAGAGCTTCGACGTAAATGCCAATGGTGAACAGAATTGCGCCAGTTTCGGGCAATCGCCGCAACGTCTGCCGTTCAGAGCGTACGAACAGTGTCTCGCCCGCATTTTCGTTCGTGACATGAGCAAATTGCGCGTGCGGATCGCCAGTGACAAGCCATCGCCGCTCACCCGTGCCAGCGATAAACCAGTTGCAACGCCCGAAAATCGCCCCCGGTTTGAGCGTTTCCATAAACCGATCAACGCCCGTGGCGAGCTGTTCCTCATAACCCGCAATCGGCGCATGGAGAGCGCGCAGGGGCAGGCCGATCTTGTCCTTTGGATGCCAGTCAGAGGGCCATGCCACTGCCGCCCCCACAAGGCGATACTGATCATCTCCAGCGGCTTTGGTGAGAAGGCACATATCCTCATGGTGCGCTAAAGCTGCCTCGCGAAGACCGCCGTCAATCGCGAGCATTTGCGCCAATTCGCGGCCCGGATCTTCGCTTTCGCGGGTGAGTTGAAGTCCGTCTGGCCACTCATCAAAACCCATCGTCCTGGCATCGAGATCGGGATCTGGTTGAAGCCAATCCGCCTCGCTCAGCCGGGTGAGCCCCATCCGAAGCTGCCCTCCCCCGCGCGCTTTGGGCAGGAGAGAATTGACGCAGAAACCAAGGGTAGGACTATTCAGCGGCCAGCCCCCGCTTCTCGCACCGAAGCACGAACCCGTATTCTTCGAGCCAATCAGCAGGCGTCGGCATCAAGAACTGGAGCGCTTCGGGCAAAAGGCCGTGCAAGCTATTTGCATGGACAAGATCCTCCCGGCGATCCGAGAAGCACCACGACTGATCATCTGGCAAAGCGGCGACCAAACGCAAGATACCTTCCTCAGTTGCTCCGCCCTCATCAGCGAGCGAAACATAAAGAGGGGCGCGATTGGCTGGTTGCCCGCTGATCGCGTGAGAAAGCGATTGCTCATCCCACTGAAAGCTAGGCGAAATCGCTGCATAGCCGGAAAATGCGTCAGTACCCGAAGCCCAGGTTTCAACTGCGAAGTGCCCCGCTGCGCTTTCACCGACAAGGAATACCTCACCATTGCCGCGATACCGTGCAGCAATAAGAGGCAGGATCGTATCGATCAGCCAGTCGCGGAAAACTGCGCTTTCACCCGCAGTGGGATAGCGCTCTTGCTCCGCTGCATCGCGTGTCGGCGGCAGCAATTCGCGTTGCCTGTCTTTCGTTTCAATACCGACCCAAATGGCCTCTTTGCTGCGGCCCCACAGACGGTTCCAATTGTGGATGCCGACACCCAGCATTAAATCCTGCTGACCACCACCGTCCAACATTATGACAACAGGCCATTGGCGCTCTGGTTCGTCTGCATAACCCGCGGGGAGCACGACATTGATTTCACGCTCTTCATCAAGAACGCTGACGATCGCGCTTTCACCCACGACGAGCGGCGCAAAGTCTGGTGCTGATTGCGCGGCTAGAAAAAGGGCCGCGATCTCAGCGATCACTCCGCTGGCTCCGCCTGTTTACAGGCACGCTTAGGCTCTTCGCTTTGCAAAGCTGTAAGGCCGAGCTTCGCGAACAAAGCCCCGTCACTGTCATCGCCCGCATTTGGCGCGGTCAGCAGTTTATCGCCGGTGAAGATTGAGTTCGCGCCAGCAAGGAAACACAAGGCTTGTGTCGCATCGCTCATGCTTTCGCGGCCAGCGGACAGGCGCACCATGCTCATCGGCATGGTGATCCGCGCGACCGCAACCGTGCGCACAAATTCAATGTCGTCGATCTTGGCCATCGGCGTGTCAGCAAGCATATCGCCCAAAACCGTGCCTTTTACTGGCACCAGCGCATTCACCGGAACGCTTTCGGGGTGTTCTTCAAGCGTCGCAAGCGTGTGGACAAAGCCAACCCGATCTTCTCGCGTCTCGCCCATGCCGACAATCCCGCCAGAACACACGTTGATGCCCGCCTTGCGCACGTGGTCGAGCGTATCGAGACGGCATTGAAAATCGCGGGTCGAGATCACCCGTTCGTAATACTCAGGGCTGCTGTCGATATTGTGATTGTAATAATCAAGGCCCGCCTCAGCCAGCTGTTCTGCCTGATGCGGTTCAAGCATCCCAAGCGTCATGCAGGTCTCCAGCCCCATGTCGCGCACGCCTTTCACGATTTCGACAATCGCAGGCATATCGCGGTCCTTGGGATTGCGCCATGCAGCGCCCATACAGAACCGCTGCGAGCCCTGATCCTTGGCTTGAGCCGCGCGTTGAAGAACAGCCTGCACGTCCATGAGCTTAGTTGCTTCGACACCGCTATCCGCCTTCACCGATTGCGAGCAATAGCCGCAGTCTTCGGGGCACCCGCCTGTCTTGATGCTGAGCAGAGTGCACAGCTGGATTTGCTCAGGCGGATGGTTCTCGCGGTGAACGCTGGCTGCCCGGAACAGCAATTCGGTGAACGGCAGGTCGAAGAGTTCCGCGATTTCCTCGCGGGTCCAGTCGTTGCGGATGGTGGTCACGTATTCAAAACTCCGCTCGCTTGAAGGCCAAAAAGGGCCGCGCATTAATACAATCCGCATTTCAGCCACACAGATGGGCTATTGCAGATCGCGCTAAAATAGTTGCGCAGCCCTAGCGCTACTCCGCCGCCTCGTCGAGGCTATCAAGCGGTGGCATATTGTGACCGAGCATGGTGAGGATGTCCGCTGCACACTCAACCACGTTGGAGCCGGGGCCATAAATGCCCTGCACGCCAGCTTCTCGCAGGAAGTCATAATCGCTTGCCGGAATCACGCCGCCCGCAGTGACTTTGATGTCAGGGCGACCGGCTTCGCGAAGCAGGCGGATGAGTTCGGGAATCAGCGTCTTGTGGCCAGCGGCCAGCGATGAACAGCCCACCACATCAACGTCGTTCTCAAGCGCCATTTCGCAGGCTTCTTCAGGCGTCTGGAACAATGGGCCAGAGACAATCTCGAAACCCATATCTGCAAAAGCGCTGGCGATCACATTCGCGCCGCGGTCGTGGCCGTCTTGCCCCATCTTGGCGACCATCATGCGTGGCTTGCGCCCCAGACGGCGGCTGACGGCTTCTACCCCATCAGTCACCTGCGCCCAGCGCTGGTCGAATTCGTAAGCGGTCTTGTAAACGCCCGAAACGGGTTTGGGCGTTGCGTCGTGGCGGCCAAAAACTTCTTCCATCGCAGCGGAAATTTCGCCCAAGGTCGCATCGTGGCGAGCGGCTTCAACAGCCAGAGCCAACACGTTTCCGCTCTCCCGCGAAGGCGGGAGCCCAGGAGCCTCTGGGTCCCCGCCTTCGCGGGGATGCGCTTTGCAGCCCTCGGTAAGCGCCTTCAACGCCGCCTGACACGCAGCTTCATCACGCTTGGATCGAACATCAGCAAGCCGCTTGATCTGGCCCTTGCGCACCGCTGCATTGTCGATGTCGAGCGTTTCGATCGGGTCCTCTTTATCCTTGCGGTATTTGTTCACCCCGACGATCACGGTTTTGCCCTGATCGACCATGGTTTGTTTTTCGGCCGCAGCCCTCTCAATCGCAGCCTTTGGCGCGCCGGTGTCAACATATGCGGTCATCCCGCCTGCCTCATCGACCTCGGCCATCAGCGCCCGTGCATCCTCAACCAGTTTCGAAGTCAGCGCCTCGATATAGTGCGAGCCGCCAAGCGGATCGACGACATTGGTGATGCCGGTTTCTTCTTGCAGCACCAACTGCGTATTGCGCGCAATGCGAGCGGAGAAGTCGGTGGGAAGCGCGATGGCTTCGTCGAGCGCATTGGTGTGGAGCGACTGAGTGCCGCCAAGGGTCGCCGCCATTGCCTCAATCGTGGTGCGCATGACGTTGTTGTAAGGGTCCTGCTCCTGCAAGCTCACGCCAGAGGTTTGGCAGTGGGTGCGCAACATTTTGGAACGTTCGGATTTCGCGCCCAGCCCATCCATGACCTCATACCAAAGTGTACGCGCCGCGCGGAGCTTCGCGATCTCCATGAAAAAGTTCATGCCGATGCCAAAGAAGAAGGACAAACGGCCTGCGAAGGCATCGATGTCGAGCCCCGTCGCCATCGCGCGGGTCGCATATTCCTTGCCGTCGGCAATTGTGAAGGCAAGCTCCTGCACCGCCGTCGCACCGGCTTCGTGCATATGATAGCCGCTGATCGAAATGCTGTTGAATTTCGGCATATTAGCCGAGGTATATCCGATGATGTCTGAAATAATCCGCATCGAAGGTTCGGGCGGATAGATATAGGTATTGCGGACCATGAACTCTTTGAGAATATCGTTCTGGATCGTGCCAGAAAGCTTGTCCTGCGACACCCCCTGCCGCTCTGCTGCGACGATATAAAACGCCAGAACCGGGATCACCGCGCCGTTCATCGTCATGGAAACGCTCATGGTATCAAGCGGGATCTGGTCGAACAGGATTTCCATGTCGGCGACCGTATCAATCGCAACGCCCGCTTTGCCCACATCACCAACCACGCGCGGGTGATCGCTGTCATATCCGCGGTGGGTCGCAAGGTCGAAGGCCACTGACAGACCTTTTTGCCCGGCGGCGAGGTTTCGGCGATAGAAAGCGTTTGATTCCTCAGCCGTAGAGAAGCCCGCATATTGCCGGATCGTCCAAGGACGCCCGGCGTACATCGACGCCTTCACCCCGCGCGTGAAAGGCGCAAAACCGGGAAGCCCGGGATCCCATCCCTCGTGGTCCTCCGCAGTGTAAAGCGGCTTGATCTCAAACCCCTCAGGCGTTTCCCAAGTAAGGTCGCGTCCCTTCACTTCCTTTTCAGCGAGGGCTTTCCAATCGGCGGGTGTTGGTCGGGAGTCGTTGGTGTCAGTCATGCGAACGCTCTAAAATCAAAAATGGGGCAGCGCAAAGGCGCTACCCCAATTTCTTTCAATCCCTATTTCATTTGAGAGGGCCTTATTGCCCTTTGAACTCAGCTTTGCGCTTTTGCAGGAAGGCCATGCCGCCTTCCATCGCATCCTGGCTTGCGCCAGCAGTGCGTTGACCCTCGGCTTCGGCGAGGAGCACTTGCTCAAGCGTTCCATCTGCGGCGAGAGCAATGTTGCGCTTCATGGTTTTGATCGCAACCGTTGGGCCATTGGCGAGCTTTTCCGCGAGCGCGCGCGCTTCGCTCATCAAATCGGCGTCCTCGACGCATTTGTAAGCAAGGCCCCACTCTTCGGCTTGTTCGCCGCCAATTTTCTCACCCAGCATCATCATGCGCGTGGCACGTGCGCGGCCAATCGCGCGGGTCAGCAGCCAGGTGGAACCGCCATCGGGCACAAGGCCGATGTTGACGAAAGCCTGAAGGAAATAAGCGCTTTTCGCGACAAGCGTGAAATCCGCCGCAAGCGCGAGCGAGCAGCCCACGCCCGCCGCAGGGCCATTGACCGCGCAGATTACGGGAACTTCGGCCCGCACGATTTGACTGATCGCGGGGTTATAGTGCTTTTGCAGCGCCTCGTGACTACCGCCCTTGCCGCCCAATGCACTGCCTTCACCACGTGCAGCAAGGTCCGCGCCGGAGCAAAAGCCCTTGCCCTCACCCGTGATCAGAACTGCGCGAGCATCGCCAAGGTCGTAGAACGCCTGCCCGATCTCATCCGCCATTTGCGGCGGCATGGCGTTAAGGCGTTCAGGCCGGTTGAGGGTAATGGTGAGCAGCGGTCCTTCGCGCTCCACTCGGATAGTTTCGTAAGACAAGTCTCTCTCCCAGAATCTCTAAATCGCGTTTCGTTTGAAAACGGTTTGCCCTTACGTGAGCGTCAACACAAGTCCGCAGGGACGCGCAACGTCACTTTAGATAGGTGCCGAACGATCAGTGAGCCTCTTTTGACGTTTCCATGATCTCCGTCAGCATTCCCTGCATATCTTTGGGGTGCAGGAAGAAGATCGGTGTGCCATGCGCCCCAATACGGGTCGGGCCAAGGATGCGTTTGCCGATGCCTTCGAAATAGCTACGCGCTTCGTCGATGTCGGGCACTTCGAAGCAGACATGGTGCTGACCCCCCGCCGGGTTTTTAGCGAGGAAGCCGTTGATCGGAGAGCTCTCGTCAAAAGGCTCAATCAGCTCAAGCTGCGTGCCGTTCATTCCACTATCGGTGGGGGTATCGACAAAGCAGACTTTGACGCCTTGCTCGGGCAGGTCAAATGGCTCGGTGATTTGCGTTGCGCCCATCGTATCGCGGTAATGCGCGATGGAATCAGCGATAGAGGGCGTTGCGATCCCGATGTGGTTTAGGCGGCCTAGTTTCATTTCTATCCTCTCGTCATTGCGAGCGCAGCGAAGCAATCTAGAGCGTCTCGCTCGACCGCTCTGGATTGCCACGCCGCTTCGCGGCTCGCAATGACGTGTGACGAGTCATTGCGCAATGTCCTCAAATAAATCACGCCAAGTCGGGTTTTCGGCCTCGATCAGCGCCAGTTTCCTTTTGCGATTGCTCGCTTTGATCTGCTTTTCACGGGCGATTGCCGCATCCATCGTGTCGTGGCCCTCAAACCATACGAGCGTCTTGCAGCCGTATTTCTTTGTGAACCCTTCAGCTACACCCTCGCGATGCTGCCAAATACGCTTTGGCAGATCGGAAGTTACACCAGTGTAGAGTGTGCCATTCGTCCCACTGGCCATGATGTAGACACAAGGCAGCCTCCCCATCGTCATTGCGAGGAGCCGAAGGCGACGCGGCAATCCAGAGCGTATCGCAAGCAGCCCTGGATTGCTTCGCTTCGCTCGCAATGACGCTCCGACGCCGCCCGGCTCATTTATCGAAGGTCCAAATCACGATCCCGACACTCAAGCAAACGGCCGCGCCCAAGAAGTTCATCGCGAGTGCAAAGCCGAAACCTTTGTCGTCGCGTTCGTAGGAATCGTCACGAATGAAGGGAAGTGGGATATATGTTTGACCATTCCGAACGCCGTTCGCTGCACACCATGAGAACGCAACAGCACCGACCAACAGAACAAGGGAAAAGAGAGATGGCATCGTTAAAGCGGAATATTATCATGCTTCTTCCAAGGGTTCTCCAACTGCTTCGTCCGCAGCTTCCTTAGCCCCAGCGCAACCCTGCGCCGCGTTGAGTGCGGGTGGATCACCTCATCGATATAGCCGCGCGATGCCGCCACAAATGGGTTCGCAAAGCGGTCTTCATATTCCTTGGTTTTCTCGGCGATCTTCTCGGCATCGCCTCGGTCTTGGCGGAAGATGATCTCCACCGCGCCTTTCGCGCCCATCACCGCGATCTCTGCCGTGGGCCAGGCGTAGTTGAGGTCGCCGCGAAGGTGCTTGGAGGCCATCACATCATAGGCGCCGCCATAGGCTTTGCGGGTGATAATCGTGATCTTGGGCACGGTTGCCTCGCCATAGGCAAACAGCAGCTTTGCGCCGTGCTTGATAATGCCGCCCATTTCCTGCGCTGTGCCGGGAAGGAAGCCGGGGACGTCGACGAAGGTCACGATCGGAATATCAAACGCATCGCAGAAACGCACAAAGCGCGCAGCTTTCTTGGACGAAGCAATATCGAGCACGCCGGCAAGCACCATAGGCTGGTTCGCCACCACGCCCACTGTGCGCCCTTCGACCCGGCCAAAGCCGCAGATGATGTTCGCTGCGTGCGCAGGCTGAATTTCGAAAAACTCGCCTTCGTCCAGCGTCTTACGGATCACCTCATGCATATCATAGGGGTGATTGGGATTGTCGGGGATGATGGTGTCGAGCGAATGTTCCAGCCGGTCCCAAGGGTCATTGGTGGGAAGCTCTGGCGCTTCTTCCCGGTTGGAAAGCGGTAGGTAGTTAAAGAACTCACGCGTTGCGAGCAGCGTCTCCATATCGTTTTCGAACGCGATGTCGGCGACAGAAGTTTTGGTCGTGTGGGTGATTGCCCCGCCCAGCTCTTCCTGAGTGACTTCTTCATTGGTAACGGTTTTTACCACCTCCGGGCCGGTCACGAACATATAGCTCGAATCCTTCACCATGAAGATGAAGTCGGTCATTGCGGGCGAGTACACCGCGCCGCCCGCGCATGGGCCCATGATCAGGCTGATTTGAGGAATAACACCGCTGGCGAGGATGTTCTTTTGAAAAACGTCCGCATAACCGCCAAGCGAGGCAACGCCTTCCTGAATACGCGCGCCGCCAGAATCGTTGAGGCCAATCACAGGCGCACCGACCTTCATCGCGGTGTCCATCACCTTACAGATTTTCTCCGCATGACGTTTGGACAGCGAACCACCGAAGACGGTGAAATCCTGAGAGAAGACATATACCAGGCGGCCATTGATCGTGCCGGAACCCGTGACCACGCCGTCGCCGGGGATCTTCTGGTCCTGCATTCCGAAATCGACGCAATCGTGTTCAACGTAAGTGTCGATCTCTTCAAACGACCCTTCGTCAAGGAGCACGTCCAGCCGTTCACGCGCGGTCAGCTTACCCTTGGCGTGCTGTGCATCAATGCGTTTTTGCCCGCCGCCCATCTTGGCAGCTTCGCGCTTGCGTTCCATTTCAGCGATATTGGCAGACATTAAGTGATCCCTGTCCCTGATTGAATATTTGACCGTTCGTTGCCGCAGCCTAGGCCAAGCGTCAACTTATCAAAAGTTCAGCCCCTTGCGTTCACCGAGTGAAGCAAGCCTCGCAAACGATTGCTCATGCGATATAAGCTGGGCCGCAGCCGCAAGAAATTGGATGTATTATGGCCAGCAAACCACAAACGCACAGTGATTTTCTTGTGATCGGAGCAGGGATTGCCGGTCTTTCTCTGGCTGCCCGCTTGGCGGAGCATGGCCGCGTTATCGTGCTCGAAGCTGAAAGCGCGCCGGGCTACCACGCCTCGGGCCGTAGCGTCGCCTTTGCCCACTTTGGCCTTGGCGAGAAAATCGTGCGCACTCTCACGGCGATGAGCCTTGCAGAGCTCGCTGCGCCCCCAACAGACGACAGGGCGCCCTACGCGCGCCCCCACCCTGCCTTGCATATTGCGCGGGCGGACCAAAGCGAGGCTCTGGATGCGCTGAAGGTGGTTCACGAAAGCTTTGGGTGCGATTGCGTGCGCCTTAGCTGGGACGAAGTGCGGGCCATCATCCCCTCGCTAAAGATTGGACCCGATTATGTGCACGAAGCCCTGCTTGATCGCAGCGCGCTCAAACTCGACACCGATGCGATGCTCCAAGGCCACCTGCGCGATTTGCGCGCGAACGGCGGGACTTTGGTCTGCGGCGCAAGGGTAAGCGCGATAAGCCGCCAAGACGACATTTGGACAGTGGAGACGGGTATTGGCGCATTTAGTGCCCCCACCCTCATCAACGCCGCCGGAGCATGGGCTGACGAAGTGGCGCGCATGGCTGGTGCGAAACCCGTCGGTATTGAGCCACGCCGCCGCACCGTGATCGCCTTTGCCTCACCACCGAACACGCGCACAGCCGATTGGCCTTTCGTAAAAACCGTGGGCGAAGGCTTTTACGTCCTTCCTGAAGGGTCACAACAATTGCTCGCCTCACCACAGGATGAAGGCGCAAGCGAACCTTGCGATGCGGCGCCAGAAGAAATTGACATCGCGACAATCGCACACCGGGTTGAGGTAGCGACCGAGATTACAGTTGGCCGGATAGCGCACTCATGGGCTGGCCTCAGGAGTTTTGCTCCTGATGAACTGCCCGTCGTGGGATATGCTCCTGACAAGCCCGGTTTTTTCTGGTTTGCAGGACAGGGGGGATACGGTTTTCAAACCTCCCCCGCCCTTGCCCAAATCGGAGCGGCGCTGGCCATGCGCGGCGATTTATCGCCCAAGTTTGAAGAGAGCGGGATAAATTCCGCCCTCTTCGCCCCTGACCGATTTTTCTGACCTTACCTAAGCAGCACAAGTTCCTCTGCGACGGTCGGGTGGATCGCGGTCGTGGCATCGAAATCTGCCTTGTTCATGCCCGCTTTTACAGCAACGGCTGCTGCCTGCATGATTTCGGGCGCGTCTGGTCCGATCATGTGAATGCCCAAGATCTTTCCATTGGCATCATCGCAGATCATTTTGATGAGGCTGCGCTCATTGCGTCCCGCCACCACGTTTTTCATCGGACGGAAATCCGAGGTATAGACGGCAACCTTGCCATATTGATCCTTTGCCTCGCGTTCGTTGAGGCCAACAGAGGCGATCGGTGGGTGGCTGAATACAGCGCTTGGGATGCAGGAGTGATCGACGCTGTACGGGTCGCCCTCGCCAAAAACGCTGTCCGCAAATGCCTGCCCCTCGCGTATGGCAACAGGGGTTAATTGCACGCGGTCGGTGACGTCGCCCACGGCGTAAATGTAATCGACATTGGTCTTTGAAAATTCATCGACCAGAACCTCGTTCCTCTCGCCCAGCTTAACCCCGACCTTGTCGAGGCCCAGCCCCTCAATATTGGGAACCCGCCCGGTAGCGATCATCACAAGGTCAAACTCGCGTTCTTCCTGATTGGTCATTTTGACCGCGAAGCTGCCATCCTTGTTCTTCTTCACATATTCAAATTCAGCGTGGAAGCAGAACTCAATGCCTTTGGTCATTGAGATTTGCATGAGCCGGTCGCGCAGGGAGAAATCATATTGGCGCAAGATTACGTCAGAGCGATTGGCAATCACCACCTTGCAACCAAACTCGTTGAAAATACCGGCAAATTCATTGGCAATATAACCGCCGCCGGCAATCAGGATGCGGTCTGGAATTTCATCGAGATGAAAAGCTTCATTCGACGTTATGCAATGTTCACTGCCTTCGAACTCAGGGATATGCGGCCTCGCGCCGGTAGCGATAAGAATGTACTTCGCGGTGACGACTTTGCCGTCTTCCAAAGTGATCTCATGCTCGCCAGTGATCTCAGCGCGCTGCTTGAAGATTGTGACATCATGCTTGTCGAGCGTCTCGGTATAGACACCCTCAATGCGTTCGACATCTTTCATCACATGGTCGCGCAGCTTCACCCAATCAAAGCTTTTGCCCTCAATGGTCCAGCCAAATTGCGTGGCGTCTTCCAAGTCCTCAGCAAATTGCGCGCCGTAAACGAGCATCTTTTTGGGTACACATCCACGAATAACACAGGTGCCGCCGACGCGGTGTTCTTCAGCCGCCGCAACCCGCGCGCCATGCGCCGCTGCGACACGGCTCGCTCTCGTTCCGCCTGAGCCAATGCCAATTGTGAAGAGGTCGTAATCGTATTCCGCGTCTTTATCCGCCATGCTAGCAGCGCTCCTGTTGATTGCGCCTAGCGATATGGAGGGACCGGCATGGATTTCCAACCCTAGCTTTCGAGGAACCTTGCGTAATCGCGAAGAAGTTCAAAAGCTTTCATCTTTTCAAGGGTGATAAGCCCATCATCGGTAATCCCCGTCAGGCGGTGGATCAGCCTTAGAATTGCCTTCTGCTCAACGTCGCCAATGTTTTGGAGTGTGATCAGCATATCTGGGTTGTCGTGCTCCAGCTCGTCAAAAAGCATGGCGACATTCATCGGGTCAAAGCCAAATCCAAGGAAGGCGAGGCGCTTGCCGCGCGACATTTCGGCGCGCAGGTAAGAGCGAAACTGGCGCGATTTGGCGCGTTGGCTTGCGGTGAAGATGCGCTTGGACAGGGCAACCATATTGGTCGCATCGACATTGCCCCACGTTGCCCCATTCTCTTCATCGCCCTGCCATGGCAAGCGCCCTGCAACGCCGTAAGGGTGCACAATGCGAAGCCGTCCTGCGACCAGTTCCTGCGCTTCTTCAATGCTCATCCCAAATGCGCGCTGCACCACCCAGGGAAGGTAATGTTCAATCGCGCGGTCATAGTTGAAACACACGATGGAGAGCTTCTCAAAGCATTCCTCAGCCCGCGCGCGCGGCACGCCTTTGACGATCAGCTGACCCAGTTGGAAAAGCCAGTTTTCCGTGCCCCTTAGCGGCAATTCATCAGCCGAGCGCGGCTCTACGGCGAGAGTCGACTTCGATTCCGCCTGAAGCGTGTAGTAAACAATCGCAAGCTTGCCCGCAGCCTGCACCGCTGCATCATGGCCATATTGCTCAAGGATCGCATCGATATTGGTGCTGACCAATGTCGCATCACGGATCGCTGTCGCCCCGCGCACAAGCTCGTCATAGCTCATGCCCATTTGCGGCGCGACTTGCTCAAACAGTTGCGCCAGATTGATCAAATCGCGCGATTTGACCTCTGAATTGAGCCGCTCGAACTCATAACCGCTGGCGATTTTGTTCAGGAGCTCGGGCCCATCGGGCATCTCGATCTCACGATTAGCGCCAGCGCCAATGATCAGAGTTGTATCGGTGCGGATCATAAGCGTGCTGTTCGGCCTGTTCTGGGATGCTTCTAGTGAGAAGCGCCAGTTAGCCTTCGCATACTTAATTTGGCTTTAAATTCGAGCGCACAGGCAGCGACAAATTTTCGCGAATTCCCGCGCGACGTCAGCCGCGGGGAGAGCGCCGCCTCGCTGCGCCCTGACCACCACCACCGCCGCCTCCGCTACCGCTGCCGCCTTTACCTCGACGATTGCGATTGCCGCCGGGACGTGAGCCGCCGGGTTTTCCCCCCGGACGACCTCCGCCGGGCTTGCCAAAGCGCTTGCCCCCATTTGGCTTGCCCTTACGCGCTTGATGCTTTGGCTTCTTTGGCTTTTCGGGTGCGGGAGCATCGCCCTTGGGTTTCTTTTTCGCAGACGCGCCAGCGGGCTTTGGCTTGATCTTCTTCTTCGAAACCCGCGTTGCACCGCGTGGTTCGGGCTTGGTCGGTCCCTCGCCTTCAACCACCGCGCGGAAATTTTCCGGCAGGTCCAGCCGCTCAAGCTCCGCCTTTGTCACTTTGCGAATGTCTTTAAGGTAAGAACGTTCGTCCTCACCGCAAAAGGCAATCGCAATGCCATCCTTACCCGCCCGCGCGGTGCGACCGATGCGGTGCACATATTGCTCAGGCACATTGGGGAGTTCATAATTGATGACGTGAGAAACGCCCGGAATATCAATTCCGCGCGCTGCCACGTCCGTTGCGATCAGGATGCTGGTCTTACCGCGACGAAACTCATCCAGAGCGCGCTGGCGCTGAGGCTGGGATTTGTTGCCGTGAATGGCATTTGATTCGATCCCGCGCTGGCGCAGTTTCTTCACCACGCGGTCTGCGCCGTGTTTCGTACGCGTGAAGATCAGGACGCGCTCAAATTCACCGGGCACGCGGTGTTGGCCGCCAAGGATCATGTCGAGCAGCCACTGCTTTTCATCCTTTTGCACCATGAAGATGTACTGGTCGATCCGCTCGGCCGTCGTGCTTTCCGGCGTGACAGAAACCTGCACCGGATTGCGGCAATAGTTGGAAACCAGCTCCTTGATCGCCTTAGGCATAGTGGCAGAGAAGAACAGCGTCTGGCGCTCTTTAGGCACAAGCTCATTGATGCGGCGCAGCGCATGGATGAATCCGAGGTCGAGCATCTGATCCGCCTCGTCGAGAACGAGCACTTCGACGCTGCCCAAGTTAAACGCCTTCTGATCAATCAGATCGAGCAAACGCCCCGGAGTAGCGATCAGAATATCGGTCCCGCGGTGAAGTTTGTTGCGGTCCTTATTGACCGAAGTACCGCCAACGATTGATTGCACCTTAAGGCCGGCAAGCGCGCCGTAATCCTTGGCCGACACAGCAATCTGCTGCACCAGCTCCCGCGTCGGGGCGAGAACCAGCAGGCGGCAGGATTTGAACGGAATACGATTATCGCTTGCGCGCAGCCGGTCGATGGCAGGCAGCATAAAGGCCGCCGTTTTGCCGGTGCCGGTCTGCGCAATGCCAAGAAGATCGCGCCCTTCAAGAACCGGCGGAATGGCCTGTTCCTGAATAGGTGTGGGAGTGGAATAGCCCTTGAGATCAAGAGCTTGCAGAACGGGCTGAGACAGCCCGAGTTGGTCGAATTGTGTCATGTGTATTCTTTACGGTTAGCGGCGCACTTATAGGCGCGTCGCGGGTGGTGAGGCGATGCGCTCGTGTCTCTCGTCATTGCGAGGAACCGCAGGTGACGAAGCAATCCAATCACCGAAGTTTGCAGTTACGCGGTCGGGTCATGGATCGCCGCGCCCTATCGGGCTCGCGATGACGAGTGGAAAGCAAGAGCGCTCCGTCTCGTCGGAACCGCCCGCGTGAAATGGGAAGCTGTAAGAAGTTTGGGTGAAACGCTAGCCGGGGCGGGTTCAATCGAGAGCCGCCGCTTCACGCTGGCTTAGGGTGCGTTTCATTGTTGGAGGCGCAGATGGATGCTGCAGCGCAAAATGTCAAAGCAATTCGCCCTACCCACCCCGTTCGTCCTGAGCCGGTGGCCTACGGCCGTCTTCGACTCCGAACGGCGCTCGCGGTGCTCACCCCAACCCCGCCGCTTCCATCAACGCCTTCGTACTCGCGTCAAAATCCCCTTCCCCACTTTCAACCTCTTTGGCCATCTTCTTGCCCAACTCGACGCCGAATTGGTCGAAGGGATTGATGCCCATGAGGACGGCTCCCGCAAACACGCGGTGTTCGTGGAAGGCAATGAGAGCGCCCAAAGTCGCTGCGTCCAAATCATCCACAAGGATCGTCGCGGACGGACGGTTTCCTGCAAATCCGCGTGCGGGGTCCTTGCCATCGGCGCTCATATTGCCGCCTGCCATCAACGCTGCGCCTTGAGCAAAGCAGTTGGCAAGCAATGCCTTGTGGTGAGCGGGGTTGAGCTCGTCTCCCGGCGCGATGCTGGCGATGAAGTCGACGGGGATGAGGTGCGTGCCTTGGTGGAGGAGCTGGAACACGGCGTGCTGCGCGTCGGTCCCTACCCCGCCCCATGTGATCGCGGCAGTCGGTGCATCAACGGGCTCGCCGGAAGCGGTCACCGACTTGCCATTGCTCTCCATCTCGAGCTGTTGGAGGTAGTCGGGGAGCAGTGCCAGACGTTCGTCATAGGCAAAAACCGCGCGGGTCTGACACCCGCGGACGCGCGAATAATAAAGGTCGCCAAACGCCGCCACGAGTGGACCATTTGCCCTACCCTCACTCTCGCGGAAGTGCGTGTCCATCGCTCGCGCGCCGCTGAGAAACTCGGTGAACTCTTCCATGCCTATCGCGAGCGCCAATGGGAAACCGATGCTCGACCAAAGTGAATAGCGGCCACCGACACTCTCAGGGAAAGGCAGGATGCGCGTTTCATCCACGCCCCATTCCACCGCCTTTTCAGGGTTCGCGGTCAAAGCCACCACACGCCCGCTGGGATCATCGACATTATTGTCGGCAAGCCACTTCAAAGCGGAGGCCGCATTGGTCATCGTCTCGATCGTCGTGAATGTCTTGGAGGCCACCGCGATCATCGTTGTGTGCGGGTCACACGCAGCAAAAGCCTGCTCCAAAGCAAGGCCGTCGATGTTGGAGACGACGTGCACATCGACACGGGCGAAATCGCGGGTGAGCGCATCCACGGCAAGATCAGGCCCAAGCGCCGAGCCGCCGATGCCGATGTGGATGAGATGCTCGACCTTGCCAAAAGCGCCTTCGTGAATGGCGGTGACCAGCATTCCCATGCGTCGGAGGAGTTGATCGGCCTCTTCGCAATCCGCCTCGGTCCCGCTGCCGCGCATGGCGGCGTGGGTTGCTGGGCGGCCTTCGGTTGGGTTCACAATCCCGCCGCCAAAAAGGGACTCACGCGCTGCATCAAAGCCCATGATTTCGGCGAGCTCCTCAAACGCTGTAAGCTCAGCATCGGCCAAATGCGTTTTCGACCAATCGAGAAGCATCCCCATCGGACCCATTTGCCCAAGGTCGAACTCCAAACGCTGGCTCATTTTCGCGACGCGCTGTTCATCGCTTTTGAAAAGCTCAGTCAAAGTCGGGCTCGGCAATGCGGACAAACGCTCCCACACGGCGTTGGCTTTGGTCATTTGGTCAGCGGGTGAATTCATCGGGCAAAACCTCTATGCTGGAGCGGACGGGGCGAGTAAGGGGCTAATCATGGTTGGCGATACCCCCACAAACGAGAACGCTAAATCCTTGCCCGTGAAGGGTTCTGGGCCAGAAACGAATAAGAGCGCGGGCCAAACGAAACAAGAGAAGAAGCCGGAGTCTCTGGGGAGCTTTTCGATCTTTCTTTTGCAACTCGTCATTGCAGTCCTGATCTTTCGCAGCTTTATCTTCGCGCCTTTTTCCATTCCGTCAGAGAGTATGCTGCCGCGCCTGATGAATGGCGACCTTCTGCTCGCGGCGAAATGGCCTTACGGCTTTTCAAGCCACTCTCTGCCCTTTTCTGTACCTCTTATACCCGAGCGCATTTTCGCCAGCGAGCCAGAGCGCGGTGATATTGTGATTTTCAAGCATCCCATTGATAAATCAGACTATATCAAGCGGGTGATCGCTCTGCCGGGGGACACTATCGCACTCGAAGATGGCGTGGTGGTGCTGAACGGCGAGCCTGTGCCGCAAAAGCAAATGCCCGATTTTTCCGTTGAGTTGTCGCCCAATACTGGCTGCGGTTGGGGCGGACGTGAGATACGCATGGGCTCTGGCGAGGTTCAATGCCACTACACCCGATTTCGCGAAACGCTTCCCGACGGTAGAAGCTATGACACGTTCGATTTTGGCCCGACGCCCGCCGATAGCTTTGCTGCGCAAACCATTCCGCAAGGCCATATCTTCGTCATGGGAGACAGCCGCGACAATTCGCGCGACAGCCGATTTGATGCGCGAGCAGGCGATGCGGTTGGGATTATCTCTCAAGACCTGTTAGTGGGCGAAGCTTCAATCATCCTGTGGTCGAGCAAGGGCTCTGCCCAATGGTATAATCCGGTCAGCTGGTTCACCACCGTACGGTGGAGCCGGATTGGAACTCTTCTATGAAACAATCGGCAAACGATCTTCCCGTTGAAACGCGCAGCTGGCTTGAACGAGCCGGTTTTACTGTGCGCAAGGAAGCCATCTGGCTTGAGGCTCTTACCCACGGAAGCTTTAATTCGGGCAGTCCGCAGCAGGAAAACCATGCGCGCGATTATCAGCGGCTCGAATTTCTCGGCGACCGCGTGCTGGGCTTGGCGGTTGCGGGCTGGCTTTATGCCGCAAGTGACAGCCACGAGGGCAAGCTTTCGCAGCGATTGAACGCTTTGGTCAGCGGCCGGACCTGTGCGCGCATCGGCCGCTCTATCGGGATGCCCGACCACCTGCGACTTGGCAAACAGGCGCGCGAGGATGGCGGGGCGGATAGCGACAATATCCTGGGCGATGTGATGGAAGCGCTGATTGGTGCAAGCTTTCTTGACAATGGGTTTGACGCGACGCGCGATGTGATCCTCAAACTTTGGCAAAGCGATCTGTCGGGTGATGCGGGCAAGGCAAAGCATCCCAAAAGCGCGCTTCAGGAGTGGGCTGCGCACAACAAGCGCGCGATGCCGCAATATGCGGTGAAATCGCGTCAGGGCCCCGACCATGCCTCGCGCTTTACGGTCGAGGTGAGTATTCACAATGTCGGCACGGCAGAGGCGACTGCCACAAGCAAAGGCGAGGCGGAAAAGCTTGCAGCACAAGCCTTTTTGAAAGAATTTGGTTGAGCCCGTTCTGGAAACACGCCGACCAGAACCTTAGGGTTCTGGAAGGCCAAGTGGCCGCCCGCAGCCGCTCCGCAGCGAAGCGGAGGAAACGCGACGAGGAAATGAAACGATGACTGAAACAAAGTGCGGTGTGGTCGCCGTGATCGGCGCGCCTAATGCGGGTAAATCGACGCTGGTCAATCAATTGGTGGGCCAGAAGGTAGCAATCACTTCTGCCAAAGCGCAGACCACACGTGCCCGGATGCTGGGTATAGCTTTGCTGGATCAGGTGCAGATGATCCTGGTCGATACGCCCGGTATTTTTGCGCCCAAACGCCGCCTTGATCGCGCGATGGTGTCCGCTGCTTGGGAAGGCGCGGAGAGTGCCGATGCGATCCTCTTAATTGTCGACCCGATCAAGCAACGGCGGCACGAATTGGAGCCTTTGGTCGAAGCATTGGAAAAGCGACCGGAGCGTAAAATACTTGTCCTGAACAAGGTCGACAAGGCCAAGAAAGAACCGCTGCTTGAGCTTGCGCAGGAGTTGAACGCGCGGGTGCCGTTTGAAGAGGTGTTCTTCGTTTCAGCGCTAACCGGAGATGGCGTGCCGGAGATGAAATCGGCGCTGGCCGCACTGATGCCTGAAGGCGTGTGGATGTATCCAGAAGACCAAGTGTCCGACGCATCCGAACGGCTGCTGGCTGCAGAAATCACCCGCGAGCAGCTCTACAAACAACTCCACGAAGAGCTGCCCTATGACAGCGCGGTGCGGCCCGAAAGCTATCAGGAGCGTCCCGACGGAAGCCTCGAAATCCATCAGCAAATCGTCGTCGCACGCGAAAGCCAGAAGGGCATCGTGCTTGGCAAAGGGGGGGCGCGCATCAAGGAAATTGGAGCCGCGGCACGCAAAGAGCTATCCGAAATGCTGGGGGTAAAGGTGCACCTCTTCCTCCATGTGAAGCACTCCGAGGGGTGGTCTGAGGACAAGGAAATCTTCGAGGAAATGGGGCTTGATTGGGTGAAGTGATGGGCCAGCACCCGTCACCCGACCTCGAACAAATGCCCTAATTCCAGTGGTCTAGCGTCAATAAATTAGCCCGCTTGTAGAATGTCACCACCTACAGGCTTCTCCTAGGCTGACCGCCTCATCAGCACATAGGAGAACTGACATGAGCAATATCATCGAACTGAACATGGGCGACATCGACGTCGTTTGCGGCGGTAACATCGTGCGCGAAATCGAAGAAGCCTACCCCGGCGGCGTGTGGATCGGCAACAGCTACTATCCCAACGGCGTGCCAGAGCAGCCTTGGGCGGGCCCAGTCGTCACTGGCTACTAAATCTTATCGGCGCTGCATCTGCGGGTGCAGCGCCGCCTATTCCTTGGGATTATTTTTTGGCGGGCGCCTTTTTCTTAGCCGCAGGCTTCTTGGCTGCTGTCTTCTTAGCGGGAGCCTTCTTCTTGGCCGCAGTTTTCTTAGGGGCCGCTTTCTTGCGCGTTTTTTTCTTCGCCGGACCTTTGGCAGCACGCGCGTCGATCAGCTCGATCGCCTTGGCCGCTTCAATATCCTCAGGCTTGATGTCCTTGGGGATGGTCGCATTGGTCGTCCCATCGGTGACATAGGGGCCATAGCGGCCCGGCATCACCTTGATCTCGCCCCCGCTCGTCGGGTGCTCGCCAAGCGTCTTGATCGGCTCAGCTTTCCCGCGGCCACCTTTACGGTTGGCAGCTTCGGCGAGCAGCACAACCGCTTGGTTCATACCCGTTTCGAACACATCAACCGTGTTCTTCATATTGGCGTATTTGCCATCGTGGCGCAGATACGGACCATAACGACCAATCGCAGCTTCAATGTCCTTGCCTGTCTCCGGGTGCGGGCCAATGATGCGAGGCAGGTCGAGCAGTTTGACCGCCCACTCAAGATTGAAATCGTCGAGGTCTTTGGGGATCGAGGCACGTTTCTTCGTGTCCTCGTGTTCCATCTCGACATAAGGACCAAAGCGCCCGGATTTGCGGTGAATTTCCGCGCCCGTTTCAGGGTGCGTTCCCATCAAGCCGTCTTCGGCAGGATCAGCTCCATCGGCCCCCGGCTGCGCAAAACGGCGGGTGTATTTGCATTCTGGATAATTCTGGCACGCGATAAACGCCCCAAACTTGCCACCACGAAGCGAAAGGCGACCGTTTTCGCGGCCCTCTTGCTCACATAACGGGCAATGGCGCGGGTCTTTCCCATCCTCGCGCGGCGGGAAGAGATAGTCCGCAAGATATTCATCAAGCGCCTCGGTGACTTCTGAAGGCAACTTCTCCATGACCTCATCGGCCTTGGGTTTGAAATCCTGCCAGAATTTGGCGAGGAGCGTCTTGTAATCCTCTCGCCCGTCTGAAACCACGTCGAGCTCGTCTTCAAGCCCCGCCGTAAAGTCATAAGCGACATAGGTCGGGAAGAAACGCTCCAGAAATGAGGTTAGCAAACGGCCGCTTTCCTCAGCGAAGAAGCGTTTGCTCTCCACCCGGACATAGGCGCGGTCGCGCAATGTCTGAATGGTCGAAGCATAGGTCGAAGGGCGGCCAATGCCGAGCTCTTCGAGGCGCTTGACCAGCGAAGCTTCGGAAAAACGCGGCGGTGGCTGGGTGAAGTGTTGCGTGGCCTCCACGTCCTTTTTCGCAGGCATATCGCCTGCTTTAAGCGCTGGAAGAAGGCCATCCTCATCCTCTTCCTTATCGTCAAAGCCTTCTTGATAGACGGCAAAGAAACCGGGGAAGACCACGACCTGACCCGTCGCGCGAAGCTCATGCTGACCCGTGGCATCGCGCAAGGTGACGGTGGTGCGCTCCAATTGCGCGGTTGACATCTGGCTTGCCATCGCCCGCTTCCAGATCAGCGAATAGAGCTTGCCCTCATCGCCGCTGCCCACGCGGTCTTTTGCAAAATTGGTCGGGCGGATCGCCTCGTGCGCCTCTTGAGCGTTCTTCGCCTTGGTCGAGTAGAAACGCGGTTTTTCCGGGCAATAAGCCGCGTCATAACGGTCGCCTATTTCATGGCGGCACGCAGCAATCGCGCTCCCATCCATTTGCACACCGTCGGTCCGCATATAAGTGATCGCGCCCGCCTCATAGAGACGCTGCGCCGCGCTCATGGTCTGGCTTGCCGAAAAACCAAGTTTGCGCGCAGCTTCCTGTTGCATGGTCGAGGTGGTGAACGGAGGCGCGGGATTGCGTTTGAGCGGTTTTTTCTCAACGTCCTCGACGGTGAAACGACCCGCTTCAACGGCGGCTTTTGCCTCCATTGCGATGCCCTCTTGGCCGAGACTAAGCTTCTCAAGCTTATCGCCCTTAAAGCGCACGAGCTTGGCATCAAATTCGGTCCCGGCGTGTTCGAGCTTGGCGAGCACTGACCAATATTCATCAGGCTTGAACGCTTCAATCTCGCGCTCGCGCTCCACGATAAGGCGAAGCGCCACCGATTGCACACGGCCCGCCGATTTCGCACCGGGGAGCTTGCGCCACAGGACGGGCGACAAGGTAAAGCCGAACAGATAATCGAGGGCGCGGCGGCCCAAATAGGCGTCGATCAACGGCTGATCGAGCTCGCGCGGCTTTTCCATCGCCTCGGTCACGGCCTTTTTGGTGATCGAGTTAAACGTCACCCGATCGACCTTGGTCGGCAACGCGCGGCGTTTCTTCAAAACGTCCATCACGTGCCAGCTGATTGCTTCGCCTTCCCGGTCAGGGTCGGTTGCGAGGATAAGGCGCGATGCATCTTTTGCCGCGTCCGAGATCGCCTTGACCTGATCGCGGTTGCGCTTGTCGTTATAGACTTCCCAATCCATCGCAAAGTCTTCGTCCGGGCGAACGCTGCCATCCTTGGGCGGCAGATCGCGCACGTGTCCGTATGAAGCGAGGACCTTAAAGTCGCCGCCCAGATATTTCTCGATGGTCTTCGCCTTCGCGGGCGATTCAACAATGACGAGTTGCATGAGTGTGAGTTCGATTTCCTTACACGTGCCAAGGCACCTTACGCGTACGCGCGAGAGTGGGACGGGTTTTGCGGAAGCGTCAAGTAGGTTTGTGAGCGGGTTGGAGCAAGTGCAATTCGCGAGGAACTACATCCGGCTGACCCCGCCATCGTCGTGGCGTTCGAGTTCGCCTGCAAGCTCCAGATCAAGCAGCACCATGTGCACCATCGCTGGCTCCGCCCCTGATTGGCGGATGAGTTCATCGACGCCAATGGGGGCTTTGGTGAGCAACCTTCCGATGGCTTCTGCCTCATCGCCAGACGCTTTGGCCTCGCCCCATTCGAGTTTACTCAGCTCTTCGTAATCGAAGCGCGTCGGGTCTTCAGCGACGCGGTAAGTTGAGCGCGGGGCTCCGGTGAAGGTTTCGAGAAGCTCGATCACATCCTGCGGTTCGGATACCAGCACAGCTCCATCGCGGATCAATTGATTGCAGCCGGCTGACCTTTGGTCGAGCGGGGAGCCGGGGATCGCCATGACTTCGCGGCCCGCTTCACCCGCCAGCCTTGCTGTGATGAGCGAGCCTGAGCGCGGAGCGGCCTCCACCACCAATGTTCCGCTTGCGAGCCCGGCTATGATGCGATTGCGGCTGGGAAAGTGTCGACCGCGTGGTTCCGTGCCGGGGGGCTGTTCTGCGATGAGCAGGCCCTCTTGGGCAATCTTTTCCTGAAGACCTTTGTGCTGGGGCGGATAGGCGATGTCGATGCCGCTAGCGATCACGCCGATGGTCTTGGGAAAGCTACCCTCATGCGCCGCGCCGTCGATCCCGCGCGCTAGACCGCTGACCACGGTGAAGCCTGCTGCGGACAAGTCTCTTGCCCAATCGCGGGCCAGCTTGGTTGCGGCTCCGCTCGCATTGCGCGCGCCCACGATGGCGACACAAGGTTCGCTTGCGAGCGCCTGATTTCCACGGCAGGTAATGATTGGAGGGGCACTGTCGATCTCGGCGAGAAGCGCTGGGTAGTGGTCTTGATCGTGGAAGAGGTAACGTGCACCTGAGGCGATCACTCCCTCGATCTCGCGTTCGATGCGGTCTTTGGGCGCGGGGGCGTAGGCTTTCTTGCCGCGTGAGCCGAGTTCTGGAAGGCCATCGATTGCCGCAACCGCAGTACCGAAGCGGGCGAGGAGTTGGCGGTAAGAAACCGGGCCAATGTTTGGGGAACGCAGCAAGCGAATGCGGGCGAAAGCTTCAGCTTGGCTGATCCCCACATCTACCATCTATTTGTGCTTTCCTGCGAACGCAGGGATCCAGCTCCCAAGGCCGAAGATAGGCTCCTGCTTTCGCAGGAGAACACAAGAAGAGTTTAGCCTGCTCACTTACTGCCCCCCACCCTTGGCTCTTCACCTTTCATCAACCGACCGATATTTTCGCGATGAAGGTAGATGATCAGCCCCGCAATCGCGGCGAGCACGGGGAAGAACTGCGGATAGCCAAACAGCGGAGCCGCAGCCGCAGCCGCCACAACCGCGCTCATCCCGGCAAGACTGGAGATGCGGAAAATCGCCAGCATGGACAGCCAGATAAGAGCATAGGCCCCGCCAACTACCCATGCGAGCCCAAAGGAGACGCCCGCATTGGTGGCCACCCCCTTACCGCCTTTGAAGTCGAGCCATACGGGATAGCAATGCCCAATCACCGCCCCGCCCGCGGCGAAAGCCTTGGCAACGTCGCCTATATCGCCTGCCCAGATCATTCCAGCGGCAAAAACGGGTGCAAAACCTTTAAGCAAATCGAGCAGCAAAGTGCCCGCCGCAAGCCCCTTATTTCCCGTGCGCAAGACATTGGTCGCACCAATATTGCCCGAGCCAATATTGCGCACATCACCCATGCCAGCGGCTCTGGTGAGGAGAAGGCCAAAGGGGATTGATCCTGACAAATAGCCCAGCAAAGCAGCTAAAAGCGGTTCCAATTTTTAGAACTCCGTGTCGCTGCGAACTTGTCCGCGAGCGGTTTTTCTCTAAGTGAACGTGAGAGTTATAAGAAGTGTGATGCTTCGACAAGGTCAGCGCGAACGGTTTCGATGAATATCCCAGCCTCCTCCCCAATCCTGCTGTTCGATTCCGGCGTTGGCGGGCTTTCCGTGTTTGCGGAATTGAACCGCCTGCTTCCCAAGGCGCCGGTTATCTATGCTGCGGACTTGGCGGGTCTGCCCTATGGCAACAAGACTGAGGCTCAGATCGCTGCGCGCGTCACCGGGCTGCTTGGCCGGATGGCGGAGCGGTATAAGCCGCGCCTTATCTGTATCGCTTGCAACACCGCCTCGACCATCGCCCTTGGGATGGTGCGCGATGTGCTGGAGGTGCCGATTGTGGGGACGGTCCCCGCTATCAAGCCAGCGGCAAGCCTCACAAAAACAGGCGTGATCGGATTGCTTGGGACAGAAGCCACCATCCGTCAGCATTACGTCGACAACCTCGAAGCCGAATTTGCGAGTGACAAGAAGCTGCTTCGGCTAGCAGCTCCTGAACTCGTGGAGGCGGCAGAGGGCAAGTTGCGCGGGCGTCCGGTCGACATGAAAGTGATCGAAGACGCGGCAGAAAAACTGCGCGCCATGCCGGGCGGCGATGAAATCGACACGCTTGTCCTTGCCTGTACCCACTTCCCGCTGCTCGGTCGCGAATTGCACGAAGTGTTTGGCGAAGAGGTCAATCTGCTCCACGGAGCTGGTGGAATTGCGCGCCAGATCGCGCGGCTCGTCGAAGGCCAAACCTTTGATCGCACTGCCGGAAGGCGCGCCGTTATGACCGGTGACCCTGACGATTTTCGCCAGTTGACCAAAGTTCTAAAAGTTTACGGAATCGATCACATTGAGCAGTTTTAACACTGGCAATCGCTACTCATTCGCAAAGATAGCGGTTTTATTGGCCCGTTGAACTGCTACATACCCTCACGGAAACCGATGAGCCATGAGCGGGTTGTATGGCCTAAAGATGTGAATGAGCGCGGTTGATATTGGGCCTGAGAACAAGGGCGATCCGCGAGCCTTAGAGTAGCTGGTGTTATGAACTACGATCAGATTTTCGATTCCGCGATCGACCGTCTTCACGAAGAAGGCCGTTACCGCGTCTTCATCGACATCATGCGCAATAAGGGTGCCTACCCCAATGCGCGCTGTTTTCATGGCCACAATGGTCCAAAGCCTATCACTGTGTGGTGCTCGAACGACTATCTCGCCATGGGTCAGCACGATGTCGTGATCGGAGCGATGGAAGAGGCGCTGCATGACGTTGGCGCAGGGTCGGGCGGCACCCGCAATATCGGCGGCAACACGCACCTTCACGTCGAGCTTGAGAAAGAACTCGCTGAGCTTCACGGCAAAGAACAGGCGCTTCTCTTCACCAGCGGTTATGTCTCTAACGATGCGACGCTTTCAACGCTCGCAAAACTGCTTCCCGGCTGCGTCATTTTCTCCGACGAATTGAACCACGCAAGCATGATCGCAGGCATCCGCAATTCCGGCTGTGAGAAACGGGTGTTTCGTCACAACGATGTTGAACACCTCGAAGAATTGCTCGCCGCAGAAGATCCTGAAACGCCTAAGCTTATCGCCTTTGAAAGCGTCTATTCAATGGAAGGCGATGTGGCGCCGATCCATGCAATTTGCGATCTTGCTGAGAAATACAACGCCCTCACCTATATCGACGAAGTGCACGCGGTTGGGATGTATGGCGATCATGGCGGCGGCATCTCAGAGCGCGACAATGCAGCGCACCGCATCGACATTATTGAAGGCACGCTTGGCAAGGCGTTTGGTGTCATGGGCGGCTATATCGCGGCGAGCACCAAGGTGGTCGATTGCATCCGCTCTTATGCGCCGGGCTTTATCTTCACGACGTCCTTGTCGCCCGTTCTGGTCGCAGGCGTGCTTGCATCGGTGAAGCACCTCAAGTCCTCGAACGTTGAACGCAACGCGCAGCAACAGGCCGCCGCGACGCTCAAGCTGAAGTTTGCCGAGGCGGGCCTTCCCGTCATGGATAGCGTCACGCACATCGTGCCGCTGATGGTGGGCGATCCGGTGAAAGCGAAAAAGATCAGCGACATCCTGCTCGCCGAATACGGCGTCTATGTGCAGCCGATCAATTACCCCACCGTCCCGCGCGGTACAGAGCGCCTGCGCTTCACCCCCGGCCCTCACCACACTGAGGAAATGATGACCGAGTTGACCGAGGCTCTCGTCGAAATCTGGGATCGGCTGGATTTGGAGCTCGCTGAGGCGGCTTGATTTGGGCGACCACAAGTATCGCGGACCATTCTCAGAAGGCGGCAGCGCCTCTGCTTGGCTTGCCATTATTATTTTGGGCGGGATCATAGCAGTCATCTTAGCCCCCAGACTTGGTGACCGCCAAGCACAGGCAGCCAGAAACCTTCAAGAAGGATTAGCTAAGAGTTATCGGGAATATCGCCTGAACGCATTCGCCTCAGACGAGCTACCAGAGTTTCGCCCCGAAACGAGCGAGGAGTGGACCGTGTTTTGCAAGAATTGGACCGAGGAAACCGGATGCGATATGTTAGCAAAGGTGGGTTACCCCTTCTCAAGCACCGAAGTCGAAAAGCAGTGCAAACTTGAGCAAGAAGATATCAACGATGGCCCTGAGCGACGGCTGTTGTATTCAGAAGGGTTGAGGGGAGCCTGGAGGCAATTTGATTACAGCCTCAAGCCAGCAACAGTTTGTTCGGCGTATGGATTCGACCTCTCAGGCTGACTTTGCTTGATCGCAGAGCCTTGTGTGTGCACACTCTTCTTCGAGAGAGGGAGAGAGACGCATGGCCACCACATTTGATCGAGCGAAACTCGACACTGGCACTTTGGATATCAAGCCGCTGACACCAGCGATTGGCGCGGAAATTCACGGCATAGACTTGGCCGCAGAGGACACCCCTTCGCGCATCCCGGAAATCCGCGCAGCGTTGCTGAAATACGGGGTCATATTCTTCCGCGACCAAGACCTCACGCAAGAACAACACATCGCCTTTGCCCGCCACTTTGGCGACCTTGAGGTCCACCCCGCCACTCCCACAGACCAACCTAACCCCGAAGTCCTGCGCATCGCCCACGGACCCAAGAGCCGGGGTCAGGAAAACAACTGGCACTCCGATGTGACATGGCGCGAAAAACCTTCGCTGGGCTCCATCCTGCTGGCTCGCGAAGTGCCTGAATGCGGGGGAGATACGCTGTTTGCCAATATGCACCTCGCTTACGAGCGGCTCAGCGAACAGATGCAGCGCTTTTGCGAGGGGCTCACCGCCGTGCACGACATCGCGCGGGTCTTCGCCAAACGCCTCGATAGAGCGCCCGCTGACCTGCACGAGCGCTTTCCCCCCATGCGCCATCCGGTGATCCGCACCCACCCCGAAACAGGCGAACGGGCGATCTATGTGAATACTGCTTTCACTAGCCATATCGAGGGGCTTTCGGATAAAGAGAGCGCATGGCTGCTCGACCACCTCTACGCGACCGCCAAAGACGTTGAGATACAGTGCCGTTTCCGCTGGGAGAAAGGCTCAATCGCCTTTTGGGACAACCGCGTGTGTCAGCATCTCGCTGTCTCCGACTACTTCCCGGCACGCCGGGTGATGGAGCGGGTGACCATCGCGGGCGATAAGCCCTATTTTACCCCCTAAATCATCTGCCCTGCCGTAGCGTCCTTTGCGCTTGGCCAAAGCTGCGCTAGCTGTTCTTGCGAAACACAATTCGGGAGAGACTTACGTGGCCAATGAATACGGCGATGAGACACAAACCTATGCGCAAGTGGTAAACGGCCGGCGTTCGATCCGCGGTTATCTCGACAAGCCTGTGCCGAAAGAATTGATTGAAGAAGTGCTCGAAATGGCGATGCGTTCGCCTTCTTCGATGAATACGCAGCCCTATCACTTTCATGTCATCACGGGCGAACCGCTCGACCGCATTCGCAAGGGCAACACCGAGCGCATTCTCGCTGGCGAGCCCGATTCACGCGAATTTCGCAAAGGCCATCCCTTTCAAGGCGTCCACCGTGAACGTCAGGTCGGCTGCGCAATCCAACTGTTTGAAGCGATGGGCATCGAACGCGACGACAAGGAAAAGCGGCAGGACTGGGTGCTGCGCGGCTTCCGCCAGTTCGATGCGCCTGTATGCGTCATCATCACTTATGACAAAGAGCTTTCCGATGCGGATGACACCGTCTTTGACTGCGGGGCCGTGACAACCACTTTGGTCAATGCGGCATGGTCCAAAGGGCTTGGTTGCGTGATCAATTCCCAAGGTATCATGCAAAGTCCGGTCGTGCGCGAACACGCGCATATTCCGGATGATCAGGTGATCATGAAGGCGGTTGCGCTTGGCTGGCCGGACCCGGATTTCCCTGCAAACCCAGTGAAGATCACCCGCCGCCCGGTCGAAGAGGCAGCGCGGTTTGTCGGGTTTGAATGAACGGTGCGCGCGCTTGTGACTGTAATCCTGACGTCGTGGTTAATGGTGAAACAAGCATAAACTGAGTGGCGATGCGGATTCGCCTCAAACACTAGATCAACACAAGATGACTATCCCGACGATCGTCGCTCCCGGTCGCAAACCTAACGGGTGACGGTCCAAATCCGCGTTTAAACCTCAAAACAAGACGCTCGGGAGCTATCGCAAATGTTCACCTGGTTTATCGAACACGCACCGATCAGAACAAAATTTAACTTTATGATCAGCGTGTATGTGACCGCTGTCACCAGCTCGGCAGTCTTTGCCTATCTCGCGGGAAGCGCCGAGAGTTTGGGCGCGATCTTTCTGGCTGGCGCGGCTTTGATCGTCGCGCTCACCTTGGCCTTTGGCCTGATTACGAAAAGGTTCGTGTGTGATCCTTATGTAAGCACGGTTGTTCGCATGGAAGCCTTGGCCGAGGGCGATACGACAAGCGATATTGCCTATCGTCATCACACCAAAGACTGCGTTGGCCGCATGGCGCGCGCGATGTTGACCTTCAAGGACAACGCGGAAAGCGTGCGCAAGGCGAGCGAGCAGCAGGAAAAAATCGTCGCGATCCTCAGTGAGGCTCTCAAACAACTGGCGCGCAACGATCTTTCGAGCACCATTCAGGAGCCTTTGCCGCCTGAATATGAGACATTGCGTTCGAATTATAACGAAGCCATTGCGGCGCTGCGCCAGACCGTTTTGGCCGTTGCCAGCACTAAGGAGAGCATCGACGTTGGCACATCGGAAATCTCCAATGCCAGCGAAGACCTCTCCATGCGTACGCAATCACAGGCCGAGAGCGTCGAGCGCACCTTGGGTGAGATGAACGCCTTGTCGAGCGAGATCAGCAAGACCGCCTCTGATGCAGCGCACGTGAATGAGGCAATGGCAAAGGCGAAACAACACGCGGAAAGCTCTGGCGAAATCGTCAAACAAACGGTCGAGGCGATGGCCCGGATTGAGCGTGCGTCCAGCGAAATCGCGAGCTTTATCGAGGTGATCGACGGGATCGCGTTTCAGACCAACCTGCTTGCACTCAATGCTGGTGTTGAGGCTGCGCGCGCAGGCGAATCGGGCAAAGGTTTTGCCGTTGTCGCAGGCGAAGTGCGCGCCCTCGCCCAACGTGCTTCAGAAGCGTCTCATGACGTTAAAGACAAAGTCGCAGGCTCCCAGCGCGAGGTCGAAACAGGCGTCTCGCTTGTCGGCGACACTGGAAAGGCGCTGGAGCGAATCTCAAAAAATATCGTTGAGGTCACCGAGCTGATTTCAGAGATCAGCCAGTCCTCACAGCGTCAGGCAGGGGGCCTTTCGAAGGTCAACGAAACGCTGTCCAATATCGAAAAGATGACGCAGCAAAATGCGGCTATGTGCGAAGAAACATCGGCGGCCACCCGCACCCTTAAACAGCACGCAAGATCGCTTAATGAGCAGGTGTCGCAATTCAAGCTAAGTGATGGGACAAGCTCTGCCGGCTCGCATGGCGGACAGGTGCAGGAGCTTGGCTGGGCGGCGTAAACGCGCGCAGGGCCGACTTCGATTATTATGACAGGGTAATATGGGAGGCTTCCCATCACCACATTACCCTGCCAAAATCCCGTTTACGTGCTTTGCATAAGGGCAATCCGGCCCGTCCATTCATCCTGCAAGGTCGCATCAGCCAGAAGCACAGCGACATCACCGCGCGCAGCCTTTGCTTGTGGGTCGACTTCATCGCCCAGCACGACTTCGCCCGTGGGACCATCGTCAGTCAGGCTGACCGGGCGAAGGATCGCATAATCCAATGGACTTTGCTTCAACCGTTCATCCGCGTCGTGCTTTGCTTTCAGATAATGCGCAAGCTCGCCTTCAGGGTCGGGATCGTCAGCGCCAACTGAGCTTAACATGACAAAGCGGCGCACATCGCTTTGCTCGCAAAGCTCAATCAGACGGATCGCCCCGTCGCGGTCGATTTTGTCAGTCATTTCTTCGCTCGTGTCACCGCCTGATCCAGCAGCGAAGACAACGGCTTCGCAGCCGTGCGTCACGCCTTGATCAAGGTCAGCCAGATCGCCAAGCCGCGTTTCCACGCCATCAGGCAATGCGCTCGTATCCGAGCTTTCACGCACCAAAGCGACGGGATCATGGCCTCTGTCCTTCAGCTCTTGTGTAAGGCGCAGGCCTGTATTGCCGGTTGCTCCGGCCACTAGAATTTTCATCGTGTTTCTCTCGTGATATGTATCGGGGTATAAGCGCGCCCTACGAAGGCAGGAAAATCGCCTTTGCGTTGACGAATTCCTTCATGCCAAAGCCGCCGTGTTCACGGCCATAGCCACTGTCCTTGACCCCGCCGAAAGGCATATTGGGATCGGCTGCACCGAACGAATTGATGCGGACCATGCCAGTGTCGAAGTGATCGCGTGCAAGACGGATGGCTTTGTCTTCATCCTTGGTGAAGATACCACCGCCAAGGCCATAACGGCTGTCATTGGCGATGCGCATGGCATCTTCATCATCTTTTGCGCGAATGACCGCCGCAACGGGGCCGAAAATCTCATCATCGTAAGCAGGCGTCCCCGGCTGGCAGTCGGCAAGTACGGTCGCCGGATAATACCAGCCCTTGGGATCTTCCTCTGGATCGCCACCGCAAAGCAAGGTCGCGCCGCCCGCGATGCTTTTTTCGGTCTGCTCTTTCACGTCGTTGAATTGCTGCTCGCTGGACAGGGGCCCAAGCTGGGTTTCTTCGTCCATCGGGTCGCCCATTTTCGTGGCTTTCATCCGCTCAACAAAAGCGTCCACGAACTTATCATAAACGGCATCGGTCACAACAAAACGCTTTGCCGAAACGCAAGTTTCGCCGTTGTTATATAGGCGGCCCACGGCGCAGGTTTTGACCGCCAAATCAATGTCAGCGTCTTCGAGGATCAGATAAGCATCGTTGGAACCAAGCTCGAGGACGGTTTTCTTGAGTGCCTTGGCGGCTTTTTCGCCAATATGCGCGCCCGCGCCGTCGCTGCCGGTCATTGTCACCGCGCGGATTTTGTCATGGGTGATGATGTCGTCGGAAACTTCATGTTCGACAACCACGACATCGAACAGGCCTTTTGGCAGACCTGCCTCAAGGCACACATCGCGCAGCATCAGGCCGCTGCCTGTGCAGATCGAGGCGTGTTTGAGGATGACGGCATTACCCGCAATCAAATTGGCCGCAAGAACGCGCACCGCTTGGTAAAGCGGGAAGTTCCAGGGTTGCACCGAATAGATCACGCCAATCGGCGAATAGGTGACAATACCGCGCTTTTTGCCGCCTGAATGGGTGCGTTCTTCATCGGCCAGTTCGGATGGGCCATTGTCTGCAGAATATTCAAACAGGCGGGCACACAGCTCAACCTCGGTTTTGCCATCCTTGAGCAGCTTGCCCATTTCCCGCGTCATCAATTTGGCCAGCTCATCGGAATGTTCGCGCAGCTTTTCAGCGATGTCGCGAAGGAACGGCGCGCGCTCTTCGTGGCTGCGCATCCGCCAGCTCAAAAACGCCTCATGAGCCGCATCGATTAGTCCAAAAGCCTCATCCTTCGACATAAGGTCATAGGATTGAAGGTCTTCGCGGGTTGCGGGATTGTTAGTCGTAATTTGCGCCATGTAGGGCCTCCGTTAAGGGGCCCGCGCAATCACCAGCTTGTCAGGGAAAAGGTAGCGGCTGCGCGGGGATCGGGGTGGTTTACCCGATCTACAGACGCAAGCCCCCAACCGTTCCTTAAAAGAAGAACAATCGCAAAAATAATTTGCCGCCTACGCCTTAGCGAAGGCTCACCACATTATCAGCTTCAGGCCGCGTGCGTGAGCCGTCGAACAGGCTCATCATCGGCTCATCCGCGACGGTCACAACCTGAGCATTGCCAAATCCGTTGAAGCCCGTCTTCATCGCTGCGCCATATGCGCCAAGCATCCCGACTTCGATATAATCGCCCGCCTGAATGTCGGCGGGAAGCGGAAACGGGCCAGCCATGAAGTCAGCATCGTCGCAAGTGGGGCCGTAAAAGGAGAAATCCTCAAGCGGCTCGATCAGATCATCCTCAAGCGCCTTTACCGGGAAACGCCAGCCAACGTGCGCCGCATCATAAAGCGCGCCGTAAGCGCCATCGTTGATATAAAGCTCGTCGCCCCGGCGTTTGTCGACGGATACGATCATGCTCGAATATTCAGCGCACAGCGCCCTGCCCGGCTCGCACCACAACTCTGCGTTGTAAGCGATGGGAAGCGCTTCGAAATGCTTGGAGATGAGCGCGAAATAATCTTCGAGCGGGGGCGGCTCCATCCCTGGATAGATGCTGGGAAAGCCTCCACCAACGTCGATCATGTCGATCACGACGCTTGCCTCGGCGATTGCCGCGCGGGTGCGGTCAAGAGCCTGCACGAAGGCAAAGGGCGTCATTGCCTGAGAGCCGACATGGAAACAGATGCCGAGCCAGTCGCAGTGCTGACGCGCTTCCTGCAAAAGCGCAGGCGCTTCGGTCAGGTCACACCCAAATTTTGCTGCCAATGAAAGTTCGGAATATTCACTCGACACGCGGATGCGAACGCACAGGCGCAGATCTTTGGCTGGCTCACCCGTCTCTGGGTTGCGGCACGCCTCTACGATCTTTTCCAACTCTTCAACCGTATCAAGGCTGAAGGTTTTGACGCCATGCTGATGATAGGCTTCTGCGATTGCTCGGCGGCGCTTGATCGGGTGCATAAAGCACAGATTTGCATCTGGCAGCGCCTCGCGCACCAGACGCACTTCGGCGATGGATGCGACGTCGAAATGGGTGACGCCCGCTTCCCAAAGCACCTGAATGAGATCAGGCGCAGGGTTCGCTTTGACAGCGTACAGCACTTTGCCGGGAAACTTCTCGACAAAAAAGCGCGCCGCACGCCGCGCTGCGTGCGGACGGTTCAGGATGATGGGTTCATCAGGCTCGATGGCCTGAACTACAGCCTTGGCGTCGGGATAGATGTACAACTCAAGGGACCCCCTTAAAACGGTACTGTGGCAGCTAAGCCTTGACCGTAAGCGTTTCAACAGGGCTGCCTTGCGGTAGAAATCGTCCCTTGGGGCAGCAAGGCGGCGGCATTTGCAATAAAATGCCGCCGTCTGCAATCAAAATCTTTCGCCCTCCGGAAAGTTCCCGGATAAGCGTTTAATATCAGGAAAATGCGACCTTGGGCGCTTGGTCCACAGTGCCGCGTTCTGAATCGTCGAGCGTGTTGAAATCGGCCTCTTTGAAGCCAAGCATACTCGCGAAAAGAACCGCAGGAAACGCCTCGCGCGCCGTGTTGAACTGTGCAGCTGCCGCGTTCAATGCCCGGCGGGCAGCGGCAAGCTTGTCCTCAATCTCGGCAAGCTCGCTTTGCAATTCCTGAAAGTTTTCCGATGCGCGAAGATCAGGATAATCCTCACCCAGCGCGAGAAGATTGTCGAGCGCGATTTTAAGGCCCTGCTCCGAAGCGCTATCCGGCTGACCCTTGGCAGCGACATTGCGCGCCTTGATCACTTCTTCGAGCGTGGATTTCTCGTGGCCAGCATAGCCCTTCACCGCTTCAACGAGGTTGGGAATAAGGTCGTGGCGCTGGCGCAGCTGCGCATCAATATCTGCGCGTCCCTGGTTCACATTCTGACGCAAACGAACCAGCGTATTGTAAATGGAAATGATGGCGAAAACGCCGACAACAACGATCACAAAGATCGCAGAAGTCCAGAACCATCCGAAAATATCAACCATTGTGAAGCCCTCTTTTACTTTCTTCGATTAAGCATAGCGGCGAAAGGTTAAGAGGTTGGTACGATGCAGGCCGATGTTCAGGGATTGATGCGCGGGGAGCTTGGCAGTTGGCTGTCCGAGCAATCCGAAATGCGCGATAAGGCGAGCAAAAAGGCGTTTGACCGCTGGTTTTACGGCGGAATTGCGCTTTTGCCAGTGTTCGCGTTCCTGTGGTATTTGCCCTTTGGTCTGTTCGACATCAAACTTTTTGCCGCAGGCGCTGCTGTCGTTGGCGTTGCCGCATGGGGCTATAAGCCCATTCAAGAGGCTAAACAGACCATCAAAGTCGGCATTAACACCGCCATCGCGCGTGATCTTGGGATTGAATATGATCCCGAGGTTGAGCCCGGCGTGGAATTTCATCAGGCGAAAAAATATGGCCTGGTGCCCAAATACGACCGCGATGAGTTTGAGGACTGCTGGTATGGCGAGCTTGGCGGCAATTCATTCAACCTCTACGAAGCGCATCTCGAAGAGCGTCGGGGTTCGGGCAAGAACCGTCGGTGGGTGACAGTGTTCAGAGGCGCGATTATCTCCCTGCCCTTTGGCCGGGAATTTCGCTCCACCACCCTTTTGCAACGCAAAGGCAAGCATAAGAAGTGGTTTGGCCTTGGCGGGGTCAAGGACGAGATCACGATCGATGGCCACCGGATGCAATATGTCGATCAGGTGCACCCGCAATTTGAAAACACTTTCGAAGTGTTCAGCGACGATCAGATTGAGGCGCGCGTCCTTATTCACCCTTCCTATATCGAGCACCTGATCGCGCTGGAAAAAGCCTTCCACGGTAAATCCATCCGCGCACTCTTCGTCGATCAGCACCTCGTGCTCGTGGTGGAAAGCGATAATATGTTTGAAAGCGGTTCTATGAAGGCAGAGGAAGACAACGCAAAAGCGCAGGAAACCGCCGACCAATTCGCAGCGCTCGCACGGCTAATGCTGGCGATCAATCAGAATGGGCGCGGAAGAGTTGAGGCAATCAACCACGCACCGCAGCACCCCGGCATCACCGAATACGCGCGTGAGGCAACCCCTCGCCGCGCTGGCGGGTTTGGCCGCAAGGGCCTCTAGCTGAGGCGGTCGCGGAAGTCCTCATATTCGAAGCGTTTGACACATTCGAGCGCGTCCGTGTCAGAATCCCAGAGGTAGATCGAGGGAAGCTGCACGCCGTTGAACGTGTTGGTTTTGACCATCGAATAATGCGCCTGATCGAGGAAAGCGAAGCGTGCGCCCGGCTCTGCCGGCACTGGCAGGCGATAGTCTCCAATAACGTCCCCAGCGAGGCACGAGGGGCCACCGAGGCGAATGGGCACGCTGTCGTCCTGAAGTTCGCCCAGCATCGCCGGGCGATAGGGAGCCTCCAACACATCGGGCATATGGCAGGTCGCTGAAATATCCGCGATGCCAATGGGCACTTCATTGAACCCTGTATCAAGAAGCGTGCCCACCAGAATACCCGCATCCAGAGCCACCGCCTCGCCCGGTTCGAGGATGATCTCAGCACCCGTATCCTCAGCCGCATCTTTCAGGAATTCGATCAGCTCTTCGCGCTCATAATCGGCGCGGGTGATGTGGTGGCCGCCCCCCATATTGATCCATTTGAGCTGCCCGAAATAGGGCTCGATCGCGTCAAACACGCGGTCCCATGTTGCGCGCAGCGGCTCGAACGTCTGCTCGCACAGATTGTGGAAGTGGATACCCTCGACCCCTTCCATATGCTCTTCGGTCAGTTGATCGATGGGAAAGCCGAGGCGGGAGCCGGGGGCACTGGGATCGTATTTGGGCACTTCGCCGGTTGCGACCATGGGGTTGAGGCGGAGCCCCACCGAGACATCGCCGCCGGTCACCGATGCTTGATCAAGGATCAGGGCGGCGCGCTTCATCTGCGCTGGTGAATTGAAAATCACATGGTCGGATAGCCTGCAAATCTCGTCCAATTCCTCAGGCTTAAACGCCGCAGAATAGGTCGCGATTTCCCCGTCGTAGAATTCAGACGCAAGACGCGCTTCCCACAACCCACTGGTCGAAACCCCGTCGAGATATTCGCCCATGATATGCGCAACCGAGTGCATCGAGAACGCCTTAAGCGCTGCGAAGACCTTGCACCCGCTCGCATCGCGAATATCGGCGAGGATTTGGCAATTGGCGCGGATCTTCGCCGCATCCACGACAAAGGCGGGACTTTCCACGCGGCTAAGGTCGAAATGGGCGAAAGCGCCCGGATTTCCGGCTTTGGTTTCCATTAAAACGATACTGGCCCATCAAGCTCCTTCACCTGCCACGGCAGACCGTGCTCGTTGAGCATTTCCATAAAGGGATCAGGGTCCATCTCTTCCATGTTGAAGACACCCTGCCCTTCCCAAGTGCCCTGCACCATCATCGCTGTGCCAATCATCGCTGGCACGCCAGTGGTATAAGAAACCGCCTGGTTGCCCGTTTCCTCAAACGCGGCTTCGTGAGAGCAGATATTGTTGATGTAGAAGGTTTTCTCGCCCGATCCATCCAGCGCTTCGCCCGTTGCGATGCAGCCGATATTGGTATTCCCCTTGGTCGTCTCGCCCAGCGTTTCAGGCTTGGGCAAAACGGCGGCCAAGAATTGCAACGGGATGATTTCCTTACCCTTGTATTTGACCGGATCGATCCGTGTCATACCAACGTTCTGGAGCACGGTGAGGTGCTTGATGTACTCATCGCCAAAGGTCATCCAAAAGCGCGCACGCTCAATCTCTGGATTGAACTTGGCGAGGCTTTCAAGCTCTTCGTGATACATGAGATAGGCGTTTTTGGGGCCAACCGCCTCGAAATCGAACTCAGTCTTCACCTGCATCGCAGGGGTTTCCACCCATTCGCCATTTTCCCAGTGACGCGCGGGCGCAGTCACTTCACGGATGTTGATTTCCGGGTTGAAGTTGGTTGCAAACGCTTGTCCGTGGTCACCGCCATTGCAGTCGAGAATGTCGAGCGTGCGAATGGTTTTAAGCTTATGCTTTTTGAGCCACATGGTGAAAACACTCGTCACCCCGGGGTCAAACCCGCTGCCAAGCAGAGCCATCAACCCCGCATCTTTGAAACGGTCGTGATAGGCCCATTGCCACTTGTATTCGAACTTGGCCTCGTCCTTCGGCTCGTAATTCGCGGTGTCCATGTAATGCGCGCCTGCTTCCAGACACGCGTCCATAATCGGCAAATCTTGATAGGGCAGTGCAAGGTTCACCACATGGGTCGCGCCGATGCGCTTGATGAGATTGACCATCGCCGGCACTTCTTCGGCGTCAATTTCATAGGTTGTCACGTCGACGCCGGTGCGTTCTTTCACTGAGGCCGCGATCTTGTCGCACTTCGATTTGGTCCGGCTGGCCAGATGGATGTCCGGAAAAATTTCCGAATTCATTGCCATCTTGTGCACGCAGACCGAGCTTACGCCCCCTGCCCCGATTACCAGTACCTTCGACATAGTCTGACTCCTAGCGAGCCCCAGCTAAGGTGGGGGCCCATAAATTTGTAGCTGCCTCCAAGATTTGCATGACGTCTCCGCTTTCAAGGGGAGACTCGTACAAGGCTGTCGCGTGCTCTCTAGTCTAATGCCTTTAAGCGCTCAATTGATGCTTGTGTTTCCTACGGTGATGAAGCGAGGTATGCTGTTGGAATATGACTGATCTTCATCCTTTCGCGCTATGGATTCACGCCCCAAAACGGGCGGACAGCTTTTTGGCTCCTGAACAGTGTCTCAAGTGTCTCATACGGGTGAGTCTATGACGCGCGCACCGACCCATGACGGGGTATTGGCCGCGGCTGCCAGTATCGCCGAACTTCTGCCGCCAACCCCGCTTTTGCCGGTCGAAATCGGCGGCGTTCGCGTTCATGTAAAAGCGGAAAATCTCCAGCCTATCGGCGCGTTCAAAATCAGGGGCGCGTGGTGGCGGCTTTCAAACGTTGGAGAAGAAGAGCGCGCGCGCGGCGTGGTCGCCGTCTCCTCTGGCAATCATGCGCAAGGGGTTGCGTGGGCGGCAAAGCGGCTGGGGATCAAGGCAACCATCGTCATGCCGCGCGATGCGCCGCAGGTGAAGCTTGACGGAACCAAGGCACTGGGCGCTGAGGTGGTGCTCTACAACCGTCCCGGCGAAGACCGCGATGAAGTCGCTGCCAAACTTATCGAGCAAAATGGCGGCACTCTTGTCCATGCCTTTGGCGATCCGTGGGTGATCGAGGGGCAAGGCTCTGCCGGGATCGAAGCGGGTCAGCAAATGGGACGCTCTCCGTCGCGCTTTATCGTGTGTTGCGGTGGCGGCGGACTTGCGGCAGGCTTGGCGCTGGGTTGCCCGGACAGCGCCATCCATGTGGTCGAACCAAAAGGCTGGGATATGGTGGGTCGAGCGATTGCCTCTGGTGAGATCGTTCACGCAGCCCCCGATGCTCCCAAAACCATTTGCGACGCGCTCCAACCGACAGCCACCAAGCCGATCAATCTTGATGTGCTAAAGGGGCGCGCAGAGCCCGGTGTCACTGTGACCGATAAAGAGGTGCGAGACGCTCAGCGTTGGGCATTTGCCACGATGCAATTGGTTGTCGAGCCCGGCGGCAGCGCCGCCCTGGCTGCAGCTTTAAGCGGTAAGGTGCCTCTGGATGAGAGGACCATAATCATGGTCACCGGAGGAAACGCTGATCCTGCAGCTTTTGCGCGGACTATCTGCGAGCCGGCCTCATTCAAGCCGCGATAGATGTTTGACAATTCAGGCCTCGGCATACAGACCAAGGCCCAATTATGATTGAGAGGGATCACCATCATGCAAGCTCAAATGCTCGCGCCCGCAGCCGTATTGGTTGTGTGGACGCTCATCGTGCTCTTGTGGATTATTCCGGCGCGCTTTGGTGCTCTTGCCAAAGTCGAAGACAAATCCGCTCTTGCCGGTAAAAAAGGTGCCCGCGGGCAAGATTTGGAAGGGGTGATCCCCGATAAAGCCAATTGGCCGGCGCATAACCACACCCATTTGCACGAACAGCCGACACTTTTTTACGCGGTCAGCGTGATCCTGGCGATTGTAGGGGCAGGCGCGATTGATGTCACTTTGGCGTGGATTTACGTTGCCTTGCGCATCGTGCATTCCTTGTGGCAGATCCTTGTAAACAAGATTCCCCTGCGCTTCATTCTGTTTCTAGCCAGCTCGATTGTTTTGATCGTTCTGGCGGTGCGCGCGGTGATGGCAACAGCCTTTGCTGACCCAAGCATTGCGCCGCAATAACTTTCAACCAAAGGACCAATTATGATTGGCATGGATATTCTCGCCCCAGCGGTCGCGCTGATGATCTGGACGATGATTATGTGGGTGTGGATGTACGCAACGCGCATCCCTGCGATGAGCGCAAGTCCCGAAATCCCTGAACCTTCCAAGCTGGTGGGCACCACCCCTGCCAGTTTGCGTGAAAAATTGCCCGAACGCGTGAATTGGAAGGCAGATAATTACAACCACCTCCACGAAGCGCCCACGGTGTTCTATGCGGTGGCGATTATCCTCGCGATCCTTGGTCAGGGCGACGGGATGAATGCGTTTCTGGCGTGGATTTACACCGGGCTTCGCGTTGCACACAGCCTTGTGCAGGCGACCGCTAACCGGGTCATGGTGCGCTTCGTACTGTTTGCTGTATCGAGCGTGGTGCTGATCGCGCTTATCGCGAAAGCGGCGCTGATCGTCTTTGCGTGAAGGTAGTGGGGCAGCTTTGCAGGCTGCCCCTGTCCTTTATTCAGCCGCCTGCGGCTCGCGCGCATCTTCGAGAGTGGCAAGGAACCGCTCTGCATCAAGCGCGGCCATACAGCCCATGCCAGCAGCCGTTACCGCCTGACGATAGACAGCATCGGTGACATCGCCTGCTGCAAACACACCGGGGATTGCGGTCTTTGGCGTGCCGGGCTCCACCTGAAGGTATTTGCCAGAATGCATCGGCAGCTTGCCTTCGAACAATTCGGTTGAGGGCGCGTGACCAATGGCAACAAACGCGCCGTCTACTTCGAGCGTGGAGCTCTCGCCCGTGACAGTATCTTTCAAGACGAGATGGCCCAGCGTGCCATCCTCGCCCGCCTCAAAGCTTTCTACGGTCTTGTTCCAAAGAACGTTGATCTTGTCCGATTTGAACACGCGATCCTGAAGGATTTTTTCAGCGCGAAATTCATCACGGCGGTGAATGATTGTGACGTCGTCGGAATGGTTGGTGAGGTAAAGCGCCTCTTCCACAGCGGTGTTGCCGCCGCCGATAACCGCGACCTTCTTGCCGCGATAGAAAAAGCCGTCGCAGGTTGCACAGGCAGAAACACCCTTGCCGCCAAGCTCCTGTTCACCCGGTACGCCGAGCCATTTCGCCTGTGCGCCAGTTGCAATGACAATGGTATCAGCGATGTATTCATCCCCGCTATCGGCAACCGCACGGAAAGGAGAGCCGTTTTCAAGATCAACCTCGGTGATGATGTCATACATCATGCGCGTGCCAACGTTTTCGGCTTGCGCTTTCATCTCTTCCATCATCCATGGACCCTGAACCACATCGCGATAGCCGGGATAGTTCTCGACATCGGTGGTGATCGTCAGCTGGCCGCCCGGCTGAAGGCCTTGAACCACAATCGGCTCAAGCATGGCGCGGGCTGCGTAAATTGCCGCTGAATAGCCAGCGGGACCAGAACCGATGATCAGCATCTTTGTGCGGTGAGTAGCCATAGGTCGTCTCTTAAATCTGTCTTGTGATTGGTGCTGATATGGGGAGGCAATCGCGCATTGTCACGCCAGCAAACGCTCACGCAGGCGAGCTTTGCTTGCCTCATCCACACCTAAAGTTGTTTCAATGTAATTGTCGATTGAACCGTGGTCGCGCGTGACCTCCTGCCAATAGGTGGCAAGATATTCCTCGCGCACACCGATCAGATTGCGGATCGCTTCTGGATCGATTTTGCCATAGTGCTCTTCCATCCGGGGCAGGGATTGGGCCTCCAGAATATGCTGCGTTGGCGCGTGATTGGTAAGGAGAAACTCAGCCAGAATATCGTCGTAATGAACGCCCAGTGTGTGCAGCAGAAGGCTTGCGCCCACTCCTGTGCGGTCCTTGCCTGCAAAACAGTGGATCAGATTTGCGCCCTCGCGCGTCTCCAAAGCCTTGAAGTAGCGCGAGAACATTTCGATCATCGCGTCGTTCACCGGCATACGAGTGTAAACCGCAGTCATGCGTTCAAACGCTTTTTGAGGGGTCATCTCAACCTTCCCCCCTCCCCCTTCATGGGGAGGAGAGCTCGATGTCTCACCGTCATAGGCGATCACATCAGCGTCGAAATGCTCATGGCGTTGGCAAGGGAAGTTTGCGCGTTCGCTGGCGCCGCGAAAATCGACAATCGTTTGAATACCAAGGTCTTGGATAAGATTGAGGTCGGTTTCACTTGCGTCTCGGTGCTGGCCAGAGCGGAACAGGACGCCGGTTTTCACCCTTCCCCCGTCTGCCCCCACGTAACCGCCGTAATCGCGTAAATTGTGGATGCCATCAGTGGTGAGAAAGGGAGCAGGAAAGGGCTTATTGGAGCTGTCTCGAATCATAGGCACACCATGTGACAGCGCGCGCCAAAGACGGCAAGCCGCCGTTGTGTCGGTCGATACACCCTTGAAGGCTCCGGGCCGATGAACGGCTGACTTAAGTAAATGTGCGAGGGGACTGCAACACACAGGATTTGCACGACAAGTGTTAGCTCCAAGTCATGCGAATTGCGCCCCATCCCAATTGGTAGACACGTTTATGGCCTATATTCTTATCGCCGATGATGATGAACTCATTGCAGAGCTGGCAAGTCAGGTCTTGATCGACGCTGGCCACGCTTGCGGCTGGGTCACAAGCGCGGAGGATTGCTGGGAGCTTTTGCAAAAGCGGCGCCCACACTTGCTTATGCTCGATCAGGATATGCCGGGGATGAGCGGTATGTCGCTTTTGCGAAGGCTGCGCCAATCGCCCAAATTCTATGACCTGCCCGTCCTTATGTTCACCGCAATGAGCGGCGCGCAAGATGAGGCGCAAGCCACCTTTGCCGGCGCCCAAGGCTATATCCGCAAACCCTTTGATCCGCGCGGGCTGACTTTGCGGGTTCGCCGCGTCCTTGCACAGCGCAGCGATCAACCGCGCCACAAGGACTTGCAAACATATCTTCAGGAAAGTTCCGGCTTTACCAACGGAGCAGTGCCAACCGCACGTCGCATGGTCTAGGCAGCCGCCAGGTCGTCGCAAAAATCGGTCGTCCACTCGCGCACATTGTCATCGCGAACGGTCGCAATCATCGCCTGATAGCGGCTCTTGCGCTCTTCCAATGGCATATCGAGCGCCTTGGCAATCGCCATCGCCACCGCATCGGGACTGTGCGGGTTGACCAGCAGCGCGCCCTTCCCATCACAGTCCAATTGGTACGCTGCCCCGGCAAAATCAGACAGCACCAGCACGCCGGGATCTTCGGGATCTTGGGCCGCTACATATTCCTTCGCGACAAGGTTCATCCCGTCGCGTAACGGGGTGACCAGTCCGATTTTGGCAGCCCTGAAAAAACCGAAGAGCTCAGCGTGTGAATAGCCTTTGTTGACATAGCGGATAGGAACCAGATCAACCTCAGAACGCGCGCCGTTGATCTGTCCGGTCTTTTGTTCAAGCTCCGCGCGGATTTCCTGATAGCTTTGAACGTCCTCACGACTGGGCGGCGCAATCTGAACGAAGACAAGATCGCGCACTCTGTCGGGATGTTGATCAAAAAAGCGCCCGATGCCGTCAATCCGCTCGGGCAGGCCCTTGGAATAATCGAGCCGATCAACCCCGATCATACCAGTGCGCCCGCGGATCGAATCCAAAAAGCGTTCCTCTGCATCCTTCGCTTCGCTTGTGGCACCGGCCGCCTGAAAATGCTCCCAATCGATCCCGATGGGATAAGCCCGCGCAATTGTGGTGCGCCCCTCGTGGGTTATGTGCCCCGTCTCGTGATCGACCTGCGCACCCAGTTCATTCTCACAATAGTGCACGAAGCTCGACAGCCATTCAGGGGTCTGGAAACCGATGAGGTCATAGGACAGCATCGTCTTCACCAACCGCTCATGAAACGGCAGCGATGTAAGCAGGCGCGTTGGCGGCCACGGGGTATGGAGGAAAAAGCCGATCCGGTTTTTCACCCCGCGCGAGCGCAAGCGTTCGCCCAAGGGGATGAGGTGATAATCATGGACCCAGACAAGATCATCTTCCTCAATCAGCGGCAGGACATTTTCAGCAAAGCGGTCATTCACCCGCTCGTAGCTTTCGCCGGTTTTGTTCTCAAATCGCGCTAAATCAATGCGATAATGGAACAGCGGCCACAGGGTCGAATTGGCATAGCCGTTGTAGTATTCGCCGAGTTCCTGCGTTGACAAATCAATTGTCGCAGTGGTCACGCCGTCATTGCGTTGCAGGTCGAGATTGCCTGAACGCTCATCGCTTTCCTGGCCCGACCATCCGAACCATACACCGCCGCGATCTTTAAGCGCTGCGTTAAGAGCGCCGGCCAATCCGCCTTGCGCGCCGGCCGCACCGCGCGCCTTGGGCACCGCGACACGGTTTGATATGACAACTAGACGGCTTATCGCATCTCACTCCACGGCTTGGACAACAGTCCGGCGCAATTGATTACCCCTACTAAGGAATAAGTCTGAGGGAAGTTCCCCCAAAGTTCGCCCGTTTCGTAGTCGAGGTCTTCGCTCAGCAATCCCGACTTGGTCGTATGGCTCAACATGGTTTCAAACAGCGCCCGTGCCTCATCACTACGCTCCGCCAGATGCAGCGCCTCGATCAGCCAGAAGGTGCACACATTGAACGCCGTTTCAGGCGCGCCAAAATCATCTTCGGCGGCATAGCGCAGCATATGATCACCGCGGCGCAAATGTTCTTCAACCGCTGCAAAGGTTTGTTGGAAACGTTCGTTGTCAGGCGACAGGAACCGCAACTCGACCATCTGCAAAAGCGATGCGTCAAGGTAATCGCTTTCAAAGCTCGCGCCATAATGGCCTGCGCCCTTCCCGTCGGGCTTCCACGCCTTTTCTTCGATCTTCGACGCAATCGCCTCGGCCCGCTCGCGCCAGAAGGATGCGCGCTCGTCTTTCCCCAAATGCGCCGCGACATTGCCCAGACGGTCGCACGCGGCCCAGCTCATCACCGCTGAATAAGTGTGCACCTCCTCGCGCGTGCGAAATTCCCACAAGCCGGCATCGGGCTGGTCATGCATTTTCCAGGCCATTTCGCCCACCGCTTCAAGGCTGGCGAAATCAGCATCATCGGCAGGGCGAAGAAGGCGCTGGTCGAAGAACCCCTGAACGCTGGGCAGGACAATCTGACCATAGCAATCGTGTTGCACTTGTTTGTAAGCGGCATTTCCGCGCCGCACAGGGCCCATTCCGCGATAGCCGGCAAGATAAGAGGCAGTCGTCTCGTCTAGCCGCCCTTCGCCCATTACCGAATAGAGCGGCTGGATCTGCCCGCCGTGACCGCCAGAGCGCGCATCGTCGATAATGTTGCGAAGATAGGTGAGGTATTTCTCCATCACATCAAGCGCACCCAATCGGTTCAACGCCTGAATGGTGTAATAGCTGTCCCTGATCCAGCAGTAGCGATAATCCCAATTGCGCTCTGAATGCGCGGCCTCAGGGATGGATGTGGTAAGCGCTGCGACGATAGCGCCGGTTTCTTCGTGTTGGCACAGTTTCAATGTGATCGCGCAGCGGATCACTTCTTCCTGCCACTCCAACGGAATGTGCAGCCCGCGCACCCAACGCTGCCAATATTTGCGCGTCGCCTGTTCCATCGAACGCACCGTTTCGCGCAAGTTTCCAACGAAGGGTTCATCGGGACCGAGAAAGAAATGGGTATCGCCTTCTACGCGAAAAGTGCGACCTTCCTCGATGTAACCGACCGGCGCATCGGTGGAGAGACGCAGCCTGTTTGCTCCTGCAAGATAGCAAATGTGGTTCGTCCCATGCGTCGTATCGGCAAGACCTGCGCCATAATTCTTGGTCGGTTTCAACACCACTTTAATACGAGGATGGCCGCTGATGGGCCTGACGATACGGGCAAAGGCGACCGGGCGATACATCCGCCCTGAGCGTTCATAGCGCGGTGCAAAGTCGAGCACCTCAACCGCGCTTCCGTCCTCAGCCTCAAGCGTGGTGACAAGAATTGGCGTGTTGCGAATATAACTTTGCGAGGCGCTCACCTGCCCCTCAAGTTCAAAACGCCAGATGCCGCCATCGCGCTGGCTGTCGTTCAGAAGCGATGAGAAAATCGGATCGCCATCCACGCGCGGCACGCACCCCCACACGAAAGCCCCGCTTTCATCAATAAGCGCAGACACTTGGCAATTGCCAATGGGCCAAAGTTCCAGATTGGATTGTTGGGGGGGCGATTGTGGCATCTGTTTTTAAAGCTCCAGCCAAGTGTGAACCTGTGTGACAGTGGCAAGCGAGTGGTGGGCGCAGGTTTCATCACGCTCTCCCACCAGCACTCCAAATCCGCCATGACGCGCGGCCGCGGCAAAGCCTGCTTCATCGGTCAGATCATCGCCAATAAAGACAGGCCTTGCCCCGGTAAAATCAGCTTCCTGCATCAAAGCGTCGAGCGCGCTGCCTTTATCTGCGCCGCCTGCGATAATCTCCACCACGCACTTGCCGCGCTGAACGCTCCAGCCGTGGTCGTGGGCGAGGCTTTCGGCGAAAGCATCGGCGGCCTCGGCTTTATCCGGCTTTGCGCGGTAATGCAGCGCGCCGCCATGGGGCTTTTGTTCAAAATCGAGCCCCTCTTGCGCGGCAAATTGGCGCAAAGCCTCTTCCATCGCAGGGGGCAAAACTTGCGCCCCATCGCCCAAAGGTGAGCCATCGGCGCGTCGGATATCGGAGCCGTGCGAACCTGCTGCGGCAAGCTGAAGCGGGCCGATATGGCTCTCGATATCGGTAATTGCCCGCCCGCTGACGAGAGCAAGAGCCCCGCCCAATCGATGCGCCAGATGTTCAAGGCGCACCGCCAGCTCTGGTGCAGGCGCAATCGTATCGGGGGTGGGTGCGAGCTCCACCAAAGTTCCATCGAAATCAAGGAATAGCGCGTGTCGTCGCTTGGCTAACAAGGTCGCCAGCGCCGGAGGCGCGCTCAGATCAAGGGCCGATCGCATGGGGCTCAACCCTAGAGCAAACGAGTGCGTGGTCAATGCACTTGCTGCACCGCAACAATACGAATTGCTATGCGATCAGTTTACGCGCCTATTCAATCTCATACCGCACGGTGAGGGTGAAGGTGCTGCCCCCTGCCATCGGGCCGCTTGGGTTCACTCTGAAATCGGTGATATTGGCATCGCACCCTGTCCCATCATCAACCGGCGTGTAGGTAAAGCTAGAGCCATTGTCGCTTGAAAATTCAATGTTATCCGCGCCTGAACCAAGTCCTGCAAAACTGTAACCAAGCCCGGTATTGGAGCCCGGATCATTAAAGATCACTGGCCCGCCAGAGCGGCTTATCAGGCACATTCTTGCATCAGCTGGCCCAGTGTCCAGCACGCTGACAGTATCGGCAAAAGTCGCATCGACGCCGGTGTTGGTGACAGTGATAAGATATTCGACCGTCGCGCCCGGAATAGCTTTGGGATTGTTGGTCCCGTTGACCGGATCGGCAATGATCGAGCTCACCTTGCTCACCGTCAGGTCAACCTGCGGCGAACAGAAGAACAAATCGTGCACCCCGATGCCCTGCTGTCCGGGGTTGGCAGGCGCGGTGTTCGCATTGCCATAACGGATAACGACAGTATCGACGGCTTGTGTAAAGGTGACAACGACGTTGCCGGTTGCCTGATCATTGGCTGCGGCACCATCGCCGATGACGGAATTACCGCTGACAAAGTTCACATTGCCATTGGTCAGCGTCGGATTAACGCTCGCGCCATTATTGCTGCCGGTAACGATCAAGCGGTCGGCAAATTGGTTCGTCCCAAAATCAACGTCGAAGATGGAGAATTGCAGGCCGGTAAAACTGCGCGGCAATGAGATCGTCAAAACAACCTCGCCAGAGCGGTCAGCTTGATCGGACACGATCTGGAGCACGTCCTCGACAGGGTTAAGCCCACCGTTAAAGTAAGTGCCAAGATTGGGCACATCCCCACCCCAGATACCATTGCTAACATACGCGCCGTCATTGGTGAGCGAGAAATTCACGTCGCCAAAACTGCCGAAGGAATAGGTGTTGTTGGTCGACCCATTGGCCCACGAAGTAACCGCGTCCCAGTCAAACACCGACACGCCCACTGGGCACGCGAGCACAGGAGGAACGCCCGGCGCTCGTCCTGATTGAACGGTGAAGGTCGAGGAGGCGAAATCATCCTCGCTATTATTGCCGTTGTTCGGGGTGGAATCAGGGTCCGCGACACTGCTTGCTATGATTTCAGCGGTATTGGTGATGTTTGTTCCTGCAGATGCGGTGATTGATCCGGAAATCGTCAGCGTCGCGCTTTCACCCGGTGCAAGTGTGCCGATGGTCCATTGCCCATTGGCAGAGTTGAAAGAGCCATCGCCCGATGAACTGCCGAAGTTGAACCCAGCGGGCAAAGCGTCTTCAACAACCACGCCATCGGCTGCAAAGTCCGAATTGCTCGCATTGGTGGCGGTCAAGCGCCAGACGGCCGTGCCCCCTTGCACTGGCGGTGATCCCACCAGCGTCTTGGTCAAAGACAGATCAGCGCCCCTTGCAAAATAGTCAAAGTCCGAAATGCCAAGGAACTGGTTCCCCGGATCGCCTGACCCGGTGTAGCTGAAATAGACGATGCGGACGCGCTGAACAGACTGGCCGGCGAAATTGAAATTCACATTGCCATCAGTCGATGCCGTGGCAGCACCGCCTGTACCTCTCCAGCCGTTCACCGTCGCATCATTGGTGCGTGCAACCGAACTTCCGATGGTCCAGAAAGCGGTATTTGTCGCAGCGTTCACAAAGCCGCTGCCCGCGCCGTCATCATAATATACTTCAACCGCGTCGGTGTAATTGCCTTGGTCGATATCGCCGAGCGAGAATTGCAATCCGCTGACCGAACGACTGAGGTCAATGGTGATGGTGATTTTGTCGCCGGGATCAAACTGGGCGTTGTTAAAACCGGAAAGCAACGGGGACGCAGCGCCCCCGATTGTGCCGTTGAAATAACTGACAAATGTGGGCGCAAAAGCGGGAGCGAAACTGCCCCCTCCTTGCGTCTGAACCGAATAGGTTACCGTCGCGACGGTGCCATCGGACCCTGTCGCGGTGGTCCCGGACGGCAGTGATCCCTGGCTTGGTATGCCTGCATTGGCCCAATCAACTGTTTCAGACTGAGCAAAAGCGGTGGCAGGCAGAAGGAGCGCGGCAAGCAAGAAAGTGCCTGCGAGCGCCAACCCCTTGCGCACCAAATTCTCCATCCCAGCGAACATGACGCTGGCATAGGGGTTTTTGGTAAACAGCGCGTTTACCTTACTCAAATCGTTACAACAGTTGACACCCGACATCCTGTTCATCGCCCTAACCCCAGAAAGTCAAAGCTGCTGGTGTCGAACTTCATGCGAACACTTGCGAACACGCCTTTATCGGTGTTGCGCGCCGCTGAGAAATCGCCGTCGCGGAAACCCTCGATGTTGTAACCAACCGTGATGAGCATCCCTTCGACCGGGGTCACACCAATCGTTGGGCCATAGGAGAAGCTGGTCACATCGTCTTCAAGGTTGGCACGCACGGTTGCGCTTGCGCCGATTTCGAATTTCTCGCCAATGCCGATGCGCGCATCTGCCCCGATGAAGGTGGTCGTGCCTGAGAATTCCGTGCCTTCGAATTCGTCGAAATTGTAGCGGCCACCCACGAAGAGGCCGAATTCATTGCGGCGCGATTGAGTGACAAAGCCGTTTTCATCCTCGTCAAAATCACGCGGTGTCCAATTGGTCGACCAGCTGGCGATTACGCGGCGCGAGGTTGCATCGCCATCCACAAGAAGCGCGCTTGCGCCTGCGCCGCCAGCCACCCCGGCAACGCCGCCGGTGACTTTATCGCTGCGGTATTCAAGCTTGCCGAGCATGGCGATTTCAGAAGCGTCGGGACGGTGAGCAAAGGCGATGGCTGCGTCCATGATTTCAACCTGCGGGCCGTTTTCGTCTTCGGCCTTCGTCCAGGTAATCCCTGAGCCGACGATGCTGCCCTCACCCAGCTGGCGGATTGCACCGAGGGTCGCGCCCATGCGATCGGCAAGCTCGCCATCGCGATATTCGCCGCGGCCTGTGATGCTCCAGCGATCCTTGCGCCATGCGCCGCCAAGGGTGACAGCGGTGAAATCTTCAAACTGCTGTACGCCGGTGAGCTGACCACCAGTGGCCGCAGGTTGAAGCGGGTTCACAAGGTCCGCGACATCAGCCGAACCGTTCAAGGTCCGGTTGCCGTCAATGGTCGCGTCGATTGAAAATTCGCTTGAAAGTTGCAGCGTTTGCGCAAGGCCGAAGGCAGTGAAGGTGCGGTTGCCAAGCTCGCCGATTGTGTCCTGACCAATGGAGGTGATGATCTGACCACCCTGCCATGGGGTCACTTCCACACCGCCGCGAAGCGTGCGCGCGTCGATGTTCTCGCCATCGGCAATCTCATATGTGCCAACAAGACGCACTCCATTGGCAATCGCATAGCGTGCACCAATGCGGTGACGGGCCGGAAGGTCAATGCTTTGCACCTTGTCGAGCGCGATGGCACTCGACGCTGAAAGCTCAAGCGCATTGTCGAACAGGCGCTGGGTCACACCGCCTTCGAGAACGGTCGAAGTGTTAGTCGTGCCATCGGTGAGACGGTCATTGAAGTGGGCAAGGCCAAGGCGCAAATCGGTATTCTTGCGCGTCAGATTGACTTGAGCCTGTGCAGCGCGGCGGCGCGAATTGTCGGTGAGACTGTCGTCCTGCCAAACGCTGCCCAGCACGCTGAGGTGATCATTCAGGAACACGCGCCCATCGACACCCACCTTGCGGCGGCCTTGATCGACACCGTTTTGCTGACCCACGCCGTAATCCTGGTCGAGTTGCTGAGCGTATGCGAGGATGTCGAGCTTGCCAGTCTGGTGCTGCACTTCAGCAAGCCAGCCAGTTGCAGTTTCGCCTTCGCTGCGGCTCATCGCGATTTCACCGCGAACCTGCGTACTGGCGGAAAGGTCGGCGCGAAGGTCGAGCGTGCCCATATCGGTGCGCGCGCCCTCACCCTTATCGGTGATCGCATTGGCGCCGATCCGGATGCGGCCATCGCCGCTGGTCCAATCGACGCGTGCGCCTGCGTTCATTTCAGCATTGCCAAGTCCGTCCGTTTCATACTCAACAACGATAAATTGCGGGTTGAGGTTCTCGTCACGGCTCAGCACAGGGCGCGCGAAGGTGATCGTGCCTGTCAGCAGGTCGAGATCATAGTCGATAAAGCGCGTCAGCGTCTGGCTGCTCACGATCAGCTCCGGACGGAAACGGTCGCGCACTTCGAGCGTCACACGCTCTGAGTTTGGCAGAACACTGCGGCTGCCAAGCTGATACGGGCCGGTAATACCTTGGCCTTGGATCTCTTCGCGCTGCAGGCGGCTGGAGATTTCAGCGGCAAAACCGCTCGCTTTGAACTGTCCCACGCGCGCTTCGGCTTTTACGCCAGTTGCGGTTCGGTTGTAGCGGGCAAGGCGGGTTTGATCGAAAGCTGTCTCAAAGTCGCCATACAGAGCATAGAAGGTCGCTGTTTCGATGCGCACGTAAAGCTTCTCGCGGCTTGCAGCATCAAAACGGCGCGATGATGCGTCAGCGAAAACGGTGTAATAGGCATTGGGGTCAAGCGTACCCAGCACGCGCTGGTCTTCGCGCTGCTTGGCGCTGTCGTAGGCGATGGTGGTCAGGAATTTGCCGAGCACGCGGCCCTTGGCATAAAGCGCAACGCGTGCATCATCGCCAAGGTCGCTGTCAAAGCGGCCCTCACGCTCCATGTTTTCAGCCACCGACTTGGCGCCAACGGTGCCTTCGGCAAGGCCAACGATCGTCCATTCGATGTCGCCGGGAACAATCCATGTCTCCAACTGCTGCTCGCGCACAAGTTCGCCGTCGTTGAACTGGAAGTCGAGGCGCAGCGAGCCGGAAACCATGGTCGGAGCAAGCTCGATTTTCGCGATACCATCGGTGCCCTCAACCACCCAGCGCGCCTGGCTGGGGTTGAAACCGGTGAGCTGATTGAGCTGTTGACGGTCAATCTGCTCGCCGCTTTCGTACGGCGCGTTAAGGGTGAAGTTACCCGACACACCTTCGCGCAGCGGGCGGTTGTTGCGGTCGAGCACGCGGATCGCGATCACCGGACGTGTGCGGCCATCGGCGACAAGGTTGGAAAGCTCTGGCACCAGTTCGACACGGGTTGGCGTCGAGGTGAAGAAAACTTCGCGGGTGAAGGTTTTGCTGACCCCGCCAAAGGAGTTGATCACATCGGCCTCGAGCACGGTACGATCACCATCAAGGACGATGCCGCGCCATGTGCTCACCGCAAACCGGCCATGTGCAGGCGTCAAAGTACCATCGAAGGCAAGTCCGCTCACCTCTTCGCCATTCACACGCAGGACAATCTGTTGCCCCCGGCGATGGCGGATGGCCACGCGAATAGCGGGCGAGCGCGGGTTGGCTGTGGTGCCGGGGAAGAGGAAACCATCTTCGCCATCGCCAAGCGCCAGCCAGTCGGTATTCGCCGCATAGCTCGGCTCGGCGCGCTCAGCTGCCTCGGCTGTACTTGCAGGAACGCCTGCTCGCGTGAGAGTGTCCGCTGACACAGATGGACCCGCGCGCTCGACTTGAGGACGGCCGGAGCCGCCAGCGATTGCGTTGACTGCACGCGCAGCCTCGCCATCGGGGCGAGCTTCGCCAAACAGAGCGGCAAGCGCCTGCTCAGCAGCGGTAGCGGTGCTTTCAGGAAAAGCGATGTCGAAATCGGCCACAACGAGCGAGCCGCCCTGCCCGATGACGAAGCGCGAGCTTGCGCTGCCTGCGTTGCGCGTGTCGCGATAGCAATTCACAAGCTCGCCGCCTTCAGGAACCGTCATGGGTGCAACCGCCACTACGTGAGTGCCCGGTACAACGCCTTCAAAGTGATAGCGGCCATCAGCGTCGGTTATCGCGTATGAGCCATCTTCCATAACTACGCGCACGCCGGGAACGCCGGGACGCGGGGCATCTTTGGTTCCGCGCACAGAGCACGGACCAGCGGTAATGCGGCCAATGATTGTCATACGGTCCGCGATTGTCTCACGCTCGACCTCGATTGCGACATTGGTGCGCGTGCGACGGCCAACGGAATCGGTGCTGACAACATCGTTCAAAGCTGTGCCCGGAGATGCGTCGGGACGAACCGTCATGGCGTACGTAACCCGCGCCGCCTCGCCCGCAGCCAAGTCGCCCAAAGCCACCGTAAGCGCGCTTCCATCAGGCGCAAATGCGACCTGCTGCGGTGCCTCGGCACCGTTTATTCGCACACTGTCAGGGCGGAACCTCAGCGAAGCCGATGGCGTATCGGTCAGCACCACGTCGCGGCGTGGACGAGCAGTATCGTTCCTCGCCGTGATCGAATAGAACACCACATCACCGGGCTGCACACGATCTCGCGACGCGGTTTTGACAAGGCCAATGTCCTCGCCTGGACGGTCGAGCGGAATATCAACTTGCACCGGGGTCGGATCGGTCAAAGTAAAACTTTGCCCGAAAGATGCGTCAAGAATGACGAAAGCGCGCCCATCAGGTCGCGTCAACCGTGCCAGGCTTGTGCGGCTTACTACCGATGGCGCGCTGTAAGGCTCTGGCGGCTCTATCAAAAGGCGATATTCGCCAAGATTGGTGAGCGGGAACCAGAACTCGCCTGCTTCCTGCGTGTGGATAAGGCCATTGCCGTAACTGATCGGCTGACCAGAAATAACTGTTGATGGCCAAGGGGTTACACCATCTTCGGCAAAGACGGTAGCGGGCGCGCCGGTGACTGCATCGACCAGCGAAACACGCGCGCCGGAAACAGGTTCGCCCGTTTCACTGTCAAACACGACGCCAAATGGATCGGCGAGAACTTCGACATCAGTTTCGACGATTACCGTCGTTTCACCGGGCAAAAAGCCCTCAATCGAAATCATCGAGCCGTTATTGATGCTCAATTGGCAATCACCGCCCGCAGGGGTTGGTGGAATGCGCGCTGTGCCGATTTGTCCGACGAAAACGCCCGTGTTTTCGCCGGTTTCAAAAATTGTCATGCTCTCTTCGTCACCGGTCGACGTGGTGATCGTCACATCCATGCTATCGACCGCCGTCTTATCGAGATTGGCCTCAAGCGCGGTGATTTCGAACAACATGGTTTGGCCAGGGCGAATGATCGAGGTGACCTCGGCCATGCCTTCTACCGGGGTAAGAGCGATTGATGTGGGCGGCGCGCCGCCTATCGCAGCGGGGCCTTGCCCGCTTGCAACGCACAAAGGTGCGCGAAAATTGAGGTCAACATTGCCCTGAGGGGTCGAGCGAAGCGCCCGAATCTCTGGTGGGGGCAATGTGACATCGAATTCAATCGTATTGGAGACCGTTTCGCGCTCGCGCCCCTCAAACAGCCAGCTGGCCTCCGCTGTATTGGTGATGGTGCCAACAACTTGCGCATCATCGGTGTTTTGCGCGTTTGCGCTCCCTGCGAACACGCCGAATGGCAGCAGCACTACACCGAGTGCTGCTGCCAGGCGCTTCACAGAGGAGCACACACGCAAAGTCATATTTCTAAGTCCGAGCGACCTTAATTGATCGTGACTTCGAAATAGAGCGAGCGGGTGGTGCTCGCCGGAATGTCTGACAGATCGCCTGAAATCAGGTCGAGACCGCCAGTGCCGCCGCCCGCTGTAAAGCTTGCGGTGGTTCCTTCACCGTCTGAACCACCCGAGCAAGTTGCGACAGGCGTTGGGCCAGAGGTGTCAACGGTGGCTGTACCATCAACGAAGATGCCCGAGCCGGCCGTGAAGGTCACGTCCGCTGGAAGGTCATCGCTCACGGTGACGGCGGTTGCAGCAGCAGCGCCGCTGGCGTTTGTGACAGCAATACAATATTCGATCACGGCACCCGGAATTGCCTTCGGGTTGGTCGTGCCATTCACAGGATCGCTGACAATACGGCTTGATTTCACAACCGAAACCAGCGCGCCAGCCACCGAGAATTGGCCAAGATCAGAGTGGTCGCCCTGATTTGCCGCTTCTTCGGCCGTGCCCGAACCATCGGCAAGGACTGTGTCCACGCCATCAGTATTCGCGCCGCTTGTCGCCGTGATTTCTGCACCCAGAGTGCCAGCAGAGCCAGCTTCGTGTGCATCAGCTATCAGAACGATGTCGAATGTATCACCGTTGACCGCATCGGTCGTGATGTCGGCAACAACGATAACTTCGAGAGTTTGAGCGCCCGTGCCATCGTCGGCAGCCACTTCATCAAGGAAAGTGATCGCTCCAGCGTCGATTTCGGACTGTTGAAGCACGCCGTCACCGTTCGCATCGCGATAGATCGTGATGTTGTCGATATTGGCAGCGGTCCCGGCGGTCAGAACGGTTGAAAGGTCAAGGTCAACCGTATCGTTCGACAGGTTTGTCACGTCGAAGGCAAGAACAGCCTGAACCTGACCTGGTGCAACCGTCACTGGGGTCGCGCTGGTCAGATTAACGTTTACATCGACCACGCGGTCAACGGTAAAAGTGTCTGTATCCGTCACTTCTTGTTCAGTGTCGGGATTGTCCCCAACCTGATAGGTCACGCTCACCGTGTTGGTGATCGTGTCCCCGGCTGTTGTGCCGACTGCGAAAGCCGGCGTGCTGGACATGGCAATAAGCGCGACCGCGCTGACTGCCCCCAGCAATTGGGTGGATTGTCTCATTGCAAGTGGTCCTTTGCGAGTGCGCCTTGTGTCAAATTAACCGCCCACAAGGCTTGGCGGCTTGCTCCCCCCCGTTGAGGACAGCTAAGCTGGTGAATTCTCCCGCGCGTCAGCGAATGATCGCAGGGATTTGAACTTGTCCGCCGGCGCCCGGCGCGATTTCGGCGATGGTCCAACGAACATGGGTGACATCAGCATGGGTCGCGCTGCGAGCGCTGCCATCTTCGCCAGAAACGCTAAGCGAAGAAAGCGGCCCCCAGGTGTTGCCGCCATCAACCGATACGGTGAGATCTCCGTCTGCATCAGGTGCAAGGCGCACCGATGGATGGATCGGATTGGTCAGCTTGAAATTGCGGATGACCTCTTGGGTCGTGTTCTCGTAATTGGTGCGAAAGACGAGACGCGTGCCGGGCACAGTGACGCCAAGGTCGACAAGCTTCGTGACCTCTTCGCCATTGGCATCGGTGGACACTTCAACCTGTTTCACATCGCCCGTCACCACAACCGCGCTCGCCTCTTGCGCGGTGGCTGGGACAGCCACAGACACAGAGGCGAAGAGCAGTGAACTTGCGAGAATTTTCGTGAACAATTTCATGGACCTTGTCCTTGGTTCCTAAAGTTGAGTGCGTCAGTCGATCGTGACGTCAAAAGTGACTTCGTAAGTATCGCCGCCAGCGACCGTGCCGATGTCGACGCTGATCCCGCTCGCATCAGAGGCGGTGCCTTGATCGGTGTCGGCTGCATCAGTGAGAGGGTTGCCATCAAGCGCGAGGCTGCCATCGACGTAAGTCGTGTCGGCAGGGATGGCGTCAGTGATGACAAGCGCATCAAGCGTCCCATCGCCTAAAACTTCAGCGCTAAGCGTAAAGGTCGCGACAGAGCCCGGAACCACGCTGGTCCCGCCAAATGGGTCAACCACGCTCACCGCCTTGGTGAGTTCTACCGTGGTCAGGCCGATCACAAGCGAACCATTGGCAATCGCTGAGGCGCCTGTCGTGCCGACAATCGCATCGGTGCCATTGACACCTGCGCCGGCAAAGGTTGTTCCCGGTGCCCCTGTCCCTGTCGCCGCATCTGCGCGAAGCTCGACCTGGCTGGTGTCGCCGTCGGTTGTGCCGCCCGGCACGGTAACCACGACAAAAACGGTGACCGCTTCGTCAGCTGCCAATTCAGAGGTCGTCTCAGGGCCGGTGAGAACTTCATCGACCCCGTCGTCATAAACGCCGTTGCCGTTGGTATCGATTGCGATGAGGTTGACGGTTGTGTCGAAGTTATTTCCGGCAACAGCCGGGTCTGCAATAAGTGTGAAAGCTTCCGGGCCATTACCCTGATTGGTCACTTCATATGTGAGCACGGCCTCGCCGGGTTCGGCCGCAACCGGGCCGCCATCAAGCGAGGTCACCGTCACATCGAGCAACTCATCCACTGTCAGTGTGACAGTGTTTGAATCGACCGATTTTTCACCTTCGCCATCCTCATAGGTGGCTGTAGCGGTGTTTTCGATGAGTGACCCTGCAGTGACGCCCTCGGCAAGTGCCGGGGCTGCAAAGGTAAACGTCGCCAAAACAGATGTGGCGAAGAGCGAGCGAGTGAGTGCCTTGGTATCCATACCTAGAGGCAACTACTCAGTAATGGTTAGCAACTCGTTATGACCAAATGTAAAACGGCGTAAAACGCTAGGATTTCTGCGCTTTTCGGGGATTTAGATTTTCGGTTAATTTCAGCTAACCACACCATTGCGAACGCAGAATATGGGCGGCGCGGGACTTTACCGGCTTTCAATCAGAGCCAGCAAAGCAAAACTCGCCAGCCAGTGTTCACCCATATAATCACCGGCAATGTGCGGGAGAGAAGCGCTAAGATGGGTTTTGGCGCGCGCTGCCAGCAGTTGTTTTGCGCCCTCTTCGCTCAGCTTTCGCCCGATGCGAATGAGACACCAGGCGCGGCTGAGATTGAGGCCGTCAAGGTGAGCGATCTTGCCATCGCTGCGGTCTGAGACGGTGACGGGCTTGCACTCACGCTCAAGCCATCCATTTGAAAGGACAAGTGCGTCGAACCAAGGTGAAAACTGCTCGCTCGGCGTGATCTCTGCCACCAAAAGCGCAGCGGTAAGTACAGGTGAGAGAAATTCGTCGCCCCCCGGCTCCCATCCGGAATAGTTTTGTTTGTGTCCAAAGGCTTCCACCGCCCAGCTTTCAATCCTCGAAAGAAGATCAGGATCATTTTCCCTGCTCCATTCGCCTGCGAGCACCAGTGCAAAAGCGGTGTTGAAATGGGTGCCAACGGTGATCGGATAGGTGAGGATATGCAGGTATTGGTCAAGGCGCTCAGCGAGAAAGCGCGCCATGGGTTCTAACCGCTTGTCCCATACCTGATCATCATGGCGCGATGCTTCGAGCTGGAGATAAAGCAACCAGGCCCAGCCATAAGGGCGCTCCCACCCGCGCGAAGTGGGGCGCTGCAAATAGGCTAGCTCGACCGCGAGTTTCTCCTCGGTGAAGGTCGTTTCAGCGAGCGCCGTGATTTCTTGCGCCTCAGGAATGGAGGGAAAAAGCCGCCGTAAGGTCAACAAAAGCCACCAGGAGTGCACGCAGGAATGCCAGTCAAAGCTACCGAAAAACGCAGGATGCAGCGCCCGCGGTGTCAGCGTATCCTCATCCCCTGCCATCGCGTGCATCGGCTGATTGGGATATTCCTTGGCGACATGGCCCAGAGCAATCTGTGCGAATTTGCGCGCGGTGGCATCGTCCAGGGTGTGCTTCATTTCCATAGGACGAACGCTCCCACATAGATGATCACGACATTGCACACCCACAGCGGCACAGCGGTCCCCACCTGTTGTCGAATGACGGCGTTCTGGTCTTTGAGTTCAAGTAGCGCGGCTGGCACGATGTTGAAATTGGCCGCCATCGGGGTGAGCAAGGTTCCGCAGAAGCCCGCGAGCATCCCGACCGCACCGATCACCGCCGGATTGCCGCCATACCCTTCAACCAGTAGCGGGATACCAATTGCCGCAGCCATCACCGGGAAAGCGGCAAAGGCGTTGCCCATGATCATCGTGAACAGCGCCATGCCCAACGCAAAGACGACCACGGTGAGAAACACGCTGCCTTCAGGGATCGCCGCGCCCGCTATCCCGCCTATAATCTCCCCCACTCCGGCAAGCGCGAATACAGCGCCAAGGGCAGCCAGCATCTGCGGTAAGATTGCTGCCCAACCGATTGAATCGATGAGTCTACGCCCCTCTTCAGCAGGCGCCAGAACGGACGGTCTAAGCCACGCAATCGCGCCGCCCAAAGCGAGCAGACTGCCAATACAAAAGAGGATCAGCGTGGTTTGACGCTCGGCAAACAGGCCAAGCTCGCCTAGCGGTGAAAAATTGTAGAGCAGCGTCCCCGCAACCGCCACTACAGGGACGACTAAGGCAGGCAAAAACAGATTGTTACCAAGGGATGTTGACAAACTTTCTCGCGCATCCGGATCGGTCGTTTCAGGGTCAGATCGCCTCAATCCGCCCAGTGCTGCGATGGCGACCAGCCCCAGGACGATGAGTCCATTGGCAAGATCGCTAAGGTGAGAGCCGAAGAAAAAACTGACCGCGAGAAGACCCCAAAAACACGCATTTCCAATGTTTTGTGAGCGCAAGCTAAGAGCGGATGTCACAGCGAAAAACACGCCGAGTAGGATATAAAGCCATTCGTAGGAAATCATGCCACGTCCTCCCCTATCGACGCGGCTCTCACCCGCGCCAATCGCCGGTCAAACGCATTGATGCGATAGCCATGAATGACAAAGGCGCAGATTGCCGTGGGGATCGCCCATACCGATAATTGCAGCGGGGTAAGCGGATAACCGTAAGTTTCAAAAACGCCTTGGATCAGAAGGATAGAGGCGATAGCTAAGAAAATGTCTTCGCCAAAGAACAGGCCGATATTGTCAGTCGCCGCCGACATGGCTTTCACCTTTTCGCGTTCCTCTTCGGGCAAGTCCCCATGCGATTTGACAGCCGCCGCTTCTGCCATTGGAGCGACCAGTGGCCGCACGGTTTGCGGGTGGCCGCCAATGCTGGTGAGGCCAAGCGCAGCGGTTGCCTGACGGAACAGCAAATAGACCGTCAAAAGTTTGCCCATCGTCGCGCCGCGAACACCTTCGATCACGGCTCTTGCGCGCTGTTGCAGGCCGTATCGTTCAAGCAGACCAATCAGCGGCAGGATAATCCATGTGACCGAAATATAGCGGTTGTCGTTAAACGCCTTTCCCAAGGCTTCAACCACCGCGACAATATCGAGCCCCGCAAGAAGCCCCGTCGCAAGCGCCGCGCTCACCACCACCAGAAGCGGGTTGAACTTTAGCGCGAAACCTAAAATGACCAGAGCGATACCTAAAAGGGGCCAATAGTTCATTCAGCTGTCCCTTCTCCAAATCCGCCGCCGTATCCCCCGCCACCGGGCGTCAAGATAACGAAAGTGTCGCTTACGGCCATCTCGGCGCTGTCGGTCGCGGTAAGCTCTTCGCGAGAGCCATCAACCCGCTCAACCCAGTTGCGCCCCGGTTCAGCATCGCCTCCCCCGGCAAGCCCGCGCGGTGGCACTGCGCGGCGATTGGCGAGCATATTGGCGCGCATTTCCTCAAGGAAGGTGACGCGCCGCACTGTCCCGTCGCCGCCCTTATGCGCGCCCTTCCCGCCAGAGCCGCGCCGGATCGAAAACTCGTCCAATCGCACAGGAAGGCGCGTCTCCAGTATTTCAGGATCGGTAAGACGCGAATTGGTCATATGCGTCTGAACTGCGCTCGTCCCATCATGATCGGGCCCTGCGCCAGACCCGCCGCAAATCGTCTCGTAATATTGATGGCGTTCATTGCCGAAGGTGAAATTGTTCATCGTCCCTTGCGAGGGAGCGAGCTTTCCAGTTGCCGCAAAAAGCGTGTCGGTGACCGCCTGGCTCGTTTCGACATTGCCAGCGACAACGGCTGCACCGGGACGAGGGTTCAGCATGGAGCCTTCGGGCACAATCAACTCGACTGGCCGCAAGCACCCGTCATTCATCGGGATCGCATCGTCGATCAGCGTGCGCAGGACGTACAATGCCGCCGCCCTTGTGATGGACTTGGGCGCGTTGAAATTGTCCGGCAATTGCTGCGATGTACCAGTAAAGTCGAAAACTGCAGAGCGGCTCTCTTTGTCGATGCGAATGGCGACTTGAACCTGTGCACCGTTGTCGAGATGAGTTGTAAACGCGCCATCTTCCAGCCGGTCAAGCAGGCGGCGCACGCTTTCTTCTGCATTGGCGATGACATGGCCCATGTAAGCGGCAACAACGTCTGCGCCTTGATCGCTCGCCGCCCCGGTCAGCAATTCTGCTCCCCTCGTGCAAGCCGCCAGTTTTGCGCGAAGGTCGGAGATATTGCGTGTCGGGCTGCGCGCCGGGTACTTGGCACAGGCCAATACCTCGCGCACCGCCTCTTCGCGAAACACACCCTCATCCACCATCAACAGGTTGTCGATGAGCACGCCCTCTTCCTCGATCGTGCGACTTTCAGGAGGCATTGAACCCGGCGCAATACCGCCAATGTCAGCATGGTGGCCGCGCGCAGCGACAAAGGCGTCGGGAGCCTTGCTTGCCACATCATAGAACACCGGCACGATCACGGTGATGTCGGGCAGATGCGTGCCACCACGATAAGGATCGTTCAGCACATAGGCATCCCCGCGCCTGAAGCCGCGCCCGTCCCTTTTGTCACTGCGCGCTTCAATCACGCGCGCGACGCTGTCTCCCATGCTGCCAAGGTGCACCGGGATATGCGGCGCATTGGCAATGAGGCTGCCTTGCGCATCAAACAGCGCGCAGGAGAAATCGAGCCGTTCCTTGATGTTCACAGAAGTCGCGGTCGATTGTAGCACCACGCCCATCTCTTCGGCGATGGCCATGAACAGGTTGTTGAATATCTCAAGGCGCACCGGATCGACCTTCGTCCCCACCGCCTGTTCACGCTCAAGCGGGATGTGGCGGGTAAGGATAAGGCTCGCATCCGCCGCCATGACCGCTTGCCATCCCTCTTCGACCACAGTGGTTGAACCCGGATCAATGATAAGCGCAGGGCCTGCCACGATCTCGCCTTCACAAAGCGCTGCACGCTCGACCGTGCGCCAATCACCCGAAGGTCCAGCGTCGACAGGCTCTGGCGCGGCCTTTGTCTTTCCCAAGCCGCCCGCGGTTCCGCTGGCTTCAACGCTTAAAGCTTCAAGGACGATCGCAGCCTTTTCGTCGGTGTAACCAAATTGGTGGCGATGCAGCTTTCGGAAAGATGCGTCCATTTGCGCCACTTCACCGCAATCCACGGTGAGCATGGAATCGCTTCCCTCAAACCTCAGCCGGGCGCGCGGGGTGATGGTAATCGCGCTTTGCGCAATCCCCTGGTCGAGCAAAGCCGTGCGCGCCTCTTCTTCAAGCCTGGTAAGCGGGCCTTCGAAGCTTTCCTCCAAAGGCTGGACAAGGCTGACCTCGCGAATGGCTTTGACCGGGGCCAAGCCAATACCGAAAGCCGAGAGTATGCCAGCAAGCGGATGGACCAGAACCGTCTCCATCCCAAGCTCATCGGCAACCTTGCAAGCGTGCTGTCCCCCTGCCCCACCAAAGCAGGCGAGCGCATATTCGGTGACGTCATGGCCCCGCGCAACAGAGATCTTGCGGATGGCATTGGCCATATTATCCACCGCGATGGCGAGGAAGCCTTCAGCGATCTCGTTGAGCGGTTTGGGTTCGGGAAGCGCGTCTGCCACCCTCTGCAATGCCATGCGCGCAGCGTCGCGGTCGAGCGGTTCATCGCCATTCGCGCCAAAGACGCTGGGGAAGAAGGCAGGATCAATGCGGCCCAAGAACAGGTTGCAATCAGTAACGGTAAGCGGCCCGCCCTTGCGATAACAAGCAGGGCCCGGATCAGCGCCAGCACTATGCGGCCCCACGCGAAAACGCGCGCCGTCAAATTCGCAGATTGAGCCCCCGCCAGCGGCAACCGTGTGGATTTGCATCATCGGCGCTGCCACGCGGACCCCGGCGACGACGCTGTCTGAGGTGAGTTCATATTCTCCTGCGAAATGGGCCACATCGGTGCTGGTCCCGCCCATGTCGAAACCGATGAGCCTGGTGTGGCCAAGAGGCGCTGAGGCGGCGACCATGCCAACAACGCCTCCTGCAGGCCCGGAGAGGATCGCATCCTTGCCACGGAATGCGCCCACCTGTGCCAAACCGCCATTGGACTGCATAAAGCGTACAGCATCCGCGTGGGGAAGCTCGGCTTGCAGCGTGTCAGTGTAGCGTTTGAGCACCGGCGACAAATAGGCATCCACCACTGTCGTATCGCCGCGCGGGACAAGTTTGATCAGCGGGGCGACCTCGTGGCTTACGCTCACCTGCGAAAAACCCAGCTCGCGCGCAATCGCGGCAAGGCGCGCCTCATGCTCGCGATATTTCCAGCCGTGCAAGAGGACGATAGCAATTGCATCGAAGCCCTCTTTGCGCAGCTTTACCAAATCAGCGCGCGCCGCCTCTTCATCAAGCGGCTCAAGGATCTCGCCATCAACGCTCACGCGCTCTGCGACCTCAATGACCGTTTCAGGCAATTGCTCTGGCAAGACGATATGCCGGGCAAAGATGTCAGGGCGCGCCTGTGTGCCAATTCGCAAGGCATCGCCAAACCCGCGCGTAATCGCGAGCGCCAGACGCTCCCCCTTGCGTTCAAGCAAGGCGTTAGTGGCAACCGTGGTTCCGATACGAAGCTCTGCAATCGGCCCTTCGCCATGAGCCTTCATCAAGCGGCGCACCGCCTCGCTCGCCGCATCAGCGTAATGATCCGGATTTTCCGACAAGAGCTTGTCTGTCACAAGCTCACCCTCAGGCGTCAGCGCGACCACATCGGTAAAGGTTCCCCCGCGATCAATCGCAAAGCGCCAAGCTGTCATGAGGGATCCTTTGATCGATTCTGATGAGGCCTGCACCTTGTCTTGCAAGGCGATGTCTCAAGGTCAAACCCCGCGCCATACAAGGCGCGCGATTATGCCCGCAAACCGACCCCCGGAAAGTCCCTCAGCAATCATCCTCAGGGCTTGCCCGCAGGTCCCAAGTTAAAAGTCATTCGTTAGTTTTCGAGTAACCCTTTTTGTGAGCGGTGCGTTAACCACATCCCCTAGGCGCACCGCTCGTTGAAAAGTTGCAAATCCAGCGAGGTCACCCATGCCCAACGCTTTCCAGTTCCGATCTCTTCTTGGCAAAGCGCCAGCAAAGAGCAGTGAAACACTCCAAGGTGCCGAAACCGCAGCGCCGCGCATCAGTGCGTCTGCAAGCGAGCATTCGCCCCCTGAGCCCTCGCGCGCCAAACGTTCGCAAGCCATTCGGGACAATCTCGAAATGCTGATGAACCAAGTCGAGCACGCCCGCCGCGATGCCGATCAGATGATGGAAGAAATGTCCGCGCTCGAAATCGATGCTGGCATGGCCAAGTCGCTCCGCCACGAAAATGATGCCTTGCGCGATCAACTTGATGATGCAGCGCGCGAAATCATGGCTGAAGCTGCCAAGGCGCAAAATGCATCGCGCGAAATCAACCGCCTTAAAGAAGAAGTCTCCCGCATCCGCGCTGACTATGAAAAGAGCCAGCGCGAGGCGAGCGCCAACAAGCTCGATGCTGAGCGGATCGAGGACCGCCTTCGCGCCGCTACCGCTTCATTGAATGAAACCAAGCGCGAGCTTGAGATGCAACGCGAGGCCAAGGAAAAGGCCGAGGTCGATGCCGCTTGCCTGCGCGCCAATCTGGCCGAACGCGACCGGGCGCAGAGCAATCTTCTCCAGCAGGAAACAGAGCTGCGGATGCAGGCTGCCAAGCTGCAGACCCAATATGACGAAGTGACAGAGGCCCTTGCGCGCAAAGAACGCAGCGTGCTTGAAAAAATTTCGCAAGTTGAAAGCCAGAAGGATCGCATCGCCGATCTGGAAGCGGACAACGAGGCCGCGCGCGAAGAATTGCGCGTTTTGGGCAACAAATATTCCGATCTTAAAGTCAGCCAGGAATCGCGCATCTATTCGCTTAACGATGGATTGAACCAAGAGCGCGAGAGCCACCAGATGACCCGCAAGCTTTTGGAAGAAGCGCGCGATTCCAATGAGCTTTTGAGCGATGAGGTGGCGACCCTCAAAGCGCAAGGGCTCAATTCCACACAGGACCAGCAAAAAGCCCAGCGCGAGCTTGCCTCAGCGCGAACCCAGCTGCGCGAATATGGCGACAAGCTAAAAGAAGCGCATTTCCGACTTGCCGCTGCCGAAGGCGATATTCAGCGTCTCGAAAACGCGCTTGATGATGCGAAGAAAGACGCAATCAGCCTGCGTCGAGAAGCAAGCAAGTCTGATCAATTGCTTCGCGAAAACACTGACCTTCACGAAAAGGTCGCCAGTCTTCAGGAACGCCTCGATCGTTATCGCGGAAGCAGCATGGCGGACGATGTGCCGGTCATGCTGTCCAGCGCCAAACGTTCGACCCGTACTGCGTCCGCTACTGCAAAAAGCGATGATGAACGGGTCACTTCGGGCGCGCAAAATGTCGCGCGGATCGTTCGGCGATAGACTAAAACAGTTCCCCAACCGGGGTGGCTCCAAAAAGCAACGGGTTCAAGCCGCTCCTGATTTCTCAGGGCCTTGAACCCTGCGCTTGATTGGGGCGCTTAATCCATGTGTTTCAGGCCAACGCGCAGGTAATCCCAACCCGTGATGCAGGTGAGCCCCGCGGCCAGCCACAGGCTCGCCAAACCAACAACGTGCACCCAGCTTTCGGCAATCGTGTCGCAATCGGGCGCATCAAGCGATTGGCATGGCTGCCCATGCACCGCCCCGCCAAGGATCAATGCGCCCAAAGCAATCAACTGAAAGGTTGTTTTCCATTTGGCGAGCTTGGTTACGGGAACCGACACTTGTATCCCGCCCAGAAATTCGCGCAGGCCCGATACGGTGATCTCGCGCACCAGAATAATGCCGCCTGCGATCACATGAAGGTCGCCGACGTAAGGCCCGCGAAGATACCCTTGCGCGGTAAGGATCAGGATAACAGCCGCTACCATGATTTTGTCGGCGATGGGATCAAGAAAAACCCCCAGTTTCGACACAGTCCCTTGCGCCCGCGCCAGATAGCCATCGAAGAAATCGGTGATCGCAATCACACAATAAAGCGCAAAACCAATAAGATAGCCAAGCTTCCAATCCGGCCACCACAGGAAGAATCCCAACAAAGGCACCGCAAAAATGCGCGATAAGGTCAAGATGTTGGGCAGCGTCAACATGGCTAAAAACCGCCTTTAGCGAGGAAATGCGTCAAGCAAAACAGTTTGCGTGTTCACAGCCTCACTTATGGACAGGTGTACACCTGTGCCCTTGTGTGTGCAGCCCAAAGCTTTAGATAAGCGGCAGCGAAGAGGACGCCGGGACGCTAAGAAACGCATGACCACATCAACGCATCTCTTGCGCCAGAAGCGCTTCTTGCCGCTGATGGTCACGCAGTTCTTCAACGCCTTCAACGACAATCTCTACAAGACTGCGATGGTCTTGTTCGTGGTCTATTCGATCTACAATTCGGAAAGTCAGGAAGCCATTTTCAGCGGCGCGGCCTCGCTTATCTTCGTTGCGCCCTTCGTCCTGTTTTCTGCGCTCGCCGGGCAATTGGCGGACACGCGCGATAAAGCGGCAATCATCCGGATTGTAAAGCTGTGCGAAATTGGCTGGGCGAGCCTTGGCGCGCTTGGCCTTTTCATGGTGTGGCAAGGGGTTGAGGTGCACACGGCCGGTATTCCGCTGTTGCTGATCGTGCTCTTCCTTGCCTCCACGCAAAGCGCATTTCTGGGCCCCATCAAATATGCGATCCTGCCTCAGCAATTGAAACCCGAAGAGGTTTTGTCGGGCACCGGACTGGTCGAGGCAGGCACCTATATCGCGATCCTTGGTGGCACCATTCTTGCCGGTTTCGTCGATGTGCAAGTGTCCCTGGTGCTGGTCATTATCATCGCATTCATGGGCTATTATTCGGCCCGCTTTGTGCCGGATGCCCCTCCGCTTAGCGATTATGAAATGCACTTTCCGCTGCTCGAACCTTTCGCGGCAAACACCAAAAGCCGGGTGAAGCGCTGGCTTGGCTATCCCTTTGTTGCCATCGCCGATCAGGTGGTGATGAGTGCGCGTCTGATCAAAGAGGTGAAGCAAAACCGCCAGATATGGCTCGCGATTGTCGCAATCAGCTTTTTCTGGACCATGGGGGCAGTGCTCTTCATCCTCTTCCCGCCTCTGGCAAAAAACCAGCTTCTCGCCACCCCTGAAGTCGCCAGCCTGTTCCTGGTGATCTTCTCGCTCGGAATTGCGCTTGGCTCGGTGGGCATCAACGCTCTTTTGAAAGGCAAGGTGTCTGCCCGCTTTGGCCCGGTCGCGGTTGTGATTATGGGCGGATTTCTGATCGGCGCCTATCTGGTGGCAAAGGCTTGGACGCCCAATGCTGCGGGCGAGCTTTTGCCGATTGAAGAATGGATTTTCGAGCCGCTTGCCGTGCCTTTGTCCTTCATGCTTTTGGGTGTATCGACAGCGGGCGGGATGTTCGTCGTGCCGCTCTATGCGTTTTTGACCACGCATTGCGCGAAAGACGCGGCGAGCCGCACGATTGCGGTCAACAATATCGTCAACTGCATTTGTATGGTGCTGGGCTCAGCGCTTGCGATTGGCCTTACCGCAATTGGGCTTCCCGTGGTCGAGCAATTGCTGGTCGCCGCCGGGATGACGATTGTTTCAGCATGGCTGGGCTGGAAGCTTTACCGCGCCGAAAAGGACGCCGGAAACGAGTTGTTTTAGAGGATAAAGACCAGCACCGCTGCGAAAACCGCGAAATAGGTGGTCGCAAAGCCGCGAATGTCGTCCCTCGTCAGCCGCCAGAAGCTTGTCGCAGCTTGATCATGATCAACACTCGTTACGTGCGGCGGAAGGCTTGCGCGAAATGGATGGCGTGCTGCTTCATTAGTGAGAACCAGCGAACGACGCCTGCGACCCGCCAGACGGCGGCTTTCAATTTCAGGTCCGGCTTCCATTTCAAGGAAGCTTTCAACAGTCATTGTTTTCGTTGTCATGGGGCCATGGTTTAAGACTTTCTTAACCTTTGGCCACAAGCGAGTTGGCGCTGCCCCCAAGCGGGACAGTTAGCCACATTGTTGGTTAATTCCCAAGGCACCCTAACCCACTGGATCAAGGTTGGCATGACCATTTGCACTCGCCTTTCGACCCGTCTAACGCTGGAGCCTTAGACAAGAAGGTTTCAAGATGGCGCAAGAAACGAAAACAGCGGCTCAGCTTTTGGTCGAGTGTCTTGAGGAACAGGGTACCAGCCGTATTTTTACAGTGCCGGGCGAAAGCTTCCTCGCGGTGCTTGATGCGCTCCACGATCAAAGCGTGATTGAAACGGTCGTGTGCCGACAGGAAGGGGGCGCGGCCTTCATGGCGTGCGCAGATGGTGCGATGAGCGCTGGCGGCGACACCTTGCGCCCCGGCGTTGCCTTTGTCACGCGCGGGCCCGGCGCGACCAATGCTTCCATCGGCGTTCATGTCGCGCATCAGGATGCACAGCCCATGATCCTGTTTGTGGGAGATGTCGCGCGCCCGTGCCGCGACCGCGAGGGTTTTCAAGAAGTGAATTTCGAAGCCTTCTTTGGCCCCATCGCCAAATGGGCCGCGCGAATTGACGACCCTTTGCGCGTGCCCGAATATATCGCGCGCGCATACTCGGTTGCCGTGAACGGGCGGCCCGGCCCAGTAGTCCTCGCCCTGCCCGAAGATATGCTGTGCGATGCTGTGCCCACTGACCTCAAGCCGCGCCCCTACGCCGCGCGCCCGGCGCAGGCTGTTTGCCCCGATGCAATGCAGGCAATGTTTGGCCTTCTTGCCGATGCGGCCAGCCCGATTGCAATTATCGGTGGCGCAGGATGGAACTCCAAGGCGCGTCTTGCCTTTCAGCAATTCGCAGAACGCATCGGCTTGCCGGTCGCGACCGCTTTCAGGCGGCAAGACGCGATTGATCCGTCTTCGCCAGTCTATGCTGGCAATCTCGGCTATGGCCCCAATCTTAAACTGGTCGAGCGGGTTAAAAACGCAGACCTCATCATCGCTGTCGGCGCGCGCCTGGGCGAGGCGACAACCGATGGCTACACTCTCATCACACCCGATCACCCGGATCAGACATTGGTGCATATCCACCCCGACCCTGACGAGCTTGGCCGGGTGTACCGCGCTGATTTGGCGCTCGCCTGCTCGGTCGATGAATTTGCCGAGGCAGCGAGCCTTTGGGAAGATGCGAGCATTATCCCTTTTGACGCAGGTCAAGAGGCAAACGGCGAATGGCGCGAATGGGCGACTTATTCGGCGTCAAATAACGCGCCCGACCTCGATATGGCAGCCTGCGTCACCGCCATGCGCGAGGCGTTGCCGCCGGATACGATCATCTGCAATGGCGCAGGCAATTTCTCGGGTTGGTGGCACCGATACTGGCGCTATGCCGGCTATCCAAGCCAACTTGCCCCAACCTGCGGTGCGATGGGATATGGCGTGCCTGCAAGCGTAGCGGCGGCGCTTCGTCAACCGGATACAATGGTTGTCGCGGTCGCTGGCGACGGCGATTTTATGATGAATGGTCAGGAGCTTGCGACCGCTGCGCAATATGGCGTGAACCTGTTAGTGCTTGTAGTCGATAACAGCGCATACGGCACAATTCGGATGCATCAGGAACGCGAGTATCCAGCCCGCGTTTCGGGCACGCAACTCATCAATCCTGATTTTGCCATGCTCGGCGCGAGCTATGGTGCGTGGAGCACCGCCGTCAGCACGACCGATGAGTTCAAGGCCGCTCTGACCGAAGCAAAGGCCCGCGATGGCCTGCGCCTCATCCACATGAAGATTGACGTCGAACAACTCGCGGCCAGCGGGGCAACGGTAAGCGGGCTTCGCGCAAAAGCGTAAGCCCGCCCCGCCGATTGATCAGCGCATCGTCATCCCGCCATCGACCATATATTCAGAGCCCGACACATAGGATGCCTGATCGGACAAGAGGAACAAAGCGACCTGCGCTGCTTCCTTGGATGTGCCAAGCCGGCCCAGCGGCACTTGCTCCTGAATTTGCTCCAGAAACTGTTCCTTTTCGTCATCGGAAAAGCCCATTCCGTTCATGAAATTCGTGTCGATGGGTCCGGGCGCAACCGAATTTACGCGAATGTCGCGCGGAGCCAGCGCTGATGCCCAGCTGCGTGTGAGAGCGCTCACAGCGCCTTTTGTCGCCGCATAAACAGCGCCTTCGGCCTGTCCCAAATATGGCGCAACCGAAGAGGTGAGCAGCACCGCTCCGCCATCGGTTAGCGCAGGCATCAATTCAGCCATCTGAAGCACTGGTCCGCGCACATTCACATTGTGCATATTGTCGAAGAAATCGACCTCGACCTCTTCGGTGGGGCCGAATTTGCCATAACCTGCATTAAGCCACAGACCGTCAATCGCACCCATTTGCTCTTTCACCTTCGCGCCAAGCTCTTTGGCAGCTTCGGGATCGGAGGCGTCGTTGCGAAGGACGAGCGAGCCCGACGGCAACGCTTTACCCGCCTCATCGAGATGGTCCTGTGTAGTCCCGGTCACGGCCACTTCGCCGCCCTCTTCAACGATCATCTTGGCAGCTTCGAGGCCCATGCCGCTTGTGCCGCCAGTGATAAGGATGCGCTTGTTTTCGAACCGGTTCATAATGTCTCCGTGGGGTTGGGGGTTTTCTTATCCCGCCTACAGAGCACTTGACCCATGGTTCCATCAAAAGGACCGCTTGAAACCCATCACTCTTGCGCCATCTGGCAAATAATGTCCCATTCCTCAGGCGTGATCTTGGCAACTGAGAGGCGCGACATTCGCACCAGTTCGCAATCGGCAAGACGTGGCTCGCTCTTGATCTGTTTAAGGCTCACAGGGTTGTCAAACTTGCGCTTGGGCTTCACCTTGACCGCAGCCCATTTGCCCGTCTCATCGGTCGGATCGCCAATGCCAGCCACGCTCACCACGCAAATGCCGACAATCTCCAAACCCTCGCGCGAGTGGTAGAAGAAACATTCATCGCCCACTTCCATCGCTTTGAGATTGAGCTTGGCCGAATGGTTGCGAACACCGCTCCAAACACCCTCCCCTTCTTCGACAAGATCATCCCAGCTGTATTCAAACGGCTCGGACTTCATCAACCAGTAGCTCGGCGATTTTGGGGTCTTTGTGTCATCAGGCATGAAGCAATTTCTCCGATCAGCAAAAAGTTAGCTGACACAGCCCGCTCTCACCAGACTCAAATCTCGCCCGCGGTGCAGCGCGCGGCGCTTTTTCGCAGCTTGGTGCGGTTAACTCAATCTTTAGTGGGTGCCTGATACAACGCCGCAGATGTTCGGGAGGAGATGGTTCTCCTAAAGAACTGATTTAACAGGGCTAAGCGGGAATGTCACAAGCAAAGAACAGCCAACGCCTCAAAGGAAGCGCGGAGCGGGATCTGGTCGCGCTTGGCATTGCTGTTGCTGCGATCATTCTGTTTGTTGCAACCGGTGGCAAGGTGTTGCCCGGTGCGATCGAAGCGATTGTTTCAGGCGGCCCTGTCCCCGACGCGCTGCTGGTCAATGCGCTTCTTCTCAATGTGGTTCTCGTGATCTTTGGTTGGCGACGCTATCGCGAGCTTAAAATTGAGATCAGCGATCGGCGCGATGCAGAAGATCTCGCGCGCAAGCTTTCCGAAACCGATCCGCTCACCGGCTGCCTTAATCGTCGCAGCATGGCAAAGGTCACACACGATACTCGCACGCGTGCCAATGCGCGCGGGTTAGCCGTTGCCTATTGCTTGATTGATCTCGATAACTTCAAGCAGATCAATGATATGCACGGCCATGCAGTCGGCGATGCAACTTTGGTCGAGCTTGCAAGACGCATCAATCAGGTCTTGCCCAAAACCTCTCAGCTTGCGCGCATTGGCGGGGATGAATTTGCCTTCGTCACAGACTTCGACCCCCATCAACCCGAGCGCGTCGATGATCTCGTCATCCGTCTTTTTGAAGCGATGGCGATCCCGTTTGACCTTGACAGTGTGACGGTTGAGGCAACCGTTTCCATTGGTGTTACCAGCGATCATGATCTGGGTGAGAACATCTCAAGCTCGCGACCCTTACCGGTTGGGCCAGACGACCTCATGCACCGCGCTGATATTGCCATGTATCAGGCCAAGAAATCGGGCAAGAACCGCTATTTCTGGTTTGAACCCAGCATGGAAAGCGAACTGCGCTTTCGCAACGAGCTTGAGGTCGGCATTCGTGCAGGCCTTCAAGCGGGCGAGTTTGAACCTTTTTACGAACAGCAAGTCGACCTTGAGAGCGGCGAGCTTGTCGGCTTTGAAATGCTGGCCCGATGGAACAGTGCCCACATGGGCATGGTCAGCCCAGAAGTCTTCATTCCGGTGGCAGAAGAAATCGGCGTCATTTCCCAGCTTTCCGACCAGTTGATCGAGCGCGCGCTTGTCGATGCGCAGGATTGGGACGATGCCCTCACCTTGTCGATCAATGTGTCGCCCGTGCAATTGCGCGATCCGTGGTTTGCGCAAAAGCTCTTAAAGCTCCTCGTCAAACATAATTTTCCTGCACAGCGCCTTGAGGTGGAGGTCACCGAAAGTTGCCTGCACGACAATGTCGATATGGTGCGCGGCATCATAACCAGCCTGCGCAATCAGGGCGTCAAGGTAAGCCTTGATGATTTTGGCACAGGCTATTCCTCGCTTGAACAACTGCGCACGCTGCCGTTTGACCGGCTCAAAATCGACCGCAGTTTCGTGCGCGAGCTTTCCTCGCCTGAAGCAAAGTCCACCATCGTTGATGCGATTGTATCGCTGGCACGCGGACTTGATCTGCCGATGACAGCAGAAGGCATCGAAGATGAGGCGATCCTTGCTCAGCTTAAGGCAATGGGCAAACTCAAGGGGCAAGGCTATCTTTATGGACGGCCGGAAAGCGCAGAGCAGGTTCGTAAGCGCCTGGCAAAGTCCGGGCAATTGGCAGCGCACCTCAAGGCAAAACAGGCCAAGCGCAATCAGGAACCCTCTATCGAGCCGCGTTCACGCCAAGCAGGTTAAGGCAATCGGCGCACTAGCACTGGACGCTGGGCTTAAGGGTGCATAAATGCGCATCCATAATGCGTGTCCCCTTCATCAAGATGCATGGCCTTGGCAATGATTTCGTCGTGCTTGACGCGCGCCTCGCGCCCCTGCCCGCGATCACCGCGACCTTCGCCAGCGCGATTGCTGACCGACACACAGGGATTGGCTGTGATCAGATGATCGTGTTGGAGCCGAGCGAGACGCAAAGCTTCAGAATGCGGATTTTCAATTCAGACGGCGGCGAAGTCGAAGCCTGCGGCAATGCAACCCGCGCGGTGGCGCTGCTGCACGGCGAGCCGGCACAGATTGAAACCGCTGGCGGTGTGCTGGCGCTGGAGCCTTCTGAAGGCGGTGCGACGGTTGATATGGGCAAGCCCCGGTTCAACTGGGATCAGATCCCGCTGGATTATCCGATGGACACTCTCACAATGCCGGTTGGCTGGGGCGCGTTGCAACATCCATCGGCGGTCAATGTCGGCAATCCCCATGTGATTTTCTTCGTCGATGATGCCGACGCGATTGATCTGGCAACGCTTGGGCCACAAATCGAACACGATCCGGTTTTCCCGCAAAGGGTCAATGTCAATGTGGCGAGCCTTGTGGGCCCCGATCATCTCAAGCTGCACGTCTGGGAACGCGGCGCGGGCCTCACGCGCGCTTGCGGTACGGGTGCGTGTGCAACTGCGGTCGCAGCAATCCGATGCAAGCTGGCGGGTGAAAAAGTGCGCGTGACGCTCCCGGGTGGTGATCTCATCATTGAGTGGCGCGAGGGTGAGAGCATCCGCATGACTGGCCCTGCAGCGGAGAGCTTTCGCGGAGAGTTCGATTGGGACGATTTCGCATGAGCGGTGCCGAAATCATCTCGCTTGGCTGCCGTCTTAACATCGCGGAATCAGAGCGCATGAAAGCGATGCTGGACGACGCGGATGATGTGGTTGTCATCAACTCTTGCGCTGTCACATCCGAAGCCGTGCGCCAGACCCGCCAGGCGATCCGCAAGGCGCGCCGCGAACGCCCTGATGCGCGCCTTCTGGTGACAGGATGCGCGGCTGATATTGAGCGCGAGCAATTGGCCGATATGCCCGAGGTCAACGGGATTATCGCCAATGAGAAGAAGCTGGACCCGCGCGTGTGGAACGTGCCTCTTCCACAAGCGCCCCCTCCCCCCACACGCACCCGTGCCTTTATCGCGGTGCAGAACGGTTGCGACCACGCCTGCACTTTCTGCGTCATTCCGCAAGGGCGCGGCAAAAGCCGCTCGATGACTATCGCACAGGTGCTGCGCGAGGTGGAACATCACCTTGAGCAAGGGGCCAGAGAAGTTGTGCTGACGGGTGTGGACGTCACAAGCTGGGGGCATGATTTACCTGGCGCTCCGCCGCTTGGCGCTCTGGTGGGCTCTGTTCTAAACGAGTTCGCCTCGCTTTCTCGCCTGAGGATGTCCTCGCTCGACGGGATTGAGATTGACGAGGAGCTGTTCGCGCTGTTCGCTTCGGAAAAGCGCTTGATGCCCCACCTCCACCTCTCGATGCAGCACGGCCACGACCTGATGCTGAAGCGCATGAAGCGGCGTCACTTGCGCGATGATGCGGTCGATCTGGTCAGCCGCCTCAAAGCGCGCCGCCCTGAGTTGGCGATTGGTGCGGACCTTATCGCGGGCTTCCCCACGGAAGAAGCAAAGCACCATGCCGCCAACCTCTCCATCATCGAGGAACTTGACATCGTCCATGGCCACGTCTTCCCCTATTCCCCGCGCCCCGGCACGCCTGCTGCGCGTATGCCGCAAGTGGACCGCAGTGTGGTCAAAGCGCGCGCTGCGGAATTGCGTGAGGCGGTAAAGCGCCAGCGTTCCCGGTGGCTCAACACGCTTGTGGGTGAAACCATGCCAGTCCTCGTCGAACGCGACGGCACAGGCTATGCCCCTAATTACGCGCGGGTAGAGTGCCCGGCAGATGCGACACCGGGCGAGATACTCAAGCTCACCCCGGCGATTGTGCAAGAAGGAATGCTCGTATGACGCAAAGCTGGAGCGAGAAGCTGCTCGGCGGCTTTCGCAAAACCTCTGAGCGGATTGGGAGCAATCTGACAGGTGTGGCGACGCGCCTTGATGATGCGACGCTGGATGATATTGAAGATGCGCTGATTGTCTCTGACCTTGGCCCTGCTGCGGCTGCGCGTATCCGCAAGAGGTTGTCGGATAAAAGCTTTGGGCTTGAGATAACTCAACGCGAACTCAAGGAAAGCGTCGCCGAAGAGATCGCCGAAATCCTTCGCCCCGTGGCAAAGCCTTTGGAAATCACCGCATTCCCGCGCCCTCAAGTCATCCTTGTGATCGGGGTCAATGGCTCAGGCAAAACCACGACCATCGCCAAACTCGCGCACCTGTTTACCGAAGATGATTACGGCGTGCTTCTCGCCGCAGGAGACACTTTTCGCGCCGCCGCCATCGGTCAACTTGCGACCTGGGCAGAGCGCGCCGGCGTGGACATCGTGCGCGGGCCAGAGGGCGGCGACCCGGCCTCCATTGTGTTCGATGCGGTAAAGCAGGCAACCGACACCGGGATTGATGCGCTCGTCGTGGACACCGCTGGTCGCCTTCAGAACAAGAAAGAGCTTATGGAAGAGCTTGCCAAGATCCGCCGGGTTTTGGGCAAACTGAACGAAGAGGCCCCGCATGACGTGGTGCTCGTCCTCGATGCGACCAACGGGCAAAATGCGCTCTCACAAATCGACGTGTTCAAAGAGGTCGCAGGGGTCACAGGGCTTATCATGACGAAATTGGACGGCACCGCTCGCGGCGGCGTTCTGGTGGCTGCTGCCGAGCAATACGGCCTTCCTATCCACGCGATTGGCGTTGGCGAGAAGATGGAAGACCTGCGCCCCTTCGACCCTGATCTTGTTGCAAGGGTAATTGCTGGAGTTGCCTAAACTTCGTCATTGCGAGCGGCGGAGCCGCGCGGCAATCCATGACCCCGCGCCCTCTGATTTGAAATAGGTCCATGGATTGCTTCGTCGCCTGCGGCTCCTCGCAATGACGAAAAAGAGAGTTAAATGAGCGAGACAGACACAAAACCCCAAGGCTCAGGCTGGCTCAACGTGGCGGTCGATTATGGCCCCTTGCTCGTTTTCCTCGGCGTCTACCGCTTTAACGCGCCAGCAGAGCCCAATGCGGCGGGCGAGCTCCTCGCGATCATCTACGGCACGGGCGCCTTTATGGTCGCAGCCGTCGCCGCGCTCCTTTTCTCCAAGTTCAAGCTTGGCAAAGTCTCACCTATGCTGTGGCTCTCCACTGCATTGATCGTTGGCTTCGGCGCTCTCACCATCTTTTTTGGCGATCCGGTGTTTGTGCAACTCAAACCCACGATCATCTACGCAGGCTTCGGCATAGCCTTACTCGCCGGGTTCTTTACAGGCCGCGCGCTCCTCAAAATCCTGCTCGAAGCAGCGTTCGAGGGGCTCTCTGAGGAAGGCTGGCTTAAACTGTCGCGCAATTGGGGGGTCTTCTTTCTCCTGCTTGCCGGATTCAACGAAGCCCTGCGTGCTTATCTCGACTTTGAAGGCTGGCTTTGGGCAAAGCTCTGGGTGTTTCTCCCCCTCACTTTCCTCTTCACCTTCACCCAGCTACCCATGCTCTTGAAGCACGGGCTTGATGTGGGCCAGAACGAAGGCGATGATGATGAGGATGAAGCCAAGAGTTAAGCCAGCAATGAAATTTGCCCAACTGCTCATCGGTTTGGCCGCTATTTTGAGCGCTCCGGCGCTTGCCGACACCCATGGCCCGATCACCTTTGCTGAAGGCGACCCGCGCGTAGAGCCTGCGGCGATATTGCCGCTTGAGAGCCGCGCCGACATAATCGACGCAAGGCTCGCCAACCGGCTCAACACCCTCATTCCCAAGCTAATGCGCGAAGAGGGGATTGCCATGTGGGTCATCATGGCGCGCGAATATTTCGAAGAGCCAGTGATCGCCACCATGCTTGATGCCAAAAGCTTCAACGCAAGGCGGCGGACAATTCTGGTGTTCTTTGACCCCGGTGCAGGAGAGGACATCGAACGCCTTACCGTCAGCCGTTATGGCCTTGCCGGACTGTTCGAGCCCGCTTGGGAACCAGATGAACAGCCGGACCAATGGGCAGCACTGGCCGACATTATCGCGGCGCGCGACCCGGCAAATATCGCGATCAACGTCTCTGCTACGACCCGCTTTGCCGATGGCATGACCAAGAGCCAGTATGATGCGATGATGACGGCCCTCGCCCCCGAATACCGCGAGCGGATTGTCTCCGGCGAGCGGCTTGCGGTGCGCTGGCTGGAGACGCGCACGAGCGAAGAGGTCGTGCAATACCGGGCGCTGGTCGCCCTTGCCCATCAGCTGATTTCAGAGGCGATGTCGCGCAAAGTGATCACTCCGGGCGTGACAACCACGCGCGAGGTGCAGTGGTGGTATCGCAAGCGTATTCAAGACCTAGGGATCACCCCATGGTTCCACCCCAGCTTCGGCCTCCAGCGCGAGGGTGAGGAAGGCATCCTGTCGGGCGATACGGTGATTATGCCGGGTGATCTTTTGTGGACCGACTTGGGGCTGACCTACCTTCGCCTCAACACCGATAACCAGCATTTGGGCTACGTCCTGAAACCCGGCGAAACCGAAGTGCCCGCGGGATTGCAGCAGGGCCTCACCAATTCCAACCGGGTGCAGGACATCCTCATAAGTCACATGAGAACGGGACTTTCGGGTAATGAAATCCTCGCCCGTGCCCGCGCAGAGGCGATTGCGGAAGGGCTCGACCCGTCGATCTATTCGCACCCCATCGGCTTTCACGGGCACGGCGCAGGCACCGCGATCGGCTTTTGGGACAATCAGGAGGCGGACCCGCGCGGGGAAGATACACTTCGCGCCAACACCGCCTGGGCGATTGAGCTGACCAGCTATTCAGCGGTGCCGGAATGGGGCGGACAACGCGTGGATTTCCGCACCGAGGAAGATGCGTTTTTCGATGGGGAGAGCGTGAGGTTTCTGCATGGGCGGCAAACGGCGATCACGATGATCCCAAGCGACTAAGCGCCACCTTCTGCGCCGTAACCGAGCCGCAAATAGGCGTTCATCGCGGCTTTCAGAAAGTCCTCGGCGTCTTCGTGGCTGAAGAGAATACCGACGTCCTTGAAGTTCAAGAACAGCCTGTCACCATCGCCGGTGAAGGTGGTTGTGCCAATGCTGATGGTCGCCTCCCCCTCAAGCTTGGCGTGATCGCGCACGGTGCGTTTGAAATCGACTTTGGTGGGCATTGCGGCTCCCCTGTGCCAACGCGCAGCTCTAAATCTCAACCTGACTGCCAAGCTCCACCACGCGGTTTGTGGGCAGTTTGAAGAAGTCCATCGCGCTTGCCGAATTCCTCAGCATCCAAGCGAAGATCTTCTCGCGCCAGATTGGCATCCCCGGCTTGTCGCTCGCCAGCAAGGTCTGGCGCGAAAGGAAGAAGCTGGTGTGCATCATGTCGAACTGGCCACCGCAATAAAGCCCCATGCCCTTAAGGCCCTCAGGCACGTCCGTCTCTTCCATAAAGCCATAGCGCAGCACCGCACGGTAAAAGCCATCGCCCATATCGGTGTATTCGCACCGCTTGTCCGGATCGACATAGGGCTCGTCCTGAATATCAACCGTCAAGATCACGACGCGCTCGTGCAGCACCTTATTGTGCTTGATATTGTGGAGCAGCGCAGACGGGACACCGGCTTGACTGCTGGCCATGAAGATCGCGGTGCCGGGCACGCGCAGCGCGGAATTCTTGGCCGATTTGGCGAAAATCTCAATCGGCAGGCTTCCCTCGCTCATCCTTGCGCGCATAAGCTTTCTGCCCCGCGCCCAGGTCGTCAGGAAAGTAAATGCGACAAAGCCCACCACCAGAGGGAACCAACCGCCGTCGGGGATCTTGGTAAGGTTGGCTGCGAAATAAGCGCCATCCACGATCAGGAAGAGGAGCACCACGGGCGCTGCGTACCACCATTTCCACTTCCACACGCTGACGAAAAGAAGGCCCATCAAAAGCGTATCAATCGTCACCGCCCCAGTCACTGCGATCCCGTAGGCGGAGGCGAGGTTGGACGAGCTTTGGAAAGTGAGCACCAGCAGAATCACCGCCACCATCAGCGCCCAGTTAACGACGGGAATGTAAATCTGACCGCCTTCGGTCTCGCTGGTGTGAAGGATCGAGAGGCGCGGCATAAAGCCCATTTGCACCGCCTGATGGGTGATTGAGAACGCGCCCGAAATCACCGCCTGGCTCGCGATAAAGGTCGCCACGGTTGCAAGGAATACCAGCGGCAAGCGCCATTCTTCGCTGGCAAGCAGGAAGAACGGGCTCTGCACCACCACTGCGGCTTCTTCAGCAGGCAGCCCGGCGATAAGCGCGCCTTGTCCGAAATAGTTGAGAAGAAGGCACGGCATGACAAAGCCGAACCACGAAAGGCGCATTGGCCCCCGGCCAAAATGCCCCATGTCCGAATACAGCGCCTCTGAACCTGTCACCGCAAGCACAACCGCACCCAAGGCGAGGAAAGCGACGAAGCCATCGGTCACGAAAAACATGACCGCGTAATAGGGGTTCAGCGCCCACAAGATGTCCGGGTTCTGGATGATCTGCCACCCGCCAAGGCCAGCCAAGACAGTGAACCAGACGATCATAACCGGGGCAAACAGCGCGCCAACTTTTGCTGTCCCGCGCGCCTGAAGCATGAAGAGAAAGACGAGCAGGCCAAGCGCGATGGGGATCACATATTGTTGTAACCCCTGATCGACGACGGTGAGCCCTTCAACCGCAGAAAGCACGGAAATTGCGGGCGTAATCATCGAGTCGCCGTAGAAAAGTGATGTCGCAAAAACGCCGAGAAGCACCACCAACCAGCCATAGGAAGACTTGCCCATATGCCGGGAAAGCAGCGCCACGAGAGCGAGCGACCCGCCCTGCCCCTTGTTGTCGGCGCGCATGAGGATCGTCACATATTGGATCGCCACCACAAGCAGCATCGACCAGAAGATGAGGCTGACCACGCCGAGCACGTGCATCCGATCAATCGCGACATTGGCCGTGCCAGCGAAGGTTTCGCGAAAGGCGTAAAGCGGGCTTGTACCAATATCGCCGAAAACAATGCCAATCGCGCCCACCGCCAAAGCGGCTTTCGAACCGCCATGCGCGTGGCCGCTGGAATGCGTATCCAATGAGGAATGTTCCGCTGTTGCTGAGGTTTCGCTCATCGTGTGCGATTGTCCCGTTCGGTGACCCGGTGTGTGGGACTCAGAGCGCTCTGAACCCGCGTAAGGCGCCCGCCATTACCACTGCGGCTTCGCACCTGCAACATCGCGCCTATCGTCTGCACCTATTGCAGCATGGGCGCATTGGCGATCATTTCATCGAGCCGCTCGACCCGGCGCTCAATTTCAGCCTTCCACGGAGCATCGTCGGGCGAATTTTCAAGCAGGCGCCCCCACACCTTGCGCCCGGCGACGATCTGTCCAGTCTGCACCAGCGAAGTGCCGAGGAAGAAGTCCGGACCCGGATTGCTGGGGTCAATTTCCCGCGCTTTTCCATAGGCATAATTGGCCGCTGGCGTGACGAAGCCCTCCGCATGGCCAGTGAGAGCCATGCCAAGCGCAAGCCAACCTTCGAGGTGATCGGGGTTTTCGCGAAGACCCTGGCGCAAGAGGCCCGCGGCATCGTCAAACTTGCCGCGACGGGCGAAGCCATCGGACAGCGTGAGGTAATCAGGCTTGGCCGTCGTCGGATCGAACAGCGCCCGGCGCGCCTCGACCATCGCTTCGCCCGATTCCTGTTCGGCCTGAACTTGTGGTTGTTTGGGACTGCCAGACTGACCCGGAGAGCCCACCCAGCTGTAGCCAACGAGCCCGAACAGGAGCGCTGCCCCGAATACGGCAAAACCTTGGCGGGGCATCCGCAGGTAAAACGCGGCAATCGCAAAGCTTACCAGCGCAAGCGCGAGGATCGCGAGCCATTGATCCATTACGCGCTCCCTTCCGAGCCAGAAGACCGCTTACCAAGCCTGCGCAAGAGCACTGCGCCAACGATAAGGAGTAACAGCACTGGGATGGCGAAAAGGGGCCAGGTCGTAGAACTGACCGTGGGCTCATAGCTCACATAATCGCCATAGCGCTGCGTCAGCCAATCGCGCACTTCTTCGGGGCTTTCGCCAGCGAGCAGGCGCGAACGGACCTGATGGCGCATATCGCCAGCCATAGGCGCATCGCTATCGGCAATACTCTGAGACTGGCATTTGAGGCATCGCAGCGTTTCCATGAGTGCCGCAGCCTCAGCTTCGAGCACAGGATCATCCAGCTGAGTATAGGCGTAAGGCGCAGGCGGCATTGAGCTTTGCGCGTAAATCGGGGCCGCGATGAGGGCGATCAAGGCCAACAGAAAACGCATCACGCTGCTTCCTCCAGTTTTTCAAGCAGCATTTCAACGTGGTTTTCACGAATGTCGCCAATGTGTTGGTATCGGATGTTTCCAGCAGCATCGATTACATAGGTTTCCGGCACACCCGATGCGCCAATTTCCAGCATCAGCTCGGAAATGTCATCTGCGCCGATGCGGGTGTAGGGATTGCCATAACGAGCAAGGAAGCCCTCAACCGCCTCTGGTCGGTCGCGTACCGCAACGCCGATGATTTCCACGCCTTCTTGGCGCAGGCGCTCAAGGTGCGGCGCCTCTGCGATGCAAGGCACACACCAGCTTGCCCAGATATTAAGAAGCTTGGGCTTGCCACCGATAAAGTCCGCGCGCGACGCCCCGGGCATCCCTTCAAGCGCCGGTTCAAGCGCAAAATCGGGAAGCTCGCGTTCAATCATCTGCGAGGGGATGTTTACATCCTTTGGCTGGGTCAGCTGATAGCCGGCCACCCCTGCAAAAAAGAGGAAGAGTGCTAATGGGATGAGGTAGATAAGGCGCATTATTCAGCGGGCTCCGGCGCGGTTCCACCAGCGAGGGCGGCAGCATCCTCGCGGCGTTGATTGCCGCGTTTGGTCACGGAACGCCGCTTAAGATCGACCTGCAGCCGCCCGATAATCGAGAGAATACCGCCAAAGGCAATCATGAGGCCGCCATACCAGATGAAAGTCACAAACGGCTTCCACCACACCCGTAATTGCCAACGCGGGTTGCCATTGGCATCAACGCCCGCCTGATCACCGATCACAGCGTACAACTGGCCATCCCAAGTGGTCAGCAGAGCGCTTTCGCTGGTGGCTTGTGTCGGTGCCCAGAAATTGCGCGCTTGCGGGGTGAGAAGAACGCCGTCTCCATCACCGCGCGTGGCGATAATGCGCGCCTCGATTGCGGTCCAGTTCGGGCCTGCGATCGGATCGACGCTTTGCAGCTCGATGGTCCATTCGCCGACCTGCTCTTGCCCGCCGGAAGACACCGCTGCGAGCCTTTCGGAGGTAAAGGCGCTTTCGCTTGCCATGCCAAACAATGCGACCGCAACGCCAAAATGGGCCATCACCATACCCCAGGTGGCGGTGGGAACGCGGGAGAGTTTTCGACCGCGCAGTGGCAGAAGCGAGGCAACACCCAGCGCTGCTGCAAATGCAAGACCGAGCAGCGGGAGAATGTCATAGCTGCCAAAGAACGCAACGAGCGCAATCACGGTGATGGCGATGCTTGCGAGCAGCAGCACCTCGAACTGGATGCGCGCAGGCTTATCGTCTTTCCACCGCAGAAGCGGCCCCACCGCCATCACCATGAACATCGGGATTGCGAAAATGGCGCTTGCTGGGTTGAAATAGGGCGGGCCGACCGAAACGCGCACATCGAAAACTTCAGTGAAGACCGGATAAAGCGTGCCCAGCAGCACAATCGCAAGGATCGCGGACAGCATCACATTGTTGAAGACAAGCGCTCCCTCGCGGCTTGTCGCGGTGAAGCGTTTGCCTTCGGCGATATACCCTGCCCGCATGGCAAAGATGACAAGCGCCCCGCCGATATAAAGGCCAAGCAGCGCGAGGATGAAGCTCCCCCGCTCAGGATCGACCGCGAAGGCGTGCACGCTGGTGATAACGCCAGAGCGAACAAGGAAAGTGCCGAGCATTGACATGGAAAAGGCAAGAACGCCCAGCATGATCGTCCACGTTCGTAAAGCATCGCGCGCAGCCAGAACGCTTACAGAATGGAGCAATGCCGTCGCCGCAAGCCACGGCATGAGGGAGGCGTTTTCAACCGGATCCCAGAACCACCAACCGCCCCAGCCAAGCTCATAATAAGCCCAGTAAGAGCCAGCGGTGATGCCGAATGTGAGAAACACCCAAGCAGCCAGCACCCACGGCCGCATGACCTTCGCAAAATCAGGCGTCACCTGGCGCGTGATCAATGCGCCCATGCAAAGGCTAAACGCGACAGACAGACCAACATAGCCGATGTATAGCGTGGGCGGATGGATCGCGAGGCCAATATCCTGCAAGAGCGGGTTCAATCCCGATCCCTCGCCCGCTGGCACAGGAAGGCGTTCAAACGGGTTCGATGACAGCAAAAGGAAGCTGTAAAAGCCAAGCGCAACAAAGCCTTGCACGCTGAGCGTTGCTGACATCGTTTTTTCAGGCAGACGCCTTTCAAGCCCAGCCAGAAGGCCACCAGAAAGGGCCAGAACCGCCACCCACAAGAGCATAGAGCCCTCATGGTTCCCCCAAGTGCCCGTCAATTTGTAGATAAACGGCTTCATCGAGTGGGAATTGGTTGCAACAAGCTTGATCGACAGATCGGTGATCGCAAAAGCGTAGAGCAGCAACAGGAAGGAGAGCGTCGCCAAAAACGCCTGCACGACAGCAGCGGGCCGTGTAAGAGCGACTATCGCCTCATTACCGTTGCGAAGGCCAAGCGCGCCCCCCACCATCTGCAAGACTGCAAGCGCTGTTGCGAGCCATAGGGCAGCGTGTCCGAGTTCTGCGATCATGACGGTTTAACTCATCCCCGCCACGGTTTCGGCGTATTCCTCAGACGCTTTATGCCCTTCGAGCCCTTCAAGCTCTTTGGGCACATAATTCTCATCGTGCTTTGCCAGCAGATTGGTCGCAAGGAAGGTGCCATCGGCCTGCAATGACCCTTCTGCAACAACGCCTGACCCCTCGACAAACAGATCGGGCAGGATCCCGCTGTAAGTCACAGGGATCATGTCGTCGGTGTTGCCGGTAACTAGGAAGCTCACCGTAATGCCATCCTCAGCGGTCTTGATGCTGTCAGCGGCCACCATGCCGCCCAAACGCACCGCTTGTCCCACCTCCGGCGGCTCTGCTGCCATTTGTTCTGGCAGGTAGAAATAATTGGCTTGGGATCGCAGCGCCCAGGCTGCAATCAGTCCGGCTGCCACCACCGCAATCAACGCCAGCACCACAAGGGTCATACGCTGATGTTTTGCCTTCATCTGGGCCATTATTTACGCCTCATCTCTTCGCGCCGCTTTTCAGCTTTACGCATTGCGGTGTAACTCCACGCGATAAGCCATCCCATGGCCACACCGCCTACGGCATAAGCGCCCACGACGAAGGGCCAATGATCAAGCGCCTCACGCATTATGCTGTCTCCGCGACCGCGCTTGGCGGCGCAGGCGCGTCTTCATCAAGCGCACGGCGGCGCAGGCGCGCTTCGACCTGTTGCTCTGCGATCAGTGCGCGCATCCGCATCAGAACAATCGCACCAAACAACAGCGAAAAGCCGAGCGTAGAGACAAGCAAAGGCCACAGATACTCTGCATCAATTGCGCTTTTACCAGCGGTCAGGCTGGGTGGTTGGTGGAGCGAATTCCACCACACGACGGAGCGGTTGATGATTGGAACGATAATCGCGCCAACAATTCCAAGGATCGCTGGAATTTTGGGTGATCCGCCTTCACGCTGCGTCGCCTGAGAAAGCGCGATATAGCCGCCGTAAAGGAACAGTAGCACCAGCATACTGGTGAGCCGTCCATCCCATTCCCACCACGTGCCCCATGTGGGACGCCCCCAGATGGAACCCGTCACAAGGCAAATCGCGGTAAACACCATGCCGGGCAGTGCAATGGCGCGCGCTGAAAGCCCTGCGAGGGGGTGCTTCCAGATCAGCAAGGCAGCGCTTGACATGGCGATCCCGGTCCATCCTCCCATGCCCAGCCAGGCGGCGGGCACATGGAGGAAAATGATACGCACCGTCTCACCCATCAAGCGGTCAGGCGACACCATGACAAGACCCCACGCAATCGCGCCAAGCGAAAGCGCAGCCCCGCCCCAAAACAGAAGCGGCGTCATCCAACTGGCCAGCGCCAGAAATCTCTTGGGATTCGCGTAAATGTGCACAGTGCTAATCTCGTAGCCACTGTATTAGTGTCCTTGCCAGCCCCTGCAAGAGCGCAAAACCTGCAACAGTCGTTGAAAACCCGGTTTTTTAACGCCCGATGAGCCTGCGGGCCATGCGATCGGCAACAACATCGGGCGATGCGCCGCTTTCCTCGGCTTCTTGCCAGATGGCTTCGAGCCGGCCGGGGATCTTGTCGATCTTGGCATGGATTGCGTCATCATCCGACCCGTCAATCTCCCGAAGAACGTTGATAATGCCCCCTGCGTTGATGACATAATCGGGTGCATAAAGGATGCCGCGATCTTGCAGCAGCGCGCCTTCATGTCCTTTGGCAAGCTGATTGTTCGCGCCGCCTGCAACCGCCTTTGCCTTAAGGCCAGCGATAGATTCCTCGGTCAAAATCGCGCCAAGGGCATTTGGGCTGACAATATCGCATTCAGCGGTGAGAATTTCGTCGACACTGGTAACTTGAGCGCTCAGTTCTTTTGCCAGGCTCTCAACGTAGCTTTGATTGATATCAGCAAGGATAAGCTCGGCGCCGTCATCAGCAAGGTAGCGGGCAAGCCCGCCGCCAACGCTTCCCACGCCTTGAATGGCAACGCGCACGCCGCGCATATCATCGCTGCCAAGCGCGCGGCGGGCCGCCGCCTTCACGCCAAGATATACACCGCGCGCTGTGTAAGGCCCCGGATCACCGCCCCGCCCGGGAAGCCCGGCCACGTGCGATGTGCCACGGCTGACTGCGACGATGTCATCTTCGGAAATCCCGACATCCTGCGCGGTGATGTAATTACCGCCGAGCCGATCAATCGCTTTAGCAAAAGCGGCGAGCATTTCTGGCGTTTTGCGGCGGTCGCTATCGGCAAGGATCACCGCCTTGCCCCCGCCTGCTGGCAATCCAGCCATGGCGTTTTTATAGCTCATGCCCCGCGACAAACGCAGCGCATCGCGAAGGCCATCCTTGGGATTGGGATAATGCCAGAAGCGCGTGCCCCCCGCCCCCGGCCCCAAATGGGTCGAGTGAACCGCAATAATCGCCGTCAGCCCCGATGCATGGTCGCGCACCACGTGCACAAACTCGTGATCGTCAAAATCGGCTTCGGTCCAGAATGCAGTCATAAAAGGCCCCACAGGCAAGAGGAACAGCGTCCACCTTGAACCCGAAGCCGCTACCTATGAGGGGGGAGAAAAATGGGGCGATCGAGGGGTCTCGAACCCCCGACCTCCGGTACCACAAACCGGCGCTCTAACCAACTGAGCTACGATCGCCACACATCAATTTTCCGCCTCTCAAGATCGACCAAGGGCCGGTGCACAAGACGCTTGCGAAAGCGCCTTTGCGCAAAGCCCCTTGTCTGGTCAAGACCGTCAAGGGCGGGCGGGAGCCTGTTGCATAATGTGCGAGGAATGGGAAGCGAAAACTGCGTCGACTTTGCCTTCGCGCAATAAAATTTCGCGTAGCCGAGCACTCTTGCCTGAGCGAAGCTTGGAATTACAGTTGGCCATCATGGATGTTCTTGGTGATTCTGTCTCTCTCAAGCTTGCAACGAGCAACCGCATTCAGCGCGTGCCTCACCCCAAGATTGAGCTGTTTCAACTCAAGGAATTCCTGACACCGCACCACTGTCAGCAGCTTATCGCATTAATCGAGAAAGACCTGCGTCCCAGCACGCTCGCCAATTCCGATGGCGATGCGACCTTCCGCACCAGTGAGACGTGCGATCTGCCACGTGCAGAGCCGGTCGTGCAGAAACTCGACGCGATGCTTCATGGCCTCAATGGTATTGACCCCGCGCTTGGCGAACCGGTTCAGGGGCAACGCTATGCCGTAGGACAAGAGTTCAAGGCGCACACCGACTATTTCACCCCCGGCACCGCCGATTTCGAAAAGTTTTGCAGCGAATCGGGTCAGCGCACCTGGACCTTCATGATCTATTTGAACGAGGTGGAGGCAGGCGGTGCAACGCGGTTCAAGACCGTTGGCAAGACGTTCCAGCCTGAGGTGGGTAAGCTCGTGTGCTGGAACAACAAGCGCCCCGATGGCGAGCTTAACCCCAACACGCTCCACCACGGCATGAAAGTGCGCAAGGGCATGAAATATGTGATCACCAAGTGGTACCGCGAAAGGCCGTGGCCTTGGTGATCGCCTACGTCGCATAGCAGACAAAGAAAAGGCGGCCCGCTACAGGCCGCCTTCTCAAATTCGCTGAGCGATGAAAGCTTATTTCTTGAGCGTAAGACCGCCGAAACGCTTGTTGAACGCTGCCACACGGCCGCCTTCCTGGATCTGGCGGTTGCCGCCGGTCCATGCCGGGTGGCTGGTGGGGTCAATCTCAAGCGCGAGCGTGTCGCCCTCGCTGCCCCAGGTGGAGCGGGTTTGAAACTCGGTGCCATCGGTCATTTTGACCGTGATCGTGTGATATTCTGGGTGCCCTTCGGCTTTCATCGTCTTTGTCCTTCGAGAGCTTTCCCCGGTACCGACCGGGGGTGCTATAAAACTGGAGATGGGCGCACATAACGCCGCGAGAGAAAATTGCAAGCCGAACCGTGTGATTACCCTTCAGGCGGGTCCGCGATCATCGCGGTGAATTCCGTCTGACAGGTGACTTTGCCTTCGACGCTCGCCTCACCTTTGAACTTGTAGATCGTGCGGCGCGCTTGCAGAAATTCAACCTTGAGGTCGAGCAGACATCCCGGTGTCACAGGCGCACGGAATTTCGCGCTGTCGATGCCCATGAACAGCACCAGCTTGCCAGTGCCCGCCAACTCCAGGGTTTCAATCCCAAGGATCGCTGCAGCTTGAGCAAGCGCCTCAATCTGGAGAACGCCCGGCATGATAGGAGCTCCGGGGAAGTGCCCCTGAAAGAACTCCTCATTCATGCTCACGGCTTTCACCGCATGGATGCGCTCGTTCAAATGAATTTCGCGCACCCGGTCCACCAGCAACAACGGGTATCGGTGAGGCAAGGCCTTCAGGATTTTGTGAATGTCGTAGTCGGTGATCGGCTGCGACGGTTTTTCACTCTCGCTCATACCTTGCCCCTGTTTGCCCGATTAAGCCTTAGCGACCCGCTGGCGCGGACTGCTGCTGGCCTTGCTGTGCGGCCTGCTGCTGCTGGATGATTTGTGCACGAAGCAGGGTTTGCTGGATCTCCTGGAAGATCTGCGCGGCGTTTTGGTTCGGGCGATAGTTGGCTGGCGGTACGATTTGTACCGATGGCACCTTCGCATTGAGAGAGGTTGTGATCAGGCTGGTGATGTCCGTACCCTGCTTTGCATATTGCAGCATATCCGGCTGGAACACGATCGCGATGTTTTGGGCCTCGGCCACTTCGGTCAGCGCTGCTGGATATTGCGCGAAAACCTGCTCCACTGCGTAAACGCGCGCCGCGTTCACTTGCGCGTTGAGATTGGCAATCTCTTGCTCAAGTGTCTGAATCTGCGTGAAGTTTGGCGAAGACTGCACACCTGCAAGCTCGCTTTCGGCAAGCTGGCCATCGCCGTTTGAATCGAAGGGCTGAAGCAATTGGGTCAGCTGTTGCTGCTTGGTCGAGCGTTGCTCGATCTGCGCTGCATATGTGGTGCCAACTTGGTTGTAGGCAGTTTGCAGAGCGGTCGTGCCAAGGATTGCGCGGCTGATGTCAGCGGTTGCCATCTGGCCTTGAACCTGAGCAGCAGCGGGGGTTGCCGCGACAAGAGCGCCAGCAGCAAGAGCCGCTGCGCTGAGAGTTTTCTTGAAAAGTTTCATCAGAATTGGGTTCCTACGTTAAACGTGATTTGTTTGTCATCATCGCCCTCGACCTTACGAATGGTCTGAGCGACGTCGATGCGGAACGGACCGAAGGGTGAGTTCCAGTTCACGCCGATACCGGCGGTGATGCGAGGGCTCGACGAATCGCCGACGAAAATCTCGCGAATATTGGCGGAGCTTGGCGTGTTGGGGGTCACGCCATCAGCCGCAATCGGGTTCTCGGTGGTCACGAACGAGACAACGGTAGATTCGTTGCCATCTGAGTCGGTGACAACCGTCTCAACCCGCTCCGAGAAGAAATTGGTGGAGTTGAGAACAGGTGTCTCAATGTTCCAGAGCGCGCCCACATCCATCCAGATCGACGGACGAAGGCCCAATTCGCGCGCGCCAGTGCCGAGTGGAATTTCAATCTCGGCACGGCCCAGATAATAGTGCCGCCCGCCAAGCGCATCATCACGCACCCGGTCACGCTCTTCGTTGAAGACGATGTTACCGTCTTCATCAAGCAGAGCAAAGTTGGGGTTGAGCGGGTCAGGCAGTGCGCCCTGCCTCAACACACGAGGGCCAACACCGCGAATGTCGAAGCCGCGGAATTGCGGTTCACCAAGGAAGAATCGGTCAGTCAGGAAGACATCGTCAACCCCAACGCCGGTACGCTCGCGCAGCGGATGGATCGTGCCACCTTCAAGCGAGAGCGAGAAGATGAAGCCGGAATCGAAAACATTCCAGAATTGCTGCGCCTTCCCGCGGAATCGCAGATAGCGCACGTCGCCGCCCAGCCCTGCAAATTCGGTGCTGAGGGAGATCAACCGCCCGCGTGTGGGACGAAAGCCGTTGTTGAGCGTGTTGTAATTGAGGCTGAGCCCCACAATCGAGCTCAAACGGTTGCCAAGCTGGTCGCACAAGAAGCGACCCGAGCGGAAGGTGTCGCACGTGTCTTCCGGACTGTTGCCGCGAATGCCATCACCATTGGTGTCGGTGAAGAACTGCGTCTCATCGAGGCTCACTTCGTCATAGTTCAGCGTGTAGCTTCCCACGAGCGACATGAATTCGGTCAGCGGCACACCAACACGCACCGAACCGCCGGTGGTCGACTGTTCAAAGGTGTTTTCGCGGGTCCGATCAAAGCGGTTGAAGCTGTTGAAATCGCGGCGATAAATATCTGCGCCAGCCGAAATATTGCGATCGAACAGATAGGGTTCTGTAAAACTCAACTGTGCTGAACGCGAGAATTGCGAAAGGTTCAGCGACAGGCCAACTGTTTGCCCGCGGCCACGAAAGTTGCGTTGACGGATCGAGCCAGCAAGGATGAAGCGTTCAATGGAAGAGAAACCTGCCGAGAATTGAAGCTCGCCGGTGGGCTGCTCCTCGACATTGGCTTCAAGGACGATCCGGTCAGGGGCCGATCCCTCAACCTGGGTGACTTCGAAGTTCTCTTGGTAATAACCAAGCGAATTGATCCGCGCGGTCGTGCGTTGAACACCGATTGAGTTGAACGCATCGCCTTCCGACAAACGGAATTCGCGGCGGATCACCTTGTCCTGGCTCAGCGTGTTGCCGTTAATGTCAACGCGCTCAACATAAACCCGCGGCGCTTGACGCAGGACGAAGGTGATATCCATCGTCTTGTCATCAGGATTGCGATTAAAGCGGGGTTGGACGTCAGCAAAAGCATAACCAAAGCGGCCAGCGAGCTCGGTCAGGGATTCAACAGTATCCTCAACCAATTTCGCGTTATAAAAATCACCGCTCTGGATTGCGAGGCCGGTTTGCAGCGTTTCGCTGTCAAAATCGCGCAGCTGGCTATCAACCTCAACCTCGCCGAAATTATAACGCTCCCCTTCTTCGACCACATAGGTGATGATGAAGTCGCGTTGATCGGGGGTAAGCTCGGCCACAGCAGACACCACGCGGAAATCGGCATAGCCTTCGGTCAGGTAAAACTGACGCAGTTTTTGCTGGTCAAAAGCAAGGCGATCGGGGTCGTAGCTCGTGTTGGAGCTGAACAGGCGGAAGAAGCGCGATTGCTTCGTCACCATCTCGCTGCGCAATTCGCCGTCAGAGAAAATCTCGTTCCCGATGATATTGATCTGGCGAACCTTGGACTTGGGACCCTCTTCGATCTCGAACACGATGTCGACGCGGTTTTGCGGCAGCTCGACCATTTGCGGCTCAACCGTGGCCGCGAAACGACCCTGACGCTTGTAAAGCTCGATAATCCGGGCAACGTCTGCGCGCACTTTTGACCGGGTAAAAATCTGGCGCGGCGCGAGGCGAATTTCAGGCAGGATCTTGTCGTTATCAATCCGGTCGTTGCCCTCAAGCACGATGCGGTTGATCACGGGGTTTTCCGTCACGTTAAGAATGACGTTGCCATTCTCGTTGCGGATCGAGAAATTGGCGAAAAGCTCTGTCGCGCCAAGGTCTTTAAGCGCTTCGTCAGCGGCGGCCGATGTGTATTCCTGCCCGACGCGAAGGCGAATGTAGGACAGGATAGTCGTAGGCTCCAAACGCTCCGCACCAACAACATTGATCGAACGGATCGTATTGGCAGATGGTGCGGGTGCAGGTGTAGCAGTTGGCGCGGGCTGAGCCGAAGTAGTGGTAGCCTCGCCCTGCTCTTGGGCAAGAGCGCCGACCGGCACCCCTGCCAGCATCGTTGCACTGCCCAGCGCAAGGCTAAAGCGGCCAACAGCGTTCTTGGCCTTCACATTACTCAAAGTCACAGACCGGACGCCTGCTTGCTCACAAAGATTCATGGATGTTCTATCCCGTCCAATCCGTACCTAAACCATCGCCCCGATGTGTGTATCAGCAAAGCCGTAAAGCCGTGCCATCTCCCCCAAGAACGTGTCAGTCGCCTTTGCCCGATGCGCCTTACGCGGGTCAAGCCGACTATGCGCGCTATGACCGGACAATCCGCGCCTGTACGTTCCCTTTTTTCGGTAGATCGCTCCTCTAACCAAGCCTCACGCACACGCAAGACCGCATATCAGCCAAATGGCAACAGTCCGGTTACGTCATTGACGGTCACCACGACCATGAAGACCAGAACCACTGCGATGCCAGCGCGGTAAGCCCACTCTGTCGCCTGCGGTCCCACCGGTTTGCGGCGGATCGCCTCGGCGGCGTAGAAAGCCAGATGCCCGCCGTCGAGTGCAGGGATTGGCAAGAAGTTGATGAACGCCAAGTTAAGCGAGATGAGCGCGGCGAAATTGACGAAGGCAAGAAAGCCCAGGCTCATCTGCTCACCGGAATATTTCGCAATCTTCACCGGCCCGCCCAGTTCCTTGATCGAGCGCTCTCCGGTCAGGATTTGCTTGATACCGGTGATCATCATGTCGGTGATGTCCCAGCACCGCTCAAGAGCGAGGGGCACAGCGCCAAGAAGGCTCACCTCTTCAAATTCGTAGCGGCCGCCAGCAGGGCGAACACCCAATTGGCCAATTGCGCTCACATTGCCAAAGCTGTCCGCCTGCTCAACCCGTGCAGTCGTCACTGGGATTTCAAGCTCATCACCATCGCGCAGGACCGTGATAACCATATCGCGATCAGGGTGAAGCATGACTTCGTTACGGATGGCTTCGAAATCAGCCATCACTTCGCCGTCGATTGCGGTAATCGTATCGCCAATCTGGATGCCAGCTTCTTGCGCGACGGATTGTTCGCCGAACTCGCCCACCGTGCGCGAATCCTCGGCGCCAACAATCGTCGGATTGCCGTAAATGGCGAAGAAAGCGGCGAAGATCATTACAGCGACGACAAGGTTTGTTACCGGACCCGCTGCCACAATCAGAGCGCGCTTCCACAATGCCGCGTTCTGAAAGCTGCCGTCGTCGGCATTGCGATCAATGGGCGCATTAGGATCGGGAATACTCGCCGGGTTCATATCGCCCTTGAACTGGACATATCCGCCAAGAGGCAGCCATGAGAGTTTCCAGCGCGTGCCCTGTTTGTCGGTCCATCCGGCAATCTCTTTACCAAAACCGATAGAGAACGCTTCTGCCTTCACGCCAAACCAGCGTCCAACGAGGTAGTGGCCAAGCTCGTGCACTGTCACCAGCGGTCCAAGCAAAGCGAGGAAGCCGATAAGGTACATCCAGAACGGGGGTTGATCAAACAAGGGGCGCGATCTCCAAAGCGTCACGGGCGCGTTTTCGCGCCTCGCTATCTACCGCCAAAATGTCTTCCAAATTCTTAGGCGGCGGCGCGTCATACCGCGCCAGTGTGGTTTCCGCTACTGCCGTAATGCGGCTGAACCCAATCTGACCAGCCAGAAACGCCTCCACCGCGATCTCATTTGCCGCGTTAAGGATAGCAGGCGCCGCCCCGCCCGCCTCTATCGCTTCGCGAGCGATGCGGGTGGCTGGGAAAAGCTCTTCATTGGGCGCTTGAAAAGTAAGCTCGCCGATTGCGGCCAGGTCAAGCGGCTCCAACGGAGTTTCCATCCGCTCAGGGTAAGCAAGGCACGATGCAATCGGCACGCGCATATCGGATGGGCCAAGCTGAGCCAGTGTCGAGCGGTCGCGATATTCGACCATGGAGTGAATGACGCTTTGCGGGTGAACAACGATTTTCAACCGGTCGAGCCCCACGGGGAACAAATGGTGCGCCTCGATATATTCGAGGCCCTTGTTCATCATGGTCGCGCTGTCGACGCTGATTTTGGCGCCCATTGACCAATTGGGATGCGCGACCGCCTGCTCCGGGGTTGCAGCATCAATCGCAGCCTTGTCCCATGTGCGGAAAGGGCCACCGCTTGCCGTCAGGGTAATGCGCGCGACATCTTCAATCCTGCTGCCTGCAAGACATTGGAAAATGGCATTATGTTCGCTGTCCGTGGGGAGCAGGGTTGCGCCGTGTTTTGCAACGGCTGAGGTCATGACACTGCCGGCCGAGACGAGCGCTTCTTTATTGGCTAGAGCAATGGTCCCGCCCCGCTCCACCGCTGCCATGGTTGGCGCAAGCCCCGCACAGCCAACGATTGCAGCAACCGTCATATCGACCGGACGCTTGGCCGCGTCGCACAGGGCATCCGCCCCGCCCGCTGCCTCAATCCCGCTGCCGGAGAGCGCCTCGCGCAAATCTGCAAGGCAGCTTTCATCGCCAACAACCGCCAATTTTGCGCCGAATTCACGCGCCAATGCGGCAAGCTCATTGGCTGAACAATTCGCGGTCAGCGCCTCAACCTGCCAGTCATCCGGATTGCGCCGGACAAGATCAAGCGTGGAGGCCCCGATAGAGCCTGTTGCGCCAAGAAGAGTGATCGTGCGCGCCATCAAAGCCCCAGATATGCTGGAATAACAGCGACGAGAAACAGCACGAAAAACACCGCGATAAACCCGTCGAGGCGATCAAAAACGCCGCCGTGACCGGGGATAAGATTGCTTGAATCTTTTACCCCAGCGCGGCGTTTCATCCAGCTTTCGAACAAGTCTCCGCCTTGAGCAATCACCGCAATCAAAACCGCACTCAGCGCGGCCATAGCGATACCATAGGCGGTAAATCCGGGAGCTGTCGAAGGACCAAAATCAGCGACCTCAACGCCAATGGTGACAAGACTTGCCGCAACGGCGCCCCCTGCCAGCCCTGCCCAGGTTTTTGACGGGCTGATGCGAGGTGCAAGCTTAGGCCCTCCGATCAAACGCCCTGCAAAATAGGCGCCCACGTCAACCGCCACAATCGGCGCGAGAAAGGCGATGAGTACGGTCATCATGTCGTAATTGACCCGCACCTGCACCATCGCAAGGGCAGCCGCCCCTACGTAGATCGCGCCTGCAAACTGCCAGGCGACTTCGGCAACGGGCGACACGTTAAAGGCGCGGGTGAGTAAGTTCCATTCCCACAGGACAAGCCCCGCGAGCAAAACCACAAAGCCAACCCAGAACCATCCTGCGAGCCACAAGGCAATGACGACAAGGCCGATCATTGCCACAGCGGAGACAAAGCGAACCAAAAGGTCCGATGTTCCAGAGGGCGAAGGATTGATGGGCGCGTTATTCATGGGGCCTTGATCAATGGACCGCTGATTGACAGGCTCGTGTTCCATTGGCGCTTCTTCAAACGGACCGTTATCTTCCACCAAAGCGCCTCTCCCTTTGCGCAAAGTCTTTCAGCGCCTGCTGTAGATGCTCAGGCTTAAAATCGGGCCAAAGCGTATCGACAAACAGCATTTCCGCATAGGCTGATTGCCATAACAGGAAATTGCTGAGGCGTATTTCCCCGCTGGTGCGGATCAGCAGGTCAAGCGGCGGCAGGTCGGCAGTATCAAGATGCGCAGCGATAGTGTCAGCCGTAATTTCGCCCGCCTGTGCAGCCATGGATGCTGCGCGCGCAATTTCGTTTTGCGACCCGTAATTGAGTGCAACAGCAAGTGTTTGCGTACCGTTTGCTGTCTGCGCCAGCGCGTCTTCGAGCATGGCGACAATATCTGGCGCAAGCCCGCGCCAATCGCCGATGATCTTCAATTTCACATTATTGGCGACGAATTCGGCCAAGTCGGATTTAATGAACTTGCGCATGAGGTTCATGAGGTCATCAACCTCATCCTCAGAACGCTTCCAGTTTTCCGAGCTAAAGGCATAAAGCGTTAAGCAATCGAGGCCCATCGGCTCAAGCGCTCGCACCAGACGGCGCACCGCCTCAACCCCGCGCTGGTGTCCCACGGCACGCGGAAGCGCCCGCTTTTTCGCCCAGCGGCCATTGCCATCCATAATGATGGCAACGTGTTTTGCGCCGTTTTCCACCTGTAGCCCTTAGCTCCCCGCGACCCCTGCCCACTATTGGCTGAGGATTTCCTGAACCTTTTTCTCAACCGCAGCGTCGATTTCAGCCACATATTTGTCGGTCAGTTTTTGAACCTCGTCTTCGGAACGCTTGCGATCATCCTCGGAGATTTCCTTGGCTTTTTCGTCAGCTTTGAGGCTTTCCATCCCGTCGCGGCGCACATTGCGCGCTGCAACCTTGGCCTTCTCACCATATTCGCCAGCAAGTTTCGCCAAATCCTTGCGGCGATCTTCTGTGAGGTCAGGCATTGGCAAGCGGATGGTCTGGCCATCGGTCATCGGGTTCAAGCCAAGGTTGGCTTTGGCAATCCCTTTCTCAACCGCGCTCACATTGCTTTTGTCCCACACCTGCACGCTCAGCATCCGGGGTTCTGGCGCTGACACGGTTGCAACTTGGGAAAGCGGCATCATCGCCCCGTAAACCTCGGCCACCACCGGATCGAGCAGAGCGGTGTTGGCGCGCCCTGTGCGAAGCCCTGAAAGATCACCTTTCAGCGATTCCACTGCGCCTGCCATGCGGCGTTCGATGTCAGATTTGTCATATGTCGGCATGGGTTTTTCTCTTTAGTCTTTCTGGACAATTGTCTGCGTGCCCTCGCCTGAAAGCACTTTGGCAACATTGCCTTTTTCGCGGATTGAAAAGACCACTAGCGGAATGGCGTTCTCACGGCAAAGCGCAACGGCGGTTGCGTCCATCACCTTGAGATTATCAGCCAGCACCTGGTCGTAAGTAATCGTGTCGAAGCGGGTGGCATCGGGGTTGTGCTTGGGATCGCTGTCATAGACGCCGTCAACGCTGGTGCCTTTGAGCAGCGCATCGCAGTTCATCTCTGCGGCACGAAGCGCCGCACCTGTATCAGTCGTGAAGAACGGATTGCCCGTACCCGCTGCGAAAATCACGATCCGGCCCTTCTCAAGGTGTCGCTCTGCACGGCGGCGGATATAGGGCTCGCACACGCTGGACATGGGGATCGCCGACTGCACGCGGGTTTGCACGCCCAGCTGCTCCAGCGCGTTCTGCATCGCGAGCGCGTTCATTACCGTGGCGAGCATTCCCATGTAGTCGCCCGTGGTCCGGTCAAGTCCCTTCGCCGCAGCTGAGATACCGCGGAATATATTGCCGCCGCCAATCACAAGGCAAACCTCGATGCCGCTGTCTTTGGCTGCCTTCACCTCTTCTGCAAGACGCGCGACATATTCAGGGTCGATCCCATATTCCTGACTCCCCATCAGCACCTCGCCTGACAATTTGAGGAGAACGCGTTTGATCGGGGGAAGTGACATGATTGCGGCGCGCCTTTTTTTCGCAGTTTGGGCTTCGCCCGTGGCCTTATCCGCGAGGGCGCGCCCTGCCAAGAGGCAGAGTGCATCGACAGACCGGTTTAGGCACAGGGAAACAATGAACTTATGCGCATGGCTATCAACGCAGCCTCAGGTCCAAGCAAGCCAGATCAAGCGCGATATTCGCCGGCTGCGCGCTTGAGTTGATCGGACTGCTCGTTCAGATCATTGGCAATGTCTGTGAGGCTCTCTGCTTCCTCCAACCCGCCTTTGGCGCGCGCTGAAAGGCTGCTTGCCTGATTGCCTGCAACTTGCGCCGTTTGCGCAACATTCTCGCTAAAACTGGCAATTTCCTCAATCCGGCTTGTCACGCGCGCAGTGGCCGCCTCAAGCGAGTCCGCCTGGCGTCCTGCATGATTGAGCGCCTGTTGCGATTGCTGAGCACTCATTTCATGGCTTGCCGCTTCCTGCGCGATAGCTGCCATCTTGCCTCTCATCGTCGCAACCGTCTCGCGAATACTGTCGATAGAGCCGCGCACATTGTCCGCGCCTCCGGTTATCTCCTCGATGAATCCGCGCACCTCATCGGCCGCCGATTTGGTCTGGTTAGCAAGTGCGCGGATCTCCGCGGCAACAACGGCAAAGCCATCACCAGCAGCGCCTGCGTGCGCAGCTTCAATACTGGCATTGATCGACAACATATTGGTCTGGAAAGCGACCTCGTCGATAAATCCGATCATCTTGCCAATCCGCCCAGTGGCGCTCTCAAGCTCTGCCATCAGATCCCCTGCAACACCTGCGATCTCCTCTGCTTCTACACTCACCTGCGCGGTTTCATCCGAGGCTTGCGCAGCATTCGCAATGGATGCGCCAAGCTCGCCAATGGTTTTTTCCGCCTGAGCAATCACACTGCGAAGATCGCGGGCTGAGGCCGCTACATCGGCGACTTCCTGATGCATGATCTGGTTTGTGCCTGCCGCCTCCTGGGTCGCCTTGCCAAGCGCAGACGAATGTTGGGCGATGGTCGCGACGGATTTGTCCATCACCTCTGCACCATCCAGCGTGGTTCGCGCCATTCGTCGCAAGGATTTCGACTGCTCGCTGACCACGCTTGCCTGACTATCGAGCACGCGCACTGTTTCTTGCAATGTGGCAAGGAAGGGATTGAGGACTGTCGCAATCTCCGCCGCCTCATCGCCGCTGTTCTCATCAAGGCGGTGAGTCAAATCCTTGTTCGCCACCACGCTTTGATGCAACTCCTGAAGCAGCAAGCCGGTGCCCAGTGTCGCGCCATGTTCGCTTGCGTTGAGGCCTTCGATCTCGTGTTGCTCAGAGACGCGCAAAACGCCTGCCATGCGCAAGGCTCCAAATATCGCAAAGCCGAGCCCAAGTGCCCAGGCAGCAGCGGCTCCAACGCCGTAGGACTGCACCACAAATTGCTCCAACCGCGTTTGCGTCATCAAATTTTCGGGAAGCGCGAACGCGGCGACCAGCAAAGTGCCGATTGCACCGCATACTCCGTGGACTGAAACCGCGCCGACCACATCGTCTTGTTTGAGCACGCGCAAGATGAACTCTTCAGAGGCAAGGACTGCGACGCCGCAAATTGCCCCGATCATCAAAGCGCCATCAGGACCAACCGCTGCACAACCTGCCGTAATGCCCACAAGCCCCGCCAGCATCCCGTTCGCAGAGCGCCCGACCACCCATTTGCGTTCAAGCGCGTAGCCCGCAAACATACCAGCGGCCCCGCCCGCAGCGCCTGCAAGAACCGTGTTTAGAACGATGCCAGCAAATTCAGGCGATGCGGCGGTGGTTGAGCCGCCGTTGAAACCAATCCAGCCGAAGAAGAGAATGATCGAGCCTGCCCCGAAAAGGATCGGTGAATGTCCATACATTGGGGTGGGCCTACCATCGCTATCAAAACGGCCCCGCCGCGCGCCAAGACAAACCACCGCTGCCAAAGCGAGCCATCCACCCATTGAGTGCACCACGGTTGACCCTGCAAAATCGATGAAGCCCATATCGGCAAGCCATGCGGGCGCATCGGGGTCGAGCAGATTGCCCCATGCCCAATGCCCAAAAACGGGATAAACGAAGGCGGCGATGATCGCGGCGCTGATGAGGTAGGCGGAAAACCGCATCCGCTCCGCCACCGCACCCGACACAATCGTGATGGCGGTTCCGGCAAACACGACCTGAAACACGAAGAAGGCCATCGACCAATCGGTTTCAAGCCGCGCGCCCCAGCCAAGTTCTCCCATGAACCAGCCGCCGCCATCAAACATGAGGCCAAAGCCGATGAAGTAGAATGTGAGGAAGGCGAGAAAGAGGTCGGCGAGGTTCTTTTGCGCGACGCTGATCGAGTTTTTCGAACGGCTTGCCCCTGCTTCAAGCAAGAGGAACCCCACCTGCATCATCAAGACCAGTGTTGCCGCAAGGACTGTCCAGACGAAATCAGCAGTGCGCTGCTGCTGCGCGACCTGCTCAGCGAGTTCGGCAAGCTGAGTGTTGGCTGCCATCGCCGGTATTGGAAAAAGCAGGCAAGCCACTGCGAATACTGATATTTTGCGCACCCGGCCTGTGAAATTCGCACGGCCGCCGGGCGCTCGAAACGGCGCTGGAGTATCCAAAATGCTCGACCTCTCACTGCAAGGGTTCTCTTATTGCAGCGGTCTAAGCAAGCCGCATAAAGGCGTAGCAAAGCGGGCCATAGAGAGGTTTGCGTAAGGGGTGAGAGAGTGCAGGTATTTGGACGTAGCTTCCAAGCAAAAGGCCGCCCGCAGGTTTCCCCCGCGAGCGGCCTTTTTGATCTGCATGAAAGTGTTGGTTAGCGCTTAGCCACCAACTGCCGCTGCAACCTCTGCTGCAAAGTCGCTTTCTTCTTTCTCGATGCCTTCGCCGAGTTGGAAGCGGACGTAGTCTTTCAGGACGACCGAACCGCCGTTGTCCTTGCCGAACTTGGCGACGGTGTCTTCAACGCTGGTTTTGTTGTCCATCACGAACATCTGGCTGAGCAGAGCGTTCTCTTTGGCAAACTTCTTGATCGCGCCTTCGACCATCTTCTCCTGCACGTTTTCAGGCTTGCCGCTTTCGGCTGCCTTTTCCTGTGCAATTTTACGCTCGCGCTCGATCACATCAGCATCGAGGCTCTCTGCGTTCAGGGCTTGCGGGAACATCGAGGCGATGTGCATGGCAAGTTGCTTGCCGAACGGCTCAAGCACGTCAGCGCCAAGGTCGCTTTCCAGAGCAACCAGAACGCCGATTTTGCCAAGGCCGTCTGCCGCTGCATTGTGAACGTAGGAAACGATCGCGCCGCTGTTCACGGTCACGGTTTTCATGCGGCGAACCTGCTGGTTTTCACCGATGGTTGCAACGTTATCGGTGAGCTTGTCAGCAACCGTTCCGCCATCGGGATAGCTGGCTGCTTTAAGGGCTTCGACATCGTCGCCGTCAACGGTCAGCGCAACAGCGGTCGTCTTGCGAACGAAGTCCTGAAACTTGTCGTTCTTCGCAACGAAGTCGGTTTCCGAGTTGACTTCAACAGCGACACCGCGTGTGCCTTCAACAGCAACGCCAACGAGGCCTTCTGCCGCCGTACGGCTCGATTTCTTTTGTGCGGTTGCAAGGCCTTTTGCGCGCAGAGCGTCAACCGCTGCATCGATGTCGCCATCGGCTTCGGTCAGGGCTTTCTTTGCATCCATCATGCCTGCGCCAGAAAGTTCGCGCAGTTTCTTCACATCAGCGGCAGTAAAAGCAGCCATGGTGATTTCCTTTGTAAGTTTGGGGGCGCCGGGGAGCCTTTAGGGAGGGTCTATCCGGCGCCGCTAATTTGAGATTGTGACGCCCCTGTTTCATCAGGGGCACTCAGCGCTTATTCAGCAGCCGCCTCAGCTGGAGGCGTGTCCATCGCGCCGAAGTCTTCGCCAGATTGCTCAACAGCCTGACCACGGCCAGCATTGGCAGCGTCAGCAATTGCCTGACAATAAAGACGCACAGCGCGGCTTGCATCGTCATTGCCTGGGATCGGGAACGCAATGCCGGTTGGGTCAGTGTTGGTGTCGAGCACACAGATCACCGGAATGCCAAGAACAGCCGCCTCTTTAATCGCGAGGTCTTCTTTGTTCGCGTCGATGACGAACATCACGTCCGGAACGCCGCCCATGTCGCGGATACCGCCAAGCGACAGCTCAAGCTTGTCACGCTCACGGGTGAGGTTGAGAACCTCTTTCTTGGTGAGGCCGCTGGTGTCGCCTGAAAGCTGCTCTTCAAGGGTTTTGAGACGCTTGATCGAACCGCTGATGGTTTTCCAGTTGGTGAGCATACCGCCCAGCCAACGGTGGTTCACAAAGTGCTGGCCGCAGCTGCGCGCCATTTCAGCGATAGGCTCTTGCGCCTGACGCTTGGTGCCAACGAACAGAACCTTGCCGCCAGCGCGAACGGTTTGCTCAACGAAATCGAGAGCGCGCGCAAAAAGCGGAACGGTTTGTGAAAGATCAAGGATGTGAACGCCGTTGCGTGCGCCGAAGATATACGGCTTCATGCGCGGGTTCCAACGGTGGGTCTGGTGGCCGAAGTGTGCGCCGGCCTCGATCAATTGCTGCATGGTGACGGTAGTGGTCGCCATAGGATAGTTCCTTTCCGGTTAGTCCTCTGGGCAAGCTTTCGTGACCGTTGGCGGAGATCCCGCCTTGGCACCGGTATGTATGCCTGCCCATGTGAATTTCAGACAAATTTGGAACGCACTGATTCGCGAACCGTTACATCTGAGAAGCGCGCACATAGAGGCGCGTTCGCACAAAATCTAGTGCCTTCTCATTCAATGAGAACACAAATGGAACAAAACGCTTGACTTGGCGGGAACACTTGGGGAACAAGTCGGAAGAACAAAGACTGAACGGATAGAACGCCATGCTCGCAATTTTGATCACTCTCGCCATTATGTTTGCCGGTCTTGTTGCTGTGCTAAGCCTGACGGACACATGGTTGAAGGCGCGCGCTGCGTTCTGGGCCGTGTTTGAAGAGCGTGAGCTGCTTGATGCTGGCTTTGTGCCGCAAGTCGAGGCTGAAGAGCTGCGCATTCGTCGCCCTTTGCACAAGACTGCGCGCCGTGCTCCGCAGCAGCGTCGTCAACGTCAACGCGGGTTTGGTGGCTCTGCCCGCTCTCAGCTTGGCGCGGTGCAATCGCTTGGTTGATTAAGAGCTCGCCTCAGCCTTGGCCCGCGCCCTTGCTCGTTTGATCCTGCCATAGCGGATGAGCGCATAGGGCATGAGAGCCAAGTAAATGATGCTCAGCGTGCTGAACGTCCACCACGGCTCCAACAAAAGTCCGGCAAAGGCAAGCGCGACCAAGGCGATAAGCCAGATGCGAATATCACGCTGAGGGCGGATCGCGGTCCAGCTAAGCGTTGCCATGTTGGAGATAAACAGCACCCCGATCACGGCGACCCAGATCGAATTGAAAAGTGGGTCGCGGAAGAAGTCGAGCCCCGTTTCCATCCATAAGCACATCGGCGTGAGGGCAAGGCCCGCGCCTGCTGGCGCTGGCACCCCGGTCAGGAAACCAGCCGATTTGTGCGGCTGATCTTCCATATCGAGGCGCGCATTAAACCGCGCGAGGCGCAATGCGCAGCAGATGGCAAAGGCCAATGCTGCAAACCACCCAAAGCGAGTAAGGTCATTTAGTGACCACAGGAACAGGATAAGCGCAGGGGCCATGCCAAATGACAGCGCGTCTGCAAGGCTATCAAGCTCTGCCCCGAAACGAGACTGCGCATTCAACAGGCGCGCAATGCGTCCATCTAGCCCATCAAGGATGCCAGCAACAAAGATTGCGAGCACTGCGAAGGCCCAGTTTTCATCAATCGCAAAACGGATAGCGGTCAGCCCCGAACACAATGCTGCTGCCGTGATTGCATTAGGGAGCATGGCGCGCAGGGAAAGCCCGCTTTTCTCTTCTGCGCTGACAACATCTACGCCCAATGGTTTGCCTGACGAGATGTCGTCATCCTCCGCAGCTTTCGGGCCCACTCGGTTTTCCACGTCGCCAGATGAGGGTCGCTTGGCCACAATTATTGCGCAATGCCTTCGAGCAGGGCGGATGCGCCCACTTCGGCCAGGATCGTTTCACCTGCGACAATGCGTTGCCCCATCAAAACCTTTGGCTGAGTGCCTGCGGGAAGATACACATCCACGCGACTGCCAAAGCGGATAAGCCCCACGCGCTGTCCCTTGGCCACGGTATCGCCGGGCTTTACAAAAGGCACGATGCGCCGCGCGACCAGCCCTGCGATCTGCGTGAAGCCGATCATCAGGCCGTCATTGCGTTCAATCAGAACCAGCTGACGCTCATTTTCTTCGGATGCCTTATCGAGGTCGGCATTGACGAATTTACCCGGAATATAAACAACCCGCTGCACCGTTCCAGCGATGGGCGCACGATTGATGTGAACGTCGAACACGCTCATGAAAATCGACACGCGGGTGACCGGGCCCGGCGACAGACCGGGGACGCCAGAGCCATCATTGCCCAGCATTTCAGCGGGCGGCTCAACCTCTTGGATAAGCGTCACAAGCCCGTCAGCAGGTGCGACAATGGACTTATCGTCTTGCGGCACAACGCGCTCAGGGTCGCGGAAAAACGCGAAAACGCCTAGCGACAAAAGAAGCAAAGGCCAGCCGATGAACTGCCAGCCGAACAGGAGCGGCACGAGCGCAATGGCAATTGCGATCACGCCATATTTGCGCCCCTCCGGATGGATCGAGGGCCAACCCCAGCTTGCTTCGCCGCGGCCCTGATTATCGAGAATTTCACCTGCCATAGGTCATCCATTTAGGCACTGCCCGGCTCCCAAACAACTCTTTGGTTCAGCCAGGCGCGCTAATCCTTAAAATGCAAAGCCCTCAGGCGTTTTTGCGAACGAACACTGTACCTGCTGAATATCCAGCACCAAAGCTGCAAATGAGCCCGGTGTCACCGGCTTTCAGATCCTCACTGTGTGAGTGGAAGGCGATGATTGAGCCTGCCGACGAGGTGTTGCCATAGGTATCGAGCACCGTCGGACTTTCATCAGGACTTGCCTCGTGACCTAACACGCGTTGAGAAATCAGGCGGTTCATGCCCGCATTGGCCTGGTGGAGCCACAGGCGGCGAAGGGTTGCCGGGTCCATTTGGAGGTTCTTGGCTTCCGCAATGATCATATCGGCGACCATGGGCACGACCTCTTTGAAGACCTTGCGCCCCTCCTGGACAAAAAGCTTGTCAGCCTTGCCCTCGCCTTCCGGCGCGGCGCGGTTCAGAAAGCCGAAATTGTTGCGGATGTTGTTGGAGAACACCGTCTTGAGCTTAGTGCTCAAAATCTCCCAGTGCTCTTTGGGCGCAATCGCAGCGTCTTCCACCAGCACGGCTGTCGCCACGTCGCCAAAGATAAAGTGGCTGTCGCGGTCGCGCCAGTTGAGATGGCCTGAGGTAATCTCAGGGCTCACCACCAGAACGCTTTTCGCATTGCCAGCGCGCACATAATCGGCCGCCGTCTGAATACCGAAGGTCGCCGACGAACACGCGACATTCATGTCAAAGCCAAAGCCGTCGATGCCAAGCGCCTGCTGGATCTCAATCGCCATGGCAGGATAGGGCCGTTCCATATTGGACGCAGCGCACAGCACCGCGTCCACATCCTCAGGCTTGCGCCCTGCCCGTTTCAGAGCCTGAAGCGCGGCGGTGACGCCAATCTCGCACATCATGGAACGTTCATCGTTTCCGCGCTCTTCCCAGCGCGGGGCCATAATATCAGGGTCGAGGATCGGCTCCTTGCTCATCACATGGCGCGCCTTGATCCCGCTCGCTTTCTCGATGAATTCAACCGAGGAATAGGTCAGCGCCTCCACCTCGCCCGCCTCGATCGCGTCGGCGTTGGTCGCGTTATAGCGGTCGACATATTCGTTGAAGCTGGCGACCAGCTCTTCATTGGTGATCGTCTCTTCGGGCGTAAAAAGCCCGGTTGCAGAGATAACGGGCCGCCCGGTGAGGGCCATTTCCTCATCCCTGTTTTGCGATTGTGTTTGCGTTGTCATTATTATCTTCGCGATATTGTTCCTGGATGGGGCGCACGAATAAGCCCGCCTCACTGCCCCCGCAAGTCACCTTATGCCGCAAAGTCACAGGCAATCTTATCGTGTGCTTCGAAGCCCTTGCGGCCATGCTGCGGCAAACGGCTTGTGATTGCGCGGCTTTAGCCATAGCCACTGACGCATGACACAGTTCCTGCTCCTCGCCACGATCCTGCTTGCCGTAGGCGTTATCGCAGTGCCGATTGCCGCGCGGCTCGGCCTTGGTTCTGTTCTGGGCTATTTGATCGCCGGCATGGCGATTAGCCCTGCATTGGATGTGCTGGGGGTTGATGTCGTTGCGCTTCAACACTTTGCCGAATTTGGCGTCGTGATGATGCTCTTCCTTATTGGACTTGAGCTTGAGCCCAAAAAATTATGGGAGCTGCGCGTGCGCCTGCTCGGTCTTGGCGGGGGCCAGGTGCTCGTCACCATGGCTGTTATGGCGGTTTACGCGCTGGTCATTGGCGAAGCGTGGCAGACTGCCCTTGCCGTTGGGATGATTCTCGCGTTGTCATCGACAGCGATCATCCTGCAAACACTCGATGAAAAAGGCCTGATGAAAACAGAAGGCGGGCAATCCTCCTTCTCGGTCCTGCTGTTTCAGGACATTGCGGTCATCCCGATGCTGGCGCTGCTGCCGCTTCTTGCTCTGCCAGACCTTGCCGCTGACGCCGCAAGCGCTGCGGGGGAGCATGGCGATACAGGGCACAGCGGTCTTAATCTTCTAGATGGCTTGCCCACATGGGCAGCTGGCCTTGCGACCCTCGCAGCGATTGCCGCGGTCGCGCTGGCCGGCAATTATCTTACCCGGCCCCTTTTCCGTTTCATCGCCATGGCGGGCCTTCGCGAGCTGTTCACTGCGACTGCGCTTCTTGTAGTAGTCGGAATCGCCTTGTTGATGACAGTGGTTGGCCTCTCCCCTGCACTTGGCACCTTCCTTGCCGGCGTGGTGCTTGCCAATAGCGAGTACCGACACGAGCTTGAAAGCGACATAGAGCCGTTCAAGGGGCTCCTGCTCGGCCTGTTTTTCATAACGGTTGGCGCAGGGATAAACTTCGCGCTTCTCGCACAAGATTATGTCAGCGTCCTTTCGTGGACCGCAGTTCTAATCGTTACAAAAGTCGCGGTGCTTTATGCACTCGGCACTTTTTTCGAGATCAAGGGGCAGGACCGCTGGCTCTTCTCACTGGGCCTCGCGCAAGCGGGGGAGTTTGGCTTTGTTCTCTTAAACTTCGCTGTCGGCGCCTATGTCCTGCCAAAGCCACTCGCCGATCAATTGCTGCTGATCGTGGCGATGTCGATGCTGGTCACCCCGCTGCTGTTCATCTTTTACGACAAGGTGATCTTGCGTCACTATCAAAAGGAACGCGAGCGCGCCTTTGATACTATCGAAGACCCTTCCGACATCATCCTTGCCGGCCGCGGGCGCGTAGGTGGGATTGTCGATCGTATGCTGGAGACAGCGGGCTATCGCACGACCGTCATTGATTATTCCTCAGCTCAGATCGACCGCCTTAGCAAATTCGGCATCCGCACCTATTTCGGCGATGCTGTGCGGCCTGACCTTCTGAAATCGGCCGGGATTGAAAAAGCGCGCCTTCTCATCATCGCGATCGACGATAAGGAGGCGACCAACCGCCTCGTCCGCTTTGTCGCGAAAACCTATCCTGACGTGCACATCGTCGCGCGCGCTTATGATCGCAGCCATGTGTTTGAGCTGTGGTCGCTTGGCTGCCGCGACATCATCCGCGAAACCTATGACAGCTCGCTTCGCATGGGCCGCTCTGCTTACGAGGCGCTCGGCATTTCGAGCGAGCGAGCCAACGCCATGACCGCCAAATTCGAAGAAATGGACCGTTCCACCATGCTCCCGATGGCCGAAGCTTTCGAATTCGGGACGCCACCATGGGAAAACGAGGAAATGATCGCCCTCATCAAGAAGCTGCGCAATGAGTGGGATCCGCTCTTGCGTGAGCAAATGGCGCAGATCATGGGACAGGACGATCTGGAGGAATTGGACGAGTTTGGGGCGCTTGACCAGACCGAGAAATCATGACGCTGATCAGAAGTTCGTGTGATAAACCAAAGCAGATAGGCCAAGCCATACACCAAACATGATCCCATAGGTCCAACGACGCGGCCACATTTGCACCACGAACAATGTCGCCATGGCTGTCCCGCCAAGTGCCAAAAGCGGCGCAAGCGCTGTGGTTCCGGTAAGCGCCGCTTTGAACGCCAGGCTTGCCCATTGCGCGGGCAGAAGCGCAAGGAGCCAGCCAGGCCAAAGGTCAGGGTCGATGAGGGACGAAAGGACAACAGCGCTCTCCCCTGCTAATACACCCAAAGCAATGAGCCACCCCCTCCCCTCAGCTGAACGGGCGAACAGGCTTCCTCGCGCTGCGAAACTGAGACTTGCGAGCACCGCGGCAAGGATCGTGAGAACGGGGCTGAGACTAACCCTCAGGCCGAGCGCGCTGGCCAAAAGAGCAAGAGCGATCAGCACGCCCAAGCCTACGACTATGCCGACCCATAAGCGTCCATCTGTCGCAGCCGCAATAAGGGTAGCGCCCATCACGGATAGAGCGAGCGTCATTGGCAAAGCGACAAGGACGCTCGCGCTATCTGGGGATTGCGCAAGGTACGAAATCCCGATTGCAGGGACAATGAAACCCAACACTATGGCGCTGCCCCAGCCAAGGGTCGAGGAAGCGGGTTTCAAAGTTTGCGCGTTCGACATCATTACAAACGCACTTGTGAGTGAGGCGCCGAAGATTGGCAAGAAAGCCCTGCGTGCGACCCCTTACTCGCCCCGCTTCACAGCTTCGAGAATGGACTGCCAGGATACCATCTTGAAGTTTTGCGCTTCGGGGCGATTATCGCCGTCTTGCGCCACGAACAGGCCGTTTGGATAGGCTGGGCCAAAATCACCCAGCGCCAGTTCAATTCCGTCCGTTTCTTCAGCTGATCCCACCGCGCTTTCACCAATGCGGAAACGGCCGACCGCCTTCATGTCCGGCAGGGCGTAAACCGCGTAAGCATTGTCGCCTTGGCTTGATGCGACCAGATAGCCGCCATCTTTGCCTTCAGGTGCAAGGGCAAGCCCTTCAACATCGGCGACAAGTGTTTTGTTATCGACTGCCGCCACAAGGTCGCCCTCGCCTGTATCGACGTCAAACCGCCAAATGCCAGCCACTTCCTCACCCACGTAAAGCGAGCGTGTGCGTGGGTCGAACACGCATCCTTCGGGCTGGGTTGGGACGCTTGCAAAGGTGTTCGTTTCGCTCGACCAACCATCAGCATCGCGCTTTACAATGTTAAGCGCGATGCGCCCGTCCTTGATCGGGCTGTACATAGTGACAGAGCCATCTTCGAGGGTTTCCCCCATGCAAAAACCGTATGCCTCGCCTTGCCCTGCATCGACCCGCGTGATTTCGCTCAAGGTGCCAGTGGTCGTATCAAGCGATGCGAGCAAAATCTTGGCGTTGACGGGATCGCCCCGGTCACTTGCCGCGACCAGAACCATGCCATCGTCAAGAGTGATGAGATCGACATTGTTGAGGAGCCCTGCGCGCAGGAAGCTGCGCACATTGCCTTCAAGGTCATAGACGTAAAGTCCTGCCTTCTTGTCGGTCGCAACGATCAGGCTGGCCGCTGGATCGCTCTTATTGCGCCAGATCGCCGGGTCATCGGCTGCATCCTCATTCGCAGTGCCGACAGGCTCGGTCTGCGCGGTGGCGCTGACCGAAACTGCAGGATCACCGTAGATTGGAACGGTTGCACAAGCGGCAACCATTCCCAGGGCTGTTGCGGAAAGAAGCTTGAAATTGGAGGTCATCAGAACGTCACCCGCGCGCCAAACTTCATGGTCCAATTATACTCTTCATATTGCAGAAGATTCTCCTGACCGCCCAACCGGTTAAACGCGAAGTATTTGGCATCGTTGATGTTCACCCACTCGTAATAGAGCTGGATTTTGTCGGTAACGCGGTATTTTGCGCTGAGATCCAGTTGGAAGTGGTTGTCAACATAACGGTCAAGATCAGCCTCGTCTGACAGCTCATCGAGATAGCCATCGCGATACGTGCCTGACAGGCGAATATCGAATGGCCCTTTGTCATAGCCGAGCGAGAAGTTCGCAGTGTGCTTTGACGTTGCGGGCAGATCAATATCGCGCGGGCCGTCGCTTTCGACCGTTGTGATTGTGCCGCTGGCATCAGTGAAGGTGTAGTTCGCTTGGACAACGAACCCATCAAGCGGGCCGGTCAAAGCTTGCGCAAAGCCAATCTCAGCGCCAAAAATCTCGCCTTCATCGCCATTGGTGAAGATCGTCGCTTCATCAAAGGTGACACCGTTGAAGGTCCCGCCATTGTCGAAGTTTTGCTCAACAATGAAATCATCAATGCTCTTGTAGAAAAGCGAGGCGAAAATCGCGCCATTGTTGGGCATATAATATTCGATCGCCGCATCAATGTTCCACGCCTCTGTGGGCAAAAGACCGGGGTTGCCGAACTCGCCTTCGCGCTCACCATCATCGGCTTCCTCAACAGTGATACGCGGCGCCTGTTGGAACGGACCGGGACGCACGAGGCTGCGATAACCGGCAAAGCGCAGGATCAGATCGTCCGCCGCTTCATAGCGCACGTTGATGCTCGGCAGCCAGTGATCGTAGTCGCGCTGCGTCACAGTTGGCGTGACGATCACCGTGTCATCGGTGGCAATTGCGCCGCTCGGCAGGGTGCCATCCTCTTCCACCAGCAAAACGTCATTGCCCGCCAATGTGTTGGAGGTGTCTTCATAACGCACACCCGCAATCACAGTCACATCGCTGCTTTCCCAGCGCCCCATGAAATAGGCGGCAAGGATGTCTTCTTCGACGGCAAAGTCGGAGACGGCTGAATCAAACTGGCTGTCGATTTCCTGAAGCTCGAACGCGTTGAAGTTCGACCGGAAGAAAGCGGTCGCCTCGGTCAGACCGGGAAGCGGGGCAAGATCGGTGATGCGATAGGTCGGACCTACGCCCAAAGCATCAGCAAGGGTGTAGTTGTCGTTTTCGTAGAACTCGATCTCACCATTGAAGCTTTTCTCACGCCAGCGTCCTTTAAAACCGGCCTGAAGCGTCAGAGTGCCCGCATCGCCATAAATCCTGCGGCCAATGTCGAATTGTGCTGCGTATTCTTCGTCTTCGCTGTCAGAAAGAACGGTCAGTTCCACGTCGTTCAACTCGTAAGCCGCAGCATTGAAGAAATCGCCAGTCGGATCGGCAAGCACCGAATAGAGCGGCACGCGCGGATCGGAATAGTCGAAGCCTACTTGCAGACCTTCAGCTTCAAACTCGCGCTCGAATTGGGTTGGATCGACGCTGCCATTTTCAAATTCGGTCGATTTGGCATAGCTCACCGAATAGTCAGCGAACCATTCGCCCCAATCGCTTTCCCCGCCAAATACGATAGAGCGGATGCGCTGACGCTCAAAGCGGTCTTTCACATCGCGCTCAACGGTGATGGCCTCATCATCGTTGTAAACAGGCGCAGCGCCTGTCCCGTCAACACCTGCATCGCCTAGGTCAAAGGTCAGGCGGCGACGAAATTCCTGATCGTCGAACTGGCTCCAAATGCCTTTCAGGTAAAGCTCGGTGCTGTCGCCTGCTTTGTAATCAAAACCGAGTGTCGCGCTGATGCGTTCACGCTCGACATCATAATCGCGATATTGGATTTCTTCAGCGTAAATAAGGCCATCCTCTTCCCAATCGTCCGCTTCGATATTGTCGGTTTCAAACTGGCGATTGTAGAAAGAAATACCGCCTGACACGCCGAAATTGTCGCTCAAACGAGTCGAAAAATCCGCGCTTAGATCAGGGGTGAGTTCGTTGGCGTAGTCGTTGTAGCTGCCACCGATTGAGACGACATAGAGATCGTCTTTCCGGTCAAACGCGCTGGTCGTCTCGATCTCGATGGATGCGCCGATAGTGTCAGCGTCCATGTCCGGTGTGAGCGACTTTTTGACTTCGATCGATTCGATAATGTCAGAGGACACAACATCAAGGGCAACCGCGCGAATGTCACTTTCAGGTGACGGCAGACGAACACCGTTGATCGATGTTGCATTAAGCGTCGGGTCAAGTCCGCGAACCGATACAAAGCGTCCCTCGCCCTGATCGTTAAGGACGTTCACACCCGGAAGGCGGCGCAGCGATTCTGCAACATTCTGGTCAGGAAACTGGCCGATCGCATCGCGGGTCAGGATGTCGCTCACCCCATCGTTAGCGCGCTTGCGAGAAAGGGCTGAAGCCTGGTTTGCGATCTGCCCGATCACAAGGATGTTGTCAGAGCCTTCGCGCATCAGAGCAATGTTCACTGTGGCGGTGCCGTCTTGTGAAACGGTGACGGTCTGCGTCTGCGGCGCCGCGCCGATGTAACGCACTTCCAGAGTGTATTCGCCAGCCGGAACACCTCCAAAATAGAAGCTGCCATCGCGCTCTGTTGTGACTGAGCGGTCAAGCTCGACAATACGCACTTGTGCAGCGCGAACCGCGACCGTGTTGTCCGCATCAGCGACCGTACCGCGAACATCGCCGGCAAGAGCTGCTACAGGCATCGATACCGCCGCGAATGCAGCGCTTGCGAAAAGTACAGACTTCAGTTTCATCGTAATCGCCCTCCTAAGGTGAGCGCGAACTACGACGGGTTTTTGTCCGCTTCGCTTCACTTTGAAGTCAGAAACATTTCTTTTCGGCAGCTCGCGTCACAAAAGCGTCGCAGAGCCTTTTCCCAATCGATGAAGACGGCAAAAAGCATTCAGGATTATCCCGAAACACGAGGCGATGTTCGCAAGCCAAATCGGGTGAAGCACGGTGAAGGCCATGATGGTGGACAGGGCTGGATTCGAACCAGCGTACGCTTGCGCGGGCAGATTTACAGTCTGCTGCCTTTAACCACTCGGCCACCTGTCCACACATGGGCCTTGAATTGAGCTCTTGGGAAGCGCTCTTTCAATGAAGCGAGGCACGCAGCCTCGTTGCCGAGAGGCGCCCCTTTGGCGAAGCTGTGCTTGCCTGTCAATGGGGGTACTGGCAAAGGGCCCTATCAGACACACAATAAGTTCGGGATTTTATGGCAAAAGGCGATCGCAAGAAGGCTTTACGAGGCCGTGCAGGCCGCATGAAAGGCGGGCGCGGCTCTGGCAAAGGGACCGCGGGCTATGTTCGCCTTTGGGGCCGTCACCCGGTTGAGGCTGCCCTCAAAAACCCTGCGCGCCAGCACCGCAAGCTGTGGGCAACACGCGAGGGGATCGAAAGCCTTGATGGCGAGCTTCCCCATGATTTTCCCGTCGAATACGCCGATGTGACCGATCTTGCACGGCTTGTTGCCAAGGATGCGCCTCATCAGGGGCTTGTGCTTGAGTGTGAACCTTTGGCCGATGTATTCCTCGACGAAGTGGCAAACGGCGACCCGGCGCGCCCGGTGGTTATTCTCGATCAAGTGACCGATCCGCACAACGTCGGCGCAATCCTCCGTTCCGCAGCCGCATTTGGCGCAGCCTGCATCGTCACACAGGATCGCCACGCCCCGCCCGAAGGCGGCGTACTGGCAAAATCGGCCAGCGGTGCGCTTGAGACGGTTCCCTGGGTGCGCGTCGTCAATCTTGCTCGCGCAATGGATGAGCTTGCCGAGGCTGGCTATTGGCGTATCGGCATGACCGGAGAGGCACAGGCGACGCTAGCCGAGAGCCTTACCACCGGCCCGATTGCCATCGTGCTTGGCGCCGAAGGCGAAGGCATGAGGCACAATATCGAGCAGCATTGCGACACCCTCGCCAAGCTGCCGATCTCATCCGATATTGAAAGTCTTAACGTTTCTAATGCAGCCGCTATTGCATTATACGCTGTAGCCACACGCACGCCGCAATAGCTGCGCGCTGTATCGGGGGACACATCATGACTGCTAATACACGAACACTGACCGGGACGCGTAGCCTAGCGGCCGCTCTGATCGCCAGCCTGTCGCTGCTCTTGACCGGGTGTTTTATGACGCCTGGCAAGTTTACCTCTGAGCTTGTTCTGATGGACGAAGATCGCTTCACCTTCACTTATGACGGCGAAATATTCTTCCTTGGCCTTGCAAACCTTGCCGAAATGGGCGCGGCGAGCGAGGAATTTGAGGCCGACGATTGTTATGATGCGCAAACCTACGAAAGCCGCGAATGCACCGCTGCGGAAATCGCAGAGCAACGCGAAGTGTGGGAAATGAACGCCCCAATCCGCGCTGCAAAAGCTCAGGAACAAGCGCAGCAGATGTCGGCGATGATGGGCGGCATTGACCCCAGCGATCCACAGGCTTCGGCTGAATTGGTTGAGCTGCTTTCGCGTCAAAAGGGTTGGGAAAGCGTGGTCGACAAAGGCGATGGCGTCTTTGACGTGCGGTATTCGGTGAGCGGCACGCTCAGCCACGATTTCATGTTCCCTGTGATTGAAGGCTTTCCATCCACCAATCCCTTTGTCCAGATCATCCTTCGCGAAGGCGGCGTTGTGCGGGTGAATGCGCCTGGCTTTTCCTCTCAGAACGAAGGCAATCCCATGGGCTCGATGATGGGCAGTATGGCTGGCCTTGGCGGTATGGCCGCAATGGCAGGGCAATCAGCCAATGGTCCTGATATGCCCGACGTTCCAACGCTTGAAGGCACGTTCACGATCGTCACCAATGGTCAGATCAGAGCCAACAACACCGATGAAGGGGCAAACCCGACGCCAACGGGTCAAATGCTGGTGTGGGATATTTCACCGCGCACCAAGGCGGCGCCTACGGCCCTTATCGACCTGTCGAGATAGGCGCGACTGCCGCTTTCTGGCCACTCCAAAAGAAAAACCCCGCCAGCCGCCGCTGGAGGGGTTTTTATTTGGCTATTGCCGCTCGCTCTTATCAGGCGATCGGCCCAAGCAAGGGACGCTATTGAATTTAGTTCACCGCGTCTTTCAAACCCTTGCCCGCTTTGAACTTTGGTTGGTTCGACGCCTTGATTGGCATCGGTTCGCCAGTGCGTGGGTTGCGGCCCATCGAAGCCTTGCGCTTTGCCACCGCAAAGGTGCCAAATCCGACCAAACGCACTTCGTCGCCATCTGCAAGCGCTTTTTGAATTGCTTCGAACACACCCTCGACTGCATTCGCGGCATCGCTTTTTGAAAGACCGCTGGTTTCAGCGACCGCGCTTATCAGATCGTTCTTATTCATTACGTCGTACCCCTCTTTCTCTTTACGAGATTTGTCCTAAGTGAATCGCCCCCCTTGGAAGCCGCCGAACTGAGCCGTTTTCGGCGGCTGTGTCAAAGGCAAATATGGCAAAAAACATAATGCGCGCGCGATGCAACGCAGGTGGCGCACACCTGCGCGGTGAGATGGGATGAAATAAGGCGTGGTCAGCCCGCAGCTTTCGTACCGCAACAATTTTGCAGCGATACCCTGGTCAGAGCAGTTACGCAGTTGCGTTGTGGTTCAATGCGCGGTGGGTACAGTGCCACCCGAAGCAGCACCACTTCCGCTGTGCAGTGCGAGGTCATCGGCTTCCGTCCATTCGATAGGTCCGGCCTTGTCGATAAGCGCGTGTTCAAGCACTTCATCGACGTGCGCAACCGGCACAATCTCAAGGCCTTCCTTCACGTTTTCAGGGATTTCCGCGAGGTCTTTGACATTCTCTTCAGGAATAAGAACCTTGGTGATCCCGCCCCTCAAGGCCGCCAGAAGTTTCTCTTTAAGCCCGCCAATCGCCAGCACTCGGCCCCGCAAAGTGACCTCACCAGTCATAGCGACATCCGGGTTTACCTTGGCACCTGTGAGGGTGGACACAATGCTCGTCACCATGCCGATCCCGGCGCTTGGCCCATCCTTTGGCACCGCCCCTTCGGGCAGGTGAATGTGAACGTTCTTACGACTGAAAAGTGAGGGCTTGATTCCGTACTGGGGCGCGCGAGATTTTACAAAAGAGAAGGCGGCGGCAACGCTTTCATTCATCACATCGCCAAGCTTACCGGTGGTTTTGATCTCGCCTTTGCCGGGCGTCGTCACGCTTTCGATGGTGAGAAGCTCGCCGCCAACGCTGGTCCATGCAAGGCCGGTGACCGCGCCGACTTGCGCTTCGTCTTCGCTCATGCCGTGCTTGAATTTGCGCACGCCAGCAAACTCGCCGAGGTTTTCGGGCGTAATGGTGACGCTTGTGACTTCTTTTTCAAGGATTTTGCGCAAGCTCTTGCGAGCCAGCCGCGCAATTTCGCGCTCCAGCGTGCGAACGCCGGCTTCGCGGGTGTAATAGCGGATAAGGTCGCGAAGCCCCTCTTCGGTGAGCTCGAACTCGCCTTTCTTGAGGCCGTGATCCTTGACCTGCTTGCCGATAAGGTGACGCTTGGCGATTTCGACCTTTTCATCCTCGGTGTAGCCTTCAAGGCGGATGATCTCCATCCGGTCGAGCAACGGCTGAGGCAAGTCGAGACTGTTCGCGGTGGTCACGAACATGATGTCAGACAGGTTGAGGTCAAGCTCAAGATAATGGTCCTGGAACTTGTCGTTTTGCTCAGGGTCGAGAACTTCGAGCAAAGCCGAAGCCGGATCGCCGCGGAAGTCCTGGCCAAGCTTGTCGATCTCATCGAGGAGGAACAGCGGATTGCTGGTCCCTGCTTTCTTGAGATTGTTGACGATCTTGCCCGGCATTGAGCCGATGTAAGTGCGCCTATGCCCGCGAATTTCCGCTTCATCGCGCACCCCGCCAAGCGACTGGCGCACAAATTCGCGGCCCGTCGCCTTGGCGATGCTCTTGCCGAGCGAGGTCTTACCCACACCGGGAGGGCCCACGAGGCACAGGATTGGACCTTTCAATTTATTGGTGCGCGCCTGAACCGCGAGATATTCGATGATGCGATCCTTGACCTTCTCAAGGCCATAGTGATCGGCATCAAGGATTTCCTGCGCTTTTGGAATGTCTTTCTTGATGCGGCTTTTCTTACCCCACGGTAAGCCCAGCAACACGTCGAGGTAATTGCGCACCACGGTCGCCTCAGCGCTCATCGGCTGCATCCCGCGCAGTTTCTTGAGTTCGGCTTTCGCCTTGGCCTCAGCCTCTTTGGAAAGCTTTGTTTCGTCGATCTTCTTGGCAAGCTCAGCGATTTCATCACCGCCCTCGCCGTCGTCAGAACCGCCAAGCTCCGACTGGATCGCCTTCAACTGTTCGTTGAGGTAATATTCGCGCTGCGTTTTCTCCATCTGGCGCTTCACGCGGCCACGGATCTTGCGCTCGACCTGAAGCACCGAAAGCTCGCCTTCCATGAATGCCATGACGAGTTCGAGGCGCTTCAACGGGCTTTGCTCTGTCAGGATGGATTGCTTGTCCGAAACCTTCGCGCTGATGGCCGCTGCGATGGTGTCGGCGAGCTGACCTGCATCGTCGATTTCGGAGAGATCAACCGCGTTGTCCTCGCCCATTTTCTTGTTGAGTTTGGCATATTCGCCAAACTGATCGCTCACCTGACGCATCAAGGCAGTGACTTCGGTCCCGGCTACGGTTTCAGGTTCAATCAGTTCAACGTCTGAGACGACGTAGTCGCCCTCTTCACGAAGCGCGGTCAGTTTGGCACGCTCTGCCCCTTCGACAAGCACGCGCACGGTGCCATCGGGCAGTTTGAGCATCTGCAAGACCTGCGCCACCACGCCGACATCATAAAGGTCATCGCCTTCTGGATCATCGCAAGCGGGATCAAGCTGGGCGAGAAGGAAAATGTCTTTGGACGCTTCCATAGCCGCCTCAAGAGCGGCCACGGATTTGTCACGGCCAACGAACAGGGGCACGACCATGCCGGGGAAGACGACAATGTCGCGAAGCGGAAGGAGAGGGTAGCTTTGTGTCATAAATCTGTGGTCCATGGCGCCTTTGCCCGGATACGAGCGACGCAATCTTTATCAATGTCTGAACTCAAATATGGGTAGCCACCCACAGCCCTGCAATGGGGAGACTTGCGCTTAGCCCATGCCGGGAAGGTTGAAACCCGGCGGCAGGCCCATTCCGCTGCTCATCTCTTTCATCTGCTCTTCGGACACGCGGTCGGCCCTGTCGCGCGCATCGTTAAAGGCGGCAGTCACGAGGTCTTCGACGATATTCTTTTCTTCCGGCTTCATCAGGCTCTCGTCGATGGAGACGCTCAGGATACGGCCCTTGGCTGACGCGCGCACTTTGACGAGCCCGCCGCCTGCTTGTCCCTCAACCTCAATCGAGTCGAGTTTGACCTGCATATCGCCCATTTGCTTTTGAATTGTTTCAGCAGCCTTTTGCGCTGCCTGCATCATTTCTTCCATGCTTTTCATGGGTGGGTATCCTTCTTTCTAGTTCCAATTGCGGCCAGCGTTGCTTGCGCGGGCCACATTGTCTTCGGGGTCAATCAATTCGCCTTCCGGGAAAGCTTCGAGCGTCGCTTGTACCAGCGGATGAGCGCGGATGCGATCCTTGGTCGCTTTGGCCTCGGCTTCTTCCGCCTCGCGAAGGGATGGTTGAGCACCACCACTGCCCCGCTCAATCTGCCAGCGTTTACCGGTCAGTTTGAACAGGCAATCGCGAATGTCGGGAACAGGGTCTTCGGGGTAATCGTCAGCCTGCTCAAATATGAGCCGCCCGTCCGAAATTTCAATCACCCGAACCCGATCACGCATGATCTGTGCCACGCGCAGATGCCCGCCTGCATCGACACGCTCGACGAGTTCGGCCCAATCGAGCGATTGGGCTGGCGCGCTTGCAACAGAGGCAGGTCCCCCCTCCCCCGCCGGAGCACTCGCCTGACTTGGTCCTGCGGGTGCAGAGCTTGGACCGTTGGCTGCGATTTCCTCAATCCGTTTAAGGAGCTTGCCAGGATCAGGCATTTCGGCGGCGTGAAGCACACGCAGCAGCGCCATTTGCAGCGCCACCAGCGGATCAGGCGCAAGGCGCACTTCTTCGTGACCTTTAAGCAGCAATTGCCACAAACGATGCAACTCGCCTGCGCCCAATTTCTGCGCAAATTCACTTAGCGCCGCGCGCTCCTCTTCGCTGGGCGCATCGGCTTCGCCGCCGGAGACTTGCGCAACCGTGATCCGGTGAACCAAATCCATAAGGTTGCGCATCAAGGCGAGCGGCTCGACCCCCAGCGCATATTGCTCGTCAATACCTGCGAGCAAGGCCTTGGCATCGCCGTGAAGCAGATCGCCAAGAATCCGGCGCTGCGCCCCCTTGTCGGCAAGCCCCAGCATATCTCGCACGCGCTCGGCACTCACGCCGCCAGATGCGTCCATATCAGCATGGGCAATCGCCTGATCGAGGATCGAAAGGCCATCGCGCACCGACCCTTCGGCAGCGGCAGCGATAATGCGCAAAGCCTCTTCTTCGGCCTCCACCCCTTCGAGCGCGCAGATTTTGCCAAAGTGCTCAGCCAAAAGCTCCGCAGGAATGCGGCGAAGGTCAAACCGCTGGGTCCGGCTCAATACCGTAACGGGCAGCTTCTCAACCTCGGTGGTCGCGAACAGGAATTTGACGTGTGCAGGCGGCTCTTCAAGCGTTTTCAGCAGCGCATTAAACGCATTGCGTGAAAGCATATGCACTTCGTCGATGATGTAGATCTTGTAGCGCGCCGAGACGGCCGCATAGCGCACTTGCTCGATAATCTCGCGCACATCGTCGACGCCAGTGTGGGACGCCGCGTCCATCTCGATTACATCGATATGGCGGCCTTCGGCAATCGCGGTGCAATATTCGCACACGCCGCAAGGGTCGATCGTGGGACCGCCATTTCCATCGGGGCCAACACAGTTCAATGCCTTGGCAATCAGGCGCGCGGTCGAGGTTTTCCCGACCCCCCTCACCCCGGTCATCAGGAAGGCGTGCGCCAGCCGGTCACGCTCAATCGCATTGGCGAGCGTGCGCACCATCGGCTCTTGCCCGATCAGTTCGGAGAAGGTCTGTGGCCGATATTTGCGCGCAAGGACGCGGTAGGGTTGATTGGTTTCGGCAGGAGCAGGTGTCGGTGCTGCTGGTTCAGGCGTTGGCGCAGGCGCTGGAGCTCGAGCTGGCCCACCCATATCGTCCCCGCCAAACATCGAGTTCTGCCCCGCCGCCTCTAATTCGGCAGCACTGGGGGCCTCTTCTTCCTCGTTCTCAGGCAGGTTTGGATCGGAATCACTCATTGCCACACAAGCTAGGCGCTCTGGAGCATCTTGTCATCGCGAAGTGTGGGCAAATTGTGTGAAAAAGGAGCCGAGCGACCCGCCGCAATCCACCTGGGCTGCTACCTTCCGGTCCTGACCCGGTGAGCGAACGCAAACGTCCACCCGACTCCCGACGCGTCATATGGCGAGGGTTGGAGAGGATTTCAAGCGTTGTCGGCCCACCCCTAACCCCTCCCGCCTGCGGGAGGGGCAGTGAGACTTGCGAGCTTGCTCGCTAGTCGCAGCGGGGTGGGCTTTTTCCAGCCTATTTGAAATTGTCAGCGTAAGCCTGGATCTTCAAACTCTTGCGCGGTGTTGCGTGAACGCGCGCTACGATCCCCTGACGCTGTGCGTATTCCTGCGCGGCCTCTTTTGAAGGGAATTTAAGCTTCACCTGAGCCTGCGTATCGCCGCTTCCGGTCCAGCCCATCAGCGGGTCCGCGCGGCGTTTCTCGCTTTGCTCGAACTCGAGAATCCAAGTATCCACCTTGGCCTTGCCGGATTGCATGGTGCTTTTTGGGTGCTGATAAATAATCGCAGTCATTGTGGTGTCCCTTTACGCAGCGAGCCCATAATCCAATATCACCGACGATTGAAGGCATTTTTGGTCCGAAGATCGGGGATTTCCCCCCATGGCTCGTCAGGCCAGCGATGTTTGGGATAGCGCCCCTTCATATCCTTTGCGACATCAGCCCATGACCCCCGCCAGAAGCCGGGCAGATCGCGGGTGGACTGTATCGGGCGGCCAGCGGGGCTTGTGAGCTTGAGGAGCAAAGGCGTGGTCCCGATCATGGGGTGCTTGTCGAGGCCGAACAGCGCCTGCACGCGCACTTCGACACTTGGCGCATCATCGCCTGCGTAATCGATTGTGTGCATGGTGCCCGCGGGAGAGGTAAACTTGATGGGCGCAATCTCGTCGAGCCTTTGCCGCTCACTCCAATCGAGAACCCCAAGCGCCGCATCAGCAAACCGCGCGGGCGGCAGATCGAGATCGCGCCGCCCCTCCAGCAGTGGTGCGAGCCACAGGTCTGACTGCGCTTTAAGGTTGTCCGCGAAAAGCGCCTCAACACCCGTAAATTCCGCCCGCGCGAGAAAGCCTGACGGGAGAATTGCCCCCAGATCATCCAGAGCTTTATCCACAAGCATATCCACAATCGCCTGTGGGTCCGGATCAGGGTCGGGACCACTGGAAAGCACAATCGCGCCCAGCCGCCGCTCACGCCGTGCTTCAACGCGTTTCTTATCGCTATTCCAGTGGGTTACGGTCCGTTGTTGGATTTGCCCCGCAAAGATCGTCTCAACCCGCTCAGGCGCAAGCTCCGCCGCTGCGGTCACGCGCGCACCCTTGGCCTGCCCCTGAGCGTCACCGATCACCAGCCACTGGGCGCGGGCAAGCGGAGAGGTGGGATTCAACAAAAACCCTCTACCGTATGTACTTACCCAATTTTCTCCCGTCCCATCGCGCCTGCGAGCCACGAAATCCGGCCGCGCCAGAGCAAGGCATTCGGCGGCACTGAGGTCTTTTGACTCGCTCTGATCGGCGAGCTTTTGAGCCGTCTTCGCCCAGCCCTTCGCGATCCGCTGAGCGCTTTCTGCGCGCTTGGATTTGTCGCTGCGCCATTGTGAAAGGCGCTGCCCCAAATCTTCGCTGCGGCCACCAAGCCCGCGTTCTTGCAGGAGCATGACGATCCGCGCCGCGTCCTCCGCACATCCGGCCTTCGCGCCGTTGAGTACGCAAGCTGCATGATCGGGTGCCATCGGCATTGCTGCAATTGCATCGCCCAATGGAGTGATACGGCCAGTATCATCCAGCGCGCCCATTGCTGTGAGAGACTTTTTAGCCGCAGTAACCGACGCGGAAGGTGGCGGATCGATCCATCGAAGCTCTGCCGGGTCCGCCGCCCCCCATTTTGCGAGCTTGAGCACAAGCGCAGTAAGGTCCGCTGTCTCAATTTCTGGCGGCGCAAACTCGGGCCGACCCAAATGCCCGCCCTCTTCCCAAAGGCGATAGGCCACTCCCGGCCCCTGCCGCGCGGCGCGCCCTGCCCGTTGGGCTGCTGCCGCCTGGCTTGCGCGATGCGTCACCAACTGCGTCGTGCCAGCCGCGCGGTCGAACTGCGCCATGCGCGCCAATCCGCTGTCGACGACCATGCTGACCCCGTCGAGGGTGAGCGATGTTTCGGCGATTGCTGTGGCGAGTACAATGCGCCGGCGCCTCTGTGGATCGCGGCGGATCGCTTCGCGCTGAGCGGCGGGTTCGACTTGGCCATGGAGGGGCAAGATGGGCGTGCCGGGGAGCTTCGCCTCTAACCGTTCGTGAGTGCGCTCAATCTCTCCAACGCCGGGGAGAAAGGCCAATATGTCTCCACCTTCACCATCCGCTCCATCGCGCCAAGCGGTCATCACGCCGTGGGTGACGTGATCTTCGATCCTCGCGGAAGGATCACTGCCAAGCCATCTGATCTCAAGCGGAAAGCTGCGCCCCTCACTTTCGATCACCGGGGCGCTTTCGCCAAGCAGGCCAGCAAAACGTTCGCCATCAATCGTCGCGGACATGACCAGCACCCGCAAATCGTCGCGCAAAACCTCACGCGTTTCCAAGGCGAGCGCTAGCCCAAGGTCGCTGTCGAGGTGCCGCTCGTGTGCCTCATCAAAAAGCAGCGCCGAAACACCGGAAAGCTCAGGGTCCTCGACCAACCGGTTCACAAGGATGGCCTCTGTCACCACCAAAATACGGGTACGCGCCGAGGTCTTACTATCAAGCCGAGTCAGATAGCCCACCGTCTCCCCCGGTTTCTCGCCCAGCATCTGCGCCATGCGCTCAGCTGCGGCGCGCGCAGCTACACGGCGAGGCGACGTGAGGATGATTTGACCCGCACACCAATCCTGATCGAGCAGGTCTGGCGCGACTGCCGTAGTTTTACCCGCCCCCGGAGGCGCGATCAGGACCGCAGCGCCCTCACGCGCCAGGGCTTCCCGCAATTGGGGCAGCACTTCGTAGATGGGCAAATCGGGGCTCACGCCCTGTCAGATAGCGCGATCAATATCCGCGCGCGACTGCAAATTGTGCAGCTTCCGCCATGGCAGCGCGGGCCTTGCTGTCAGGGAAGATCGAAATCGCATCAATCGCGCGTTGGGCAAAGTGACGCGCCTTTTCTCGCGTATCTTCAAGCGCATTATGCTTTGCGATCAAAGACACCGCGTGTGCGAGATCCTCATCTGACGAACGATGTCCAAGGATCGCATCTTTCCAGAACTTACGCTCTTCCGCGTTCCCTCGCGCATGGGCGAGGATCACGGGCAGGGTCATTTTACCCTCGCGGAAATCATCGCCCTGATCTTTACCCATTTGACTTGCATCGGAATCGTAGTCAATTGCATCATCGACCAATTGGAATGCAACGCCGAGATTGCGTCCGTAATCTTCAAGAGCGCGTTCTTCGTCTTCGCTGCATTCAGCGACGACCGCGCTGATCTGGCTCGCCGCGGCGAACAAAGCAGCGGTTTTCGCGCCAATAATGTGAAGGTAGCGTTCTTCGCTGGTTTCGATCTGGCGCTGAGAGGTCAATTGCGCGACCTCGCCTTCTGCGATGACGGCGCTTGCGTTGCTCAGAATTTTGAGAACTTTCAGGCTTCCGTCTTCGGTCATCAACTCGAACGCACGGCTGAAGAGGAAGTCGCCAACCAAAACCGTTGCCGGGTTGCCGAAAATGATATTGGCCGCAGCTTTACCGCGCCGAAGCTCGCTGCCATCGACCACATCATCATGCAAAAGCGTCGCGGTGTGAATAAACTCAACCGCTGCGGCAAGCTTGTGATGGCGCGTGCCATTGTATCCCACGAGCTCTGCCCCAGCGAGCGTCAACATGGGTCGAAGCCGCTTGCCGCCCCCTGAAATAAGGTGTCCTGCTAGACGCGGAATCAGCGGTATTTCGCTTTGCATCCGGTCAAGAATCACCGCGTTAACCGCGTTCATGCCGCTCGCTGTCAAAGACAGCATCGGTTCAATCGTGGGTTCTTTACGCGGGAGAGGAACAACATCTGCTGTCATAGACTTCGGCCTTAGGGGGTGCTCCAGTGGCTTGGCAAGCGCTGAATTGATGCGTAGTTGGTCACTTATGTCCGACGATCCGCAATTGGCAAAGTTCCGCAAGAGCATCGACAACATCGATGCAGCGCTTATTCATATGCTGGCAGAGCGCTTTCGCATCACTCAGGCAGTGGGCGAATATAAGGCGAAGGTGACCCTCCCCCCGGCTGATCCGGCGCGCGAAGAGCGTCAAATCGCACGGCTGCGCAAATTGTCAGAAGAAGCCGATCTCGACCCGGAATTCAGCGAGAAATTCCTGCGTTTCATCATTGATGAAGTGATCCGGCACCATCAAAAAGCACAAGGCGGCTAAGCCCACTCGCTTCAAGCTCTGGGCAAGCTTAGCTCAACCAGCAATCCGCCCAAATCTTCGCTTTCGCCAAGCGTTACTGTGCCGCCGTAAATCTCGGCGACATCACGAACAATCGCAAGGCCAAGCCCAGTTCCAGGCTTGCCTGTGTCGAGCCGCGCGCCGCGGTCAAAAATGCGTGAGCGTTCCGCTTCGGGAATACCCATACCGTCATCTTCCACCCAGATTTTGAGAAGTTCACTGTCCGGTTCATGGTCGAGTGTCACAAAGACGCTTCCTCCGCCGTACTTCGCCGCATTTTCGATGAGGTTGCCGAGGATTTCGTCCAGATCCTGACGCTCGATAGCGACCAGCGCCTTTTTGGTGCCTGCAATATCGAGCCTTCCTTCTGGATAGAGCCGCTCGACTGCGCGGCGCACGGCTTCGGCACTTGCCCGAACATCGCTTCTCGCCTGTCCGACAGCGCGCCTGCCCACTGCTCTTGCGCGCGCCAGATGGTGATCGACGTGACGCTGCATCGTGCGCGTTTCGCGGAACACCGCCTCGCTCAAATTCGGATCGCGCGCGGTTGCTGCATTGGTGAGCACGGTAAGCGGTGTCTTAAGAGCATGGGCCAAATTTCCAGCGTGCATCCGCGCCTCTTCCGCTTGACGCTCCGTGTGGTCGAGGAGTGCATTGACCTCATCCACCAACGGCTCAACCTCGGCGGGGAGCGGTTCTGTGATGCGATTTTCGCCGGTCGTGCGCAGTTTTTGAATGGCCGCCCTCACCCGGCGCAAAGGCGACAGGCCGTATCGAATCTGCAACAAAGCCATGACGATCAATCCCAAACCAAGAACCGCAAAACTCCAGGTCAGGATCAAGCGCACCTGCTGGATTTGATTGTCGATTTGTTCGGTCGCGCTCGCCACAGCAAAGGTCCAGCGGGTTTCGCTCCCCGGCAAAATCACCGTCCGTTCGGCAATTCGTAGGGGCTCGCCTTCAAATTGGCTGGAGTTATAAATGCTCACATCGCTGTTGAACTCATCGCCCGCATCAACGCCGCGATCTTGCGCTTGCAAGGCAAGCGTGCGGTCCCACAGGCTGCGCGATGGATAGGGTTCGAACCCCTCCCCGCTGATCTGCCAATACAGCCCGCTCCCCGGCTCTAAAAAGCGTTGATCGCCAAGTGTGCGATAGAACCAGACTTCGCCAAAGCTGTCGATTTCAGCAGAGGCGATCATCGAGGTGAGTTGATATTCGAGCTGTTCGTCAAAATTAGAGATCACTTGGCGTGTCAACGTGCGCTCAAGCGCGATCCCGCCGCCCAGCAAAAGCACAATGATCCACCCGGCCGCGATAAGCCCCATGCGCCGCGCAAGGCTCGCTCGCGGGCCAGCGGCAGGAATGGGAGCCAGCTGCGCATCATCGGCGGCGTTTTCACCGCTAACGACATCGCTCACTGAAGCGTCACCTCGCTTAGGCGCGGGGTGCGTCTGCGGGGTCGTCGAGGCTGTAACCGAGGCCACGGATCGTGGTGATTACCTCACTTCCGAGTTTCTTGCGAATGCGGGTGACGAAAACCTCGATCGTATTGGAATCGCGGTCAAAGTCCTGATCGTAAATATGTTCGATCAATTCCGTGCGGCTCACCACCTTACCCTTATGGTGCATGAGGTAAGAAAGGAGTTTATACTCCTGTGCCGTCAGCTTAACCGGTTCACCATCAAGGGTAACGCGGCCAGAGCGGGTATCCAAACGCACCGGGCCTGCGGTAAGTTCAGAAGAAGTATTGCCAGAAGCGCGGCGGATAAGCGCGCGAAGACGAGCGATCAGCTCTTCTGTCTGGAACGGCTTGGCAAGGTAATCGTCTGCGCCCGCATCAAGCCCGGCAACCTTATCCGACCAGCTATCACGCGCAGTCAGCACCAAAACGGGGAAGTCCCGCCCTTCCTTGCGCCACATTCCAAGCACCGAAAGGCCGTCAATCTCAGGCAAGCCCAGATCGAGAATACAGGCATCGTAATCCTCAGTACTCCCAAGAAAGTGGCCATCTTCGCCATCGGTGGACAGGTCCACGGCATAGCCATTTTGCTCAAGCGTTGATTTGAGCTGTTGCCCAAGTGTTGGTTCATCTTCGACAATCAGGATGCGCATATTCCACCATTTTCACGTGCAATTGGTCGGGAAGGACTGCGCTTTTGAGCGCCTTGCGTCAAGCGAGCAACTCCATGCAAACGCGCCTTAGTCCCCGATGAATTCATAAAGTGATCGGCTTTTACCGTGAACGATTGATGATGCGGCCAGAGCGCGCATCAACGTCGACATAGGTCACGCGGCCATCGCGGATGAATTTAAGCCGATAGGCGCGCGCTGTGCTGTCATAGGACGGCCCAAGGTATTCCGCGCCCCGCATCTGCGGGAGAACGCGCCGTTCAATTTCACGCAAGGAAAGCTGATTACCAGCGCGCATCTCGCGCCTCGCAGTGCCCTGATCCGTGCGCGTTTGCTCCTGCGCCGCAACACCAGCCGCAACAGCCGATGTGGCAGAGCCAGCGCCCAGCATCACAGTCGCAGCAGAAGCGGCCATTGCGGCTAAAAGAAAACGGCGGGTCGTCATAACATTGCCATGCCTAGCTGATCTCTATTGAACAAGCTGTGAATGCGCGGTCTTCAGTGCGTTCAGTTACGTAACTCAATGTTACTCCCCGTCATTCACCATTTCATATTTGATTGAAAGGTTCACGCCGGTGCTGACTTGCCCCGGTTGAACGGGTGCTGCCGCATCAGCTTCGAGTACGGCTGATCGCATCACCATCTGAGGTGCAGGCGAAGAGCCACGCAGGCTTTCGCTCACCGCCATGACTTTCACACCGTCAAAGCCGAAGAGCTTGGCGTAAGCCTCCGCGCGAGCCTGCGCCCGTTCAATGGCCCGTTCGCGCGCGGTGGCCTTGGCATCTTCATCATTCTCGATGCTAAATGTAGGGCCTGAAAGATCGGTTGCGCCTGCCGCTACAAGCGCATCCAACGCCGCGCCCGTGCCCTCCACATCGCGCAGTTTCACGCTAACCCGGTTTGATACCTGATAACCGCGAAAAACCTGCCGCTGATTGGTGCGGTCGTAGTCATATTGCGCGTTCAGATTGATACCTGTCGTCTGAATATCCTTATCTTGAACGCCAAGCGCCTTTATCTCATTGATGACGCTCTGCATCTGGCGCGCATTGATACGCATCGCTTCAACCGCTGTGGCTGCTTGGCTAGTCACGCCTGCGCCAATCGTCACAAGATCAGGCTCTGCGGTCACGCTTTCAGAGACGGAAAGTTCAATCACGGGGCCGTGCGTTTCAATCTCAATTTCTTGAGCGTTGGCGGGCGCAGCAACCATAGCTGCGGCACCTGAAACAAGGCCAAGGGCGAGAGCATAGCGGATCATAAAACTTCCTCCTGAATTTTCAGGCGTTCTATTGTTTTGAGCCTGAGCGCACACTGAACCGACCTCACTAAAACTAACTTGGCAGCAAGGATGCAAGTCCTTAAGCGCGCGCATCATGGCTCAACCTCCAATTCTTTCATGGGAAGGTCTTTCCCTGCAACAAGGCGCGCGCTGGCTTTTTGGCGGGCCTCAACCCGGCGTTGGCGCCGAACCGATTGATTTGCACATTCTTCCCGGCGACAGGCTTGCGCTGATTGGTCGCAACGGCGCGGGTAAGACGACGCTGCTGAAACTGATTGATGACCGGATCGAAGCCGACCGTGGCACGCGCCGGGTAAAGCCGGGGACGCGCATCGTCTTTCTTGAGCAGGAACCTGATTTCAGCGCGGCCGACACGCTGATGGATTTCGCGCTTGCCGGCGATGATGTGCCCGCAGCGCATGAGGTTGAGGCCATCGCAGGACAGCTTGGCATCGACATGGCGACCGATGCAGCAACCGCGAGCGGGGGCGAGAAACGCCGCGCCGCGATTGCGCGTGCATTGGCACAAGACCCTGATTTGTTGCTGCTTGATGAGCCGACGAACCACTTGGACCTGTCCGCGATTGATTGGCTTGAGGATTGGCTGAACCGCTATAACGGCGCGTTTATTACCATTAGCCACGACCGGACGTTCTTGAAACGCCTGACCCGCGCGACTTTGTGGCTCGATCGAGGGACTTTGCGGCGCAAGGAAGTCGGCTTTGGCGGATATGAAGCATGGGAAGAGCAGGTTTACGCCGAGGAAGCGCGCGCTGCTGAACGCCTTGATGCCAAACTCAAAATCGAGGCCCACTGGCTCGAACGCGGGGTTACTGCGCGGCGTAAACGCAACCAAGGCAGGCTTGAAAAACTTCACCAAATGCGGGCCGCGCGCGCTGCGATGATCTCGGATAGCAGCTCTGCCAAGCTCAAGCTCGCAAATGATGAAGAGTTCAAGTCGAAGTCGGTCATTGTCGCTGAAGACATATCAAAATCCTATGACGGGCGGGCTGTCATCAAACCCTTCACCCTGCGCATCCAGAACGGCGACCGGATCGGCATCGTTGGCGGGAATGGCGCAGGCAAAACCACGCTTCTCAAAATGCTCACCAAAGAGCTTGAACCCGATAGCGGCACCATCTCGCACGCCCGCACTTTGAGCGGAGTGATGATCGACCAACAGCGCAAGCTTTTGGAACCCGATGCGACCGTGCGCGACATTTTGGCGGAGGGCGGCGATTGGATCGATGTTCGCGGAAATCGGAAGCACGTTCAGGCATATCTTAAAGACTTCCTCTTCGATCCCAAGCTGGTTGATACCAAGGTCGGCATCTTGTCGGGCGGTGAGCGTTCCCGCCTCCTCTTGGCGCGCGAGTTTGCCCGTACTGCAAACCTTCTCGTTCTGGACGAGCCAACCAACGATCTTGACCTCGAAACGCTGGACCTTCTGCAAGAGGTGATTGCCGATTTCGATGGCACTGTTTTGATCGTCAGCCACGACCGTGATTTCCTCGACAAAACGGTCACTGTGACGCTCGGCCTTGATGGCACAGGCCGCGTCGATATCGTCGCGGGCGGATATGAAGATTGGGAGGCTAAACGCCGCAAGCCGGTTGCAGGCAAATCCAAGTCGTCATCCTCCGATTCAACCGGCAACCCGTCCCCATCGCCTGCACCTGCGCCTGCATCGACCAAGCTCTCTTACAAAGACCAACGCGATTATGAGCTTCTTCCCGCACGGATCGAAGAGCTCGAAGCGGCCATCGCCAAGGGTGAGGCAATCCTTGCGGACCCTGACCTGTTCACGAAAGACCCCAAGCGTTTTGCAAACATCTCCAAGGGCTTGGAAAATGCACGCGCTGAAAAAGACGCCGCCGAAGAGCGGTGGTTGGAGCTCGCCGAACAGGTCGAGGGATAAATCGCGCATCGTCGCGCTGGTTTGAGACACTTGAGACACTGTTCAGGACCGAAAAATTTGTCTCACCTGATGCGGTAGAAATCCGCCACCCTTTCAAGCGCCAATTGCAGCACCAGCTTGCCGCTGCGCGCAGGCCATCCGAGCGCCTTTTCCGCTTGCGGCAGCCCTTCGCCCGCGCACACCACGCGCCACAATACATCTTCGAGCCCCTTGCCCGCTTCGGCAATCGCGCCATCGAACCGCTGTTTGGCGGCAATCTGTCTCTCGCTATGGGTCAGCCTCCCTTCGCCGCTGCCGAGATTGCCGCTCTTCACCCGCACCGGATCCCATCGCATGGTCAGGCTTGCCGACAACTGCGCGCGTTCGTAATCGTTTCTGAGCTGTTCGCCCGCCTGAAAAAGTCGGTCAGAGAGATGCCCGCGCGAATGTAGCCATGCGATGGGCGATTCCCCAAGATTGACTGTCACACTGCGGCGCTTGCCCCCCGCCGTACCCGCACGCCGAGGGCCTTCAGGGGTCAGTTCGCGTTCCACCAGTTTGCGCATAATTTCACTCCTTAGTTCGCTGATGCAGGCAAAGGGGTTGCAACGCACCCGGTGATGTAGGAAAGTGAAACTTGCCAATTTGGTTAGTTCTGAAAGATTGAGGGCCCGCATGATCAACCGCATTCGCGAAATCCGAAAGGCGCGCGGAATGACACTCGCGGACCTTGGCGCTGCGTGTCAGCCGCCGACGACCGCACAAACCATCGGCAGGCTCGAAACCGGGATGCGCAATCTCTCGACCAAATGGATGGATCGTATTGGCGCAGCTCTTGATGTTGATCCGGAGGTTCTCGTCCGTTCTGAAAACGCGCCGCGCGCAAAGGTTATTGCAGAGCTTGGGATTGGCGACCCCGAAGCGCTCAAAACCGCGCGCGATGCGATTTTGCCTAGCGAAATGGCCGCCCAAGAAGGTGATGAGCCGATGTTGGTGCTCGAAGTTACCTCTCCTGCGGGCGAATATCGCGCAGGCGATACAGTATGGCTAAGGCAGATGGATGCCTGGGCAGCCAAGGATAAGGATTTTCTTGCCGCGATGAACCGCGATTGTCTGGTGCCTCGTCCAGGAGGGCGCTTCGCTTTCGGACGGCTGATTGATCGGCGCGGTTACAAGCTTGCAATCCTTCCCGCACAAGCTGGCCAAAAACAGCAGGTTATCGATAACCCCGACTGGATCGCAGTCGCTTGTATGTTGGTGCGCCCGCTATGAGCCAGCCTGCAAAACACGTCCTTTCCTTAAGCACGCTGTACCCCAATCCTGTTAATCCGCGCTTTGGCACCTTTGTTGCGCGCTCGCTTGAGGCGCTAGCGAAAAGGGGCGCTGAAACAGTAGGACAAGATACGGGGGGCTGGCAGGTCAGTGTGGTCAATCCCATCGGTCTGCCTCCCTTGGCACTTGGGCGTTACCGCGAGCTTGCAAAGCTCCCAAACAAGGCTGAGGAACACGGCATAACCGTGCATCGCCCACGCTTTACGCTGATCCCGAAGGTTGGCGCACGGCGCAATGCGTCTGCGATCGCGAAGGCTGCCCTTCCGATCATCCACCGCATTAATGAAGAAACTCCGATTGATCTCATTGATGCGCAGTTCTTTTTTCCCGACGGTCCCGCAGCCGCGTTGATTGCCGATGAAATGAAACTGCCCCTGTCGATCAAGGCGCGCGGCTCTGACATCACGTATTGGGGCGGGGTCGATTTTGCGCGCGACCAAATGCTGAATGCGGCGATACGCGCAAAAGGGCTGCTCGCGGTCAGCGGATCGATGGCGAAGGAGATGGCCGCAATCGGCATAGCGCGCGATAAAATCCGCGTGCATTATACAGGGCTTGATAAAGAACGCTTTCGCCCGCTTGACCATACGCAATTGCGCACCCAGCTGGCGTCACAATTGGGCTTTGCCATGCCCGACAATGCCCCGCTGATGGTGTGTGTTGGCGCTCTGATTGAGCGCAAAGGGCAGGACATAGCAATCGCGGCTGCGGCGCAGATTGAGGGCGCGCGTTTGGTGCTCGTTGGCAAAGGGGATGACGAAACACATTTGCGTCAGCTGGCGCGTGATTTGGGCCTTGTAGAGCGGGTTCATTTTGCGGGATCCCTCGACCATGATGTGATGCCGCTGGTGCTGTCTGCTGCTGATGTGATGGTGCTGCCCACGGCGAATGAAGGCCTTGCCAACGCGTGGGTCGAAGCGCTCGCTTGCGGCACGCCAGTGGTCACCTGCGACGTTGGCGGCGCACGGGAAATCATCACCAATGCGACCGCCGGACGGCTGGTGAAGCGCGACCCTGAGAGTGTGGCTGCTGGCGTCCGAGCGGTGCTGAACGATCCGCCCATGCGTCACGCAGTGGCCGCCATGGCGGAAAAATTCAGCTGGCAAACCAATGCGATTGAGCTTGCCGCATATTACGATGGGCTGGTGAGCTAACTCGTCATTGCGAGGAGCCAGAAAGGCGACGCGGCAATCCATGGACGGACCGTGCGCCTAGTTGTGACCTCAGGCCATGGATTGCTTCGCCTTCGGCTCGCAATGACGAGAATTGGGTTCAAGCCTCGCCCAGAACCTTCTTCTCCTGGCGATCCGCCTCTGTCTCTTGCGGAACAAAGCTGTCCGAGGTCACACCCAGCCAGATGAGTATCGGTGCGGCCAGATAGATGCTGGAATATGTACCGATGAACAGGCCCGCCGTGATCGCTGCAACCAGACCAAAAAGGCTTGGCGGACCGGCGATAAGCAGCGGCACCAAAGCCACCAGCAGAGTCAAGGAAGTCATCACCGTCCGCGCCAGCGTCTCGTTGACTGAAAGATCAAGAAGCTCGGCCAAAGGCATCTTGCGGTACTTCTTAAGGTTCTCACGAATGCGGTCGTAAACAACAATCGTGTCATTCAGCGAATACCCGATAACGGCAAGGATCGCCGCGATGATCTGAAGCGAGAACTCCATCTGAGTGATCGCGAAAAGTCCCATGGTGACAGAGACGTCATGGAACAGTGCAAACAGGCCGCCGACACCAAACTGCCATTCGAACCGGATCCAGATATAGATCGCCACCGCAATCATCGCGAAGAGCAAGGCAAAGCCTGCATCGCGGCTGAATTCGCCTGCAACTTTCCCCGAAACGGTCGAGTTGCCATCAGTGCGAACGTCGGGATAGCCACTCTCAATCGCGGCAATCACTTCATTACCGATTGCGGTCGCTGCGCCCGGCGTGTCTTCCACGCCTTCGGGCAATGGCACACGGATGCTCACTTCGTTGGGTGAGCCGAATTCCTGCACAACCGGCGTTCCGTAACCCAAGCCTGTCACAGTCTCACGCAGTTCTGGAACGGGTGCAGCGTTGCCTTCTGCAAAGGTCAGTCGCACTTCCTGTCCGCCGGCAAAGTCGATGCCAAGGTTAAGGCCATTGACCGCAACCGCGCCCCAGCTTCCGAAAATCAGAACAAGGCTGAGAATGAAAAACGGCACGCGCAAACGCAGGAATTGGATGTTCGTGTCATCAGGGACGAGCTTTAGAAGTTTCATGTGCCTCGCCTGCCTTCTTAAATGTTGATGTCTTTGGGACGGTTCGCGCTCAAATAGCCCGATACCCACATCCGGGTGAGCGTAAGCGCGGTGAAAACCGAAGTGATAAGTCCGATCACCAGAACCACGGCGAAGCCTCTGATCGGGCCAGAGCCGAACCAGAACAGCAGAGCGCCAGCGATAAAGTTGGTGATGTTTGCATCATAAATGGCGCGGCTGGCTTCTTTGTAGCCGTTTTCAACCGCCGTGATGACCTTTCTGCCTCGTTTGCGCTCTTCTCTGATGCGCTCGTTGATGAGCACGTTAGCGTCCACCGCAGCGCCCACTGTGAGCACGAAGCCAGCGATACCGGGCAGCGTCAGGGTGAAGTTACCGATCGCCATCAGGCCCAGCAGGATGAGCACGTTAATGACAAGCGCGATGGTCGCATAAATGCCAAAACGGCCATAGCTTGCAATCATAAGGGCGATCACCGCCAGGCTGCCGACCAGCATCGCAATCAAGCCTGAGCGGATCGATTGCTCACCCAGTTCTGCGGAAACGGTGCGCTCTTCAATCACGGTCAGCGGCACTTCCAACGCGCCGGAGCGCAGTTGGATGGCGAGTTGGTTTGCGCTGTCAGGCGTAAAGCTGCCCGAGATTTGCGCTGCACCGCCTAGGATCGGCTCCCTGAAGGACGGGGCGGAGATCACTTCGCCATCGAGAATAATCGCAAAACGCTGCCCTACGTTCTCGGTCGAAAGCTTGGCGAATTTCTGACCGCCTTGCTGGTCGAACTGGATGTTGACGACGCTTTGGTTGGTTTGAGGGTCAACACCGGCCTGCGCGCCTGTGAGGCTGTCACCGCGAACACCGCCAAGGCGTTTTACCGCCTCGAATTGGCCTGCGAAATTGCTATCGGCGGCATAGGGGAAAATCTGGCTTCCCGGATTGGCAATGCCCGCCTCGGTGTTGCTGGGGAGCGCTTGTTGATCGACCAGTTTGAACTCAAGCTCTGCCGTTTTGCCGAGCAATTCCTTGAGCGCTTGCGGGTCTTCGAGACCCGGCACTTGCACCACAATCCGCGTGTCGCCCTGGCGCACGATGGTCGGCTCGCGCGTGCCAAGCTCGTCGATCCGGCGGCGCACGACTTCGATAACGCTTTCCATCGCATTGTTGACCGCGACATTGAGGCCGCTTTCGGTGGGGACCAGCACGAGACGCTGAGTATCGACAACCTCAAGATCCCACTCCTGCTGGAGCGAACCATCACGGCCCATCATCAAGGGCTCCAACAGCCCCCTCGCCCGATCAATATCGGATGCGGAATCGAGCAAGAGAGACAGCTGACCGTCAGCGCGCGAAGTGTCGCCAAACTTGATCGCGGGCGTCGCCCCTCTCAGCGCCGCCTCAACCGATTCCTCCATATTTTCCAGCCGCTTCGTCGCGACATCGTCAGGATCAGCTTCAAGCAGAAGATGCGATCCACCCGCCAAGTCGAGGCCGAGATTGACCGTGGGAGCATCCTCGCCAAGATCAACTCCAGACGACATAAGGAGAGACGGCAAAGCAGCCGCGATCAGCGCGATCGTCAGCCCCCAAAGCGAAATTTTCTTCCAAAGCGGTGTATCAAGCATTGTTTGTACGCTTTGATCCTGTTGAGATGTATAGATGATGTCTCGCGGGGCTCAGCCAACACGACTGCCCGCCAGACCTTAGTCGTTGGCAGCTGGCTTTGTGCCCGGTTCAATCAGATCGGCAATTGTGTGCTTGACCGCTTTCACGCGCACATCTTTGGCAAGCTCGATCTCGGCGTAAGTATCATCAACCTTGACGACTTTCCCAACAAGCCCGCCTTGCGTCACGACCTGATCGCCTTTTTTAAGGCCAGCGACTTTTGCCTGATGCTCTTTTTGCCGTTTCATCTGCGGGCGAATGATCAGGAACCAGAAGATCACCACCATACCAACGATGGGCAACCAGTTGATCCAGGCAGGTGGCGCTTCGCCTGCGCCTGCGGCGGCAGCTGTCAAAAGTTCAAGCATCGCTTTGTAAAACCTATGTTATTTGCGCCTTTGCTCGTAGCCAGCATCTCAAGGACGGGCCATGCGCATCCGCATTGGCTCCGATAATTCCCCTTGACCCCTGACATTCGAACACGGCTGTTTGTGACCGTTAAGTGGGCGCGGTTAGCAGCATTGCAAGCGCCCCGCAATCAACCCTTCTTCCAAGGGGGATAATGTCCCCAAATTCACGCAAACCCTCGCGACCAGATGAATTCCTAACGCATCCCCGCTTGTCAGCATCAAAAGAGCCCCTTATAGGCGCGGCTCTCCACCGGTTCGGGAAGTAGCGCAGCCTGGTAGCGCATCACACTGGGGGTGTGGGGGTCGCAGGTTCGAATCCTGTCTTCCCGACCAGTGGAGCTCCAACAAAAATTTACAAGTCCCGTTCGTCGGAACGCATGGCCACTTCGTCCCTTTGCGCTGTTATTTGATTGCAAGGCTACGCAAGGAACTTTCATGGATTTGGCTATTCCTTCAATCACGCTCGCGCGTTCCGCATTGTTCGTCAGCAGTACGGCTATCGCGATTTGTGCGAGCCCTGCGCTGGCGCAAGGCGCAGACGATAATGCTGACACAACTGAGGCCACGGTCGCTCAGGATGCAAGCACCCGAGCGGTATATACGCCTGAGGACTTCGCCCGCTTTGCCCCGCGCAGCGCGGCTGATATGGCGCGCCAGGTGCCCGGTTTTTCTATCCGGCAAGGCGATGGCGCACGCGGCCTTGGCGCGGCGGACACCAATGTCCTGATCAATGGTCGCCGAATTTCCGGCAAATCGAACGGCCCGGTCGACGCGCTTGCCCGCATACCCGTGGAAGAGGTTGTGCGCCTTGAACTTGTCGATGGGGCAAGCCTCGATATTGGCGGGCTGTCAGGGCAGGTCTTGAACGTCGTCACCGCGCGCACGGGAAGTATTGCAGGCACGTTTCGCTATGCGCCGCAATTTCGCTCAAAAGGCACGCCAGCGCGTCTGTTGGAAGGGCGCGTGTCTTTAGCGGGCGGCGGACAAAAAGATGAATGGACGCTCAGCCTTGAAAACGATTCAAACAGGCGCGGTGATGAGGGGCCTGAATTCGTCTTTGATGGTGCAGGCAATCTGATCGACACGCGGCAAGAAAAAGCCAATTTCGCATTCGATACAATCGGCCTGTCGGGTTCATATTCGCGCATTGCCAACAATGGGAATGTGCTCAACCTCACTGGCGAGGTGAACGGGTTTATTCGCCGCGAGCGCGAAATCTCTGAAAGATCTGGCACAATCAACCCGATTGACCGGGTGCGAACCTTACGAGGCACGGAAGACGAATTTAATTTCGAGCTCGGCGCGGACTACGATTTTTCTTTCATTGGGGGTCGGTTAAAACTGATCGGCTATCACCGCTACGAAGACAGCCCGACAACCGCCTCTGTCACCACACAGTTCGCAGACGGCAGTGCGGCTGAAGGCACCTTGTTCACCCGCGACGCTGACGAAGGCGAGACAATCGCACGGGGCGAATTTCATTTTGGTGCAGCAGGCGGCGATCTGGTTGTCGCTCTTGAGGGGGTGAAAAACTTCCTCGACATTGAGGCTTCTTTGGAGGTGCGCGACAATACGGGCGAGCTTCAACCCGAAGTCTTTAGGGGAGCAAGCAGCCGCGTCGAAGAAGACCGTGCAGAAGCAACCATTACATACAGCCGGCCTCTTACGTCCAATCTGCAATTGCAAACGAGCCTTGGCGCTGAATATTCACGCATTTCGCAAAATGGGCCTGCCGGGCTCACCCGCACATTTTACCGGCCCAAGGGGTTTGTCGCGCTCGACTGGACAGCGAGCGATATGCTCAATCTCTCTGGCCGGATTGAACGCCAAGTAGGTCAGCTGAACTTTTTCGACTTCATCGCGTCAGTCGATGTCGATGAGAACAATGCCAATGTATCTAACGTGGAATTGGTCCCGCCACAGCTTTGGCGTTTCGATATGGAAGCCAATATTGGCCTTGGTGCGATTGGCACCTTGGCGCTGCGGCCGTTCTACGAAGATGTGTCCGATATTGTCGATTTCATCCCGATTGATGGCGGCGGTCAGGCACCTGGCAATATCCCCTCTGCGAGCCGCTATGGCATTGAAGGCGACGTGACGCTACTTTCCGACGGTCTGGGCTGGATGGGCACACGGTTTGACGCAGGTTTTCGTGTTGCAAACAGCTCTGTTCGTGACCCCTTGCTAGGCTTCAGCCGCAATCTTTCCGAATTTCAAACCGAACAGATCGACTTTGAGATTCGCCATGATTTCGCCGCAAGCAACTGGGCGTCTGGCATTACTGCCTTCTGGAACAACTTGACCGACGACGTTCGTCTTGACCAGATTTCGCGGCGCCGTGAAACCTTTGCTTTTGCGGGCTACTATATTGAAAACAAAGACGTAGAGGGGATGGTCGTGCGCCTTGCGATCAACAATATCCTTGATCGCACCAACAAGTTTGACCGTATCGTATTCTCCGACCGCGCGGCGGGCACAATCGACTTCATCGAGGATCGCGACCGCTCATTCGGGCAGATCTTCACGCTGGAGATTGAAGGAACGTTCTGACCGCCCTACTCACCTGTGGCACGAGAGGATCGGACATGAGCAACACCCCACAAATCAAAATGCGCAGCTGGCTGTTTGCCCCTGGCGATAGCGAGAAGAAAATGGGCAAGGCCATCGCAAGCGAGGCCGATATTGCGCTGCTCGACCTTGAAGATTCGGTGGTGCCAGAGCGCAAAGCCGATGCACGCAAGATGGTGGCTGACGCGATTGCCTCTGCGCCTGATCGGCGGCGCGTTTGGGTCCGGGTGAACCCATTATCGGGCGATTGGACTGAGGGCGACCTCGATGCTGTGATTGCGGCTGGGCCGGGCGGATTGTTCCTCCCAAAGGCTGAAGGCGGACACGATGTGACCGCTTTTGATGCAATGATCACCAAGCGCGAAGAAGCTGCGGGGATGGCGGTCGGCTCCACCAAAGTCGCAGCGCTTGTGACTGAGACGGCTGCTGCCATGTTCACCACCGGCACCTATGACGGCGCGCCGCGTCTGGTGGCGATGAGCTGGGGGGCCGAGGATTTGTCCAGCGAAATCGGTGCAAGCGAACAACGCGGACCGGATGGTGAATACACCCATATCTTTGAAATGGCGCGATCCTTGTGCCTTCTTGGCGCGATCAAGGCGGGCGTCACGCCCATCGAAACCGTCCAGCCTGAGTTTCGCGATCTTGCGGCTCTAGAAAGCCGTGCCCGCCGCGTGCGCGCACAAGGGTTTCGCGGGATGCTGGCCATTCACCCGGCTCAGGTCGCGCCCATCAACTCCGCCTTTACCCCGTCGGCTGAAGAGCTTGCCCATGCGCGCGCTATCGTTGATGCATTCGCAGCCAATCCAACCGCGGGCGCGCTTCAGCTTGATGGTAAGATGATCGACCGCCCTCACCTCGCTCTGGCGCAGCGTTTGTTAGCGGAGGCGGGTGAGTAGATCGATACTTTTGGTTACTCATTTTCCTACATGAACCGTTTTGGTTACCTTGGTGCGACTCGCAAACAGGAGTGCGCCTCATGTCCCTCATTTCCACGCTCATCGGTCCGATCACCAAAATTCTCGACAAGATCATCCCGGACAAAGAAGCCCGTGCCAAAGCGCAGCTTGAGCTGGTGCGATTGGAAGGCACGCAGGAAATGGATCTGATCGAAGCGCGGCTTCAAGCCATCGTCGCTGAGGCCAATTCCAAAGACCCCTGGACCAGCCGTGCGCGGCCAAGCTTTCTCTATGTGATGTATGTGCTCATCCTGACAGCTCTTCCCATGGGGCTTTTAAGCGCATTCAATCCGTCAGCTGCGAGCGACATTGCGCGCGGCATGAACGCCTATCTCGCCGGACTTCCAGAGCCGCTTTATGCCCTGTTTGGCACCGGCTACCTCGGCTACACCGCAGCGCGCCAATGGGGCAAAGTCAAAGGCGTCGATAAATAAAGCCAGCCCAAGGTTATGCCGCGCTCGCGCACTCGATACAGCGAGTTGCGATGGGGCGAGCGCGCAGCAGCTCTTGGCTGATCCTGCCCCCGCAATTTGCGCAAACGCCGTAGGTTCCGTTGTCAATACGCCCTAGAGCCTGTCTGATCTGACCAATTTCAGCGCGCAGCACATCATCGACGCCAATCAGAGTCTCGTCATCGGCAAGGTCAATCGCCTGTTCGCTCGAATCGGCTTCGAGCGGGTGGCGCAAATCGTCCTCAATGACTTGAGCGCGGCGAAGCAGGTCTTCCATCCGTTGCTTGAGAGCCTGTGCAAATTCAGAATAACTGGTCATGGCATCCACCTCCCGGTCGTTGGGAGACTGTAGTACCCGCCTGTATCCTGGTGGAAATTGATCGAGATCAAGTGAGCGCTGCGGCGGTACCTGTGATGATCAAGTGCTGTGCATTAACCAGCAGAAAAGCACTTCTCGTTAAAGCGCCCGCTTATGTTTCAGGTGATTTACACCAGCGAGGCTTCTGATAGCCTTGGTGCGGGCGATGTCTTCAAGATCATCGAAACCTCCGCGCGAAACAATGCACCTGCCGGGCTCACCGGGTTTCTCATTTATGCAAACAATCGATTTTTGCAGGTGATCGAAGGCCCACAGACAACCATCGAGCGGTTGATGCGCACACTTGGCAATGATCCGCGCCATCATTCGATTAAAGTCATGCACCGCGCAGCCATAGCCAAGCGCTCTTTTCCCAAATGGAGCATGAAACGCATAGCCGTGACAGACGCACACGACGGGATTGATACGCTTATTCCAGAACTTGCGCACGCGCCCGATGTCGTGAAACGCGCGGTGGAAGATTTTCTGGGTATTGGCGTGCTTTGAGCAGCCTTCCAACGCTTTGCGGCCACGCGATTAATCGCTATCGCGGCATTCATGCAAAACACGGTTTATGTCCTCAACGGTCCCAATTTGAATCTTCTCGGCCTTCGCGAGCCTGAGATTTACGGGCACACCACCCTGGATGAGATTGCTGGGATGCTCGAAGATGAGGCCCGCAAACATGGCCTTACCATTGATATGCGCCAGACCAATCACGAAGGGATGCTGGTCGACTGGCTCCACGAAGCGCAAGCCGAGGGCGCGCGCGCGGTGTTGCTCAATGCAGCGGCCTACACTCACACCTCCATCGCTCTGCTCGATGCGATAAAGGCGATCACGACACCAGTGATCGAGGTGCATTTGTCCGATCCCAACACCCGCGAGACGTTTCGGCACGTGTCATATGTCGGTATGGCAGCAGCCAAGACAGTCGAGGGGCACGGGGCCGATTCCTACCGTATCGCCTTGGAGACCGTAGCGTCGGGCGAGGTCTGATCACCCACATCTTCGTGCATTTTTGCACCGATTGCCACTTGCCAGCCGCAATTGGCGTGAATAGGCACTTTTGTAGATACCAACATAGGGGAACGCATGGCTACCAAGAAGCCAAGCGCCGGAGCAAACTCCGGCATGAACATCGACACCGCTCTGGTTCGCGAACTCGCGGAACTGTTGAATGAGACGGGTCTTACCGAAATCGAAGTCGAAGATGACGACCGCAAAATCCGCGTCGCACGCGGCGGGGTTTCGACAAGCGTGGCGGCTGCGCCTGTTCCAGCTGCGCCAGCGCCTGTTGCCGCTCCTGTCGCTGCGGCTCCCGCTCCAGAAGCTGCCGCAGCGCCCGAAGCTCACGCTGATGCGCTGAAATCTCCGATGGTGGGGACTGCCTATCTCGCCCCTGATCCCAACGCGCCAAACTTCATTAAAGTTGGCGATAGCGTCAGCGAGGGTGACACCCTCCTCATCGTCGAAGCGATGAAAGTGATGAACCCGATCACCGCCGATAAAGCGGGCACGATCAAGGCGATCCTCGTCGAAAACGCGCAGCCGGTTGAATTCGATCAGCCACTTGTCGTGATCGGTTGAGCAGGCAGCTGAACTATGAGCATTAATCGCATTCTTATCGCCAATCGCGGCGAAATCGCTCTGCGCATCCACCGCGCAGCGCACGAAATGGGGATTGAGACGGTCGCGGTGCACTCCACCGCTGACGCCGATGCGATGCACGTGCGATTGGCTGACCATGCTGTGTGCATTGGCCCTCCAGCCGCAGCTGAAAGCTATCTCAATCACGCAGCGATCATTTCAGCCGCTGAGGTTGCTGGATGCGATGCGATCCACCCCGGCTATGGCTTCCTGTCGGAAAACGCCAAATTCGCCGAGATCGTAGAGGCGCACGACATCGCTTGGATCGGGCCAAAGCCTGAACACATCCGCACCATGGGCGACAAGGTGCAGGCGAAGAAAACCGCTGGCGACTTGGGGCTCCCACTCGTTCCCGGCTCTGACGGCGCGATCGAAGACCCCGAAGAGGGCAAGAAAATTGCCGCCGAAGTTGGCTATCCGGTCATCATCAAAGCGGCCTCTGGCGGCGGCGGCCGGGGCATGAAGGTGTGCGAGAGCGAAGACCAGCTCGAAACGCTGATGAAGCAGGCGGGCTCTGAGGCAAAAGCGGCCTTTGGTGATGCGACTGTCTACATCGAAAAATATCTCGGCAACCCGCGTCATATCGAATTTCAGGTGTTTGGCGATGGCGAAGGCAACGCCATTCACTTGGGCGAACGCGATTGCTCGCTGCAACGCCGCCACCAGAAAGTTCTCGAAGAGGCCCCCTCACCCGTAATCGACCACGAAGAACGGATGCGCATGGGCGAAATCTGCTCAAAAGCCATGCGCGACATGGGCTATCGCGGGGCGGGCACGATCGAATTCCTTTGGGAAAATGGTGAGTTCTACTTCATCGAAATGAACACAAGGCTTCAGGTCGAACACCCCGTGACCGAAGCAATCACGGGCGTTGACCTTGTGCGCGAACAAATCCGCATCGCGGCTGGCAAACCGCTTTCTGTGGCTCAGAAAGACCTTGAATTTCGTGGTCACGCGATCGAGTGCCGGATCAATGCCGAAGACCCGTTCACCTTTGCGCCTTCACCGGGCAAGGTGAATTACTATCACCCCGCGGGCGGGATGCACGTGCGGGTCGATTCAGGGCTTTATGCCGGATATTCGATCCCGCCCTATTACGATTCCATGATCGCCAAACTGATCGTCTATGGCCGCGACCGTGAAGGCTGCATCATGCGCCTTCGACGCGCTTTGGAAGAGATGGTCGTCGAAGGGGTCAAAACGAACATTCCACTGCATCAGGAATTGCTGCATCAGACCGATGTTCTTCACGGCGATTATTCGATCAAATGGCTCGAAGAATGGCTTGAAGAGCGCAAAAGCTAAGCCACCTTTTTGCTGGTCTTGAAATTTAATTACGCGAGCCGACCCGCGGGGTTTTACAGCGTTGCGCTTGCGTTCTCTTGTTTGCCGGATTAGTCCAGATTTTGTGCGCTGCATCATACGCGCACATAGCGGGAAAGCTCCTCGCGGGACCGGTGATAACAACGGACGCATGACGTATGCACAATCAAGACATCAATGCTGAAGATCGCAAGACTCAGCCATTTCCCCCATACCCGCGCATACGGCGCGGTGCGCGCAAAACTCAGATCGTTGTTGTAGGCGGCGGCGCTGGTGGCCTTGAGCTTGTGCGCAAGCTGGGTGCCAAATTCGGGCGACGCAATCACGACATTATCCTTGTCGATCAAAACCTGTCGCACATCTGGAAGCCTCTCCTGCACGAGGTTGCAGCCGGGTCGCTCGACGCCAATCTCGACGAGGTCGGCTATCGCAGCCACTGCGCGCGGTGGGGTTACCGTTTCTTTCAGGGAAGCCTTGAAAGCATCGACCGGCGTGAACGCACCATTCGACTTGCTCCGGTGGTTGATGACAAGGGGAAGGAAGTCATCGGCGCACATACGATCCGCTATGATATTTTGGTGCTCGCGATAGGATCGGTTTCCAATGATTTCGGAGTGCCAGGGGTCAAAGAAAACTGCCTTTACCTCGACAGCCGAATTCAAGCTGACAGGTTTCGTACCAAGCTTTTGAACCATTGCCTGCGCGTAAGCCGTGCCATGCTGAACAATCCCAATGCGGATGAGCGGGTGAAGGTCGCGATCGTGGGCGGCGGGGCAACAGGCGTCGAACTCGCAGCTGAACTGTATAACGCCGCAGCGGGCCTAAAGCACTATGGCCTTGAAGTCTTTGACGAAAGCCGTCTCGATGTGACCTTGCTCGAAGCGGGTCCACGCATTTTGCCGGCGCTTCCTGAGCGTTTGTCCGCATCCGCGCGCGGTGAGCTGGAGGCGCTGGGTGTGAAGGTGCGCGAAGGCGTACAAGTGGTCAAAGCCTCAGAAAACGCGCTTGTCGCAGCCAATGGCGAAGAATTCGATGCAGACCTTATGGTCTGGGCTGCAGGCGTCAAAGGCGCAGATTTCCTCGGCTCACTGGGTCTTGAGGTGACACCGCGCAATCAGATCGTGGTAAAGCCGACACTTCAAACCGTCACGGATCAGGATATTTTCGCGCTTGGCGATTGCTGTGCGTTTGTGCCCGAAGATGGCGGGCCACAGATCCCGCCGCGCGCGCAGGCCGCGCACCAGATGGCGGACACTGTGTTCAACAACATCTGCCGCAGAGAACGCGGACGCCAGCTTGAGACGTTCACCTATCACGACAATGGTTCGCTCATTTCGCTCAGCCGCTTTTCGACCGTCGGAAGCCTCATGGGCAACCTTATCGGCGGCGCAATGGCAGTCGAAGGACGCATCGCGCGCTTCATCTACACCTCGCTATACCGGATGCATCTGATTGGGATCCACGGCTGGATCAAAGGGCTTGGCCTGATGGTGATCGGCCGGGTGAACCGCATTGTCCGGCCAAAACTTAAGCTGCACTAATCAAACGAAAATCCAGCGGCCTTTGCCTCTTCAATAATTTCAGCGCCTGTTTTCTTGGGGCTGTCTTGCGCCAAATCAAACCAGTGTGGCTTCTCGTCGATGAAAATCTGTTGTTTGATTGCCATTTCGTCCGGCAAATCGAACAGGCCCGCCAGAAAAGTCCGGTTGCCTGTAGGCGTGAATTTGTACCACAAATGGCTGCCGCATTTGGAGCAGAAGGCGCGCTCAGCCCAGTTGCTGGAAGGGTAGGCGGTGATGTGCTCTTGGCCTGTGATGGTGAACTGCCCCGCCTCAATCCCTGCATACATCGAGCCGCCCCAGGTCTGGCACATAGTGCAGTGGCACACATCGACCTCACGATGAGCATTGTCGATGGTGATCGAGACAGAGCCACAAAGGCATGAACCGGTCAGCGGCTCAGCGATATATGACTGCTTTGTGCTCATCCTCGGCTCTCCTCCGGTCTTTTCTAGAGCTTAAAGCGGTACTCCAGGCTCATGTTTCGCGGTGCGAATGGTAAGCGATGTTTTGACACTGGCGACATTGGGCGCAGGGGTCAGCTTGCTGGTGAGAAATTCTTGAAAACTCTGCAAATCGCGGCTCACGATCTTCAGAATAAAGTCGATTTCGCCATTGAGCATATGACATTCACGAACCTCGGGAAGGTCGGCCATATGGTCTTCAAATTCGCGCAGATCGTCTTCAGCCTGTGATTTCAGGCTCACCATCGCAAAGACGGTGATCGCAAAGCCAAGCTTTGATGGGTCGAGGTCAGCGTGATAGCCGCGAATTACCCCGTCTTCTTCAAGTCCGCGGACACGACGCAGGCACGGCGGCGCGGTCAGCCCGACACGCTGCGCCAATTCCACATTGGTCACGCGCCCTTCCGCCTGAAGCTCGCTCAAAAGTCGCCGATCAATTTCGTCCAAGTTCGCCATGATACCCTTCTGCTTCCCCAATGACGGGCGATTTGCACCTTGCCCCCTAGTCACCTGCAATCGCTTGCAATAAATCTCTAGCCCACACAATCAGTCCATTTGACCTAACGACGCGTCGCGTGGCTGAAAGATTGTAGCGACCACTCGGTTTTGAACCTAATTTTATTTTATGTGCCAGCAATTGTCCCGCTTTGCAACGCACTCGAAAGCAGGCCTGTTGCACTGTCTCTTCAATGCTATGACGCATGGTGCGGTCCATTGAGTTTTGTGCCAGCCGGATATTCGAGCGTGACCGATCTAAAGATACCCCGCCCAGGTCGGGTGCTTTGGGGTTTTGGAGCCTGAATGTTCTTCGATGATCGCCTTGCAACGGTGCTGAGACAAAACACGCAAAGTGATACTTTGCGTCGCACTCAGTATCGCCAGTTGCTCGATCTTCTGGGCGCACAGGCAAGCGGGGCGCGAAAGGCCGCGCGCGACCCAAGCCTTGTGGCAGCCGCATGGATGCGAATGAACAAGCTTGCCGAGGTCATTCCAGCCCGCGACAGAGCGCGCCTTATCAATGAACCAGGCTGGCAGTTGCGCAATCCAGAGCTTGCCGCGCATCTTGCCGATTTTGAGCCTGACGTGGCCTTGGCCGCACTTTCGCGGGCGCAATTGTCGAGCGAGGACTGGACCGCATTGATCCCGCGCCTTCCTGTTCGAGCGCGCGGATTCTTGCGCCTTCGCAAAGATTTAGGCCCTGATGTAGAGGTCGTACTTGAGCGGCTGGGCGTACAGGACCGAGGCCTGCCTCACCCTGAAACCCAAGCGGCTGAAGTGAGCGGCGAGAGCTTTCACATGGCCAACACTCACAAGGCAAAGCTCCCATCCCGTACGGCTGATGACATTGATCCCCTTCCCGGCTCCGACATCCCGCCCGAAGACTTGCCCTCTGCCGAACAGGTGGGTGCGCCGCTGGAGCCGCTTTCAGACGATCCAAGCGAGGAAGAGGACACTATTCCGGCCCCTTCGCGTCCAATCTTCTTTCCTCAGGATCGGGGCCAGCGCCGCGAAGAAACAGCTAGCGATGTGACCTTTGATGCGTTCACACCGCAGCCGTTCACGAAAGAAGAACTTTGGGACATCGCCAAGCAGCCGCTTGAAGAGGAAGAGGCCAATGATTCCGACGAAGCCTATGAGCTCGATGCCGAGTTTGAGACTGAGACAGAGACAGAGACAGAGATAGAGGCCGAGAAAGCCGCAGAGACAGCCGCAGAGAAAAGCGCAGAGAGTGAAGCCAATGCCCCTCCCCCGCGCCCACAGGCTCAGCCCGGCGCGCATCCAGGCGAAGGGCGAAGCGAGATTTCCGCCATTGTCGACCGCATCGCGAAATTCAAACGCGATAAAGAGGAGGCAAAAGAAGCCCCCTCAACTGTTGATACGCATGGCGCAGAGACGGACCACAGCGAGGGGTATCAAGACGACGGGACGATTATGCCTCGCCTGCCTCTTGGCGAAGAGGACCGTGGACGCGCCCGGCTGGTGCGCGGGTTTGCTTTTGCAGCCGATGCAGCAGGCCGGATCGAATGGGCGGAGAGTGAAGTTGCCCCCATGGTCGTCGGCATACGGCTGATCGCGCGCTCACAATTGCAGGCAAGCGGCCTGCCCGATGCCCTTACCCGCGCCTTTAATCGCCGCCAGATGATGAAAGCTGCGCCCGTCACTTTGCACGGCGCCCCGATGATTGCAGGCGACTGGGTTGTCGATGCGCAGCCTCGCTTCAGCTCTATCGGCGGATTTGCCGGCTATATCGGGAGGATGCGCAGAAAGCTCGAGGTCGCAGCTGAGCCTGCGCCAACCCCGGCCCAGCGCGAGGCCGATCGCATTCGCCAATTGCTCCACGAATTGCGCACTCCCGTCACTGCCGTTCAGGGATATTCAGAAGTTATCCAGCAGCAATTGTTCGGCTCTGCCCCGCACGAATACCGCGCTCTGGCTGCCGCAATTGCTTCGGACGCGGCACGCATTCTTTCAGGGTTTGAGGAACTGGACCGCCTGGCCAAGCTTGAAACCGGCGCTATCGACCTTGATGAAGGCGTGACCGACATCACCGCGCTTACAAAGCGGATCATTCGCCAATTGGCACAGGTTCTGGATGCGCGAATGTCTGGTGTGGAACTGGTCGAAGACAAGGAGGCTGCCCTGATGGCCTCAATCGAAAGCGAAAGCGCAGAAAGCCTGATGTGGCGGATGCTTGCAACCCTTGGCGGAGGATGCGGTGCGGGCGAAATGTTGGAGGCAACGCTTTCTGAAAATGGCGGCATGGTTCGCTTGCGTGTCGATTTGCCGATGCAACTGCTTGGCGAAGATGATCTTTTTGCAGCCGACGCAAGGCCCATCAGCACCGCGATCAATCCCGGTCTTTTTGGTGCAGGGTTTGCCCTTAGGCTGGCGCGGGCAGAGGCGCGCGCTGGCGGAGGCAACCTGTTACGCGAAGGCGAGAGCCTGACCCTGACATTGCCGCTGGCTAATGCAGAAGACGGCGATATGTCTGCAAAAGAGCCCACGTGAGCCTTGAGTTAACTGAAACAGCCCGTTGGTAAGGGCTCGCTAAGCACTCCTATGCTATGGCTCGCCGCTATGAAAATGGCGAGGGTTCAATCAGCTGACATTTGCGCGAGTCCCGCGTTTGACGCGCGCGCGCATGACGCCTCGATGATTGAGCCCCCTGCCCGCGAGGCACAGGCGGATTTTGCTCCCGATTTTGGTCAGCGGGTGCTGCTTACGGTCGATACCGAAGAGGAGTTCGACTGGAACAAGCCGTTTTCTCGCGAGGCGCATGGCCTGAACCATGTCCCGGCATTGGCAAAATTCCAGAGCTTTTGCGAACGCATGGGCGCGCACCCTGTCTACCTGGTGGATTGGCCCATCGCGAGCGATGCCTCTGCTGTTGAGATCATCGCAGATGCCGTCTCGCGCGGCGCCGCCGACATTGGAGTGCAGCTTCACCCGTGGGTCAATCCGCCCTTCGATGAAGAATTGACTATAAGGAACTCGTTTGCAGGCAATTTACCGCGCGAGCTGGAAGCAGCCAAATTTACCGCCCTGCGCGACAAAATCGAGTTAGCTTTCGGCACCGCGCCACAGATCTACCGCGCAGGCCGATATGGCCTTGGCCCCCACACGGCCAGTATTCTCAAAGCAGGCGGGATCAAACTCGATACATCCGTGCGACCGCTTTTCGATTACAGTGCGCAAGGTGGACCTGACTATAGCGCGCACCCCTTGCGCCCCTATTGGGTCGATGAAGCCCATACGCTTCTCGAATTGCCAATGACGGTGATGCACTGGGGCGCTTTAAGACACATGGGCGTAACCCTGCAACAGGCAGGCGGGCCGCTTCCAAAGCTCTTAAGCGCGCTAGCCAGACTGCGAATGCTGGAGCGAATCGCCTTAACGCCTGAGGGTGTTACCGCCGCCGAAGCGCTGCGCGGGCTTGATCTTGCGATTGATCAGGGCCTCCCGTGCATCGTGCTGTCTTTTCACAGCCCCTCTTTGATGGCAGGCCTCACGCCTTACACACGCACTCAGAGAGACGTAGAGACGCTTTATGACTGGTTTGAGCAGATTTATGCGCGGCTCGCACAAAAAGGCGTCAATTCGGCCCGTGTGGAGGATGTTTGGAGGGCCGCCAAAGGCTAGTTTTTCGCCTTAATTTTGAGGGAATCAAAATTCCTTCGCAATGGCGCTTGTGGTTTTTGAAAATGGCTTGTAGAGGGCCCTTCCAGTTTAGCTTTGAGTTCGGCTAGAAGAACCCTTTGGGGCCTGTAGCTCAGCGGTTAGAGCTGGCCGCTCATAACGGCTAGGTCGCGGGTTCGAATCCTGCCGGGCCCACCATTTTTGAGCCGGTCGGTTGGAACATGGGCTAAACAAGCGGGTCAGATCAAATCTGATCTTAGCTGATGAAATGTCGGGGAGTGGCGCAGCCAGGTAGCGCACCTGTTTTGGGTACAGGGGGTCGGAGGTTCGAATCCTCTCTCCCCGACCATTTCATCACCTTTTCTCGAAAATGCCGAAACATTTGATTGCGATCAGACGTTCTCTTGCGCCTCTTTGCCCGGTTGCTCTGCAAGTAGGGGCGTAAGCTCATGCGGTGGCAAAGGCTTGGCGATGAAATAGCCCTGCGCATAGTCGCAGCCATTCTCCCGCAGGAAGTCGAGGCACTCCTGATCCTCGATCCCTTCGCACACCACCCTCAGGTTGAGCGAATGGGCAAGCTCGATTGTTGAGCGCACCATCAAACCATCGCTGCGATTTTCATGCGCGTGCTGAACAAAGGCGCGGTCGATTTTGAGCTCTTTCAACGGCAATTTCTGCAAATAGCTCAATGTCGATTGACCCGTGCCGTAATCATCAATCGAGATCAGCACGCCTAGCTTGCAGAACCGTTCCAGATTAGCCGCTGCCAAATCTGGGTCAGACATCGCCGCTGATTCGGTGATCTCAAAAATCAGCCGTTCATGCGGCACGCGCATTTCGCCCAAGAGGTACTCAGCCGCCGCGACAAAGCGTTCAGAGGTGATCAGGTTGGCGGAGATATTGACCGCAACAGAGATGACCAGATCCTGTTCACACCATTGGCGAAGCTGCGTGATCGCGCTCTCAATCGCGAAAAGTGTGAGCCGGTCAATCCGCCCCGTTTCTTCGGCAAGAGGGATGAACAGATCGGGCCGCATGAACCCGTGGACCGGATGTTCCCACCGCATCAGCGCCTCAACGCTTTCGATCCGGTTGGTCTTGAGGTTCAGCTTTGGCTGATAAACCAGCCTCACCTGACGCTCGTCAATGGCCTCTTCGAGTTCGCCCATCAGCGACACGCGTTGTTCGATAATCGCGGCCTCTGCGTCCTCATGCGCGTGCCAGAGTTTCCCGCTATCCGCAGCAAAGCTCGCCGCGCGGCTGGCCGCATTGAGATCCGCCCCTGCCGCGAGGCCAAAGGCGACATGGGTATCCACACGCTTGCCCGCCACGTTTATGGGTTTTTCAAGCGCAACACCGATTTTCTCGCAAGCCTCGATCAACTCTTGATAATCCCCGCTATGTGTCCAGGCGACGATGCGGGTGTCGGCGCGATAGGCTTGCTTGATTGGGTGCACTGATGCCGCGCTGTCGATCACGCGTTCAACGAAAGCGCCGACCTGGTCCTGCCCCAGAACCGAACGGATGGAATCGAAGCCTTTGATATAGGCGGCCATGGTGAATTGGGCGTCGTCATGTGCCTCCTGTTTGAAGGCGAGCGCATTAGGGAGGCCCGTTTCCGGATCGACCAACGCCTCGGCAAGCCGCTTCTCGCGGATAAGCCAGAGCGTCTGAAGCGCGGCGCTTGCCAAGATCAGAATCGCTGTTGGCACAACGCTCAGCAAGGTGCGGCCAAGGTGATAGGCTATTGCATCAAGGACGATCAGGACAGCAATGGCACCAAGGCTGCGCACAGCGACCTGAAAATAGGTGCGCGATCGCACGATATAGAGTGCGGCAAAAATTCCGAAGATCAAAAGCGGCCACCACGCCACTTCCGCCATGGCTCCGCGCATCAAGGTTTCGGCTGCAAGCGCCTGAATAGTGACGCCGGGAATAACGCCATAGATCGGCGCGCCATAACGGTCGCCAAGCTCAATCGCTGTCGCTCCGACGATCACATCGCGCCCACGCACCGTTTCTGCATCGAACTGCCCGCGTTCAATATCGATGAAACTGTGCCGGGGGATGGAGGCAGGATCGATGCTGTAATCGATCACGAACTCCTGCCCAGCCGAGCCACTGATCCCGGCGATTTGCGCGGACAGGGATGGACGCGGCGTACCGTTGGTGATCGTGCCATAAACCATGCGGCGCACCCGCGAATCTGCGTCCGGAATGACAGAAACCGTGGCAAGGCTCACGTGCTCGCGAAGTTCAGGAAGCGGCAGTGTGTCGATATTCTGGTAGGAGTTTTCAGAAGAGCGCTGGCCAAATGTGGGCAAGGCGACTGAAGCCGTTGTGACCTCGCTCAAAGCTCTTGCGAAATCTGCATCGCCATCTGGTGTAGAGCGGGCAGAGAAATCGATGTCAAAGATGATCGAGCGAGCACCGGCAGCATCAAGTTGTTCAACAAGGCGAGCGTGGTGATCGCGTGGCCAGGGCCATTGCTTGTTTTGCGCAAGGCTCTTTGCATCGACTTCGACGATATGAAGGTCACCCGAAGCCTGCTTTGGTGCAAGCTGAGCGATGGCGGCGCGTTGTTCCTGTTCAAGAAGGCGAACGCCATCGGTTCGCGCAAGAGCTACGCACACAATAAGGCTTACAAGCACAATGGCCCATTTTCTGGCTGTGGGGGGAAGCTTCATGCGCATCGAAGAAAGCTTTCAGGTGACACTCAAAAGGGGGTGATCACACAAGGCGATTAGTCTTCGAGCTCTTTAACCGGAGCAGCCAGTCTACCGAGAAGTCCGTTCACAGCGCCATTAGAGCCTGGGTCGATGGATTCCTCCTCTAAGTGATCATCGATCGCATCACTATCATCGGCGGCATCGTCTCCAACGACATCCAAGCCGACACCGACATCAAGGCCGAGATCGCCGATGACATTGCCGCCACTGTTGCCGGGCGCTTCCTCTTCATTGACATCGTCGTCATCGTCTGCAGCGTCAGCATCCTCGCCTGCTCCGAGGCCGACACCTAGGTCGAGCCCAAGGCCACCGTTGCTATTACCGGGGGTGTCGTCACTCTCTTCATCAATCTCGTCACCATCATCGGCAGCGTCATCATCCTCGCCAGCCCCAAGGCCCACTCCTAGGTCGAGCCCAAGACCACCGTTGCTGTTGCCGGGGGTGTCGTCGATCTCTTCATCGACATCGTCGTCGGCGGCAGCGTCATCATCATCGCCGACATTCACGCCAAGGCCCAAGCCATTCCCGTTACCATTGCCAATGCCCAGACCGAGGCCTAATCCATTGCCGTTGCCAGAGTTGTCGTCTTCATCGACTTCATCCTCATCATCGACTTCGTCCTCATCGTCGACATCGTCGTCGTCGTCTTCGACTTCGGCTTCGTCCTCATCATCGACATCATCGTCGTCTTCGACATCGTCATCATCGCCGACATTCACGCCAAGGCCTAGGCCGTTCCCGTTACCGTTTCCAACGCCAAGACCGAGGCCCAATCCATTGCCATTGCCCTGATTGTCATCGCCTTGGTCGTCGTCGCCCTGATCATTGTCATCAACCTGATCATCATCGACGCCGTCATCATCATCGACCGGGGAAGCATCTTGTTCAGGCTCCGCCTCAGGTTCAGGCTCCGATTCAGGTTGGGGCTCTGGCAGAGTAGCCACATCGTCCTCAACCGGCGATTCACTCGCGTTCTGGTTTGCGGCCGCATCTCCTGCCGTATCTTCAGCGGCCTCCTCGACCTCGTCTTCGAAACTCTGCCCGACCGCGCCTTGCACGATACCGCCGGTCAATTCGCCAAGGTCGGTGCTGCGGCTGGCGACAGCGACTTCTATAACCGTCGGCTCTTCGGGCGCTTCATCAGCAACCACCGGTGTCGCGACATTCACTGGTGTTGCAGCTTGAGCGGATGTCGCTGCCGCCGCGCGCGGTTGAGGTCGCTGCACGCCAGTCGTCACAGCCCCTTGAGGTGACACAAGTTCGCGCGAAAGGTCACCCTCAATGCTCAAGGTAAACAGATCATCAGCGCCAATCATGGCAACCTCGCCCGGCACCACAAGATCGCTGGCCCCGCCGTCAAGGGTTGAGGCTTCGACCGCGCCTTCGGTCACTTGCATGGATGCGCCCGCTTCCGACACTGTGATCGAGAAGCGCGTGCCCTTCACCACAGCGGCCATATACGGCGTATCGACCCCGAAGTGTGGCTTTTTCTGCTTGCCAATATTGAACAGCGCGCTGCCAAAATCCTGAATGATTTGAATGACACCGCGGTCGCGGTCTTCCGGCGCGATGGTGATGCGAGAATTGGGCCGCACTGTCACAAATTCGTGCCCGCGCACCAAAGTCGCGTTACCGTTTTTCGAGGTCACAACCTGTTGACCCGCCGACACTCGCGCGCCGCGTTCGATCTGGCGTTCGCCGTTCTCGCTGCGCACGAACACAGTTCCGCGCACCTCGCTTACAATCCAGGGGGATGTTTGAGCAAAGGCACTCGTGCTTGAAAGCAATAGCGTCAAAGGCAGCAGCGTGCGTGCTGATCTGGTCATCATAGTCTCCTGTCGAGCTTGCCTTTAGACTTCTTAATATGGCCAAACCTTAAGAGGGTATGATTAACAAATTGATGTTTTGACGCTTTCTTAGGGACTTGTTCCTTAATGCCGCACGCGTGGCTATGAAAATCAAGATTAAAAGTCTGTTGCGCGTCAGTTGCGCCATGATGTTGGCTTTGCCCGGCGCGCAGGCGGCTGCGCAAGACAGTCTTGAGCAGTCAATGACGCGCGAATTCGGCGATGAGCCGCGCGCTTCAGAGCAAAGCGAAGATCAAACCACGCCAACTGTCCAGCGCGAAACCGGTGCTTACCCTTCGGCCTCTTCGACCAGCGGTTCCTTCACGGTGGGCTCTATCATCATTGCCGGCAACGAAACGCTGCCGGACAGCGAATTTCTCGACCTGATCGAAGAATACACAAGCCAACCCCTCTCGCAGCAAGACCTCGCCACACTCGCGACGCGCATTGCGGTTCGTGCACAGGCAAAAGGCTTTATTTTCGCAACCGCCAGTGTGCCGGAACAGCGTCTCGACCTTGGTGTCTTACGGGTCGAACTGGATGAAGGTCGGATTGACGAAGTTCGCCTTGAAGGCGCGCAGGATGCAGCGATAGCGCGCCAACTCGCGCCGCTCGCGTCGGGCGGGCCGGTCACAAAGGATAGGCTGGAACACCAACTTTTACTTGCGGATGATATTTCGGGCGTTCGTATTCTCGGATCGCGGTTTGAAAAAGAGGGGACACGCGGTGTCCTCATCGTCAAAGCGCGGCGCAGCAAAGCGTCTGGCTATGCAGAAGTTACCAATAACGGATCGAAAACAGTTGGCCCTATCCGTGCCCGCATAAGTGTCGATTTCAATGGCCTGCTGTCTTCGGCCGACGAGGTCGACGTGACTGTAGGCACAACTCCGCTGCAGCCCAGCGAGCTTCAGTTCGCGCGCGCTTCTTACAAGATCGTGGTTGACGCAAGCGGGCTCGAATTGGGAACTCACCTGTCGTATTCTTCCACCGCGCCGGGCGATTTCCTGTCTGATCGCGAGATTGAAGGCGAGTTCTGGCGCGCCGGAGTGAGTGCAAGATACCCCTTGAAGCGGTCGCGTGATCTCAGCGTGTGGGTTGTCGGCGAATTTGAAGTCACCGACCTTAAATCAGAGCGCTTTGGCGATCTTGTCAGGCATGACCGTGTGCCCAAGGTGAGCGCTGGGCTTTATTCACGCGGGCGACTTGCCGGTGGCTGGTTCAGAGGACAAGTGATGGCCTCGCGCGGTCTTGATATTCTCTCCGCTACCGACCCTGGCGACCCCCTCGCCTCACGAAGCGATGCCTCCGCCCGCTTCTCCAGCCTCTACGGATGGTTTGCGTGGGAGGGCTCGCTCGCCAGATCATTCAGCCTGGCGCTCGGCGCGCGCGCTCAACTCGCAGCCGATCCCGTTCTCGTTACAGAAGACATCGGCATTGGCGGCACAAGCTTCCTTCGCGGATATGATTTCAACGAAAGGACGGGTGACACGGGTATTATGGGCTATGGCGAACTGCGCTACAATTGGCGCGGCGAAGGGTTCTGGTTGCCGCGCGCTCAGGCTTATGTGTTTGCCGATGGTGGAACCGTCACCAATCTGGAAGATGGCTTTGGCAGCGGTTCACTCGCGTCGGCTGGCGGGGGACTTCGTTTGAATGTGACGCGCGATTTGAACCTTGGGGTTGAAATGGCGGTGCCACTGACGGGTGAGCGCGCCGATAGCGACAGCGACAGCCCGCTGTTCAACCTGAGAGTAGGCCAGTCCTTTTGAGGCCAATCATTCGAAGGACAGTCAGTCTTCGCTTTTGCCAGAGACACCCAGAATCCATTCGGTAAGCTCATCTGCAGGCATATCGGCAGCCGCCACACCAAGGGCGTGAACAGCATCAATACGATCGCGCGGCGCGCCGTCTGACGGGTCTTCGAGAAAAACCTTGCCGCCTGTTTGCATCAGGATCTGCAGACCCTTTGCACCATCTGCGCCTGTGCCTGCCAAAAGCCCTGCGTGCGCAGGCACCTTGGCACGCGCGATAGAGCCAAGCAGCAGGTCTGCACTCGGCCTGATCCCTGCAACCGGATCACGTGGGACAAAGCGCAAACGCGGCGCTTCACCAGCTTCGACGATCACATGAACGCTTTTATCAAATGCTAGATAGACCTTCCCCGGCGCAAGCGGCGCACAATCAGACGCCTCGGCCAGCTCGCATTTTGCCTCAGTCTGAAGCTCAGCAAGGACCGGCTCAACCACCGCGCGCTCGGCATCGACGACTATGACGGTGGGCGGACAGGTTGCGGGATAATTCGAAACCACAGTCTTGACCGTTTCAAGCCCTGGCTGACCACACGCCATAACGACCAGACTGCCATCGGGTTCAAAGGCGGGTCCACCTTCTTCAGCCCCGCTTGTACCTCCGGTAAGCTCTCCATTCGCGGCCTTGATGACAATATCCCCGAGCTTGGCGACTGTTGCATCAAACTCTTCCGGCGTTGTGCGCAAAGGTTTCGGGAAACAATGGACTGCCCCCAACTCAAGCGCCTTTTTAGCGGTGCCAGAGCCCGCCTGAGCGATGCTTGAGAGCATGATTACAGGCATTGGCCGTTTTTCCATGATCTCTTCGAGAAATTCCATGCCCGTCATCACCGGCATTTCGACATCCAGTGTGAGAACATCAGGCTTGAGCTCAGCGATCATTTCGCGCGCTTCGGCTGCGCTGGAAGCAACGCCGCAAACGCTAACGCCTTTGGCATTTTCCAGAATTCCAGAGAACAGCGCGCGCATCGCTGCGGAATCGTCGACGACCATCACTCGGGTATCACGCATGGGGTTTAACGGTCCTCATAGACTTTTTAACATTTGCTCGATGGGCCCGCAGTGCGCGGGTATCCTTTGCCGGTGTTTGCTTGGTTAATCGCAGGCTGACCAAGAATTCTTCTATTGCGCGCTAAGGGCTCGCGCTTAGCGGCGCGCAAAAGTGATCTTCACACCGCCGGGTCTATTTCCCTCGAAGACCGGACTGGAGCGAGTTCCAAACCTGTCCACCTGCACCATTTTCGCATTGGCCCAACCCCAAGCCGAGGACGCCATGAACACTGTAACCCTTCCTGCCATTTGTGACAGAGCAGCAGCGCGAGCGCTCTATCCTGAGCTGTGCGACAGTATCGGGCCTGAAAGGCTGAGCGTGAATGCCAGCGCAGTTGAGCGGACCGGACAGGCGATGCTGCAGGTTCTCGCATCAGCAGCCACTACGGAAAGTGGCATTTCCATCGAGGAGCCGAGCGAGCCTTTTGTTAAGGCTATTAAATTGGCTGGGCTCGAAACCATTCTTGGCAGCGACAATCAAGAAACGGGTGCAGCATGAACGACGATGATATCCAACAAATCTTCTTTGTAGAATGCGAAGAAGCCCTTGAGGCGACCGAGAACGGGCTCAATGCTTGTGCGAATGGCACCAATGATGATGAAACGATCAACGCAATCTTTCGCGGGGTCCACTCGATAAAGGGCGGCGCAGGCGCATTCGGGCACACCGCGCTTGCTTCTTATACGCATTGTTTTGAAAATCTGCTCGGCGATATTCGTGAAGGTGTGGTTGTCCTCACTCCCGAGCTCACTGACCTTCTCTTGCTTGCCTGTGACCTCTTGCGTGACCATGTCGAGGCTGCTCGCGGCGCGGCAGATGTGCCAGACGACGCGGCATTGATGCAAAAGCTTGAGGCAGCACGCGCTGGCGGGGCTGCTTCAAGCGAAGATCAAGCTGGTGAAGCGGCGCCCGGCGAAGCATCAGAGCCGCCGACGGTAGGCGAGAGTGACGCAACCGAAGCGTCTGCAAGCGATGATCTCGACCTCGATCTTGACGCATTGCTTGATGATATCGCTGGCGCAGAAGAGGCCCCTCAAGCAGAGCCTGAAAAACCAAGCTGGCTGGTGCATATCAGGCCCCATGCCGGGTCAATGGACAATGGCGGAGAGCCGCTTTTGTGGCTGCGCGAACTGGCCAGCCTTGGTGGCACGTGCGAGGCCTGCCAAGCGGACGATCTTCCAGCAATTGACGACCTTATTGTGGATGAAGGGTATCTGGGTTGGACATTCCGTATGCCCGGCTCGGTTGATCGCGGTGAAGTGGAGGAAATCTTCGATTTTGCAGGAGATGACTGCGGCCTTGCCTTTGACAATGAACCTTTCCCCCCGCTGCGTCTGAGCGATCAAGCTCCCGTTGAGGCAACGCAGGAAGCTCCAGACAGCGGGCCCGCCGGCAATCCCACAAGTGGGGCGGCGCAATCACCATCGCAAAAGGCACCGAGCGCTGAGCAAAGTGCACAGCCAGCTCCCGCCCCGGCTCCCGCTTCTGCGCCCGTCGCTGCTCCTACCCCCTCGTCTACAAATCCAAAAGCTGAGCAGGCGAAAGCGGAGCAGGCAAAGGCGGAGCCCGCAAAACCATCCCCTGAAGCTGCGCCTGAAACGCAAGAAAAGACCCCCGCCAAAGCGGCAAGCACTGCCGGCCAGAGCGTTCGCATCGACCTTGCCAAGCTTGACCGCCTGATTGATGGCGTGGGCGAATTGGTGATTGCGCAGGCCATGCTTGCCCAGCGGCTTGAAAACGAGAACGTCGCCCATATCGAAGAGCTCGCGATGCTCGACACGTTGATCCGCGACATTCAAGAGCACGCCATGGCGTTTCGTGCTCAACCGATCAGCTCGGTTTTCGGACGTGTTCCAAGGCTCCTTCGCGAACTGGCAAGCAATACCGGCAAGCACGTGAAGCTCGATGTGTCGGGTGAAAGCACCGAACTCGACAAGACCGTGATCGAGCGTTTGTCAGAGCCCATGACCCACCTTATCCGCAATGCGGTCGACCACGGAATTGAAGCCCCGGAAGACCGCAAGGCTGCGGGCAAAGACCCCGAAGGCACTCTGTCGCTCTCAGCCGAACAAAAGGCGGGCCGCGTGGTTATTCACATCAAGGACGACGGGCGCGGGATTAACCGCGAAAAAGTCCTCGCCAAAGCCATCGAAAACGGCATCATTGCAGAGGATGCAAACCTCACCGATGATGAGATTTGCCAGCTGATATTCGCGCCCGGTTTTTCAACCGCGGCAAGCGTCACGAGCGTTTCGGGACGTGGTGTTGGGATGGATGTTGTAAAGTCCAATGTGCGCGATCTGGGCGGCCGGATCACTATCGAATCGGTAGAAGGCGAAGGCACCACATTCAGTCTCGCCCTGCCCCTCACGCTTGCCATTTCAGATGGGATGATCGTGCAAGCCGGTGACCTGTCGCTGGTTGTCCCGCTCACTCATGTGATTGAAAGCCTAAAGCCGACAAAGGACGATCTTAAAGGCATGGGCACAAACCGCATGATGCTCAATGTGCGCGGTCGGTTCGTGCCTGTGGTTTCGCTTGGCGCGCTTACGGGAGCGAACAATTGGATTGATGATCCGTGCAAGGGCGTGATCGTTCTGGTCGAAACCGAAGGTCACGGTCAGGCCGCGCTTCTCGTCGATACGATCACCGACCAGCGCCAGTTCGTGATCAAGAGCCTTGATGCCAATTTCAGAGCCGTGGACGGTGTCGCTGGCGCGACCATCCTGGGCAATGGCAAAGTCTCATTGATCGTCGATGTCGATCACATGGTGCAGGCAGGTTCGGCTGCATCCATGGCTATGGCGGCATAGATCCATGCATCAAGCCCTGTCCGCCCCGGACGACTTTGCCATCGTTCCAGGGGTTAGCCCCCAACTGTATAAAAGTGCTGATTTTCATCGCATTGCGCAGCTTTTAAAAGATGAAGCTGGCATTGTTTTGTCTGACAAAAAAACGATGCTTGCCTATTCGCGTCTCGCTCCCCTGGTGCGCCAGAGTGCTAAAGAGACTTTCGGCGAATATCTTGATCTGGTCGAAAAAGACGAGGTGCAGCGCCGCAAAGTCGTCGCCTCGCTGACGACCAATCACACCTATTTCAATCGCGAACCGCACCACTTCGAACACTTCACCAACACCGTGCGCGACGACATCATAAAGCGCAGCCAGAACCGTGAGAAAGTCAGGATCTGGTCAGCCGGCTCTTCAAGCGGCGAAGAAATTCACACGCTGATGATGTATTTGCTGGGTGAGAACAAAGCGCAAGGCCAGAAAATTGCGCGCGGCGACCTGCGCGTTCTGGCGAGTGATCTGGCTGATCATGCTGTGTGCGCTGCAAAAGCAGCGACATATGACGCAGAAGCGGTGAGCAAAATGCCCGAGGCCCTGCGCAATGTCTGGTGCGAGGTTGCGAGCGGTGATCCCAGCTGTGTGACGATCAGCCCGGTGATCACCAATCTGATCCGTTATCGCCAGCTCAATCTGCTGCGCCCCTGGCCGTTTGACGGCCAATTCGACGTCATCTTCTGTCGCAATGTGATGATCTATTTTGACGAGCCGACCAAGGTTGAATTGGTGCGGCGGTTTGCCGAGCGCTTAAAGCCTGGAGGCTATCTTTACATCGGTCATTCCGAACGTGTCGCTGGACCAGCTGTTGAGGTGCTCAAACTTGTTGGCGCGACTATTTACCAGAAAGTGAAACAATGACTGTCCGGGTTCTTGTGGTTGATGATTCTGCGATGATGCGCGCGCTCATCTCGCGCAAGCTCAACGCTGAAAGCGATATTGAGGTGATCGCGACCGCCAATGATGCAATCGAGGCGCGCCAGCTCATCAAGCAACTCGATCCGGATGTTGTGACGCTGGATATTGAGATGCCGGGAATGGACGGCCTTTCTTTCCTTGAGAAAATCATGACCTTGCGTCCTACGCCGGTTATCGTCGTTTCCGGATCAACCCGCGCTGGCACTCAGGCAACCGCACGCGCGCTCCAGCTGGGCGCTGTCAATTGCTATGCCAAATCGACGAGAGAGCGCTCGATCAAGGATGATGATGGCGGCGAATTGGCGCGGCTGGTGCGCGAGGCATCAAAGGTTGAGCTCGCCCGCACTGTATCCCCAAACCGACCCAATGCTGCGACGCGACCGCGGGCAAGAACCGCCGCTGGCAACGCGGTTTCCACACGGCCTGCCATCACCGCCAGCGCTCGCGGCAACAGACAGCGCCCTGATCTGATTGCTATCGGCTCATCGACTGGCGGCGTGGAAGCGTTGAATAAGCTTCTTCGCGACTTTCCTGCTGACTGTCCGCCCACTCTCATCGTTCAGCACGTGAACGCCACCTTTGCTCCGGCGATTGCGCAATCGCTTGATAAGATCGCTGCTCCGCGCGTCGCATTGGCTGAAAGCGATACGATTTTGGCACCCGGGCTTGTTCTGGTGGCACCGGGAGACACAAAGCACCTCGAAGTCGCACGTGCAGGACGCCATGGTTACCGTGCCGTTTTGCGTGAAGGGGAACTGACATCCGGTCATCGGCCAAGTGTTGATCGCCTGTTCGCATCAGTTGCCAAAACCGTTGGAGAGCGTGCTGTCGGAGTGATCCTGACTGGCATGGGCGAAGATGGCGCGAGAGAATTGGCCAGCATGGCGCAAACTGGCGCCCATACGATTGCCCAAGACCGGGAAAGCTGCGTCGTTTTCGGGATGCCGCGTGCAGCCATTGCCCTTGGCGCAGCAAAGGCGGTGCTCCCACTCGAACGCATCACCAGAGAAATTTTCGACTTCGTGCCGACGGCTCAATCGCATGAAAGCAGCGCAAGGCTTTCAATGTCAGCGCACGAAAGCCTGCGTGGTCAACAACAGGCACAAACAAGAGCTGGTCTTCGCTCCGGCACCACTTGGGAAACAAACCTATGAACGCACCGTTTCAGCCCGAAATCAGGGACACAATCTTGCAAGGTGAAGCGCGGGCCAGCGGAGATGATCGTATGGTCATGTCCACTGTTCTGGGCAGCTGCGTTGCCACGTGCCTTTATGACCCGGTCGCGCGCATCGGCGGGATGAACCACTACCTTTTGGCAAAACCAGCAGCCGAAACCACAAGCCTTGATCGCTCCTACGGACTGTTCCTGATGGAGCTTCTCATCAACGAGATGCTTAAGCTGGGGGCGGATAAAAAGCGCATGAAAGCCCGAATCTACGGCGGCGCAAATATGTCGGCTGGTCTTGGTCCAATCGGAACAGCGAATGCCCAATTTGCCCGGCAATTTCTGAAGGATGAGGGGATCCCGACCGTTTTTGAAGACCTTGAAGGGACGTGCGCGCGCCGCATCGATTTTCGCCCGTCGACAGGTCAGGTGCGCGCCCGCCGCGTTACTAACGAGAAGGTTCCAACTCCAACCCCAACCATGTCCATTACGGAAAATCCACTGGGTCGCTCGAAAGACGACATTGGTGGTGTCGAGCTATTTTGAAGATCAAAGGAGTAGTCAATGAACACAGCTCAGCCCTTAGCGCTCGAAGCGCAATCATCGAAAGTTAGAGTCCTGACCGTCGATGACAGCGCTAGTATGCGCGCGCTTTTGCGTGCGGCGCTGTCGTCGAACGGGTTTGACGTTGAACAAGCCGAGGATGGGCAAGAGGCTCTTGAATGGCTGGCAACGAATGAAGTTGATGTGGTGCTCACCGACATCAATATGCCGCGCCTTGACGGTTTCGGGCTCATCGAAAAACTTCGGGAAACAGCGCTCCATGCCGACCGGCCCATTCTCGTGCTGACGACCGAAAGCTCAGAAGAGAAGAAAGCGCGCGCCAAAAATGCTGGTGCAACCGGTTGGATCGTCAAGCCGTTTGATGCTGCAAAGCTGACCGCTGCCCTGCGCCGCGTGGCTCACTAACAGAAATCAAAGCTCAATCATCCTGGAGCGTCACTGCCATGTACTATGAACTCATCACATTCGGGATCGCCAATCAATTGTTTGGCATCGATATTATGACGATCCGTGAGATTCGCGCCTGGTCGCCGGTAACCCGCCTGCCGCGCGTTCCGGATCATGTCGCTGGCGTTGTCAATCTACGCGGTACGGTCCTTCCCGTGATTGATCTATCTGTGCGACTTGGCTGGCCTGCCACTGAAACCACCCCGCGAAACCCGATTGTGGTGGTTGAGCACGAAGGGCAATCGCGCGGTCTGATTGTGCATGATGTCAACGACATCGTTTCGATAGAACGCGACACCATCCAACAGCCCGATTCAAGCTCCAACGACACTGTGACACATTTTCTCGAAGGCATTGCGCCGCTTGAAGATGAGATGGTGATGGTCCTCGACCTCAACAAGTTGATGGCGTCCGATGAGATCGAAATGGCCGCTTAAGGCCAAGACCAGGACACCGAAATGACAGCCCCACCTCAAGACCTGCTTAAAGCAGCGGCGTTCACCCTCAATGCGATGGCAGCTCAAGTCGAGGAATTCGGCGCCGAGCTGGTTACCGACCCGGACTTCGCCCAGCGTCACCTTACAAGCTTACAAAGTCTTGATCGCTGGAGCCAGGAGCTGGTGCAGCTGGCAAAGGTTATTGCCGCCGATGATCCCGTCGCCGCCGCAGAAGCGGTGACGTTGAGCGAACTGCGCGATCATTTGCGGGCCGCGAAAGCGGCCTGATCAGGCGCGGCGCTCTGTAACCGGCTCAGCCTGCGCCATGGCAGGGATGGACGTTGTAATCGGGCTCGGACGCTCTGCGTTTTCGACCCGGTTGCGCCCGTTTGATTTGGCCTTGTAGAGCGCTGCGTCCGCACGCGCGAACAGCTGTTCATACGTCTCACCCTCGGCAGCGGTCGCAACGCCGAAGCTCGCGGTAAGGCGAATGTCATTGCTAAGCCCTTCGTGAGCGAGCTGCGCAAAGGCTTGGCGAATACGCTCTGCCAGTCGCTCTGCTGGTTCATTGGGGCAGTTGTAGGCGGCGATACAAAACTCCTCGCCCCCGATCCGACCAGCCTTATCACAGTTTCGCACCATCTCATTGATAAGTTTGCCAAAGCTTGAAATCGCTTTGTCGCCGGACTGATGCCCCCAAATATCGTTGACCTGTTTGAAATGGTCGATGTCAGCCACGACCAGACTCAAGGGCCGCCCCTCTGATTGCGCTTTGGGAAGGATCGCGTGCATCGTTTCTTCAAAGGCCGCGCGGTTTTGAAGGCCGGTGAGCGGATCCGCTTCGCTGCTTTCGCGCAAGGACGTGGTCCATTCAAAGATCGTTGCGCCCATCAAGACCATCGCTCCAAGGACCGATTTCACTCCAAGGACAAGACCGATGATCGAGTAATAGAACGATTCCCGATAGGCTTGGTCGGGAATACTGCTTTGATACATCAGGGTAAGGTTGGGCCTCACCAGAAAATCTATCGCGCCAAGAGCAATGACCGCGAGGATGGCATGATCAACCGGGCCACGCCGCGGCGCCATGAGAAGGGTAGCAAGGCCAACCATATACATCGCGCCATAACCTGTATTCACGATGATGAGCCTTGGAGCGACATCATTGGTCACTCCAACCGCAATCGCCAGGGCAAGCGCGCTCACACCATAAATGCCAGCCATAAGCGGCAGGTTGATCCGTTGCCCTACCCGCTCGCACACCGAAAACAACATCAGGAAAACGGCAATCGAATAAAGCAGCTGAGTCGCATGGAACAGATACAGCGCATCAGGCGGGGCAAGATGCGTTACCAGATAGCCAGCGGCAAAAAACACATATCCGATGGCAAAGCCAAGGACATGACGGCGCATCGCGCCCAGCTTCCAGAACAAGGCAAATGTAACCGCGAACAGCAGCGCCATCAAAGGTGTCAGCAATCCGAGGATTTGCGTTTGCATGAAGCTGGTTTCTCCCAAGTGACTTGGCGCTAGGCCAATAAGGTTAAGGTCACCTTTAAGGGAAACACCTGATCATCGAGGCTTTTGATCCTCTCCACACCGCGAGCCATGCGTTCAAACTACCCCTTGATATGCACGCTTGCCCCAAAGCGCTTGCACGCCTATTTGGAGCCCCAAACACCCTTCCACGATTTTTCCGACCCAAAGGACCCGCCCCCATGGCTGCGCAATACGCTTTCGTAATGAAAGGCATGACCAAGAGCTTTCCCGGTGCTCAAAAGCCGGTGCTCTCGAACATCAACCTGCAATTTTACCAAGGCGCAAAGATCGGCATCGTTGGCCCCAATGGTGCAGGCAAATCGACCCTGATGAAGATCATGGCTGGGATCGACAAAGATTTTTCCGGCGAAGCGTGGCCAGGCGAGAATATCACCGTTGGCTATTTACCTCAGGAACCTGAGCTTGATCCGACCAAGACCGTGCTTGAAAATGTGAAAGACGGCGCGCGCGAAACCGCAGATCTAGTGGAACGTTTCAACGCTGTCTCTGCGCAAATGGCTGAACCGGACGCTGATTTTGATGCTCTGGGCGAAGAGATGGCTGAGCTTCAGACCAAGATTGACGCGGTTGATGGGTGGACGCTCGACAACCAGCTTGAAATCGCGATGGAGGCACTGCGTTGCCCGCCTTCAGATGCGTCAGTTGAAAACCTGTCTGGTGGTGAGAAGCGCCGCGTTGCCCTCACCCGCTTGCTGATCCAGAAACCTTCGATTCTGCTTCTGGACGAGCCCACCAACCACCTCGATGCCGAAAGCGTCGAGTGGCTTGAGAACCACCTCAAGGAATATGCGGGCGCCGTGCTAATGATCACCCACGACCGCTACTTCCTTGATAATGTTGTGGAATGGATCCTCGAACTCGACCGGGGCACTTACTACCCATACGAGGGCAATTACTCGACCTATCTCGAGAAGAAAGCCAAGCGTCTGGAGCAGGAGAGCCGCGAGGAATCGGGCAAACAAAAGGCGCTCGCGCGCGAACTGGAATGGATCAGGCAGACTCCGTCGGCGCGTCAGACCAAGTCAAAGGCGCGTGTCCGCAAATTTGAAGAACTGCAAGAGGCCCAAGCCAGCCGGGCGCCGGGCAAGGCGCAAATCGTTATCCAAGTGCCAGAGCGCCTTGGCGGCAAGGTGATCGAGGCGAAAAACATCTCAAAGGCGTACGGTGACAAGCTTCTGTTCGAAAACCTCTCCTTTATGTTGCCTCCCGGCGGCATTGTCGGCGTGATCGGTCCTAACGGTGCAGGTAAATCGACCTTGTTCCGCATGATTACAGGGCAAGAGACGCCCGATACTGGCACAATCGAGATCGGCGACACGGTGCACCTTGGCTATGTCGACCAATCGCGCGACGACCTGAACCCCAAGAACAACGTCTGGGAGGAAATTTCAGACGGGCTCGATTATATGCAGGTGAACGGCCACGACACCTCGACGCGCGCTTACGTGGGCGCGTTCAACTTCAAGGGCGCGGACCAGCAGAAGAATGTTGGCAAGCTGTCTGGCGGTGAGCGTAACCGGGTGCACATGGCGAAAATGCTCAAGCAAGGCGGAAACGTGCTGCTGCTCGACGAGCCCACGAACGATCTCGATGTGGAAACATTGGGCGCTCTGGAAGACGCGATTGAGAACTTCGCCGGCTGCGCGGTGGTCATCTCGCACGATCGCTTCTTCCTCGATCGTCTGGCAACTCACATTCTAGCGTTTGAGGGCAATTCCCACGTCGAATGGTTCGAGGGTAACTTTGAAGCCTATGAGGAAGACAAGCGGCGTCGTTTGGGGGATGCAGCGGACCGGCCTACGCGCCTCGCTTACAAGAAACTGACGCGTTAATCTTCAAGCGCTTGGATTGCCTCGTCTATAGCTCGTTTTGCAGAAGGCGTAATTTCGACATACCGCATCCGGTTGTCGTATTTATGAGCAGATTTCTGCAAAACACCGCTCTTTTCGAGCAGGTCGAGATACCGCAGTGATGTTGTGGGTGCGATGCCGTCGAGCAATCCCAGCATCGTCACTGTAAGCTTCTTGCCGCTGCGCTCGGCCTCATACAATTCAAGCGTTAAAGAAACCTCTGGCTTCAGCGAAGTTGTCAGCCCCAATGCATTTGCAATCGCGGATTGTGACTTTTGAAATCGTTGGAGTTCGGTTCCGATTTTGTCCTGGAACTCCAGTTCAGGGCGCGGTCTGTGATCCAAGAATTGTCGCATTAAGCTCCTCCTAAGGATTGTTCCAAAAGTCTACGTAACTTTGCGGAGTTATGTCATGTCACGTACTCGCGGGACTAGTATAACTGCGTAGTAGACGTTAAGTATTATAAGCAGAACAAAAAGTCGAATGGAGGGGTCGACCGAATCTGAAAAGCGCAGGAAGGAACTCGTGTGGATCGGTCAAACGCAAATAGACATAGGCTCGGCGCTATAAGAAGGGCGCGCCGTACTGAAAAAGAGGGATTGATTAGTCTCACAAGGAGACTTCTTAAAGTTGCGCGTGCGAACAATTCGATTTCGATCGTCTATTATTATACACATAAATTTTCTTCGGTTCGCTCAACATTTCCCTATCTCCACTTCGAAACGGGAAAAGTGACAGCCAGATCAGAGGTGCCAGACCACCACGCCGAAGTCCTTGAGCGATGCCATGAGCACATCATCTCGCTTGGCAAGCCGGTCGTCCTTTCACAGATGCTGCCTCTCTTTGCACAGGCAGAGCCGCAACTTACGCGCGAAATCATGTCAGAAGCCAACCGGATGGGCGTATACGATCAGTATATGATCCCCGTGTTCGGGCCGTTCGACATGAATGGACTGATCGCGTTTGGATTTGCAGAGGCAATCCCGGAAGATTCAAGAGAGATGCGCCGCGACCTTGAGGCGGCAGCTGCGTCGCATCACAACCAGATGGTGCGTCATTTTGTCTCTAACGAGACACCCATTGAATTGTCCGGACGTGAGAGCGATGTGTTGACCTGGATTGCGCGGGGCAAATCGAAGAGTGAAATTTCGACAATTCTAAGCATCAGCGTGAGCTCTGTAGACACATACACACGGCGCATTTTCGAAAAAATGGGCGTCAACAGCCGGGTTGCGGCGGCGATTGCGGGAGTGACACAAGGGCTCGTGAAGCCCTGACTCCGAACGATCCTGCATCGTAACGAAAAGACCACGAGGACGCACTGCGCGTTTATTCTGGTCACCCGCCATCGAGCGCCTGATCAATCGCCGCCTTTGCGGCTTGCGTCAGCCTGACATAGGTCACTCGGTTATCACTCTCATGCGCCACGCGCCGGATCGCGCCCTTGCTTTGCAAAGCTTCAAGATACCGTAGCGTGGTCGTGGGCGCGATCCGGTCGATCAGCCCCATCACTGACACTGTCATTGCGCGCCCTGCCCGTTCAGCCTCGTAAAGCTCCAGCATCAAGGCGACCTCTGGTTTCAAGCAACTGTTGAGTCCAAGCATCGCTGAAAGGCTGACGTCAAGCTGCCTCAGATCATGCAGCTTTGTGTCGGCGGCTCCACTGCGACTCTCTCCCTGACGGGCACAAGAAGTTTCAGAAGCTTGAACCATAACATTACTCCAGACTGCTGGCACGAAGGCGCAGCTAAGACCACTGCTGGAGAGTATGGCACGTTGCGTCAGGCCCGAATGCTCCAAAGTAACAGGACAGCGATTAAAAGATTGTCACAGCCATAAGCCGCCTTACAGCCTGATCCTGTCCTTTCAGCGCGGCGCAGTCGGGCCACAAGGACTGGGTAGTTGACCCTAACTTCAAATTAACTCTGCCCGACTAGGCCGATCTCTCGAATTTCCGGGGGGCCTTGGTCAGTGCGCGAGTTGCTGGTTCTTTTCTCAACACCATTGTTGACTTTTATTTTTGCAACCGCGTTCCTTGTTATATGGGCACGCGACAAATCGCGCGCTGAGAATCTGGCGCTCAGCCTCGGCTGGCTCTTGCTGACCTCAGGTTTTTCCATATCCATACTCAGCCCATCGCAATGGGGCCGCGCAATTCCGGCGATTACTTATGCGCCTTATGCGCTCTCAGCCATTGCCATGTCGTGGGGTGTGCTCACCCGCGTCGGTGCAAAACCGCCGGTCGCAGCGCAGCTGTGGATCGCCTTCACTGGCTTTGCGACCCTTATGCTGGTGCAAAACATCGGCGGTTCAATCGTCGCTGATCTCTACGTCACAAACCTTGCGTGCGCGGCCATCTTCATCTTGACGGCGCAGCTTTTCGCCCAAAGCGCAGGGCGCGATCTGGTCGAGCGCTATTTGCTCGTCATGCTGATCCTTAACACTGCCCAGCTTTTCATCCGGCCAGTGATTTCTGTCCTGTTTGATGGCCCCATCCTCGAAGAGGCCTATCGCGAGAGCACTTACTACTTTGCCTTCAATTGGATATTTGCCTTTGGCTCCGTTTTGTTCGGCCTTGCCCTCATCGCAGGTTCGGTAAAAGACCAAGTCGCGGCGCTCCACCACCGCACATCGCGCGATGCCTTGTCCGGGCTCCTTATGAGAGGTGAGTTTGAAGCACAGGTCGAACACGCGCTCACACGCTCCAACGGGGAAGGTATCACCGCCTCGCTGGTCATTGGTGACCTCGACCATTTCAAACAGGTGAATGACATCTGGGGCCATCAAGTGGGCGATGGTGCCATTGCATCCTTTGGCAAAATGGTCAGCAAGATGATCCGACCAAGCGACATTGCAGGGCGCATTGGCGGTGAAGAGTTTTGCGTACTTGTATGGAATGCAGACGAGACGATTGCTGCAAGGCTAGCCCATCGCTTGAAGTCGAGCACCAAAACGCTTGAGATCAGCAACAGCGCTCTGGATGTGCGCCTAACCGCGAGCTTTGGCGTTGCAGAGCAAATGCGCGGTGAGAATTACCGTTCCTTGTTCGCGCGGGCTGACAAAGCGCTCTACGCCGCAAAGCAGGCGGGCCGCGACTGTGTCGAACGCGCCAGTGAAGAGATGTCACAAAACGACGTGATGCGCGCAGCTCATGCATCAGATAAACTGCTGCTTAACCAAGATTTAACGCCGTCTAGCGAAAGATACGCAGGCTAGAGGTAACCAAGGGCACAGGGGATGGCCCTTGACACATGAGGGCGCAATCTTGGAACCGATTTTCAACGCTATAAGTACGATCAATCCAGCCCTAGCACTTGTTGCAGGAATGGCGATTGGCGCGCTCGCAACTCTCGCGATTGTTGTGTGGAAACCGCATAGAGCGCCGAAATCTGATCCGCTTTCCAACCTGTTTGAGGGCGACACACTGCAAAGCCAGATTGCGCGTGTTGCTGACCAGGCCGCACGCTCAGAACGCGCAGACCGCGACGCATCGGCAATCCGCGCAAAAATCTTTGCCCGCACCGCAGCGCGCGCCGCCAAACCCCAGGGGCCCTGTCAGCCCAAGCAAGAGCCACCGCACCGCGCAGAGCGTTATGATCACCAGGCCGTGCTCGATCACATTGCAAAGGTGATGCGTGCAGGGTCCGAACTCGACAAAGCGCCTCAAGCGACGCCGCCTGCCAAAGATGATGGACAATGGGAAGAGGTCTTGCTGTTGCCACCGCCCTCCCCTGACGCAACGACTGCATCCTCTAAAAAAGTCGCTTAAGGCGAAACCCAGCGCCCCTGCCATTTGCCCCGATCATCGCGGGTAAATTGCGCGCGTACATGGCCCGTGTGAGCGAGATAAAGCCAATCAAGCTCTTCCAGATCGACCATAAGGATCGCAAAGTTCTCGCGCGCTGGCACCAATTGCTCGTCGGTTGGCTCATGCCCTTCAAATTCCGGTGGAAGCCCTGAGGTGGGTTCATCGCTCAGCGCACCGGGGCCATCGCCCAGATAACAGCGCCGCGCAAAATTGGTGCCTTTGTCCCACGCCTCTTGAACCAAAGGACCATCGGCAAGCACACGGCCCGTGCCCTTGACCCTGATCTGCACCTTTGCGCCTTTGTCATAGAAAAGCACCGCCATGCGAGGGTCTGCATTGATTGCAGCAACTTTTGGCGCGCGCGTATCGGTGTGGAAGCGCAAGGCCCAGTCACGCGAATTGAACTCGCGCAAGACCATCGTTCGCGCATCGACATCGCTGGTGATGACCGCAGGCACGTGCATGGGAGAGCGTCTGTCTCTAGCCGCTCGAACCAAGCGCCGGGACAAATCCTCGCGCACATCTTCGAGAGTTTGGAACTTGGATGTTTCAACCATAGACAGTTGCCATTGGCCCTTTGACAGCGCCGGTCAAGCCGTTCATATTAATCCCTTCGAACATGAACAAAAGCCTGGGCGGGTGGTTAAGCTTGCGCTCAGCGACTCGGCCTTAGAAGGCTTTTATCGAGGGCTCGAAGGCCCCTTTGACAATCAAGGCCGTAAGTGGTGGGGCGGCGACACTGAAAGGCAAAATCATGGACATTACCCAGCTGATGAAGGGAACCGCGCTTTCGGCATTGGCCTTGGCGCTCGCCTTTACCGTTCCTGTTGAGGAAGCTGAGGCGCAGACCCTCGACATTATGGCGAGCGCAGCGGAGGCTCAGCCGGACCGTTCCGACCGCCGAGCCAATCGCGGTGAACGTCGCGCTAACCGTCAGGCTACGCGTCAATCCAATCGCACAGAGCGGCGCTCAGCGCGGCAGGATCGCAGCTTTATGACCCGCGGCGACCGCGCCGAACAACGGGCTAACCGTTCAGCCACCCGGATTGATCGCCAAAGCCAACGCCGCGCCGACCGGGTCGACCGCCGCAGCGAGGTGCGCGCAGCCCGCGTTGATCGCGGGAGCGAACGCCGTGCAAACCGTGTTGAGCGCGCTGGCGACAGGCGTGCTGATCGTTTCGAAGCGCGCGGTAATAATCGCGCTGCGAGACAAGTGGACCGCCGTTCAGAAAGGCGCGCTGATCGGATTGAAAACCGTGGTGACCGCCGTGCTAACCGGATCGAAAACCGTGGTGACCGCCGCGCGGACCGGATCGAGAACCGGGGTGATCGCCGGGCTGATCGGGTGAGAAATGGCCGGGAAAACCGTGGCTTTGCCAACCGAGCGTTTGGTGCAGACCGCCGTGACAATCGCCGGATCGACCGCGCAGAGCGCAGAGGTTACCGCGATGGCGTCCGGTCTGAGAGGCGCGCTGATCGCCGTTACCACAACAACCGCGGTTACTATCGCAGCGACCGTGGCTGGCGTGACCAACGCTTCGCTTACGGGCGTGGCTACCGCGATGGCCGGCGCGATTTCCGCAGCTGGGACCGTCGTGGATGGCGCGGTGATCGCCGCTATGGATGGCGCAATTATCGCAACGCCAATCGCAGTTTCTACCGCCTTGGCCGCTATTATGCGCCTTTCTATGGGCACTCTTACAGCCGCCTGAGGATCGGGTTCTATCTCGATAACCTGTTCTTTGGACAGCGGTACTGGATTTCTGACCCGTGGGCTTACCGCCTGCCCCCCGTGTATGGCCCCTATCGCTGGGTACGGTATTATGACGATGTGGTGTTGGTGGATATTTACACCGGTGAAGTGGTTGATGTGATCCACGACTTCTTCTGGTAAAGCCGGGTGCAGACTGGCGAAAAACCCTCGGGGGAGCAATCCTCCGGGGGTTTTCTTTGGCCGTCATCCGGTGCTAACCCGCGCCGCGATGGCAAAGACAAAGCATTTCCCCGACCAAGACGCGTGCCGGATCATGGGCAAAAGGGTCAAAGCGCGCCTTGAGGCCGACCCCGGCGTCTACAAGATCGACACAGATCTCGCTGACCTTTATGCGGTTGGCGACTTTCTGACCGCAGCGGAATGCGAACGCTTATGTACCATGGTCGATGCGACTGCTCGTCCATCAAGCTTGCATGAAATTGGTTATGATGCGGGCTTTCGCACCTCATATTCGGGCGACCTCGACCCGCATGACAGTTTCGTCAAAGGGATCAGCCGCAGGATTGATGACCTTATGGGCGTGGATTCAAAGGTGGGCGAAGCCTTGCAAGGGCAACGCTATCTGCCGGGACAACAGTTCAAGGCGCATAACGATTGGTTTTATCCAACCGAGGCGTATTGGGAGGATGAAAAGAAGCGCGGCGGACAGCGCAGCTGGACCACCATGGCGTTTCTCAACGAGGTCGAAGAAGGGGGCGAAACATACTTTGTCGACATCGGCATCAAGCTGGAACCCAAGCCCGGCGTGCTCCTTTTGTGGAACAATGCCAAGCCCGATGGTTCACCCAATGAAGCGACAATTCACGCGGGCACCCCTGTAGTGAAAGGGGCGAAATACATCTTCACCAAATGGTACCGAACGCGGGCTTGGAAGTGACCTTACGCTCTCGCCAGCGCCTCTGCGATCAGCTTGCGCGTAGGCTCCACACCGTAAAGCGCGATAAAGCTGCCCATGCGCGGCCCTTGCTCTGAACCAAGCAGGGTTTCGTACAAAGCACGGAACCAATCACGCAGGTTTTCAAAGCCATGCGCCTCGTTCTTGCCAATTTCATAGACCATCGTCTGCAAATCTTCGGCGCTCGCATCGGCGTCAGCGTCGGCAAGCTTGGCATCGAGTTCGCGCAGAGCCTCAACCTCACCACCAACCGGCGCGCGCTTGTTGAGCGTGGGCACGATAAAGTCGCGGGTATAGGCAACCGCCGCCTCAATCATCCGGTCGAGGTCCGCGTTCTTTTCTGTCTCGCCCAAGTAGCTTTGAACATAGCCTGCGAGGTTTTCAGTCGTCGCCTCTGAACCGAGCACGCTTGCAAGGTTGAGGAGCAGCCCGAAGCTCACCGGAACGGTGTCGCCAGCGCCAGGTGCCTCTGGCGTAGCGAGTGAGTGATTGGCGCGCAGCAAATGCCAGACAGGATTGCCCAATTGCTTGTCGAGCGGCTGATCCGCCAAACGCTCACGGAATTGCCAATAATCATCAACCGCGCGCGGGATAACGCCAGTGTGCAGTTGCTTCGCGCTTTTGGGATTGGGGAAGATGTAAAAGCCAAGGCTCTCTTCCGTGCCGTATTCGAGCCATTGCTCAATCGTCAGGCCATTGCCTTTCGACTTGGAAATCTTCTCGCCCTTCTCGTCGAGGAAAAGCTCATAGATGAGGCCTTCGGGCTTATTTCCGCCAAGGACACGCGCAATCTTGCCTGATTGGACGCCGGTGTCGGTCAAATCCTTGCCGTACATTTCATAATCGACGCCCAGCGCCACCCAGCGCATGGCGAAGTCGACTTTCCATTGCAGCTTCGATTGTCCGCCAAGCGCGCTTTGCTCGATCACTTCGCCGTCTTCGTCGGTGAAGCGGATCATGCCAGCCTCGGCATCCACCACTTCCACCGGCACTTGAAGCACGACGCCCGTTTTGGGCGAGATCGGCATGATCGGTGAATAGGTTGCTGCGCGTTCTGCCCGTAGGGTCGGGAGCATAATATCGAGGATCGCCTGATTATTGCGCAGGACGTTTTTCAACGCGTCGTCAAATGCGCCGGTGTTGTACCGGGACGACGAAGCAATGAATTCATACTCAAACCCAAAACGGTCGAGGAATTCGCGCAGCATCGCATTGTTATGATGCGCAAAGCTTTCGTATTTTTCGAACGGATCGGGAATACGGCTCAGCGGTTTGCCAAGATGCTCGGCCAACATCTCCTGATTGGGGACGTTGTCGGGCACTTTGCGAAGGCCATCCATGTCATCGCTAAACGCGACAAGACGCGTCGGCTCACCCGTCAGCGCCTCGTAAGCACGGCGGACAAATGTCGTGCGAAGAACCTCCTGGAATGTGCCGATATGCGGCAGACCTGATGGACCATATCCGGTTTCGAACAGCACAGGCTCATCGGCAGTCGCGCCCGTTTTCAACCGTTTCGCCTTCACCCGTTTTTCAAGGCGCTGTGCCTCTTGGAACGGCCAGGCTTTGGATGAACGGGCGGCTTCGATAAGTGCGGTATCTGTCATAGTGCGGCGGCTTTTAGGGGCACTGTCTCATGCCCACAAGCGCGAAAACACAGGCAGATCGCCGATGTCGATGCAGGGCTCTAAGCCAGCAATTGGGCTGACAGGCCGATTATTGCGTGTTTGAGCTCAGGAAGCTGATCTTGCCACCGCGAACCTTATATTCCGAAAGCGAGCAGCACATCTCTTCGCCATTGGCATAAACATAGCCCGCAGACATCCACACCACATCGCCGTCCACGCCATTGTCATAAATCCGCAAGTCAGGTGCTCCCGGCTTGAAGTTGAGCGCATAAAGCGCCTTGATCTGGGCATGGCCAACCGCGCTCATGCCATTGGCATAAACTTCAGCATCTGGCGCAAAGGTCGCGACAAAGCGGTCCAGATCGCCAGAACGATAGGCGTCAATGTGCGCTTGAACAGCAGCGATACGCGCATTGCTATCTGCAATAGAGGCAGGTGTGTGCTCTTCGGCAACCGACGGTGTTGCAAACGCCAGCAGGCACGCGCCTGCTCCAACAAACGCAAAATTCAATCGCATGGGCCATCTCCGTAAAAAGGCTAGCCACAGGTCTATCGCGGGCATTCGTTTACAATGCGTGTATGGGGCGGCAATGAGATAGGGTTGTGAGCACTCCCAACCCCCTACCCCTTCCCGCGCTTCACGCCAGTCATTCGGGCAATTGGCTGCGCCCTGTGAGCAATGGGGCCAATGGCACGACCCAAGCTGCGTCAAAGGGCGATGCCATTATGGCAGCAGCAGACACGCCGGTTCTGCTCCTCAATGCGCCTTTGGTTGCCAATCGGCTCGGCTATCCTGATTTGTCGGGCCTTGATCTGCTGGAGCTTTTTGCATTCGTTCACCCTGCACGATTTTGCGTGCCCACGCCGCGCGGGCTTGCATCAGCGTTAGGGCTTGAAGAACCCAAGAATGATGAGGCTGTTCCGGAGTTCTTGCAACTGGCAGCAGGCGCTTTGGTGGAGGCGTGTGAAGATCCGGAATGGTTTGAGCGGGCTGGCGCTTGGAGCTCATTGCAATCGCTTGAACGACTGCGCTGGCCATGGGCGCAGGTCCTAAAACCTCATATCGCAAGGCCGGAACAGGCGGAAAAATGGCTGTTCTCTGCCCTTCCCGAATGGGAAGAAGCAGGCGAACGCGGTGCGCCGCGACAGGTCGAGTTGCCCCCCGCAGACGTGCTTGCCAAGCTAGACGAGCTCACCGGCGAAGCCGCAGAGAAACGCGAGGGGCAGCGCGCCTACACTCAAGACGCAGCCAGGATTTTCGCGCCGCGTGATGCTCGCGAACTGCCCCATGTGGCTTTGGCGCAGGCGGGCACAGGAATTGGGAAGACGCTGGGCTACCTTGCGCCCTCTTCGCTGTGGGCGGCGCGCTCTGGCGGGACGGTTTGGGTGTCGACCTTCACCAAAAATTTGCAGCGACAATTGCGAACAGAAAGCCGGCGCGCCTGGCCAGTGAAACGCCCCGATGGCACCCCGCCCGTTGTGGTGCGCAAGGGTCGTGAAAATTACCTGTGCCTCCTCAATCTCGAGGACGCGCTCCAAGGCGGATTTGCAGGGCGCCCTGCCATCCTCGCGCAACTGGTCGCGCGCTGGGCAGGCTTTACACGCGATGGCGATATGATCGGCGGCGACTTGCCCGGATGGCTAGGCACGCTCTTCCGCAAACGCGGGATTGCCGCCCTCACCGACCAACGCGGCGAGTGTATTTATGCAGGATGCCCGCATTACCGGAAATGCTTCATCGAACGCGCGGCGAGAGACAGCGCTCAGGCTGATCTGGTGATTGCCAATCATGCCTTGGTAATGGTCAACGCCGCAAGAGGCCGTGATCACGCTCAACGCCCAACTCGCATTATCTTCGATGAAGGCCACCATGTCTTCGAGGCAGCTGACAGCACGTTTGCTGCAACGCTGTCCGGACAAGAGGCTATCGAGCTTCGCCGCTGGATCATCGGGCCAGAGCGCAAAAATCGGGGACGCAGGCGCGGGCTTTCCGCACGCCTTGCCGATGTCGCAAGTTATGATGAGGAAGGCGGCGAAGCGATTGATCAGGCGTGCGAAAACGCAAGCGCCCTTCCCGGTGATGGCTGGCTTCAACGCCTCCACGATGGCGAACCTTCCGGCCCGCTCGAACAATTGCTCGCCGCCGTGCGCACTGTCACCTATGCCAGAGATGAAACCGGGCAGGAGGCAGGCTACGGCATCGAAACCGAAGCCTCTGGCCTCCCCGGCGAAGTCATCGAAGCGGCCAATGCTGCCGCAGAAGCGCTCGCCAGCATTCGCACCCCGCTAATGAAGCTTGGCGCGCGGTTAGAGGCAGTCATGGCAGACCCGCCCGATTGGCTCGACGGTCAAGGAAGAGCGCGGATTGAAGGCGCGCGGTTTTCGCTTAGCTGGCGTGTCGATTTGCTCACTGCATGGGAATCTTTGCTGGTGCGGCTGGGCGGCCCTGCTGACCCTGAATTTGTTGACTGGCTTGCCGTTGATCGTTCTGACGCGCGCGAATTTGATGTCGCGATCCACCGCCGCTGGCTCGATCCCATGAAACCTTTTGCCAAAGTCGTGCTGGAGCCATCGCACGGTGTGATGTTGACCAGTGCGACGCTGACTGACCGCATTGGGACAGGCAATGGCGATCCATGGGAAAGTGCAATTGCCCGCTCAGGCGTGGCCCATATCGAAAGCCAGCCGCTTCTCACCCAGGCTGACAGCCCGTTTGATTATGCCAGCCGCGCCGAGGTGCTGATCGTCACTGATGTCAAAAAGGGTGATCTGCCGGGCCTCGCGGGCGCCTATGCGCGTCTTATCGAAGCAAGCGAGGGCGGCGTCCTTGGCCTATTCACCGCAATCCGCCGGATGCGCGCGGTTCATGGGCGTATCGCCGACCGCTTGGCGCGCGAGGGCCTGCCCATATATGCGCAGCACGTTGATCCGATCGACACCGGCACATTGGTCGACATTTTTCGCGATGATCCCAAGGCCAGCCTTCTTGGTACCGATGCCCTTCGTGATGGTGTTGATGTTCCGGGACGTTCGCTTCGCTGCGTGGTGCTCGAAGCAGTGCCTTGGCCCCGGCCCGACATTCTTCACAAAGCCCGGCGCGCGGCGAATGGTGGTTCAGCCCATGATGATCGCATAATCCGTGCAAAGCTTGCGCAAGCCTTTGGCCGTCTTATTCGTGGTAAGGACGATGCGGGGCATTTCGTTGTGCTCTCCTCCGCCTTCCCCTCGCGCCTGCTCACTGCCTTTCCCGAAGGCACGATAGTCCGGCGCGTGACGCTTGACGAAGCGCTTGCGCGAGTCAGCGGCGGCTTAATCGGCGAAGAGCTTCAAACATCTTCTCAAGAAGCTGGAATATTAGACGATAATATCCCAGAAAGTTTCGCATGATTGAACAATGGGATTATCTCATCCGGCTGATCTCCATGGGCAGTGGTTTGACGCTGCTTGCGATGGTCGTGGCAAGCGAAGTTCGGCTTTCGGTGCGCGTCCCATTGATCGGGATGTTGGTCGGCGTGACGGGCTATATGCTCAATTCCAAACCCCTCTGGTCCCCAACCGGATTTTTGGAACCGTGGGTCCATCTGGTCGCCCTCTCGACCCCTTTTTGGATCTGGCTTTTTGGACGAAGGCTTTTTGAACGAGAGCCCGATCGCAGGATCATCCTCGCAGTGGTTGCGGTGATGATGGTTGGCTGGTTCTTGCGGAGCTTTGTCGCTGAATACACAGAACACGTTGGGTTCGTGCTGCTCCACACGGTTGCGTTTGTTCTTGTAGCGGATCTAGTGCGCGTCGGTATTTTTGAGCGTGATGACGACCTCGTCGAAGAGCGTCGCATCGTGCGTCTGTGGTTGCCTTTGCTCGTGGCTATTCAGGCGGGGCAAATCATATTGGTCGAAATGCTGGAATTGGTTTCCGCTATCGACAGCCGAAATCCCCTGATGTCGATGCTCAACTCGCTCATTATCCTCTTGATCATGCTCTTCGCAGGGCTCGCACTCTTCCGCACCAATCGCGATCTTTTGCCAAAGCAAGGCGAGGAAACCCGCGCCAATCCGCAAGATGAACTGATTCCCGATCTTGACCTTAGCCCGCAAGAGAAAGTCCTGCATGACAAGCTGATGGGCGCAATGGAGGATGGGACATACAAGTCGCCCGGGCTCACCATCGCCAAGCTTTCCGAAGAGCTGGACGTACCCGAACATCGCCTGCGCGCGCTTATCAATCGGCGGCTTGGCCACCGCAATTTCAGCGCGTTTTTGAACCGGTATCGGATCGCAGAGGCCAAAGGGATGCTGGCAAGCAGCGATCATGTCGATTTGCCGATTCTCACAATTGCGATGGATCTTGGCTACAATTCCCTGCCCCCATTCAACCGCGCGTTTCGGCAGGAAACCGGCAAATCGCCCAGCGAATACCGCAAGCTGGCGTTCGTTGATGAGCCACCTGAACCTCCAGCGTCGGCGGCCGATCAAAACTGAAAAATTGGGCTCAGATTTGAAAATGAACGGCATCTTTCAGCGCCGCCGCGACAGCTAGGATCAACACCGTCAAACAATCAGGCAACCGATCAACGGGAGCCTTTCCATGACTGACACCACCACCTTTGAAACCGCGATAGCCCGCGCGGCTGAACATTTCGCCACAGTGCTATACTTCGATCTTAGCCGTTATCTCATCACGGCTGGCGCGTTGACTGTGTTGCTCTTGGTGTTCCGCAGTTGGTCACAGGCAAGGCGCATTCAAGGAAGCCGAAAGGCTTCGCGCGCTGACTACCTGCGCGAAGTGCTATCGTCATTTCGAACAGTTCTTATTTTCTCATCTGTTGCCTTGGTGACTTTGGCAGGGCGCGAACTTGGCGTGATTGCATTAAAGCTGGAAAGCGCGAGCCTTCTCACCGTCGCCTGGCAATTTGCGCTGATCGTGCTCGCCCATGATGCCTATTTCTACTGGGCTCACCGGGCGATGCACACAAAACCCTTATTCCGCATCTCGCATTTGCATCATCACAAATCGCGCACGCCGACGCCGTGGACTGCCTATAGCTTCGCAAGCCTAGAGGCTGTCATCGAAGCGGCCTTCATGCCCACCTTCCTTATCATCACCAGCGCGCTTGGTATCCAATACTCAGGGATCGCAGTGCTTCTGTTCTTTTGGCATATGATGATCCGAAATGTGATGGCGCACGCTGGCAGCGAACTTTTCCCCGCAGGTTGGGTGGATAACCCACTCACACGCTGGATCAGCACAACCACCCATCACGACCTGCATCATTCATCGGGCCACAATTACGGTTTCTACTTCACCTTCTGGGACCGCATGATGGGAACAGAGCACCCGCGCTATCGCCAAGAATTCCGCAAGAACGCGCGGCCCCTGTTTTCAGATTTTCGCATCCCGCGACTTTCGCGCCGCAAAGCCGAAAAGTTGAGCGTTTCGGTCGCTGCGCTGCTCGCCGCTGCCACCACCCTTAACGGTTGGCTGGTGGCGGTCGATCCCGCCTTCATCTGATCTCTCTTAAGATACATCGCGCCGGGCGCTTGTCCTCATCAGCCCCGGACCGATGAGCGGCAATCTCACTGACGAACCCATCCCCAGCGGTTTCGACCCGTCCGGCAAGTCAGAGAGATTGCCGCATTTTGACGATGCCGCATTTGCTTTTGTGTAAACTCGTGGCATGGCGACGCCGACCACTTGCAATTGGCCTTGGGGGTTTAAGCTTGCCAAAGTATCTGGGGATCTTGCGACACGCCAAATCGGATTGGAGCGATGGGGCAACGCGCGACTTTGACCGGGGTTTGAATGACCGCGGACGGCGCGGCGCCGAGGTCATGGGCGCGCACGTGATTGAGCATGGTCAAAAGTGGGACAAGCTGGTCGCAAGCCCGGCTGAGCGGGTGAAAGCAACGCTTGAAAGCGCGCTTCCCGATTTGGCTGTCACCTATGACCAGCGCCTCTATCTGGCGAGCCCGGATACAATCATGGAAGTGGTCGAGGAGCACGCTGGCGATGGCGATGCGGACGCAATCCTGATCTCAGGCCACAATCCGGGGCTTTACGAAACCATCCTTGAGCTGATTTCTCCCGCCAATGAAAATGATCTTTTCAAAGAGGCGGTGGTCAAATTTCCAACCGGCGCTTTTGCAGTGATCGAGTGCAAGATTGATGATTGGTCACAGCTCAAGAAATTCTGCGGCACGCTGGTGCATTTTAAACGCCCACGCGACCTTGATCCGGAGCTGGGGCCGGAAGGTTAGGCACTCGCGTTGTGCGCTGCTCGCGTCAGCATTGGATCGGTAGCCTTTGTTTCCTCAGTAAAATTGTCATCGAGCTGTTTCATGACAGATCGTTCAAACCCATCGCCTGGATTACACAATTGCCGTTCCAACTGATCGCGCGTGCGTTGAAGCGTGGTAATCCGCGCATCAATAAGGCTGCTTAGCGATTGGACGGCGCGGTCCCAATCTTGTGGTGTGAGAGCGCGGCCATGAGGCATATCGCGCATCATCCATTGGATCTGTGCCAGCGACATACCAAGGCGTTGCGCAATTTCGATGAACTTCATCCGATCAATATCAGCGCGCAAGTATCGCCTTTGGTTGCCCTTGGTGCGCACCGGCTCCAGCAGGCCTTTCTCCTCGTAGAAACGAAGAGCGGACACGCTTTGCCCGGTTGCCTTTGCCAACTCTCCTATCGGCAAAAGTGCATCGTCAGACGAATAGGCATAGGGCGGAAGGAGGGTCATGGCCTTTGCGTATGCCGCCTGCAACACGACCTCAACTAAGGTTTAGGTCGCATCGTAACACTGCTTATAGCAAGCCTCTGAGAAGGTTTTAACGCCTCACCCAGGGGTGATCGCTTACCTCAATAGTGATGTCGCCTATCCATGGTTTGCAAAGGCGTTTCGCTTCCTCTGGCGATCCGGCCATCCAAAGGCCATAGTCCTCGGGCGCGAGCAGCACGGGCATCCGCGAATGGACACTTTCCGCCGCTGACCCTGCGCTGTCAGTCATCACCATCGAATAGCACGTGCCAAACTCATCGCTCTTTCGCCAAACGCCAGCGGCGGCGAAGGTTTCGGCATTGGGAAGCGATAGCCATGTGCGGGTTTTTGCGCCTTTTGCCCCTTGCGCCTCGGCCCATGCGGTGAGCGGGATAAGACAGCGCCGTCGTTCGAAAGATGAGCGCCAGAAAAAGCCATCAAGCTTATCCGTGCGCGCATTGTTGACCGGCTTTGGCTTTAACGGTTGGCCGTTCTTGCCCTTCATCACAAGTGGAAAGCCCCAGCTCATTGTGCCGACCTTGAACTGGCCCTCCGCACCGCCAGCAACGACCAATCCGGGATAGCCGGGGTAAATTTCTTCGCCAAAATTCGCACCCTTAACCGCGTCAACCGCATCGAACAGCGCGGCAATCTCATCCACGGTCTTGGTCATGCGGTAAAGGTTGCACACCTGCCTTACGCTCCCGCATTCCCGACAACGAAGCACGCTGCTGCCATCAATGCCCCTGCCCAGCGGTTCGAGCGGAAGCGTTCAAGCGGATTGTCGGGATCGGAAGGATCAAGTGTCGCAACCTGCCACAAGAGATGGCCTGCCACCGGAAGCAGCGTCAGAAGGGCAACCGGATCAGGGCGATAAAGCCAGATGCCAAGCGCCCATAAGCCAACCGTGCCTGCGTAAAACGCCCCCACTCCTGTTTTCACATGGGCGCCCATCCTGAGCGCAGAGGATTTGATCCCTACAAGCGCATCGTCCTCGCGGTCTTGCAGCGCGTAGATCGTATCATATCCGATGACCCAACAGATCGCGCCTGCGTAAACGCACGCCAACGCATCGAAATTGTCAAATCGCAGTTCGGTCCAACCGACCAGCAAGCCCCATGTAAACACCATGCCAAGCCAGCTTTGCGGCCACCATGTGATCCGCTTCATGAAAGGGTATGCAGCGACCAAGGCAAGGCTCGCCAAAGCAACAAGCTGAGCGTTCAATCTCAATTGCAAAAGAACAAGAAGGCCGATGAGGCATAGAAAAACGAGCCAGCCCCACGCGAGCTTTTTGGACACCCGCCCGCTAGCCACAGGACGCAGCGCAGTGCGTTCAACTCTACGGTCGAGATCCGCGTCCACAATATCGTTGTAAACGCATCCCGCCGCGCGCATCGCAATCGCGCCAAGCAACAGCCATCCGAGAAGAGCAAATTGCGGCCCTGCCCCCGCCAGCCACACGCCCCAAGCGCATGGCCAGAAAAGCAGCCACCATCCAATCGGCCTGTCAAAGCGTCCCAATTGCGCAAGGTCACGCGGGAGTTGCGGGAGCCGCGCGATCAGTCCCTTATGTTCGCTATCCGGGACGATTTCAGGTGCGGTTGTGTCGCTCATAAGCCGACTATGCTCCCTTTCTGCTGCTCTTCTGTGCGAGCCGCGCGCCACCCCACAATGCAGGCGATGAACATGATCACGTTCCCTGCAAAATCGAGCATCCCCAGCGAGGTCAAGACGGGCAATTCATAATGAAAATAATAATTGAAAACGAAGAACGGGATGAGCACGGCCGCGAAAACTGCGAAAGCGCGCGAGCTCCATGTGACGATCAGAGCCATGATCCCGAACATCACCGCCTGCGCGCCGAAGCACGCCATTACAAAACGCATAATAAATGTGTCTTCGGAGTAATCCGGGGTAAGGCCAATCTCGATCACATTGCTTGGGAAAATCAGCGCCCAGCCGCCAAGGCCAAGGAAGACAAGCGCAATGATATACTGGCACATTCGGGCGGTCATGCTTGCTCTTTAGCGTCATGGACGACTAGGGGAAAGGCATGAGCGTTGAGCCTTCCCCTCGCACTCCGGCCTGGCCGCCTAAGAGCGCGCCGCGCCTGTTCGTGGAACATCGGCTCGAAGAAGGCTTCACAATCACGCTCGATGGCCCGCAAGCCCACTATCTTGGCAAGGTTATGCGGGTAAAGACTGGCGATACAATCATTGTGTGCGACGATCAGACCGGCGAATGGGCTTCATCGGTCGTGGATGCAGCGAAGCGCTCTGTCACATTGCGTATCGCTGAAAGGCTGCGCCCGCGCGAAAGCGTTCCTGATTTATGGCTGTGCCCTGCCCTTCTTAAGAAAGACCGTTTCGACATCGTACTCGAAAAAGCGACCGAACTTGGCGTTGCGCGCATTCAGCCGATCATCACCCGTCGCTGCGTTGCCGACAAACTGAACCAGGCGCGCGCGCGGACCATCACCACTGAGGCCGCCGAACAGTGCGCGCGAACCGCGCTTCCTGAAATGGGCGAACCATTGAAGCTTGAGGCAATGCTCAAACAATGGCCCGATGACCGCACGCTCTTGTTCGCCGATGAACAAGGCGGTGAGAGCGCTGCAAAGGTGTTCCGCGATAATAACAAAGCCGCCCTAATAATCGGCCCTGAGGGCGGCTTTGACGATGCAGAGCGCGCTGCCATTCGAGCCCACCCCCTCGCCCAGCCAATCTCGCTCGGCCCTCGTATCCTTCGTGCAGAGACAGCAGCCATCGCCGCGCTCTCGATATGGATGTCGGTCGCTGGCGATTGGGCAGGTTACAAAAATTCGGGAACAGAATGATTTGCCCGGCATAAAGCCAGTTTGCACTTCCCCCGCCTCCAACCGTTTCCTAAAGCGGCACTTCCATTGAAGGAACCTCTGAATGAGCACCCGCGAAGCCTCTGCCGCTGATGAACCGATCATCGAAAGCCTCGATGACCTGACCGCGCCCATGCGTAGGGGTGAAAAGCCGAAAGCGGATTGGCGCATTGGCACCGAACACGAAAAGTTCGTCTACCACGTCAGCGACAAGCACGCGCCGTCCTATAGCGAAGAAGCGGGCATTCGTGACATTTTGATGAGCCTCAGGAAGTTCGGCTGGGAGCCAATCGAAGAGGTGGGACCGGACGGCAAGGCGAATGTCATCGCCATGAAAGGCGCCGATGGCACGGTGAGCCTTGAGCCTGCGGGCCAGCTTGAACTGTCTGGCGCACCCTTGGAAACACTGCACGAAACCTGCAACGAAACCGGCCGACACCTGGCGCAGGTGAAGGAGATCGGTGAAGCGTGCGGCGTGGGTTACTTGGGCCTTGGAATGTGGCCCGACAAGACACGCGAAGAGCTGCCCGTGATGCCCAAGGGGCGGTACAAAATCATGATGAACCATATGCCCAAAGTCGGCAATTTGGGCCTCGACATGATGCTGCGCACCTGCACGATTCAGGTCAATCTCGACTATTCATCCGAAGCGGACATGGTGAAGAAATTTCGCGTGGGGCTGGCTCTGCAGCCGCTTGCGACCGCGCTGTTCGCCAATTCGCCTTTCACTGAAGGAGAGCCAAACGGCTATCTCTCCTATCGCAGCCACATCTGGTCAGACACCGATCCCCATCGCACCGGGATGCTCCCTTTCGTTTTCGAAGACGGCTTTGGATACGAACGCTGGGCAGAGTATATGCTCGACGTGCCGATGTATTTCGTCTTCCGCGATGGGCAATATATTGATGCAGCAGGTCTTTCCTTCCGCGACTTTATGGATGGCAAGCTCTCTGTCCTTCCCGGCGAGCGTCCTACGGCCAGCGATTGGTGGGACCACCTCTCAACAGCCTTCCCCGAAGTAAGGCTTAAAAGCTTCCTCGAAATGCGCGGTGCAGATGGCGGGCCTTGGGGCCGGATTTGCGCGCTTCCCGCTTTCTGGGTGGGCCTGCTCTATGACCAAGGCGCACTTGATGCGGCGTGGGACCGGGTCAAAGGCTGGACCATGGAAGAGCGCGAGAAACTGCGCAATGATGCGCCAAAGCTTGGTTTGCAATCGCAGCTTCCCGGTGGCGGGACGATGCAGGATCTGGGCCGCGAAGTCCTTGAGATCGCGCGGGGCGGCCTGTCCGCGCGTGCCCGGCTCAATGTCGCTGGCGACAATGAAACAGGCTTTCTTGAAGAACTCGATGAAATTGTCGCTTCAGGCAAAGTCCCTGCACAGCGATTACTCGATGCCTACCACAATGAATGGAATGGCGATGTAAGTCACGTGTACAAGCAGTCCTTCTAAACTTTTCAAATTCGCGGTATAGCTGTCTTCGATTGGCAAAACCCACGATGGCTCACCTTGTGGTTAGCCAGAAGGAGCCGTGCATATGATTGTTGTAATCGGTAGCTTTCGCTTTCCTCCCAGCATTGTGGGTGTCCTGCGTCCAGCGATGGAAGCAATGGTCACGGCAAGCCGCGCAGAAGAGGGCTGCATCGAATACACATACGCGCTTGATGTGCTCGACGACGGGCTGGTGCGCGTGCTTGAAAAATGGCGCGACAAGGCCGCGCTTGAGGCGCATTTGCGCACCGTCCATATCGCCGAATGGCGCGCCCAGTGTTCAGCGCTTGCAATCAGTGAGCGCGAGCTGACTGGTTATCAGGCTGCCGATGAAGGCTTTCATTTTTAACGCGAATGGCGCGCCGCCTTATTCAGCGGGTTCCTCGCCGCGATGCGCAGTGGATTGACCAAGGGGCTGCGCTGGATCGGCACCTGACTTGCGAGGATCTCCCACAACTGCACCCCATGCCAATCTCTTGAGCTTGGCAAGGCGCGACGTGATCACACCGTTTTCTTCCATCCAGTCATAATATTGGCGATACTTCGGGTCTTCGGCGAGAAGATGCGCCTCTTCGGTGCGCGCGCGCCAATAGTAAATGCCGTTCACCACGAGTAGGAAGAACGTGTTGCGGACGACATCGACGTAAGAACCGCTGGTCACAAGGAATGGCATGACCGAGCACCACCAGAACAGGTTTTTGGAGAGGTATGCCGGGTGCCTCGTGAAGCGATACGGCCCATTGGTGAGCACACCGCGATAGGTAAGGTTAGAAAAGCGGATGCCGAACACCACCGTCGCCCAGGCATAAATCGCAGTGAGAAACACCAGCCACGCGGCCCAAACCCACAAGAGTTCGGTTTGCCCCTCAAACCAATAACCCCAACCAGCGGTGTTGCCCTCATAGCTCAAAATCTGGCCATTGTTGCCGATCAGGCCCCAAACAAATGGCGGATAACACAAAAGCGCTGCAAGCCAGCCACCGATGAACGGATTGCCCGAACGGATATGCGCATCAAGCGGGCGCAGGGTGAACAGATAGCCAACTGTGCCGATCTGTACGTCCACGACGAACAGGAAAGTGATGAGGAACATCCCGATCTCGAACGGATTGGCGAGCACGGCACCGGGGTCTGCCTCCACGATGACAGCAAAACCGCCGGGCAGGATCGAAATCATGAAGGCGCTGAAAAAGGCCTTGATAATCCAGGCGCGCCAGTGTTTCTTGACCGCTTCCATATCAATTTCTGCGCGCGACGGGTCGCTTGGATGGGTCGCGATAAGAGCGCCAAAATGCCAAGTTGCGTCTTTCAAATCGACCATGTGCCGGTCCAGCCACATCACATAAGGCACGGACAGAACAATCATTGGCACGATTGCCAGCCCCATAACCTCCATTGCGAACAGGTAAGAGCCATCCCAATACCAACGGCACAGGCAATAGAGCCCGCCAATCACCGCCCATGTCGTCCACAGGCCGATAATCTTGACCGACGATATACCTATAGTCTCATCGAGGGGGCGTTGCAGGTTCCAGTCGAGCCCGGTTGATGCGCGCAGGTGCACCCGGTCCACCAAAAGCGACCAGATCGCCATCGGCCCTGCGGTAAAGACCATCGCCATGAGCGCTGCATAAGGGCCGGACAGGACACCGACATCGCCCTCTAACCCGAAGCCGCCAGCGATGAGCGGGAAATTGCGGCAGAACAGGATCCAGCCAAGCAGGCCAAGCAGTCCTGCAAAGCCGACGCCAGAGGAGACATCGCTCTTTGGCAATGTCGGTTTGGCAGAGGCGACAGGCGCATTTGCAGCGCTAGAGTGAGTGTTTGTGCTCATTACCCTTCGGCGGATAGCGCAAAAGGGTTAATTTCATGCTCACTTAAGCGCTTGGAGGCGCGATTGGATGCACGGCAAGCTTAGCGCCAGGCGTGGATCGTGCCCGAATCGTCCAGAAGATAGAGCGTATTATCCGCCACCACCGGAGCAAGGCTGACCGGGCTATCAACATCTGCGAACATCTGTGAAGAGCCCTCACCCGTGCTTACCCGCCACACTTCGCCGCGCGAACTTGCCACCCACAAATGACCACCTGCGAGCACTGGGCCCGTCCAGAAGATCGGGTCTTTTTTCTTCTTCTCGTTGCGGTAAGTCTGCAGCTGCGTGATCCAGCGAACGCGGCCCGTCGAACGCGCAATTGCGAGAAGGCGCGCATCATCGGTGAGGGTAAAAATCCACTCCCCCGCAATCGCAGGGGTGGAAATGCCCGCAAGGTTCAGTTCCCAGATCCGCTGTCCCGTGACGAGTTCATAAGCGGCCATCCGGCCCCCTTGGCCAAGCGCATAGACACGGCCAGAATCGATGATGGGATCAGCGTCAATATCAGTAACCGAGCTCACCTTGGTCGAAATATTGGTGCGCGCCAAAGCATCCGCCCAAAGCGTGCGACCGTTCTCATAACGGTAAGCGGAAAGCTCGCCAGAAGAATAACCTGCGATCACTGTGCCCTGCCCTGCGGCTGGCGCAGCAACCCCAAAAACGCCGCTTTGCGTGGCAGAACCCGATTCGTTCCAAAGCAGCGCACCATCAGCAGCGTTTAAGGCGATGACCTGATTATCCTGCGTCATCACATACACTTGACCAAAGGCGATTGTTGGCGATCCGCGAAGGGGACCGGCAGGCTGCACTTTCCAGATTTGCTCACCGGTTTCAGCACGCAAAGCCTTTACATCGCCCGCGCCATTGGTCGCATAAACGATGCCGTTCTCATAGCTGACCCCTCCACCAAAGGCTGATGGGCGGAGGTCATCGGCCATGTCGCTGTCTTCGACCCGCCAGATTTGCGCGCCAGTGTCCTTGTCGAAGGCATAGATAACGCCGCTGGTATCGACTGCGAAAAGCTTACCAGAGCCAATCACCGGAGAGGCTGCAAGCCGCTCGGAATTGCTGGCGCCCGCAATGTCCCTCGTCCAGATTTTCGACGGGTTGTCGGCCAGCGCGAGGTGGCCATAGGACTTACTCGCAGAACCGCCCACCTGGGCCCATTCCGCATTGACCTGTGCCGGGGGAAGCACGACCGACACACCAGCCAGTGCCGGATCAACGCTCGCGCCGCTTTCAATGCGCGAAAGGATCGGTGTGCGTGCACCCACTGTTGGTGTCGTTTTCTTGTCGCCACCGCAACCGGTGAGCAGGCCAGTAGAAAGCATCGCCAGCGCGCCCGCAGCAATCGCGCCTTTCAAACTGAGTTTCGATTTGCGCATTATATTTCCCGTCCCAAGTCCAAAATTCTGGTAATCCGATGGCGCTTTACTGGCCGCGTGCCCCCGCAGGCGGCGCGGCAGAGGTTTGATCCTTGATCAGCTCATTCACATCGACAATCGCATCAACGCCGAGCAATCCTGCCATCTGGCGGGTGCGGTTGCGCAGCGTGTCTGGCACGGTTTCATCTTGCGAAATTGCAGAGAAAAGCGCCCCTGCCTCCTCGCGATTGCCAGCTTCAAGGTGAGCAACCGCGACCAGTTCGCCCGCGCTCCCGAAATAGGGGTTCCCCGGCACAGCCAGACCTTCGAGCTTTGCGATAATATCCGCAGGTTTGCGATCATCGAAATTGGTCGAAATTTCGCGGATCAGAGCCAAATCGCGCAAGGATTGCGGTGCCTCTTCATCGGCGACGATGCTGGCGTAAAGTTCAACCGCGCGGTCGGTTTCGCCTTGTTCGATTGCGGCGGCAGCTTTGAGGAACCTCGCCATCGAACGCGCGCCTACTGAACCATCATCGACAAGGCCGTCCACTTTCTCTTCAGCGCCAGCAAAGTCATTCGCTTCGACCGAATCAAGCGCACTTACGATAGCCTCGGATTGCTCTTCCAGCGCCGCTTCACTTGTGGAATCCCACCACCAATAGCCGAGCATCCCAACGATGATGAGCGCCACAGCCGAGCCGAGCGCTACACCATATTTCTGGAAAAATTGAACAGTGTCCTGCTGACGCACGGCATCATCAATTTCGCGCATGAGGATTTCATCCTCGCGCGATGGCGTGCCCGCTGGTGCACCGGGTTGTGCGTCGGGAGTGTTATTCGTTGTCGGAGTACGCGCCACGGGGCGATTTATCCTTTTAGTCAATTACCTCAAGGCGGCTCTTTAAGGAGCGCGAGCCCCGCGCGCAATGGCACAAAGCCGCCAATCGGAGCACAAGTGCCAGCCGTTGTTGCAAATGGCAGCGCACAGTTGAACCCTGAATGAAGCGGATGCGGTGCCCTAAGGTCGGTTTAACTGCGCTCCAAAGCCCCCCAATAAAGCGTGCGGTATGCCTCGATCATTGCGCTCTGATCGAAGTGAGCGCGTGCTTTTTCGCGATTGGCCTTGCCCACTTGCGCCCGCAGAACATCATTCGAAGCGAGGTCTGCGATCACTTGGGAAAGCGCCTGCGTGTCACCGGGAACAGCGATAAAGGCGTGGTTTTCTTCAGCCAGAATTGCGCGAACGTCGCCCACTTCGGGGGTGGCCACGGGAAGGCCAGCTGCCATTGCCTCGACGACGCTTAAAGGGAATTGTTCGCTTTTGGATGAGAGCGCAAAAATATCAAACAGGCCGATAATGTTAGCCGGCTCTTTGACAGCACCGGGCAAATGGACGCGGTGATTGACTTCTAATTCAGCGGCTTTCGCTTCAATCGCGTCACGTTCTGGCCCTTCGCCAAGAATGACGAGATGCCAGTTGTCATCAAGCGATGCGAACGCTTCGACCAATACGGGCAATTGTTTTACCGCGCGAAGTCCCGCCAATGTGCCAATCCAGCGCTCGCCATCGCGTTTGATTACGCGAAGCGAGCCGGGTTTTGGCGCTTTTCCAAAGGCTTTGGTGTCAATCCCATTGGGAATGCGCCGGATGAGCGATCGCGGCTGAGCCCATGCTTCAAGCGCAATTTTCTCAAGCACCTGGCTGGGGACAACCAATGCGTGCGCGCCTGTCAAAGCAAACTGGCGCATCCAATTGCGGCTTTTCTTAAGACCGTCAGCTTCGTCCTCGTTAAAGCCATCCTCGTGGTGGATCAGCGGCGGCAGCCCTAAGAGTTTGGCGAAGATCGTGTGCGCCAACACCGCATCCATCGCGCCCCAGTTATAGGTGAGGACAAGGTCATAACCCTGCATTCCTTGTGCTATTTTCAGAAGGCGACCGGGCGTTGGCCATCCGGTGAGCGAGGGGAAGTCCTGAGCGATACGCACGGGCACGCGCGGGGCGATGTGCTCCATCGCTTCCATATGCTCTGGCTGGCCCGAGACAATCGTATGCTCAAGCTCTTTGCCAAAAGCGTTCATCAAATGCACCGCGCGCAGTTCCTTGCCTCCGGCGGCAAAGGTGGAATGCAGGTGCAGCACTTTGGGTGCGGGCTTAGACTTGCTCATGGGAACAGGCGCGTCACACTTTTGCCAGCAGCGCGTCAATAGCCTCGCGCGCTTCGGGTTCATCAAGCGTTGGCGCATGGCCAACACGCGGCACGGTAACAGTCGTCATTGCCGGGTTGCGCTTGCCCATTTCACTGACCGTTTCAGGCGACAGAAGATCGGACAATTCACCGCGCACGAGCACCATGGGAACGCCCGATAAAGCGTCAAAAGCAGGCCACAAATCCGCAGGAGCTGCACCTTCGGGTTCCTTGAATGGTTCAGCAATCGCCATGTCGTAGTCATAGCTGATCCGGCCATTCTGGCTCACCACCATGGTGCGTTTGGCCATCTCAAGCCATTGATCGAGTCCGTAATCGGGAAAAGCCTCTGCGTGCACGTTACAGATCGAGCGAGCCGCGTGCATCCATGTGGGATAGCTGCGCCCTTGACCGACATAACCAGTAATCCGCTCAATACCGTCCGCTTCGATTTGCGGACCAATATCGTTCATTACCACCGCGACCAGCCTGCCCTGTTTGTTCGCCGCAAGCATCATCGTCATCAGCCCGCCCATTGAGGTGCCGATCGAAATAAAGCGGTCAATGGCCCGCTCTGCCAAAAGCACTTCGACGTCTGCGACATATTGAACCGGGTTATAGCTCGATGCGTCAGGCGCATAATCGCTCATCCCGCGCCCACGCATTTCCAGCACCAAAACGCGGCGCGTTTGCGCAATATGTTCTGCAAGATCGGCAAAATCGCGTGAGTTGCGGGTGAGGCCGTGCATACAAATAACCGGCGGACCCTCATAGCCATCAGGCCCGGCATACTCGCGGTAATAAAGGGAAAGGCCGTCGGCGCTTGTCCAGCTTTTGTCCTGATAGGCCTGACTGTTTGAATTACCCATAAATATGCCGCTTTATCCCGGTTCGTTCGCCGCGCCTTGCACGCACGATAGTTTCTCCCCACTATCGCGGCATGAGTGACGAACCGCAAGCTGCCAAATACGCTTCTGAATACAGGCCCGACCCTGCCATCACCGCCATTTCCGATTGGCTGGGCTCTCCGGTGGAGGCGGCAGACTTTCCCGAAACACGGGTGCGGTTCCGCAACGACAGGGCGGCGCAGAGCGTCGATTTGCACACGCTGAGTGATGATGAATGGGCCAGACACTTTGGCAGGTTCGAGCCATTGCAAGGCAATCTGCCTCGCCCCCTCGCGCTGAAATATCACGGCCATCAATTTCGCGTGTACAATCCCGAAATTGGCGATGGACGCGGTTTTCTGTTCGCTCAGATGCGCGATCGCGACGGGCGACTTATGGACCTTGGCACAAAGGGTTCAGGGACAACGCCCTATTCACGGGCTGGCGATGGGCGGCTGACGCTAAAAGGCGGCGTGCGCGAAATTCTTGCGACCGAAATGCTCGAAGCCTTAGGCGTGAACACTTCGCGCACCTTCTCAATCATCGAAACCGGAGAGGCGCTGGAGCGAGGCGATGAACCCTCGCCTACGCGCTCAGCGGTCATGGTGCGCCTGTCGCACTCCCACATCCGCATCGGCTCGTTTCAGCGGCTCTATGCGCTGGAGGAAACGCAGCATTCTGAAGCGCTTGTCGATTATTGCCTAAAGCATTTTCCCGGCTCGCCTCCACCGAAGGACGCTCCCGACCGCGACAATCCAGCGGTGATCCTCTTGCACAATGTGGTGGAACGCCTCGCCGATCTTGCTGCAAGTTATATGGTCGCAGGCTTCGTCCATGGCGTGCTCAACACAGATAATATGAATATAACCGGTGAAAGCTTCGACTACGGCCCGTGGCGCTGGCTGCCGCAGTGGGAACCGGGCTTCACCGCAGCCTATTTCGATCACTCTGGCCTCTATGCTTTTGGCCGCCAACCCGAAGCGCTCCATTGGAATTGCGGGCAACTCGCAGTGGCCTTGCGCGGACTGGCTGAAAGCGAGCCGTTAGTGGCGGCAATGGAACGCTATGGTCCGCTTTATATGGAGGCGGTCGCGCGGCGTTGGTGCTGGCGGCTTGGGGTGGAACAGCGCGGGGGCGAGGAGGACGGCAGGCTGGTGGCACTGTGCGAGGCTGCCATGCGCGAGAACAAAGCCCAGCCAGACGCCTTTTTCTTCGGCCTGCGCCGCGCGCTCAATGGATTTGGCGAAGAGCCCGCTTGTTCCGGAGAATTGCAAGAGGCGCTTTCCCGATACACCCTCACCGACAGCTCACACGACTATTGGCAGGGCGACGCGCAGCAAAGCATGGTGATCGATGAGGTCGAAGCGATCTGGTCAGCGATTGATGAGCGCGATGATTGGGAGCCGCTGGAGCGAAAAATCGACGCCCTTCGCCGTATGGGAGAGGCCCACGGGCCCGCGCCGCAGCCGCAAGGCCATGCCTGACCACCAATAAATTGGGGGTTTGTGGTTAATAGGCTTTTCATTCCATTTGCACATTTGGAAGTTTAGCGCGATGGTCCCGACCTCAATGGTGGGGACACGGAAAATCAAACGGGCGGATGAAAAGCGATAGGCTGTGAGCGAGACTGAGCTGGTTTCATATTCCCCGGCAACGGGAGAGGAAGTGTGGCGCGGCCCCCATGATGATGTGGAGCAGGCAGTCAGCCGCTCTCGCCGTGCGTGGCCGCAATGGGCGGCAACATCGCAAGGCCAGCGTATTGAACTGGCCCGCCGCTTTGCCAATGAAGTACGCACCGATGCTGAAGACATTGCAGTGCAGATCGCCAAGGAAACCGGCAAACCCTTGTGGGAAGCGCGCACCGAAGTCGATGCAGTGATCGGCAAGATCGAAATCTCGATCCAGGCCTATGCCGAGCGCACAGGCCGCAAGAAACGCGATGGCGCGCTTCAGGGGGTCACCGCAGTTCGCCACAAGCCGCACGGCGTGATGGTGGTTCTTGGCCCCTACAATTTCCCCGCCCACCTGCCCAATGGGCACATGGTCCCTGCCCTAATCGCGGGCAATACGGTGATCCTTAAACCTTCGGAAAAAGCGCCAGGCGTTGCCATGGCCCTGCTTGAATGCTGGAAGCGGTGCGGGATACCCGAAAACGTTGTGCAAGTGGTCATTGGCGGACCTGAGGAAGGTTCAGCCCTTGTTGCTCACGCTGGCATTGACGGGGTTTTGTTCACCGGCTCTGCGCAAACGGGCATAGCCATCAACCGCAAACTTGCAAGCAATCCCGGCAAAATCGTCGCGCTGGAAATGGGCGGCAACAACCCGATCGTTGTGACTGACACCCCGCTTGTCACGGATGCGTGCGCTCTTATTATTCAAAGCGCTTTTACCAGCGCTGGCCAACGTTGCACTGCTGCTCGTCGTCTGATCGTGGTGGACAATATGTACGAGCCGCTGATGGAGCAGCTCATCCCGCTTGCACGCAAAATTCAGGTCGATGAACCTTTCGCCGATCCGCAGCCGTTTATGGGACCAGTGATCGATAATGAAGCCGCTGAAGGCATCACCGAAAGCTTCGTTGCATTGATGACGGCAGGAGGAAAACCGCTTTTGCCGATGCGCCGCTTGAGGCCGCAGGAACCCTTTGTAACCCCTGGAATTATCGACACGACCGATATTCCCGACCGCCCCGACATCGAGCTTTTCGGCCCCCTGCTTCAGGTGATCCGCGTGCCCGATCTTGATGCAGGGATTGCAGAGGCCAACAACACCCGCTTTGGTCTTTCAGCCTCGCTGATTGGCGGTTCGCCTGACGATTACAGCCGCTTTTGGGCGAACACGCGCGCAGGGCTCATCAATTGGAACCGGCCAACCAATGGTGCCTCTTCCTCCTCCCCCTTTGGCGGGATTGGACTTTCGGGCAACCACCGCCCCGCTGCCTATTACGCCGCTGATTATTGCGCCTACCCAGTCTCCAGCAATGAGATGGATCAGCCGCGCGCCAATATCGCTATTGGCCTCAAAGACGAGGGCTGAACACGGGGCACCATAATGCGAAAACGCCTTCATACCCGGTGAAGGGTATGAAGGCGCCTTCCACGGCTGGTGGTGCCGTGCCCGGGCCGGTGGTGGATTATGGCCCAAGGGGGTGACGAGAGCGCCGCCTTGAAAAGGTGGAGAGAGGCGCTCTCGCAGTATGCGTTCATCTATATCGCATTTTAACTGAACGAATTGGGAGCAATCAGTTAGCCAGCGTTCATCTGGCTGTCCCCCTATGCAGCCGCGCTTCTTGCGATCGGTTGAGCAAGACCCTCAGCATTTGACCGCAAGCGGTGTCACTTGCGCAGGAAACAAGCGCAGCCTAGGGGCGGCGGTGATGACACAAGCACCCTCGCCCACACCCCAGCCATCCGGCTTGCCCCATGCTCTTGGCGCCTATCTCATCTGGGGATTTTTGCCGCTCTATATCATGCTGGTATCAAGCGTACCGTCGTTTGAGTTCGTCGGCTGGCGGATCATCTGGACGCTGCCTTTGTGCCTTCTGATCGTCGCGGTCCGCCGTCAGTTTGGAGAGGTCAAACGCGCGCTCACATCGCCGCGCACCATGCTCGCCCTTCTGGCGAGCGCGGCTCTGATCGCAGCGAACTGGTTCATCTACATTTGGGCAATCATGCAAAATCAGGTCTATGCCGCCAGTCTTGGCTACTACCTGAATCCGCTTTTGAATATCCTTCTGGGCACGCTTTTCTTGAAAGAGCGGCTAAGTCGCCTGCAATGGCTTGCGGTGGCGATTGCAGCGGGGGCTGTTGCGATGCTCTCCGCTGGCGCTCTCACAACACTGTGGATCAGCCTCAGCCTCGCGTTCAGCTTTGGCCTTTACGGGATCGTTCGAAAGCAGGTGAATGTCGGAGCGCTTCCGGGCCTCACGATTGAAACCTTCATCCTCATCCCAGCCGCGGCGATGATCGTCTTGTGGTATGCAGCAAGCCCGGATGGCTCGACCTTTGGCAAGACGACCGAACTCAGCCTGCTCATGGTCTTTTCAGGCGTGGTGACAGCTGTGCCGCTTTTGCTGTTCGCAATCGCCGCCCGGCGGATGGCCTATTCGACGCTCGGCTTTATCCAATATCTTGCGCCGACAATCGTGTTTCTGCTCGGCCTGTTCGTTTTTGGTCAGCAGCTTCGCACGGTCCAACTCGCCAGCTTCCTGCTGATATGGACCGCGATTGCAATCTTCGTTGCCGACCTTTGGTGGCGAGGTCGCAAAGTGCGCCCGATCCGGGCCTAGCCCACAAATTTCCAGCCAATTGTTTGCCCGCCATGCCATGGGACGATGGTCGATCCGGCGATGGGTAGCTCTTCGGGCACAGCGTTTTGCACGCGCTCCAATGTCACCGTTTCCTCATTGACCGGGAGGCCATAAAACGCTGGTCCATGAAGTGAGGCAAAACCTTCGAATTTATCAAGCGCCCCTTCCTCATCGAAGACAGTGAGGTAGCTTTCGAGCGCATAAGGCGCGCCAAAAATGCCCGCGCATCCGCAAGAGCTTTCCTTGTCGCCTTTGAAATGCGGCGCGCTGTCTGTGCCAAGGAAGAACTTGGGATTGCCAGAAGTCGCAGCCTTGCGAAGCGCCAAGCGGTGTTCTTCGCGCTTGGCAACGGGAAGACAATAATTGTGCGGCTGAATACCACCGACAAGCATTGCGTTGCGATTGATATGAAGGTGCTGCGGCGTGATGGTCGCGCCCACATTGGGGCCTGATTGCAGCACGAAATCCACCGCATCGCTCGTGGTGATATGCTCAAACACCACTTTGAGATTGGGGAAGGTTTCGACAATATCCCTCAGATACCGCTCAATAAATTCCGCTTCCCGATCGAATACGTCGATGTCGGAGCTGGTCACTTCTCCGTGGATGCAAAAGACAATGCCCTCATCGCTCATGCGTTGAAGCACGGGATAAATCTTGCGCACATCAGTGACGCCGTGAGCCGAGTTGGTGTGGTGGCGTTGGCGGGATAGAGTTTGGCGGCGGTAAACACGCCCTCGGCGGCCCCGCGCACCAGATCATCAGCGTCGGTATCGTCCGTCAGGTAACACACCATCAGCGGCTCAAAACTCACTCCTTCGGGGACAGCTGCAAGGATGCGATCACGGTACTGTCGCGCCATGTCAGTCGTCGTCACAGGCGGGGTGAGGTTCGGCATCACAATCGCACGGCCAAACTGCCTTGCGGTGTAGGGCACCACGTCACGCATCACGTCTGCGTCGCGGAAATGCAGGTGCCAATCATCAGGGCGGCGGATCGTGAGCTGCTCGGTCATGGGAGAGGCGCATAACCAAGCAATGCGGGGGTTTCCACCACTTAATCCTACTTCTATTGGCAGAAGCCATGACCACAATCGCTTTTCTCGCCTGCGACACCACTCTGCCAGGATCAAGCACGCGCCGCGAAGATGCATTCGAGCATGACCTTATGGTTGCCGCCATCAAACCCACATTTATGGCGCGTGGATGGGCCCTGCGCGTGATTGATTGGGAAGCGCCGATGAGCCATTTCGACGGGGTCGATCTCGTAATGGTCGGCTCATCCTGGAATTATTGGGACAAGGCTGAAGCGTTTCTGAGCAAGCTTGAAGCACTTGGGGAAGCAGGGATAACCATCTGTAATTCATCAGAGGTCGTCCGGTGGAACATCCGCAAGACCTATCTCAAGCAGCTGGAGGAGCGCGGCGCTCGCACGATCCCGACGCTTTGGCTCGACCATATGGACGCGCGCGATGCCGAGGCTGCGATGGACACATTTGCCTGCGACAAGCTGGTGGTCAAACGCCAGATTGGTGCAGGGGCGGAAGGGCAAGAGATGCTTGAGCGCGGGCAGGTCGCCACCGACTGGCGCTTCGATCACCCCGCCATGGTCCAGCCGTTCCTCCCCGCCATTGCCGAGACGGGGGAGCTCAGCTTCCTGTTCTTCGGCGGCACCTTCAGCCACTGCGTCCAAAAGCTGCCCAAAGCGGGCGATTATCGCATTCAGTCGCTTTATGGCGGGACCGAAATCACGCATCATCCAAGCGTGGATGAGATCGCACAGGCCAGCGCAATAATCGAAGCGCTCCCCTTCGATGCCCCGCTTTATGCGCGCATTGATATGCTGGAAGGTGAGAACAGCAATCTCTTGCTTATGGAAGCTGAGCTGATCGAACCCTATCTCTACCCCGAGCAGGGGCCAAATATGGGCCAGACCCTGGCTGAGGCAATTGCACGAGAGTTGGAAGAATGAACGCTACACAGCTGAAATCCCGCAGCATTATCCGACTGCGCGCTGAGGAATCGAGCGAAGACGTGCGCGGATTTCTGCAAAGGCTCGTCACCAATGATGTGAGCGGTGAGCTTCCCGTCTATGCAGCGCTCTTGTCAGCGCAAGGCAAGGCGATGTTCGACTTCTTCGTCTGGGCCGAGGGCGAAGACATTCTGATCGATTGCGAGGCGACGGTGGCCGATGATCTGCTCAAGCGCCTGTCACTCTATCGCTTGCGCCGCAAAATCGCGATTGAGCGGGATGAAAATCGCTTTGTTCACTGGTCGCCCGGCGCAATCGACGGTGCTACTCCCGACCCACGCTTGGCTGAACTGGGATACCGCTGGATCGACGATGCCCCCGGTGAACCGGCCGACGATGCCTACCTTGCCCACCGTCTTTCCCTTGGAGTGCCGGAGGGGCAGAGCGAGCTTGGCGATATTCTCTGGCTTGAAACCAATGCAGTCGAACTATCGGGCGTAAGCTTCGAGAAAGGCTGCTATATTGGTCAGGAAAACACTGCTCGCATGAACTGGCGGCAGAAGGTCAATCGCCGCCTTGTGGTAGTGCCGCTCGATCAATCACAGGAAAAACGATGCAAGGCTGACTATCCTGAGCTCGGTTATGCGGTCGATCACTTGCGCGTCGCCGATCTTGACCCTGCCACCCTGCCCGATTGGCAAGCAGCGGGCATTACCGCTTAGCAAGCTCGCCATAATGCTCGGCCATTGAAGCTTCGAGATTGGCGACTGCCCGTTTGCGAGCCGAATCGCGCGGCAGGCCCAGAGATTTGGCCAGAGCCGCTCCCATCAGAGCGTCACCTAAAGCGAGCAGAACGAGACTTAAAGTGTCCTTATGGACGTGCATCGGGTCATCGTGATGCTCGGCCTCTTGCGGAGCGATTTCATCGACGAGCGCGTGAATTGTCTCAATAATCGGATTGAGAGCATCCTCATTCCCGGTAAGCAACATCCACGAGGTCAGCGCCCCTGCCCCTTCGCGATCAAACGCATCGAAAGCCAGGTCCACCACCTCATTCGCTGTCCCAAGTCCAGCGCGGCTTGCGCGCACAGCTTCGATGATCGTTTCACAAACGGTCTTGGCAAGGTGCTCTGCCAAAGCCTTTTGCAAGCCAGAAGCCGATCCGAAATGGTGCAGCAAATTGGCATGGGTGCGCCCAATGCGCGCAGCAACGGCCTTAAGCGTCACCGCCTGAGGGCCTGCCTCAATCAGAAGCGACCGGGCAGCTTCAAGCGCGGTCTTGCGCGACTCTTGGGGGCTTAGGCGTTTTCGTACAGTCATGGGCCACACGGCCTAGGCTAAATGGCTATAAGCCTCAAGCCGCACTGAGCTGTGATTGCCCAGCCCGGCGTTCCGGCATGACAGCATCGGCAAGCGACTTCATATATTCCGCTGTCATCGCAACTTCGCCGCGTCCGCAAGAATGTCGCTCGATCACACGGCCCGTCGGCTCAAACCCAAGCTTTTCGAGTACCGCGCCAGAGGCAGGGTTATCGAGGAAATGCGATCCATAGACGCGAGGATAGCCCAATAGCTGAGCGATTTTGAGCACCGCGCAGCCAGCCTCAGTAGCGTAGCCCTTGCCCCAATGTTCGCGCGCGATCCAATATCCGATTTCCACCGCACCGGGATAGTCGCAAGGTTGAGCATCAAGACCAATGCAGCCGACAACCTGCCCATTGTTAGCGGTGGTGATGAGGAAGCGTGGCTCATGAGGTGCTGCCGGGCGTGATGCGAAATCGCGCGCATCCTGCTTTGAATAAGGCCAGGGCGCGCGTGCCAGATTGCGCACAACACCTTCATCCGCAATGCCGCCATAAACGGCTTGCCAATCCTCTGGCCAGACGGGTCTTAGCAATAATCTTGCACTGCGATGGAACACGGCTTGTTTCCTTCCTCGCCCTGTCGACACCGCCCCTAGGCGGCCTCGATGACACTTTGTTTGCACCGGACCGCCTGAAAGGTGGCAAATCCGACCAAATGCGCCAAAAATTGGTGAGGGAGAAACGACAAGAGGGAGAACAGGCTCCCCGTGATCGGGGTGGCCCTTCTCCCTCTAGGTCGCCGATTGTCTCATCGGCTAGGACCGCCCCGGTGGACGATCCCTATATAATCGTCCGTTTACTCGGCTGCTTCCGCAATCGCGTCGACCGACACATATTTGCGCGCCTGTTTGCCGGTGTGGAATCGCACCACGCCGTCTTCGAGCGCAAATAGGGTGTGGTCTTTGCCCATGCCGACATTGGTGCCGGGATAGAACTTGGTGCCGCGCTGACGCACGAGGATATTGCCGGCAACGACAGCTTCGCTACCGAATTTCTTTACACCAAGGCGGCGACCGACGGAGTCGCGACCGTTGCGTGATGAACCGCCTGCTTTTTTATGTGCCATGGGTCCTAATCCTTACTTGTCTTCGGCCTTAGGCTCGGCTTTTTTCGCCGGAGCCTTTTTGGCGGGAGCTTTTTTCGCAGCAGGCTTTTTCTCAGCGGCAGCCTTTGGAGCTGCTTTCTTTGCCGGAGCCTTCTTGGCTGGCGCTGCTTTCTCTTCGTTTTCCGTCTTTGCGGCTGCTTTCTTGGCAGGGGCCTTCTTGGCACCGGCACCAACATCGGTGATGCGAAGCAGCGTCATTTGCTGACGGTGGCCAGCTTTACGACGGTAGTTGTGACGACGACGCTTTTTGAAAACGACGACTTTTTCGCTCTTGGCTTGAGCGATGATCTCAGCCGAGACGGTCACTTTCGATGCGTCAGCGATAGAGTCGCCTTCGCCAGCGAGCAGAACGTCGCCCAAAGTGATCGTGTCGCCGGCTTCTCCGGCGAGCTTTTCAACGGCAATCTTATCTCCAGCGGCAACCCGGTACTGCTTGCCGCCAGTGCGCACGATAGCGAACATGACTAAATACTCTCAATTCTTTGGTTGTCTAAGACAGTGCAAATTGCTCGCACCGCTCGGACCACCCAAACGTGTGTTTGGGGAACGCAGCTACAAAAGCAGCGCTCGAAGGTTGGGTGCCGTTAAGGGAATGGGGCGTTCAAGTCAACGTGTCATTTGCAAGGAATTGGCGCAAATTTGCCTCGCACGGCGTATTTCCCTTGTCCGATCTAGGTGATATGGCGCTTCGGGATCATGATTAAAGCACATTTTTCTTTTGCGATTGCAGGCTTGGGCGGGCTCCTGCTTGGTGCCTGCGCATCAGCCGATGGCCGTTACCCCTCATTGGCCGTGAGGGATGCCGAACGCATGACGGGGCAGTTTGCGCCCGCCGCGCCCGAACAACCGGCCGTCCCTGAAATCGTTTCACCTCAAGATGTTTCTGATCTCGTGGCCCTTGCTTATGAAACGCAGGAAAAGTTCGGCGCGCTTCGCCCCACTGCGGCGCGGCTGGCGCAATCGGCTGGCGGCACTGGGGTGGAGAGCGATCGACGTTCGCAAGCATTGGTTGCGGTGGCAGAGCTTACGTCACTGCGGGGGCAGACCGCGCTTGTGCTCGCGCGGCTTGATGCACTTGAGGCTGAGGCCCGAACCACTTTCGCCCCTGTACAGGCCATTGCGACCGGACAGGCGCAAACCGCAACCTTGCTTCAACAGCAAGATGAAGTGCTCGATTCGCTTTCGGAGATGCTCGCCCAATGAACCAGACGTGCGCCACCTGCCCGGTCAAAGACAGCGCGGCCTGCGCGGTGCTGACCGAAGACGAACGCGATGCTCTTGCAGCAGCCGGCAACACCCGCACGTTAAAGCGCGGCGAGATGCTTTTCGCAGCAGGCGATGAGGATGCGTCCTGTGCGACCCTCGTCAGCGGCGCTCTAAAAGTCACCGCCTTTGACGCAGACGGTAATGAGCAAATCCTTAGCCTTATTCACCCGGCGGGCTTTATCGGTGAGCTTTTCAGCCCCTTTGCCCACCATGATGTGGTGGCCCTCACTGAAAGCCGTCTGTGCACTTTCGCGCGCAAGGATATTGAGCGTGCCGTTGATAGCTACCCTGCTTTGGCGCGGGCGCTCCTGCGGCGTTCTCAGGAAGATCTGCTCGCCACGCGCAGCCTTTTGGAACTCACCGCCCACGCCAGCGCGGAGACGCGGATTGCCGCGCTGCTTCACGATTTTGCCGGGGCAGCAAGCCACACATCGTGCCACATCGCTGAAAGTTTCGAGCTTCCTCTCACCCGCGGCGAAATGGCTAATATGCTGGGCCTGACGATTGAGACGGTGAGCCGCAAGATGGGCGAACTTGAATCCATGGGCGCTATCACCCGCAACGGAAAACGCGGGATCGACATCGCCGACCCCGCGCTTTTGAGGGATATTTCGGGGCGCTAGGATCGCTCCTCAGCGCCCCGTGGATGGAAGGCGTCCCCTAACCTTCGCACCAAATTGCCAGATCAGCTGACGATGGCAGCGATGGTCGCAGCCGCGATGCCCCAGCACACGAGCAGAACCGGCAGGATAAGCACCTGCACGGCTGCATCGCGCGGCGCGCATTTGCCAGTATTGGTCATGATGCCGCGAGCTTCAAACTGACCCCAGGTCATGGGCTTGCTGTCATTGCCTTTAAGGCGGGTGAAGATTGCAGGAACACCGAAACCAGCGATGATAAAACCGGCGAAAATCACCATCGGGATGATCAGAACCGGGTTCATGAATGTGACTGCCATTACCCCGATAAACCCAAGGTATCCCGCAATTGTGCCGAGATAGAGTTCATTGGGCAGGTTGAAGCTGCGATCAATTTGCGCGGCTGCATTTGCGTCAACAGGCGCTTCAACAATGCGCGCTTTGCCCTGTTCCAATTGATGTTTGAGGTGCTCTGCCATTCGTCGTCTCCTTGATTGAAAAGAGATTTATGGCAGCGCGACTACCCTCGCCTTGATCTGGATCAAACGGCTGGGAATTCACTCACTCCAACGGGCGAGATCGGTGTAATCATCCTCGCGCGGTTCGATCCAATGCCATCCATCGGCGCGCTTCTCTCGCTTCCAGAACCATGCGGCGGCTTTGAGATGGTCCATACAGAAATCGACCGCATCAATCGCGCCGCGCCGGTGCCTCGCGGCGGCAGAGACAAGCACGATGGGTTCGCCCACGCGCATTTTGCCCACGCGGTGCACCATAAGCAGGCCCATCAGCTCGAAGCGCGCGATTGCCTGGTCCGCGAGGGCCTCCATCGTGGGAAGCGTAAGCGGTTCATAATGGCTGAGTTCAAGCGCCTCCACGCCTGTGTCCTCGCCCGCGCCTCCCCTCACCTCACCCACGAAAGTGCATACCCCACCAAGGCCGGGATGCGCTTGTGTAAACGGGCCGACAAACGCGCCCGGGTTGAAAGGTTGGGTAAGGAGGCGAACGTCCTTCACTCGGCCTCAGCCCCCGCTGACAGGCGGGAGCAAAGCCACTTCGTCACCGTCTTGGGCGAGCAGCGTGGTCTTGTCCGCAAGCACACGGCCACCACAGGCGATGTTGACGCGGGCTTCGCTGAGCTGGCCTGCGACATCCGCGCCGACAAGCTCCAGCAATCCCGTCCAGTCAAGCGGCCCTTCGACATCGGTGCTTTCGATGCCCGCCATATCGCGCAAGGGGCCAAGGAAGAGGATTTTGACAGCCATACAGTTCAGCCTCCCGTCATCGACATATGGCGCGGCAAATGCGGCGGTGCGCCTCGCTCATTCATGCTGAAATGGTGGCGCTCGGGCTTGATCTGCATCGTCTTGTCCAGCGCTGCTGCCAATTGCCCTTGTGGATCGTTTGAGCGCAGCGCCGCGCGCAAATCCACTCGCTCTCCTCCGCCAAGGCAGGGGAACAGTTGTCCCGTCGCCGTAACCCGCAGGCGGTTGCAGCCATCGCAGAAATTGTTGGTGTGCGGCGTGATGAAACCCAATCGACCGCCGGTTTCCTCCACGCGAACATAGCGCGCCGGACCGCCTGTGTGGTGATCACTATCGGTGAGGGTCCACCGCTGCTCCAGCCGCGCGCGCACATCGCTTAAAGGCAAATATTGGTCGAGCCGCTCTTCCTCCACATCGCCAAGCGGCATTACCTCAATGAGGGTTACATCATGCCCCTCCCCATGAGCCCAGGCGATGAGCTCGGGAAGCTCGTCTTCATTGACCCCTTTTAGAGCCACTGCGTTCAATTTAACGCTGAGGCCCGCCTCTTTTGCGGCCGCAATCCCCTCCAACACCTGCGGCAGAGCATCGCGCCGTGTGAGCTGTTCAAACCTTGCGCGCTCCAGCGTATCCAATGAAATATTCACCCGCCGAACGCCCGCTTTGAAGAGCGCCTCAGCATGGCCGGAGAGTTGCGTTGCGTTGGTGGTGAGGGTCAGCTCATTGAGCCCTCCTCCATCCAAATGCCTGCCTAAAGCAATAAACAGATCAACGATATCGCGCCGCACCAAAGGCTCGCCTCCGGTGATGCGAATTTTCGTGACCCCGCGCGCGATAAAGCCGGTCGCTAAATCGTACAGTTCCTCAAGCGAGAGCACCTCACGCTTGGGCAAGAACGTCATGCGCTCCGGCATACAATAAGTGCACCTCAGGTCGCATCGGTCGGTGACTGAAAGCCGCAGATAGCTGATCGTTCGGCCAAAGGTGTCCACCAATGGCGGCTGGCTCTCAGCGAGCTTCAAGACATCACGCTTGCGGGTAGCGACCTCAGTCATTTGTCTGACAATATTGTCCTGTCACGCCGCTTGCCCCTGCCAGATAGCGGCAAAGCTCATCTTTCTGCGCTTCGTCGCCTGCGGCGATGACGTTAGCGCGGGCAGGTGCACATTCGCGGGCAAGATCACGCGCTAGCGCCTGGCGCCAATCTGTGTGCTCGTGCCTTGCAGACGGGAGTATGACGAGAAGATCCTCCGCCCCGCGCGCTGCGAGCGCTGATTGGAGATGGTCGCCATAGAAGCAAGCGCTCGCTTTGAGCGGGCTGTCCGGCAAATCGCTGACGATATATTCAGCCTGCGCCATGCCCTATTCCGCTGGCCGCTCACGGTGGAGGGTAATGCCGATCTTTTCATTGGCTTCGGCAATGGCGAGCTTCACGATCTTGACCGTCACCGCCTGAACGCGGGTGTCTTGTACGAATAGCGTTTCGCAGATGTGGTCGCCCACCGCCTCGATCAGCTTGAAATGCACCCCTTCAGGAAGCCCTTCGGAGGCCGCGTGCTTCAGGTCCATATAGTTCTTCGAGGCATCAAGAGGCGTATCAGGATCATAGCGATCCGCGACGTCGTAACGCACCTGAATCGTGATGCGCAAAGGCTGCGGCTTGCCGGTTTCCTCGGAATAGATGCCCGTGAGGACATCGACTTCGAGGTCAGCCACTTCGAGAATGAGCGAATCGGTGTTGGTCATCGTGTCTGAGCCTTAGCCGGGATTGGACCAGCGTGCGAAGATCGCGGTTGGGAGGAGGCGGCCATCAGGCCCCTCCTCGCGCACAGCCAAGTCGCCGTGTTCGATCTGTCCGGGGAGATGGCCAAGCACCTCTTGCAAGAGCCCTGCAATGGCGAGACTGCTCATACGAACGGCGTAAACGGTGAGGAAGAGAAAGCGGCTATCGCTATCGAGCAGCTTACCGCAATCGCTGACAAGCCCAGCCAACCCCTCTTCAATCCGCCATGTTTCGTTCTTGGGCCCACGTCCGAACTTGGGCGGATCAAGGATAATGCCGTCATAACGCCGTTCACGGCGAACCTCGCGCGCGGTAAACTTCGCCGCATCATCGACCAGCCAGCGGATCGGGCGATCCTCCATGCCAGAAAGCGCTGCGTTCTCACGCGCTTGGGCGACGGATTTTTTGGAGGCATCGACGTGGGTCACGCGCCCATGGTCAGACAGCGCCAGAGTGCCAAGCCCGGTGTAGCCAAACATATTGAGCGTTTCGGCGTCGGTGCGATCGCCCAATTGTGCACGCATCCAATCCCACACAGGCGCCATATCAGGGAAGAATTGCAGATGACGGAAAGGCGTTGGCGTCGCGGTAAAGCGCACGTCGTTCCACGAAAGCTCCCACCCTTCGGGCACGTCTGGCGACAAATTCCAGCGTCCGCCGCCATCTTCATCTGAACCGGGCACAAACTCGCCCGCCGCGTCCCACTCTGGAAGGCGCGGTTGCCACATCGCCTGTGGCTCAGGACGGATAAACGCATGAGGGCCAAACGCCTCAAACTTGCGCCCTCCCCCACTATCGAGCAGGCGATAGGAGCTTTGATCGGGCCACCCCCGACACTCCATCACCAACGGTTGCTCGATAAGCTTAGCCATTTGCGCTCGCGTTAGAGAGTACGAAGTCGCGCGCCGAAGCATAATCGCCATCGATCTCGACCATAGCTTCTTCGCGCCCGAACAAATCACCCACCCGCGATGGAAGCGCCGGTCGAACGCCCGTCGCGCGTTCGACTGCATCGGGGAATTTCGCCGGATGTGCCGTGGCAAGCGTGACAATGGGAACGCCCGCGCCGACCTCAGCTTGCTGCGCGGCATGAAGGCCGACGCCCGTATGCGGATCGATCACTTGCGCACAATTGCGATACGCCCATTGAAGCGCGCGGCTCGTCTCGTCCTGATCTGCGCGGCTGCTGGTGAAGAGCGCAGAGGCACCTTCGCGTTGGCTATTGGTGAGTTGCATGGCCTTTGATTTCTCAAACGCGCGCATCTGTTCAGCCATTGCTGCGCCGTCACGCCCGCCCACGTCGAACAGCAGACGCTCAAAATTCGAGCTTACCTGAATGTCCATAGATGGGGTGATCGTTGGCGTGGTGGTCCCGGTTGAATAATCCCCGTCCTGAAGAGCGCGGTGGAGAATATCATTGACGTTTGTTGCCACGATCAGCTGCTCAATCGGCAGGCCCATTTTTTGCGCGACATAGCCAGCGAAAATGTCGCCAAAATTGCCAGTTGGCACGCTGTACGCGGCGCCGCGATCGGGTGCGCCCAGTTGGAGGCCAGCGTAGAAGTAATACACAACCTGCGCCATCAAACGCGCCCAGTTGATTGAGTTTACCGCGCCAAGGTTGAGGGTCGACGTGACGCTCTCATCAGCGAACATCGCCTTCACATGGGCCTGTGCATCATCAAAGCTGCCCGCAATCGCAAGATTGTGCACATTGGGCGCGCGCACGGTTGTCATTTGGCGGCGCTGTACGTCTGAAACCTTGCCTGAGGGGTGGAGCATAAATATCTCAACCCGCTCAAGCCCGGCAACCGCGCGGATTGCCGCAGAGCCCGTATCCCCGCTTGTTGCACCAACGATGGTAAGCTGCTCACCGCGCCGCTCGAGGAAAGTCTCGAACAAACGGCCCAGCATTTGCAGCGCGACATCCTTGAACGCGAGCGTCGGGCCGTGGAACAGTTCGAGCAGCCAGTGCTGTTCATTCAACTGCACCAAAGGCGTGACAGCCGCGTGGCCGAAATCGCCGTAAACCTCGTGGCAGAGCTTCTCGAGCTCATCATCGGTGAGCGAGCCAGCCACAAATGGTGCTATGATACGCGCGGCAAGTTCTGGATATGGCAGCCCCCGAAGGCTGCGGATGTCGTCTTCGCTAAAACGGGGCCATTCCACTGGCAGGTACAGACCGCCGTCGCTAGCGAGCCCTGCAAGCGTTGCGCCTTCAAAATCGAGCGTGGGCGCGGAGCCTCTGGTGGATATATATTTCATCGTGGCAGAGCGGTTAGCGGGGGGAACGGCATGGGGCAAGCCGCCAAAGTGCGAGTCCCCGCGAAGGCGGGGACCTTTCTGCAGCTTGGCCCTCAGGTTTGGGAGGTCCCCGCCTTCGCGGGGACTCACAGTTCCTAGTCGCGCCTCGCCAATTTCGAACGAACCGCAAAGAAATAGATCACCAAAGCCGTCATCGCGAAGAAGAACCACTGTCCGGCATATGCAAGATGGTTGTTGGGAAGGTCATTAGGGTCTGGCCTCGCATTCGCAAGCAGGCCGGCTTGAGGCGGATCGGCGACCAATCTCCAACCCAGCTCTCCTCCTGGTGCGATCACTCCGCGAACCGTGTCGGGCTCCCACTCCGGGCTCTGCGGACCTTGCGACCAGCCAAGCACAATCTCGGCATCATAGGGCCCTTCATCGACCACATCATAAACGATCTCGTCCGGCATCAAGGCTAAGGGCGCAGTGCATTGCACAACATGGACATAGCCATTGCGACCGTTCGCATTGCGACCAGAGATAGCTGTTCGCCCAACCACTTGGCTGCACGTCAGTTCCGCCTCATGATAAAGCGTTGACGCGCCGGGGGTGGAAGTGAAGCTGCCCTGTTCCTGCGCTGCTTCAAATTCAGCGATCATGGCGGCCTTTTCATCGGCGCGCCCCAATTGCCAAAAGCCTAGCGCAACCATCACGCTTGCCGCAGCAACAACTATGATCGTGGGTATCAATGGCAATTGGCGGATCATTCGCCGCGCTCCTTGGCATTTTCATAGGCTGCATAGAGCAGCACGGTCTTGAACAAGCGCAGTGCGTAAATCACCGTGCCAACTGTAACCGGCGCCCAAAAGGCAGCTTGGAGCCACAAGGGCGGGCGAAAGCTGTTCTCAATGAGGACCGCAATCACAATCAGGACAATAGCAATCACCACGGTGAACAAACCGCTCACCCGACCTCCGCGCTCATATTTGGTGAAGTTCAGGCCGCAAGCGGAGCATTTCATCGCCACCCGCGCGGGCGCCTCGAACAAAGTTGGCTCTGCGCATTGAGGGCAAGAACCCAAAAGGGCAGCCCGGAGGATTCCGGACTGCCCTTTTTGTGTGTCTTGGCTCTCGCCAGAGGTCATCAGTGGTATTCAGCGCCCCAGCCGCCCCAGACGTAGACGGCGACGAACAGGAACAACCACACCACGTCAACAAAGTGCCAGTACCACGCAGCCGCTTCAAAGCCGAAGTGCTGGCGCGGGGTAAAGTGGCCGATGTACGCACGGTAAAGACATACAGCGAGGAAGATGGTGCCGATCAGAACGTGGAAACCGTGGAAGCCGGTCGCCATGTAAAAGGCCGATGAATAGCTGTTGCCGCCAAAGGCGAATGGCGCAATGCCGTACTCGTAAGCCTGAATGCCGCTGAACAGCACGCCAAGGGCAATCGTTGCCCAAAGGCCTTGTTTGAGGCCTTCGCGATCACCGTGGATCAGCGCGTGGTGCGCCCAGGTGACGGTGGTGCCAGAGCACAGCAGGATCAGCGTGTTCAAAAGCGGAAGGCTGAACGGATCAAGCACTTCCATACCTTGCGGAATGAATTCGCCTTTCGGAATATCCGTGCCACCAACAAGCGTGTTAAGAGCCTGCGTCGCGCCAGTCGCCGCATCATAGCTCAGCGCATCGGGGAAGAGCGCGAAGTCAAAGAAGCTCCAGAACCATCCGACGAAGAACATCACCTCTGAGGCGATGAAGAGGATCATGCCGTAGCGCATATGCAGCTGGACCACTGGTGTGTGATCGCCGCGCTGCGCTTCGATCGTGACATTACGGAACCAGAAGAAGAAGGTCGCCAGAAGGCCTGCCAGCCCTGCCCACATGACGATGCTCGACGCAATGCCGAACAGATCAGGGTAGAAGCTCAGCACCATACCGCTGGTGAAAGTGAGCGCCGAAAATGAGCCGACAATCGGCCAGATATCGGGCTCCAGAATGTGATAATCGTGGTTTACATTGCCAGCCATTGTAATGGTTCCCGTCCCTTAGGATGCTTGGTCTGATGATGTGTTGCGTGTCTGCGCTGCTGCTACAGCGTCTTTCGCGCGGTGAAAAGTGTATGAAAGCGTAATTTGCTCAATATCGGCAATCGTGTCGTCTTCAAGGATCGCCGGGTCGATGTAGTAGAGCACCGGCATGGTCACTTCCTGCCCCGGCTGAAGCGTTTGCTCGGTAAAGCAGAAACACTGGATCTTGTGGAAATAGACCCCTGCCTGCCACGGCTCGACGTTGAATGTCGCTGTGCCTGTGATGGGCTTGTCGCTCTCGTTTTTAGCCACATAGGTCGCGATGTCGCGCTGTCCGATGCGCACGGTGTCAGTGCTTTGCGTTGGAGCAAATTCCCAGGGCATATCGCGAGCGAGCGAAGCATCGAAACGGATTGAAATGTCGCGGGTTGCAGCGACACTGGCCGCTGCATTTGCCTCAGCCTCAGTTGCAACTTGGGTGGTGCCAGCAAACCCTGTGACCCGGCAAAACAGATCGTAAAGCGGAACCGCTGCGTATCCCAAGCCGAGCATCGCCAGCGCGCCGAGAATGGCGAGCGCGCCGGTCTTCGCATTCTTGCGGTCCGTGTCGTCGGAAAAGGTCACAGCAACCATTCGCTCAGCCTCCGATCCGCGCAACGGTAATGGCGTAGAAGAGCACAGCGAAGAACAGCAGCGTACCGCCCACGACCCAGTTGCGGGCGTTCTGACGACGCTTGAATTCTTCTTTCTCTTCAGGGGTCATGCGAAATATCCTCCGCCGATCAGACCTTGCGCATAGAGCACGCGGTCAGCGACGAGCGCCGCGAAGAGGATGAAGAGATAGTAGATGCTAAATTTGAACAGGGCGATTTCCTGTTTCATAGGATCGCTCTCGGCGCGGGTGCGCAGGCCAACAGGCATTGCAAACGCGAAAAACAAAACTGAAAGGACAACAGAAAAAGAGCCATAAATCCAGCTAGTCCCGCCGATCAGCCATGGCGCAATAGCGACAGGCGCGAGCAGGACGGTGTAGGCCAGGATCTGGTGGCGTGTGTGTTTTTCGCCCTTCACCACAGGCATCATCGGAATGCCAACATTGGCGTAATCGGTCTTCACAAACAGAGCCAGCGCCCAGAAGTGCGGCGGCGTCCACATGAAGATGATCGCGAACAGCAAGATTGGCATGGCGGTGAGTTCGCCGGTGACCGCAACCCAGCCAATCAGCGGAGGAAAGGCACCTGCACCGCCACCGATCACGATATTTTGAGGCGTGCGGGGCTTTAACCACATAGTGTAGATGACGGCGTAATAGATAATCGCTGCAAGCAGCAGAGCCGCCGCAAGCCACCCAATCGCAACACCCATCAGCACAAGCGATGTGCCTGACAAGAACATGCCGAAATCGCGTGCGTCATCGCGGCGCATCCGGCCGCCGGGGAGCGGTCGGTTCGCGGTCCGCTTCATCCCTGCATCAAGGTCAGCTTCCCACCACTGGTTGAGCACAGCCGAACCCGCGGCCCCCATGGCGATGGCCAGAACAGCGGTAAAACCAAGGATCGGATGGATCGAGCCGGGAGCTGCCAGAAGACCGCAGATCGCCGTGAACACAACCAAAGTCATCACGCGCGGCTTCGTCAACGCGAAGAAATCGCGCCACTCGGTCGGCATCATGGTTGTGGTGGTTGCTGTCATTTCAACTCAGCCTTTCGGCTCTTTCCTTTTATGCGAAGAGGGCACTCCTGACCGGCGCGCCCTCCCCCTTGTCTGTTCTTGGTACCCCGCCTTAGCGGAGCCACCATTTAAGCAGTTGCCGGACGGTGATCGTGATAATCGTGATGATCCTCAATCACTGGCAGCGTTTCGAACTGGTGGAACGGCGGAGGCGACGTCAGCGTCCACTCAAGCGTCGTGGCCCCTTCGCCCCATGGGTTATTCTCTGCCTTGCGGCCAGCCATGAAGGCATAGGCGATGTTGGCGAAGAAGATCAGGATCGAGGCTGCCATGATGATGTAGCCGAACGAGCTCACCTGATTCCAGAAAGCGAAAGCTTCCGGATAGTCAGGATAGCGACGCGGCATACCGTTCATGCCAAGGAAGTGCTGCGGGAAGAAGATCACGTTCACGCCGATGAAGAACACCCAGAAGTGCAGGTGAGACAAAAGCTCAGAGTGCATCCGGCCGCTCATCTTCGGGAACCAGTAGTAGAAACCGGCAAACATGGAGAACACAGCCCCCATCGACAGCACGTAGTGGAAGTGAGCCACCACATAGTAAGTGTCATGGAGGTTATCGTCGATACCGCCATTGGCCAGCACAACGCCCGTCACACCGCCAACGGTAAAGAGGAAGATGAAGCCAAGCGCCCAAACCATGGGTGATTTGAACTCCATCGAACCGCCCCACATGGTCGCAACCCAGCTAAAGATTTTGACGCCCGTTGGCACAGCGATGACCATGGTCGCCGCGGTGAAGTACATCTTCGTGTTCACGTCGAGGCCGACCGTATACATATGGTGCGCCCACACGATGAAGCCGACAACGCCGATTGCAACCATAGCGTAGGCCATGCCGAGGTAGCCAAACACTGGCTTGCGGCTGAAGGTTGCGATGATTTGGGAGATCATGCCGAAGCCCGGCAGGATCATGATATACACCTCTGGGTGACCAAAGAACCAGAACAAGTGCTGATAAAGAACAGGGTCACCGCCGCCCGCTGGGTCGAAGAAGGTCGTCCCGAAGTTACGGTCGGTCAGGAGCATGGTGATCGCTGCTGCAAGCACAGGAAGCGCAAGCAGAAGCAGGAAGGCGGTTACAAGCACCGACCACACAAACAGCGGCATTTTGTGCAGGGTCATGCCCGGCGCGCGCATATTGAAAATGGTGGTGATGAAGTTGGTCGCCCCAAGGATCGAGCCTGCGCCCGCCAAGTGAAGCGAGAAAATCGCAAAGTCGACAGCAGGGCCAGGTGCTCCGGTGGTGGAGAGCGGCGCATAAACCGTCCAGCCAACACCTGCTCCGTTACCGATCGAGTTGCCCGGTACGAAAAGCGAGAAAAGGAGCGAGAGGAAGCCCACAACCGTCAGCCAGAACGAAATATTGTTCATCCGCGGGAAGGCCATGTCCGGCGCACCGATCATAAGCGGCACAAACCAGTTACCAAAGCCACCAATCATCGCTGGCATCACCATGAAGAAGACCATGATAAGCCCGTGGCCAGTGATAAACACGTTCCACATATGACCAGCAGCCGCGATGTCCGTCGGATCGGAGCCCGCAAACCACCAAAGATACTGGATACCCGGCTCTGCCAGCTCCAGACGCATAACACCCGACATCGCGCCGCCGACGATACCGGCGATGATCGCGAAGATCAGGTAAAGCGTACCGATGTCCTTGTGGTTGGTGGACATGAACCAACGGGCAAAGAAGCTGGGCTTGTGATCGTGATGATCATCATGCGCCGCTTCTGCTGCCGGAGCGAAATTGTCTGCGGTGGTTGCCATAGTCTTAGCTCTCTCGAGTGTAATCTTGTCTTTGTGTCGGTCGCCTACGAGTTACGCAGCCGCCTCGCCTTCGGTTGCCTCTGCGTCAGTGTCTGCTGCAACTTCAGCGCCAGGAATGGTGCCGCCTTGCTCGACCACCCATGCCTCAAACTCTTCCATCGGAAGCGCTTCGACAGTGATCGGCATAAAACCATGAAGCGCACCGCAAAGCTCTGAACACTGGCCGTAATAAACGCCCGGCTCATCAATCGTCAGCATACGCTCGTTCAGACGGCCCGGAACAGCATCCTGCTTGAACCAGAGCGACGGGATAGCAAAAGCGTGGATCACGTCAGCAGCCGTTGTTTGCAGGCGGATAGGAACGCCCGCTGGAACAACCATGCGATTGTCGACGGCCATCTGGTACTGCTCAGCTTCGCCGCGCGCAGCAGCCTCTTCTTCACTGAGCATATTCGAAATGATCTCAACATCGTGATCAGGATATTCATAACCCCAGTACCACTGATAACCCACAGCTTTCACCGTGATCGCATCTTCAGGTGGCTCTTCATATTGGCGCGCAAGAAGCGTGATCGAAGGAACTGCAATCACCACAAGAATGATCACCGGAACAACCGTCCAGATCACTTCGATCATGGTGTTGTGAGTGGTGCGCGATGGATTGGGATTTGAGCGACGGTTGAACTTCACCATCACGTATAGCAGCAGGAACAGCACGAAAATGCTGATCGCAACAATCACTGGCAGCAGGATCGTGTTGTGCATCCAGAGCGCGTACTGGCCGTCCTGGCTGTATTGGTCCTGAAAGGTCATGCTTCCCAGCGGATCGCTCTCGTAAGAGCTTGGCATACCCTTGCCCGGCGTTGGAGCCATCGGAGTGTAGCCACTTGAAGCTTCGCCCGCGCCCACTTCGGCGGGCTCGCCCGGAGTGATCTGTTCGATTTGTTCGACCGCAGCGTTCACAGTTTCGTCGCGGGTCAATTCCTGAGCCGAAACAGCTTGAGGCGCGACAAGCGCGAACATCACAGCGGCAAGTGCCAGAAATCCGAGGTGAAAGCGTTTAAATGCGTGACGCATAGCTTTAGAGCCTAATCATTTTCAAAATTTATCCCATCACGAGCTACGACCCGACCCAGCAAAAGGTTGAAGGCCCCACCCGTTTATCGCAGCACACCTGCCACAATCCGAGCCCCCTTAGCGACGCTTGCCCAATGCCTCAAGCGCTTCTAGGGAGAAAATTATGCAAGTCGCCATGTTACCTACGCAATTGGCGGTCGAAAATTCAAATCTTTCCCCCTCAAGACAGCGGAAATTTACCTAGATCATGTCCGGCCATACCATCCCCACGACCATCGAAGAAGTCCTTGCCGAATTTCGCGAAAGCGGTGCGCTTCTCGAAGGGCATTTCAAGCTGTCCTCAGGCAAACACTCTGGCCATTATCTTCAATGTGCCCGCGTTTTGATGAACCCGGCGCGTGCGGATCGCTTGGCGCAAGGCGTAGTCGCAGGGATTCCCGGGGATATTCTTGACCGGGTCGATGTCGTTGTCTCTCCGGCAATGGGCGGCATCATCATTGGACAGGAGGTTGCGCGGGTTCTGGGTAAGGATGCGATGTTCCTTGAGCGGCCCGATGGTATCTTCCACCTGCGCCGTGGATTCGCGCTTGAGCCGGGTGCAAAGGTGTTGATGGTCGAAGACGTGGTTACAACCGGCCTATCCAGCCGCGAGGCGATTGCAGCCGTTGCAAAAGAAGGTGGCGAGGTGATTGCAGAATGCTCGCTTATCGACAGATCTATGGGAACCGTCGATTTGGGAGTGCCGTTTTTTCCCTTGGCCGCTTTTGACTTCCCCACCTACGATGAGGGCAACATCCCGGATGCACTCGCAGCCGTAGCTGTGACAAAGCCCGGAAGCCGAAAAGAATAGCCGCAAAGAATAGACAACGAATGATCCCTGAAAAGCTCAGACTCGGCGTGAACATCGACCACGTTGCCACCATTCGTAACGCGCGTGGTGGTGATCACCCTGATCCTGTGCGCGCGGCACAGATCGTGGCCGCGGTGGGCGGCGATGGCATTACCGCGCATCTTCGCGAAGATCGGCGCCATATTCGCGACGAGGATTTGCAGCGGATTCAGGATGCAACCGATCTACCGCTGAACCTTGAAATGGCAGCGACTCAGGAAATGCTGGAGATTGCCCTTCGCCACAAACCCCACGCCGCCTGTATCGTGCCGGAAAAGCGCGAGGAGCGTACGACCGAAGGCGGCCTTGATGCTGCTGGTCTGCACAACACTCTGGTGCCGATCGTCGATCAGTTGCGTGAGGCGGGGATTCGCGTGTCGCTGTTCATCGAGGCCAGCGAGGCGCAATTGGACGCAGCCATTCGTCTTGGCGCACCAGTGGTCGAGTTTCATACTGGCGAATATGCTCACGCAATTCTTGAAGGCGATGTACAGCGCACCGAAAGCGAGCTTCGCCGGATCACCGATATGAGCGCGCTGGCTGCCAAGAACGGGATTGAGCCGCACGCAGGCCACGGCCTTACATATGATAATATCCAACCCATCGCTGCCATCCCCCAGATCGCAGAGCTCAACATCGGCCACTATCTCATTGGCGAAGCGATTTTCGCAGGGTTAGAGCCCGCCATCCGCCGGATGCGCGAACTTATGGATGAGGCACGCGGGTAATCGTGACCGAGCCCCAAGACCTCCCTCCCCTTGCGCCGACACAAAAACGCTGGGCATTCGCAGCAGCGGCGCTGTTTCTGATCGCCGTTGGCTTTCTTGGATTTTCCTTGAACACCGGGGTGCTTCGCCCGTTTGCCATTGGCTGGGTCGCATTGCAGATCTTCGGCTATGTCGGGGCCATCCGCATGGGTCGCGGTGATTTCGCGCATCCCTTGTTCAAATCACAGGTGATGCTGCACGTGATTGCGCTCCTGCTACTGGTAGCTATCATCGTCAGGACGTTTCAATGATCATCGGCCTTGGTTCTGACCTGTGCAATATCGAGCGTATTCAAAACTCATTGGACCGTTTTGGCGAGCGCTTTGAAAACCGTGTTTTCACCGATATTGAGCGCACAAAAGCACGCCGCCGCCCTTTCACCATTGCTGGCACTTACGCCAAACGCTTTGCCGCCAAGGAAGCCTTCAGCAAGGCGGTGGGCACAGGGTTCAAGCGCGGCGTCTTTATGAAAGACATTGGGGTTGTGAACAAACCATCAGGCGCGCCCACACTTGCCCTAACTGGCGGAGCGGCCGAACGTCTGAAGGAAATGATACCGCCCGGGCACAAGGCTGCCATTCACCTGACACTCACGGATGATCACCCATGGGCTCAGGCCTTTGTTATTATCGAAGCATTCCCTATAGCCCCCAAAGAGCCCGATCTTTCGCCAGGCCCCGTCGAATTCGTTTGACGAGGGCCTTGAGATGAAAATAACGGCCCGACACCAACCATCCAGAGACTATGACCACAGTGAGCCAGACCAACCCATCCACCGACAGTTCCGATCAAGAGGCCATCAATTGGTGGGCTGAACTGCGCGGCCTTGCCCTTATGCTGCTTGCGGTGCTGGCTTTCCACAGCCTCGTCGCAAAGCCATTCTACATTCCCTCCACCTCGATGATGCCGACTTTGTATGTGGGTGACCGTTTGGTGGTCAGCAAATATCCTTACGGATGGTCATGGGCTTCGGCGAGCTTCCACCTCTTGCCGCGCGGTGACTGGCGCATTTTGGGCTCAACCCCGGAATATGGCGATATTGTCATCCCCGTGCACCCGGACCGTGATGAGGATTATATCAAGCGCGTGGTTGCCCTTCCAGGCGATACCATCGAAGTGCGCGAGGGCCGCATCATCCTGAATGGTGAGCCGATCAAGCGCGAGGTGGTGCCCCCGGTACGCATCCCGTTTGAGCCTGAGCTTCTTTGCAATGGTTCACCTTGCCTGAGTTCCTATGACCCTTACCGCGTGCGCGAAGCCGACGGGTCGATCTGGTTTGAGCCACCCACTTACCGCGAAACGCTGCCAAATGGGGCAAGCTACCTGGTGATCGATCATCGCGATCAAAGCCTCGATACTTACGGGCCTTATGTCGTTGAAGAAGACGAGGTGTTCGTCATGGGCGACAATCGCGACGAAAGCGCGGACAGCCGTGCCCCTGCTGAAGCGCGTGGGCTTGGCGATGGCATTCCGCTGGAAAACATCGGCGGGCGCGCGGAATTCATCACCTTCAGCCTTGATGGTTCTGCCACATGGAACCCGCTTTCGTGGTTTTCTGCCATGCGCGGCGACCGGGCGCTTACTACTTTACGCCCTGCCGTAGCCGAAGAAAACACAGCTGAATAAGCGAACATAAAAGGGACACCCATGGCCCGTAAGTTTCTCTATTTCATCGCAATTATGATCGTGCTGGTGTTTGCAGCCTTGATTGTGTTGCGCGTCTGGTCGCAGGAACTCACTGCCTTCGTGTTTGTGCCCGATGTTGAGTTTGTCGAGCAGGAGCCGCTCCAGGAAAACGCCTATCAAGACCCTGCCATGTGGTATTCGCGCCCCGGTATCGGAGTGAATGACCCCGCGCGATGGCAACCGGCATTGGCTGAGGTTTCTGCGGGTGAAGGCAGCGAAAAAGCCACCACCTCGCGTCCCGTCGACCCGCAAAGCGAAGAGCTTGGCGTGAGCGGCGAAGTGCCCGATTTCGCGGTCTTCTTCGTCCATCCGACCAGCTACCGGGGAACGGACAATTGGAACGCGCCAATTGGCGATCAAGAAGCAGAAGACATCGCGCGCATTTATATCCGAGGCATGGCAAGCCCGTTTAATGCTGCGCAGGAAATCTGGGCACCGCGCTATCGTCAGGCGACCTTGGGTGCGTTTTTGACCACCGCTCCCGAAGCGGAAAAAGCGCTCGATGCGGCCTATGCTGATGTGCTCGAAGCGTTCCGCTTTTTCCTCGATTCGGTCGATGAGGAGACGCCGATTGTGTTGGTGGGCCATTCGCAAGGCTCACTCCACCTCCTGCGCCTTTTGCGCGAAGAGGTGAAGGACAGCGAATACGCATCGCGCGTGGTTGCCTCTTACGCGATCGGCTGGCCGATTTCGGTAGAGCATGATCTGCCAGCGCTGGGCGTTCCCGCCTGCGCCACGCCCTCGCAAACCGGGTGTATTCTTTCATGGTCAAGCTATGCCGAACCGGCCGATCCTTCGGCGGTGATCGACACTTACGCTGCCTCCACCGGCTTTGACGGGCAATTGCGCGGTGACAGCCAAATCCTTTGCACCAATCCTCTCACTGGCAAGTTCGGCGGCGAGGCTGAGGCGCAGGCCAACCTTGGGACGCTCGTGCCCGACGACACCATGGCCAATGGCGAGCTTGTGCCCGGCGCTGTTCCAGCGCGCTGCGTGGACAATGGCCTGTTGATGATTGGCGATCCGCCGGAAATGGGCTCTTACGTCCTGCCGGGGAACAATTACCACGTTTATGACATCCCGTTGTTCTGGGCGAACACCAAGGCGGATGTTGCGCGCCGCGTTTCTGCTTTTGTAGGCAGCCAAGAAGGCGCGAATTGATCACCGAAAGCGCGCCTGATTTTGCAGAATGTCTAGCCGATGGCGGTGTCCTTTTGGGGCTTGACCTTGGGACGAAAACCATCGGTACCGCGACCTGCGATGCAGGCTGGCGCTTTGCCACCAACGGCAGTGTCATTGCGCGCAGCAAATGGGGCAAGGACAAGGCGAAGCTCGCCGCGCTGATCGAAGAGCGGAACATCAAAGGCATCGTGCTTGGCTTGCCGCGCAATATGGATGGCAGCGAGGGGCCGCGAGCCCAGTCTTCGCGCGCCTATGCCCGTAATCTGGATGAGGCCTTTGCCCTGCCCCTTCTCTTATGGGACGAACGCTGGTCCACACAGGCAGCCGAGGCCGCGATGATCGGTCAGGACATGAGCCGCGCGCGCCGCGCCGAAACCATCGATGCCCACGCAGCCGCAGTCATTCTTCAAGGCGCGATTGACCGGATGGCCGGCGGCATACTTTGATTATTGCGGTGATTTAGAGATTGTCATCACGCACGAGCCGCTCCAATGACATCGTCATCTATGACTGACACAACACCATCGATCCAAGCGTTTGACCCTGCCCAAGTGTCAAAGATGTTTATGGCCAGAGCCCATCCGGGCTGGCTTGGCCTTGAATATGCCGATCACGGCGACAATTGGGTCGAACTCAAACTGCCGTGGAATGAGAAACTGTTAGGCGAACCCGACCGGCCGGTGCTTGCCTCCGGTCCCATCGTCAGCCTTCTCGACATGGCGAGCGGGATGTCGATCTGGTGCACGCGCGGGACATTTGTGCCAGTGGCAACGCTCGACCTTCGCGTCGATTATCAACGCCCTGCTAAAGAGCGCAGCGCAGTCTGGGGGCGGGTCGAATGTTATCGCATCACCAAATCCGCCGCGTTTGTGCGCGGCACCGCTCACGATGGCGATCCCGACGATACCGTCGCGACAATGGCGGGCGTTTTTATGACGCTATCTGCCGATCCCAAGGCCATCGGAAAACAGGTCAAGGCGCAAGCCGAAGCCCGCGCCAAGGAGAATGGCAATGGCTGAAGCGCACACACTCCCCGCCTATGCCGAGGCGCTGGGCATTTCGGTTCACGAGGTTGAAGATAGCCTTCCGATCCTGACGGTTGACTTCAGCTCCGATGTCGAAGGGCGTCCGGGCCACTATCACGGCGGGGCGATTGCCGGCCTGCTCGAAAACGCGGCCTACGCTGCCTTACGAGCGCAACTTGCCGCTGACGGGCGTGAAGCAAAGTTGAAGCCAGTGAACATCACAGTGCAATATCTCTCGGCGGGAAAGCCGCTGACCAGCTTTGCCAAGGCGCGCATCACCCGCATGGGGCGGCGCAATGCCAATATCAGCGTTGAGGCATGGCAAACCGACCGATCCAAGCCGATTGCCAGTGCGATCATGAATATCCTGATGGCACCAAAGACTTAAGGCACAGCGCTTTACGGGCCATCTCCGGTTGGTTCGACCTGGATGCCGTCCTCAGTCACGCGCAATTCGAGCGGTACGCCGTCCTGGCTAAGGATGAGGCCGCCCTCTTCTATGCGCAAAGTGGTGCCATCTTCGCCGAGCGGGATTTCCTCGCCGTCTTCAATGTTGATGTCCAAGGGTTCAACGGGGCCCTGAGGGTTGGGTGAGGCTTTGGGTTTTGGCGCAGGCAAGTCGAGAGCGCCGCGCATGAAATCTTTCCAGATGCGCGCAGGGAGCCCGCCTCCGGAGACATTATCAAGCGGTGAGTTGTCGTCATTGCCGACCCACACGCCCACCACCAGATCGCCCGCATAGCCCACAAACAATGCATCGCGGTAATTCTGCGTCGTGCCCGTTTTTCCGAAATTTGCGATGGGCAATTCAGCCGCCTCGCCTGTGCCGCGATTGATCGCCGCGCGCAGCATTTGCTCCATGTCTTCGTGCACGCGGCCAGAGAAGGACCCCCTACTGTTCGTCAGCCATTCCCACCAACTTTCCTCCTCTTGCGGGAAGGCATAAGGGCGCACCGGATATTCGTTCGCAGCAACCCCGGCATAGGCAGCTGTTAGCTCAAGAAGGCTCATACTCGTCGTGCCAAGGGCAAGGCTGGGATCACCTTCGGGCAGATCGGACGTCACGCCCAGCGAACGCGCCGTGCGGATCACCGCATCGCTGCCGACCTCATTGAACAGACGTACAGCGGCGACATTGCTCGACGTGGCAAAGGCATCTTCCAGAGTGATCGTTTCCGAATACCGCTCGCGCGCATTTTTGGGGCGGTAACTGCCCGTCTCTATCGACTGGTTTGAAATGGTATCGTCCGGCTCCCACCCTGCTTCAAGCGCGGCGAGATAGACGAACAGTTTGAAGGTCGATCCCGGTTGACGCTTTGCCTGTGTGACGCGGTTGAACGGGCTGTCGGCATAAGATTTGCCGCCCACCATGGCGACCACCTCGCCTGTGGGGCGCATGGCGACAAGGCCGACCTGAGCATTGCCTAGACGTGCGCGGCTGACCACGCGGTTGGCGAGCGCTTGAAGCTGCGCATCCAGTGTCGTTTGCACCACCTGCTTTTCATAGCCACGCTCTATCCCCTCGCGCGCGAGAGGCAGAGCCCAGTCAGCGAAATAGGTGCCCGTGGGCAGTTCATCGATTGTGCGCACATCCAGGCGCGGCGATGGCATCCGGTCCGCCTGCGCTTGCGTCAAATAGCCTGCATCCACCATCGCCCCGACAACCAGATCCATGCGCGCTTTTGCCCGGTCATAATGCTTGGTCGGATTGTAGCGCGATGGGGCCTGCAACAATCCTGCGAGCATGGCGGCTTGCTCAGGCTTCAAATTCTCCGGCTTGCGGTAAAAATAGTGCATCGACGCAGCGCGAAGGCCATACTGATTATCGCCAAAATACGCGTTGGAAAGATAGCGTTCGAGGATTTCATCCTTGGTGAGCCACGTCTCAATCCAGAACGCGATCAGCGCCTCTTGCGCTTTCCTGGTAAGGCTGCGCTCAGAGGTCAGCCATGTGAATTTGGCAAGCTGCTGCGTAATGGTGGAGCCCCCGCCCCGCCCGGTCCAAACGGCGCGCGCAATCCCGCGCGGATCAACGCCCCAGTGCGAATAAAACCGGCGGTCCTCAATCGCGAGGAACGGCTCAATCACATGGGGCGGAAGATCAGCAACTTTAACAGGCGCGGCAACCATCGCCCCGCTTCGCGCGATTGGCGTGCCGTCGCTCGCAAGCAGCGTCACTTGCGGCGCGGCAATAGGTTCAAGGCTTTTCGAAAGCGGCGCGGTAATCGCAAGCCATGCAACCAGAGCGATGAAGACAGCGATGATCGCAGCGACAATGCGAACCGTCCACCAGCGCTTTCGCCGCCCAAGCCAGAATGCGCGCTTCCAGAAAGAGCCGCGATCTTCGGGGACTAGCGCCGCTGAGCTGTCGAGCTGCGAAAGCCCCGCATCCCAACGCGAAAAGTCGGTCGAGCCGGCAGGACGGTAACTGGTGGTGCGATCGTCCGGGTCCAAGGGACGTTGCGATTCATAAAGCGCGTAATAGCCGCCCTCATCGCTTTCGCGATCATCGGCCCGTCCGCGTCTCCAGAATCGGTCAAAGAATGCCATTGCAACGGTGTGTTATCAGGATAACACGGTGCAAGGCAAGCGGCGAACGCCCTAGGCCCCCTTGGCCGCGCCCTCGGGCAAGTCTTCGCCAAAGACGCGCTGGTAATACTCGCTCACCAGGCTGCGCTCTGCCTCATCGCATTTGTTGAGGAACGACAGGCGGAAGGCAAAACCGATTGAGTTGAAGATTGCCGCGTTCTGTGCCCAGGTTATGACCGTACGCGGGCTCATCACTGTGGAGATATCGCCGTTCATAAAGCCTTGACGCGTCAGCTCCGCGACCTTGACCATATCGGCGATCACCGCCTCGTCAGTGTCAGGCGTTTTGGAGGCGACGATTTGCTGTTCCGTTTCGGCGGGCAGGTAGTTCAGAGCAACCACCACGTTCCAACGGTCCATCTGCGCCTGGTTGATCGCCTGCGTGCCATGATAAAGCCCGCTCGTATCACCAAGCCCAACCGTGTTGGTCGTCGCAAACAGGCGGAAATGCGGGTTGGGCGTGATCACGCGGTTTTGATCAAGCAGCGTCAGGCGGCCATCAAATTCCAGAATACGCTGGATAACAAACATCACATCAGGGCGACCCGCGTCATATTCGTCGAAGGTCAAAGCCACCGGATGCTGAAGCGCCCAAGGAAGGATACCTTCCTTAAATTCAGTGACTTGCTGACCGTCTTTCAGAACGATTGCATCGCGGCCAACAAGATCAATCCGGCTGATGTGTGCGTCCAGATTGACGCGAATACTGGGCCAGTTAAGGCGCGCTGCGACCTGTTCGATGTGGGTCGATTTACCCGTGCCGTGGTAACCTTGCACCATCACCCGGCGATTGTGGGCAAAGCCGGCAAGGATCGCCAAAGTCGTATCGGGATCAAAGACATATGCCTCATCCACTTCAGGCACGTGCTCTGACGGCGTGCTGAAAGCGGGAACCTGCCAATCGATGTCGATGCCAAATGTCTCGCGCACATCGACGGTTGTGTCGGGCTCGGTTGGCAAAGGGCTTGCGCCTGCGAATTCTTCTGTTGAGTGCGTATTCATTTCGTCATGACCGTTAGTGGGCTGCGAGCGTCGGGGCAAGAGTTGCTTGTCGCAACCGGTCCAAAGCGCAAGATATTCTCCCAATTCCTATTGAGTGTGATAGGTTCCCGCCCATGCCCTCTCCGGTTGAAAGCCTAAGACTGAAACTCGTGGATCAAGTCCGCGCGACCTTCAACGATCAGTCGTCGGGTCAAAAACCTGTCCCGCCTTCGGATGAAGCTTTATTTGAAAAGGACACACCGATACGCCTTGTCCACGCTGATATAGTGGGGATGATGACCGGCGGGGTTCGCGCGCTCCTCTTGCAGATGCTTCACCCGCACGCGCTGCAAGGGGTGCTCGACCACTCTAATTTTCGCGAAGATATGCACGGACGGCTTCAACGCACCGCGCGCTTTATTGCGGTGACGACATTTGGTCACCGCGACGATGCACAAAAAGCGATTGAGCGGGTCAACCGTATCCACGCCAAGGTGGGTGGGACGCTGCCCGATGGATCACCCTATCAGGCAACCAATCCGCGAACGCTTGCGTGGGTTCATGTGACTGAGGCGCAAAGCTTTCTTGCAGGATATTTGCGCCATGTGCGGCCCAATATGCCGGGTCACGAGCAGGATGAATATTACCGCCAGTTCGCCGTCATCGCGCGCGCTCTTGGTGCTGACCCTGTGCCCACTACGCGGCGCGAGGCGGACGCGCTTTTCCGGGAATTACGCAGCGACCTTCGCCCCTCGCCCGAAGCGCGCGAAGTGGCGCAATTGGTACTGAGCCAGCGCCCCAAGGGCACGCCCGTTGCGGTTCAGACCGTCATCGGAGCAGAAGCCGTTGCCATGCTGCCGGGTTTTGCGCGCTCCATGCTTGGGCTGCAACGCCCCATGCTCACCGCCCTGCCCGCGCGCGCTGCGACATGGGGTGTGGGCCGCACGCTGCGTTGGGCATTCAGGCAGAATTGAGGAGAATTAGGGCCCTCACCGATCTTACGAAATCGCAGCTGCCTTACGCAGAGTTTGATAGGCATCGACCACCTTGTTGAGCCGCCCTTCGTAGGAACGGTCGCCGCCATTGCGGTCCGGGTGATAGCGCCTGACCAACTCGGAATACCGGCGGCGAAGGCGCTGTTTGGTGGTGTCAGAACCAAGGCCCATCGTCTCCAAAGCTTCGGCCTCTTCCTTGGTAAATCGGCCTGACATCTGCATCGCTGCCTCGCGTTGAGCGCGGCTCTTGATCCCGTTGGCGCGTGCTGAAATGGCTTCAAGCGGGTCATCGAAATCGTTCCAGCGCGGCATCCCGTCGACACCGGCGCGCGGGGAAAAAGTGGGGCTTTCGCGTCGCCAACCGTTCACCGGATTTTGCGCATCAAGGATTTCTTCCGCGCTCATCCCTTCGAACCAATCATAGCCTTGATTGAACTCACGCACGTGTTCGAGGCAGAACCAGCGGTATTCGCCCGGTCCGTCAAAGCCATTGGGGCGAAGCCCGGGCGCGCGGAACTCCCCCGGTTCGCGACACGTTGGATGCTCGCAAACCCGGTCTTCGCCTTCAAATCGTCCGTGGAATCGGGTCTGAGATCGGTTACTGGCCATAAAGCGCTTGAGAATGGCGATTGAGACGCCAGATTCCAAGGCGTGAAATTTACGCAACAACTATCGCGAAAAATTAAGGGACATTCGAAATGAGCGGAAATGTGGCAAGCGAAATGGAGAATCTTCTCACCAAAGCTTTTGCTCCGACGCACCTCGAAATTATCAACGACAGCGCGCATCACTCAGGGCATTCCGGCGACGATGGATCGGGGGAATCGCATTTCACCGTCGTGATCGAGGCGGCTGAGTTTGCCGGCATGACCCGCCTTGCTCGCCAACGCGCCGTGATTGCAGCGCTTGGCGATATTGTGGGCGACCGTGTCCACGCGGTCGCGATCAAGGCCAGCGCTCCGGCAGCCTAGCTTTTCACAGTGAACGAATTTGGCAACACAAAGCGCGTGAGGCGCGCGGCTCGGATCATCGTGCTCGATGTCGAGACTCGCGTATTGCTCTTCCGCTTTGACGTAGCGGACCGACCGCCCTTTTGGGTGACGGTTGGCGGCGAATGTGAGGCACACGAGAGCTTTGAAGAGGCCGCGCGGCGCGAGCTTTTCGAAGAAACCGGGATCACTGCCGAGCCGGGCGCGCAAATCGCACGCACCACGCCGGAATTCATCACCGTCGAGGGCGAACCGATACAAGCGGATGAACGCTATTTTCTCGTGCGGATGAACGCCCCCGTTATCGAGACAAGCGGCCACACCGAGCTTGAACGCCAAGTAATGACAAGCCACCGCTGGTTCACCCTGAACGAGCTAGCCGACTGGCCCGAAGCAATCTTTCCCGAAAACTTGTCCGAGATCATTGCGCGCCAAATTGCCCGATAGCGCGACGCGTTGAATAAATTTGCTTGCCCCGCTCGCCCGCAATCGGCAGCTATTGCAGTCAAAGAAAACAAGGGAGAGACGCATGGATTACACGGGCAAGGTCGCTTGGATTACAGGCGCATCATCGGGGATTGGCGCGGCGCTGGCCCGTGATCTGGCAAGCCGGGGTGCGCATCTTGTGCTGTCGGGCCGCGATGAGGCGAGGCTTTCCGAAGTGGCGAAAGATTGCGGCGAAACGCTGATCCTACCCTTTGATGTGCGCGATGAGGCTGCGCTTGCTGAGGCAACTGCCAAAGCGATTGCCTGGAAAGGCGGGGTTGATCTCGCCGTCGCAAATGCCGGTGTCTCTCAACGAAGCCGCGCCCTTAAAACCGATATGCAGGTTTACCGTGACATCATCGACATCGACCTGACGTCGCAAATCGCCTTTTCACAAGGGCTGATCGGACACATGGTCGAACGCGGCAGCGGCGCACTTGCCTTCATCTCGTCAATCGCTGGCAAAGTGGGCGTGCCGATGCGCACCGCCTATTCCGCAGTGAAGTTCGGGCTGGCCGGATATGGCGACGCACTGCGCGCTGAACTCTCGCAAACCGGGGTTGGTGTGCACGTGATCTATCCCGGCTCGGTCGCGACCAATGTGTCGCGCAACGCAATGACCGCCGATGGTTCTTTACGCGGCGTCTCTGACAAAGCCATCGACGAAGGCATTCCAGCACCCGATGCGGCCAAGACAATGCTCGACGGTATCGCCAAGGGAGAGCGCGAGATTATCGTTGCGCAAGGCGTCGAGCTTGCGATGGGCGATGCGCGCCGTACCCCCGATGCGCTGTTCGATCAGGTCGCCGCGATGGTAGCGGCTGGATATATGGAAAAGATGGAAGCAGAGGCGTGATCGAGCTTCCCCAAACCCGCGCAACCCTTGCCAATGGGATTGAGCTTGACGTGGTGGACATGGGCCCGCGCGATGGCGAGGCTTTGATATTTCTGCACGGCTTTCCCGAAAATCACCGCACTTGGCGCCACCAGATCGCGCATTTTTCGCAAAGCGGCTATCGCTGCATCGCGCCTGATCAACGCGGCTATCGCGGGTCATCCAAACCGCAAGAAGTCAGCGAATACACGCCTGACAAACTGACAGGCGATGTGTTTCTGCTCGCCGATGCATTGGGCATAACGAGCTTCACGATCGTCGGGCACGATTGGGGCGGAGCGATTGCGTGGGGCGTTGCACTGGCGGGCCAGCACACTCGGGTAAAGCGAGCAATCATCGCCAACGCCCCCCATCCCGCAATCTTTCCAAAACTGCTGTTCACCGACAAGGTTCAGCGCGAGGCTTCGCAATATATCCGCGGGTTTCGAGACCCGGCGAACGATCCGATGATCCGCGAGGGCGGTCTCACGCCGTTGCTCGCAAAAGAGGCGGATTGGGAAGATTCGGCATCGATGGAGCCAGAGGAACGCGCCATTCTGCTTGACGATTGGTCCAATCCAGATGCTGCTTTCGGGATGCTCAACTACTACCGGGCGACGCCGATGCAAGTGCCAGCGATGAATGAGCCATTTGAGCTACCAGCCGACTTTTCAGCGCCGGAAGTCCCGAAACTCACCATCCCGACGCTTGTCATCTGGGCAATGGGAGATACCGCGCTCCCTCCGGGCAATCTGGAAGGAATGGAAGATCATATCGCCCCGCTTACATTGGTTCGGATCGAAGACTGCGAGCACTTTGTCACCTGGGGTGCGCCCAAAAAGGTAAATGAAGCGATGGAGGTGTTTCTGGGCGCTTAATAAGCTGCGGCTAACGGTGGTTCCGCTGTTCGCACATTGGTTCGCTTGCGCACTTCGTATTGCCCTTTGGGTGCTCAACCCTTAAGTGCGCGGCCATCATGACAAAGACGCCCTCCTCCAATTCCAGCGCATCTCTTACATTCGCTGTTCCTAAAGGCCGCATCCTCGATGAAGCGCTGCCTTTAATGGCGCAGGTTGGCATCGTTCCGGAAGACGGGTTTCACGATAAGAGCAACCGTTCGCTCTCTTTCGACACGAACCGCGATGATATGCGGCTAATACGGGTCCGCGCGTTCGATGTGGCAACCTTTGTCGCGCACGGTGCAGCGCAAATCGGAATAGTCGGCTCGGACGTGATTGAAGAGTTTGATTACGCTGACCTTTACGCGCCCGTTGACCTCAACATTGGTCACTGCCGTTTGTCCGTTGCGCGCATGGCGGGTGACGAACACGACGACGCCAATGCCAGTCACCTTCGCGTGGCGACCAAATATCCTAACCTGACCGCTCGCCATTTCGAGGCGCGCGGGATTCAGGCGGAATGTGTAAAGCTCAATGGCGCGATGGAGCTTGCCCCCTCGCTGGGACTTGCGCGGCAGATTGTTGACCTTGTGTCTTCTGGTGCCACGCTGAAGCAGAACGGCCTTGTCGAAACGCAGCAAATTATCGACATCACTGCGCGCTTGATCGTGAACCGCGCCGCTTACAAAACGGACCCACGCGTTGCGCAGCTGGTTGATGCCTTTCGCGAAAGTACCGCGCAATGAAACAGTTAAGCACGACAGATCCAGAATTCGCTCGCCAGTTTTCGCGTGTGATCGACGCACGGCGCGAGGCGGACAGCGATGTTGCAGGCGCCGTTGCCGATATTCTTCGCTCCGTACGCAGCAATGGCGACAAGGCCTTGTCCCAATACACGCAGCGTTTTGACGGTTACACCCTTGGCGAAGACAGCGATTGGACCATCACGGAAAACGCCTGCAAGGCCGCCTACGATACGCTTGCCGATGAACAGCGCGATGCGCTTGAACTCGCGGCATCGCGCATCCGCGCCTATCACGAGGCGCAACTGCCAAAGAACCGCGATTACACCGACGATACCGGCGCGCGGCTTGGCGCGGTTTGGCGGCCGGTGGATGCAGCCGGGCTTTATGTTCCCGGAGGGCGTGCGGCGTACCCCTCCTCGCTTTTGATGAATGCGATTCCTGCCCGTGTCGCAGGTGTTGAACGTCTGGTGGTCGTCACCCCCACGCCCAAAGGCAATTCCAATCCGCTCGTATTGGCCGCCGCGCACATTGCCGGTGTTGATGAAATCTGGCGCGTTGGCGGGGCGCAGGCGATTGGCGCGCTCGCTTATGGTACGGACAAAATCGCCCGCGTCGATGTCGTGACCGGGCCCGGCAACGCCTATGTCGCCGAAGCCAAACGACAACTCTACGGCGTGGTTGGCATCGACATGGTCGCTGGACCGAGCGAAATTCTGGTCGTCGCCGATGCCAAGAATGATGCCGATTGGATCGCCGCTGACCTTTTAAGCCAGGCAGAGCACGACCCGACTTCGCAATCAATCCTGATCACCGATGATGCAGGCTTCGCCGCCGAAGTGGCCGACCGCATTGACGTGCAGATCAGTATGCTGGCCACCGCAAAGACGGCGCGGGCAAGCTGGGACGATCACGGGGTTATTATCGTTGTGAACGATTTGTCACGCGAAGCGCCCGACCTCGTCAACGCCTTTGCCTCCGAACACGTCGAGCTGGCGATTGATGACCCGCAAGGGATGATGGAAAAGATCCGCCACGCTGGCAGCATCTTCCTTGGCCGCATGACGCCAGAGGCAGTGGGCGATTATGTCGCTGGCCCCAACCACGTCCTTCCCACCGGCAGGCGCGCGCGTTTTTCCAGCGGGCTTTCGGTTCTCGACTTTATGAAACGCACAAGCTTCATCCAACTGGATGACGCATCCTTCAGCGCCATCGGCCCGGCTGCCGCCACCCTCGCCCATGCCGAAGGGCTGCCTGCCCACGCCAAATCAGTAGAATTGCGCCTTAAATGAACACCAATCCCAAATCTCAAGCTCGCTCGACCGCGCGCCTCGCCGCTGTTCAGGCGCTTTATCAGCGCCAGATGGAGGGCACCAAGGTCGATGAATTGCTCGTCGAATTTCACCGTCACCGCTTAGGCGAACGTCTGGACGATGAAGATAGCAATGGAGGCGAGCAACTTGCAGCGGTTGAAGTCGATTTCTTCAACGATCTGGTGCGCGGTGTCGATGCGCGGCGCGACGAGATTGATGGAGTGGTGACAGCCAGGCTTTCCGAAGGCTGGACCTTGACGCGCCTTGATAAGACCATGGTGCAAATCCTTCGCGCCGGAACATATGAGCTGATGGCCCGCGCCGACGTGCCAACGGCAGCTGCAATCAATGAATATGTTGAAGTTGCCAAAGCCTTCTTTGACGACCGGGAAGCCAAGTTTGTGAACGGCATTCTCGACGCGGTTGCAAAAGAGGTTCGGTCATAAACGAAGCCGACTTCATTACGGCCTTGCGAGCCCTTCCGCTCCATTCTGGGGCGCGCGGGCTCGAAGATGATTGCGCTGTGTTGGAATTGGGCAGCGAGACATTGATCCTCACCCATGATGCCATGGCTGAGGGCACGCATTTCCGCACTGATGCGGATATGGCCGATGTCGCATGGAAGCTGGTAGCGACCAATCTTTCTGACCTTGCCGCCAAGGGAGCAGAGCCGATAGGCGTTCTGCTTGGGCATTGCTTGGGGGAAGGTGATGAAAGTTTCCTCGCAGGGCTCAGGGAGGCAGCTTTGGCCTTCAATGTGAGCCTGCTCGGCGGGGACACGGTCAGAGCCTCGGGGACAGCGATTTTTGGCCTGACCGCCATCGGCAGAGCAAGCCACACCCCCGTCCCCTCTCGCAAAGGCGCGCAGATCGGTGATGAGGTTTATGTGACCGGCACGCTTGGCCGCGCCATGCTCGGTTTCGAGGGACACCAAGAGCACTTGGAGGCCTTCAACCGCCCCACACCGCGCCTCGTCCAAGGTCAAAAACTCGCCCCACTTGTCACCGCGATGATGGACATCTCCGATGGGCTTTTGCTCGATGCATTCCGGCTGGCGCAAGCGAGTGAAGCAACGATTGCCATCGACACCGCCGCAGTGCCCATCGCCAAGGGGGCCAGGTGCGATGATGCGATGCGCTGGGGCGATGACTACGAATTACTCTTTACCCTTCCCCAAGGAACCACACCGCCCGTCCCGGCAACGCCAATCGGCAAGGTCGAGCCGCGTGGATTTGCGCCGCTGATGGTCGATGGAGAGGCTGTCGTAAACGGGTCGGGATTGGGCTTCGAACATCGCTAAAACTGCAAGCCAGCTTGCAAAAACAGCAAAGTTTCCCACTATCGAAGTGCATTCCCACTTGTGTCGGCGCATTCTCCCGATAAGCTGACACACCTCAGCGCGCGGGATCTGCGAATGAGAGAGAACAAGGGTAGATCCCGGTCAAAGCGCATTTCTTCCACGCTTTGGAGAGGGGAATCTTCGTGGACTTAATACTCATATCAATTGGATTGGGCGTGTTAGCCGTGCTTTACGGCTTCATCACCAGCCGCCAGGTGCTGGGAGCCAGCGCCGGTAATGAAAAAATGCAAGAGATTGCAGGCGCAATTCAAGAAGGCGCGCAAGCCTATTTGAACCGCCAATACACAACCATCGGCATCGTGGGCGTGGTCGCCGCTGTTGTCGTTGGACTGTTTCTTGGCGTTATCCCCGCCGTTGGCTTTATTATCGGCGCGGTGCTGTCAGGTGTTGCGGGATACATCGGGATGAATATCTCGGTGCGCTCCAACGTGCGGACTGCGGCTGCTGCGGAAAAAGGGCTTCAACAAGGTCTTACCATCGCTTTTCGCGCTGGCGCTATCACCGGGATGCTGGTGGCTGGCCTTGCGCTTCTGGCGATTGCGGTCTTCTTCTATGTGCTCGTGGGCCCGATGGGTCTTAGCCCGAACGACCGCACCGTTATCGACGGTTTGGTCGGTCTTGCCTTTGGCGCATCGCTGATTTCGATCTTCGCGCGTTTAGGCGGCGGTATCTTTACCAAGGCCGCTGACGTTGGCGCTGACCTCGTGGGTAAGGTTGAAGCCTCTATTCCAGAGGATGACCCCCGCAACCCTGCGACCATTGCTGATAACGTGGGCGACAATGTGGGCGACTGTGCTGGCATGGCTGCTGACTTGTTTGAGACTTATGTTGTGACCGTTGGCGCGACCATGGTTTTGACCGCCCTTCTGTTTTCAGAGGCGCTCGGCGATCTGCTGTTGCCGATGATGGCTCTGCCACTTCTGATCGGCGGTGCGTGTATCGTGACCTCGATCATCGGCACCTACTTTGTGCGTCTCGGCAATGGGACGAACGTAATGGGCGCGATGTACAAAGGCTTTATCGCGACCGCCGTCCTCGCTATTCCGCTGATCTGGTTTGCAATCGCTCATGCGCTTGGAACTCAAGGCGCGGACATGAGCACTGTTCTGAACCCGGGCGATGCTGTGGAATTCCACGGCCGCGACCTGTTCTACTGCTCGCTCATTGGCTTGGCGCTGACCGGCATCATCATCTGGATCACTGAATACTACACCGGCACGAACTTCCGTCCGGTAAAATCAATCGCCAAGGCATCGGAGACGGGCCACGGCACCAACGTGATCCAGGGTCTTGCTATCAGCCTTGAATCGACCGCTCTGCCCACAATCGTCATCATCGCAGCCATCATCGGCGCATACCAACTCGCTGGCCTCATCGGCCTCGCATTTGGTGCAACCGCGATGCTTGCCCTTGCTGGCATGGTTGTGGCGCTCGACGCTTATGGTCCGGTGACGGACAACGCCGGCGGTATCGCCGAGATGTCTGATCTGGACGCGAGTGTGCGTGAGAAGACGGACCTTCTCGACGCTGTGGGCAACACCACCAAGGCTGTGACCAAGGGTTATGCCATCGGTTCAGCCGGGCTTGCAGCGCTCGTGCTGTTCGCCGCCTACACCGCTGACCTTCGCCTCTTCTTCCCGGATGCACAGGTCAATTTCAGCCTTGAGAATCCATATGTCATCGTCGGCCTGTTGCTCGGCGCGCTCCTTCCGTATCTGTTTGGTGCGATGGGCATGACCGCTGTGGGCCGTGCTGCGGGTGACGTGGTGGTCGATGTACGCGACCAATTCGCCGCTGATCCGGGCATTATGGCAGGCACCAGCCGTCCAAACTATGCCCGCACGGTGGACCTTGTGACTAAGGCCGCGATCAAGGAAATGATCGTGCCATCGCTGCTTCCAGTGTTGGCGCCGATTGTGACCTATTTCGTGATCTACTTCCTTGCAGGCCAAGATAACGCCTTCGCAGCGCTTGGCGCACTGCTTCTGGGTGTGATCGTGGGCGGTCTGTTCGTCGCGCTTTCCATGACGGCTGGTGGCGGTGCATGGGATAATGCGAAGAAGTACATCGAAGACGGCAATCACGGCGGTAAGGGCTCAGAAGCTCACAAGGCGGCTGTGACCGGCGACACTGTGGGCGATCCTTACAAGGACACCGCAGGCCCTGCTGTGAACCCGATGATCAAGATCACCAATATTGTCGCACTGCTTCTGCTCGCGGCTTTGGCTGGCGCGCACTAAGCGCAATCACCGGACTTAATTTGAGGAACCCCGCCCGGCATCGCTGCGGCGGGGTTCTTTGCATTTAGGCTCCCGACTGTCCCGATGTGAACCATCCAAAACGGAGGAGAAGAGAAAGGTAGCGTTAACGATGCCGCGCTGCCTACATACAGCTCGTCGCACAGATAGTGGCAATAAAGCAGGGACGGTGCACAATGGATCTTGCAAGAACACCAACGATTGGCGGCTTTGCTGAAGAGGTCAGCACACTAGCCAAAGCACCTTCGCGCCCGCGCGGTGTGCTCCATCTGCTCGATACGCAAACCGTCGATTCAAAGGCGTTCCGTGCCGATTGGGAGGCGCTCGCGCGCCAATGCGCAGAGCCCAATCCATTCTTTGAGGCGTGGTTCACTCTCCCCTCGTTTGAGCAGTTCGCCGACAGCGATGCTTATAAGATTGCCGCCTATTGGGTCGGCGGGCGTCTCACTGGGCTGATGCCGATCAAACATTCGAATGACTATTACGGCCACGGCCTCCCCTATGTTGGCACATGGCTGCACGACCACTCTTTCTGCGGGTCGCCATTGGTCACCAAAGGCCAGGAAAAAGGGTTCTGGAAAGCTTTGGTAAGCTGTCTCGACCAAACCCCGGGCCAAGCTTTATTTCTGCACCTGCCCGCGCTTCCTGAAGGCGGCGCGCTCGATAACGCACTGGTTGCGGTTCTTGCTGAGATGGATCGTGCATCTGCTGTTGTTGAACGTTCGAGCCGCGCAATGCTCGCCTCCAACCTCAGCCCCGAAGAATACCTTGCCGAAGCGATGAGCGCCAAGAAGCGCAAAGAGCTGCGCCGCCAGAAAAACCGGCTTAGCGAGTTTGGCGAACTCTCCTTCGAACGGCTCGAAGGCGCTGAGTGCATTGAGCCTTGGATCGAACAATATCTGACGCTTGAGGCGGCTGGCTGGAAGGGTGTTGCTGGCTCTGCGCTCAAAAGCAAACCTGCCTCTTACGCCTTCTTCGCCGATGCGATGTATTCCGCCGCAAGGGCCGGAAAGCTTGAACGACTGGCGCTGCGGCTTGATGGCAAACCCATTGCAATGCTCGCCAATTTTATCGCTGCACCGGGCGCATTTAGTTTCAAAACTGCGTTTGACGAAGATTATGCGCGCTTCTCACCGGGGCTTTTGCTGCAGATTGAGAACCTCGACCTGCTCAATCGCCAAGACATCGCCTGGACCGATAGCTGCGCTGTTGAAGGCCATTCAATGATTGAGCGTATCTGGCGTGAAAAGCGTGCGTTTGTAAGCCGCAACGTCGCAATCGGCGGTTCACTTCGCCGGCTGACTGCGCGCGCTCTGATGGCTTATGAAACTCGTGTGTGGAACTGAACCGATGAATGCGATCTCTTCCTTCGATAAACCCACCAATTTGACGACCTTCGACGCGCAAGCGCGTAAAACCTTCGCTGCAAACTATCCCGAAGGGCCGCACATTCTTCGTCACTCTCTGGGTGAACATCCACTGCTTGAACTTGATGCACTGGCGCAGCTTGCCGAACAGCTTCCACAGCCGAGCATCGAATACAATCGCGGCGACCTGCCCATCGGCATTGACGGCAAACCCGGCACGCCCAGCCTGTCCATCGGAGAAACCATCCGCCAGGTGGCAAAGGCGAACAGCTGGGCCGCGCTCAAGAACATTGAACAGGCGCCCGCCTATAAGGCTCTTCTGGATGATCTGCTGGGCGAATTGCGCGAGGAAATCGAAGCCAAAACCGGCGCGATGCTGACCCCGCAAGGTTTCATCTTCATCTCCAGCCCCAATGCTGTCACGCCTTACCATTTTGATCCTGAACACAACATCCTGCTGCAAGTGCGCGGGTCGAAAGTGATGACGCAATTCCCCGCTGGCGATGCGCGCTATGCGTCTGACCATGTGCATGAAAGCTATCATACCGGCGGCCCGCGTGAGCTGACTTGGAATGATGAGCTGATGGATGGTGCAACCGAATTTCCGCTTGGCCCCGGCGATGCGCTGTTTGTGCCCGTGATGGCCCCGCATTTTGTGCAAAATGGCCCTGCGCCAAGCGTCTCCTTGTCGATCACATGGCGCTCTGATTGGAGCTATCAGGAAAGCGAAGCGCGCGCGTTCAACGCGATCCTGCGCAAAGCTGGCCTTTCGCCCAAAGCACCTGGTCGATGGCCTCAGACCAACCGCCTTAAATCGCTTGGTTATAGGGCGATCCGCAAGGCAGGGCTCACTCCGGCTTGACCTAAAGCCCCATGACCGCGCATGGGATGCGCCATGAGTGATACACCCGATTACGCCAAGCTGGTCGATGGCCTCGTCAAGCTCCTCACCGTAGAGCGCGTTGCGACCGATATTTATGTGGGCTCCCCGCAAAAGGACGGCGTTGGCCGCGTCTTTGGCGGGCAAGTCATCGCGCAAGCCCTGCAAGCAGCGCAAGCCAGCGTTCCCGACGAAAAGTCCGCGCACTCACTGCACGCATATTTCCTGCGTGGCGGGCGTGAGGGCGTGCCGATTGAATATCGCATTGAACGAGACTTTGACGGGCGCAGCTTTTCCAATCGGCGTGTGGTCGCGAGCCAAGAGAATGAGGACGGCACCGCCACGCCTATTCTGAACCTCACTGCTTCTTTCCAGACGCCAGAAGACGGTCTTGAGCATCTCGATTCGCCCATGCCCGAAGTCGATGATCCCGAAACCCTCAAACCCGACATGGAAACTCGCCGCGCCATGATTGAGAAGATGGGCGACAAGGTCAGCGACGCACAACGCGCCATTGCACTTCGCCCGCGCCCGATCGAAATGCGGACCACTGACAAGCTGCACTGGATGAACGCAGAGCCAAAGGACCCGCACGCCCATAGCTGGTTCAAAACCGCAAGTGCCCTGCCCGATGATCCAGCGCTCCACCGCGCCGTTATTGCCTATGCCAGCGATTATACGCTGCTTGGCACCTCCGCCCTGCCCCACGGCCTTTCATGGATGCGCGGTGAGCTAGTCGGGGCAAGCCTCGATCACACATTATGGTTCCATCAGGAAGCACGCGCCGACGATTGGCTGCTTTATGCCACTGACAGCCCCTGGTCGGGCGGCGGACGCGGCTTTAACCGGGGGCGCATCTTCAACAAACAGGGCATCCTCATCGCCAGCGTCGCGCAAGAAGGCATGATGAGGAAGCGAATCAAGAAGCCTGGCAATCAGGGCTAAAACAAGGTCCGATCAATGCGCCAGAAGCACCGGCAGCTTCGGCTCGCTGAGCACTTGTCTTGTCACTCCGCCTACCAGCATTTCGGCAAGGCGCGAGTGGCCATAGGCGCCCATCACCATCGCAGAGCAATCACGCATGGCGGCGGCTGAAAACAGCGTATCGCCAATGCTAACCTTGCCGCGCGGGATTGACACAACCTCGCTCGAAACCCCGTGGCGGTCCAGGTACATCGCTGCCTCGCTTACAGGAAAGTCATAGCGCTGCTGATCATCTTCTTCGGCGACGCTTGCGAGATAGACGTTGGTCGATTTGGCCAGCAACGGGAGCGCCGCGCGCAGCGCCACACAGGCTTCTGCTGAACCGTTCCACGCAACCAGAACCGGACCGTCAACCTTGAGCCCCTTGGCATCGCCCGGCACGACCATCACGGGCGCCGGGGCCTTGATTGAAAGCTCTCCCGCCATTGAGGAGGGTCGGCGCATCTCTTCCTCGCCAATATCATTGGGACCGATCAGGATGATGTCCTGAAGCGCGGATTGTTCAAGCAGGTGGTTCTCAGCCATCCCGTAAAGAAAGCGAAATTCCCACGAGACATCTTCATTCGCAAGATCGGCCTCGACCTTCGCGCGAAGCTCTTCAGCCGCTTCCTTGATGCGCGGCATAGCCGCCGCCATCGCCGAGCCATAAAAATCGCCGGGCGCGAAAACCTCGTAGCTTACGCTTTGCAACAAAGTGATGTGGCCGTCATTGGCCCGCGCCAGATCAAGCGCGACCTGCAAACGCGCTTCGAAAGATTGATCGGCGTCAACGTGAAGTAGAATGCTTTTCATGTGCTGCCTCCCTTGGACTAGGGAGATTTAGCCGCAGTAACAGGCTCGCAGCATTGATCTACATCAATTTAGCCACCCTTGCTGCGCATTGCGCCAGAATCGCTGCCGCCCATCACGCCGCCTGCTGCTTTGGTTCGGCCAAAGTCGCCCGATTTCTTGCCATAGCCCGGTTTGCCAAATCCAGCGGCCCGCGCCATGTCGCTTGCCGCTTTCACCTTTGGCACGGACTTGGCGCGCTCCATCCCGCGCGCAGAAGCGAGATATTTACCCGGCTGTCCGCCGTAACCAACGCGCGAGCCATTGGCGGTCTGATAGCCATTGGAGCCGCTTTTGAACAAGGGGCCTGTTTTGCCGTCCCGCTTGCTGGAATACCATGCCGCGAGGAACGGGGTGAAAGGGATCCGTGTGCTGCGCGCGTGGCTGGTTTGCTCACTGGTTTCCTGCACGCAATTGCCCGCGCCATAAACCGCTTCGCAATCCTCCTTGGCCTCGAAACGCGGCGCGTCCTTGGCTGCAATGGCTTGCGCCTCAGCTCGCATCTCTTCGCATTCCTTAGTCGTTTTGCCGGTAGCTTTGGCGCAGGCAAAAACGTTCTCATACACCTCGATTTCGACATCAAGCTTGTCTTGCGGATCCGCCGCCTTGGCAGCAGGAGCCGGATCGCCGCCGCAAGCGGTAAGCATCGCGCCAGAGCTCAAAGCCGCCATTGTGGTAAGACGCACTTTGGACGAACGCTTGGTATTTCTCGCAGCCATATTACCCCTAATCCCCGTAAGACTTTGGTTTCGGAGTTTTCAGCTAAAGCAAAAAGGTTATCGTAAGGTGGACATGAGCTTAACACTGTAGGCAAGAGGGCGTTTAATGCTGCGAAAAACCCTGCCAGAGCGGCCCAATTGGCAAGAGGTCGCCCGCGAAAACGGTTTTGTTTTTCATCATGTTGATGGCGACCTCTACTGGGATGAGCGCGCCTGCTGGCAGTTCACTTTGTCCGAAGTTGAAAATGAAATCGAAGACCCCACGACCGAGCTTTACGCCATGTGTCTGGGTCTGGTGGACGATGCGTGCGCTGATCAACAGATGATGGAACGCCTCGCCATCCCGCGTGATATGTGGGACCCGATCGCCAATTCGTGGAAACGCGGGGATGCCTCGCTCTACGGCCGTTTCGACTTTGCCTATACCGGAGCCGAAAGTGGTGGGGGCCCTGCCAAACTGCTCGAATTCAACGCCGATACGCCGACGAGCGTTTACGAAACAGCCTTCTTCCAATGGAAGTGGCTCGAAGACATGATTGAGATTGGCGAATTGCCGGAGAGCACCGACCAATTCAATCGCCTGCACGAGGCGCTGGTCGAACGCTTTGCGCAAATCCTGACGCCGGGTTCGCTGTGCCACTTTAGCGGGGTCGAAGACCACATCGAAGACCGCGCAACGGTCGCCTATTTCGAGGATTTGGCCGGGCAAGCCGGACTTGAGACGCGCTTTGTCGATATTGCGAAAATCGCGATTGATAGTGAGGGCGAATTCATCGACCCCGATGGGTATCGCATCGGCGCATTATTCAAGCTTTATCCGTGGGAAGACATGATGCTTGAAGAAAGCGCCGATCAGATCGCGGGTGCGTCCTGCAATTTCATCGAACCCATGTGGAAGGCGATCCTGTCGAATAAAGCGATCCTGCCGCTTTTGTGGGAAAAGCATGAGGGCCACCGCAATCTGGTGCCCGCCTATTTCGCCGGGACCGATGGCGCGCGCGCATTGGAAAGCCAGCCGCACGTCACCAAACCTTTCTTCAGCCGTGAGGGCGCCGACATTGCCCTTTTCGATGGTGAGGCGCGTCACGATGGCCCGCAGGAAGGCTACGGTGCGGAAGGGCACATTGTGCAGGCTTATGCGCCCATTGCGCGCTCTGGCAATAATCATGCGGTGATCGGCAGCTGGGTCGTGGGCGATGATCCGGCGGGTATGTCGATCCGCGAAGATGCAAGCCCGATCACACGCGATCTGGCGCGTTTCGTGCCGCATATCATCATGGGTTAATGAAGTTCTTGTCTTGTCGGTCGCCACGGTTACGATGCGCGCCGGGAGAGACAAATGCAGATCACACGCCAGCCGCCGGTTAAGACAACGCTTCAGCCTTCGAACCACCCCTATCTCTCTGGCGCATGGACGCCAGTTCACGAAGAGGTGGATGTTGACGAGCTTGAGGTGATCGAGGGCGAAATCCCGGCGGATATTGACGGCATTTATCTGCGCAATACCGAAAATCCGGTTCACCAACCGCTTGGGCGGCATCACCCGTTTGATGGCGATGGAATGGTGCATCAGGTGAGCATTTCAGGTGGCAAAGCGAGCTATCGCAACCGCTTTATCCGCACGCACTGCTTTAATCAGGAACAGATCGCGGGCGAGGCTTTGTGGGGCGGATTGATGGACCCGCACGGCACCTCCAGGCGCCCCGGTTTTGGCGCACACGAGGGGCTGAAAGACACAGGCTCCACCGACATCATCGTGCACGCAGGGACCGCACTTGCGACCTTCTACCAATGCGGCGAGGCTTGGCAGATGGACCCGGTCACTCTGGAGAATTTGGGTAAAGCGTCATGGGGCCCGATTGATGGCGTTTCAGCCCATCCGAAAGTGGATGAAGAGACAGGCGAGCTGATGTTCTTCAACTACTCCAAATATGCGCCCTTCATGCATTACGGTGTAGTCGGGCGATCCGGACAGCTGGAGCATTATGTCCCCATCCCCCTTCCCGGCCCGCGCCTGCCGCACGATATGGCAATCACGAAAAACTGGTCGATCCTCAATGATATGCCGCTGTTCTGGGATGAGAATCTCTTGGAGCGAAACATTCATGCAGCGCGCATCCATGACGGCGTGCCGACGCGCTTTGCCCTGATCCCGCGCCGTGGTCAGCCAGAGGATATTCGCTGGTTCGAAGCCTCCCCCACTTATGTCCTCCATTGGACCAACGCGTATGAGGTTTCCGGGTCAGAAGGCGATGAAGTGGTGCTCGAAGGGTATTACCAAGACAAACCCATGCCCGATCCGCTAGAGGAAGCGGGAGAATACAGCCATATGATGGCCTATGTTGATGAGCACTCCTTCCAGAGCCGTCTCCACCGCTGGCGCTTTAACCTCAAAACGGGCGAGACTACCGAAGAACGCCTGAGTGACCGGATCGTGGAATTTGGCATGATCAACCCGGCTTATCTGATGAAGAAGAGCCGCTATATCTGGTCGACCACGAGCAAGCCGGGATGGTTCCTGTTCAATGGATATGTGCGCCATGATACGCAGACAGGGGAAGAGCAGGTCCATGAGCTTCCCGACGGCGTCTATGCCAGCGAAAGCCCGATGGTGCCGCGCAAGTCCTCAAGCAGCGAAGCGGTAAGACAACAATCACGCGAAGACGACGGCTATCTCGTCACCTTTTTGATCAATGAGAATACCGCCACGTCTGAGCTTGCGATCCTTGATGCCAGCGACATCGCCAAGGGCCCGATTTGCCGCGCGGCTCTACCCCACAAAATCTCCAGCGGGGTTCACGCAACGTGGGTCGAACACGCTCAGCTCTCGAGAGATGCCGAATTTCGCAAAAATCAGCAGGCGGCCTAACGCGATCAGGCGATCCGGCGGACCATTACGCCCAGCACATCTTTCAAATCAACCCGACCAACAGATTGCGCCTCATGGCCTTTTGCTTTGTCGACGCTCAAGTAAACGCCGCCTTTGCGCCCAACAGCTGTAACCTTTTGTACAACTTTGCCAATTTCTGGATGAATAGCCAGCACGGTATCGCCGCGCTTTGGCCGTTTTTTCGCACTAAAAAGCACCACGCTGCCTTTTGGCAATCGCGGTTCCATGCTTCTGTCTCTCACCCGTGCGATCTTGTACCCGATCATGTTTGATGCATTAGGCTAACTGTTAGTCGCAAGCCAAGACCAGCTGGTGGATATTTTACACTTTTATGTCCGGATTTTGCAGCACGTCACATTCTGAAACATCAATTTGCAACTTTCCGTGCGTCCACGCATTAGCTAGAGGAACCCCAATTCCAACGCAGGAGACTTTTCAAGATGGCTTTTAACCTCATCGACCTTCCCTACGCTGACGACGCGCTTGCCCCGGCAATCTCGGCGCACACGCTTTCCTTTCACCACGGCAAGCACCACAAGGCCTATGTCGACAAAATGAACGCGGCCATCGAAGGCACGGCCCATGAAAACGCCGCTCTCGAAGCAGTTGTTGCTGACGCACGCGGCTCAAATCAGGGCCTGTTTAACAACGCAGCGCAAAGCTGGAACCACGGTTTTTACTGGCACTCGCTCGCGGGGTCGGAAACCGCACCATCGGATGAACTCGCAGCCAAGATTGACGAAGCTTTCGGCTCAATGGACGAGCTGAAATCGCAGCTTAAATCACGCGGCGCAGGACACTTTGCCAGCGGCTGGGTTTGGCTCGCTGAAAAAGACGGCAAGCTTTCCATCGAAGAAACGCACGATGGCGACACGCTTGCAGACAGCGATTTCAACCCGCTTCTCACGATTGATGTGTGGGAGCACGCCTACTACCTCGATCACCAGAATGCGCGCCCGGCCTATCTCGACGCGGTTGTCGATGGAAAGCTGAACTTTGCTTTCGCTAGCGAAAACCTCGCGCGTGGCAGCACATGGACATATCCGACCAACGCCTAAACCGCGTAAGGATAAAAATTCTGGCCCGGCCCGCTTTCTCGCGGTGCCGGGCCTTTCTTTTTTGCAATCCCCAAAGGCGCGCAACGACCACAAGCAGTTGGTCGAAAACCTTGCCCCCTTGCCCGCCATCTGCCTTTACCTCCCACTCAAATTCGTCAAGACTGCGCAAGAGAGAAGCAGGTGCCCCTTGCAAAGCCAAAACGAATGGGCACCGGTGGGAGAGACAGTTTTGACGCAAAGCTCAACGGCTGAGGCCGCAAGCGTGGCCGCGCCCGCAACCCTGACCAGCAGCCCGAATACCGGATTTGGCACTCCCGGCTACCGCGCTTATGTGCTCGCCGCGCTGCTGACGGTGTACATCTTCAATTTCATCGACCGCACCATCGTCAACATTTTGACTGAACCGATCAAGCTCTCCTTTGGGCTTGAGGATTGGCAAATGGGCCTGCTTGGTGGGCCTGCATTCGCGGTGCTCTATACGTTTCTCGGCATTCCGATTGCGCGGGGGGCAGAACGCTTCAACCGCGTTATCATTATCGCTGCGGCCGTCATCGTCTGGAGCTTGTTCACCGCGCTGTGCGGATTTGCAGCCTCGTTCCTGATGCTGTTCCTGTTCCGCGTAGGAGTGAGCGTTGGAGAGGCGGGATGCACCCCGCCCGCACAATCGCTGATCGCGGACTATTATCCCCCCTCAAAGCGCGCGACGGCGGTGTCGATCTACGCACTCGGCGTGCCGCTTGGCGGAATGTTTGCCTCAATCTTCGGCGGTCAGCTTGCCGGGATCGACAGCGTCGCTTTTGGCGCATGGGTCGCCAGCATCGGCCTTGGCGGGTTGTTCGGCGGCCTCGACTGGTCACAGGTCGAAGGCTGGCGCATTGCCTTCGTCGTTGTGGGTGTTCCGGGCCTCATCCTCGGCTTTCTCGTCTGGCGCACCATCAAAGAGCCCCCGCGCGGTTACACCGATCCCGCGTCGCTCCAGAACCTTGAGCGGGCCGGCTTTGGCGAGGCCTTGCGCGTTCTGATGAAAAAGCCCGCTTATCGCCATGTGGTCTTTGGCGCGATGCTCGCCTCTTTCGTGGGTTACGGAGTGAGCCAGTTCACGACAAGCTTCCTCATCCGCACTCACGGCCTTACCATTCAGGAGGCCTCGCTCCTGTTCGGTATTATCCTTGGCGTGATGGCAGCAATTGGCGTGTTCTCGTCCGGCTGGCTGTCTGACCGCCTCTCGAAACGCTATCCCAAGGCGCTTTCATGGTTGCCAGCCATTGGCATGGGCGCATCAGTGCCGCTCTACGCTTTTGGTTATATCGCAGAAAGCCTGTGGCTGGCGATGCCTGCGCTGATGATCGCAGCGATGATCCACTATTTCTATTTGGGGCCAATGTATGCGGTGTCAGGCGGCGTCGTGGACAGCCGGATGCGCGCGACATCGGTGGCGATCACATTGTTCGTCGTGAACCTTTTGGGCTATGGCCTTGGTCCCTTGTTGATCGGCATTTTGTCGACCTATCTCAAATCGGTTTTCCTTACCGGCGCAGACCTTGGCCTCACGCTCGAAGCGTGCAAGCCGCTGATCGGATTGAGCGCTGAAGCCAAGAATGTTCTGACCGGCGTTGAGGCGAGAAACCTTGCTGCTTGCGCGGATGCCGATGCGCGAGGTTTGCAATGGTCGATTGTGATCTTCTGCTGCGGCTATGGCTGGGCAGCGCTGCACTACCTCCTCGCAGGCCGCACGCTGCAAGAGGATATGGTGGCGTATAAGGAGGCGTAAGCCCCCTCGACTAGCGACCGTAGAGGAACATATTGACGGTTAGACGGCCCGTTTTGGGGTCATCGCTAAGCGCCTTGGTGTCCGGAATAATTCCGGAGTGCAGTTGGCGTCCACGATAGAGGGCAAGCCTGTCCACGCGCGCCTCAACCATGCCAATACGCTCAAACCGCTCGCTTTCTTGAGGATAGCCAGCCGGCGGGGGGCCGTATTCATGTTCATCCTCTTTCAGAGCCATGGCATAGGCTCCCTCACGCTCGGGTGTAATCGCTTCAAAGCCGGTGCGCCGGTGGCGGTAAAATGCAGTGCCGCCGCTTTTAGGGTCGTCGAGATAGTGCATGATCGCAACGCGGCCCGGATCGGAGTGATCATGGTGCGGAATGCGTTGGCGCGGTGAGAGGTCTTCGGGCTTCAGCGAGACGACTGAGAACGCCGCCACTTCGCACTGGATTGATCGTCTAAGGCCAAACACCTCGCCCATGACCCGCATCATCAACTCGCGCCGGATGTCGAGATAGGATGGGTCTGCGGGAGCGCGTATGCCGGGATAGTCGACGCCTGCAGGGTAATAGCGTGCCGCTTCGCCCATTTCGCGAAGGCGTTCGGGTTGGCCGGTGAAATTATCGATAATGACAAGAGGTTCACCCTCTTTGCCGATCCGCTGAACGGTGACTGTGGCCTCTGGAATTTGCATCATGGCCGCGTGCTTACCCCCTTGCGTGATAGAAATCATAGACCGCGCGCGCGACCGCGTCGCTGACGCCGGGGGCGCGGCGCAGATCTTCCAACGCGGCGGCGCGCACCTTGCTCGCCGTTCCGAAATGGAGCAGCAGCGCACGTTTTCTTGCAGGGCCGATGCCGGGGATTTCATCGAGGGGCGATGCCGTGATCGCCTTGGAACGCTTGGCCCGGTGCGCGCCAATGACGAAGCGGTGGACCTCATCGCGAAGGTTTTGCGCATAGAACAATACGGGTGAATTGGTCGGCAGCGTCTTTTCCCGCCCATCGGGAAAATGGAAAACCTCGCGCCCCTCGCGACCATGGTGGGGGCCCTTGGCGATGCCGATAACGGGCAGGTCTTCGATGCCCAGTTCGCCGAGCACCTCCATCACACTGGAAAGTTGGCCTTTACCGCCGTCGATGAGGACGAGATCGGGCCACACGCCTTCCCGCTCACGGTCCGGGTCATCCTTCATCGCGCGGCTAAAGCGCCGCTCCATCACCTCGCGCATCATGGCGAAATCGTCATTGGTTTGCGCGGACTTGATGTTGAATTTGCGATATTGCGATTTTTCAAAGCCTTCGGGTGACGCGACAACCATTGCGCCAATGGCTTTTGCGCCTTGAATGTGGGAGTTGTCGTAGACCTCGATGCGGCTGGGCGGTTCATCAAGTTCAAGAAATTCGGCCAGGTCGCGGTGGACTTTCGCCTTGGTCCCGCTCTCAGCGAGCCTGCGATCAAGCGCTTCCACAGCATTGCGCTCAGCCTGCGCCATAAGCTTGCGACGGTCGCCGCGTTGGGGGATGGAGATTGCGACTTTCTTCTCGGCCAGTTCGCTGAGCGCTGCTTCCATCAACTCGCCTTCGGGCAGCTCGCGGTCAACCAGTACGGTCGGCGGCGGTGGTACTTCCTCGTAGAATTGCAGCATGACATTGGCGAGAACCTGCGCCTCTTCGACATCCTTGATGTGAGAAGGGAAAAAGGCGCGGTGACCCCAATTTTGCCCGCCTCTGATGAAAAAGGCCTGCACACACATCTGCCCGCCCTTGGCCGCGATAGCAAAGACATCGGCATCGCCCACATTCTTCGCGTTGATCGCCTGCGACCCTTGGATAAAGGTCGCCGCGCGCAATCGGTCGCGAAGGATCGCAGCCGTTTCGAAGTCCAGCTCTTCGGCGGCCTTCGCCATTTGGCGTTCGAGATCGGCCTGCACCTTGCCCGATTTGCCCGCAAGGAAATCCTTGGCCTGTGTGACGAGCGCGGCGTAATCCTCCTCGCTTATCCGCCCCACGCACGGCGCTGAACAGCGCTTGATCTGATAGAGCAGGCACGGCCTGTCGCGATTGTTGAAAAAGCTGTCGGTACAAGACCTTAGGAGGAACAGTTTCTCCAGCGCGTTAAGCGTGGTGTTGACCGATCCAGCGCTGGCAAACGGCCCATAATAGTTCCCCTTCGCCCGCCGCGCGCCGCGATGCTTGTGAATGCGCGGAAACGCGTGATCGGCGCGCAGCAGGATAAAGGGAAAGCTCTTATCATCGCGCAGGAGCACATTGAACGGTGGGCGGTAACGCTTGATCAGCTGCGCTTCGAGAAGCAGCGCCTCGGCCTCGGAATTGGTGGTGACGATTTCCATGCTGCGGCATTGCGACACCATGCGTTGCAGGCGATTGGTCAGTTGGTTGACCTGCGTATAATTGACCACCCGCGCCTTCAAACTGCGCGCTTTGCCGACATACAGCACATCGCCTCGTGCATCGAGCATACGATAGACGCCCGGAATGGGTTTCAACGTCTTCACCACCTCACGAATGGCGTTGACGCCGGCCTCCAAATTGGGCTGAGCGCGCGCAACTGTGGTCGCCGCCTGCGCCTCATTGAAGCGCTCTGCACCGTCGGGGTTGTGCGGTCTGCCAGAAGGAGATTGAGCCATCGGTCATAGATAGACCATCAGTTGACCGCGAAAACCCCCCCTTGCGCGATGTCCTGTGAAATACTGCACAGCGGGCCAAGACCAATCCCCATTACGAGGCTCACGCAAAAGAAATGCTGCCCGATTCATAAGCGGTACCAATTGGAGGGGTAAGCATAATTTGACCGGGTCGCCCGAATTTTTTCAATTCAGGGAGACGAAGAGATGAGCAGCCACGAACACCACGGGATGAAACCGTTAGACGGTCTTGCCCCTTATTGCAGCCGCAGCCATTATTCCGAACATCAACGCGAAGATCGCTTTGGCCGGATGTTTGGCAACTTGCCACCAGCTTACACAAGGCCCGACATCTTGCAGGCAATTGGCCGAGATGGCGGCCCGATGGATGGCGGCAACAAAAACTCACCCACAAAGTCGGTGCCCGTTGGCATGGTCTTTTTCGGTCAGTTTATCGACCATGACATCACACTTGATGCGTCCACATCATTTTCATCTGTCATCAATGATGCAAGCGAAGTCGCCAATGTGCGCACGCCGACGCTGGATCTCGATTGCATCTACGGCCTTGGGCCAGAGGCTCAGCCTTATCTGTTCAGCCAGGAGGCACCATTTAATGGCGTTAAACTGCTGACAGGCGATGATAATCGTTTGGACAATGGGGATCTGGTGCAAGGTGAATATGCCGATCACGACCTGCTGCGCTCGCCCAACAACCGCGCGGTCATTGGCGATCCACGCAATGATGAAAACCGCATTTTGAGCCAGATGCAGCTCGCGATTATCCGCTTCCATAATCATGTGGCCGATACGCTTTATCACGAAAGCAAAAACAACCCCAATGAAGAGACATTGGAAGGCCATGAGCTTTATGAAGAAGCGCGTCAGCAAACCACGTGGCACTATCAATGGGCGGTGGTGAATGACTTTCTGAACGCTATGTGCGGCACCCCCGTGGTGGAGCGGATTTTGGGCTGTGGACGCCAGTTCTACTGTGCCGACACGCCTTTCATCCCGGTTGAATTTTCAGTCGCTGCATATCGTTTTGGCCACTCGATGATCCCCATGTCGCTGCAAACCCGCAAAGGTACGGGCAAGCTTGAACTGTTCGGCGAATTCCTTGGCCGCGGCTTTGACCGGGTCAGCCACCCGCGCGCCGTGGTGGATTGGCACGAACTGTTTGAAACCAGCGAAGGTCGCACGGTCGAAAAGACCCAAACGCTCGATACGAAACTCGCTGGCGACTTGCTCAAACTGCCGTTTGTCGGAGCGGGCGACGAGGCATCGCTTGCCACGCGCAACTTGCTGCGGGGCAACGCCTTCCTGCTGCCGGGCGGTGAAAAAATCGCGAAAGCCATCGGCGTTGACCAAGCGGATATCGATCTGGTGGTCGCCAAGATCGCTGATCTGCACCCTGATATTGGCAGCGATGGCATCCCCTTGTGGCTCTACCTCCTCGCGGAAGCCGAGGTGATTGGCCGTGCCGAAACCAATGGCACCTTCACTAAGGGCGAGGCCTTGGGCCCAGTGGGCGCAACAATCGTTGCAGAGGTGATGATCGGCATCCTTGAATTGGATGATCGTTCCTTCCTTGGCGCAAACCGCAATTGGGCACCGCGCGAAGAATGGGATGATATTGGTAAGATCATGACCATCACAAATCCGACCCTGCCTGCTGTGTAAGGATCAGATTTCAAACCGCATTAAGCGCCTGCGTTTGGGAAACACCGAACGCGGGCGCTTTCTGTCTGGCGATGGGCACGATCAGGGCCGCAAGCACAATGCTTTTCATCGGGCTGTTCAACCTCTATCGGCCGCACGATGAAGCACTATGACGCGATAATTTTGGGAGCCGGCGCGGCTGGCCTGATGTGTGCAGCGCAGGCGGGTAAACGCGGCCTTCGCGTCCTAATGCTCGAAAAGGCTGAGAGGCCGGGCAAGAAAATCCTCATTTCCGGCGGGGGTCGCTGCAATTTCACCAATGTGGACGCAGGGCCAGCCAATTACCTTTCCGACAACCCGCATTTCGCCAAGTCCGCGCTTGCCAGATACACGCCAAAGGACTTCATCGCTTTAGTCGAGAAACACGGCATTGCTTGGCATGAGAAAACTCTGGGACAGCTGTTTTGCGACGGATCTGCGAGCCAGATTGTCCAAATGCTGCTCGACGAATGTGGGGACACGGTGGACGTGCTGTGCGACGCTTTCGTCAGCGCGGTCGTCAAAGACGGCGATATGTTCGCCGTTGGCGCCAGTGGTCAGAATTTCGCCGCCCCCAACCTCGTCATCGCCACTGGCGGCCCCTCGATCCCCAAGATGGGAGCAACGGGCTTTGCTTATGATCTCGCCCGCCAATTTGGCCTGAAAGTCGTCGAGCCGCGTCCTGCTCTCGTGCCACTCACACTGGGCGGAGAGGACGTTTTGTTTCGCGAGCTTTCCGGCGTTTCCGCCCCTGTGCGCGCTCATGCTGGATCAAAGAAGCGCAAGGCCAGTTTCGATGAAGCTGCGCTGTTCACGCACAAGGGGCTCTCCGGCCCTGCTATCCTGCAAATCTCATCCTATTGGCGGCCCGGAGAAGAGGTTGGGATCACCTTCCTTCCTCAGGCGGATACCGACTGGCTCTTGGAAATGAAGCGCGATCGCCCGCGCGCCCACATCAAATCGGCGCTGCGAGAGCATTTGCCAGACCGTCTCGCCGATGCGCTCGCGGAAAAGCTTGGCATTGATACAGAGCTCGGCAATGTCTCAGACAAAGCGCTGAGAGCGGCGGCTCAAAAGCTTGCCAACTGGCGCTTCACCCCAAGCGGTTCGGAAGGTTTCGCCAAAGCCGAAGTTACCATCGGCGGGATTTCGACCAATGAGCTTTCCAGCAAAACCATGGAAGCAAAGCGCGTGCCCGGCCTGTACGCAATTGGCGAGGCGGTCGATGTGACAGGCTGGCTTGGGGGGTACAATTTCCAATGGGCATGGGCGAGCGGCGTTGCCTGCGGCGATGCTCTTGGATCAGGATCCTAGTGCACTCACGATAGGGCACCTGACGTGCGCGTCAGCTTGCCACCTCCATCAACGCGCCCTAGCCTCGTTCTCGAAAGGACGGATAACGCGGCCTTCAAACAGGGATTGAGGAGAAAACGATTGCAGCAATTGCAGGGAATGGATTCGTCATTTGTGGCGCTGGAATCGCCCAATTCTCCCATGCATATTGGCAATCTGCTCATCTACAATCCGGCGAGCGCACCGGGCGGATTTGTCCGCTTTAAAGACATTCTCGAATTCTTCCGCAGCCGTCTGCAACTCTCCAAGACCATGCGCCAGCGTCTTGTACGTGTCCCGTTTGACCTCGATTATCCATACTGGATTGAAGACCCCGATTTCGACCTTGAATATCACTTGCGCCACGTTGCGCTGCCTAAGCCGGGTGATTGGCGGCAATTGTGCATCCAGACCGCGCGCATTCATGCCCGTCCCCTCGATTTGAACCGCCCGCCATGGGAATTTACCGTAGTCGAAGGCCTCGACAATGTACCGGGCTATCCGCCGGGGTGCTTTGCATTCGTTACAAAGGTGCATCATGCCGCGATTGACGGGATGAGCGGGATTGACCTGATGGAAGCGATCCACACGCTTACCCCCGATGCGCCCCCGCCCAGCAAACCGGACAGCTGGAAACCGGAAAAGGTTCCGGGCCCGGTTGAGCTGCTCGGCAAATCCTACGTCAATGCTCTTGTAAATCCCCTGAAACAGGCACGCGTCGCAGCGCAGGCCGTGCCCGGCGTTGCTAATGCGATCAAAGGGCTGATCACCCGCGATTTCAAACTCACCAGCGACTATGTCCCGCCGCGCACGCGCTTTAACACATCGATCTCGCCCCACCGTGTAGTTGAGGGCCAGCGTTTCCCGCTCGAAGATATGAAGGCCATTCGCGCGCTCGCGCCCGACCTTAAAACCAAGGTCAACGACGTCGCACTCGCGATTATCGGGGGCGCATTACACAAATATCTGACAGCCAAGGATGACCTGCCTAAAGCGACCATGACCGCCATGGCCCCGATTTCAGTGCGCTCTGCCGATGAGAAAAGCGATATGGGCAATCAGGTTGCGGCCATGATTGCGCCGCTTGGCACCCATACTGCAGACCCCGGTGAGCGGCTTGCCTTTGTCTTTGCCCGCACCAGCAACTCCAAAGCGATCACCAATGCCATTGGCGCGCGCACCATGACTGAAGTGAGCAAGGTGAACCCGCTGCTTTACATGGCTTTGGGCGCGCAATTGTTTAATCGGGTCAGCATCGCGCACAGCGTTGCAATGCCATTCAACACCGTTGTGACCAACGTGCCCGGCCCGCCCATCCCGATTTATTCGGCAGGGGCAAAGCTTGAAAGCATGGCCTTGTCACTCATCTGCCTGACTGATGGATTGGCGCTTGCGCACGTGGTGCAATCGTATTGCGATGAAGCCTATATCAGCTTTACCGCCTGCCGCGATATTATGCCTGATCCCGAATTCTACTCACAATGCCTGCGTGAAAGTTTTGAAGAAATGGTGACGGCTGCAAAAGGGACAGCGCCGCAAAAACCTGCAGCGAAAGGGGCGGGAACTGACAAGAGCGCCACTCGTAAAGCTTCGCAGACAAGACAAACCGCAAAGAAACCCTCGTCCGCTAGAAAAAGCAGCGCTACGAAAGCGCCCCGCAAAGCGGCGAACAGGAATGCGAGCAAAGCGGTTAGCAAAACCGCGCCCAAACCGGGCAAGCGCAAGCCAACCAAGGCATCGGCTGCGCGTATCGCTGAGGAGAGCAAATAATGGCCAGCCTACCCACATATCGCGATCTGCCCCCCATGCCGGGCAGCATCATAGTCGATGATGAAAAAAAATCGCGTGGAGAGGTTCCGGTCGAGCCGCGCGCGCCCCATCCCTTCTGGGCGCTGTCTGAAGGCCGCGCCGTATTTGAATTCGGCGCATTCTTCGCCTCGCGCGCATATCTTGCGACCCTGCCCAAAGGCGATGGGCATAGCGTGATGACGCTCCCCGGCTTTATGGCGACCAACAATTCAACCGTGCCGATGCGCAACCTTCTCAAAAGCCTTGGCTATGACGCGCATGGCTGGGATTCAGGCCGCAACATCCGCGTCAATGAAGAGCTTATCACCAAGCTGGAAGATCAGGTGGACCGGTTGTTTGAGGCTAGCGGTCGCAAAATCTCGCTCATCGGGTGGAGCCTTGGCGGCGTTCTGGCGCGCGAACTCGCCAAGCTTCGCCCTGACAAAGTGCGCCTTGTGATGAGCCTCGGCAGCCCGATCACCGATGACCGCGCGCACACCAATGCTTCGCGATTGTTCGAATTTTTCAACGGCAGCGAGCCTGAGGAAATCCGTGATGGTCAGTTCAATGGGCTTGATGTTGCACCGCCCGTCCCCACAACCTCGATCCTGACAAAGACCGATGGCGTGGTGCACTGGCGCGGGAGTGTTCAGGATCCCGAAAAGGCATCCGGTGCGCCCACTGAAAACATTCGCGTTTTTGCCAGCCATCTGGGGCTCGGCGTCAACCCAAGCGTGATGATCGCCATGGCTGATCGCCTCGCTCAGGCTGAAGGCGAGTGGAAACCATTTGAGCCCAATCCATTCCAAAGCTGGATGTTTCCCAAGCTTGAGACGGCTTGGGGCTAATCCTCAAGTCTAGAACAGTTTGCGAATATCAATTCCGATAAAGCGGCCCACCGGATCAATCAGGAACGGTTGATAAGTCAGCGGCGTTTCGCCCGTCTCATCGACCACTTTTTGCTGAGCATCAAAGATATTGTCAGCGCGCAAGGAAACGCGCACATTTTTGAGCGCTGGGCTGCTGCCCCCGGTGAGTTGGTCCAAATTCGCAAACACACGCAGATCGAAGGTCACAAGATCGTCGATAAAGATTGTGTTTGTCGTGGTCTGAGTGGAGCCATCAAGCCTCGCTTTGCCCGTGTAACGGCCAGACAGGCGCGTCCCGATCCCTTTGCCAAATATGCCAGCCTCAAGCCGCGAGGTATGGCGCGGCAGGCCGAGGAAATTGGTCGATTGCCCATCAAGCTGGTCGAGCGGAGCAAGGCCCGGCGCAATCGTGATTTCATTGGCGAGTTCAATCGTGTGGTTGAGTGAGACGAAATAACGGAAACCGGAAAAGCCGTTGCGCGCCAGCGGGTTGAACCCGCCGGGAGGCCCGCCGCGTGCGCGCCCGCCTGCCGTTTGGCTATTTTGCGAGCCAGAGCCAGACGCACCAGCCTCCGCGCTGCACATACGCTCACGGATGGTGGACAGGCGCTCATCAGAAATCTCGCCATTGTCGGAGCGCAGACGCGAAAGCATCATTTGCGCCATTGCAGGGTCAAAGCCGGGGATGGTGTCCGAAACATCCTCCCCCGCCTCAATCCGCGCGATCAGAGCTTTGATACGGTCCGCGCCATCATCAGCGCAGATAATGCTACGAAAAGCGGCGAAACCTTCGCGCATTGGTCCTGCTGGGGGCCCTGCTGGGGGACCGTCCGAAGGCGCACCTGCTGGCGCTGCATTGGCGGGGCGAGAAGCGCCTTGCGGTGGGCCACCTCGGTCGCCGCCGCGTTCGCTTGAACCACCAAATGAACCGCGCAGGTTCAGCGAGAAGTTCAGCCTGTCCGCCTTTGTCTCGGCAAAGCTCACCTGCCGCCGATCCAGCGCGATCAAAGTGCCGTCTGCATCGCGCGTAATACGGCCCGGAAAAGCGGCTTCGATTTCTGGCGTGATTTGCGGGAAAGAGCTCACCACATCATCGGATCGATTGCGGATATATTCGACCTGAAAACGCGTGCCTTCCCAGAACGGAAGCTCCCAATTGGCGGCAAATTTCCAATCGCGTTGTGTCTCGGCCACGAGGTCGGGATTGCCGCCCGTGGTGACATCAGCCAGCACCGTCTCATTGTTGACGAAATCAAACACTTGCAGGTTGAAATTGACGACTTGCGGGTCGCCAAGCGCACTTAAAGTCGGGGCGACTTCGCGGTATATATAAGTCGCGGTAAGGTCGAGATTATCAAAAGGCGCCCAGGTGAGGCCAGCGGTATAATCGCCCAAGAGGCCAAAGTCGGACAAGTCCTCAAACCCTGCTTGAAGATTGAGCGTGAAGCTGCCCAGCGCATCGGCAAACCCCTCGCGCCTGCTAGTGATCGGAATGTTCAAATTCGCGCCCGTTGAAAGGCGTCTGCGTGTCAACTCCGACGGCAGATTGGTGCGCGTGTCATCGCTTTCGATCCGGTCCCAATCAAGGCCAAGGTCAAAGGTCGCAATCAGCTCACCGCCGGGAAGATAGGCGAGCGGCCCGCGCAATGTGGTCAAGGTTTCCGCCGTGATCGTTCGACTTGAGGCCACATCAAACCCTGTTTCGAGCCGCGTAGGAAGGGCTGCATCAAGCGCAAGCTCCCCTGCCCTTGCCGCAGCGATCAAATCGCTGGTGTCGAACTCTTGGTCGAACCGTGTCTCCTGCTCGCTCACGCTGCCGTCCAATGTGGTTGTCAGTCGGAACGAATTGACCGGCGTGTTGACCGATCCCGATACGGAGAATGTGTCCGAGGCAACGACCTGTTCGATCGGGCTGTCTGCGCCGAAGGTTCTGAGAACACTAGTCGTCGCCGGATCATCTTCCGGCCCGTCTGAAAGCAGTACCGTGTTCAACCCTTGAAGTCTGCGCGCATCGCTGCGCACATAATTGGCGTTGGCTGTTACCGCTGTCCCGCTGTCCTGAAATGCCTTGGCCCAGCTGATATTGGCCTCAAGGCTGCGGCTATCGGAGACGAGCGAACGGAACGGGGCCTGATCGGGGTCGCCAGCGACATCGCTGGTCGAATTTTCCGTCTGGATAATATCGCGCTCATCCTCGGTCAGGAAAGAGGTATCGTTCGCCTCCAGATTGATGTTGATCCGCGCACCGTCTTTGATCTGTAGAAATCCAAGCTCTTGTTCGCGTGTGTAATTCCCACCGCGCGAGGGGCCTTCAAACTCGAATTCGACCTCGGCGTTTCGGTAATTATCCTTAAGGATCAGGTTGATAACCCGGCGGTCTGGCGGAAATCCGAAACGCTGGGCGACTTCTTCAGGGAAGACTTCGGTTTTTGCCAAGGCTTCGGGCGGATATTGGAACAGCTCGCGAAAAGAGCCGGGGCGAATACCATTGACAAGGATGATTGGCCGCCCCCCACCGCGCCCACGCGAAGAGCCTGTTTGCGCGCTGATTTGAGTGACCAGATCGCCGATTGAGGCAACGCCCTCGGCTGCAATCTGTTCTTCACTCAGTTCAAGAATGGGCGCTTGTCCCACGTCAAGCTGACCGCGAAGACGCCGCGCCGATACGATGATGCCACCGACATCATCCTCGTCGTCGTCCTCAATGACGGTCGGTTCGCTTTGCGCTTGGGCGGTTTGCTCTTGCGCTGTGGCCATGGCACCGGAGCAAAGAGCGAAAGTGGCAGCACCCGTCATTAAGACGGTGCGGGAAAGGCTGGAGAGGTTCATGTGGGCCTTTTGCGTTATTGCGAGCCATTATTGAAAGCACGCGATTGTATCAATTTGCATCAGCCGACCGCTTTGCCCGATTCACCCGGATCATCTTTGCGCCCAAACTGCTGCGATTTGCGCCCATTAACGCACGAGGCTTCACTTTTGTTCTCACCATCGCTAAATGGCGCGCGTAATTCGATGAACGGGGGGACGACAAACGACGTTCCCGATTGAACAACACAAAAGGACTTACATGGCCAAGGAAGAACTTCTCGAAATGCGCGGGCGCGTCGTCGAGCTGCTGCCCAATGCGATGTTCCGGGTAGAGCTTGAAAACGGCCACGAAGTGCTGGGTCACACGGCTGGCAAAATGCGCAAGAACCGCATCCGCGTTCTCGTAGGTGACGAGGTATTGTGCGAGTTGACACCGTACGATCTTACTAAAGCGCGCATCACCTATCGCTTTATGCCGGGCCGTGGCGGTCCCGGCCCACAGTAGACCCAAGGGGCCTTTTAGTGGGCTCACCTCATCTCACCCTAGCGTCTGCATCGCCCCGCCGGCGCGACCTTTTGGCGCGTCTTGGGGTGACGCCTGATACCGTGACGCCCGCTGATATTGATGAAACGCCTCTGAAAGACGAGCGCCCGCGCGATTATGCGCTGCGCATGGGCCGCGAGAAGGCTTTGGCGGTAAAGGCCGATGGCTTTGTTCTGGCTGGCGATACAGTGGTAGCCGCTGGCAGGCGTATTTTGCCTAAGACCGAAGAAGAAAGTGAGGCACGCGATTGCCTCAATCTTCTATCGGGACGGCGGCACGTGGTTTTGAGCAGCGTCGTCTTGCGCGCGCCCGATGGCACCCTTCGCGAGCGGCTGAATGAAAATGTGGTGCGCTTCAAGGACCTTAGCGCTGAAGAGATCGACGCTTATATCGCGAGCGATGAGTGGCGCGGCAAAGCGGGCGGTTATGCAATTCAAGGGCAGGCCGAAGCGCTGATCCAATGGATGAGAGGCAGCCATTCAGGCGTAATGGGCCTGCCGCTCTATGAAACGCGCGCGCTGTTAAAGGCGGCGGGGTTTGCCATTGGTTGAGGCCAACGAAAAATCCTCCCCATTCTGGGGAGGGGGACCATCCGCAGGATGGTGGAGGGGCAAGCGACTTCGTTCGTTCTTCAACCACTTTTTTGTAGCGCTCATGCCCCCTCCACCAGCTTCGCTGGTCCCCCTCCCCGTGCCGGGGAGGATGTGGTGACCTGGCTCATCGAACATGGCATCGGCGAAACCCGCAAGCTCCTCATCGAAGGGGGCGAAGTGGTGGCAGCCTCACTCCAATGGCCCGGCGAGCTTACCGCAGGCGAGATCCACACAGCCCGGCTCACCCGCAAGGCTGGCGGCGCGCGGCGCGGGACGGTAACGCTCGAAAACGGGCGCGAGGCTCTGGTCGATCACCTGCCGCGCGAGGCCACCGAAGGGCTCCGAGGCCAAGTGCGGATCACGAGGGCCAGCATTGCGGAGCGGGGACGGTTGAAACTGCCACAAGCGCGCTGGATCAGTGGCGGCGCGGATGACGCTGCTCCGCATGAGGGCATTGCGACTCATCGATTCGAGGCGGGCGCATGGGAAGAGGTCTGGCACGCCGCCTCCACTGGCAGCATTGCCTTTGTTGGCGGCGAAATCCTTTGCGCCGTGACCCCTGGCATGACGGTGATCGACGTGGACGGCGCCCTTTCCCCACGCGAATTGGCTCTCGCAGCTGTTCCGGCTATCGCCAAGGCGCTTCGCTGGTTCGACCTAGGCGGCAATATCGGCATCGACTTTCCCTCATTGGAAGCGAAGGCCGACCGCCGCGCAGTGGACGATGCAATGGCTGAAGCGCTCAGCGATTGGCCGCATGAACGCACCGCAATGAACGGCTTTGGCTTTGTACAGATAATCGCGCGGCTTGAAGGGCCATCGCTCTTGCACCGATTCGCGACTTCGCGGGTGGGAATGTGCGCACGCTATGCCTTGCGGGTGGCTGAGCGTGTCGAGGGCAATGGCCCCGTTCTGCTCCTCATCGTGCACCCTGCCCTCAAAGCCAAACTCAAACCGGAATGGCTCGAAGAACTGGGCGTGCGCACGGGCCTCGAAGTGCGAATAGAGGTCAACCCTGCCCTTGCGCTTGAGGTGCCTCAGGCCCAGATCATTTCTGACGCGTGATCTCCTGCGAACGCAGGAGTCCGTCACCAAAGGTTGAAAGTTGGGCTCGTGCTTTCGCAGGAGCACACGAATTGAAGGCAAAGCGAATAAGAACCCAATGACCAAACCCTGCCCCATCTGCAAGAAACCTCGCAGCGAAGAGCACACCCCCTTCTGCTCGCAGCGCTGCAAGGACCGCGATCTCGCGCAGTGGTTCGGCGATGGATATTCGGTTCCGGGAGAGCCGGTAGACCCTGAATCGCTCACGCAAAGCGATTGGGAAACCAAGGAATAGACAAAAGGCGGTAAAATACCCGCTTTTCCCTCTTGCCATTCGCGCAAAGCCGCGCCATAGCGCCGCTTCATTTGCTCGCCGGGGCGCTACTCAGCCCCCGCACGATGCAGCGAATGCCCGGGTAGCTCAGGGGTAGAGCAGCGGATTGAAAATCCGCGTGTCGGTGGTTCGATTCCGCCCCCGGGCACCATTCGCTAGAAAAGGGAACTGACCCGCTTATGTCCCGCCGCTCCAAAATTTACGAAGGCAAAGCCAAGATCCTTTATGAGGGTCCAGAACCCGGCACGCTCATCCAGTATTTCAAAGATGATGCGACCGCCTTTAACGCGGAGAAAAAGGGCACAATCAACGGCAAAGGCGTGATCAACAATCGCATCAGCGAGCACGTTTTTACCCGCCTGTCGCACATCGGCATCCCGACCCATTTCATCCGCCGCCTCAATATGCGCGAGCAGCTTGTGCGGCAGGTTGAGATCGTCCCGATCGAAGTGGTTTTGCGCAATGTCGCAGCGGGATCGATTTGCAAGCGGCTGGGTCTGGAAGAGGGCGAGCCCCTCCCCCACACGCTGATCGAATATTATTACAAGGACGACGCGCTGGGCGACCCGCTCGTCAGTGAAGAGCACATCGCGTGTTTCAACTGGGCGAGCCAGGAGGAGATGCAGGACATTTCTTCCATGGCGATCCGCATCAATGATTTCCTTTGTGGGATGTTCGCGGCCATCGACATTCGTCTGGTCGACTTCAAACTTGAATTTGGTCGGCTTTTCGATGGCGATTACAGCCGTGTGATCCTTGCCGATGAAATCAGCCCGGATGGCTGCCGTCTTTGGGATATGGTGAGCGGCGAAAAGCTCGATAAGGACCGCTTCCGCCGCGATCTTGGCGGGGAAGAAGAGGCCTATCGCGAAGTGGCGCGCCGCCTTGGCCTCTTGCAGAATGAGGACACAGGCCCCGGCGAAGTGCTTGACCTGTCGAGCCACCGGACGCGTCTGCGGGGAAACCCTCCTCCGAAAAAATAGGCGGCCAAAAAATAAGCTGACATACATCTTTCAACGGTTAGGCTGCTCTCCAAACGAGAGCATGAGAGACACATACCGTTGATTAGATACGCATTTCGCAGCCTTACCGCTGGTCTGCTGGTGTTTTCGCTTGGCGCGCCGCTTGCCGCTGAAAACAGCGAGGCGACAAGCGCGCAAGAGCAAGCACAGCAAAGCTGGCCGGTTGAGAGCAGCGATCTGCCCGTCGATCCGGCTTTCGTGTTCGGCACGCTTCCCAATGGGATGCGCTATATCCTGCGCGAAAATGCGACGCCTGAGGGCACGGTTCTGGTGCGGATGCGGATTGGTTCTGGTTCCTTGTCCGAACAAGAGCATGAACGCGGTCTTGCGCATTTTCTTGAGCATATGGCCTTTAACGGTTCGACCAATATCCCCGAAGGCGAGATGATCCCTCTGCTCGAACGCGAAGGCTTGGCCTTTGGCGCGGATACCAACGCGTCGACCGGCTTTGAGGCGATCACCTATATGCTCGACCTGCCGCGCAATGACGAAGACCTGCTTGGCACAGCGATGATGCTGATGCGCGAGACTGCGAGTGAGCTCACTATTGAGCCGGAAGCGGTTGAGCGCGAGCGCGGGGTTATATTGGCTGAGCGGCGGGACCGGCGCGGCTATGCACAGCGGGCGCGCGAGGACGGGTTTGAGTTTATCGCCCCGGGCGCTCGCTATACCAAGCGGCTCCCCATTGGCACGCTGGAGGTGCTTGAAACCGCAAGCGCTGACGACATTCGCGCGCTTTATGAGCGCACCTATACGCCCGCGAACACAGTCCTTGTGGTGGTTGGCGATCTGCCCACCGCAATGATGGAAGCCGCGATCCTCAAATATTTCGCCGATTGGGAGGCCTCGCCGCCTCCGGCCGAGCCCGTCACTGGCCCGGTCGACCTCACTCGCAAGGGCGAGACGGACATATTCCTCGACCCTGCGCTATCCGAAACCGTCACACTCACCATGCTGGCCCCATATATCGACGAGCCAGACACGATTGCCGAACGCAAGCAAAGCGTGCTTCGCTCGGTCGCAAGTCGCATCATCCGCAGGCGTCTATCGCGCCTTGCTCGCTCACCCAATGCGCCATTCAGAGCCGCGCGCTTTTCGCAAGGGACCATCTTCGAAGACGCGCGCACCAACACGCTGAGTATAGCGACCGAAGACGGCAAGTGGCGCGAAGGGGTGATGGCCGCCGTTCAAACCGTGAATGAAGCACTCGTCCACGGCTTCACAAAAGCCGAGATAGCCGAACAGCTCGCCAATATCCGTACGAGCCTGGAGAACCGGGTGGCAGGCGCAGGGACACGGCCCAACAGCTTTTACGCTGCCCGCGCGTTGAACGTTGTTTCCGATGAAACCGTGCCCACAACGCCCGCTTTTCAATTGGAATTGTTCGAAGAATTGGAAGCCAGCATCACGCCTGAAACGGCCCTGGCGGCGCTTCGCGAAAGGGTGATTGCGTTCGACGAACCGCTGATCCGGTTCCAAGGCCGCACCGCGCCAGAGGGCGGCGAAGAGGCGCTTCGCGAGGCTTTTGCAGAGGCGATGGCCCTTCCCATTTCCCCGCCCCTTGAAGGGAGTGCCAAGGCTTTTGCCTACACCTACTTCGGGACACCGGGGGAAGTCGTCAAAGACACGCGCGATGAACGCTTGGGCTTTCGGACCCTTACCTTCGCCAACAATGTGCGTCTGACGTTGAAGACAACCAATGTGCGCGAAGACCGGGTGGCGTACCGCTTACTTCTCGACGGTGGTACTTTGATGAACACGAAGGAAGACCCCTTGCGGGTCTATTTGATGAGCTTGCTCTCTGCTGGTGGTCTGGGCGAACACAGCCGCGATGAATTGCAGACGATCCTTGCCGGGCGAAGCGTCGGCTTCAACGCCTCAAACACCGCCGACGCGTTCAGCTTTACCGGCTCCACCACGCCGCGCGATCTGACGTTGCAGATGCAGGTGCTCACCGCAGCCATCACCGATCCGGGCTATCGCAGCGAAGGGATCGAGCAATTCCGCCGCGGCATCGACAATTTCTTCGCGCGCCTCAATTCAACGCCTTTGCGTGCCTATAGCAACGCTGCTGGCGCCATCCTTTCCGACAATGATCCACGCTTCAGCCTTGCCCCGAAGGAGGCCTATTTTGCCCTCGATTACGAAGGGCTTGAAAGCGCCATTTCGGACCGCTTGCAATCAGGCGCAATAGAGCTTTCGATTGTAGGAGATTTTGACGAAGGGGCCGCGATTGAAGCGGTCGCCGCGACCCTTGGCGCTTTGCCCGTGCGCGAGGCGGAGTTTCAGCCGCGAAGCGAGGCGCGCACCCGCCAATTTACCGACAATCGCACCCTTCACTACCTCACCCATGAAGGCGAGGCGGATCAGGCGCTTGTCCGCCTTGTCTGGCCAACCAATGATGACAGTGACTTTGTCGAAGAAATGCAGATGGCCCTTCTCGCAAGGCTGGTGCGCATTGAGCTTACCGAACGCCTGCGCGAAGAATTGGGCCAGGCCTATTCGCCCAATGCGGCAAGTTCCATGAGCAAGATTTACCCCGGCTATGGCGTGTTTTCCATCACCGCCTCGGTTGATGTGGCCGAGGTTGATGCCGCGCGCGAAGCAATCGCCGAACTGATCGCTGACCTGCGCGAAAAGCCGATTGATCCCGATCGTATCAAGCGCGCACGCCAACCCATGCTCGAAGCTTATGACAATGCGCTTAAATCGCTTGGCGGGTGGCTGCAACTTGCTGACCGTGCGCAAAGCGAGGAAGAACGGCTCGAACGCTGGTTCGAAGGGCCCGATACCCTCAAGGCAATCACGCCGGAGGATTTGGGGCGCGCCGCGCAAACTTATCTGGCCGTTGAAAACGCGGTGGAATTTGTGGTTCTACCCAAGGAAGACAATTCCTCCACACAGGCCAGCGACAAACCATGAAAAAAGGCTGACAGGTCGCCTCCTGCCAGCCTTCTTTGGGTGCTGTTTTCAAACCCCCAGAAGTTTTGCGCTACTCTTTATTGCATCTTTTACAACCCCCGCAGAAAGCTAATCGACAAGCCTGTCCTAATCCGGCGGGTGATTGGGGCCTTTGCGCGATTGCGCCGCGCGCGCGAGACGCTATAGGGCGAGGACACGCACAGTGGCGCTGCCATCACACGAAATTCTTGCTCAGGATATGCCCCATGAAAGTTCGCATCCTCGTCCGCCTGAAACCCGGAGTGCTCGATCCGCAAGGGCGCGCGGTGCACCATTCACTGGACGGCCTTGGCTTTGAAGGCGTCAATGATGTGCGCATCGGTCGCATGATCGAAATGGATGTGGCAGACGGCACCAGCGATGAAACGCTGACCAAAATGTGTGAGCAATTGCTCGCCAATATGGTGATCGAAGATTACGCGATTGAGCGGCTCGATGATCAGAAGGAGCCCGCCTGATGGGCTTTAAAGCGGGCGTTGTCACCTTCCCCGGCTCCAATTGCGACCGCGATATGGCGGTGGCTTTGGAAGCCGTCACTGGCGCACCTGCTGTGCGGATCTGGCACGGCGATGCGGATTTGCCAGACGGCCTTGACTTTATCGCTCTGCCCGGCGGATTTTCCTACGGCGATTACCTGCGTTCCGGCGCAATGGCAGCGCGCAGCCCGATCTTGAAAGCCGTGGTCAAGGCAGCCGAGCGTGGCGTTCCTGTGCTCGGCGTGTGCAATGGGTTTCAAGTCCTCACCGAAAGCGGACTGCTCCCGGGCGCTTTGATGCGCAATGCGGGACAGACTTTCGTATGCCGCACCGCCGATCTCGAAGTGGTCAACACAAGCTCGATCTACACCACCGGCTTTGAGCCGGGACAAACCTTGCGCATTCCGGTCGCCCATCACGACGGCAATTACTTCGCTGATGAGGCGACTCTCGACAGGCTTGAGGGTGAGGACCGCGTGGCTTTTCGCTACTCGGACAACGTCAATGGCTCGCGCCGCAATATTGCTGGGATTCTGAGCGCCAATGGCCGGGTTCTGGGCATGATGCCGCACCCTGAACGCGCGATTGAACCGGCTGCCCACCCCTCGCTTGGCGGAGAAGACGGGCGCGCTCTGTTTGAGAATGTAGTAAAGGCGCTGGTCGCGGCTTAAGCGCGCACCACGATTGCGGACCTATGCCCGCAAGCGGCGTGGATCGGGCAGGCCGTCTCTTGTAAAAAGCCCACGCGCGTCCTCGCTCGCCATCGGGCGGCCAAAGTAAAAACCCTGAATCTTGTCGCAGCCAAGGTTGCGGATCAATTCAGCTTCCTCGGCGCTTTCCACCCCTTCTGCGGTGGTGGTCATGTCGAGGCTCTTGGCCATGGCGACAACCGCATTGATGATCGCCAGGCTCTCGTTTGCACCTTGCGATGCGCCTTGAACGAAGGTGCGATCGACCTTGATCGTCGAGAACCGCAGTTTGCGAAGGTAGCCAAGCGAGGAATAGCCAGTGCCAAAATCGTCAAGCGCGATTGAGCAGCCAAGCGCCATCACCTGTTCCAGCGCATTGCGGGCAACCGAGGCATCGCGCAGGAAGATGCTTTCCGTGACCTCGATTTCAAGCCGTTCAGGACGAAGACCGCTCGCCGCGAGCGTATCAACCACTTCCTGATGGAAATTGGGCTCAAGCAATTGTTCAGGCGAGACGTTGACATTGACCTTTACATGGTCGGGCCAGGTGCGCGCTTCAAAACACGCCTGGCGCAAGACCCATTGGCCAATCGGAACAATCAGGCGCGTGTCTTCGGCAAGCGGGATGAATTTGCCGGGGCTGACAAAACCATGCTCTGAACTGTTCCAGCGGACCAGCGCCTCAAAACTGACGATAGCCTCGCTGCGCGCGTCCACAACTGGTTGATAGTGCAGCACAAATTCATCCAGCCCCAAGGCTTTACGCAATGACGATTCAAGCTGGCGGCGTTCTTCAGCTGACGCGTGAAGGACGGGTTCAAAGCGGCAATGCTCGCCTCCGCCTGCATCTTTGGCGCGGTACAGGGCAAGGTCTGCGTTGCGCATCAGTTCTTCGACCGTACGCCCGTCACGCGGACCAATCGCCGAGCCGACGCTGGCGCCGACATAAAGCGTGTGGTTGTCCACGTGATAGGGTTCGGACAGGGTTTCGATCACGCGCGATGCGAGCCCGCGCAGATAATTAAGGTTGCTCGCATCGCGGATGACAACGGCGAATTCATCCCCGCCAAGCCGCCCAACGACGGCGTTTTCTCCGGTCAAGGCCTGCAAGCGCGAAGACACCTGAGCCAGCAGTTTATCGCCGGTAATGTGCCCTAGCGAATCGTTCACCGCCTTAAAGCGATCAAGATCGATCATCATCAAAGCGCAGCGCGTGCGCCAATGCTGGGCATACTCAAGCGCATCGCCTAAGGCTTCTGTCAGCATCAGGCGGTTTGGCAAGGATGTGAGCGTGTCATAGCGCGCCAGATATTTGATTTTTTCAGAAGACTGGCGTTGTTCGGTGACATCGGAGCCCACGCCTCTGAACCCTGTAAACTTACCGCGTTCATCGCGGATGGGCGTGCCTGACAGCTCCCACCAGCGCTCTTCGCCCTTGATCGAAACCTGCACGGTGAGGTTCGAAAAATTCTCGCGATTGCGCAGCTTTTCGGCAAGTTCATGCAGGCTTGGCGGAAAGTCTCCGCTTTCCCATTTATCGCCAGCGATAAGCGCCAGAAGAGGCTTGCCTTCGACTTCTTTATCAGTCGCATCCAGCGCAAAGGCAAAGCGTGGCGATACCGATTGCAGACGGCGACGGGTGTCGATCTCCCACAGCCAATCCGCCTCGTTCTCTTCAAACTCGCGCAGCAGCAGCGAGACGACTTCCTCTTTTTCGATGATTGCGTTTTCCGCGATGCGCGCTTCCATGTGGGCCCGGCCCACCTCAATCGCGCCAAGCATGGTGCAAATGGTGAAGAGAACAACTCCGGTTACGATCTCCCACTGGCTCATAATCACAAACGGCACACAGCCCGCCGCGCCATTGATGAGCGAGGCGATCACCATATTAAGCGGCGTTGTCGTGTAGAAGAAAACACGCGCCGCCATAAGTGTAGCGATAATCACCATGAGAGTGACCGCGCTCTCGACTGATCCAAATGGCGCAAAAACGGCGAGTGGCACGGCCCACAAGACAGCAGATGCAATCGCTGTCAAAGAATGGTGGTTCGATTTGGCAAGCTTGCCAGTGCGAGCTCTGGAAATCGCCCCGGTTCCTGACGCGCGCGCATGGTGCCGCTTGTCGGCCTGCATTCCGGTTATCTGCACGATAGCCAATGTTAAAAGCCACAGGCCAACCCACACGGGTCCGACCACGGCCATGTACATATGAGCGACAAACAGCCCAACGATCGCGTGCACGTAAAGTCTGTGAAAAGTGAGCCGGCTTAGTTCTTGCGTTTCGAGCCCGCGAAGACGGGGCCAGTCGGCCTGCCCTTTTTCGGACAGACCAAGGACAGCCGAAACGGGCAACTCCTGCTCAATCGGCGGGGTCGGAAGGGAATGTTGGTCGCTCACCCCGGCTTGGTTAATGCGCAAAGGTTATGAGGCGGTAAAGCGCTGCGGCTTTGAAAGGCTTTTTTTCACCAAAACGGCGCTAAGTATTGACCCATAGGGCCGGCGCTTATTCGACGGTCACCGATTTTGCCAGATTGCGCGGTTGATCGACATCTGTCCCCTTAACCACGGCTACGTGATAAGCCAGTAATTGTACGGGGATGGCGTAAACCAATGGCGCGATAAGTGGGTGCACAACCGGCATCTCAATCGTGGCCAGGCACCCCTCACCCGCTTGCTCTATTCCTTGCGCATCGGAGATCAAAACCACCTTGCCTCCGCGCGCGCGAACTTCCTCCATATTGGAGACGGTTTTTTCGAACAAAGGACCAGACGGCGCGATCACTACAACAGGCACATCATCGTCAATCAGTGCAATCGGTCCGTGCTTCATTTCACCCGAGGCATAACCTTCGGCATGAATGTAGCTGATTTCCTTAAGCTTTAGCGCCCCTTCGAGCGCCAAGGGGTAATCCTGACCACGCCCCAGATAGAGCACATCGCGCGTCTGCGAAAAGTGGTGCGCCATCGCGGCGATGTCATCGTCATGAGAAAGCGCGGCGTTGAGAGCAGCAGGCGCTTCCAAGAGGTGAGTGACGACCTCGCGCTCTTCCTCGCGGCTCATACGGCCTTTTTTCACGGCCATATGCGCGGCTAGAGCTGCCAGAACGGCAAGCTGGCAAGTGAATGCTTTTGTCGAGGCGACGCCGATCTCTGGCCCTGCGTGGGTTGGCAGCAGAAGATCCGCCTCGCGCGCCATTGAACTGGTGGGCACATTGACCACCACCGCAATCACCTGACCGTTTTCCTTGCAATGGCGAAGCGCAGCCAGCGTGTCGGCTGTCTCCCCGCTTTGCGAGATAAAGAGCGCTAGCCCTCCCTCTTCGAGCACGGGATCGCGGTAGCGAAATTCAGAGGCCACATCGATATCGACGGGCACACGGGCGAATTGTTCGAACCAGTACTTCGCAACAAGCCCGGCGTAATACGACGTGCCGCAAGCAACGATCGTGAGGCGGCGAATGGCGGAAATATCAAAGTCGAACTGAGGCAAGGCAACCGACACATCTTCTCGCCGCAAATAAGAGGAGAGCGTTTGCGCAACGACGGTTGGCTGCTCCCAAATCTCTTTTTGCATGAAGTGGCGATAATTGCCCTTCTCTACCGCCGCGGCTGACGCGCCTGATGCCTGAATGGCGCGTGTTACCGCATTGCCATCGCCATCAAAAATCTGCGCGCCGTCTTGGCGAACGACGACCCAATCACCTTCTTCGAGATAGGTAATCTTTTGGGTGAGCGGGGCAAGCGCTAGGGCATCAGAGCCCAAGAACATCTCATTCTCGCCATAGCCCACCACCAATGGGGAACCGAGGCGTGCACCGATCAAAAGGTCGGGATGCGCGCGGAAAGTAATCGCCAGTGCAAAAGCACCGCGAAGCCGCGGCAAAACAGCGCGCACCGCATCTTCGGGGCTTGCTCCTGCTTCGATCTGAGCGGAGATCAAATGGGCGACAACCTCGCTATCGGTTTCGCTTTCGAATGTCCGCCCAGCCCCGGCCAGTTCGGCCCTCAGCTCTTTGAAGTTCTCGATAATCCCATTGTGGACGATTGCGACTTCGTCCGTTGCGTGAGGGTGCGCATTGGCCGCCGTTGGCGCGCCGTGAGTGGCCCAGCGGGTGTGTGCAATCCCGGTTGTGCCGGGCGCCGGTTCGTTTTCAAGAACGCCAGCAAGGTTCAGGAGTTTCCCTTCCGCGCGGCGGCGCACCATCTGGCCACCATCAAGCGTGCAAATCCCGGCGCTGTCATAGCCGCGGTATTCCATCCGCCTCAGGCCATCGACCAGCCGATCTTGAACCGCGTCTGCACTCACGATGCCGATAATGCCGCACATATCTGTCTTAAATTCCCTGAAAATTGGGCCAGTCGATGCGCTGGCGCTTACCCCGATGTCATGATTGCGCCTCTTAGTGGCAAAGCTTGAATAGAAGTTGAAGAGAAACCCGTGATTTCGCGCAAAAATTCTGGCCGCGTGCAAAATCCGGGGCGATCATGGTTTACGATTGCTTAAGCCCCCCTCGCTAGCACGGTTGGAAACACCGGGCGCGCACGCGTTTTGCGTCGCCGCGTAAGGGGGCGAAACCAGACTTATGAAGCTCATCATTCAGATACCCTGCCTCAACGAGGCCCAAGTGCTGCCAGAAACGCTGGCAAAGCTGCCGCGCTCTTTGCCGGGTGTCGATTGCATAGAATATTGCATCATCGACGATGGCAGCAGTGACGACACCAGCGGCGTAGCGAAGCGTTGGGGCGTGCATCATATCGTGCGCCATCGAGGCAATCGCGGGCTTGCCGAGGCGTTTCGCAGCGGCATCGACAAATGCTTGGCTGAAGGCGCAGACATCATCGTCAACACCGATGCTGATGGCCAATATGAAGGCGCCGACATCGCCAAGATCGTCGCGCCCGTGGTGGCAGGCGAGGCGGACATTTGCATTGGCGACCGCTCGGTTGGCAACAATGCGCATTTCGGCCCGTTCAAGCGCCTGCTTCAACGGCTGGGCTCTTATGTGGTGCGCACTTTGTCTGCGACCGACATTACCGATGCGGTGAGCGGGTTTCGCGCAATCAGCCGCGATGCTGCCCAGCGCATCAATATCACCACCGATTTCAGCTACACCACCGATATGCTGATTCAGGCCGGGCGTAAGCGCCTGTCGATCACCAGCGTGCCGGTGCGCACCCATGCCGCAACGCGCCCCTCGCGCCTGTTCAAGTCGATCCCGCGCTTTATTCAGCAAACGGGTGTGACGATCCTGCGCGCTTACACGACGTTCAATGCACTGCGAGTGTTCGTGGGCTTGGGCGCATTGGCGACCGTTCTTGGCCTTCTGCCGATTGCGCGTTTCCTTTGGTTTTACGCCAATGGTGATGGCGAAGGGCACGTTCAGTCACTCGTCATTGGCGGCGCTTTGCTCATCATCGGCGTTCTGGTGAGCGTGCTTGGTATTCTGGCTGATCTGATCGCCACCAATCGCAAGCTTCTGGAAGCCAATATGCTCAAGCTTCGCCGGATTGAAGAGCGGCTTGATCGCGGCGAGAAGGTTGACCTGCAAACGGACGAAACGCCAAAGGCGTCAGAGGTAAGGCGGCGAGCATGACGACGGCGACCTTGGAGCGCCCGCAAGAGCCCAGCGGGGCCGCGAGCGCTCTGACTCATTTGGTTTCGAAATATTGGCCTACTGCGCTGCTCATCCTCATGGGGGCGCTGCATTGTCATCTGGGGCTTACCCGCTCGATCAATTGGGACGAATTCTGGTTCTATTCGCAAGTCGAAAGCCTAGCAGCTGGCCGCTACCTCCAACCACTTCAAACCTTACACACACAGATGTTTGCATGGTGGTTGCCGCAGCTTGGCGGGACAGAGGTAGAGCACATTCTCGTCGCGCGCTGGGCGATGCTGGGCTTTACCGCGATTGCGGGCGCGGCGATCTTTATCGTGGCGCGCAAACTCACCGATAAGAAGGCTGCTATCCTTGCGGTCGCGGCTTATTTGGGCGGCGGTTTCGTCCTCAACCACGCGACATCATTTCGCGTCGATGCGATTGCGGCGGCAACGCTTGGAACAGCGCTCGCGGTGGCAATGTGCACGAGGCTGCGCGCGCCCGCAATCCTTGCGCTTGGCGCGCTTATCGCTGTGTCAGCCATGGTCACGATCAAGTTCGTTCTGTGGTTTCCCGCTTTCCTTGGCGTTGCCTTGTGGCGCTGGGAAGAGGAAGGCTTCGACTGGCGTTACGCCGCGCGCTGGATGGCCGCTGGCTTGGCCGCTGCGGTTTTCGGTGCTGTTCTTTACCTGTGGCATTCAACAGCCGCGCAAGCGGGTCAGGCCGCGATGAGCACGGCCGATTATGCTAGCGGTTCGGCGAGCAAAATGTTCGGCCTGTTCCACTCGCCCTATCTTTATCTGATGCAGCACGCAGCACTAGTGAGCGCGCCACTCGCGCTTGGCGCGGTGTTGGTCCCCGTGCTGATCGCCAAGGACCAACGCAGCGCAGTAAAACGGGCCACATTGGCGCTTTTGTGGTTTCCGGTACTGACCCCGCTTTTCTACCATAATTCAGCGCCTTATTTCTACGTTTTCATCCTACCGCCGGTCGCCATGGCGGCCTCTGTCTCCTTCGCCCTTCTTGCCAAGCGATATGGCGCAGCGATGATCGCGGGCGCAATTTCTCTATTCGCAGTCATGGCTTGGATAACCAATGAAGACCCCGTGACCGAACGCCAGAACGCGTTGCTTTCCGCCGTGCACGATACCTTCGAAGCGCCCGTCGCTTATTTCGATTGTTGCGGCATGATCGGACGCTTTCCAAAAGCAAATGGCTTTATGACCCCGTGGGGAATCGAAGGATACCGCACCGCCGGCGTGCCAAAATTCGCGGACACAATGGCGCAGCAGCCCGTCCCGCTCCTGTTCGATAATGAGCAGATGTTTGCGCCTCTGTTTGAGAGCGACAATCCCACATTCTTTCACCCTGACGACGAAGCAGCCTTGCGCGGCACATATCGACAATTCTGGGGTGACCTTTATCTCGCAGGCCGCAATTTGGACGCGGGCGAGGAAATCGAATGGGAGGTTCTCGTCCCCGGCACCTACACCGCGTCGAGCGCATTGCTGATCAATGGCGAGCGGTTCGAAGGCGGCGAAACGGTTGAGCTGTCTCGCGGCAATGCCTCAATCGCTAATCTTTCGAACAAACCCGCTCACATCATTTGGGGCGATAATATCGCGCCTCCCGAAATGACTCCTCCGAGCGATTATTGGGGCGGATTTTGATGGAGGCGAACACGCTCTCATCAACGGCGAATGCCAAAACCAAGGTGTCGCGCGTTCTTTTCATCACCCGCAAATGGGGCCCGGCGATTGGTGGGATGGAAACCTATTGCGAACGCTTGACCGAAGAATTGGCGAAGCTTGCACCGGTCGATGTGGTGGCGCTGAAAGGCCGCGCTAATGGCTCGCCGCCAAGCGCTTTTTCGCTGCTCTTTTTTCCTTTCAGTGTGCTTTGGGTGCTTTTCAGTACCCGTCAACGCCCATCAGTCGTTCACCTTGGAGATATGGCAATTTGGCCGCTCGGACTGCTTGCGCTCGCCTTTTTCCCAAGCGCTCAGTTGGTGCTGTCGGCGCATGGAACCGATGTCGCTTATGGTGCGCGTGGCGGGCTAAAGGGGAGCCTTTACAGCCAATACCTTCGCATCGGTTCACGCCTCTTACGCCGGGCGAGCGTTATCGCAAATTCTCGTGCGACTAAGGCCCGCCTTCAGAAAATCGGCTGGAATTGCAGTGCAGTAGTGCCGCTTGCGACCGATCTTCGCAGCGACGCGACCACGGACTACAACCCAAAAACACTGCTCTTCGCAGGCCGTCTGGTAACACGAAAAGGGCTCGGCTGGTTCGTGCGCGAAGTCCTGCCTCTGCTGCCGCGAGATGTGCGGCTAAGCGTCATCGGCACGCGCTGGGACGCCTCCGAAGAAAGCGCGTTGGAACATCCTCAAGTCGATTTTCATGGCGGAATGCCTCAAGCCGATCTTGCCAGGCGTTTCGCAGAGGCGGCCTGCGTCATAGTGCCCAATATAGAGCCGGAAAACGGTGAATATGAAGGCTTTGGCCTGATCGCTCCCGAAGCGGCGAGTGCTGGCGGCGTCGTCATTGCAAGCGCCAGCGGCGGGCTCACCGATGCGGTGCGCGAAGGCGAAACAGGGTTCTTGGTCGAGGCTGGCAACCGTCAAGCTTGGGCCGCCAAAATCGCCGAAGTTTTGGATTGGGAGGCGGCAACGCGCCGCCAATTTATCGCCAGTTCTCAAGAGGTTGCACAATCCCACTACGCCTGGGAACGCGTGGCGAAGGAAACCGCGGCAGTTTACGCGCGCTAACGCCCGCGATTGCGCAAAGATTTCAAGGCGGTCCCCGGATCGCTCAACACCGCGCGCGCCAGATGCGGCAGATGCGCACGCGCGTGCCACATGAAAGCGGCGAGGCACGCAGGCGAGGAAAGCCCTTTGCCCCGCGACAAAATTGCATCGGCGAGCAGCCCCGCGCTCATCCGCCTGACCCAGCGCTGATGCGCTTTGGTGGGAGCGGCCGCGCAGTCATGCGCCACCATCGCATCCACGCCTGCGACCGCCTTTCGGATCACATCAGGCGTTGCCACTGCATTGTAGGAAAACAGCGCCATCAGCGGCTCGAGCCCTGACACAATCTCGCCCGTCAATCGCGTCCGCAGATTGGCTCGCCCGATCGCAGCACAGTTCTGTGCCTGTTCGTGGCGCTTGGCATGGGTGATCGCGCCTTCGTGGCGGCGATATTGGATAAGGCAATCGGCAAGCCTTCGCGTGGGCCCAATCGCGGCGAGCCTTGCCCACAAGTCAAAATCCTGCGCGGTTTTGAAGCGCTCATCATAGAGCATTGGCGTCGTCCCATCGGGGCACCGGCGGAAGAAAAAGGTGGGGTGCGGTGCAGGCGGGTTCCAACCAAGCAGCCAGCGCACCTGCCAGTCATCAAGCGGCTCGCTGCCCCGGCTAAGCACGCGGCCCTCAGCGTCGATCATCTCGAAATTGGCAACGATACCAACCTCTTGCGGGTGGGCGATCATATGCGCGTGTTGAATTGAGAGCCTATTGGGCAGGCAGATGTCATCAGCATCAATGCGCGCGATAAACTCTCCGCTCGCCTCTTCGAGCCCGCGATTGAGCGAGCGGGTCAGGCCCCTATTCGTCTCATTCGTAAGCACACGAATGCGCGGGTCGCGCGCCGCCGCCTCAGCCAGCATTGCTGCTGTCCCATCGCTTGACGCATCATCGACGATCACAAATTCGTAGTCGGTAAAGTCCTGCGCAGCCACGCTCGCCAGCGTCTCGGCCAGAAACGCCTCGCCATTGTGCACTCCCATCAAGACACTGACCGCCGGCATTACAGACGCGCATCCACCAGATAGAGCGCGCGGTAGCCCTTATGGGTCGAATCAACCACAATCGTGCCCCCGTCGCGCGACCAGCGCGGGTGGAGGTCGCAGCGCCACTCATCCTGATAGCGCTTGTCAGCCCAAAGCCGCCCCAACTCGCGCCGCGCGCTTGCGTGATCGTCGAGGACGAACAACGTCTGCTCGCCAAAGAGGTCGGGATAGGTGTCGGTTACCCATGCCCCGCTTTGCGCGTGCTGGCTTGGGTGTCCATCCACGCCTGGAGTAGCCGCAGACAGCGGCTTCAAAGACCCATCGCGGCAGTCAAACACCAGATATTGCGAGGTTATGCCGGAATTTGAGGTGTAGACAATGCGGTCTTCGTCGAGCCACCAATAATGGGAGGCGCGGCCCGGCAGCTTTACGTGGGTGAGCCCCGACCCATTGCAATTGCCGATCACCGCATCGACCGTCCATCCGTGCACATCCTCAGGATTGGGAAGCCGTTTGTAGAGCACAGTGAATCGGCTCCCCTCAGGGCTCAAAAGCGCTGCATTGAGGTAGTGATATTCATGCGGGCCAGCACCGGGCACGAGCTGCGCGAAATCGGGCAGCGAATAGGCAAGTTCAGCCTTGCCGCTTGCAAGGTCGACCAATGTCACCCCGTCGCCCTCTGGCATATTCTGTGCGGCAAAGGGGTCATCCAGAAGCGGATAGCCGTAGCCGGGGCGACATTTGGCAAGCCGCGCAAAATTGAGCGAAAGGCCCACGCCCGCTTCCTCATTCACGTCGAACAAAGGCACATCGCAGTGCTTTCGCGCAGCGCTTCCCTCTTCAGCGATGCAATGCACAGGCGCGCCGTCCACCACGGCGTTAAACGCCAGCGTTCGCGGGCCCGCGCTGTCCCACCAGCGCAGGCGCGCGCCCATTTGCCAGCACCAAAGCTGCGTCTCGGCGACCGGATGCCACTTGCCTGATGCCACATCGAACCATCCCACTTGCGCTGCCTCGCGCCCCGTTACAGCCGTGCGTGCCGCCTTTGCCGCATGGGCCAAAACCGCACCCCCGTCGGCGGACATGGGCTGAACCTCGTAATAGCCTGCAAAGGTTTCATGCCCTGCAACGCGGTATTCACGCGCGCGCGGCTCAGCGGGCACGCGCCCCTGAACGCGGCGCAGGCTTCGCAAAACAGGCGGCAAAACTTGCGTTTTCAGCGCCCGGCGCACCGGACGCGGCACGGCCATTGCAAGTGAAGAGATAATTTTGCGACTCATGGGGACGCGCATTAACCTGTCAGTTACTAAGATTTCTTACCCCTTAGGCATAAATTCCGGTTTCGCCTTACAAGCGGCCTGCGAGTTTTCCCAAACCGCCTTCACCGGCGCAGATAAAAGAGCACACACCATGGCGAGCGCAGCTCCTTCTCCGGGCAACCTTTACGACAGCAGCTTTCACGCTGACCGCGATGCGCGTACGCGAGCGGCTGCGCGCCTGATCCTGGGCCATGTCCAACGCTGGATCGCACCCAAGAGCGTGAGCGATGTCGGATGCGGTGTCGGCACATGGCTTGCCGTGGCTGAGGAGCTCGGGATTGATAAGGTGCACGGATTTGAAGGGCCCTGGGCAAAGACGGCCAATCTGGTGCTTGATGAGGCGCAGGTTAGCTTCATGAACCTTGAAGAGAGCGTGACCTGCAAGGAGCGCTTTGATCTTGTGATCTCGCTGGAGGTTGCAGAGCACCTTGCCGAGAGCCGGGCTAAGAGCTTTGTCGGTGATCTTTGCGCGCTTGGAGACTGCGTGCTTTTTTCCGCTGCGATCCCGATGCAAGGGGGCACGGGCCATGTGAACGAACAATGGCAAAGCTATTGGGCCGAGCATTTTGCAGCCCACGGCTACACCGCGTTTGACCCGGTGCGCCCGCTGATCTGGCAGAATAGCGAGATCGCCTTCTGGTATCGCCAGAATATGCTGGTTTTTGCGCGGCAAGGCTCCGAGGCCGAGGCTAAATTGCAGGCGCAAGGGTTCGCAGAGTCCGCCATGCTCGACTTGGTGCATCCGGACCAATATCTCCACGCAGAGGCCGCACAGCCCGCGCGCGCGATCAGCCGCAAGGTGAAGCAGGTCTTTGGAAAGGCCTGATTAGGTGGCCTTGGCGGTGTCACGCACAGCGTTTCTGGCGACCCACCAGCCATAGGCTGCCCACACCAGCTCGAAAGCGATGTGAGCCGCTCCAATCCCGACAAGGCCAAGCGGCTGAATAGTCCACACAAGAACTGCGAAAAACGCCACCGTTCCAGCGATAACCGAGCCTAGAAAACGGCCGCTTTGCCCGAGCGCAAGGAGCAGGGGCATCAGCGTCACACCTGAAAGATAGAGCCCACGCGCTGCGAAAAGCAACACCGTGATTGTGGCGGCTGCGGCAAAGTCCGCGCCAAAGCCAATCATCAAGATGGGCTCTGCAAAGACGTACATCACGCCTGCAAGGATAAGCCCAGCGGCAAAGGCAAAGCCAGCGATCCTCGCGCCGTAACGAAGTGCCGCCTGTCGTTCGCCAACCTCAACAAAGCGCGCAATTGGGGCGCTGGCGATTTGTTGCAGAGGCCTGCCTAACTGCCCGACCAGATTGGCAAGGTTCTTAGCCGCGCGTAAAAGTCCAGCTGCTGCTGGCCCCAGCACTGCCCCTGCAAGAAGGACGTCCGCCTCCTGGCTCAACATCCGGATGCCGAAGGTCGCATTGGTTTGCCACATCATCGGCCAGAAGCCCGGTGACTGTGCAATCGCGCCGCGCGCATCGGCGCTGCTCAAGTTTTCCATTCCAAGACGGCGCAACAGCAGCATCGACCAGCCGAGATAAATCAGATTGGCGAGCGCCTCACCCACGAGCCAAATCAGCAAAAATGTCTGAGCGCCCGCATTCATGGCCCAAGCGGCCAATGACCCTGCAAGGATTACAAGGGACGAACACGCCGGGCGCAGAGAAATCGCGCCGAAGCGATCAAAGCACCGAAGTGCCGCCTCTATTGCACCAAATGCCCTGGTCGAAATTACCAGCGCATAAGCGCCCGCATACCATAGCCAGTCGCCTGTAATACCGAGCCAATCTGCGGCGAGAGGCAAAGCGAGGATCGCCACCAAGGTCGCAAGAAACGCTGTTCCAAAATCAACGCAAAGCCCTGCTTTCACAAGGCCGCGAAGGCGAGGCTCATCGCCCTTTTCCTGTGCCCCGGCCATGAAATTAGTGAGGACATTCACCGATTGGAAATTAACAATTCCATCAACAAAGCGGACATAGGCTTGAACGACGATCAAAAGCCCCAATGCCGCCAATTCGAGAGCTTGCGCCGCAACGGCAAAGATTGCCAATTGCAAGACGCCATTGGCGGCGTTCCCGCTTACCAATTTGCTCCATGCAATGAGCAACTTATTCATGGGACCAGATGCTTTCATCTATCGCTCGTCGCCAAGCCACCGCCACAGGTGTTTATACGAGGAGGCTTCGTTTCAATTTGCGCTAAGGTGCCCTAGCCCAACTGCCCCCGTTGAAGCGATAGGAACCCCCTTGATTTGCACGGGAAAGGCAAACCGCATGGCCTTGGCGAAAAATTAAGGTTTCCGAATTATTCACCACATTTCGAGAGACGCTGTTCGTGATATTCGCGAAGAAGCAATTGATGAATAAGTTTGAGCCTGGGGGCTAAGTTAATGAGCGCATTCGGCAAAAAAGGTGGCGCAGGCGGCATGAGGCCCGGCGCAAAACCTGCCTTTGGCGTTGCACGACCGATGAAGGGTGGAAGCCCTGCATCAGAGGAAACAAAAGGTGGTGAGCAATTCCCGCCATTGCCTGGAGCGGGCGGCAACGCTGAAGCTCCAAAACCAAGCGCCCCTCCCCCGCACAGTCCTTCGTCTGGCAATGCGACCGCAAGTGCGATGGATCGCCTGCAGGAACGCATGAACGCAACCAACGCTGCCGAAGCAGAGGCAGGTGGTTTTGAGGCCAGCGTTCACAAGATTAAAGAACAGGTTCTCCCGCGCCTTCTCGAGCGTGTCGATCCTGAAGCGGCCGCGACACTTACCAAAGAAGAGCTGTCGGAAGAATTCCGCCCGATCATCATGGAAGTGCTGGCCGAGCTGAAGGTCACGTTGAACCGCCGCGAGCAATTTGCTCTCGAAAAAGTTCTGATCGACGAGCTTTTGGGCTTTGGTCCATTGGAAGAGCTTCTGAATGACCCGGACGTTTCCGATATTATGGTCAACGGTCCCGACCAGACTTATATCGAGAAAAAGGGTAAGCTTGTTATCGCGCCCATTCGCTTCCGCGATGAGCAGCACCTTTTCCAGATCGCACAGCGCATCGTGAACCAGGTTGGCCGCCGCGTTGACCAGACCACCCCGCTTGCTGACGCCCGTTTGAAAGACGGCTCTCGTGTGAACGTCATCGTTCCGCCGCTGAGCTTGCGCGGCACAGCGATCTCAATTCGTAAATTCTCCGAGAAACCGATCACCTTGGATATGCTCAAGGAATTTGGCTCGATGTCGGAGAAGATGTGTACTGCATTGAAAATCGCGGGCGCGTGCCGGATGAATATCGTTATCTCAGGCGGTACGGGTTCGGGTAAAACGACCATGCTCAACGCGCTGTCGAAGATGATCGACCCGGGTGAGCGCGTTCTGACGATCGAGGACGCCGCCGAACTTCGCTTGCAACAGCCGCACTGGCTGCCGCTCGAAACGCGCCCGCCTAACCTTGAGGGCCAAGGCGCGATTACCATCGGCGACCTTGTGAAAAACGCCCTGCGTATGCGTCCTGACCGGATCATCCTTGGTGAGATTCGTGGCGCTGAATGTTTCGACCTTCTCGCCGCTATGAACACGGGCCACGATGGCTCCATGTGTACGCTCCACGCCAACTCCCCGCGCGAGTGTTTGGGCCGGATGGAGAACATGATCCTGATGGGCGACATCAAGATCCCTAAGGAAGCGATTTCGCGTCAGATCGCAGAATCGGTTGACCTGATCGTTCAGGTAAAGCGTCTGCGCGACGGCTCACGCCGCACCACCAACATCACCGAGGTGATTGGGATGGAAGGCGACGTGATCGTGACCCAAGAGCTGTTCAAGTTTGAATATCTCGACGAGAGCGAAGACGGCAAGATCATGGGCGAATTCCGCTCAAGCGGTCTGCGTCCCTATACGCTTGAGAAAGCGCGCCAATTCGGGTTTGACCAGGCTTACCTAGAAGCCTGCCTTTAAGGCAGGCCGCCCTCAGGCGCCGGGCGCGAGCCATCCGGCTCGCTTGGCTACGGCCTAACTGGCTTGCGCTGTCGCGCTTGCACTCGCTTTCTGCTCGCGAATCTGGAAACGTGTTTCTCAGCCTGTGATCTCCTGCGCAAGCAGGATTCCAGCTTCCAAGGGTCCAAGATGGGCTCCTGCCTTCGCAGGAGCGCACGCTTTTATAAATTCCCCAACACAACCGGCAGGCTCATCGCGAGGCACCCGCCACCGATAATGGCTAGGCCAAGGAACAGCCCCGTCCAAGGCACGAACCCCACGCGCTCCAAGCGATCCACCGAGCGGCGCTTTTCGCGCAGGCGGTCCATGATGAGGCACACCACTGCCAATGACCAGCACACCGCGCCCGCCACGGCAAGCAGCGCGGCATCACTGGCAAAAGTCAAGACGTGCAGCAATTCCATCGCGCCCATTTAGGCAGCGTTGCAAACCACGCAAGTTCGCAGGCAAGTTTGTAACGGAAAGATTGCGCAATTGTCCAAGCGCCCTAAAGCGTTTAAGCAATGGATGGATCAGTCGCCCGACCCCGCCCCTTTCTAGCGCTTGGTATCAGACTGGCGGCTGCAGCCACGCTTGCGACCATGTCCATGCTGGTCAAAGTGACAGAGGCGCGCGGCGCATCTCTAACAGAGCTGGTGTTTTGGCGACAGCTCATCACATTGGTTTGCATCACCGGATTGCTAGCCGCTTGGGGCAGGCTTTCCGATCTCAAGACAAAACGTCTGCGTGCCCACGGTAACCGTGCGATTATGGGGATCACCGGAATGTTCCTCGTATATGGCGCGGTCGTTCTGCTTCCACTGGCTGAGGCGAGCGCGCTTGGGTTTACCTCGCCGCTCTTCGCCGTGTTACTCGGCGTAATCTTGTTCAAAGAGAAGCCGGGCAAATATCGCTGGGGCGCGGTGGCGCTTGGTTTTGCAGGGGTTCTTGTCCTGACCCAGCCCGCCTTTGGCCTTGGCGCAGGCACCGGGATCGATCCGCTTGGCGCGGCCGTCGGCTTGTTTGCGGCGCTTTGGGTTGCGATCATCAGTATGCAAATTCAGGATCTCAATAAAACCGAAAGCCCGTGGAGCATCGTCTTCTGGTTCACTGCCTTCACCACGCCTTTGATGGCGCTTGCCCTGCCTTTCGTTTTCGTCCCGCACGATCCAGTGACCTGGGGACTTATTCTGGCGATGGGACTGTGCGGCGCGCTTGCGCAAATGCTTTTGACCGCGAGTTTGCGCTTTGGCTCTGCGGGCGTGATCTTACTGATGGATTACACCGGGCTCTTGTGGGCGACCTTTTATGGATGGAGCGTCTTTGAACGCACACCTCCATCAAGCTTGTGGTTTGGCGCACCTCTCATCGTTGCAGCAGGCGCCCTTATCGCATGGCGCGAACGTCGCCTCGCAGCCGAGCGCCGGATAAAACGGCAAGAATTGGAACGCATCGCACGGTGAGTGGGTAGCCTGATCGTACCGACGTACTTCACAGGAGAACCACCGATGATCCGCAAGACAATGATCGCAATCGCGCTTGGCGCAATGACCCTTAGCGCCGCAGCCTGCAACACCGTTCGCGGCGCTGGCGACGATCTCAAATCCGCCGCTGATGCGGTTGACGAAGAGACTTGAAGTTGAGGGGTAAACTGACCCGAAAGAGGGCTCGCCTGAACGGTGGGCCCTTTTTTAATGTAGGGTACACAGGAAGTTTCGGATAATGTGATCGGGATAAGGAGCTACCAAATGAACCGTTCGACCACTCAAAAAGCCGTCCTTGCGATTGTCCTTGGTGCAGTCACAATCACGACCGCTGCGTGCAACACAGTCAAGGGCGTTGGCCGCGACATTGAATCTGTGGGACAGGCCGGGGAAGATGTCATCAAGGGCAATTGAGCTTCACCCTTCCCTTAAAGCTGGCTTGAAGTCGACATTCTCCCCCTCAATCTCGCTTTAGCTTGAGCCTCAAGCTCGCTTTAGCTTCAGCCTCAAGCTGACTTAAGCTTTACGATAAATCAGCATCAAATTGTTCGCGGGCATCTCATATCGAGCTGCTCGCTCGAAACCGTGCGCGCGTGCGGTCGCGTCCACTTTTTCAGCATCACGAATGCCCCAATTCGGATTTCGAGCTTTCAAGCTCAAATCGAAGGCAAGGTTCGATTCCGCTGGTGCCACCCCATGCTCAAAAAACGGACCATAGAGGATCAGGGGAAACCCTGAGCCGCCGGAGCTTTGTTCAGCGAGCCGCGCACTGCCTGCGAATAGACCAGTGCACGAAGCGTAGGCACTGATGTGAATCATGTTGATGCACACGGTAGCGGCAATTTTATGGGGTATTGCCCACGCCTTAGGCACGCTTGCATCGATACCCGTAACGTCCCTTAAGTTGGTTCCCTCATACTCCTTAGTATAAGCCCTGATCGAATTTTGGGCATCCAAATCCGGGTCGCTGGGCAGCCAATCGAGGTGCGGGAAGGTTTTCGCAAAAAAGACTACGTGTTCTCCAGAACCGCTGGCGACTTCCAGCACCGTCCCTTTTTTAGGGAGTTCTGCGGAGAGGACGCGCGCAATAGCCTCGCGATTGCGCAAAGTCGCTGGCGCATGGCGCTTGGCTCCATGCTCGCTGATATCGTCCATGCTGGTTGGGCTTGGCATAGTAGCGCGCTCAACTTAGCCTAGCTGACCTGCCTGTCCTGCCCTTCCCAATAAGGCGCGCGCAATTGGCGGCGCAGGATTTTGCCAGAAGCATTGCGCGGCATTTCCGGGATCACATCAATGCTCTTGGGTGCTTTGAATGCGGCGATCCTCTCGCGCGCATAGGCGATCACATCGCCTGCATCGATCTCCATTCCCGGCTTTGGCACACAGCACGCCTTCACCTCTTCGCCCCATTGCTCGGATGGAATGCCGATCACTGCGACTTCGGCGACCGCCGGGTGGCCATAAATCGCACTCTCGACCTCAGCGGGATAGACATTCTCGCCGCCTGAGATGATCATGTCCTTGATCCGGTCTTGAATGTAGACATAGCCATCTGCATCCATGATCCCGGCATCACCGGTGTGCAGCCAGCCATCGGCATCAATCGTGCTCGACGTGGCTTCAGGAAGCTTCCAATAGCCGGCAGTATTGGACGGGGATTTGATGCAAATCTCACCGATTTCGCCGCGCTCAACCTCTTTGTTGTCTTCGCCGCGGATCTGAATTTCTACGCCGGGAACAGCCTTACCCGCCGAACGCATCCGCTCATTGCCTTCAAGCGAGTGATCATCGGGCGGCAACATCGTCACCGTGCCGCAGGTTTCAGTCATACCGTAAACCTGCAAGAGCCCAGCGCCCGGCATAGTGGCAACGGTTTGCTTCAACAGCTCCAATGGCATGGGCGCTGCGCCATACATGAGATAGCGAAGGCCTGAAAAATCGGTTTCTTTCGCGAGCGGGTGCTGGATCACAAACTGGATAGCGGCAGGCACGAGGAACATATGCGTCGCCCCGTTCTGGATGGCGCGAAGGACACCGTCAGGCGTGAATTCGGGAAGAACCTGCGCCCGGACGCCATTGGACATCGCAATCGCAGCGAGCCCAGTCCCACCAATATGCGCGCATGGCATGGCGGCAAGAATACAATCTGTCTCTTCATATTGCTGCCAAGGTTGATCCTCCTCAACGCTGGGCTTTCGCAGGGAGAACATATTGCGGTTGGAAAGACCTACACCCTTCGGATTGCCAGTCGTGCCCGATGTGTAAAGTTGCAGGATGGCATCATCCAAATCAGCAGGCTCATAGCTTGCTGGCTCCATCCCCTCAGCAGCACGAAATGCTGCTTCAGCCTCAAACACGCGCGGGGGGGGGTCCATCGCGCCTGTAACTTCGCTTGCCGTATCGATGAAGCCTTCCTCAACGAACAACAGCTTTGCACCAGTGTCCTTAAGGATATAGGCGATTTCAGGCGGAGCGAGACGCCAACCCACCGGTGCCATTGCGGCCCCAATACGGGCTGCGGCATAGAGGAGAAGGAAATAACGGTCCGAATTCTTGCCCAGCCACGCGATCCTGTCACCGCGTCCAACTGAGTTTTCGGCAAAGAACGCAATCAGTTGCCGCGTCAGTTTCTCAGCTTCGCCGTAAGTTGTGATCCGCCCGTCCATCTCAAGCGCGGTACGGTCAGGCGCAACTTCGCCCCAGTGCTTCAAAAATTCATCAAACGACAGATAGTCAGCGGTGGCTCCAGTCGCCATTCCTTGCTCTCCCCAAAGTTCTCTCGCGGGAGAAGCTAGGCAAATATCCTGAGCCCGTCCATATTTTTACTGAGGAGATTTGCGTAAAGTTGCATCCTTGCAACCGAAATCTAATTCCAGCGCCCTTTGGCACGGGCACGAGGTTCGCGGATGATGAGCCATAGGAATAATCCAGCCGGTCCGGCGATGAATGTTAGAGCCAAGACCGGGGCCTGAATAAAGCGTGAGACAAACTTTGCATCGGCATCGCGCGCAATCCAAAGGCCGACGAACAGGTCAAAGGCGAGATAATGCACCCAGCCGATTGTCACGCCGCCGTCGCTTGCGAAAATGTCGCGCACACCTTCGATAGATGTGAAGTTCGCACCAGAGCCGCCCTCGCCAGCCGGGATAACACCTGAAAGCACTCCGCCAAGCGCCACGGCATAAACCATGCACAAAAGCCCCACGCCAAGATACAGGACGCCGGCCAAGGCAGTCGGATGGCGCGGAAGGAATATAAGCACGCCCCAAGCGATCATCGCCAAAACATTGGCGGCTGAAAAAATGGTACTCCAATCCATCTCTGGCTCCCCTCGTTACTCGTCTTGCGGCGAAGTTTTCGCGCGCCATTCACGCGCGGCGCGTTTGATTGCGTCGTTATCGTGGGTAAAGCGTCCTGACGCTTTGCGCAAAGCCAGCCCCATCGCTGCCTCGCATACAATGTCTGCGTCGATGGAACGATAGCCCGACCATTTGCTCGGCAAAAGCGGATCAAGCACGGGACTTGCGATCTGGGCTATGGCTTCGAGCGGTCGCAGATCGTCAATGCGCGAACCTTTGAGAAGGCCTGGGCGTAGAATATCGACACGCTTGAGGCCGATCCGCGATACCGCATCCTCTGCCTCGCCCTTGGTGCGCATATAAAAGCTTTTCGACCTTGCATCAGCGCCCGACGAACTGACCATGACAAAGTTGGGTATGCCGACCTTGTGCGCAGCCTTCGCCGTGTTGACGATCAGATCATAATCAACAGCGCGAAAGGCGGCTTCATCGCGGCCAGCCTTCTTCCATGTGGTGCCAAGCGCGCAAATGAGTGCAGCGGGTTTGACCGCCTCAAGCACCTCGCCCCATTTATCAGGATCGGCGACGAACATCTCGACCTTGGCACCTTTCGGCAAGCTCGCCTCGCGCCGGGCAACGCCAACCATGCGCACCTCATCGCCAGCGCTTGAAAGCGCAATTAAGCGGCGACCGATGAGCCCTGTTGCACCGACAAGACCGATACGGATGGGCCCGCTGGGACGGGCGGAGGCATCAGACATTGATAAGCCCTTGCGGGACATCGCCGCTGATGCGCGAAAGCTCTCGCATGGCGAAACGGTCGCTCATCCCGGCGATAAAATCGGTGATCGTGCGCGAGTGTTGGGGTTCATTCTCGCTCAAGCGCGCCTGCCAATCGGCGGGCATAAGCTTTGGATCATTGGAATAGGCATCGAACAAACGCGCTATCACATCGCGGGCATGGTCGGCGGCGGATACTTGTTCTGGGTGATAATACAGCTTTTCGTACATAAAGGCTTTCAGTTCGCGCTCCTGCTTTGCCATGTCGGGCGAAAACCCCGCCAATTGACGCCCCGCCGCGCGCACCTCGGCGACGCTTTCAAAGCCATTCGTTTGCGTCCTAGTGTGCTCCAGCACATCGTTCACCATCAACCCAATCTGATCCCGAATAAGTTCGCGCAGTAAGCGGTCCTGGGGCGCGCTGGGAAAGCGTTTTTCGACCGTGCGCCATTGATCTGCGAGGAAATCGAGTTCCATCAGGTCGTCAAGCGTCAAGAAGCCTGCGCGAAGGCCATCGTCGATGTCGTGATTGTCATAGGCAATGTCGTCAGCGACCGCCGCAATTTGAGCCTCAATCGAAGCATAAGAGCCAAGGTCAAGCGCAAATGCGTCGTTCAATTCGGCAAGCGCCCAGTTTGGTTCGCTCACCGGGCCATTGTGCTTGGCCAGACCCTCAAGCAAATCCCACGTCAGGTTCAATCCCTCGTGGGAAGGATAAGGGCTCTCAAGGCGCATGACCGTGCGCAGTGTTTGGGCATTGTGGCAAAACCCGCCATGATCCGCCATCGCCTCCGCCAATGCGTCTTCGCCTGCATGACCAAAAGGCGGGTGGCCAAGATCATGCGCCAGACACAAGGCTTCGGTCAGGTCTTCGTCCACTCTCAAAGCGCGAGCCAGAACTCGTCCGATCTGAGCCACCTCAACACTGTGAGTGAGCCTTGTGCGATAGTGGTCCCCATCGGGAGCGATGAATACCTGTGTCTTTGATTTGAGACGGCGAAAGCTCATCGAGTGGATGATACGGTCCCGGTCGCGCTGAAAATCGGTGCGCGGCCCGCGTTGCTCTGATGCTGTTACAGGTTCCGGGGGCCCGTTTTCCGCAAGACGGGCAAACTCACGCCCCCCATGGGCAAAGGGATCGGCAGCAAAAGGCGCTCTGGAAATCGCTTCGTTCGGCACGAACCCCGCTTAAGCGAGCGCAAAGCGCGGCTCAACGGGAACAGATCGGCAACGTGATATGATTATCGTGGACAGCCTCGCGCGCTGGGAAGGCGATGTTCCATAAATGCGAATTGGGAAAAAATGGGACCGCCTACCGGGTGCAATGGGGGGTGGTAGGCGGTCCCAAGAGCGTTACCGCTCTTGGGTCATCGGCGCGACCCGAGACCCGCGTCTTGCTCATTTCTATGTCGGCAAGAACTAAGGCGCGAGTAGTCACACAAGTGTAAAAAGCCACCCCGTAAAGATCGCGCAAGCGATGAAGCGTTCTTCTGTAGCGACAGACTGAGTGCTAATCTTCAAGTTCGTCGTCGAGGATCCAGTTTGCGGCCGCTTGGCAATGGATGCGGGTTGAATCGAAAACCGGCAACACATTGGCATCGACATCAACGATCAGGTCGAGCTCGGTACAGGCAAGCACAATCGCCTGCGCGCCCTCTTGCGATTTATTGGTGATGATTGTCTTCATCTTGCGCTCTGCATCGCGGGTGACTTTACCCACCATCAGCTCATCATAGATGATCGAGTCCATGGTATCGACATTGGTCATATTGGGCGGCAGAAGATCCACACCGTGCGCGACAAGCCGTTTGCGATAGAAGCTTTCGGTCATCACATTGCGCGTGCCGAGCAATGCTGCGCTTTCGCATCCTGCATCCTTCAAGGCCTTACCGACACAATCGGCGATGTGAAGGATGGGGATACCAACGCTTTGGGCCACATCATCATACACTTTATGCATGGAATTGGCGTTGATAATAAGCGCCCCTGCCCCCGCCCCTTCGAGGCGTTTGGCGCTCTCGCTCAGGATTTGGGCCGCGCGTTGCCAATCCTTCTCTTCGCGAAGGGCATAAAGCTCACAAAAATCGAGGCTTTCGATCAACAGCGGCGCTGATGCCATAGGTGCCGCGCGGCGTTGCACGATGCGGTTGATCCGGTCGTAATAAATCCCGGTTGAGACCCAGCTCATCCCGCCCGATCATGCCAAGTTTGCGCAAAACAGCTGTACCTTCGAATCTTTAATGGAATGTCACGTAAAATCGAAGCTTAGCGAGGCAGAGCGTCCCTCGTCCATAGGGTCAAAAATTGTTTTTGTGTGTAGGTGCTTGAATGGTGAACGCGCAAATTACGACGCGGGCTTCTCCATGCTATCGAGCCAGCGCTGCACGTCGCTTAGGGTTGCATCGACCGCCTCTTCATGCGGCAGATGTCCAATGGCTGGATAAATTACCAGCTCGCTGTTCGGCATTGCCTGGTTCAGCCATTCCCCTGCCTCCACCGGGATCAGGCGGTCCTCTTCACCCCACAGGATGAGCGTCGGCACTGCAATGGCGGCGATTTGATCCTTGGTTAGCGGCTCATACTCGGTTGCAAACCGCTCCATTGTGGCGGCGCGGTTGCCTGGATAGCGCAAGAGTTCCCAATAGCGATCCACCGCCTCCTGTGTGACAACTGCTTGGTTTGAAACACTTTGTTCAAGGCTCTGTTTGATGAGTGAGCGCGGCGTGATGTGCTGTGCCAGAAGGTTCACGCCGGGCATTCGGGCGATTGCGAAGCCGATGTTTCCGCCATCGTCTTCTTCCACTTTAGCCGGGTCCATCATGGCCTCCACCTCGTCCTGAGGCGCGCCGCTGCCGTCGACGAGGATAAGCCCTGCGACGCGGGAGGGATAAAGGCTGGCAACACCAAGCGCGTGTTTGCCGCCCATGGAATTGCCGCCGAGGATGAAACGCTCGACGCCGAGCGCGTCCGCTACTTCGATCACATCGCTGGTGAAGTTTTCGCGTGAATAATCGCCGTCCGGGTCAGGCCCGGTTAGACCGTGGGACACTTGATCGAAGCGGATAACGCGGCGGGTTTTGGCAAGCTCTTTTGCCCAGGGCTCCCAAGTGTGGAGGTCTGCGTTGGAGCCGTGAAGGAGGATAATGGGAAGCCCTTGTGCGTCGCCATCCTCTGGTCCCTCATCACGCAGATGAATGACGGTTCCACCATCGATTTCAACGAATTGCGATGGTTCGCTACCATATTTTGCGCGCATCGCCTGCGCGTCGGTGTCAGGAGTGCGAAATATTGCAAATGCTACGGCTACGATCAGCACAATCACGCCTAGGATGCGCAGCGCCCACTTCATTCACCCATCTCCGAAATCCATTTGCGCATGAGGGCAACGGCCTTCCTATCGATGGTCGAACGCCCCAGTTCCGGCATGGCCACACCGGGGTCATTAGAGTCCATGCGGTGGACGAGGATCGACCTCTCAGGCGCGCCCGGCTCAATTGAGACAAGGAGGCCCCCCGCCCCTCTACCAGCTGCGACCGGCGGCTTATTGACACCAATGGCGAATCGGTCGCTCTGCTCCCATCTTAGATCCAGCCCTGAATTGGACGCCCCACCGCCCGGTTGGTGGCAATGGGCGCAATTCACATCAAGATAGGCGCGGGCGAGGACTTCGGTTGATGCGTCCTCATCGTTCCATTCTGGCATTCTTGAACCGCCAACCGGGAGAGGTCCCTCAATCGGATCTTTTACCAGAATGTTCTTGATGTGACCGTCAAGCGCCATGCGAGTGAGCCACCTGAATGAAAGGTTGCGAACCTTGGGTCCGATAGGCACGATCTCTCCGTCCTTGGAGTGGCAGGACTTGCACTGGTTCTTGTTCGGGATGCGATAGCTGATTTCCTCACCCGAAGGCGTAGTGATGGGGATCCGCGCCCCCGCCAGCGCAAGTCGCGCCTCGGTCTGCTCCTGGTTCCAGCGATAGGGTAACGCGACCCACCCATCGGCGCGGTGCACCAGAACGCGCGTTTCAACGTAACGCTCCCCGAAAGCGAATGTCTTGATAATCGCAGAGCCGACAGGGAATTGCAGCAAGCCCGGATTGTCTAGGTCGCCATCGGTGTCCAGCATCTCGCCTTCGGGCAGATAGATATAGCGCAGCTTATCCGCGCCATCGGACCACAGAGGTGTGTTGAGCTCATATGGGATGAGGCCCGGTGCCGGACTGCGCGCCGCGGCATCGAGGAAGAAGCCGTATTCGGCAAGCGTGCGCGGCATTTCGCGCACCTCACCGTCGAGTTGTTCAATGCCAAGGATCGCCTCGTCATTGATACGCGGCGGGGGAAGCGCGCTTGCATCATTGCTCGTCGCAATCGACACGCTAAGCGCAAGCGCTCCTGCCGCTAACAGAGCAATGCCGCGCCTCACCCGATCCGCGCCTCAAGCTCTGCGGGCGCGCCCCAGTCATCGGCTTCAGTCAGGCTTATGGGTGCTGGCACATCAAGTGGACCGGGCCGCGCTTCGCTGAGCGATTGACCCTGCCGCTCAAGATTGAGCGACCACCCCGGAACATCGCCAATCGTGCGCAGCGCCACTGTGTTTTCGTCTTGAGACAGGCCATCCCAAAGGATCGGCGGCAAGGCGCCGCCAAAGGCCGCCATCAGCATCTCCCCGCCCTCAAAATCGGGGTTGGTCCCGCCAATGTCAGTGATGTTGTGCGAGATGGAAACCTCGCGAGGATAAGGGTTGTAACGTTCATCCTCGTACGGCTGCGTGTAAGCGATCACCATAAAGGGCGCGGTGACATTGCGCTGGACGATATTGTTCTCAATCCAGACATTCTCGTTGGCCATCACCATGATGCCCGTGCCGCGCCTTACCCCTGCAACGATATTGCCGGGAGGAGCGAAATTTTCGGTGTCATTGTCGACCACCAGATTGTTCACAATCATCACATTGCCGCCGCCCATCACCGGAAGACCTGGCAAATCGAACACCAGAATGCCCCCGGTATTACGAGTAACGAAATTCTGGCTGACCACCGCGTCACGGCTGTTTTCGATCTCAATGCCGGCGACATTGTCGGAAGCGATCGAGTGACGCACGGTAATTTTGGACGATTGACCGACATAGATGCCCGCATCAGAAGCGCCTGAGACTTCTGAATGGCTGACCAAAACGCCCGTGCTTTCCACCGGATAGATGCCATAAGCGCCATTTGTCGGCTTGGGACCGCCGGTCCATGTCACGCGGATGCGATAGTAGACGATGTTGTCTGCGCCCTTGGACTTGATCCCGTCACCCTTGGGGTTTTCCAGCGCGAAGTCGCGAAGCGTGACGTTGTCGGATGTAACCAGCAGCCCCTCGCCTGAACCCTCTTGGGCGGTAAAATCGAGCACGGTTCCATCCATCCCGGCGCCGCGCACGGTGACCCCGTCTACGTCGAGCGACAACCCATCGGTCAGCGTGTAGCGACCCGCTTCGAGCACGATCTCATCACCGGGCTCAGCCAGGATCAGCGCCTCTTGCAACCGCTCCTGCGCGCCCTCACCCGGGCTGATCGTATGCGTCTCTGCCCATACAGGTGCAGCGCTTGCCAGAAGCAATGCAGTAGCGGTCAATCTCATCATGTGGTGTCTCCCTCTCGTCCGCAGCACAGTTTGCCAAGCGAGGGAGAGATTGCAAGGCCTTCGCGCTTAGAAGTTCTCGCCGATGAGCTCTATCCCGCACGAAGTCGCCGTGCCAATCAGCGCCGAAACGGCCTCGCTGTCTTCAACCCGGCGCAGGCGTTCAATCGCCTCCGAGCGCGAGCCGGGTATCACCGTCTCGCCGCCTTGAGGGCCGAGCTTCTCCAGCTTTTGCAACTGCTCAACCGAAAGCCGCTCGGTCAGGCGCGGCGCCATACACTCGGCCATGGGAAGCGGCATACCATTGGCAAGCAATGCGCCCTCGACCCGCTCCTCGGTGACATTCTGGAGTACGCCGCCATCGCGAGTGAAGGCCCAAACGCCCACCCCGATAAGAGCGATGGCGACCAGAATGGCGAGGAGACGAAGGCCCATATCAGTCGAGGGCCTTCACGATTTCCTCGACCATCTTCTTCGCATCCGAGAGGAGCATGACAGTCTGGTTCATGTAAAACACGTCGTTATCAACGCCTGCATAACCCACACCGCCCATCGAACGCTTGATGAAGAAGACCTGCTTTGCCTTGTCCACATCGAACACCGGCATCCCGTAAATGGGCGAGGATTTGTCGGTCTTCGCCGCCGGGTTCACCACGTCGTTTGCGCCGATGATAAAGGCGACATCGGTCTGCGCGAATTCCGAGTTGATGTCTTCAAGCTCGAACACCTCATCATAAGGCACATTGGCCTCAGCAAGGAGCACGTTCATGTGGCCCGGCATCCGCCCTGCGACCGGGTGGATCGCATATTTAACCTCAACGCCCTTCTCTTTAAGCGCATCGGCCATTTCACGCAGCACGTGTTGAGCCTGTGCTACCGCCATGCCGTATCCGGGGATGATGATAACCTTCTCTGCCTGTTCCAGCATGAAGGCCGCATCGTCAGCAGAGCCTTGCTTGTAAGGACGCTGCTCGCGCGCTTCGCCGCCACCGCCCGCACCCGCGTCAGCACCAAAACCACCAGCAATCACGCTGATGAAGCTGCGGTTCATCGCGCGGCACATGATGTAAGACAGAATCGCACCAGAAGAGCCCACAAGCGCACCAGTGATGATCATAGCGCTGTTGCCGAGGGTGAAACCCATCGCTGCTGCGGCCCAACCCGAATAGGAGTTCAGCATCGACACGACCACCGGCATATCGGCCCCGCCAATCGGGATGATAAGCAGGAAGCCGATGATGAAAGCGAGAATGGTGATCCAGACGATCAACATCCCTTCACCCGGCCCACCAGCACCGCTCATCGCGTAAGTCGCGATAAGGCCAAGGATCGCCGCAAGCGTGCCGAGGTTGATGATGTGGCGTGCTGGCAGAAGGATCGGCGAACCGCTCATCCGGCCAGACAGCTTCAAGAAGGCGATAACCGAGCCAGAGAAAGTGATCGCACCGATTGCGATACCAAGGCCGAGTTCAATCCGGCTGACGATCAGGATTTGACCCGCTGCATCAAGAATTCCGAAAGCGCCGGGGTTAAGCCATGCGGCAAGACCCACGACCACGGCAGCAAGACCCACAAGACTGTGAAATCCGGCCACCAGCTCAGGCATCGCGGTCATCGCGATTTTGCGCGCAATGGTCACGCCGACAATCGCGCCGATGAAGATTGCAATGCCGATCTCGACGATATTGGCAATGTCATGGGTGACAAGCGTCGTCACCAACGCAATCGCCATTCCGATCATGCCATTGCGGTTGCCCGCACGGCTGGACGCAGGCGAAGAAAGTCCGCGAAGCGCGAGGATAAAGAATACGCCAGCTGCAAGATATGCAAGCATGGCCCATGCAGGAGTACCGCCCGCTGCGTCAGCGGCGGCTGCAAGAAGGTCGAAGCTCATTATTTCTTCTCCTTCTTCTTATACATGGCGAGCATACGCTCGGTCACGGCAAAGCCGCCGAAAATGTTGATTGAGGCCATCACAACCCCCGCAAGGCCAAGGTACTTCGCAAGCGGGCTGGTCGCCTCTGCTGCTGCGATCAAAGCGCCCACGATGATGACGCTAGAAATCGCGTTGGTCACAGCCATAAGCGGCGTGTGCAGCGCAGGCGTCACCGACCAGACCACATAATAGCCGACGAAACACGCCAGCACGAAGATCGATAGAATGCTGATGAAATCCATGTGATCAGGCCCCCTTCAGCCGTTCATTCACGATCTCACCACCTTTGGTCAGGCGGATCGCATCGCCGATTTCTTCGTCGAGCATCGGTGCGCCCGCTTCCTTATCCCAGAAGGCGGAAAGGAAGTTGAAGTGATTGCGCGAAAACAGCGCCGAGGCGTCTGCTGCGAGGTGCGCCGGTGTGTTGGCATAGCCGATGATTTTGACGCCGTGCTTTTCCACGACCTCATCGGCTTTTGAGCCTTCGACATTGCCGCCTTGCGCAACGGCAAGGTCGAAAATCACGCTACCCGGCTTCATCGTCGCGATCTGCTCATCAGTGATGAGCACAGGCGCGGCGCGTCCAGGGATCAATGCGGTGGTAATCACAATGTCCTGCTTGGCGATGTGTTCGGACACAAGCTTGGCTTGCGCAGCCTTGTACTCATCGCTCATTTCAGTTGCGTAACCACCAGCGCCTTCGCCCTCGATGCCTTCGACCTCGGTTACGAAAATCGCTTTTGCGCCAAGGCTTTCGATCTGTTCCTTGGTCGCTGAACGAACGTCGGTTGCGGACACCTGAGCGCCCAAACGCCGCGCGGTTGCAATCGCCTGAAGACCCGCAACGCCAACGCCCATGATAAAGCATTTGGCCGCCTGAACCGTGCCCGCTGCCGTCATCATCATCGGGAAAGCGCGGCCATATGTATCTGCCGCTGCGATCACGGCCTTATAGCCAGCGAGGTTGGATTGGCTCGAAAGCACGTCCATCGACTGCGCCCGGGTGATGCGCGGCATGAATTCCATCGAAAGCGCCTCAAAGCCTGCTTTCGCGTAGGCATCGAGTACATCGCCGTTCTGAAAGGGGTCGAACAGCGCAGCGACCATTGCCCCTGCATTGGCTCCCTTAAGCTTAGTCACGTCAGGCGCCTGCACACTAAGGACAATGTCAGCGCCTTTGACCGTCGCCGCAGCCGTGCCAACGCTGGCCCCGGCTTGTGCGTACGCTTCATCGGTGATCGAAGCGGTCAAACCCGCCCCTTTCTCCACCGCGAATTCAGTACCAAGCCCGATAAACTTTTTGACTGTCTCAGGAGTGGCCGCAACGCGCGTCTCCCCCGGACTACGCTCTTTCAGAACAGCAATTTTCATTCAGTAACGCCCCTATGGCGCGATCATCACAACGACGACAAACGCGATGATCGCAATGAGTGGCACGGTCCATTTAAGTGTGCCCATGAAACTCTCGTAAGTGGAACGCGCCTTGTCGATGTCATTCGCGGCCATTTTCTCAATCCCTTCAACTACTGCCCTCGCCTGAGCCAACCGGATGGTTTTGTCACCAGTGCAAGGTGCTAGGTTTGTGTCATTCCCCGAACCCCGTATCGAAGGTACTGCGCTAGCTCAACCCATCAAGGCAGCCAGCGGTTCCCGCGCGGCTCGAAGCGCGATGACATTGCACCGGCACGCGCCAATCGCAACAGCCTTAATTCTGTCTTTACCCGGCTCCTTTATGCCCAAGCTCTCGTCTTACCCCGGGACGTTTGCCGGGGCATGGAACAACCAGGGCCGACATCTATGGCGCAAAGCGACAAAAACGCTGACATTTTGCCTGTTTCTGAGGCGGTTGACGGCCTTTGTGTTGGCGATCTTGATACCGGCGCGCTTGCTATTTCAGATCTCGAATCTGGCGATGCGTGCGAATCGCACAGCGAAATGCGCATTGTCATGCTGATTGATGATGAGCCTGCGCAAAGTCGTCTGATTTCCGCAATTGCTGCGCGAGACGGATGGCGGACAGTGGTCGCAAGCGACGCAGAAACCGCGATTGCCATGCTTGGCACGCGCGAAGGGATGCAGCTTTCTGCGATTCTGCTCGACCAATGGGTGCCCGGCGATGATGCCTGCTCGCTTATCGCCGAGCTTAAGGAACGCCGCCCCGCGCTTCCGATTTTGATGCTTACCACCAGCGCCTCGCCGCTGCTCGCGGTCGAAGCCATGCGCGCAGGCGCGAGCGATTATCTGGTCAAGCCCGTATCGCCTGACCGCCTGATGGAAGCCCTGCGCGCTGTAACTACGAAAGAAGCGCCGCGCGACGAGCTTGCCCCGCTAACCGAGAAGATGTCGGCGAGCCTCGATTTCGATGCTATGATTGGCACAGCGCCCACCTTTCGCACCGCTCTTGCGCAAGCGGCAAAGGCTGCGCGCGGCCATGCTCATGCGCTGATCCAAGGGGAAAGCGGCACGGGTAAAGAGATGCTCATGCGCGCCATGCACGCAGCTTCGCCGCGCGCAAAAGAACCGCTGCGCATCATCAATATCGCAAGTGTTCCGCCCAATTCGGTAGAATCGGTGCTTTTCGGGCATGAGCCCAACGCCTTTCCCGGAGCCTTCGACCGCCAGATCGGCGCGCTTCAGCATTGCGATGGCGGCACTCTGGTTCTCGACGAGATCGACCGCCTTTCGATCGCCGTGCAAACCCGCATCAATGACGCGCTTGAAACGGGCATCGTTCGCCCCGTTGGTGCAGCCCATGGCTTCCGCGTGGACGTGCGCATTTTGTCTGCCAGCAATATGGCGTTGGAGCCACTGATCGAAGGCGGCGTCTTCGATGCAAGCCTCGCGCAGAAGCTCGGCGCGACGCGGGTGAAGCTCCCACCGCTGAGGGAACGCACCGGCGATATTCCCGCCCTCACCCGCCATTTTCTCGCCCGCATTGGCGAGCAGCCGGGGCTTACCCACCTGTCCATCTCCGACAGCGCGCTTCAGCTGCTTGCGGCCTATGATTGGCCGGGCAATGTGCGTCAGTTGCAATCGGTCTTGTTCCGCGCAGCTGTCTATTGCGAGAGCGATACGCTTAGCTCTGACAGCTTCCCGCAGCTCTCCGAAATGATCGGCGAACTCGAAAGCACTGGCCTGTCGGCTCAGCAAGAGGGTGTGGGCGTTATGCTTTATACCGAAGACGGCAATTTGCGCCCCTTGGAAGAGATTGAAGCCGATGTGATCCGCTTGGCAATCGGCCATTACCGGGGCCGTATGACAGAGGTCGCCCGCCGCCTCGGCATTGGTCGCTCGACGCTTTACCGCAAGCTTTCGGACCTCGGCATCGACAACGCCGCTTGAACTCTGGCGTTCTCACCCGTAGCGGTGGCGCATGACTACTCTCAATGATTTCGCAGGGCGCACTGCCCTTGTCACGGGCGCAGCTTCCGGAATTGGCGCTGCTTGTGCGACGCTTTTGGCTGATCGCGGTGCAGCCAAGCTTATCCTTGTCGACGTTGACGCCGAAGGCATGGCCGCGCTCGACCTTGATTGCGAGGTCGAATGCGTCACTGGTAGCGTTGCCGACGAAGCTCTCTGGGATGCGATTGAGCCAAAGCTCCAAGGCCTCGACCATGTCATCGTCAATGCGGGTGTTGGCGGGTATGGCACCATTGATGCTCTCTCCTTTGAAGAATGGCGCCGGGTTATGGCGATCAACCTGGATGGCGCTTTCCTGACCCTTCGTGCTGGCCTTCGTGCGATCAAGGCAAACGGCAAGGATACGGGCGGCAGCGCGGTCATCACGAGCTCTTCCACCGGGGTGAAGCCTGTTCCTGGCATTGGTCCTTATGGCGCTGCGAAGGCGGCGGTTTCTCATATGGCGCGTATCGCTGCGATGGAGAATGCTGGCGCGAACATCCGCGTCAACGCGATCGCACCGGGCGGTGTCGATACCGCCATTTGGGAGACGGGCGAGGACTTTAACGCCAGCGTCAAAGCAATCGGCCGCGAGGAAACGATCAAGCGGATGTCCAAAACCACTCCCAATGGCCGCTTTGCCACGTCTGAGGAAATTGCGGGGTCGATCCTTTATCTGCTGAGCGATGCGGGATCGAACATCACAGGGCACGTGCTGGTGAGCGACGGCGGATTCACCCTGTAACCAGCATCACTGTGGCAAGGTGCTAAAATCGGTGAGCGCCGCATCGCGCATTCCGCGCCACACATTCCGCGCCTGCACCGTCTCTGCGACATCATGCACACGCAGCATATGCGCGCCCGCATTCATCGCCGCCATAGCCAGCGCAATCGAGCCGCCTAGCCGTTCATGCGCGCCCTCCTCGCGGCTTAGCGCCCCAATCATCCGCTTGCGGCTCATCCCCAGCAGCAGCGGGCTTCCAAGGGAGTGAAATAACGGCAGCGCATTGATAAGCGCCAAATTCTCACCCAGCGTTTTGCCAAAGCCGATGCCGGGGTCGATCATTATGCGATCCTCAGCAATCCCGCTTGCAATCGCTTTTTCGCGGCTGTGCTTGAGCGTATCGAACACATCGCTCACCACATCAGTATAATCGCCACCCGAAAGGCCATCTTTCGAGTGCAAATCCTCGCCCGTTCCCGGTGCGTGCATCAGAATGACGGGACAGCCCGCGCTCGCCACCAGCTCCACCATGCGCGGGTCATACCGCATGGCCGACACATCGTTTGCCATATGCGCGCCCTTGGAGAGCGCGGCTTCCAGCACGCCAGCACGCCGTGTATCGACGCTGATCGCTGCGCCCATGGCCGCGCAATATTCGACCGCTGGCACCACACGCTCGATCTCATCGCCTTCAAAAGTCGCAGCGCCGCCGGGACGCGTGCTCTCCCCGCCAATGTCGATGATCGCCGCGCCCGCTTCGAGCATGGAGGCAGCATGAGCGCGGCCCGCATCGGGTTTTTCCAGCCACTCGCCGCCATCACTAAAGCTGTCGGGCGTGACGTTAAGCACACCCATAATCTGTGGCTGGTCGAGGCGTATGGTGCGCTCTCCCAATTGCAGGGGCGCGTGCACTTTTTGAAGGTTGGCCCATTGGCGTGTCGCCTCTGCCGCAAGTGTACCGCCGGGTTCCGCCAAAGCGCCTTCAGCCTCGGCAAGCGCGAATATTCGGCGGTGCACCACCTTCCCGCCTTCGCGCACCACAAGCGCAAAGCGGCTGGCATAAACCATGCTCCCCGCCAAGCGGATCGCGCCCGGTCCATCGCCAGTGCTTTCGGCCTGCGGCGAGTTTGATAGGCCAATGGGGTGGAGGTAAATGCTAGCGGTCATAGGGTGATCGGGTCCGGTTTGAGACACTTGAGACACTGTTCAAAGGCAGAAAATTCTTCGCCGCCAAGACCTGCGCAAAAGGCGGTCGTTGATGTGCGAAAGCTTTGCATAATTTCCAGCATTAGCAACAGCTAAGATTGTAGGACAGGTCGACATTTCACAGGCTAGTTTGCCCCTCACGCTTTACCAAAATCGCGTCGGAGATTTTTACAGCTGATACGCAAACATCCTTTTCGTTAACCATAAAAACCGCAGATCATCGCTGTTTGCGCACTTTGGCACGCTTACTGCTTAATCAGCATTGAGTGGATTTACCCAGGTGGCTTTAGGAAATGAACAAACCCGTACTTATCCTTAGCGCGGCTGCCCTACTGGCGGCGTCTCCTGTCTCAGCCTTGCAATTTCTGGGCGATAAAACGGATGGCGACAACACCGCCTCCGCCACTACCGCATCGGACAAGCCCAAAACCTTCACCTTCGGCGGCCAGAACGCCAAAGGTGCAATGACGCAATCCACCGGGACCGGCTCGTCTCAAACGGTGATCACCTCGACTTCAACGAACAGTTCAGGCTCTTCGTCGAGCAGTTCGACCTCTGGCGGCTCAGGCGGTTCCGGCGCCAGTACGGGCAGCGAAGTTCCAGCGCCCGGCGTTCTCACGCTGCTCGGCTTGGCTCTTGTGAGTATCGCCCTTGGTCGGCGTCGCAAGGAAAACGGGCTAAGGTCTGCCCGCCGCTGAGCTAGAGGGCCTGATTAAGATCGCTTGCGCCTTAATCTTCATTGGCAAGGCGATAAAGCTCACGCGCGGCATCGACGGGCTTCATTTCATCGCCGTCCTGATAATACCAGAAGGTCCAGCCATTGCATGAAGGCGCGCCCTGAAGGTCTTTGCCGACACCATGGATCGAGCCGACTTTACCTTCACATTCAAGTGATCCATCCGCGCGCACAGTTGCAAACCAGCGACGTTTTTTGTCGAACACCTGGCTGCCCGGCTTGATCAGCCCGCTTTCGACCACTGCACCAAAGGCAACGCGTGGGGCGGTCTTCTTCGATTGCATCGTGGTGAGCGCGCTTTCGTCGAGCGGCAATTCTTTCTCGATGCGTTTAAGCGCTGCCTGGCGATAAGTGCCCTCACGCTCACAGCCAATCCATTCGCGGCCCAAACGCTTGGCAACCGCGCCGGTTGTGCCCGTTCCAAAGAACGGATCAAGCACCACGTCGCCTTTTTCGGTCGTCGCCAAAAGAACGCGATAAAGCAGGCTTTCCGGCTTTTGCGTCGGGTGAACCTTCGACCCGTTTTCTTTGAGGCGCTCATTTCCCGAACAAATCGGCAGGACCCAGTCAGAGCGCATTTGCAGCTCGTCATTCAGTGTCTTCATCGCGCGGTAGTTGAAATGGTAGCGCGACTTTTCACCCTGGCTCGCCCACAGCAAAGTTTCATGTGCGTTGGTGAACCGCGTGCCTTTGAAATTGGGCATGGGATTGGTTTTGCGCCACACGATGTCGTTCAAAATCCAAAAGCCAATATCCTGAAGGATGGCGCCAACGCGGTAGATATTATGGTAGCTACCAATCACCCAAAGCGCGCCGTCCGGCTTCAGAATTCGCTTCGCCTCCATCAGCCAAGCTTTTGTAAATTCATCATAAGCGCGAAAGCTTTCAAACTGGTCCCAGTGGTCGGTAACCGCATCGACTTCGCTGCCATCAGGGCGATTGAGGTCGCCGCCAAGTTGCAGGTTGTACGGTGGGTCGGCGAACACGAGATCGATGGAATTGTCTGGGATCGAACGCATCGCTTCGATGCAATCGCCATCAAGGATTTGCCCCAATGGCAGCAGCGCACGCGTCTCCTGCGCACTAAGCGTTTTCGGGGACTTTGCGCCCCGTTTTACACGCTGTTTTGTTGTTTCGATCACGCCCATATTTCGCCCCAGAGGTCACTATTCGCCAAACTTATCCACAGGGGATGAGTCCTCAGGCTTCCTGCGTCAAGCGCTTAGTTTCTGGGGCCTTATGGTTAATGCTTAGTAAACACCCCCAAGTGTCGGGCGGAACAAATCGGGGCCCCACACCATATTGAGTCCCTCATCAAACGCGGGACTCCAGATATGGGGGGTGTTGCGTTGAGGACTCAGATTTTGGCGTAGCGTAAATTTTTTGAGCGCTTAACCGCGACCTTTGGTTTTGGTCCTGCCTGCCTTGGCGTTTTGGGCGATGAAGTCGATGATTGTGCCTGCAACATCCTTGCCGCTGGCTTTTTCGATCCCTTCAAGACCGGGGGAGGAATTGACCTCCATAATCACCGGGCCGTGGTTGGACCGCAGCATATCAACCCCGCACACGTTCAGCCCCATGTGCTTTGCCGCGCGCACGGCGGTCGAGCGTTCTTCCGGCGTGATCTTGATAAGCTGAGCGCTGCCGCCGCGGTGGAGGTTGCTGCGAAAATCGTCGGCGGCGCCTGTGCGCTTCATTGCAGCAACGACTTTCCCGCCCACGACCAGAGCGCGGATGTCTGTGCCGCCTGCTTCGGCGATGAATTCCTGCACCAGAATATTGACGTTCGCCCCGCGAAACGCCTCGATTACGGACTTCGCGCTCGACATCGTTTCGGCCAGAACCACACCGATGCCTTGCGTGCCCTCAAGCAGTTTGATGACCACCGGAGGGCCCTTCACCGCCTTGATAATCTCTTCGGCTGCCTTGGGATCGTTGGCATATGCGGTAAGCGGTAGACCAAGCCCGTATTTCGCAAGGATCTGCATCGAGCGCAGCTTATCCCGGCTGCGGCCGATCGCGACGCTTTCGTTCAAAGGCCACACGCCCTGCATTTCAAACTGGCGCAGCACAGCAAGACCGTAGTTCGTGATCGACGCACCGATGCGCGGAATTACCGCATCATAGCCGTCGAGTTTATCGCCATTGTACGTGAGCGTGGGACGATGGCTGGCGATATTCACATTGCAGCGCGTGGTGTTGAGAATATCAAGCTCATAGCCGCGCGTCTCAGCCGCCTCTTTCAAGCGCTGATGTGAATACAGATTGGCGTTGCGCGCCAGCATGGCAATTTTCATGGTTTTGTCCCTTTCGCGCCTCTGCGCCTGCTCGATGTAAGCCATGAGTTGCCACTATCAACCAGGAACCGGCGGCGAAGTGCCGTGCGCCCGATCAGCATTGGAAATTTCATATCAGACCGGTCAGCAAGGCTGATCTCGGCTTTGAAAAGCTGACTGCCAATCTTGAGAGGCGTCTTGATGACGTAGCGTTTTTGCGTTTCGCCATTGGAGCTGGTGATGCCGCGCACATCGACATGGATGGCAACGCCTTCGTGACGAACGCCGTCCCAATCAACAGCAAAACGGACATAGCGGCCATCCTCGCGCTCAATCTCTTCGAGCACTTCGGCATGAAGTGATGATGTGCGCGCGCCGGTGTCGATCTTGGCCGGGATTTCATCAAGCCCAAGCTCTGGCAATCCAACCATTTCGCGCCAGCCGAGGATCTCTTTGTCCGTATTGCTCATCACGCGAAAACCAAAACGACGTTGCCGATAAAGGCTGCAAGCAAGAGAGCGCCAAGCGCGCGGCCAATTTTCTTGGCTGTCCATAAAAGCGCGAGAAGCGCCGCAGCGCTTGCCGTCAAAAGACCCATTTGCAAGCCCGCAAGCTCTGCCGGAAGCGCGAAGGGCGCTATGCTCATAGTGGCCCCGCCGATCAGCAGGATGTTGTAGATATTGGAGCCCACCACATTGCCCAGCGCAAGCGCCGATTTCCCGCGAAGGGCCGCGGCGATTGAAGCGGCGAGTTCGGGGAGCGAAGTGCCCACCGCCACCACGGTCAGGCCGATCACGGTTTCCGGCACCCTGAAAATCGTCGCCAGCTCAATCGCGCCGGTCACAAGAGCATCACCACCCAACACTAGGATGCCCAGTCCAACGACAAAAAGCGCGGTTGCAATCACCCCGTTTTGCGGTCCGTCTTCGCTCTCTTCTTCCTGCATCGCTGCGCCCGGATGGCGATACCGCCACACGATATAGACAACGATAAGGACAAGCAGCAGAACCCCAATCCACCGCGCGCCAATGCCCGACAGCGCAAGCCCCCACAATAAAAGCGTCGCCGCCAAAGCAACCACCGCATCGCGCCGCCCTGTTCCTGTGAGCATGATCGGTGCAACCAGAGCCGATGCCCCCAGGATAAGCAGCGTATTGGCAAGGTTTGAGCCGACTATATTGCCCCATGCTATTTCAGGCGATCCGGCAAGGCTTGCCTGAACGCTGGCGACCATTTCAGGCATGGATGTCGCAAAGCCGACAATCACGAGGCCTGTAAACAGCGTCGAAACACCCAGCTTTTGCGCAATGCCCACCGCGCCGCGCACCAGAAGTTCACCGCCAATGGCAAGGCCCACAAGGCCAGCCAGACTTAAAAGGATCGCTTGTAACATGGGATATTCGCCTAAGGCTTCAGGTTATTAAAGCAAGAGTGGTCACAACAACCTCGCCTGCGCGACAGGCGCAAAGCTCTGTCGGTGAAGCGGGGTTGGTCCATGGGCTTGCAAAGCATCCAGGTGCTCTTTGGTTCCATACCCCTTGTTGCGTTCCCACCCATACTCAGGGTGCGACACAGCCGCCTCCAGCATCAGTCGGTCGCGCCATTCCTTGGCTATGATCGAGGCAGCGCCAATGACCGGCTCCTTCGCATCACCTTTGACAATTGCGCGCGCAGGCCAGCACCATTCCTCACAGCGCCCATGAGGTGTCATATTGCCATCGATCAGAACCGTTTCGGGCGGCGCATCAAGCTTTGTCACCAGATCGCGCACACAGCGGCTCATCGCCAGCATGGTCGCCTGAAAGATGTTCACAGCGTCAATTTCTTCGGGCTCCACCACCGCAACCGCCCATTGGCAACACCCGCGAAGCTCCAGATCAAGGCTGCCCCGGCGCTTGGCGGATAACTTCTTGGAATCGGTGATGCCCCCCGGTATCACTTCGCCCAGAACCACCGCAGCGGCCACCACTGGCCCAGCCAAAGGGCCGCGCCCCGCCTCATCGACGCCTATGATAACGGGATTAGTCACAAAATTTGGCACCAATTCGCATTTCAGGAGTTAGCATGGACATGAACACTTTTACGAAACTGTCCGCCCTTTCATCCCTCCCATTTCTCGCACTCGCAAGCTGCGCCACCGCAGAAACCGGGGAAAGCACAGAAACCAGCGCAAGCGCGCCTTTGAACGAACTCACCATCACGCAGATGGGCGAATTCGACACGCCGTGGGCGATTGAGTTTGCGCCGGGCACAAATATGCTGTTCGTGACCGAGAAAGAAGGCGTCCTCAAAGTGATGGACACCGCCAGCGGCACCTCCGCAACGGTAGCGGGCGCGCCCGATGTGGCGTTCGGCGGCCAGGGCGGGCTTGGCGACATCGCCTTTCTGCCAAGCGAAGCGGGCGCCAGCATTGATGGCCGCACCGTTTACCTCAGCTGGGCCGAATTTGGCGAAGATGGCGAGACGCGCGGCGCAGCCGTTGGCAAAGGCACGCTTGCCTGCCCATCCATGGACAATTGCGCACTTGAAGGGCTCGAAGTGATCTGGCGGCAAACGCCTAAGGTCGAAGGGCGGGGTCACTATTCGCACCGCATCACCTTCTCCCCCGATGAAAACCATATGTATATCGCCAGCGGTGATCGTCAGAAATTGACCCCCGCTCAAGACACGTCGAACACCTTGGGTTCAATCGTGCGCCTCAACCTTGACGGGACGCCAGCCGACGGAAATCCGTTTGCGGATGAAGGCGGCGTGACGGCTGAAATCTGGTCCTATGGCCACCGCAATATTCTGGGAATGGATTGGGACGCGCAAGGCCGGCTTTGGGATGTCGAGCATGGCCCGGCCGGCGGCGATGAACTCAATTTGGTGGAGCGCGGTGCAAATTACGGTTGGCCTGAGCGTTCAAACGGCAAGCACTATGATGGCGACCCGATCACCGATCACTCGCCCGACGACGGCTTTGAAAAGCCCGCAATCTGGTGGACCCCGGTTATCGCACCGGGCGATATGCAGTTTTATTCAGGCGATATGTTCGCCGATTGGCAAGGCGACGCTCTGATCACGGGGCTTAAAACACGCGCGCTTATCCGGGTTGAAATCGACGGCGAAAACGCTTCCGAAGCCGCGCGCTATCCCATTGATGGTCGCGTACGCTCGATCGATGTCGCGCCCGATGGCAGCATCTGGCTTGCCACCGATGAAGGCAAGGTGCTGCGCCTTTCGATGTGATCGTGACTTTGTGAGCTTGGCAAATCCGCGTTAAGCGCCTAGCGCGCGGGGCGCTATGGCAGATAACTCGCCCGATACAGCAAGTCTGATCCCGCTTTCTGCGGTCCCGCCAGAGATGATCGAGCAATTGCTCGACCGCAGCTTTGGCGAAGACCGCGCCGCGCGCACCGCCTATCGCATACGCGAAGGGATGGACTGGCTCGATGCGCTGTCCTTTGCAGCGGTCGATAGCGATGAAATGCTGGTCGGTACGATCCAATGCTATCCCATCGGCCTGCTTCCCAAGAAGGATGGCCAAGCAGAAGCGCGCCGCGTGCCCCTCATCATGGTTGGGCCTGTTGCAGTTGTTCCGGAACGACAGGGCGAAGGCTTTGGCCAAGGGCTGATGGCGGCCATGCTGGATGCCGAAGCGCGCATGGCAGCTCAAGGATCGCCCGTCTTCCCGCAAGTGCTGATCGGAGATGAGCCTTATTACGGGCGCTGGGGCTTTAGCGCGGCAGCAACCGGCGGGTGGGAATGCCCGGGCCCATACGATCAGTCGCGCCTTCTTGCGCGCGGCCCTGCCCTTTCGCAAATGCCAGCCGAAGGTATTCTGGGCCCGTGGGAGGGGTAAAACCTCTTCACTACTGTGGTCGTATCTGGCATCGAATTGCCTGATATGCCTTACGAACCCCCGCCCTATCTCGCTGAACTTTCCCTCGCTGAAATCGCGCAAGCCGTGGAGCAGCGCAAACTTCCTCCTGTGGAGCAATGGGATCCTCAATCCTCCGGCGACAGCTTCATGCGCATTGCTGAGGATGGCACCTGGTATCACAAAGGTGATCCCATTCGCCGCCCTGCGATGGTGCGAGCCTTTGCCGGGCTTTTGACCCGCGATGATGATGGGCAACACTGGCTTGTCACCCCGTTTGAAAAACAATCCATCGAGGTTGAGGACGCGGCTTTTATCGCGGTCGATTGCGTGTCGAAGGATGGCGACCTTGCATTTCGCATCAATACAGATGAACTGGTTATCGCTGGCCCTGACAACGCTCTTCGCGTGGCGGGTGATCCGGAAACGCCTGCGATTTACCTCCATGTGCGGCGCGGGTGTGAGGCGCGGCTGAACCGCTCGACTTATAACCAGCTTGCCGAAATCGCGATTGAAACAGGCGGCGATGATTGGATCGTGTCGAGCCAGGGCGCGCTGTTCTCGCTGCTGGGATAGGGTTTGGACCTCTTCCAGAAACTCAGCGACCTCTTCGAAGAGGGTCATGCCAAAGACCTGTCCGGTCAGTTGCTCAACGATGCCAATCTGGCAGGCGACAAGCGGCTCACCCCTGCCGCTGTTCTGATTGCGGTGACGGACAGGCCGGAACCAGGTGTCATCCTGACCCAGCGCCCGCGCGATATGCGCGATCATCCCGGCCAAGTCGCATTTCCCGGCGGCAAATGTGATCCGGGCGAAGATGCCATCACGGCGGCTTTACGCGAAGCAGAAGAAGAGCTTGCCCTTCCCCGCGATCAGGTTCGGGTTATCGGGACTGGCGATCTTTATACGACGGGCACCGGGTTCGATGTGACCCCGGTTCTGGCCGTGATACCGCCTGACCTGCCCCTGATCCCCAGCCCCGGCGAAGTTGAGGCATGGTTCGAAGCGCCATTGTCGCTGCTGCTCGATCCCAATGTTTGGACCAAGCAAGAGATTTTCTGGAAAGGTCAGATGCGAAGCTATCTTGAGCTTGAGTATGAGGGCTTTCGCATTTGGGGGGTGACTGCCGCAATCATCGCCAATCTGGCGAAACGCATCGGATGGGACGCGTCCTGATCACGCGAAGCTTGTCCAATTAATGCTTTTCTGTTTAGCGACATGACGCTGTGAACAACGCATTGAAAACCGCTGACTGGCCCCATCGCGAAGGCCTTAAACTGCTTACCCAGACTTTGGGCGCGGATAATATCCGCTGGGTCGGCGGCGCAGTGCGCGACGCGCTTCTGGAAGCGGAGGTGCATGACATCGATTGCGCCACTACGCTGACCCCGGATGTCGTAATTGACCGATGCGCGAGCGCCGGTATTCGCACCGTCCCCACCGGAATTGATCATGGCACAGTGACCGCTGTTCTGGACGATGGCCCGGTCGAAGTCACCACGCTGCGCCTTGATGTCGCCACCGATGGAAGACGCGCCACGGTAGCCTTTGCGACCGATTGGCGAGACGATGCCGCGCGCCGCGATTTCACTATCAACGCGCTTTATGCCCATCCCGAAACGCTGGAGATCAGCGACTATTTCGGCGGGCTTGCCGACCTTGAGGCACGGTGCGTGCGGTTTATCGGCGAAGCACGCGAACGCATCGCGGAGGACCATCTGCGCATCCTTCGATATTACCGTTTCCAAGCGCGCTTTGGCGCCGAATTGGACGCGGAGGCCGAGGAAGCGTGCGCCGATATGGCCGCGAGCCTCAAGGGTCTGAGCCGGGAGCGCGTTGCCGATGAGCTTTTGCGCCTGCTTGCCCTACCGGACCCAGGGCCAACGGTTGCACGGATGTTCGAACGCGGTGTTCTGCGCGTGATTTTGCCCGAAGCCTGCGCCGTTCACGTCGAGGCGCTAAAATCGCTTATTGTACAAGAAGCTGAGCAAACGATTGCGCCCGATCCGGTGCGACGCCTAGCAAGCCTGCTGCCCCCTTCGCCCGATGTCGCAGAAGCGGTCGCAGCGCGCCTCAGGCTTTCCAAGGCTCAGCGCGCGCGGTTAGTATCGGCTGCCGAACGAACGGCGAGCGATGCGGATGATCCCAAAGCGCTCGCTTACCGGATTACATCACCCTTTGCCGTGGATCGCCTTTTGCTTTTAGGGTCAAGCGTAGAGGCTCTCACCGATTGGAACCCGCCCGAATTCCCGCTGAAAGGCGGAGAGATTGTCGCACGCGGTGTTCAGGCCGGACCAGAAGTCGCCCGCATCCTGCAAACCGCCGAACGCCAGTGGGTGGCCGAAGGCTTTCCACCGCAATCCAGGGTTACCGCCATCTTGGATGCCATCCTCAAAAAAAGCTGACGTTCACGTTAAGGCGAGCTTCACGCGCGGCGAACTACATAGGGTGCCGAGCCACCGGGTTGTAACATAAACCCTCCCCTTTTAGGGAACTCCCTCGCAAACGAGGCATTGGTATCAGGTGCACGCCTCGATGCTGTTGATTTGCGACCATGTGCTTGCCACGCGGTCGCGTTCTCGTCTCAGCGTACGCTGCCTCTTGTCGCGGTGGTGGCCCCTCTCAACTGGAAGACAATGGAGACATTTGAGTTATGAAGTTTGCAAAGATGGCCCTTCTGGCCACCGTTTTCGCAGCAACCCCAATCGCCGCAAACGCGCAAGACGTTGGCACCACTGTATACGGCAATGACGATGCCCCCATCGGCACCGTGCTCAGCAATGATGGTACGACCGCCGTGGTCGACACCGGCAAGCACGAAGCCCCTCTGCCCGCCAACCTTCTGGCTGAACGCGAAGGCAAATGGACTGTCAACGCGACCAAAGCGCAGATCGACGGCATGATGGACCAGCAAGTGGCGCAAGCCGAAGCTGCTGCAAAAGCACAAGCCGCAGCCGAAGCAGAAGCTGCTGCGAAACTGGACGCAGCAATTGCCGTTGGCACCCCTGTCATCACTGCCGACGCACAACCACTTGGCACGATCAGCGAGCTTATGGATTCCAACGTTGTCGTCGAGAATGACGAAGTTGGCCTTGTGACTCTGCCGCGCGATTTCTTTGCGCTTGATGCGAACGATGAACTCGTCGCGCGCGCAAACCTTGCTGACATTATGGCAGCCGTTCAAGGCGGTTAAGCCAGATTGAGATTGTAAGTCCCTCCCTTGCGAGGGTCTTCATACAGGGCCGCGGTCACCGGGGATGGTGGCCGCGGTTTTTGTTTGGGGTTTGCGGTAGAGTAGGCCCACCCCGCTGCGACTAAGCCTCACCTGCGGTTCGGCAAGTCTCGCTCCCCTCCCGCTTGCGGGAGTGGTAATCACAGTGTTCCGTACCCGCTCTCAACGGCGCTTGGGAGTGGGCCAATCCCTCAAAACCGATTATCCTTCGGAAAACCCTGCGGCGGCAAACGTCCGGCTGCGCCGCGTGCGACTTTCCATTGCCAGATTTCGTTCTCGGTCCGCGTGCGTTCACCCGATCCGCCCATTTGCCAGCTAAGGCCGTCTTCCAGCTTGAAGGTCGTCGCATCGCTAAGCCCGCCGTCGCGGTAGCGTTGCAGCATCACGCCCTGCCCACGCGCCATCACCGGCATCTCTTCCATGTTGAAGACGATAAGCTTGCGGTTGTCCCCCACCGCCGCGACATGATCGTGGCCCTCTGGAATTTCGCGGATTACCTGAAGCTTGGAAGAACCCTTAAGGTTCACCACCTGCTTGCCCTTCTTCGTCTCTGCTATCAGCTCTTTTGTTTCGGCGATGAAGCCTTTGCCGTTGCTTGACGCGAGCAGCAGGCGACCACCGGGTTTATGAACCAGCATGGCAGCAACGTTGGTTTCCGCCGGCAGGTCGATCATGGTGCGCACCGGCTCACCAAAACCGCGTGCGCCGGGGAGCTTATCGCAACCAAGAGTATAAAACCGCCCATCTGAGCCCGCGATCAGTAGTTTGTCGGTCGTCTGCGCATGGAGGATGAAGGCAAGCGCATCGCCTTCTTTATATTTGAATTCCTGGTCCAGATCGACGTGGCCTTTGGCCGCGCGGATCCACCCTTTTTGCGATAAGATCACCGTTACCGGCTCTTTCTCGATCATTGCATCCATCGAGAATTCAACCGCAGGAGCAGCCTCTTCGATACGCGTCCGGCGAGCGCCAAGAGCGGTGTCTTCGGCATAATCCTTGCGCAGTGTGCGCAGATCTTTCTTCAAACGCGTACGCTGGCGCGCGGGGCTTTCAAGAAGCTTGGTAAGCTCGTCCTGCTCTTTAAGAAGGTTATCCTTCTCGGTGCGCAGCTCCATCTCCTCAAGCTTGCGCAAGGAGCGAAGCCGCATATTGAGGATCGCCTCTGCCTGACGGTCGGTGAGGTTGAACTCAGCCATCATCACTTGCTTGGGCTCATCCTCATATCGGATAATCTCGATCACGCGATCAAGATTGAGGAAGGCGGTGATGTAACCTTCCACCAGTTCCAGGCGCCGGGCGATTTGATCCAGCCGGTGCTGGGTCCGGCGTTGCAGAATCTCAATCTGCGATGCGGTCCAATTTTGCAGGAGCTCTTTCAGCCCCATCACCATCGGCGTGCGTGTCGCATCGAGCACGTTCATATTGAGCCCGAAACGCGTTTCCATATCCGTCAGCTTGAATATGCTTTCTTTCAGCAGTTCAGGATCGACGTTGCGCGTGCGTGGTACGAGGACGATGCGAATGCTCTCGTCACTTTCGTCGCGCACATCATCCAAAATCGGCAGCTTTTTATCGGCAATCGCCTGCGCGATCTGTTCGATCAGCTTGCCCTTTTGCACCTGATAGGGGATTTCGGTAATGACGAGTTGCCATTGCCCCCCGCCAAGTCGCTCGATCCCGGCGGACTGGTCGTCTGCATTCTCCGCTTCGGGCGCATGGAACACACCCCGCAAACGGAAGGAACCGCGCCCGGTGCGATAGGCCTCGGAAATCACGCTGGCGCTGTCCACCAACTGCCCACCGGTCGCAAAATCCGGCCCCTGCATCAGCTCCATCAAGCGCTCGTGCTCAACATGAGGATTGTCGATCAGCTCAAGCGTCGCATCGATCACCTCAGCAACATTGTGCGAAGGGATGTTGGTCGCCATGCCCACCGCAATCCCGCTTGCCCCGTTGGCCAGCAGATTGGGAAACAGACCCGGCATAAGCTCCGGTTCTTCCTCCTCGCCGTTATAGGTCGGGATGAAGTCGACTGTCCCTGCATCCAGCCCTTCCATTAGCTGCATAGCGGTCTTGGTCAGGCGCGCTTCGGTGTAGCGATAGGCAGCGGCATTATCGCCGTCGATATTGCCGAAGTTGCCCTGCCCCTCAACCAGCGGATAGCGCAGCGAAAAGTCCTGCGCCAAGCGCACCATCGCATCATACGCAGCCGTGTCGCCATGGGGGTGGTATTTACCGATCACCTCACCCACGACGCGGGCGCTTTTCTTGTACGTGCTGTCGGGCGACAATTTGAGCTGGCGCATCGTCCATAAAAGGCGTCGGTGCACGGGCTTCAACCCATCGCGTAGATCAGGAAGCGAGCGCGCGGTGATCGTTGAAAGCGCATAGACGAGATAGCGCTCGGACAGAGCGGCATCAAAAGGTGCATCGACAATCGCGTCGAACGGGTCGGTGTCGTCACCAGAAGCTATTGGGGTCGTGGGGTCTGCCATGCTCCATGTTTAGCAAGGCACGCGGGTGACGGGGAGAGGCGTTTCCACAGGGAAAAGCGAAATTCTGGCCGTTAAAGAGCGGATGCGGAGCGGTTGCAGTTCTCTATACGGGCTACACCCTTAGTCCCCGTCTCATTTTCCAGCGCAATCTGCATCGACATCATCTGTCCGCACAGCCCCGCCTCCAGATCGCCGCGCGACAAGGCTTGTCGCATCCAGAACCGCGCATCCTCGATCGATCGCGGGGCCGTCCACCCCCGCTCCGCTGCCAGAGCGAGATGAGCAAAGGCATCGGGATAACCCGCCCTCGCTGCAACTTCGCAATGGGGCATCGCATCGGCGTACTGCTTTTCGCGCATAAAGATATTGCACAATTGCTGATCGGCATCGCTGCGCCCTTTTTCCGCCATCGCTTCGAGCGCAGCGATAAGCTCGTCGCGCTCCTCCGGCACGGCATAGAACAGGCCGTAATAGGCATAGGCATAGCCCGCTTCAGCTGCGAGGCGTTGTTGGCGCACGCCTTCGACATATTCGGGCGTTCCGGTGTGCGCCGCCGCGCCGATCAGAACGCGCGAATAATGGCCGCGCGCCTTGGCGTAATCCTGCTGCGCGGCGGCCTTGTAGAGTGCAAGCGAGCGCGCCCGGTCAGCCTCATCCTTGGCATTCACGCGCAGAAAATAGGCAAGCTCAAGCTGGCCATATGGCGTTCCGTAAGACGCCGCCTGTTCGAGTGTCGCACGTGCGGCGGTAAGGTCTTTGGGAACGCCGAGCCCGAAATGCTGCATATAGCCCAGAATGTAAGTCGCGAGCGGATCGCCCATAGCGACCAGTGTTTTCACATCATCAACGCTATGCTGCGACAGCACGCGCATGACAAGGATCGGCTCATCTATACGGCCAAGCTCTTCAAGCGAAAGGTTGATCGGTCGAAGCCTTTTCGGAGGCTTCACCGATTTAAAGCCAAGCGTTGGATCGTCATTGAAAACCGCAGGTTCCATCGTGAAGAACGTGTTTGGCGACAAAGAGTTATAAGTGAACGGCACTTGCACAGGCCAAAACCCCTCGGTGCGCTGCAAAACGCCGTCGCGAATGGCGTTGAAAACAATGCTCACATCCATGCGCGGGACGGTGACTTTTTCGGCGACCTCAACGGCAAACGGGCTCACATTTTCGGGCGGCGGTGCAGAATCATAAGCGGGCACGCCCCGTCCGGTGGAATAGAGAACCCCAACGCGCGCTCCGGGCTCAAAATCAAATTCGCGCATCCCGCCGGACGCGGCCTGACGGGTGGCCGGTTCTATGATGACAGGCGCAGGCGCACTTCTCGTGACAGCGCCGCCATTCTCGCCCGTTTGCGTGATCTCACCGCCCGTGCGGCAGGCATCGAGCATAAAGATGGTCGTGCCTTCGTTATAAAGGCGCTCTGCCAAATCCTCGAATTCGATAAAGGTTTTGTCGATGTCATCAGCGCTCGCCTCAAGGCTGGCATCAACCGGGACAAGGTAATTGCGCCGTCCATATTCAAAGCCGTGCCCGGCGAAATAGAACACCACAATATCTGCATCACCGATGGAGTTGCTGAAATCGCGGATGGTATCGCGCATTTCGCGCCAATCGCCATTGGTAAGGCTGGTGACCTCGAAACCGATAGCGTTCAGCGATCTGCCGACCAGGGCAATATCATTCGCAGGGTTGGGAAGCTTGGTCCAGGATTTGCCTTCGCCTTGCTGCTCATAATCGGAATTGCCGATGAGAAGCGCGTATTTGCCTCCCGCATTGGCTGCTGCGGGGAAGAGGGCGAAAACAGCGAGCGCTGCACAAAGCGCCCATTTCTTGATCTGTGTAAACATGGCCCTAGCTTAACACGGTTTTCCGCCTGAGTGGAACCGCGTTTGCCCGCTCTTCACAACACGCAAAAAGGGCGCATCGGACCGTTAGGGGAAGGAGCCGATGCGCCCTTGGGCGGGTGCTAGCCTTGGAAAAGGGGACGGTGGCTAGCGGGGTGTCACGCAATTATGCCGGGGCTTGCGGGGAGAATAGCGTAGGCGAAAAGCGTGGTGCTGGTGATAATCGAAAGGGCGAATGCAAAAAGGTTGTTCGTGCGGGTCATGATATGGGTCCTTTGAGGGTGGTCGCGTCTGCCTCCGGACCGGCCAGCTTAGGCGAGAAGCTGTGGGCTGGCAGGGAGGATCGCGTAAGAGAAAAGAGCAGCTGAAACGACGAGGCTGAAAGCTGCGGCAACGAAGTTATTGGCGGCGATGGTCATGTTGAAATTCCTTTGAATGAGTTCGGTGTGTCGGGTTGGATTTATGCGAATGCGAGCGGGCTTGCTGGCACGATTGCGTAAGCGAAGAGGCTTGCCGAAATCAGAACCGAGAAAGCGGCTGCTGCGAAGTTGTTGGCGATTGTAGTCATGGTTCGTGTCTCCGTTTGAAAAGGTTACTTAAGCTGTTTGCGGGTTGTTTCCGCTGTATGCCAACTACTTTGCAGGGGCCGTGCCAAACTCGAAAAACCGCAGAAATCCGCGATTTTTCTGCAGCTCCCGCCCGTTTTCAATTCGTGACAATCCTGAACATTGGTTCATATTCCCAATTGTTGGGAAAGCGGTTTGGGGCGTCCTTTTGCGCAATTTGGAACGAACCGGCAGCTCATCCCTAAGCAGGGATGAAGACACGAATGAAAAGGAGCACACGAGACATGAAACGCATTCTCATCATCGCAACCGACGGCTTTGAACAATCAGAGCTGGAACAACCCAAAAAGCTGCTTGAAGAAGCCGGAGCCGAGACGGTCGTGGCAAGCCTTGAAACCGGCACGATCAAAGGCTGGGAAGACGGCGACTGGGGCAGCGATGTCCAGGTCGAAACGACCGTAGACAAAGTGAGCGCCGATGATTTTGACGGCCTGCTGCTGCCCGGTGGTCAAATCAACCCCGACGTTCTGCGCCTGAACGATACAGTCATCGACCTGATCAAATCGTTCGACAAACAGGACAAGCCGATCGCGGCGATCTGTCACGCACCTTGGCTGCTGATCGAAGCGGGCCTCGTCGATGGTAAAGTCGTCACCGCATGGCCATCAGTGCGCACCGACCTCAAGAACGCAGGCGGCGATGTGATTGATCGCAAGGTCGCGGTCGATGGAAATCTCATCACCAGCCGCAACCCGGACGACATTCCAGCCTTTACAGAGGCGCTGATCGACGCGGTGAAAATTCCCGCCGAAAATGTCGTTGAACACATCTAACCGGGCTGAAAACCAGCTAAAAAGCCCCGCCCGCTCAACCAGTGTGGCGGGGCTTTTTGTATCTAAAGTCCGCGCGCGTCGTGGCTTTCGCCCGGAACGGTGACGGTAAGACCATCCAGTTCTTCGGTCAGATCGATCTGACAAGACAATCGCGAGGTGCGGCGCACTCCTGCGGCGAAATCGAGCATATCTTCTTCCTCTTCGGAAGCATCATCCAGTTTTTCGAACCATTCGCCCGCGACGATTACGTGGCAGGTTGAGCAAGCCATCTGCCCCTCGCACGTGCCCTCAAGCGGGAGCCCCGCTGCCTGTCCGACTTTCAAAAGGTTGTCGCCAACCTCACCCTTGGCCGTGACTGGATTGCCCTTGGGGTCGATGAAATTCACTGTGATCGTCATAGGATTACCCCCAAAGCTCCTGATCTTTGGCCGCTGCAAGGATGGTTTTGGCCGCTTCGTCAATATCGTCAAGCGTGGTGTAGCGCCCCCACCCCAGGCGGATAGAGCTTTTCGCTTCAGCATCGCTAAGACCGATGGCTTTCAGCACGTGGCTGGGCCGGCCCGACCCGCTGGCGCAGGCACTCCCGGCGCTGAACATCACATTGCGGCAATCCGACATGAGGCGCGCCACGTCGAGGCCATCCTTTCGGATATTCATATTGCCATACCAGCGCGATGTGTCGCTGCCGTTGAGGGTCCAGCCCGCAAAATGCTCCCGCGCGCGGTTCCATAGCGCCTCTGCGTGAGCAGCGTCCTGCTCCATCCGTTCTTTGGCAAGCTTGGCCGCCGCGCCAAATCCGGCGATGAGCGCCGGCGACAATGTGCCGGAGCGAAGGCCATGCTCTTGCCCGCCGCCGGTTTGCACTTGCTGAAGCTCCACGCCATCGCGCACCCACAGGGCGCCAACGCCCTTGGGACCGTTCAATTTGTGGGCTGACACCGCAAGCATATCCGCGCCCGCAACCGGCATCTTGCCATAAGCCTGTACCGCGTCGACGAGGAACAGCGCGTTTTCCCGCTTGGCGCGTTCGTGCCAGTCACGCGTGGGCTGGATCGTGCCGATCTCATTGTTGACCTGCATCACAGCGATCAGCCGTGCGCCCGCACCAATATCCTGTGAAGGATCGCAGATCCCGCGCGCGTCCACTTCAAGCATTTTGGAAAGCCCCGCATCGCGCGCCGTGTCTCCAACGGCGGAGTGTTCAATGGCGGAGAAAACAACGCTGCCCTTCCCGCTGGTCCCTCGAATGGCGAGGTTCAGCGCCTCGGTCGCGCCGCTTGTGAAGATGACTTTGCCGCCAGCCGGAAAGAGCGCCGCCACATGATCGCGCGCGGCCTCAACCGCAGCAGCAGCTTGGCGGCCAAGCTTGTGCGGGCTGTGCGGATTGCCAAAGCCCATGCCATCCGGCCCATCGAGCCAACGGATCATCGCATCGCGCGCTTCGGGTGCGAGCGGCGTGGTGGCCTGGTTGTCGAGATAGATCATGTGAGCGACTTCCATGCCTCCAAAAACCGGTCCAATTCCGCCGTGGTGGTATTCCAACCAAGGCTCACGCGGATGGTGCGCGCGGCGACTTCATCGCTCACGCCAAAAGCATCGAGCACACGGCTCTTCTTAAGCGTCCCCGAGGAACACGCGCTTCCTGCCGACACGGCAATACCCATTGCATCGAGGCGGATCAGAAGAGCCTGTGCACTCATGGTCGGATGAGCGAGCGCAAAGATGTAGTCAGTCTGATCACCGAAGGTGAGTACGTCTTCGCCAAGCTCTTTTGCGAACCCCGCGCGATCATCGGGCGTGGTCGCCCACTCGCCTGCCTCAAGCGCAGCAGCAAAGCCGAGCGAGCCCGGCATATTCTCGGTTCCCTGACGATAGCCGCGCTCATGCCCGCCTGTTGGCTCAAGCAGGTTCCAGTCGCGCACCAACAATGCGCCAATGCCGATAGGTCCGCCAAGCTTATGCGCCGATACCACCAGCATATCGGCCTTGGGCAGTGCAAGTTTACCCGCCGACTGCGAGCAATCGGACAGAAGCACCGCTCCGGTTGGTGCCAGTGTTTCAGCCATAGCGCCGACCGGATTGATCACGCCGGTTTCCGAATTGACGTGCTGGACCGCGAGGATGGTCGACGCATCGAACGTGCTTTCATCATCCGACACTTTCGCATCGGGCGCGGCGCGAAACACTGCATCATGCTCGACCGCACTCACGATGCGGCGCGTGGCTTTGGCGCGGTTGAGAGCAATCCACAGAGCCTCGCTCGCCCCGCTGGTGAAGATCACTTCGCCATCCCAATCGCACGCCGCCTTGATCCGTGCCCGTGCATCTTCGAGCGCATTCTTCGCGCGGCGGCCTTCTGCGTGCGGGCTGGATGGATTCGCCCAAAGCGAAAACCCTTCCGCCATCGCGGCGCGCGCTTCCGGGCGCAGCGGCGTAGTAGCGGCATGGTCTAGATATATTCGGTCGATCAAAAACAGGCCTTAATGCGAACGATTCTTAACAAATTGCGCTTTCTCACAAGTGCTTATATAGGGTGCTCACCCGCTGGCACCAGCCGGTGTTACAGCGCAACTCATTTCACAAAGGTCATTTGATGCCATCCGTCATCTTTCCCGGTCCAGAGGGCCGTCTTGAAGGTCGTTTTTCACCTCCACCGCGCCCGCGCGCACCTGTTGCCATGATCCTGCATCCGCACCCTGAGGGCGGCGGCACAATGAATGACCGGGTCGTTCAGCGACTTTACAAAACCTTCGTGGATCGCGGTTTTGCAACGCTTCGTTTCAACTTTCGCGGGGTTGGCCGCTCGCAAGGCTCGTTCGACAATGGCATTGGCGAGCTATCCGATGCAGCCTCCGCGCTGGACTGGGTTCAGTCAATCCACCCCGAAGCACAACAAACCTGGGTTGCGGGCTATTCCTTCGGAGCGCTGATCGGGATGCAGCTGCTTATGCGTCGCCCCGAAGTGCGCGGCTTTATCTCGGTTGCGCCGCCCGCGAATATGTACGACTTCAGTTTCCTTGCTCCTTGCCCTGCCTCTGGCATTTTCGTGCAAGGCGCCGCTGACACTGTGGTTCAGCCAAGCGCTGTGCAAAAGCTCGTCGATAAGCTGCGCACGCAAAAGCACATCACGATCCACCATGACGAAATCCCGCGCGCCAACCATTTCTTTGAGAATGAAATGGAAGACATGATGGCGAGCGTCGACAACTACCTCGACTTCCGCCTGTCGCCGGATTGTCCGATTAAATAAGAGTTTTTTTGCTTTGCGAGGGCGCATCCGCGCCCTCATCCTCGCTAGACGGCCTCCGCTTTGCTCCGGCCCCGCTGCGGGCGCACGGTCGTGCTTGCGGTCGCTGCCGCGACCGTGCTCCGCGATGCTCCAGCCAAACTTTGCCAGAACGACGCCGCAGGCGTCGCAAGGGCGACCGCCCGCCCGCAGCGGGGGCAGCTTGCCTGCCCATCTAGCGAGGACGCGCGCCCGGATGGGCGTGCGCAAAAACAAAAGGTTGCATCCCGCGACCCGTCGCCAATTGCAACTCGATATTGCTTGGCACTCGCAACAACTCGTGAGAGGCTCCACTCATCGCACATCATGAGAGGAGAAGAATCATGAATTACGCGACCACCGCGAACCGCCCCAACCCCCTCGCCGTTGTCGGCGCTTTGGGCGTCCCCGCAACCGTTGGTGCCATCCTTGTCGCTGGCCTCGCCGTCAAGATCGTCATCGCGCCGCCTGTGCCAAATCCCAAGGCGACCGACGTGCCCGATGTGGTAATAACGCCGGAAATCTTCGAGGTTGAAAAGACTGACGAAATCAATCCCCGGACCAACCCTGCGCCGCGTCCCGACACACCGCGACCAGCCCCTGCCCCCGATCCGGCCGTTACCTTTACAGGCTCAGGCCCCCTCACAACCGGCGGCACGCTGACTGAGGATTGGGGCACTGGCCTCGACGCTGTCGAACTTCCCGAAGTCTTTGCGCCCGCGCCAATTTTTGACCCCGTGGCTGCATCCCCGCGCGGCAATCCCCGCAACTGGATTTCCACCTCGGACTATCGCACCAGCTGGATCAGGCGCGGATATGAAGGCAATGCGCGCTTCACCCTCAAGGTCAATGCGAGCGGCAAGGTCACCGATTGCACGGTGACAGGCTCCACTGGCTATGAGGCTCTCGACCGGGCGACGTGCCAGTTGATCAGCTCACGCGCCGTCTTCAATCCGGCCAAGGATGAAAGAGGCGCCTCTGTCGCTGGCACTTATTCAAGCGTCGTAAACTGGCGGATCCCTGAATAGGCCAAGACCAGCGGTCGGGGCGCTAATCCGCCTCGGCCGCTTCGATTTTGTCAACCGGGGCGGTGCCATCGCTCGTCGGGATCGTCCAGATCAGCACGTTACCAATGGCAATCAGGGCAAGGACGACCATCAGCACAGGCTGCTTCACCGCCCCCGTCCGCCGCCAATAGGCAAACGCGCCCAGGATCAGCAGAATGGCCGCAAGTATCACGATTGAGAACACCAGATCGGTCATCACCGCGTCACTTTCCCTTTTGTCATCAGTTGTAAATGCGCTGGAATTATTGCCCACGCGTGGGTAGCCTTATGCCTGTACCAATTCAGGAGGGAAACATGGGAATTTTCAGTTCGATTTCTAACGCTATCTTTGGTGATGACGAAGACGAGGCAAAGCCAGCAGAAAAAGCGCCCGCAGCCGCTCCTGCCGCAGCGCCCGCCACCCCGCCAAAACGCGCCGCGATCAGCGCTGAGGATGTGGAAGCGCGCATCGCCAGCATTCCCGGTTCAGACAAGCTCAACTGGCAAACCTCGATTGTCGATCTGATGAAGCTGGTGCGGATTGACCCAAGCTATGAAAACCGCAAGGCGCTCGCGATTGAGATGGGTAACACTGATTATTCCGGCACCGCTGAAGACAACATTGCGCTGCATAAAGCGGTGCTTGCGCAAATGGCGGCAGCGGGCGGCATTGTGCCAGCCCATCTGAAAGACTGATCACTTCGGCAAACACCAAACTAAAACGCCGCGTGGGCCAATTGGCTCACGCGGCGTTTTTCGTTTGAATCCGGCTTGGTTATCGCTGCATCATTCCGCCGACGATTGAGCCAAGAATCCCGCCAAGGCCGCCGCCGCTCTGCTGTTGGCCACCACCGGCGCTCGCCTGTTTGGCCATATAGCCTGCGACCGCCATGGCGAGGATGGGAAGCATCTTTTTCAAAAGCCCCTCATCAATGCCCGTGATCCCGGCCACTTCGCCAGCGACCGAGCGGCTCACATCCTTGGTGCCAAAAATGTTTCCAAGAATATCGTTTCCCGGCTGCGTGGGTGTCGGGGCAGAGCCGAGAACCGCATCGAGCAGCCCGCCTCCGATCAATCCGCCCAATCCACCAGCCGCGCCGCCTTGCGCACTGCTGCCACCGAGCAAAGCGCCCGCAAGGCCTCCGAGCCCGCCCAATGGATCAGGCGTTGAATTGCCGCCTGTGGCGCTGCGGCCCATGCCAGCAACGATCGCCGGCAAAAGTGCCCCCGCAGCGGTTTGCGCGGTTCTTTCGTCAATTCCAAGTTCGCGCGCCATCGATGAAATCGCGCCCGTTTGTTGAAGCATGGCTGCAAGGCTCAATGCACTTCCCCCCAATCCTATGCCGCCTAAACGGCGCGATTATTTTTTGCCGAACAGGCCGCTTGCGATATCGGCGATGTCGTCCAGTGGATTGCCGTCGCCATCGCGGTCGAGCAGTCCCATGAGCGAGGAGGGATCGTTCTTGATCGCCTCGGCAAAATGGGTGAGCGAGCCTTCGCCGCCGATCTGTTCGACCAATTGGCTGAGCACGCCTGTATCAAGACCGGTCTTCGCAGAAGCCAGTTCGACCGTATCGCCTTCCATCTGGTGCGTTTGCCCCAGAACCGCGATGGCTTTCTCTGCCATCTTCGGATCAATCCCGACCTTCTCGGCCAGATTGACAACATCGTCAGGCGCACCACCGATATTTTTCAGAATTCCATCAAGCAAACTCATGTCGCTTCTCCTTTGTCGCGAGTCATTTTGGAACCTAAACCCATGTCAGGGATTGGGAAAGTAAAGAAATATCTGGCCAAATTCAGGGGTATGCACAGTGATTGAGACGGCAAAATGATGACCAAACGATCTATCATCGCGCTGGCTGCTGGCGGGCTTGCCCTTGCTTCTGCCATTCTGCCGCTATTCCCCACCGATTTTTGGGCCATTCGGGCGACCGGTTTCGTCCGGGAACCTGCAAGCTATCTCTTCATTGTGCTGGCGATTGTAGTGGCGCTGTTCGTCAAACGTCATCGCCTGATTGCAGAGGGTATGTTTTTGGCCGCGGTTGCGATCAATTTCATGACCATCTGGCCGTATACCGCGTTGGCGCCGACCCAGATTGATCTCGCTTCTGACCATCCACAAGGCCAGTGCTTCACCGCTTTTTCCGCCAATGTCAAAATGAAGAACACGCAGTATGATCGGCTGATCGAGCAGATCGAAAGCTTGCAGCCTGACATCGTGTTTCTGACCGAAGTTGACGAAGGATGGGCTGAAGCGCTTGAGCCCATGCTGAGCGAATATCCATATACCCTCACCCATCCTCAATCGAACACCTTTGGCAAAGTCTTTGCCAGCCGATTGCCTGTGGTCGATGCTGATATTCTTGAAAGGGCAGATGAAAATACACCGAGCATTTTCGCGGTCCTGCAGCCGATGCCAGACACCAAAGTCCAGTTCGTCGGTCTGCATCCAAAGGCGCCTTTGCCGGCACAAAGCACGGGGCAACGCGACGAAAGCATCAAGCGCGCCGCTGACCGCACGATGGCGGACATTTCAGGCGCGATTGCCATGGGCGATTTTAACGATGTTCCCTGGTCGTCCACCACCACTGATTTTCGCGAAATGGGTGATTGGAAAGATCCACGCATTGGCAGAGGCACTTTTGCCACATTCCCCGCCTTCGCCCCTGCGCTGGGCTGGCCACTGGATCAAATTATGGTGAGGGGCGAAATTAAAGTGCGCCGTTTTGAAGTTCTGGACGCGAACGGGTCAGACCACCGCGCTGTCTTGGGCGAGATGTGCCTCGATCAAGCTATCGTTCGAGCCAAATAAAAGCCCCGCCTGACACACTTCGTTAGAAATGCACCAGACGAGGCCCCCCTCTCCAGCTCGTGATGTGGATTAAAGCCTAGGCCGCCACCGCGCTCGATGGGGCTGCGTTGCGCACGCCTTCATCCACGTGAGGCTCAAACTCGGCAAAATTGTCGATGAACAATTGCACCAGCTTTTGCGCCGTCGCATCGTACTCATCCGCATTGGGCCATGTGCTGCGCGGATCGAGGATGGTTTGATCGATCCCGGCCTCTGCCAGAACCGGCACGTGCACAGGCACGTCAAAGCCAAAGTTTGGATCCTTGCGGAATTCAACGCTATCAAGATCGCCATCGAGCGCCGCATTCAAAAGCGCGCGGGTCGCCTTGATCGGCATCCGACTGCCAACGCCATATTTGCCGCCGGTCCAGCCGGTGTTGAGCAGCCAGCACTGCACGCCGCCCTTGGCGATGCGCTCTTTCAAAAGGTTGCCGTAAACCGATGGGTGGCGCGGCATGAAGGGCGCGCCAAAACAGGTCGAGAAGGTCGCCTCCGGCTCAGTCACGCCGATTTCGGTGCCTGCCACTTTCGCGGTGTAGCCCGACAGGAAGTGATACATTGCCTGATCTGGTGTGAGACGCGCAATCGGAGGCAGAACGCCGAACGCATCGGCGGTGAGCATCACGACATTGCTTGGCGCAGGGCCAAGGTTCTTCTCAGACGTGTTCGGGATAAAGTCGATCGGGTAAGCGCCGCGCGTGTTTTCAGCGAGGGTCGCATCGTCGAAATCAAGCTCGCGGGTCTTTTCATCCATGACCACGTTTTCAAGCACGGTGCCGAACATCTTGGTGGTGGCGTAGATTTCCGGCTCAGCCTCTTCGGAAAGGCGGATCATCTTGGCATAACAGCCACCTTCGAAGTTGAAGACAGCCGTGTCGGACCAGCCGTGCTCGTCATCGCCAATAAGTGTGCGCGACGCATCAGCAGAAAGCGTCGTCTTGCCCGTGCCCGAAAGACCAAAGAAGACGGCGGTCTTGCCATCGGCGCTGATATTGGCTGAGCAGTGCATCGGCATCACGCCCTTGGTCGGCAGCAGGTAATTGAGGATACCGAACACCGACTTCTTCATCTCGCCTGCATAACGCGTGCCACCGATCAGGATCAGCTTCTCGGTAAGGTTCACCGCGATCACGGTTTCCGAATTGGTGCCGTGGCGCGCGGGGTCTGCCTTGAACGTCGGCAGGTCGATGATGGTGTATTCGGGCGCGAAATCGCCGAGTTCCTCAGGTGTGGGACGCACCAACATCGTGCGGATAAACAGATTGTGCCAGGCAAGCTCGTTGATCACGCGCACATTGACGCGGTGCTCTGGTTGTGAGCCGCCGAACAGGTCAGCGACATAGAGCGTGTCTTTGCCAGCAAGCTCGCTGAGGAAATCTTCCTTGAGGTTGGCAAAATGCTCTGGCGTCATGCTCGCATTGACCTTGCCCCACCATACGGTGTCCTCGGTCGTTTCATCGCGTACGATGAATTTGTCCTTCGCGCTGCGCCCGGTTTTCGCGCCAGTTTTCACCACCAGCGCGCCATGCTTCGAAAGCTGCCCCTCACCGCGAGCAATCGCTGCTTCGACAAGCGCGGATGTGCCCAGATTGGGGTGGATGGTTGCCGACGTTTCAATGCCTTGTGAGGAAAGTGGCTGGGCCAGAGGGGTAGCAGCGGGGATCAACGTGTATTCTCCTAGGACGTCTTCGCGAGGGGCGTCGATATGGTGCGCGAAAAAGCGTAGATCGCGCATACGTATGCACCGTCGAGATGGGTGTTTGGATGGCCCGCGCCAAACTGCGCTAGCGATTCGTCCGTAGCCACCTGATCCCGAAAGCTGAATAGCGCATAAAGCCGAGTATTCGCCTCGTCAAACCCCGCCATTTTACACCGCAATGCAGCATTATAATGCACTCGCGTTTCGCACCTGCACCAAGTCGCGCAAATTCAAGGCAGAGCTCTCACAAATCGCCACGAACAGGCGCAATTCAATTCCACATCTTTTGTTGAGCAGGGCGCCGCCACGACACTCTCGCTGATTGTTTCGGGCCGACGTTAGCGCTATCTCGTGCGGGACGATTTAAAAAAGGACAGCTCACGCATGGCAGGCGATCTGCACAATAAAGAGCATATGAGCATGACAAGCGAGAGCCCGAACGGCGATAGTAAGCCCCAAGGGAAGGAGATCGCCCTGGTCGATGATGATCGCAATATCCTCACCACCGTCTCTATTGCGCTTCAGGCGGAAGGCTTTGTCACCCGGCTTTATTCCGATGGAGAGACCGCGTTGAAAGCGCTTCTGCAAAACCCGCCGGACCTTGCCGTTTTCGACATCAAGATGCCCAAGATGGACGGGATGGAATTGTTAAGCCGGGTGCGCGCGCAGTCCGATCTTCCGGTGATTTTCCTTACCAGTAAAGATGATGAGGCCGATGAAGAGGCTGGTCTTGAACTGGGCGCGGATGATTACATCGCCAAACCATTTTCCCTGCGGCTTCTCATCGCCCGCATCCGTGCCATTCTGCGTCGTAAGGAGCCGGTTGAACGGGTACCGGGTGAAGAGGCGCTGCCAAGCGAGACGGGCCATGCCAGCCTCACCCGTGGACGGCTTTTCATGGACCCGGCGCGCCATCACGTGCGCTGGGACGACAAGCCTGTCAGCCTCACCGTCACCGAATTCCTTATCCTAGAAGCGCTCGCCGCACGGCCCGGTGTGATCAAAAGCCGCAATCAATTGATGGATGCCGCCTACCCCGACGATGTGTTTGTCGATGACCGCACCGTAGACAGTCACATCAAACGAATGCGGCGCAAATTCCGCGTCGTCGATGACACGTTCAGCGCAATCGATACCCTCTATGGCGCAGGCTACAGCTTTACCGATGGCTAGTGCGCAGCAAGAAACCGCTAAGCCAGCGACAGGCAAGAAATCCGAACCCTTCCTGCAAAGCGTCATTCAAACGGCGGAGCGGCCAAACCTTTTTGCGCGTTTCTCCCTCACCGCGCGTATTCTTGCGGTAAATATCCTTCCGCTGGCGCTGCTTTCCGGCGGACTGTTCTATCTCGACACCTATCGCACACAGCTGATTGATGAACGCTTTAAGCTTGCCCGGATCGAGGCGCAGATCACCGCCGAAGCACTTGCCGGTGTCACCCGCGAACGGCAGGAAGCCTTGTTGGTCCAGATCGGGCTGGAACAGCGGATGCGGATGCGGATGTTCGATGCCGAAGGGCGGCTTTGGGCGGACAGCTTTGCGCTTGCAGAGCCGGCCTTTGAATTTGAAGACGTGAGCGATGACAGTTGGGAACAGCGCCTCGCGCGCTGGCTTGACCGCACTGTCGATACCATCGTCAGCGCTCCTGCCGTGACCGATTATGTCGAGCCAGAGGGCCAGACCGCCGATGCGTGGCCAGAGCTAAAGCAAGCGCGCGAGGAAGGGCTTAGTCAGGTGCGCCTTTACGACTGGGTCGATGGAACGCCTGTTATCACCGCAGCAGCGCCGGTGGGCCTTAATGGTGCAACGCTGCTCACCGTGCGCAATGCGGTAGATATCACCGAAAGCGTGCGGGCCGCGCGCACGGCGCTCCTTACATCGGTGCTCTTGGTGCTGGGTGCCTCTGCCCTGCTCTCATTGTACCTTGCGCGCACCATCGTCTCACCTCTGCAATTGCTGGCAAGCTCTGCACAAAAGGTGCGCCTTGGGCGCGAGCGCGATGTCGAAGTTCCCCGACTTCCAGAACGCAAGGACGAAATCGGCCAACTTGCACGCTCTGTTTCAGACATGACGCTTGCCTTGCGTCAAAGAATTGATGCGGTCGACAGCTTTGCCGCCGATGTCGCGCATGAGATCAAGAACCCGCTCGCTTCTTTGCGCAGCGCGGTCGAATCGCTGCCCAAAGTCACCGACCCGGACACTCGCCGGGAACTGGAGCAGATCGCCACCCATGATGTGCGCCGGATTGACCGGCTTGTGACCGAAATTTCCGATGCAAGCCGGATTGATGCTGAAATGAGTCGCGCGACGCTGGAGCGGATTGACTTGGCCGCCCTTGTCAGCGCAATCATTGGCAGCCGCGCAAACCGCTTTGAAAATGACGACCATCGCATTGAGCTTGAAACGCGCGGGTTTGCTCCTGTCGTGCTTGGTGTGGGCGCGCGCCTTGAGCGGGTGATCGAAAACCTGCTCGACAACGCTGTGTCCTTCTCCCCGCCTGATGCCCCGATTGAGGTGATGATCGACAATGACGGCAATTGCGTGAGCTTGACCGTATGCGATCATGGGCCAGGCATACCATTGGAACAACGCGAGAAAGTGTTCCAGCGGTTCCATTCCGTCCGTCCCGAGGGTGAGGATTTCGGCAACCACTCAGGGCTTGGCCTCGCCATCGCAAGAGCGATCGCGGAGGCACACGATGGTTCCCTCACCGCGCGAGGGCGGCCCGATGGCGAGCAAGGCGCGTGTCTCCACCTTGAACTCCCCCCAATGAAATAGGTTTGCCCTTGGACAGCGAGACGATCTTTGCTGCGAGCGCCGTTGCCATCGGGGATGTCGCTCTTGCCATCGAAGGTCCGCCGGGGAGCGGCAAATCATCGCTCGCGCTTGCTCTGATTGACCGGGGCGCGCTTCTGATCGGCGATGATGCCGTGCGTCTTAAGTTTGAGAGTGATCACCTTTTAGCCTGCCCTCCCCCGAATATTGAGGGGCTTTTGGAGGTGCGCGGCGTTGGCCTTTTCGAAATGCCTTTGAGCCCCCCTCGCCCGCTCGCGCTTGTGCTTTCATTGGGCCTTGGCGGCGAACGACTGCCTGAAAATGCTCCTGCACGTACGATTTTGGGCGTGGATGTGCCCGCACTCACCTTTTACCCCGGTACGATAGCGCCAGCCGTGCGGGCTGAGATGGCGCTTGAACGCTTCGGGCGAAGCGGCGCCGATCTGTCCCGTCAGGGGCCGCCACACACTTAGCCCTCTTCCCTTTCGGTTAGAAAAGCGCGAATAGGGCGCTTAGATTATGGCTGAACCGTCACCATCCACTGATACACGCCAGAGGCTTCTGCTGGTCACCGGGCTTGCCGGGGCTGGCAAATCAACTGCGCTTGATGTGCTCGAAGATCTTGGCTGGGAGACGATCGACAATTTTCCCGTGCGGATGCTCGACCGTCTGGTTGGGGAACCCGGCCATGGGGGTGCACCCCTGGCAATCGGCTTCGACTCACGAACGCGCGGATTTGTCCCACACGAAATCATCACTCTCATCAAACAACTCGCGCTGCGCGATGACCTTGACCTCACCTTCCTGTTTATCGACTGCAAAACCAGCGAGCTTGAGCGGCGCTATAACGAGACGCGCCGACGCCATCCGATGGCGCAGGATCGCACGGTGCAGGAAGGGATTGCGGCCGAACGTGAACTGCTTGAACCGCTGCGCCGCTGGGCCGAAGTCATGGTCGATACAAGCGAGCTTACCTCGAACGATCTGCAAACGCGTATCCGCGAGCTGTTTGGCAAAGACCATAAGGCAGAGCCAAGTCTCACCATTTCCAGCTTCGGGTTTGCGCGCGGTATGCCTCCGCTTGCCGATCTTGTCTTCGATATGCGCTTTCTCGACAATCCGCATTGGGTTGAGGATCTGCGCGACAAGACCGGCCTTGACCCTCAAGTGGGCGAGCATATCGAAAAAGACCCCGCCTTTGGCAGTGTTTTTGAACAGATAAAATCGCTGCTTTTAACCGTGCTGCCGCGATATGGCGCACAAGGAAAAGCCTATGTTCACGTCGCTTTCGGCTGCACCGGGGGTAAACACCGTTCGGTCTTTACTGCGCAGGCCATGGCAAAGGCCTTGCGCGATGAAGGCTTTTCGCCCACTGTCCGCCACCGCAATTTAAGCACGCGGGCCGCTGATGCGGTTGAGGAACCCGCCACGAGGATCGATGGCACAGCGGATAAGGGACTTGGCCGTGACACGGATTAAGGACTTGCATTGCATGGCAGTGTTAGGGTTAGCGACGCGGCGATCCGATGGCAGGGTCGCACATTTCTTCAACGGCCAATGGGTACAAGCGGACTAAAGTCGAAGATATGATCGGTTTGATCCTCGTTACGCATGGCCGTCTGGCGGACCAGTTTGTCGAAGCAATGGAACACGTTGTCGGTGAGCAATCGGCGGTGGAAACCGTGTGCATTGGCCCCAATGATGACATGGAACAACGCCGCAATGACATTGCGCAGGCGATTGAAACCGTGGACACCGGGCGCGGCGTCATCATCCTTACCGACCTTTTCGGAGGCACGCCGTCCAATCTGGCGATCTCTTTGCTGGATGCAGGCAAGGTCGAAGTGATCGCTGGGATAAACTTGCCGATGCTCATCCGCCTCGCGGGGGCACGCAAGAATTTGAGCGTTGTCGATGCGGTCGAAGCCGCTCAAACTGCAGGGCGCAATTACATCACGGTTGCAAGCGAACTCTTGGGCGCAGACAACACCGCGCGCGCGGCGAGCGGCGGGAACTAAAGGGCACGCCATGGGGGAACAGCGCCAAACCGTCACCATCGTCAACCAACGCGGCCTTCATGCACGGGCGAGTGCGAAATTCGTGGGTGCTGTCGCCGCACTACCTGAAGGCGCGGTTGTCAAAGTTGCTAAAGACGGCAATGAAGCGGCCGGCGGCTCGATCCTGGGGCTGATGATGCTTGGCGCTGCCAAAGGCGACACGATCGAGATCATCACCGATGGTACCAACAGCGAGGCCGTTCTGGCTGAGCTGGTGGCGCTGGTTGAAGACGGCTTTGGCGAAGACTGAGCGCGGCGTTCCCATGCGCAAGCATATCTCCGGTTTTTCTAATCCTACGGTCAAATATCTGCGCTCACTGCGGGAGAAGAAACTGCGCAAGCGCGCCGGTCAATTCCTCGTCGAGGGTCTGCGCCTGCTCGAAGATGCGCGGGTCAGCGGCTATGTGCCGCGCACTCTGGTGATGGCCGAAGGGCGCGATCCTCACCCTCTGATTGAGGGGTTGGAGCGCGAGGTTGCAGGCGCGGGCGGCGAAGTGATCACCACCACGCCCGACATCCTTTCGAAGATCACAGGCAAGTCTAACGCGCAAAGCGTCGTCGGTGTATTCGATGAATTCGATACTTCGCTCGGCGCGGTGGACAGGAGTGGCGCGAAAATCTGGCTGGTCGCACAGGACCTGCGCGATCCGGGCAATCTTGGCACCATGCTGCGCACAGGCGATGCGGTGGGAGCAGGTGGGCTCATCTTGATAGACGACTGCGCCGACCCGTTCAGCGCCGAAGCGGTGCGGGCGAGCATGGGCGCTCTGTTCACGCAAAAGTTAGCGCGGGCGCGATGGGACGATTTTGTGCCTTGGTTGAGAGGCGGCGAAACCAGGGGCGGCTCCGGTCAATTGGTAGCGGCAAGCCTGCGCGATGCCGTGCCCTATCGTGGAGCCGATTATCAGGCGCCCTGTTTCATCATGGTAGGCAACGAATCGCAAGGCCTGCCAGAAGCGTATGAGGCCGAGTGCGACCTTCGCGTCACCATGCCGATGAAAGGCCGCGCGGACTCGCTGAATGCTGCCGTTGCGGGTGCGGTTTTGGCCTATGAAGTGCTCGACAAATTGGACGCTTGATCAATCACCAGCGATAAAATGCGTGATGCGCCATGCGCCATCTTCAGCGGCGGCAAGCAAACGATAATCGACGAGCGAGCGAAGCAGGGCCCTGTCAGCAAAGCCGCGTGTTCCGTCAGCACGGCGAATTTCAACGAGCGCTGGGTCTTCTCCCAATTCTACGCTCTCAAGATAAGCAACGAGCTCCACTGCCTCCCAATCGAGATGGGTAAAGACAGCGCCTGCTGTCTGCGCCGAATAGAGCGGAACCTTAGAGCCCGTGACGATATATGTTCCATAGGACTCATAACCGTCTGGCATTGGTTTCACCCAGTAAAGCGGCATGGCGATCGAACCATCATCATAGGCCCCGCAACCCAGCCGCAGCACTGCATCCAATTCTGCCCACAGGTTGTAATCAGGCGACAATAAACGCCCCTGCATTTCGTTCCAGCCTGATCCCCCACCGAAATCAAGCACGATATTCTCATCGACAATTCCGCGAAGCATCTCTGCGTTGCGATTGGCGACAGCCGTTGTGAGAGTGCGCACAAAATCACTCGCGCCCGTCAACTTCGCGCATTCGTTGCGCGGTGCCAGATGTTCGGCTTGAACGGGCGCGCTCAGCGCAAACGCGGCCAAGACGATCGTGATCACGCGTGTCATAAATGTCATTCGGCCGCGTCCTGCTTGCTCTCAAGCATGAAACCCTCGTCCTCATCGTCGACCGCCTTCGCATCCGCCGCATTATAGCGCGGGGTGCTTTCGACAAGTGGCACTTCTTCGATCTCGCGCTTGCCGATTTCGACGCCTTTTTCTGCGAGACGCTTGCCTGAAGAAAGGACATTGCGTTCAAAGCTGCCTACAAATTTGTTGTAATTGTTGACCGCTGTCTCAAGCCCCCCGCCAACGCGCTTGAGGTGCGAGGCTGCGGTTTCCAGGCGACCGTAGAGCTCTGCCCCCATGCGCCCGATTTCCTGTGCCTCTTTGGCAAGGCCGTCCTGCCGCCAGACCTGCGCGACGGTGCGCGCGATGGCGACGAGGTTGGTGGGCGTTGCAAGCAAAACCCGGCGTTCGAAAGCAAAGTCCCACAAAGTCGGGTCAGCGTCCAAAGCGGCGGTCACAAAATGTTCGCCGGGAATGAACATGATGACGTAATCGGGCGCTTCTTCGAATTGGCTCTGATAGCTTTTCGCGCCCAATGTTTGCACGTGGTTACGCATGGATTTCGCGTGCGCGTCCAGCTCGCGTTTGCGCGTCTCGTCGTCATCGGCCTCGAAGGCTGCCTGATAGGCGTTGAGCGACACTTTGGAATCGATCACGAGCTTCTTTTGCCCCGGCACATTGATGATCGCATCGGGACGAAGCCTTCCCTCATCGGTGTCAACCGAATGCTCCATCATAAAATCGGTGTGCTCGGCCAGCCCGCATTGTTCGAGCAGGTTTTGCAAAGCCCGCTCCCCCCAACGCCCGCGCGCCTTTGGCGCATTGGTCAGTGAATTGCCAAGCCGCTGCGCCTCGCGCCGGACCTCTTCCTGCCCCTCGCGCATGGATTGAATAAGCCCATGGAGTTGTCCGAAAGCATCGGTACGCTTGGCCTCCAGCTCGCTGACCTGCTTTTCATAAGACGCGAGCCTTTCGCCAACTGGATTGAGCAACGCCTTGATCTTCGCCTCGCCCGCTTCCTCGGATTGGCGGAAGCGTTCTTCGGCGCGGCGCAGGAACGCTTCCTGATTTTCGCGGAGCACTTCGGCGCCAGCTGCTTTGAATTGATTGGTGAGCTCCTCGCGCGCCTCGCTCAAAAGGCGCTTTTGCTCTTCAAACGCTTTTTCCCGCTCCTTCGCGGTCGCATCAAGCTGAGAATAGCGTTCGGACAGAGCCATGCGTTTGGTGCGCTCTTCGCCTAGCTCTCGTTCAAGCGCTTCCGCCTGCCCTGCCCTTACCTCAACGGCGGCAAGCCGAGACTTCGTATCGCCAAGGCTCACCTCAAGCTCGCGCGATTGGCCCTCGCTCGATGCAAGGCGCTCCTTGAGATCAGCAGCTGTGCGCGAGGCAAAGAACAAAGCCCCCCCGCCCCCGAATAGAAGCCCAACAAGCAAAGCGATGATGAGAAGAATCGGATTTTCCATGCTTCTTTATAGCACGGAACAAATACGGAACACTAGTGCTTTGTTGGATATCCCCGGCAAAGAAGCTGGATCCCCGCCTGCGCGGGGATGACGGTAATGGAGAGGTATGCGCCAGAACGGTTCACAGGACCGCAAGCACGACCGTGCGCCCGCAGGTGGCCCGGAGCGAAGCGAAGGGAACAGCACCGAGGACGAAGGCGCGGATGCGTCTTCGCAAAACAAACTATGCGGCCTGACGTATTTTCTTCAGCTTCTTCAGCATCATATTTCGCTTGAGGCGTGAGAGATGGTCGATGAAGACGATGCCTTCCAAGTGATCCATCTCGTGCTGGAGGCAGGTCGCCATAAGGCCCGTCAGATGCTCCTTGTGGTGGTTGCCGTCCAAATCCTGATACTCGACCGTGCAAGACGCCGGGCGATCCACATCGGCGTATATTTCGGGGAGCGAGAGGCAACCTTCCTGAAAGGTGCTCATTTCCTCTGTTTCAGGCGTGATCACCGGATTTATGAAGACACGTGGCTCTTTCTTCGTCGCGGGATGGGTGTGCTTGTGCCCGTCATGCTCGCATTCGACAGGCTCGCCGTCCGGGTCTTCTGGCTGCAAGTCGATGACGAGAACGCGTTTGGGCACAGCGACCTGGATCGCTGCAAGCCCAATGCCGGGGGCATCGTACATCGTCTCAAACATATCTTCGACAAGTGTTTTAAGCTCGTCGTTGAACTCTTCCGGTTTGACGGGTTCAGACACAAGTTTGAGCCGGGGATCCGGCACTTCAATGATTTCGCGTATAGCCATGAGGGCGATTTAGTGAGTGAAGTCGTGCGGGGCAAGCGCAAGCGTTCGATCATAGTGATCGAAATTGCCCACCCCGCTGCGACTAAGCCAGCAAGCTGGCAAGTCTCGCTCCCCTCCCGCTTGCGGGAGGGGTTGGGGTGGGCCCTAACCCACTGGCCGCCGTGCCCGGAGTGCCTGAGCCAAAGTGCCCTCGTCGAGGTAATCGAGCTCCCCGCCCACAGGCAGGCCGTGAGCAAGCTGCGTAATGCGGACCTGATGCTCCTCGAGCCGCTCAGCAAGGTAGTGGGCAGTGGTTTGTCCCTCTAACGTTGCATTCATCGCAAGCACGACTTCGTCCACCTCGCCAGTCGCCACCCGGTCAATCAGCGATGGAATGTTGAGGTCTTCCGGACCAATGCCATCGAGCGCTGAAAGTTTGCCGCCAAGCACATGATAGCGCCCCTGAAACAGCCGCGCGCGGTCCAATGCCCAAACGTCGGCCACATCCTCCACAACGCACAGCGCCTTTGCATCGCGGCGAGGATCGGCACATATCCCGCAAGGGTTTGTCGTGTCCACGTTCCCGCAAACCTCGCATTCGACGAGCGATTGGGAAACGCTGTCGAGCGCCTCCAGCAAGTCTGGCAAAGCGCGCTCTCGGTTCTTGACCAGCCACAGCACAGCTCTCCGCGCGCTGCGTGGACCAAGGCCCGGAAGGCGCGCCAATACGCTGGATAGTGCTTCGATCTCTTGCGATGCCATGTGGGGAGAGATAGGGCGTGCAGCGAAATTCACAAAGGTTTGCTGACGCTCTTATGCGCATTGTTTTTATGGGAACGCCCGATTTTGCGGTGCCTGCACTGGAGGCTCTCCACGAGGCAGGTCACGAAATCGCCTGCGTCTACACCCAGCCGCCAAGCCGTTCGGGCCGGGGCAAGAAGCTGCGTCCCTCTCCGGTTCAGGCAAAAGCCGAGGAGCTGGGGTTTGAGGTGCGCCATCCCAAATCGCTGCGAAGTGATGAGGCTAGGTCCGAGTTTGCCGCGCTTGGTGCCGATATTGCGGTGGTTGCAGCCTATGGCCTGATCCTGCCGCAAGCGGTGCTTGATGCGCCGACGCATGGCTGTCTCAACATCCACGCCTCACTCCTGCCGCGCTGGCGGGGCGCTGCGCCGATCCACCGCGCGATCATGGCGGGCGATGAGGAGACGGGCGTTACCATCATGCAGATGGAGGCAGGGCTCGATACCGGACCCATGCGGCATATCGTGAGGACGCCGATTGGGGCGAAGACCACTGGCGAGATGTTTGAAGAGCTTGGCGCGATGGGCGCAGAGGCAATGGTTGAGGTATTGAACGACCTTGATGCTTTTCCGCCTGTGGTTCAGGATGATGCCCAAGCGACGCACGCCGCCAAGATCGACAAGGCCGAAGCGCGGATTGACTGGTCGCGGCCTGCAGGTGAACTGGTTCGCCATATTGCAGGGCTCGCGCCCTTCCCCGGCGCCTGGTTTGAGCTTGGTGACGAGCGGGTGAAGCTGCTTCTGGCTGAAGAAGTAGCGCTTCCCCGCGAAGGCGGGGATCCAGCAGAGACAAGCACTTCGGACGCCCTGGGCCCCCGCCTTCGCGGGGGAGCGGATGCTGGCACGGTATTGGACGATGACTTCACCATTGCGTGCGGTGAAGGCGCGATCCGCCCATTGAAACTCCAACGCGCGGGCAAGCCAGCGATGAGCCGCGAGGATTTCTTGCGCGGGCGACCAATTGAGCCAGGGACTGTTCTCAAGTGACCCGTTACGCGCTGACCATAGAATTTGACGGGACGCCGTTCTACGGGCTTCAGCGGCAAAAGCAGGGCCCAAGCGTCCAGCAGTCTATCGAAGAGGCGCTTCATCGCATTACCGGCGAAGAGGTCGTGCTTCATTCAGCAGGGCGCACCGATGCAGGCGTTCATGCGCTGGGGATGCGCTCCCATGTCGATCTTGCAAAGGAAATGGACCCGTTTCGCTTGTCCGAAGCGCTTAATGCGCATCTTCGCCCAGAGCCCATCGCGATCCTCGACGCTCAAATCGTGCCCGACGACTGGCACGCGCGGTTTTCATGTATTGAGCGCCGCTATGTCTATCGCATCTGCAACCGGCGCGCGCCCTTGACCTTTGCCAAGAAGCAGGTGTGGCACGTGGCAAAGCCGCTTGACGACGAAGCCATGCACCGCGCTGCGCAAAGCCTTGTGGGACGCCATGACTTCACCACTTTCCGTTCTGTGCAGTGCCAATCGAAAGACCCGGTCAAGACATTGGACCGCCTCGATGTCGAGCGAGATGGCGACGAACTGCGAATCTATGCTGAGGCTCGGAGCTTCTTGCATCATCAGGTCCGATCCATGGTCGGATGCCTTAAATTGGTGGGGCAAGGGACATGGGACGAAGCGCAGATCGGCCATGCCCTAGCGGCAAAAGACCGCCGCGAATTAGGGCTTAACGCACCGCCTCATGGGCTCTACTTTGTTGAGGCGATTTATCCCGACGGTTAGTCCAATTATGCGACAAACGGCCTGAGGCTAAAAACAAAAATTCAATGGAAAGAGGACATTTATGACCACCGGCAAACAGCTTTTCACGACGCTTTCGAGCGATGGCAAATTGACCCTTGAGGTGAGCGAGGAAAGCTTCGCAGAGCCCAAAGGCAATCAGGTTCTGGTCAAGATGGAAGCAGCACCCATCAATCCATCGGACCTTGCCATCCTCACCAGCGCAGCGGATTTCGAGAATGCGGAATATTCCGATGGCAAAGTCGTAGCTGCCATGCCCGAACCCTTCCTTTCCGGCCAGAAGGCGCGCTTTGACCAACGCCTGCCAGCAGGAAACGAGGGCGCAGGCACCGTCGTTGCCACTGGCGACAGCGATATGGCCAAAGCGCTTATGGGTAAGCGCGTCGCTTGTGTACCCGGCAATGCGTTCAGCCAATATGCGATTGCCGATGCGATGATGTGCTTGCCGCTTGGCGACCACTCTTGCGAAGACGGGGCAAGTTCTTTTGTTAACCCCATGACCGCGCTTGGTTTTGTTGAGAATGCCAAGATGGACGGGCAAAAGGCGATTGTGCACACGGCGGCTGCGTCGAACCTTGGTCAGATGCTCATCAAAATCTGCGCAGAAGACGGCATTGAGCTGGTCAATATTGTGCGCAAGTCCGAACACGTCGAAATGCTCAAAGGTCTTGGCGCGAAATATGTCGTCAACTCTTCCGACGATGATTTCATGGATCAACTGCGCTCTGCAATTGATGCAACCGATGCGTTCTATGGCTTTGATCCCATCGGCGGCGGCAAGGCGACGGACACCGTTTTCAAGGCGATGGAGCAGGTCGCCGTATCCAAAATGACCGAATATTCACGCTATGGCTCCAATCAGGAAAAGCGGATGTTCATTTACGGCCGCCTCGATATGAGCCCAACAATGCTGACCCCGTCTTATGGCTTTGGCTGGACGCTTTCGGGCTGGCTTCTCACCCCGTTCCTTCAAAAAGCCGGGATGGAAACGGTTGGTCGTATGCGCCAGCGTGTGCTCGACAATCTCACGAACACTTTTGCCTCAAGCTATAAGGCGAAAGTGAATTTGCACGAGATGCTGACCAAAGAGGCGATCCTAGATTATCGCCGGATGAAAACTGGCGAGAAGTATCTCGTCACGCCTTGGGCGTAAGGTAGCGCGGTTTGAGGCCCACCCCCAACCCCTCCCGCCCGCGGGAGGGGTGCAAGACTTGCCGAACTGTAGGTGAGGCCTAGTCGCAGCGGGGTGGGCCTTCCGGCACTCTAACCCCGATCAAACGCTGCCTGAATGGAGGCCGCGTCCGTGATCCCATTGGCGATAAGCACCATCAGCAAGATACGCGCCTTAGCAGGGCCTTGAGCGCGAGCGGCAATGAAGCCGTAAGCGTCATCGTCCACCTCGACATTGCGGTCGACCAACCCCTCATCCACCCGCGATGAACGGACCACCGGGGCACCGTCTTTGACCGCTGCACCTAACGCATCGAGCACGCAGCCGGGGGCATTACCCTGCCCCATGCCAGCAAGCACAATTCCAGAGCAGCCAATGCCGAGAAGCGCCTCGACAGGCTTTGCATCCATGCCCGCGCCAGCGGTGAGGATAGCAACGCGCGGAAGCGCCTTTGGCCAGGCGTAGCGTGCTGGCTCTCCCACCCGTGTCGCACCGCCAAACCAGTCGAGGCTGGATGGCGTTACCCGCGCGATTGGTCCCCTTGGATACCCTTTGAAGGCGTCGATGTTGGATGTCGCCGCCTTGCGCACATCCTTGGCGGCAAACACCGTGTCGCCCATGACGAGTAAAGGCCCCCGCCCGCTCGCGTCCGTATCGCTCGCGACGCGAACAGCGTTAGCAAAGTTGCGCATCCCATCTGCGCCAACCGCGCCCGCAGGACGCATCGCTCCGACCAGAACCAAAGGCTTGCCCGCCGCCAATGTGAGGTCGAACAAATAGGCGGTTTCTTCCGCCGTATCGGTGCCATGAGTGATGAGAATGCCTTCGATTGTGGCATCGTTCTGCGCCGCGACGATCTCGCGATGAAGCGCGTCCCATACCGGCCAGCCCATATCCTGTGACCCGATTTGCGCGATTGGTTTAGCAATAAGCTCAGCCTCAAGCCCAAGCCCGGCTAAACCTTTAAGCATATCTTCGAGGGCAAGCTCACCTGCGGCGTAAGACCCGTCGGTCGCGCTGGACGCGCTTCCTGCTATCGTGCCGCCAGTGCCAAGGACAAGGAGCCTTGGACGCTTAGCGGTCAACGGAAGGGGACCATACGCGGGATATGCGCCGCAGCCAGCAACACGCCGCCGACAACGGTGAGAAGCGTCTCATCCGCGCCAAATTCAGGGGCGAAGACACCGGCGACCAGAAAGGCAATACCAAGCCCCGCTGGTGCGACGAAGGACAGCCCGCGCGCACCGACATCACGAAACGGCACGCTGGCTGAAATCACTGTCGCAAGGCTTGCAAAGAAGATGTGAACCCACTCCGCATCGGCCATCGCAGCCAGAAACGGCGCAGCGCTTGCGATCACAGGAAGCGCGAGGCAATGGAAAATGCACAACCCGCTCAGGGCTGTTGCCGCATGATCGCTTTTGGTTGTGGAGTTCATGATATAATATATCGCCTCTGCTATGCGCTGCAGATAGGCGTGATGGTCCCTTGCGTCAATGCTTAAGGCCGCGCGACTTGTCTTAGCCGATTTCTGTGTCCGGGCCCCGGCAAAGCAAGTCTTGGCAATTACATTGAATGAAGCAGTGAAAATGTCATCCGGTGCTCTTATATTGAAAAGATACCAACAAGGGATTTCCGTCATGCCATCAGCACAGTTCTCCGCTGCCAACCGCCGCCAGTTCCTCGCCGCCACCAGCAGCGCTTTTGCAGCGCTCGTGGCAAGCGGATGCACGACGCGAGGCGCGGGGCTCGCAACTGCCGCGCCCGCTTCTCCTGCCTCGGGTTTTTCCGGCTATGGCCCCTTGGTGAAAGACCCCAATGGATTGCTCGATCTACCGGAAAGGTTTTCCTATCGCGTAATCTCCAGCCTTGGCGATGCGATGGATGATGGAGGCACCGTGCCTGATAAAGCGGACGGCATGGGCTGTCTCGACATCGGAAATGGTGAGATTGTTCTGGTCCGCAACCACGAACTTGTCCCGACCGATGATGCTGGCGGCCCGATTGCGAAAGGATACGGCACGCGCAACGGCGAAATCGTTCCCGGCGGGACGACCAATATCGTGCTCGATGCGGAGACGTTGAAGGTCAAACGCCAGTTCCGCACGCTCGGCGGGACGATCCGCAATTGTTCTGGCGGCGTAACACCCTGGGGATCATGGCTCACCTGCGAGGAAGCGCCAACGGGTCCGGGCCAACGCTATGGCGATGGGCTCGCGCTCAATCACGGCTGGACCTTTGAAGTGCCCGGCGATGCGACTGGCCTTGTCGACCCCGTACCCTTGAAAGCCATGGGCCGTTTCAACCACGAAGCTGCCTGTGTCGATCCGGTCACGCGCTTTGTCTTCCAAAGCGAAGACCGCGACGACAGTGTCTTTTACCGCTTCATCCCCAATGTCCCCGGCGAGCTTTCCAAAGGCGGCAAGCTTCAAGCGATGGTCATTGAAAACGGCCCTGCCGACACGCGCAATTGGTCCGGCTCCACCATGCCGCTTGGCCAGCCGTTCAATGTGAGCTGGATCGACCTTGACGATGTTGAAGCGCCCAAGGACGATCTTCGCACGAGAGCCGCGGCGAAAGGTGCAGCGGTGATCGCGCGCGGCGAAGGGCTGCATATGGGTGAAGGTGAGCTGTACATCTGTTCGACCAGCGGCGGTGCAAAAGGACTGGGCCAGATATTCCGCTTGTCGCTCGGCGGTGGAAGCACGCCAGACCGCTTCGAACTGTTCTTCGAAAGCGAGAGCAAGGAGCAGTTCAACTATGGCGACAATCTGTGCGTTGCGCCAAACGGGCACCTCGTTGTTTGCGAGGACCAATACACCGATGTGGTCGATAACCATCTGCGCGGGATTACGCCTGATGGCCGGGCCTATGACCTTGGCCGCCTGAATGTGCAGACCGAGCTTGCAGGCGCGTGCTTTGCGCCTGATGGCAAGACGATGTTTGTAAACGCCTATGCGCCGACCCGGACCCTCGCAATTACGGGGCCCTGGGTCGAAGCCTAGTACTTACATCGATGCTCTGATCATAGCTTCGAAGTCTTCGGCAGAGGCGCGGCGTGGGTTGCCGCGCGCTGCAAGATCGGCGAGCGAATATTGCACCATTTCGGCAATGTCGTCTTCAACGATGCCCATCTCGCCAAGCCCTGATGGGATACCGATTTCGGCGTTGAGATCGGCGATGGCCTGAGCGATATCGGCACCCGGCTCAAGCCCCATGGCTTGACGCAGGCGGACGTATTTTTCCTCGCACTCACCTTGGTTAAAGCGCAGCACTTCGGGCAGGAAAATTGCATTCAGCGTGCCGTGGTGCGGATTGACGCGCTTGATGCGACCGGCCGCGTGGCTCATCGCGTGAACCGCGCCAAGGCCTTTCACGAATGCAAAAGCGCCCTCGGTTGAACACATCATCATATGCCAGCGCGCATCACGGTCAGACCCATCTTTTACTGCGCGCGGCAGATATTGCATCCCGCGCCACAGGCCATCCAAGGCGACACCTTCGGCGGGCGGATTAACGTTAGGCGTCAGAAACGCCTCGATGCAGTGGGTGATCGCATCCATGCCGGTCGCCGCGGTCATCATCGGAGGCAAGCCCATGGTCAACTCAGGATCGCAAATCGCCGCCTTCGGGATGAACAGAGGGCTTGCGAAAGTCATTTTGCGCCCGTCTTCGAGGATGATCACAAATCCGACAGAAACCTCGCTACCCGTGCCAGAAGTGGTGGGAACAGCGATAAGCGGGGTCATGCCCTTGATGTTGCGCGCGCCGCCTTGAAGCGGGTCATATTGCTCAAGCGGGCCGCCGCTTGCTGCAAGAAGGCCAACCGCTTTGCCAAGGTCCATCGAAGACCCGCCGCCAAGCGCGATAATCCCGTCGCACCCTTCGGATTCGAAAAGCGCCAGCGCTTTTTTCACGGCTTCTTCGGTCGGGTTGCCGGGCGTTTCATCGAACACGACCGCATCGCCGCCCATTGCCGTTTTAACCGTGTCGACAATGCCAACTTTTACAAGGCCGGCGTCGGTTGCGATAAAAGGCTTGGTGATGCCAGCCTTCGCCATTTCCTTGGGCAACAGCTCAAGCGCGCCAAAGCCGAATTGCGTGGTGGTCAGATATGTGAGTGTGGCGATGCTCATGAAAAATCCCTCTATTCTCGTCGCGGCGGTTCTTGAGGGTTCGCGCCCGCCTTTGCAAGCCGGTTTTGGCGGCTTTTTGTGACGACCTGTTAACACAGCAGGATGGCGGCTGCATCAGACCGGTTGCAAGTGCAACCAAGCGGTTCTACTCAAACGCCCATCCACCCCCTCTCCGAGATGAGGAACCTTGATGAAAGCCACCAAACTCTTTGCCGCAACGCTTCTTCTAGGCAGCGCGCTTGCTCCGTTTGCTGCAGCGCCTGCCGCTGCGAAAGAAGGGATGTTCACCCCTGCACAGCTCCCCGACATCGCCGATCAGTTGGAAGAAGCCGGGCTTGAGCTCGATCCCGATGATCTGACTGACCTCACCGGCTTTCCGATGGGCGCGGTTGTTTCGCTGGGCGGGTGCTCGGCAAGTTTCGTGTCGCCTGAAGGATTGGTGGTCACCAATCACCACTGCGCGCGCGGCTCAGTGCAATACAATTCGACGGCTGAGAACAACTATCTTGAAAACGGCTTTCTAGCAGAGACGAAAGGCGCCGAACTTCCCGCCGCGCCCGGCAGCCGCATCTATGTGACGACAGAGCTCACCGACGTGACGGATCGCGTGCGCGAAGGCACGCTCGAAATGGAACCGACCGAGCGTTACCAAGCGATTGAGCAGCGTCGCAAAGACATCACCGCTGAATGTGAAAGCGAGCCTGGCTTCCGCTGTCTCGTCGCAAGCTTTTATGGCGGCGCGGAATACACTTTAATCAAACGTCTCGAAGTGCGCGATGTGCGCCTTGTTTACGCGCCCGCCGACTCAATCGGGAAATATGGCGGCGACATCGATAACTGGCAGTGGCCGCGCCACACGGGCGATTTTTCCTTCTACCGCGCCTATGTCGCGCCCGATGGTTCGGCAGCTGACTACAGCGACGAAAACGTGCCTTATGCGCCCGAACACCACCTTAAAGTGAACGCCGCGAGCGCTGAGAACGGCGGGCTGGATGACGGTGATTTCGTTATGGTCGCAGGCTACCCCGGTTCGACAAACCGCTACACACTTCTGGCCGAGGTTGAGAACACCTTTGGCTGGACCTATCCGACGTTCCAGGGGCTTCTTACCAGCTGGATCGAGACAATCGAAAACGCCGCACCAGAAGGCTCCGATGCGCGGGTGAAGTATGAAAGCCGCCTTGCGGGCCTCAACAATTACGAGAAAAACCTTCGCGGGCAAATCGACGGTGCGCGCCGGGTGGGCCTGGTCGAACGCCGCCGCGAGCGTGAAGCGGCGCTGGCCGAATGGATTGCAGCCGATGAAACGCGCGCCGACTACGCTCCCGCTATCGAAGCGTTGACTGAGCTTTCAGTGGAAAGCGCCACGGCAGATCGCACCAACTTCTGGTACAACAACGCCACGCGCCCTGCGCTTTTGTCAGCGGCACAGCGCCTTTATCGCCTGTCCAAAGAGCGCGAGCTTCCCGATGCCGAGCGCGAGCCCGGCTATCAGGAACGCGACATGACCTTCTTCCGCCAAGGTTTGCAGGCGCTCGACCGGCGTTATGATCCAGCGGTGGACATGGCAGAATGGGAGCTGTTCCTGACCGGCTATCTCGCCCAGCCCGCCGAAGAGCGCGTTGCAGTGTTTGACGAGGCGCTTGGCCTCACCGACGAGACGACGGCTGAAGATCTGCCTACCCTTCTTGCGCCCTTTTACGAAGACACCGGGCTTGGCGATGGCGAGACACGCCTTGCGTTGATGGAAGCGGATGCGGCAGCCTTCGAGGCGAGCGATGATCCCTTCGTGAAGCTTGCTGTTGCGCTTTATGATTACGAACGCGGACTTGAGGACGAGAGCAAGGAACGCGAAGGCCGCGCGCTGGCGCTTCGCCCTGCTTACATGGAAGCGATCACCGCATGGCAGCGCGAGGAAGGTCGCCTGCCTTACCCCGATGCGAACTCAACCCTGCGGATCACATTTGGCAACGTCATGGGCGGGTCGCCATTTGATGGGATGGCCTACCTCCCCTTCACCACATTGGAAGGGATCACCCAAAAAGATACCGGGATCGAGCCGTTCAATTCGCCGCAAAGCCAATTGGACGCAATCGAAGCCAAGGAATATGCGGGCTATGAGCTTGAATCGATTGGTTCTGTGCCGGTCAATTTCATGTCGGACCTTGATGTCACCGGCGGGAACAGCGGCTCTGCAACCCTGAACGCACAAGGCGAGCTTGTCGGCCTTTTGTTCGATGGCACCTTTGAAAGCGTCAATTCCGACTGGGATTTCGACCCACGCACCACGCGTTCGATCCACGTCGATTCGCGCTATATGCTGTGGGTGATGGAAAAGATCGACGGTGCAGAAAACCTCATCGAAGAAATGGATGTGGTTCGCTAAAACGCGCCATTTCTTCGCTTCGGCGCTTTTGACACTTGACCGGGGCGCGCCTGCACCTTAGTTGGCGCGCTCCGACCGGCGAATTGGCTGATACGTGAACACTGGTTGGGGCGATTAGCTCAGTTGGTAGAGCATCTCGTTTACACCGAGAGGGTCGGCAGTTCGAGCCTGTCATCGCCCACCAGTTTCCCGTGACACAAAATCATCCGGGGGATGATTTTGGTCGGGAAACTCCCGAGCAAAGCGAAGGGGTGTGGCGCAGTAAGCGCGCACCTCAATCCAGAGCTTCTCTCAAGCCCCGACAGGCTCTACCTCAGTCTGGTGCGCTGGCTCAGAAAGCTCGTCATCTTCGACCTTGCGGAAACGGTAAGCGGCAAAACCCTTCATTGGAGGCGGTAATTCAATCCCTGCGAGCGCTAGCGTGCCCTCAGCGAGAAAAACCAGCTCCTCATTTCCGAAAAGATCATAGCGATTGGTCGAGTGGCTGATGGCAGTTACGCGATAAGTCTGACCTTCACGAAGCAAATGATCAATGGGCACCAACGGGAGAATAAATCCCTTTTTCGGCTTCGCATCAATGCAAACCACCAAGTCACCCACACCAATCATCGCAAACACCTCCAGAGAGTGCGATATTCTGGGCGACTTAACAAATTCATATCATTGCGAGATCGCTTCCTTCACCTGAGCAATCGCTTCTTCGCTGTCCCATTCATAACCACCTGCAACGCGCAGAACCTCTTTACCATCGGCATCGAACAGCACCGTTACCGGAAGCAAACCGCCATCCGAAAACTCGACCGCCAGATCATTTTGCGGGTCGAGCCACTGTTCCAGATGGCGGAAATTGCGGCTTTCAAAGAACGGCACCACAACGTCCGCACCGCGATTGTCCTGCGAAATGGTGAGCACCCTCACCTCGCCCTCCATCTCTGCCGCCAATTGATCGAGTGCGGGCATTTCCACCACGCACGGCACGCACCACGTCGCCCACAGATTAACCAGCACGGGCTGATCCAGCTCACCAAGGTCAAGCGTATTGCCCTCTGGGTCATTGAATTTGAGCGCTGGAAGCTCGGTCCCGGCGAAAGCGCGCACCATTTGCCCTGGCAATTGCGGTGGAGCGGCATTTTCACCCGAAGTAGCAGCGCTTTCTTGCGCGGCGGGCTGAGCGCCACTATCGCACCCTGCAAGCGCCAGAGCGGCAAGACTGATAAAAGCGATAGAGCGGACCATGAGCAACTCCACAAACGGCGATCAACCCACCACCCAGTCAAATACGATGTGGGGCGGGCGTTTCGCTGATGGACCTAGCGCGATTATGCGCGAAATCAATGCTTCGATTCCCTTCGACAAGGCGCTTTGGCGTCAAGACATCGCCGCCTCAAAAGCCCATGTAGCCATGTTGGCCGCGCAAAATATCGTGAGCAGCGAGGACGCAAAAACCATCTCCGATGGCCTCGACCGGGTTGCGGCCGAATATGAAGCCAACGGGGTGCCGGAAGACTGGGACCTTGAAGACATCCACATGACAACCGAGGCGCGGCTTGCCGAATTGATCGGGCCAGCCGCAGGACGCCTGCACACCGCGCGCAGCCGCAACGATCAAGTGGCAACCGACTTCAAGCTCTGGGTGCGCGATGCGATAGACCGTGTCGACGCGGGGCTCAAAGCGCTCCAGGTGGCGCTCGTCACCCGCGCTGATGAAAACGCGGGCTCGATCATGCCGGGCTTCACCCATTTGCAAACCGCGCAGCCAGTGACCCTTGGCCACCATCTCATGGCCTATTACGAAATGATCGCGCGCGATCGTGATCGTTTTGCCGATGCGCGGCGGCGCCTGGCGCTGTGCCCTCTGGGAAGCGCGGCTCTCGCCGGCACGGGCTTTCCGATTGACCGCGAAATGACGGCTCAGGCACTTGGCTTTGATGGGCCAACGCACAACAGCCTTGATGCTGTATCTGATCGTGATTTTGCCCTCGATTACCTCATGGCGGCCAGCCAATGCTCTCTGCATCTTTCGCGTTTGGCCGAGGAGCTAATCATTTGGGCGAGCCAACCTTATGGCTTTGTGCGGATGCCGGATGCACTTTCCACCGGTAGCTCGATCATGCCGCAAAAGAAAAACCCCGACGCCGCTGAGCTGGTCCGCGGCCATGCCGGGCGGATCGTGGGATGCGTGACGTCGCTGATGATTTCGATGAAGGGTCTGCCGCTCGCCTATTCCAAGGATATGCAAAACGATAAGCCCCCCGTGTTCGAGGCGGCGGGCCTGCTTGATCTGTGCATCGCTGCGATGACCGGAATGATCGCGGAGACGACGTTCCACACTGACCGGATGCGCGAGGCGGCTGAACTTGGCTATGCCACCGCGACCGACCTTGCCGATTGGCTGGTGACACAAGCCGACATCCCGTTTCGCGAGGCGCACCACATCACTGGCGCTGCGGTCAAAATGGCAGAGAGCCGAGGGATTGCCTTGGACGCGCTGCCACTGGCCGACCTCAAAACAATTGATGACCGGATTGACGAGCGCGTCTTTGCCGCGCTGTCGGTCGATGCTTCGGTCGCCGCGCGAAAGAGCTATGGCGGAACCGCACCGGAACAGGTACGTTTGCAAGTCAAGCGGGCGCGCGCTTCGCTTGGGATGGAGGACTGATGGCGACATCTATCAAACCTTTTCTGGTTCTCGGCGTGTCGGGCCTTGGGCTCGCGCTTGCCTCGTGCGGTGCGCAGGCCCCCTTGCAACCGCTTGCCAGCAATGAGCGTCCCGTTGCCCCTTACGGCGAAGTGGACAAGCCCGATGCCGAGCAATTGCTCGAACTGCCGACACTCGCCGCTCCTGAACGCAGCGTAGAACTGCGCCGCCGGTCAGAGGAGCGCGAAGACGATCCTTTTGACCTTCCACCTGATTAAAGACCTCCCTCACCCATGGACCATTTTTCGATTCAAAACGGCGTAATGCACGCCGAGGACGTGCCGCTGCCGCGCATCGCTGAGGAAGTGGGCACGCCCGTGTATGTATACTCACGCGCCACGCTGGAGCGTCATGCGCAGGTGTTTCGTGATGGCCTGAAAGATGTGCCCGACAAGCTTATCGCTTTCGCGGTCAAAGCCAATCCGAACCTGGCCGTCCTGAAGGTGTTGCAACGTCAAGGTTACGGCGCTGACGTTGTTTCGGTGGGTGAAATGCGCCGGGCACTTGCGGCGGGGATTGCGCCGGAGAAGGTGGTGTTTTCGGGGGTCGGGAAAACCCGCGCCGAATTGATCGCTGGGCTTGAAGCAGGGATCGGCCAATTCAACATCGAAAGCGAAGAAGAAGGCATTGAGCTTGCCGAGGTTGCTCGCGAATTGGGGCTTGAGGCGCAGTGCACGCTTCGCATCAACCCCGATGTGGACGCTGGCACCCATGACAAAATCTCTACCGGGAAAGCCGACAATAAGTTTGGCGTTCCCATAAGCCAGGCTGGACAGATCTTCGGCAAACTGGCGAGCGAAGGCGGCGTGAACTTGCGGGGCGTTGCCGTTCACATCGGCAGCCAGCTTGGCGATTTGGCTCCGCTTGAAAATGCCTTTGCCAAAATTGGCGAGCTTGTCAGCGCGCTGCGTGGAGCCGGTCACACGATCACCCATGTTGACCTCGGCGGTGGGCTTGGCGTGCCTTACAAACAAGGCGAAAACCTCCCCTCCCCTGCCGAATACGGTGCAATGGTTGCGCGGCTGACGAAGGATTGGGGCGTTAAACTGATCTTTGAACCGGGCCGCGTGATTGCGGGCAATGCGGGCGTTCTGCTGACCCGTGTGGTGCGGGTGAAGCGCGGGATCAAGGACCCTTTCGTGATCGTCGATGCGGCGATGAATGATCTCGCGCGACCGGCGCTTTATGGTGCATATCACGATTTCACCGCCGTGGAGCCAAATGGGCGCGACATGACAGCCAATATCGTCGGGCCCATTTGTGAAACCGGCGACACCTTTGCGATGGGCCGCTTGTGCGATCATCTTGAAGCGGGCGATTTGGCCGTGTTCCGCACTGCTGGCGCTTATGGTGCGACGATGGCATCGTCATACAATTCGCGCGGGTTCGTCGCCGAGGTGTTGGTCGATGGCGATAAATATGCCGTCGTCGCAGACCGGATTGATGCAAGCTCGATCATGGATGCAGAGCGCGTTCCCGAATGGCTAGCTTGATTTATTGACGTGAGCGAATTGCAAAGCCTTCCCCTGTTTCACAATCTGAAAGGCCAGAAAGTTCTGGTACTGGGCGAAGGCGAGGCAGCAGAACCCAAGCGACGCTTGGTGGAGCGCGCAGGCGCGATCATCGAAGACGATCAGCAACGCGCCATCGATGAAGGCGTGCGTATCGCCTTTGTCGCTTATGAAGATGCAAAGGCGTGCGAGGTTTCGGCGATAAACCTTCGCTGTGCCGGGATGTTAGTGAACGTCGTTGACCGCCCTGAACTGTGCGATTTCACAACGCCGAGTATTCTGGATCGCAATCCGGTTTTGATTGCGGTCGGAACGGGCGGCGCATCAGCGGGCCTTGCCAAGCATCTGCGGCTGAGGCTGGAGCGGATTTTACCAAGCTCTTTGGGCGCGCTTGCCCGTGCGCTTTACGATGCCCGGCCGAAGCTGCGCCAACGTTTTCCAAATGCGGCCGAACGACGCCGCGCTCTGGATGGGGCGCTTCGCGAAGGCGGCGCGCTCGATGCGCTTGACGAACGGTCCAGCGAGAAGGTCGGGGCATGGCTTGATAATGGTGCAACCACGAAGAGCGCTGATACCCTTGCGATAAAGCTTATCGGCGATGATCCGGAAGAGCTGACGCTGCGACAGGCGCGAGCGTTGGGAGAGGCCGATGTGGTTTGCTCAGAAGCCGGAACACCGCCCGAAATCCTTGCCCGCGCGAGGGCCGACGCAGTTCGGGTCGTGTGCGCCAAAGAGCCTGCGTGCAGGCAAGATCAGTGTCCCTACGCCGCTCCGGACGGGCTCACCGTCATCATCCGGTGCCCTGACTGAATCAAACAAACCCCCACCAAACAGGACGCCAAACAGTTGGTGCGAGCCTTTATGGCTTGAGGGTGAGTCCGGGCCCGCACCGGGGGACCGCAATATTCTAGGCCGCCTCAGCGGCCTCGACCTCTGGCCCGTGCACTTCTTTGAAATAGCGCGCCATCGCCAGCCGTGATCGATCGCTTAAAGCAATAAACGCGCGGCGTTTGTCGCCGGGGTCAGACTTTCTCTCAAACACGCCGCTGTCGACCAATTGTTTGATCCAGCGAAGCGCCGTGGTCGCAGGAACCATAGCCGCGATACACAGGCTCGTGACTGAGACGTTCTTTTGCTCTCCCTCTGCCGCTGTGAGGTCGAGGAGCATATCCCACGCCGGGTCTGCGAAAAGATCGCCATCAAAGAATTTGGCACGTGCCTGACGCCGGGCGATCATAGCCCGCACCATTTGCGGGTCGGGAAGCTGCGTCTTTAGATCTGACCCAAGAACAAGCCTGTCTTTAGCGACAGAATTGAAGAGCCTGTTCTCCTCAGGTCCGCGAAATTCACGCTTGAAGTCCGACAGCGTTTCTTGCGAGCTTTCGCGTGAATGACCGCGCGGCCCGGAAAGTTTGTCCAATTCATGCGCAATCGCGTCAACCTGGCGCGAGAGATAAAGCAGGCTCAAGCGGTCTTCTTCTGTCATTTCGCGCACCCTCGCATTGCCGATCTGCGACAAGGTCCGGCCAACCGCCACCAGACGTTCAGCACGGCTGGGCTCCACCAAGATTTGAGGCTTTGATTGATCAAGAGCCGCAAACACACTTTCCAGCGCATCCAAAGACGTGGTGACAATCAGATGGGCACCAGCTGCGCCCACACGCATATCAAGCCGCGCCAAAGCCGCCAGATTGCCCGCATCCACCTGAGGACAGTCGACCATGACGACATCACCAAGCAGGCTGATCGGGCCATCAATCAAAGCGGTGAGCGCCCCGCCCTCAACACAGCGAAACCCAGCACCCGACAGATCATCGCCAATCTCTTCGCGAACCCAGGCGCGGTCAGAATAAATCGCAACGCGTGCAGGCAAGCCGGATGCATCTTGCGCGCAGTCATAGGAGAAATCTGCAGTCGAAGTGTCGGTATTGAACATCGAATCGCCCCTTTTCTTGAATAGAACAAGAATAGAACAAAGAGTGATCATGTCAAGACTGGAGCAAGACTTCGCCGTTTTGGCTCAAAATATTTGAACCTTTTCGGGCATTTGCGCGACTACACAGACACGATGAGCAATTCGGCTGCCTCTGAACAAACAACGCCTCCTGCCGCCTCGGCGCTTTACGACGAATGGCTCGTTATGATGGCGCAAGGGGGCGATAGGCAGGCGGCAGCGATGCTGTTCCGGCGTTGGAACCCACGGCTTGCGCGAGCTGCGAGGCGTTACGGCATCGGGGATGAGGCGGCGCTTGATCTGGCGCAGGAATGTTGGGTCGCAATCCTCAAAGGCATAGGAAGATTGGAAGACCCTCGGCGATTTCGTTCTTACGCATTTGCCGTGCTGCATCGCAGGGGCGCAGACCACATTCGCACATCCTTGCGCGAACGCAGCGCCGTGGAGCAGCACCGTGAAGAGAGCGCCGACACCCCGCATAGTGATGCGAGTGAGCGCGCTGCCATTGCGCAAGGGTTCGCGAAATTGCCACGCGAACAACGCATCGCGGCCCATCTGTTTTTCGTCGAAGGGCTTACTTTGCGTGAAATCGCGCACGCCCAATCGATCCCTGAAGGCACGGCGAAAAGCCGAATTTTCAACGCGCGAAAGGCTTTGAAGGCCGCGCTTAAACCCGATCCATGAAGGAGAATGACTTATGTCCGATACTGACCGTAAAATCGCCGAAGCGCTTGATGATGATGACTATGCGTTTCTGACAAAGCTTGAAGGGGATCGCGGGTTGTTCCAGCAAATTGGTGACAGTTGGCACGGCCCGCTCGGCGGCTGGGCGAAGCTCATCTTTGGCTTTACCTTTGCGCTTGGGATGCTGTTCCTCTTCGTTGTGTGGCAGGTCGTGCACACCAGCCATCCGATGGCTCATGCCATGTGGGCGATTTCCGGTGTCGCGTTGCTCGTGATTATCGGTTTTGCCAAGGAATGGATGTTTGCGCGCATGAATATGCTCACCATCCTGCGCGAGATTAAGCGCCTGCAGGTGCAAGTGGCTCTTTTATCGGAAGAAAAGAACGCTGACTAAGGTCGGATTTCGATGGGTGTGCCGTTGGGCACGATTTGCCAGAGCTCTTCGATCTCTTCGTTGGAGAGCGCGATGCACCCATCGGTCCAATCCCCGCTCATCCGGCCATAGTCAAGGCCGTTGGGCTGGCCGTGGATGAAGATGTCTCCGCCAGGCGAAAGGCCATATTGCGAGGCATAAGCGCGGTCGCGCTCATTAGGATAGGAGATACGCAAGGACAGGTGAAACCGGCTTTGCGGATTGCGCCAATCGATGCGGTACACCCCTTCAGGCGTGCGCTCATCGCCTTGAAAACGCTTGTGCCCCTTAGGCGCGTCGCCAAATTGCAAGCCGCGATAAGCGCGGATGGGTTTGCCCCCGCTATAAGCAACAAGCATCCGCTTCGTTTTGTCGACGATCAGATAATCGGCAAGCGGAATGGTCTTTTGCGGCGCAGGGATGTTGCGCATGGCATAGCTGCCAGCGGGACGCATGGGATCGCCGCCCGCCGTCGCCACCCGTTCGGGCGCGCTGGTGCAAGAGGCGATCAAAAGAGCAAATAAAAGAGCGGCGAGCTGTTTCATCGCAGTCAGAATAGCGCCAAGTGGCTAATCCAACAATTACCTGACGCCCTGTGGTCTCTGCGTGGGACAGAAACCGCGCGATACGACGTAGCCTTTAATCCTCAAACGGATCGCGGATAAGGATCGTATCCTCGCGCTCCGGGCTGGTTGAGACAAGCGACACCGGACACTCAATCAACTCTTGCACGCGTTGGATATATTTGATCGCATTCGCCGGAAGATCGGCATAGGAGCGCGCACCAACGGTGCTTTCGCTCCAGCCTTCCATCTCTTCATAGATCGGCACAACATTGGCCTGATCGGCGGCGTGGCTCGGCAGGTAGTCATAGACATTGCCGTTCAAACGATAGCCAGTGCAGATTTTGACCGTCTTGAGCCCATCAAGAACGTCAATCTTGGTAAGTGCAACGCCCGTGACGCCAGAAACGGCGCAGGATTGACGCACAATCACAGCATCGAACCATCCAACGCGGCGTTGGCGCCCCGTAACGGTGCCAAATTCATGGCCGCGCTCGCCAATGCCTTGTCCAATCTCATCGTTGAGTTCGGTAGGGAAAGGACCGCTGCCAACGCGCGTGGTGTACGCCTTCACGATGCCGAGAACAAACCCGGTTGAGTTAGGCCCAAGCCCGCTGCCGCTCGCCGCTGTGCCGCTGACAGTGTTTGAGCTGGTGACGAAGGGATAGGTGCCGTGATCAACGTCAAGCAGAACGCCTTGCGCGCCTTCGAACAGGATCTTTGCCCCTGCTTTGCGCACTTTCTTCAGCCGCTTCCAAACCGGCTGAGCGAAGCGCAGGACAAACGGTGCAACCTCGCGCAGTTCCTCAAGCAGTTTTGCCCGGTCAACGGGCGGCTGATCAAAGCCAGCGCGCAGCGCATCGTGATGGGCGCAGAGGCGGTCAAGCTGCGGTTCAAGATCGTCGAGGTGCGCCAGATCGCAAACACGGATTGCACGCCTGCCAACCTTATCCTCATACGCAGGGCCGATACCGCGGCCCGTCGTGCCAATTTTGCCCTTACCAGCCGCGGTTTCGCGAAGTCCATCAAGGTCGCGGTGGAGCGGAAGGATCAGCGGGCAATTGTCAGCCACAGCGAGGTTGTCGGCGGTGATTTCGACCCCTTGCCCCTCAAGCTTGGCGACTTCATCGCGCAAAGCCCATGGGTCCAGCACAACGCCATTGCCGATCATGCTCATCGTGCCTGACACGATCCCTGAAGGGAGCAGCGAAAGCTTGTAAACCTCGCCATCAATAACAAGCGTATGGCCTGCATTATGGCCGCCCTGAAAGCGGACAACCGCATCGGCGCGGCTGGCGAGCCAATCGACGATCTTGCCTTTACCCTCGTCGCCCCACTGGGCGCCAATCACGGTGACGTTGGCCATGTGCAATCTTGCTTTCTGTGCTTGGGAAACTGAGTCTTTCTTGCGCGCGCCCGCCTAAGCGCTTGGGGGCGCAAGAGCAAGCTTGAGGCGCGAGAAAGAAGGGGCTTTATTCAAACGCCACTATGCTGTCTTCGCAAACGTTCACCTGCGCGACCTCAATTTCACGCTCGCTTTCAGTGATCGCGCGGAAATCGAACAGGCAAGCGGCCGAGCCGTCGGTGACTTCGATGTTCCATTGTTGCCCGCGCGCAAGTGCGCTTCCGGTGAGCATATCCTTGCCCCAGCCAATCGTGGCCGAGTTTGACCAGAAAAGGCTGGTGAGCGCCTCGCCCGTGCGGTTGAGCAGCGAGATGTTGCGATTGAGCTCGCCATTGCCGAACTCTTCGCCTTTGCGAAAACCGACGATCTGGCCGGGCCGGGCCATAGCGTTATTGGGGCGCGTTGGCCCTGCGACAAAGGGTCCTGAACGCTTGCGCGGACCAAGCGCATCCCCCTCTTCGCCAAAGGCGATGGTGAGCACGTTTTTATCAGTGCCAAGATTATTGACGCTGATCTGATAATCCTGACACTTGCCTTGCGGGTCGAGGGTAAACTCTGTTGCATCTGTCAGGCCGTAGTCCGAATGGATCGAGCTACCCGACGCATCGGTCACGTCGAAATCAAGATCAGTGTCCCCGCGCCCGCGCGCGCTTACCTTGGTTGCCTCGCATATCTGCAATGGCACTTTGGTCGCGGCTTGGGCACCGATTGTGTATTCACCAGCGCCAATGTCTCCCACCCGCGATGCCGGGTCGATCAGTGTGACCCGGAATATGTTTTGCGCCTCGCCAAGATTTGTGACCGCAAGACCAAATGTCTCGCAGCCGCCCTTGGGGGTAAGCGATTTGAAGGTCACATCGCTAAGATCGGTGTCGGAGTGGATTTCGTCTCCTTCACCATCCGTCAGGATAAAGTCCAAATCGCTTGCGCCATTGCCGCGCACTTCCAGCCGGCTGGCCTCGCATACCGGCAGGTCAAGCGTCAGCCGCGTGTTGGCGGGCGCGGTGTATTCGCCCGGCCCTTCGCTATCAGCGGCTACCGTCGCGACCTCCCCTTGAGCATTGGTGATAGCAGCCGTCGCGGCAAGAGAGGTGGAAGGCGCTGTGCCAGCAAAGGGAGCAGGATCAGCGCCCTGTGGCTCAATCACCACCATCATCGCATTGTACACGGCGCCAATATTGGTGACTTCAAGCTCGAAGGTTTCGCAGTCAGACAGCAGCCCTTCCAGCTTGACGCTGGTTTCATCGCTTTCGCGATCATCCTCATGCACGATGCCACCGTCGGAATTGCGAATTACAAAGTCGAGATCGGTATCGCCGTCTCCCCTGATATCGACCTTGGCCGCTGTGCCGCAGGCGCGAAATTTGTGTTTTTCGGTCGCATTGCCTTGCACGATGTACTTTTTGACGCGGGTCGAGCTTGGCACAATGGGTTCAAGCACGAGGGTGAAGTCGTTCTCTTGTTCACCAAGGTTGGAAACCGACAGGCTGAACTGCGCGCATCCTTCGCTTTCATTGGTGAGCACCAGGCTGATGTAATCATCAATACCAGCGTCCGAGACGAGGTTTTCCCCGCTCGGCGATGTCACTTCGAAATCAAGGTCGGTTTCGCCCGTCCCGCGCACCGCCAATTGGGTTTCGGCCGAACACACATCAAGGGCGATGTCGAGCCGTTGAGACGGTTCTACCGTATATTCATCGACCGCAGCATGGGCGGAAGTGGCAGAAAGGGCGAAAAGGCCAACGCAGGCCATGAGAGAAGCACGATACATCATAATCAGGCGCCAATCTGCGGGACAAAAAGTTACCAGAGGCCTTACCCTATAGATTTTAGGGCCTGAATGACAGCTTGATCGCCTGCAATCGGGCTGATCGCTCTTAAAGTTCTTCGAGTGAAGAACCCTGGAGGACATGACTGCAGCCAAGCGCGCGCGCGTCTTCGCCCTCGCTCAATTGCGCTTTGGTGCGCCAGCCATTGGCGCGAAGGTCTGCTGCCTTGGTGTTATCGTGTCCTTCAGTGAGGTACACCAGAGGCCGCGCTTCGGGTTCGGGCGCGATTTCAGCCAGAGCGTTGAGATACAGCGTAAACCCGGTCGCCGGTTCATCGGTCCCGCCAATGCGATAGGTGCCCCCGCGCCCGATGGCTGCGCGCAATCCCTCGGCATAGAGCGTAAAGCCGAACCAGCTTTGATATTCAAAACCGTGCCGCTCTGTCGGATCGAGGGTAACGCGCGCGCGGGTCCCGATCTGCTCGGCAATCTTGCCCAGAATCTTGCCCAGATTATCGAGTTGCTGCGTCAGTGCCCCACCCTTGTCGAAGTCACGCAGTTTTGTGAGCGCGTCGTCAATCGGGCCGGTCGCATAAAGCAGTGGAAGGAACGCCTCGCCGCCAGCGGCTTTCAATCCGCCAGCATCCTTGGTGTCGAGCTCGCGGCGAATGGCTTCGATTATCTCGCTATCAAGCTCGCGCATTTGCGCGGCAAGAGTATCAACAAGATCGGGCATCGTGAAATCAACTGAGATGCCGGTAATCCCTGCCGCCTCAAGCGCTGCAATCGCGGTGGTGACGCTTTCAATCGCGGCCTGAAGCGTATCCGACCCGATCAGTTCGGCGCCCAATTGCAAACGCCCGCGCGCAGGGTTCAATTGGCTTGCTTTGATCAGCGCCGTCTCCCCGCAGTAAGCGAGACGAAGCGGGCGTGGCGCATCTTTCATGCTGGTCGCAGCAATTCGCCCGATTTGTGGAGTGATGTCGCTCCTCAAGGCCAATGTGCGAAGGCTCACCGGGTCTGTCAGGCGGAACATGGCGCGGGTCTGCATCCCCTTCATGCGCGCGCCAAGAGAGCTTTCAAACTCAAGCAACGGCGGACGCACTCTGTCATACCCGTGAGCATCGAGCGCATCCAGACAGCTGCGCATGGCGGCAGTGATGCGCGCAGCGCTCTGTGGGAGGCGGTCTTCGAGGCCTTCGGGCAGGAGGTCGGTGGTGTTGGTCATGGGTGTGCCCGCTAAGCTATGTTTGAACGGTGCGCAATGCCCACCCCATTGCAGCTAAGCTCAGCCCGAAGCGAGTTCGGGCTTCACTAAGTTTCATTGCCCCTCCCGCCTGCGGGAGGGGAGCGAGCCTTGCAAGCTCGCTTGCTAGTCGCAGCGGGGTGGGCCTTCGCAAGTCGTCAGAAAGACAGCCCCATCGCCATCTTTACGCCTTCAAGGTTGCTCGCTTCTTCAAGCACCTCAGCAGGCAGCGCATCGTCAAGGCTTAGCAGCAGAACCGCTTCGCCCCCTGCATCGCGGCGACCAAGGTTGAAGGTGCCGATGTTGATGCCGTGATTGCCAAGCAGCGTCCCGATACGGCCGATGAAGCCCGGCTTATCGTCATTGACGACGTAGAGCATATGGCCCTTAAGCTCCGCCTCGATCCCGATGCCGAAAATCTCGACAAGGCGCGGCGCTTCATTACCGAACAACGTGCCAGCAACCGAGCGTGTGCCCTGATCGGTTTCTACCGAAACGCGGATAAGCGTATTGAAGGCGCCATCCCGGTTTTGGCGGATTTCGCTGACCTCAAGACCGCGCTCTTTGGCGAGGAACGGGGCGTTGACCATGTTCACAGTGTCGGAATACCGGCGCATAAACCCGGCCAAAACCGCGCCCGTGATCGGCTTCCCGTTCAATTCAGACGCCGCGCCTTCGCGCTCGATGCTGATCTTGGTGAGATTGCCGTGAGCGAGCTGCCCGACGAGCGAGCCCAAACCTTCGGCCAAAGCCATGTAAGGCTTGAGTTTTGGCGCTTCCTCAGCGCTCAGCGATGGCATATTGAGCGCGTTGGTCACGCCGCCATTCACGAGATAGTCGGAAAGTTGCTCAGCCACTTGCAGCGCGACGTTGACCTGAGCCTCGGTAGTGCTGGCCCCCAAGTGCGGGGTACAAATGAAGTTCGGCGCACCGAACAGCACGTTGTCCTTCGCGGGTTCTTGCGCAAACACGTCGAGCGCCGCGCCAGCCACATGGCCGCTTTCCAGACAATCACGAAGGGCCGCCTCGTCGATGAGGCCGCCGCGCGCGCAGTTGATGATGCGAATACCTGGACGCGCCCCTTCGAGGCGTTCACGGCTCAGAATATTGCGCGTTTCATCGGTCAGAGGCGTGTGCAGCGAGACGAAATCAGCGCGCTGGAGAAGTGTGTCGAGGTCAACCTTCTCAATGCCAAGTTCAACCGCGCGGTCTTCGGTCAAGAACGGATCGTAAGCGATCACTTTCATCTTGAGACCCTGAGCACGGCTCGCTGCAATGGAACCGATGTTGCCAGCGCCAATGAGGCCAAAGGTCTTGCCAGTGACTTCGACACCCATGAAGTCCTTCTTGGGCCATTCGCCAGCCTGCGTGCCAGTGTTGGCGGCAGGGATTTGGCGAGCCAGCGCCATCATCATCGCAATCGCGTGTTCAGCGGTGGTGATCGAATTGCCGAACGGCGTGTTCATCACGACCACGCCTTTGCTCGACGCATAAGGAATATCGACATTGTCGACGCCGATCCCTGCGCGGCCAATCACTTTCAGATTGGTGGCAGCATCAAGGATTTCCTTGGTCACAGTGGTCGAAGAACGGATCGCAAGGCCGTGATATTCGCCAATGCGCGCCTTCAATTCTTCGGGCGTTTCGCCGGTGATCACATCCACATCGCAGCCGCGCTCTTCAAAAATGCGCGCTGCATTGGGGTCCATCTTATCGGAAATAAGTACTTTGGGTTTCGTCATGGGAAATTCCTTCGGGCGCTCCTGTCAACAACAGGGGCCGAGCAAATAAGGTGCTTATTCGGGTGGGTGTGCTCCTGCTTTGGCAGGAGCACACGACTGGCCGATCAACCGTTCTTGACGGATTCGTAGGCCCACTCAATCCACGGCAGGAGACGCTTGATGTCTTCTGCCTCGACCGTACCGCCGCACCAAATGCGAAGTGATGGCGGTGCATCGCGGTAGCCGTTGAAATCGTAACCAACGGCGCGCTCTTCGAGCATGGATACGATTTTCTTGGGCACTGCTGCCTGATCTTCGGCAGACAGGCCATCGTACCAATCGCCAGTGAACTGCATACACACGCCGGTATTGGTGCGCTTTGCAGGATCGGCGACCATATTCTTGAGCCACGGTGTGCGCTCAATCCAGTCCTTGACGATGTCCGCATTGGTGGTCGCGCGCTCAAAGAGCGCTGCACGCCCGCCAATCGACTTTGCCCATTCAAGAGCAGCGATGTAATCTTCCGTTGCCAGCAGCGAAGGCGTGTTGATCGTTGCGCCTTCAAAAATCGCGCGGTTGATCTTGTCGCCTTTCTTCATGCGGAAAAGCTTTGGTAGCGGCCATGGCGGATCATAGCTTTCGATCCGCGCAACCGCTTTGGGCGAGAGGATAAGCATACCGTGCTGAGCCTCAGAGCCCATGATCTTCTGCCACGAGAATGTCGTTGCATCGAGCTTGGCCCAATCCATTTCCATCGCGAAGACAGCAGAGGTTGCATCGTTGATCGTGATCCCTTCGCGGCCCTCTTCGAGCCAGTCTGTGTTGGGGATCATCGCACCTGATGTCGTACCGTTCCATGTGAACACAACATCGTTGCGCTGAGGAATGGTGGTGAGGTCGGGGATTTCGCCATAATCGGCGGTCATAGTTTGCAGGTTAGGCAGTTTAAGCTGCTTCACTGCATCCTGAATCCACACATTGCCAAAGCTTTCCCACGCAGCCACCGTCGCCGGGCGCGCAGGGTCAAGCATGGTCCACATCGCCGCCTCAAGAGCGCCGGTGTCGGAAGCTGGCATGATGCCGACAAGATAATCATCCGGCACGCCGAGCAATTCGCGTGTCAGATCAATCGCATATTTCAGGCGGCTTTTGCCAAGCGCTGAACGGTGCGAACGACCGAGCGATTCTGTTTTCAGCTTGTCGAGGGACCAGCCCGGGAATTTTACCGTAGGACCGGAAGAAAATTGGGGACGCTCAGGTTTGAGCGAAGGCTCGTGTTGGAGCCCACGTGTGTATTCAGTCATGTATTCTCTCCTTACAGAGAGCTCGCGCGGCGTTGGGACCGCGTGGCCCGGAGCCGCGTGTAAACACATCCGTTGGCGAGTCAATCGCTCTTGGCGAAGTTTCCGGTTGGTAATGGCGCAATCGGCTTGGCGCTCAGGCGATTTGGGAACCGAGCCGCCGCTCAATGGCTAACCCTATCAAAGAGCACGCAGGATATTTTGAAAGGACAAAAGCATGAGCGGCTATCTCAAAGATGGAGAATGGCACGAAGGATCAGACGGTTACGCAGAGGACGACGGCACTTTTCAGCGGTGGGAAACCGATTTTCGCGACTGGATTACACCCGATGGCTCCCCCGGACCCGATGGCCAGAACGCAGTGAAAGCCGAGGCAGGGCGATTTCACCTCTACGTTTCCTACGCCTGTCCATGGGCGCATCGCACCCTTATCACGCGGGCACTCAAAGAGATTGAGGATATCATCCCGATTTCGGTCACGCACTGGTTGATGCGCGAACGTGGCTGGACCTTTGATGATGGCCCCGGCGTTGTTCCCGATCCCAACGAAGGTGCTGGCACTATCCACGAGCTTTATCAGATCGCGCGCGATGACGTCACGGGTAAGGCGACCGTCCCGGTCCTTTGGGACAAGAAAGAACGCCGCATCATCAACAATGAAAGCTCCGAGATTATCCGCATCTTTAACGATGGCTTTTCAGAGCTTGGCGCGAACGACATCGATCTTTACCCTGCCCCTCACCGCGAAGAGATCAACGCGGTGAATGAGCGCGTATACGAGGACGTGAATAACGGCGTTTACAAAAGCGGCTTTGCCACCACGCAGGAAGCGTATGAAGAGGCGGTCGAGCCCCTGTTTGACACCCTTCACTGGCTGGAGGGGCGTTTGGAAGGGCAGGATTACCTCGTCGGCGGACAACTGACCGAGGCGGATATTCGCCTGCTTACAACGCTTTTGCGCTTTGATGCGGTTTATTACAGCCATTTCAAATGCAATCGCAAACGCATCGCGGACTTGCCCAATCTGCACCGCTACACACTCGCTCTTGCAGGACGCGAAGAGATTGCGGGCACGATCAATATGCACCATGCCAAGCATCACTATTATCAAAGCCACAAGAGCATCAATCCGACCCAGATTGTACCTGTGGGACCGGATTTGCAATTTGGCTGATTGGCCTCATGAAAACTGTATCAATGCAAGGTGTAGTCAGCGCGGCCCCAATGTCTTAAACAGCGCCGCGTGATGCAGCCTTCCGATCTTCGAATTGCCCTGTTCAGTGGCAACTATAACTACACCCGCGATGGAGCGAATCAGGCGTTGAACCGTCTGGTTGGCACGCTTCTGGACAAGGGTGCGAAGGTGCGCGTCTACGCGCCAACCGTTGCTGAACCTGATTTTGAACCAACGGGCGATCTTATTGGTGTGCCCAATGTGCGGATGCCAGTGAAAGGGCGCGGGGAGTATCGGTTGCCATTGCGGCTCGGGCGCGCGGCTAAGCGTGACCTTGTGAAGTTCGAACCCAATATCGTGCATATCGCCTCACCCGATCCAATGGGACACGCAGCGTTACGTTGGGCTCAGGAATACGACATTCCGGTGCTATCTTCCGTGCACACGCGGTTTGAGACATATCCGCGCTATTACAACATGGCGTTCTTGGAGCCTTTTATAATCAAGATGCTGCGGCGGTTTTATAACCGCTGCGATGCTCTGGTCGCGCCGTCGCAAAGCATGATCGATGAACTTCTCGCGATGAAAATGCACGATGACATCACGCTGTGGTCGCGAGGGGTGGATCGCTCGATTTTTTCTTCCGAGAAACGCGATTTGGAGTGGCGCCGCTCAATCGGGCTTGATGATGACGATGTCGCTATCGTTTTCCTCGGCAGGTTGGTGATGGAAAAAGGGCTCGACGTTTTTGCCGACACCATCATTGAACTGCGCAAACGACAAGTACCGCACAAGGTTCTGGTCATTGGCGATGGCCCTGCCCGCGAATGGTTTGAAAACGCCCTTCCCGGCGGGATTTTTGCAGGGTTCAAAACGGGCGCTGATCTGGGGCAAGCGCTGGCAAGCGGCGATATTTTCTTTAACCCCAGCGTCACCGAAACATTCGGCAATGTGACACTGGAAGCCATGGCCTCAGGGCTTCCCGTAGTGGCCGCTGGCGCAACGGGGGCATCAAGCCTTGTGACCGATGGCGAGACCGGACGGCTGGTGCCGCTGGTCGGCAAAAGGGGTCAGGAAAAGCCCGATGCTGCCGGTCTTGCCGAAGCGCTTGCGCCCTATTGCACCGACGCCGAATTGCGCCGCACGCATGGGGCAGCAGGCGAAGCGCGCAGCCTCGAATATAGTTGGGAAGCGATCAACATGGTCGTCGCCGAAACCTATATCCGCCTGATTGAAGATCGCCGCGCGCTGCAAGCCGCAGAAGATCAAGCGGCCGCCGGAACCACCGTCTAGATTGACGACTGCTTCAACGAAGTACCCCCTTCTTCGCCATGCGCGTGGCATAGAAGAGCATGAAGAGCGTGGTGATCCAGATAATAATAGTAAGCGGCGGGTTCGCTAGACTTTCGGGAATATCGCTCATCCCATATTGCCAGATGTTCGAACCGAGAAGGCCAACGATGGCAGCAAGGATCGAATAGACTGCGAAACGCGAACGCAAAAGAAGCAGGATCGAGCCTAGGATCGCGCCCCAAACACCCAAAGCCCAAAAGAAATTCGACCACACAGGCGCAGAGGCGAAATAAGCGATTTCTTCCTCGCCCATGCCCAGCCGCTCCAACATTCCAAGCCGCGTCATGGTGTAGCTAAAACCGCCCACCGCGTTCCACAAAAGGGTCAATACCCCCACCACCCAAAGGTGCCATGGCGTCTTGGTTTCACGTCCAAATGATGTGCCCATAATCAATCCCCTCCCTTGCGAACCAGTGGTCCAAAAGGAAGGGGATAGAACGCCGGTAAGACGGGCGCAAATTTTCGCGGTGGTTACATCCGCTCGATGCGCTTGGCGACTTCGTCAATGATATCGACGATTTCATTCATCGCCGCCTGATCAAGCTTCCCTGCGCGCGCACGGTTTTTAAGGACGGTGCCAAGGTTCCCCATCGCGCGGAAGAGGTCAGGCGACTTTTCTCGGATGCGCTCTGTGCGCTCGCCATGTTCACCGAGCCGCTCCATTAATTCGGCCACCTCATCGGAGCGCTCTTCAAGTTCGGCTTTGCCCGATTTGGTCGCCTTGAAAGGCTTCTTGCTGCTGCCTTCGCCGTCTTCTTCGCTGGCCTTGCCCTTGGCGGGCTTAATCATGCCCTCTTCCTCAAGCATTTGCAGCGTCGGATAAACCGCGCCGGGAGACGGCGCATAGCTGCCGCCGGTCATGTCTTCGATGGCGCGGATTAGCTCATATCCATGGCGCGGTTCGCGCGCGATGAGCGCAAGGAGAGCCAGTCGCAGCTCGCCCGTTCCAAACATCCGGCCACGGCGTTTGCGGCCTGCACCTCTTCGCGCGGGACCATCGTGCCAATCATCCGCACCTCTTGACCGGCGACGCGCACGGCGTTCGCTGCTGTCCCAGTCAGAGGCCGCCGAGGCAGCCATCATGGCGATCATGGGGCCAAGTTTTTCCCAGCCGCCGTTTCTCCCGTTCCATGTCATTAACAAAACTCCTGATACTACTTACATTGCATAAGATATATCTTTGATGCATCTCTTCAAGTGCGACCCTTCAAGAATGTGGCATTTCCCGACGAACGGCTTATCTCGGTCTGCCAATGGCTGATCTGTTCGAAACTGAGGCGCAAAAAGCACCTGTTGAGGCCCCGCGCGACGATGCGCCGCTAGCCGATCGCCTGCGTCCGCGCGCTTTGTCAGAGGTCATTGGGCAAGAGCATCTGACCGGTCCGGAAGGCGCTATTGGGCGCATGGTAGCGGCGGGCAAACTGGCGAGCATGATCCTTTGGGGCCCGCCTGGCACAGGCAAGACCAGCATCGCGCGGCTCCTCGCGGCAAGCGTGGGGATGCGCTTTCAATCGATCAGCGCGGTATTTTCAGGGGTCGCCGACCTCAAAAAAGCCTTCGCCGAAGCCGACAAGATGGCGGGCGCGGGACAAAAGACGCTGTTGTTTGTTGACGAAATCCACCGCTTCAACCGCGCGCAGCAGGATGGCTTTTTGCCCTTTGTCGAGCGTGGCACAGTGACGCTGGTTGGGGCGACGACCGAGAACCCAAGCTTTGCCCTTAACGCGGCGCTTTTGAGCCGCGCGCAAGTGCTGATCCTTGAACGATTGGGACACGAAGCTTTGGGCGCTCTGCTTGAGCGAGCGGAGGGCCTCGAAGGCCCCCTCCCTCTCACAGATGAAGCGCGCGCTGCCCTGATTGCGAGCGCGGATGGTGATGGCCGGTTCCTTTTGGGGCAGGCCGAAACGCTCTACAATGCGAAGCTGCCCGAGCCGCTCGACCCTCAAGGATTGAGCGCATTCCTGCAACGCCGGGTTGCCGTCTACGACAAGGACCGCGACGGGCATTACAATCTTATCAGCGCGCTGCATAAGTCCTTGCGCGGGTCCGACCCACAAGCCGCGCTCTATTACCTTGCACGGATGCTGACCGCGGGGGAAGAGCCGCTCTACGTGCTGCGACGCCTTGTGCGTTTTGCCAGCGAGGACATTGGCCTTGCCGACCCGCAAGCCCTTACCCAATGCCTTGCCGCCAAGGACGCTTACCAGTTCCTCGGCAGTCCAGAGGGCGAGCTCGCCATCGTGCAAGCCTGCCTATACTGCGCCACCGCGCCCAAATCGAATGCCGCCTATGCCGCGCAAAAGGCTGCGTTCAAATCCGCGCGCGAAACGGGCAGCCTGATGCCGCCCGCCAATATCCTCAACGCACCAACCGCGCTGATGAAGGATATTGGATATGGAAAGGGGTATTCCTACGACCACGAGGCAGAAGACGGCTTTTCAGGAGACAATTACTGGCCCGACGATCTGCCGCCACAGACGTTCTACGAACCAGTCGAGCGCGGCTTTGAGCGCAAGGTGAAAGAGCGCATCGACTATTGGAACCGTCTTCGTGAGGGGCGCAAGTCCTCAAGCAGCGAAGCGGTAGGACACAAGAATGCGTGAGTGGGACCATTTTCTCGCTATCGACTGGTCAGGCGCGAAGGGTGAACGCCACAAGGGGATCGCCCTCGCTCTAGCCACCAAGGCGGGCGAAGCGCCAGTGCTGGTCGAGCCCCCGAAAGGTGGTTTCTCGCGGACCGATGTGCTCGAAATCCTGCGCGATGATTTGCCAGTGAATACGCTCGTCGGGATCGATCTTGGCATCTCGCTTCCCTTCAACGATTGCGGCGCATTCTTCCCCGGCTGGGACCGGAGCCCCTCCCATGCCAAAAAGCTCTGGGCTCTGATCGACGCTATTTGCGCTGGTGAGCCACACCTTGGCGCAAACGCCTTTGTCACCCATCCCGATGCGCGGCGATATTTTCGCCACGGCAAAGAGGATGAGGGCGACCGCTTCCACCTTCCTCAAGCCATCAGCAGGCAAGGCCGTTTCCGCGAGGCCGAAATCGCGCAGTGGCGCCAGAACTGCCGTCCTGTGAGCAACTTCAACCTCGTGGGTGCAGCCCAAGTGGGCAAAAGCTCGCTTACGGGGATGCGAATGCTCCACCAGCTTCGCGGACATTTGCCCGTGTGGCCCATGGACAAAATACCCGAGCGCCGTGTCAAAAAAGGCGGTTCAATGCTGTGCGAAGTCTATACCGGGCTCGCCTCGCGCGAGGCGGCGGCGCAAAGCGGGTCGCGCACCAAGCTTTTAACCTACGCTGATTTGAATGCAGCGCTTGAGGCTTTGGGCTCTCCTGCGGTCGATCAAGTGGGGGAGATCGACGATCATTCGTCCGACGCATTGCTGACGGCGGCATGGTTGCGCAAGGCATCCAAGGAGCCCGAACGCTGGGAACCGCGCGCGCTCACGGCTGAGATTGCATGGACTGAAGGCTGGACGTTCGGGGCGTTCTGATTTGCGAAGCTGCATCCGCAGCGTCGTCCTCGCTAGACGTCCTTCCCCGGATCAAGTCCGGGGTGCGGACCCGCTCCGGGCGCGAGTCTTTGATTGTCCTATCGCTTCGCTACTTGAGGACCGTCGCCCTTGCAGCACGTGCGGTGCCATTTCTACTTTTGAGGTCTAGCGGTAAAGCCGTGAAACCGGATCGGGGCGCTCTTTGCGGTAGCCTGTTTGGCGCAGGTCATCGAGCATCGCCTGACGGCGTTCGTCAATCCCGCTGGCGAGCGCTTGCGGCGCTTCGTCTTCCACTGGCGGACCTTGTTCTGGACCGTAGATCATGTCGATCACACCCAGATTGTGCTGATTGATCATATCGGGAATCAAGAACGCATCGATCAACCACCAGATTATCGTCACCACTAATCCAACGACGCTAAGTGACAAGAGCAGCTGACCAAGGCCCGAACCCGTCTTGCCCGCATAAAAGCGATGCACACCGAGCCACCCAAAGAAAAACCACAGGAGGTACGCCACCCCCTTGGACTTTTCATGGGCCTCAAAGACCTGTTCTTTCTGCTCAAGCGTATTCATTTCCACCGTCCCGATACTGTCGCTAAGATGTATCTTGGAGCCGTGCATGGCAAGCTGTAAAAACCGCAATAGGTGCCTTCTTCGATGAATGGACGACTGCGTTCGGCGAATTTGCGCAAAAGGGGTCTGGACAGGTGCCCCCCTTTGCGGCTAGCGGGCGCTTCTCGCGTTTGATACGTCAGTCGCGAAGACAAAATGGGCCGGCTTAGCTCAGTTGGTAGAGCAGTTGATTTGTAATCATCAGGCCGCGGGTTCGACTCCTGCAGCCGGCACCATTTTCCCTTCCAAACCGTCGGTTTTCCCGCAAAAACTGCTTTTTCCAAGGGCCATTGCGCTGTAGGAAGCGCGCATGGCGTGCGGGGAGTGCCAAAACGAACAGGCAAAAGGCCACAAATTCTGCAGCAATTGCGGGGAAAAACTCGCATCTGCTACACACGCGCACACGTCGTCCGCAAACGCCTTGGGTGACAGCGCGAAGCCCAAGACGGAGCGCCGTCAGATCACGGTTCTGTTTTACGATCTCGTAGGCTCAACCAAGCTTTCAACCAGCGTCGAACCGGAAGATTTCCGCGAGGCGATCTCGAACTTTCACAATGTCGCCTCCGCCGCAGTGCAGCCTTTCGATGCGTATGTCGGCGCTCATGTGGGCGATGGCGGCATAATCTACTTTGGTTATCCGGTCGCCTCAGAAGATGCGGCAGAATGTGCCGTTCTCTCAGGGCTCGCCTTGATTGATGCAGTATCCAAGATCACCCTTCCCAATGGAGAGAAGGCGAAAGCGCGCGTGGGTATCGCAACTGGCACCAGCATTGTTGGCCGTATCGAAGAAGGCGACACTGGCAACAGCGCCGTCGGACAGGTCACCAGCCTCGCTGCGCGTTTGCAAAGCTATGCGAAGGCCAATCAATGCGTCATCGCCGAAAGGACGAGGCGGCTTGTCGGCGGCCTGTTCCAGCTTGAGGACTTAGGGATCATCGATGCCAAGGGGTTTGCCGAAAACGTGCGCGCTTTTGGCGTGATCGCGCGCAGCCAGCAGGACCGCTTCAGAGCGCTGCGCGGCGGCAATATACCGCTGATCGGGCGTAAGAGCCAGACACACGAACTCCACGATAAATGGGCCAAAGCGCAGGATGGCACCCTTCAAGTCTGTATGGTCGAAGGCGAGGCCGGGGTTGGCAAATCGCGCTTTGTCGCCGATTTCATCCATTCCCTCGACCATACTAACGCGACCTTTATCCCGTGCTTTTGTGCGCCTCACTCGCGCCAGGCCGCGCTGCGCCCTTTCATCACCCGCCTGAGAAATATGGCCGGGGCAAGCGACCACCAATCGCAGCCATCGCTTGAAACCTTCGACAATCGCCTTGCACCGGGCACAAGCGAGCTTGACCGGCATATGCTTGGCGCCTTGATCGGGCTTGATACACCCGCTCCGCAAGAGGTCGCAGCGATGAACGCAGGCCAATTGCGCCGTTCCACCATTAGCGCCATTCTCAATCAGATCGACCTGCTCGCACAGCAAGCGCCAGTCGTGGTCCTGATGGAAGATATGCACTGGGCCGATCCCACCACCTTCGAATTGCTCGAAGGGTTCCTTTCACAAGGCGATGCGGGGCGGATCATGGTGATTATGACGGCCCGCCCGGACATCCATGACATCTGGCAAGTCAGCAAGAGCATCGCACGCATTGAACTGCCCCCTCTTACCGATGAAGAGGCTGGCGCGCTGATCAATCAGGTTCTGGGTGCAAAGGCCTCTCCCTCAATGGTGGAAGCCATCACCGAAAGGGCAAGCGGGATTGCCTTGTTCATCGAGGAATTGACTAAGGCGATTCTCGATTCAGAGGCCCATGTGCCGGGCAGTGCTGCGGAAGGGCTCGGTGTGCAGTCCAGTTTCACTTTGCCAGAAACCTTGCAGGATTCGCTGCTGGCGCGGCTCGATCAACTGGGAGAGGCAAAACGGATTGCGCAAATCGCATCTGTCGTGGGGCGCGAGTTCACGATAGCGGATCTGGCTAGGGTTGCCCCTGATCTAACCCCGCTAATCGAACGCGGGTGCAAGAAGCTGCTTGAGGCGGGTCTGACGGTTGCCATGCCTGGCAAAGCTGAAGAGTTTCAGTTCCGCCACGTCCTGATTCAGGAGATCGCCTATTCGACCCTCGTTCGCGGAGAGAGGCGCGAATACAACGCCTGCCTTCTCGAGGCGCTTGAGCAAAACGACGGCAAAGACAATCCGATCGATCCTGAACGCTGGGCGCATTATGCACTTGAAGCAGGGCTGCCTGCGCGCGCGGTGCATTATTGGCTTTTGGCAGGTCAGGACGCTTTGCGTGTCTTTGCGATGAAGGAGGCCGAAGCGCGGCTGCGGCGCGGTCATGAGTTGATCGGACAGGTGGGCGACCCAAGCGAGCGAGCAAGGCTGGAGCTTGATATTCTGCTCACGCTTGGCAAGGTTTTGCTCGCGCAAGTGGGCCATGCGAACCCTGAAACGGGCAAGGTCTATGCACGGGCAAGGGAACTTGCCGAAGAGCGCGGCGACCGGGCAAGACTGCTCGCCTCGATGCATGGCCAGCAATCCTATGACCTGCAACTGAGCCGTATTCAGGAAACACAGGATCGCGGCGCAGAAATGCTGTCGATGGGGGAAACATTCGATGATGATGCCTGGCGCCTCATCGGATACCGCAGCCGTGGCATCGCAAGCTTTCCCTTGGGCGACTACAAACAATGCGCAAGCGATCTTCTGGCCGGGATCGCCATGCTCGACCAGATCGGCGACAGCGCCGCGCAGGATGTGGTGGCCGACGATCTTCTCGCCGCCATGCAAATCTATGCCTCCTGGGCCCTTGTTTACATGGGCGAGACTGCGCGCGGCGAAGACCTTTACACTGCTGCTTGCGCTCGCGCAGAGGAAATCTCTCAACCCTACACCCGCGCTTTTGCAGGCGTCGGACGCAATTATTGCCGCCTCATGCTGGGTGATTTTCACGGACTTGAGCAGGATTTGGAAGATTGCATCGCGCTTTGCGCTCAGAATGAAATCCACTATTTCCTCTTCACCGAGCGCGTTCATCTGGCCCACTATCGGGCGCTGAACGGCGCATCCGATGGCGCGCAGCAAATAGCGCAGGCTATCGAAGAATATCGCCAGACGGGCAGCATATTGTACCAGCCAACCTATCGCCATTGGGAGGGGTTGGCATGGCTTGGCCAAGGTGAGCTTGGCAAAGCGCGCGAGGCCAATGACTGGGCGATCGAGACGACGACCCAATATGGCATGACCCATATGCTGGCCGAATATTATGGATTGAAAGCCGTGCTGGACCACCTTGACCAAAAGCCAGACGAAGCGCTCGCAGCCGCTACCATGGCCCGCAATTGGGCCACGGACCAAGAGGCAAGGCTCTGCGAAGATCTGAACAAGAAAATTTGGGAAAAATTCGGTTTTTATAGTCTGTTGCCCGCCTAGTCGTGTATTCTTGCCTGGCAAGCAACATGGGGGATACGAAATGGGTAATGTCGCAGCATTTGGCCGGGTGAAGAAAAGCCAAGACAAGGCCTCATCGGGCGATGAACGATTTGACCCTACGCTTTTACAATCAGACGGTTTTCTCTCGCGCGTGATTGAGCGTATTGTTCGCTACCCTTACCCCTATATGTCCTTTTTGCGGCGCTATTGGCCGATCCCCACGATAGGCAATTGGGCCTTCATCACGCGCTATGATGATGTCGCTGAAGCGCTCCAGAATGACAAGCAGATCGCGGTGCCCTTCGGCCCCAAGATCGAGGCGCTGAACGGCGGGCCGAATTTCGTTCTCGGCATGGCCGATGGCCCCGCCTACCAAGGGCTTAAGAAAGAAACGATGAGCGCCTTCAAGCTCACCGACAATGAAGAAATCGTAGCCCCGCTCGCTTATAAAGAGGCCAAGCGCTTGCTTGATGAGGGTGATGGCAGGATTGACGGTGTGCGCGGCCTTCTGACGCTGGTGCCGACGCGAATTTGCGAAGAATATTACGGACTTCGCATCGCAGATAAGGCCAACTTCGGGCGTTGGACCATTGCGATGAGCACATATATGTTTGGCAATCCGACCGACGATCCCAACCTTGAAGAGGCCGCTTTCGGAGCGGCTGAATTCGTGCGCCCGATTGTGGATGAGGCGATTGACCGGGCACAGGCAAATCCGGGCGGTGACACAATCGTTGCGCGGCTGGTCGAGCGCCAACGCCAAAATCCTGAGGCCATGCCTGACAATATTATCCGCGCAATCCTGATCGGGATGGTGACGGGCTTTGTGCCCACAAACACGATGGCATCGGGCCATATGCTCGATCTTCTCTTGGAAAAGCCCGATTGGATGCGGCAGGCGCGCGAAGCTGCTCGAAATGGAGACGATGACCTTTTGAAGCGCTGCCTGTTCGAGGCGATGCGTTTCTGGCCGCTCAATCCAGGACCATTCCGTGTGGCAGCCGAAGACGTGGTGATTGCCAAGGGAACAAAGCGGCAAAAACTCATCAAGAAAGGCACCAAGATTCTCGTCTCCACCCAATCCGCGATGCATGATCCGCGCCGGGTGGAGAATCCTTCCAAATTTGATCCGAGCCGCAAGCAGACCGATTATATGCTGATGGGATTTGGCCTGCACTGGTGCATCGGTGCGCCGCTCGCCTATGCGCAGATCACACAGACTTTCAAAGCCTTGCTGGAACGCGACAATGTCCGCCGTGCGCCGGGAATAGATGGCAAGCTCACCACCTTTGGGCCCTTCCCTGAAAGCCTGTGGGTCGAATACGACTAGGCCCAGCGGGCAAGTTCAGGTCGGGTCAATCACCCCGATTGCGATCATGCGAAGGCTCGTCATGCTCGGCACGAAGAAATACGCCCCGCCCTTCGTCTCCACGAACTGCGGCAGCTTGGTGCAGATGTAAGGCGCGCCATCATCGTCAGCCTCAGCGTCTTTGGGTATCACGAATTTGGTATCGCGGCTGGGCCGGTTGCCCAGCATCGGGCAGGTGTCATTACCAGCGTTTGAATCCATGCCATAATTGATCCACTGCTGCTGAACGAATTCAAACTGCCGCTCAAGGCTGGCGCAGCAGATCAGCATGACGATACCGCGCTCACGCGTGCCATCCTCGCTCACATCATCATAGGGAAGACCGCGCCGCAATATGCGTCTGCGATTGACGAGCGTCGTTCCGCTTCCCGGAATCGGGCCCAGCATATCGCGCGGGTGCACACGGCGGATGTGAGAACTCATCGGACACGCGCTGCCGTCTTCATCACCGGCATAGACGAATTGCGAAAGCTTGGGCCGCCGCGTGATCTGATCCTGATATTCTTCGTTGAATTCGAGCCATTCGGCATAGGTCGGGGCAAGCGACAAAGGCACTCCATCGCGCCAGCGCCCGGCGAATTTGGCAAGCAGCGTCTCGCGCGCTTCTTCCTTGTCATCAATGCCGTAAACGGCTGCAAATTCAGGGACGGTTTCCTCGATATATTCCTCGAAGCGCTCCACCTTCTCTTCAAGCTTGCGATAGGCCATAAAGGTGCCGTTCGTGCTGAAGAGGTTCGGGCGAGCGGCAGGCGGCAGTTCCTTGGCTTCATCAGGGTAGCCCAGCAGGAATTCGCCTGTTGCCAGCGGCTCCCAATTGGCAGGGTCAGCAAGGCTTTCTGCATCCTTGAACTCACCGTGAAACTTGCCATTGCCCACTTTGCGGATTTCTTCATCCTCGATGCGGAATTGTCCTTCGAAGACAGGGTCGCTGATCCCATCGACGAAGCCGAAATGCTCCATCGGAAGCGCGCTATATTGCCCGGTTGCCTCATCCTTGTGCAGCCGCGCGCTCATATCCTGATATTCTGCGTTGCCAGCGCCGTGTCCGGTGAGGATGCGAATGCCCCCTTCGATCTGGCAAAAGCTGCGGATGTCGCCGGTGAACTCTTCCATCTCAGGGACAGGCTCACCCGTCATCGGGTCCATGCGCGAATTGAGCAGCGCCATGATGTGGACATTGTTCTTGCCAACGGCCTCCGCCTCGTGCGCCCACACCTTGTCCCATTCATCAAGCGCACCCTTTGGCAAGGTGTCGCCCAAAATCGGCGCCCTTGCCCGCATCCCCTGCAAGAATTCGGGCGGCATCATCGAAAGTGTCTTGATCGGCACGCCGAGTGCAACCAGACCATTAAAGGTGAATGCAAAATTGAGCGTCACCGGAGGGCGCTCGGGCGCAGATGTTTCTGCCTTTGGCGCGTAAGGGTTGTCGCTCTTCCAGCGAACCGCGCTTGTCACCTTGTCATAGAATGTTTCAAGGAATTTGCGCCCCTTTTCGCCATCCTCAACATGAAGGAAAATTGCGCGCCCTTTGGGAAATCCCTGCTTGCCATAGGCGTTGAGGATATTGCCCTGAATATCAGCAAGCCTTAGCGCAATCCGCTCTTTATCGTTGAAACGGTTCATGAATAAACCCTCCCCGCAGGGTGGCGCGGTGTTGATTTTTGCGGTTTGTTTTCGTCGAGGTAAACGCCAAATGCCTTGTGCAGAACGTCCGCATCCTTGGCCTGATTATCGACCACGAAATGCCCGAATGTCGTTTGCAGGTGCAGCCCCTTCAAGACCGAGACAAGGTCCGCATCAGGGGGCGAGGGAAAAGGCCTGTCGCCATATTGCTTGAATCGAAAGCCAATGAAACCAATCGCTCCGATCAGGAATGCAATTATCCCTGCGATCACCCCAAGAACGATGGGCAGAAGATCGAAAGATGGCCCCAGCACCCACTCCAGAAGCGACGTCACACCCCATCCCGCAAGCCCACCGGCGAGCGCGCCTGTGATAAGCGATCCGGCCGCCAGTCCACCCTTCGTCAAAGTGGGAAGCGTCGGCATATCCATCCAATAGAAATTGAACGGCATGGTCGTCTCGATCTCGCACTGTTTGATATAGGCGATGAAGTCGGCTGCGGTCGTGATTTCATCAGGCTCAAACGCCACGCAGTTGGAGAAAATATCCACCAGATCATCCTGCATCACGTCCCAGAGTTCGCGCAAATAGACCGCCAGATCGTAACTGCGTGATCCGCTGGGCGCATCAAACTCTGCGGCGAACAAGAGATAGGGATGCGACAATTCGGAGCGGTTGTTGATCGGCTTTGCAAGGCCCAGCTTATCGAGCACCGGGTCCGCTGCCTGAAAGCCATTGTAGCCCAGCCGATCGATCACCGCGAAGCGAGCAAGATGCGTGCGGGTGGACTTTGAAAAATTGCTGATCTCGCCCGAATCGTGGCTGAACGGGGTCTGCATCGCGGTCGGCATCTGCGCGAGCTTTTCACGCAATTCGATGATCGGCGCCTTGGGGTATTTGCCATCATCATCCGGTCCCACGGGCCATGCTTTTCTCACCGGCACTAGGACGGTGAGGAAATAGTATCCGCCATCAATACTTGGCATTATTTATCCCCTCACCGCTGAAATTGAGCTCCTTGGCGCGCGCCTCTGCCATTTGATCGTTCAGATTGTTGAACTGTTGGCGGCGCTCTTCGGCCAGATCGGTTTCAGTCGATGCGACGGGTGAAAACCCTTGTGTTGTCAGATCGTTCTGGATCTCTTTTAGCTTTGCGCGATATGCCTTTGCGAAAGCGTCAGGCGTGGTGCCGGGCTCGTTATAAAGCGCCTCCAGCTCCAGCAGTGCGCGCCTTACCCTGAGCGCTGAGATAATATCGCGATACGCCGCGCCCGGTGTCGCGTTGTAATAAAAGTCGCAGGAAATCTGATTGAGGCGAATATACTTCTTGAACGGCGTGATCGGCACAGAGCCGGGATAACGCGCGTTCTTGTACCAGAACAGGTCAAGCCCGGTGGGAATGCCGTCGGAAAAGGCATCAATATACTGGTCCCACGTGCCGTTGAAATTGGACATGAACAGCATCGCATCGCGGTCAAGCCGCTCTTGCTCCTCACCCAGTGTCGGCCAGGCATCCTTGGGAATGATGACCCAGCGCGCAAAGTGAATGAATTTGAGGCCAATCAGCCCGCCCAGTACGCCTGGAAAACTGCGGGCAAAGCGAAACACCCATTTATTGGCCCAGCCAAGACGCCGCGCAAGGGGCGTGATGACCGTCATCCCATAGGCTTTGCCTGCGACATTGGACATCGTCTTCCCCCTCTTCTAACACCCTGCTTTGACTATCCATATTTAGAAACGTCTGGCAAGTGAACCAGATCACAATACGGCCAAATGAACACAGGGGCGCGGGATTTATGAATTTGGAGACTATCCCGGAAGAAAAACTGCGCTGCTTTAGCATCTTCGACGGGCTTACCGACGAGGAATTGCGGCGCGTTCAGAGTAAAGTGTCTGTTGTGCGATTCGAGCGCGGTGAAACCATCATTGCCCACGAGGCGCGCGACACCGATGTTTACCTGCTTCTCGATGGTCAGGTGCTCGCCAATCGCTATTCTTTGGCAGGGCGCGAGATCAGCTATCGCCGGTTGCCGCCCAACTCCTATTTCGGCGAGCTTGCGGTGTTCGATGGTGAGCCGCGCTCGGTCAATATTGTCGCTATGACCGAAGTTCTTATCGGGCGGCTTTCCGGCCCCGCCTTCAGCGATCTGATGGCCGCTATCCCTTCGATCAGCAAGGCTCTCTTGCGCGATATGGGAGCGCGCATCCGTGAGCTTTCCGACCGGATTTATGTGACCACTGCCAGCTCTGTAAAAATGCGGTTTTACAATGAGTTGATCCGCAATGCGATGGCGCTTGGCGGGGGGGACGGTGAAATCGTGCTTAAAGACCCTCCCACCCATGCCGAATGGGCGGCAACCGTTGGCGGGCAACGCGAAACCATCACCCGCGCGATCAGCGAGCTGACATCACTTGGCCTGTTGCGAAAGCAGGGTCGCAATCTGGTGATCACCAATTTGCACGGGCTGATGGATCAGGTCGAAGAGGTTTAAGCCAAAAAAAAGCTCCCCGGGTGAACGGGGAGCTAGGCTTCGGGTCGCTAGGGCCAGGAACTCATGGCCCGTGCGCAGAATAATGCCGAAACCTTTTGCCTAGCGATGTGCAAAATAACACCCCCGGCAAAATACATACAGATTTTATCGAGCCCGATGGATCGCACTTGAACGTTTGGGCACAACCCGATGCGGGCCTTTCAAGGATAAACCCATTGGCAAAAGCCGTCGCCATTTCTACAGCCTCAAACTAGCATGGCGCCCCTTCCCCATATCCCCATCTGCATCCTTGCAGGAGGCCAATCGCGCCGCTTTGGCGAGGACAAGGCGCTGGCTGAGCTCGCCGGGAAGCCTTTGCTTGAGCACGTGCTGGAACGGGTGCGCGGGCAGACTTCGGGGCCAATTGCCATCAATGCTCCCTCGCCCGGCAGTTTTGAGCGTTGGGGCTTGCCGATAATCCGCGACTTGCTGTCGGACAGCATTGGTCCTCTCGCGGGTATTCTCACAGCGATGGAATGGGCGAGCGCAAACGGGGCTGAGCAGGTGGTAACGCTTGCCGTTGACCTGCCCTTTGTACCGCTTGATTTCGTTGAAAAGTTAAACGCCCAAGGCGCCCCTACTATTGCGGTGAGTGAAGACCGATGGCACCCGGTCAACGGGCTCTGGAGGGTGGACCAGTACGGGGCACTTCGCGCCCAGATTGATAGCCGGTGGCACTCGGCTCATAGTTGGGCGAAGCGCTGCAAGGCTGCCCTCGTAACCTTCGACACCGAAGCCCCACACGTGGACCCGTTCTGGAACATCAATACGCGCGAAGACTTGGCCAAGGCCGAGGAAATTCTCAGCGGGCATCAGGCCGGAACAGCCTCCTGAAACACACCGCCTGCGAGCACCAGTTTCCGGTCGGCTGCATCAATCGTCTCTTGCCGGTGCGCGATGATGATGCGCGTGATCCCCATCATATTGATCGCCTCGTTCACCGCAGCCTCGTGCTTGCTATCCAAGTGAGCAGTGCCTTCATCCATGAACAGGATTTTGGGCTGGCGGTAGAGCGCGCGGGCCAGCAGCACCCGCTGTTTCTGGCCACCGGAAAGGGTCGAACCCATGTCGCCAATCAGCGTTTCATACTGCATCGGCATGGCAGCAATATCCTCATGGATTGACGCAGCCGCCGCTGCTCCCACCACACGCTGCATATCAACCTCGTCATCGAACAGCGCGATATTGTCGGCAATCGAGCCTGCAAAAAGGCTGTCTTCCTGAAGGACAGCAGCGACCTGGCGGTGAAAGCTTTTGTAGCCGAAGCGTGGCAAAGGGATACCATCGACCAGCACTTCGCCGCCTTCGGGCTCAACCAGGCCCAGCATGATTTTAAGCAGCGTCGATTTTCCTCCGCCAGATGGCCCGGTGATCGCCACGTGTTCGCCCTGCTCGATTTTGAGGTTCACTCCCTGCAAGACCATCGGGTCACTGGGGGAATAACGATAGAATATATCCTTAAGCTCGATCGAGCCTTTGAGTGCGGTGTGCGTTTCCTGGCCATCAGCAAAACTGCGGTCCTCGTCCGACAAGGCAATGTCAGAAAGACGCTCCAGATGAAGGCCCAGCATACGGAACTGGATCGCCTGATCGATCAGAGCGGCCGACTTTGAAATGAACTGGTTCTTATAGGCGATATAGGCAAAGACCATGCCGACGCTGAACCCTGCGCCTTCGATGACAAATCCGACCGCGAGCCAGATCGTCAGGATGTTTTCGATCCCGAAAATGAGCAGGTTGGCGCTGGATTGCCAGATGCCGATACGCGACAGGCGCACGGTCGCATTGACCGAGTCTGTAAGCTTCGTTTGCCACAAGGCATGGCGCAATGTTTCACGACCGAACAGGCGCAATGTGACCATGCCGCGAAGGCTTTCGATCAGGGTGGTCTGCTCTTTACCTCCGGTGATGATGGTCGCTTCTTCGGCCTCGCGCTGGAACGAGAAGCTGATCAGCCGCGCCGCGCCGTAAAGGAGGAATGCGACAATCGCGATCATCGCCAGAAGCGGGCTGTAAAAGAACATCACCGCAAGGGTGAAGACTGCCATCACCCCATCGACAAGAGCCGCCACCGCGCCTTGGGTGAGCAGGTTCTGGATCGGCGCAACCGATTGAAAGCGTGACAAGATGTCACCCGTGTGCCGCTTTTCAAACCACTCAATCGGCAAGCGGAACAAGCGCCGCGCGATATTGGTGGCAAGGCCATAACCAACGCTGGTTCCGGCATTGAGCAGCACAAAACTGCGCAAAAGGCTCGCGATCACATTGATAAGCGTAAAAAGACCAAAGCCGATAGCCAAAACCGTTAGCAAATCGCCATCGAGTGCAGGCAGCGCATTATCAATCGCGATCTGCATATAATAGGGCGAGGCGAGCACGAAGGCTTGCAGCACGAGGCTGAGCAGCAAAATCTGCACCAGCGCCCGCTTCAATCCCGTCATCGACTGCCAAAGCTGCGAAAGCTTCAGCCGGTCACGAAGGGACTTCTTGTCAAAATCGCTGCTGGGCCGCAGTTCAAGGGCAACGCCGGTAAAATGGTCCGACACCTCAGTGAGCGGCATCCAGGTTGAACGTCCATCGGGGTTATGGATGAGCGCCTTGCCCCCCTTCACCGCCTCGATCACGACATAGTGATTCAAGTCCCAGTGAAGCACCGCTGGCATATGCAGGTTTTGCAGCTCCTCCAGCGGCAATTTAACCGCGCGCGGGGTGAGACCGATCTGATCCGCCAGCCCGATGAGAGCCCGCAAAGGCGCGCCTCTCAAAGAAGGCGAATACTTGCGCCGCATGGTGCCAAGATCAACGTCAAAGCCGTGGTAATTGGCCACCATCGTAAGACTGGCAAGCCCGCACTCGGCAACTTCCGTCTGGCGAATGAGACGCACCTTGCTGCGCGTCAGAAATCCAAGATCAAGTTCCATAATTATCGCTTCTGCACAGCAAAGAGGGGTTCAAACAGCCACTCAATCAAGGACTGCTTTTCGGTGACGATCCGCGCGGTGAGTGTCATGCCCGGCACGAGTTGCTCCATGCGCCCGAAGGCACTGATTTCAGTGTCTTGCAGCTCGACTACCACCGGATAAACGGAGACGACCGCGCCATTGGGTGCCTGCTGGGTGAGAGCACTTGAGGCAACGGTTCGCACCGTTCCAGTGACTGTGCCAAAGCGCTGATAGGGGAAAGCGTCGATCGCAAGCCGCACTTCCTGACCCACTTTGACAAAGCCGATGGCCTGGCTCGGCACGCTCAGTTCCGCGCGCAAGGTCGATCCTTCGGGGACGATGGCCATGATCTGACTTTGCGGCCCCACCCTTTGCCCGGCCCGCATGGTGAGCGCGGTCACATTGCCGGTGATGGGCGCGCTGAGCGCATAAGAACGCGCGCCCTCATTGCCCGCCGCCTGCTGCGCCACCTGCGCGCGGCTTGCCGCGATACCTGCCGCCTGGCTTTGTGCCTGAGCTGCGATGTTGGCGGCGGTGGTTGAAATCTCGGCGAGAGTGGCCCTGCGCGAGGTGAGCGATTGCTCCAATTGCGCTAGCTGTTGCTGACGCGAGAAAAGCGTGTCTTCGCGTCGTTGGAGATCAACTTGGCTGATAAACCCGCGCTCTGCCACGCTGCGCGCCTGATCGAGGTTTTGTTGAGCGGAAGCCACGAGATTTTGCTGAAGCGCGATTTGCGAACGCAATTGTTCAATCTCAGTGCGAAGCCCGGCGGCCTGCACTGCGATCTGGCTGCGCTGCGCATCGGCGGAACGCTGTGCGGCGGTAAGCTGGGCTGCGAGACTTGCATCCTGCTGAGCGATGGCTTGCTGGGTTAAAGCGGCAGCGGAAAGGCCGGAAGCTGCATCCTCTTCAGCGCGAATGGCAACCAGCGTGGTGCCCGCTTCAACCCGCTCGCCATCATCGACCATCACTTCGGTGATAGTGCCAGCGCGGGTGGGAATGATCGAGGCAACCCCGCGGTCCGGCACGACGGTTCCAGTAACAGTCTCCACGCGCGAATAGCTCGCAAGGCTGAGAAAAATCAGCGCAATGATAATCGTGCCGAAAATGAGATAGCCAATGACCTGCCACGGCATTGGCACCGCAATCGAGACTTCGCCAGAGAGGCGATCCTTCTTCTGATTGAGGACTTCTGTGCGGAATAGTGACGCCATGTGTTTTTGTTTTGCACCTTCCCTGAAATGCGCGCCCCTGCTGCGTGGAGGGCTTGTGTGGGAAGTGTCCTAGCCGCGTTTGGCGAGAATGCGGAATAGTGCAAGTGGGTTAGCTGGCTCATTGACACGAGGGAGAACGCAGCCACTCTGATTGCGGCTCATCCCAACGAGCGTATCGACACAACAAGCATCTCGATTGCGCGGTATCCAACCACAGCAAGACCATGAAACACTTGATATGTGTTCTGCTGCAAAATCAGGACACTTCCAACGAAATAAAGAGCGAACTGCTTCCATCCGGTATGGACATCTATCCCATAGATAAAATGGCTTGTTGAGCGCGGCGCGATGAGCATTGCCGCCGAAAATAGCAGGAATGCGACAACAACGATGGTATCGTATTTGCTGTTTGCAACACTCATGAAAACAGTAAAGAGAACAATCAGTGCGATGTTGTTAAAGGGAATGTAAAAACCAATCTTTTCCATGATACATCCTTAGTCGAAGGTGCGCCACCAAAGTGCGGCGCACCTTCGAATAGCAGTTTAGTCGTCAGTAAAGAGGCTGCGAACTGCCGAGCCCAACTTGTGACCTGCATCATAAGCTGCATCTACGACGCTCTGGCCAGCTTCGATGATCGCTTCGCCAATGCCTGCACCATCGACAGCTTCGATTTCGTCAAATTTCAGTTCTTGGATCATTTTGTTTCTCCTTTGTATAAATAATCTTAGTCTTCAGTCTTGTTCTCGTTGCCAGCTGCGCCATCAATGACACCTGCAACAAAAGGAGCTGCGACGAAGACAACGAAAAGCGCCACTGGGAGCCCGCCGCCGTTGACTTCTTCGACTTCGTCGAAGCTGAGTTCTTTGATGTTGTTTTGAGCAAACGCGTCATGTTGCATATTTGACATTCTACTTCTCCATTGTGTTTGCCGGCGCAGGGGGGAAACCGGCGTAAAACTTCCCTGCTTCCCGAAGCGCGGGGGGCGCTTGCGGAAATTCTGCGGAAGAACCTTCACCGTTTGGGATTGGTCATTCCGATGATCTTGTTGGTTGGGATGGCCGAGGCTTCAGCCCCGGCACATCACCCATTGCGATTAGTCTTCGCTGGTTTCAGCCATCTCTTTGGCTGCTCCAGCTGCAGCCAACAGTGGACCGATTGGGCCAACGACCACGAGGATCGCGGGATTCATTCCGCCGCTGACGGCGTCGACTTCTTGCGTGTTGAGATTCTTCATTTCTCGTCTCCAAATTGTCTCAGAAAAGCTCGCTTCAGGGGCTTTTTGCCCTTCCTTGACCAAAAGGTTGGTATCGCGGGCGGCGACTTGGCCTGGTGGCCACCACCACCCGCGAACCGGAACGTTTGCCCTTAGTAAGGCAGCGGGATTGGATATGGCGTCGGCAGAGGGGTTGGGCCCGGAATTGGGAATGGCAGCGGGCTTGGCCCCGGGATTGGCATTGGGATCGGCAGCGGCAGAGGCAGCGGGCCGGGAATGGGGTAAGGCAAGGGCATTGGCATGATGCTCAACGCACCGCTTACGGTATCGATTTCCTGTGTATTCAAAGTTTTCATTGCTCTTCTCCAATGGTTTGCGCAGCGCGGACAGGACGAGGACACAGCTTCTGTTTTCTCCAGCGCGATTGTCTGCCTGGAGGTGTCTTGTGTAAGCACGGACCAAACGTCTGACCGGGCTGCGGTTGATTTTGTGGTCGGCCAGAACCCGGCGAAGCGGGGTAACCAAATCGAAGCTCACCCGCCGAGCCGCACCAGTCGCAGCTCGGCGAAATGGTCGGTTATCGTCAGTCGGCCATGCCCACGGTTACGGGCTCATCGGCTGGCTTGGGGGTTGGCCGTGGGATAAAAAATACCACCAGTGGCAGAGCGCCCACGGGAAAGCCGCCAGCAACACTCTCGATTTCATTTTTGCTCAAAGTTTTCATGTCTCTTCTCCAACGTCTGAGTGCTTTGAAAAAGACGAGCTTGCCCGCCCCCAGAACCACGCAAGGGGGCGCTGCTCTGGAACTTGAACCGGTCACAACCGCACTCGTGGCTGTGGTGGCCCTTCGAATTTGCTTGAGGCCGGAAAGAAGCGCCTTAAGCGCGAGCTGTATTTGCTTCCTTCCGACCTCATAGAGCTCACGCAAAAGGACCAGCAGGCCCCGGACTGGAGTGGAAAGATCGAATGTTTAGACCCGTTGCGGGGTGTGAAACGATCTGGCCAACAAGCCCATTTTACGCGAACGCCTGGCTGGCGAACCGGAGGCAAAAGAGTCTTCCGCTTGATCAAATGCGAACAATTCAATGTGCATTGTCGTATGCGGGTTTTTCGTTTTGCTCAGCCTCGCTAGCTGACGATTTGATAATCGCCGTAAACCATTTTTTCATCAATAGTTACAATGCCTTAGGTGATTTGTTTTAGACACTTTTTGCTAGACTGACCCGGCTAGCAATTGGGTGCTAGACCAGCTGGGCTAAGGTGGCTGGGCTAAGTTGGCAGGGCTAGAATGAGCCGCCTAGAATTGGCGAGCTAGATAGTCCGCGCTAGTGCGCCTGTGCTGGCTGGCAAAGCTGTGCTGGCAAGAGAGGTCTTGCTGGCTTTCGAAGCTTTAATGGAGAAGAAACCGGCTGGCCCGTGAATGTGAGACTGGCGGTGGATAAGGCCTTCTCTATAGTGTGTATGGACTATGGCCGAGCCCCCCTCGACAAGGCATTATGAGGGCAGTCTAGGAGTATTTGACTGTGAGAGTTCAACGCCAAAACGCGACCAATAAGCCAAGGATGCTGGTGGCAGACGATCACCCCATCTTTCGCGAAGGCGTCGCCTCGATCCTTGCTGAAATCGATCCAGAGATCGAAGTGGAGCACGCCAGCACCTTTGAAGAGTTGTTGGAGGTCGCGAGCGCTGGTGGTGATCCGCAGCTTTTCCTGCTCGACCTTCGCTTTCCAGGTATGGATATTGATAAAGCAGTGCCGATGCTGCGAACCAAATATCCGCTCACCTCGATTGTGATTATCTCGATGGCCGATGACCGGCGCTCGACTGACCACATCATGTCGACAGGGGTTGATGGCTTTATCAGCAAGGCTGCGAGCCAGGATCAGATCCGCGATGGAATCAGGGCGGTGATGAATGGCGAATTTGTGAATGTCAGTGCGGCAGGAGGGCTTGAAGGCACGACCTCTGTGTCGCAGTTCTCCGGCCTTACCCCGCGCCAGCTGGATGTGCTGCGCGGCATTGCTCAAGGGCATTCGAACAAGCAGATTGCGATTGATCTTGGCATCTCACCTTTCACCGTGCGCATCCACGTCTCAGCGCTTCTGCGCGAACTCAAGGTGGAAACCCGCACGGCTGCGGCGGCGCTGGCGAGCAAATACGGGGTGTAGAACCTGCAACCACAAGACGATGAAAGGGCCGCCGATTGAGCGGCCTTTTTTGTTGGCGCGGTGAGAGTGATGAGCCAATCATCACCTAGTGACAGGTTCGCCCGGATTTATGTCCCGTACACAAAAAAGGGCCGCTGGAAAGCGGCCCTTGGTTTTTGTCAGCTTGAAGCGCGTGATCGCGCCCGACTGTCACCCTCAGATTTTGTCAGGGTTGATCGTGATCAGCGGGGGGCGATCGGCACAAATGCCAGTCAGCCAGCAAAGAATGCTTTCTGGCGCCGGAGCCGGCGTTGGGCCCTGTGCGGTCAAGCCGCCTGTGACAGCATCAATTTCAGGGTCCAGAAGCGTTTTAATATCTTGATTTTGCAATTTGTTTCTCCAGTCCAATTTGCGATCCCGCCCTTTATCGGGGAGACAAGTATCAAGATACACACACCTCTCAACGGCACACTAGTCTTGATGCACTAGTTGGCTTTTTTTACCCGGCGCAGCGACATCATCGCAGAACGCAACTGAGCAGCGCGCAGAGGCTTTGTGAGTATCAGTCCCGAAAAATCAGGCAGATTTTCGCGGATCTGATCGGGATGGTGGCCAGAAATGATGATCATATCGATTCCAAGCTTATCAATGTTCGATACGATATTGGGTTGCTCCCCAAGAGTTACGCCTTCGCCGAAGTCAAAGTCGCTCAAAACAATATCGCAAGGTGCAATCCCTTCTGGTGGACGGGACAAGGGGGTAACATCGCACCCCCACTTCTCCAGCAAAGCGGCAGTCGAGTGGAGCGTGTCCTCCTCGTCGTCGGCAACCACGACCCTCAAACCTGAAAGCGGCAATTTGCGCTCATTCTCGCTCGTTTGAGGCGCTTCGGCTGATGAGATTATCCTCAGTCCCTCAATCGAAGCGATCGTCCCCTTGCCAAGTTCTGATCGAAGCCTGAAGCGCAAATCCAGCAGGCGAGCCAGTCGGTTCACAATCGCCAAACCCAGCCCCTTGTTGTCAGATCCAAGGCTTGACCCGGTGGCCGAGCGGTAAAACTCTTTTTGCACCTTTTCGAGCTCATCAGGCGCGATCCCCCGGCCATTGTCCGCCACATAAAAGGAAAGCGTGTTCTCTTTTCTGCGACAACCCACGACGATTTTTCCGCCGGACGTATAACGGATGGAGTTTGAGACGAGGTTTTGCAGCATTGTCCCTAGCAAAGCGCGATCTGTTCTGACGACCAGATCAGACGGGATGAGCCGCAAGTCCACTCCCGCCTGCTCTGCTGCAAGCGCGTTTTGGCTGTCGACCTCAGCCAATAGCTCGTTGACCGAAACCGCGCTCAGGTCTTTCTTGAGTGTCCCGCTTTCAATCGCAGCAATATCAAGAAGCGCGCGAAACATGCGGCGCGCGTTGTCGACTGACCACGAAATCTTGGACACGATCTCTTGCTGTTCAATCGTGAGGTTTGATTGCGAAAGCCGGTCAGCCAATAGACCAATCGCATGGATAGGTTGACGCAGATCGTGGCTTGCTTGCGCGAGGAATTGCGACTTCGTTTCCGCAGCGCTGCGATAGACATGGATGGCCTCGCGCCCCTGCTGCCAAACCCGTACAATACCCACCAGTGCAATCAATACGATTGCCTGAGATGTCTCTTGGAAAATCAGTAACCGCTCAAGAAAGAAGGGGCTGACAATGATCAGAACCAGCGCAGTGCCCGCAATGTAAAGACCGTATGGCCGGACCAGCGCGATCCAGAGAATTGTCACCATGATCGCCAAGAGGAACATCGCCCCCCAACCCAGCGAAACCGGCGGCCCGTCAATCAGCGTTTGTGCCGCGACCACCGATAGGGCTGCCCGGCTTGTATAAGGGTCAAAGGGAGTGACGACCGTATCTCGACCAAGCTGATCGGTGAAGGCTATGATTACCGACTTATCCGAAAGCTTGGCCGCGATCCGATCATCTCGCATAACGTCGATTGCGCTGAATTCCGGAATCGTGCGCGTGTTATAACTCAGATCGACCGTAAACAGGTTTTGGGAGGGCGGTGAAGCACCTTGCGCCAGAACAGAGGCAGACGACGGCACAACACCCTCGCTCGTCTCAACCACGTATTGAGCGGAGATTGGCGCATAATTGTTTGTTCTGCGAAAGGCGGCAATGTTTGGCTGAACAAGGTCCGCAATGCCCGGCTCAAGCAACTGCGCAAACGATGGCTCATCCGATCTGCCGCTGCTTCGGCTCTCTTTACCCGAAAACCTGATCTCTTCAGGCGCGATCTCGACCTGCCAGCTAGGTTTGAAATCCAATTGTTTCAGCGCATCGATTAGCCTTTGATCGTCATCATCAGCACCCGCCTCAAAATATTGCTGCGCTATAACAATCTGCTTGGGGTCATGTTCGGACAGCCGGGTGAGCAGGTCAGCAAGGTCCGATTTTGACCACGCTCGATCAGGCAACTCTCGCTCTGTCTTGGCATCGATGGCAATGATAACAGCATCACCCTTATAGGGCTTTAGATTGAGCTGTGCCGTGACTGAGCGCTGCAACCAGTCATAGGGTTCAAACGGAACCGCAAGCGAAATGAACACGATCAACACGCCAAGCAGAATGCCCTCGCGCCGCGATGGTCGCCTGAAATATCGTTTGAGATCCCAAAGTCTGCTCATAGGTCGCTAATCCCCTGAAATTGCATGAGCCAATCCCTACGCCTGAATTGGCTACTCGTCTGCCGACGATCGGCAGAGCGTAAAGTTCACCATAGGTCCATAGTTCACCTGCACTAACGCGGCTTGTGCGCTCTTCCCCTGGCGCCTCCTCGCTTGCTCTTGCTTGACGGGATCGGCGAGAAGGGCAATGCTTGAATGTGAGAGAGGAAAAGGAGGGGAGAGACTATGCGGCAGGGATGGAGCGGCTTTGCTCTGGCGAGCATTCTCGCAATCAGCGTTGCAGGCTGTTCGGGCAATGATGAGGCGGCTAGTCCAGAGGCGTCCGGCGATGGCGAAGGCACTATTGAACTCGCGGAATTTCCCGACCGCCCATATTGGGGCGACACCCACCTTCATACCGACAATTCGGTCGACGCCTTTGGCTTTGGCACGCGTCTGGGGCCTGAGGCAGCGTTGAGATTTGCGCGCGGAGAAACCGTTACAGCCACGACCGGGGGAGAAACACAGCTAGCCCGCCCGCTCGACTTTCTTGTGATCGCCGACCACTCCGACGCGCTTGGCGCGACGCGGCGGCTATATGATGCGCCGCGCTGGTATGTGAAATGGGTGATTGGCGATGATACCGTGCTTCGCTGGTACGATATGATGCACGAAAGCCCCGAGCAATCGACCAGGGCAATCGGCGAACTCATCGCAGCGGCCGCAGAAGACCGCATCCCCGAGGGCTTGGCCGCAGGCGGTGATGAAGCGATCGAGGCGACCAAGGACATCTGGAACACTCAGCTATCCATGCTCGACCGCTACAACGAACCGGGCGTTTTCACCGCTCTTGCCGGGTATGAGTGGACCGCCATGCCCGATGGCAACAATTTGCACCGCGTGGTGATGTTTCGCGACGGCTCTGAAAAGACGCGCCAGACCGTGCCCTTCCCCGGCCTTCAGACCACTGCCCCGCAATTGTGGGAGTATATGAGGAATTACGAGAAAGAGACAGGCGGACGGGTTCTGGCCATCCCGCACAACTCCAACCTTTCCAATGGCTTGATGTTCCAAATGACCATGGAGGATGGCTCCCCCATGACGGCGGAATACGCCGCATTGCGTGCATGGGCAGAGCCGGTGATTGAGGCCACACAAATCAAAGGGGACAGCGAAACCCATCCTTACCTCTCTCCCAATGATGAAATGGCAGGGTTCGGGGTTCAGGGATGGGATTTCGGCAACCTTTCCCTCAGCCAGATGACCGACCCTTCAATGTATGCAGGTTCTTATGCGCGCTCTGCTTTGTTGCGCGGGCTGACGCTGGAACAAAAGCTTGGGGTTAACCCATACGCATTTGGCATGATCGGGTCGACCGATAGCCACACTTCGCTTGCCACGGGTGATGAAGACAATTTCTGGGGTAAGCACACCGGAAACGAGCAATCCTATACCCAGCGCTCAATGGATGCGCAGAACCTTGGCACGCGCGAGGGACGCTTTGGCTGGCACTATCTCGCGGGGGGCTATGCTGCGGCCTGGGCGCGCGGCAATACGCGCGCTGAAATCTTCGACGCCTTTGCCCGGCGCGAAGTTTACGCGACCACTGGCCCGCGCATGAGCGTGCGCGTCTTCGGCGGCTTCGGCTTTACGGCTGATGATTGGGATGGCGATTGGGTGCGCAAGGGGTACAGTGAAGGCGTGCCCATGGGCGGCGAGCTAACCGACGAAGGCCGCGCGCCAAGCTTCCTGATCAGTGCGATGAAAGACCCAGATGGCGCAAACCTTGACCGGGTACAGGTCATCAAAGGGTGGCTCGACGCATCGGGCGAAATGCAAGAGCGCGTCTATGACGTTGTGTGGAGCGATGCCGACAAGCGTGGCAAAGTGGCCGGGAAACTCGCGCCAGTGGGCGACACGGTGGACCGCGAAACTGCGACCTATACAAATACGATTGGCGCGGCTGAATTGCGCACGACATGGACCGATCCCGATTACCAAGTGGGACAGCGTCCGTTCTACTATGTGCGAGTTCTGGAAATCCCGACGCCGCGCTGGACGCTTTACGATGCGGTGCGGTTCGGGGTGACGTTGTCGGAAGAAGCGATGGCCGATGCCGTGGCGCAGGAGCGTGCCTATACCTCGCCGATCTGGCTCAAGTCCGCGAGTTAAGGGGCGGCTCATGAAACTACCGGGTTGGACGCGCGAGCCGCTCGTTCATTTCACTGTGCTGGGCGCGGTTATGTATGTCGCGCTGACATGGGGCGGCAATCCGCCTGACCCTTCGAGCCGCGTGATCACCGTCGGCTCTGAGGAAAAGGAACGGATTGCGGAAAGTTGGACCTTGTCGATGGGCCGCGCGCCGACCGATGCAGAATTGGACAGCGCAATTGACGCCTTCGTTCGAGAGGAGGTTTTGTACCGCGAGGCGCTCCGGCTGGGCTTTGATGAAAGCGATATGGTGGTGCGCCGCCGGCTTGTGTCAAAGATGGATTTATCAGCCAGTCTGGCAGCAGAGGTGACAGAGCCATCGCAAGAGGTTTTGCGCGGGTATTTTGAGGCCAATAAAGAGCTTTATGCCGATGCTGCGGTTGCAAACGCTCAGGTGAGTTTTGAACAAGCTTTTTTCGATAATGAAAACAATGCGTTAAATGCTCTTTCAGCGGGTTCCTTCGCGGGAAACCGAACCTCCCTCCCAAGGAGGGTTTCATCAACTAAACTGCGCGATGTGGAGGCTCGCTTTGGTGCCGATTTCGTGCGCGGGCTGGCTCAATTGGAGCCGGGCGAGACATGGCAAGGCCCGCTGCGCTCTGGCTTTGGTTGGCACCTTGTTAAGCTCACTGCGCGCGAAGTGCCAGAGCCCGATTTTGAGGAGCTTCGCACGAACATTGCCAATGATTGGCGAGCCGCCGAGATCGAGGCGCGAAAGGCCCGCGCTTACGAAACTTTGGCAAGCGCCTATCGCATCGACATCGATAGGTGAGCCGAGTGCTGCGCTGGCTTGTTGCCCTCATTGCTGCCCTCGCCGCCGTGCCGCTTGCCGCGCACGAATTGCGCCCGTCAGTGGTGGAGATGCGCGAGGTTGAAACAGGCGAGTTCACCCTTGATTGGAAAGTCACGCTAGCCGTCGGCAGCGCAGGATTGCTGACCGAGCGTTTGGAGCCTGTCATCCCCGACAATTGCGCGATGCAGGGCGAAGCAGTGCAACGTATCCAGTCGGCTGCGCTCATGGGCCGAGCGACCCTCCAATGCGAGGGCGATCCTGCCGGTGGTGCCTTTGGCCTTAGCGAACTTCTGGGCAAGTCGGATGCGATTGCGCGCTTCATCCCGCTCGACGCACCCACGCAAAGCTTCCGCCTCACGGCTGAGGCACCAACGGCGACAATCCTTGCAGAGCCCTCCGCTTTGAGCGTGCTCTATGACTACTTCGTCATCGGCGCTGAGCACATCCTGTTTGGCTGGGACCACCTCTTATTCGTGATCGCGCTGGTACTTCTAGTGCGTGGACCATGGCCCGTGGTGAAAGCCGCGACCGCCTTTACGATCGCACATTCGATCACTTTGATCGCGACGGTCCTTGGATATTCAGGGCTCCCCGGTCGGCCCGTCGAGGCGCTGATAGCGCTTTCAATCGTCTTCCTCGCGGTTGAGGTTATGACGGCGCTGCGTGATCCTGAGCGAAGAACATTGACGCGGCGCTATCCGTGGGCGGTGGCTTTTGCGTTCGGGCTGGTGCACGGCTTTGGTTTTGCAGGCGCATTGGCGGACATCGGCCTTCCACAAAGCCAGCTTGCAGCCGCCCTCTTCGCCTTCAACATCGGTGTCGAGGCAGGTCAGCTCATCGTCGTGGCGCTGACGATCCTCGCATTAAAAGCGCTCACCCGCGCGAGCGAACGCGGGCAACGCCAGGCGCTTACCACCGCGACTTACGCGATTGGCACCATAGGCAGCTTCTGGCTGATCGAACGGCTGATTGGTTAGCCGAACATCTCCGCCTGGAAAGGATCGAACGACATCTGCGGGCTCACCGGCATCACGCTGACGCTGTCGCTGGCAACGGCCACATCACCCGCGCCAGCCGAACCAGACGCGCCGCCGCCGAACCATGTGCCATAGGTTTCTTCGCCAAAGCCGTTAGCGGTGAGGTAGTCGATCACCCCTTGCTCGTCCTGATAGTTGGCGTAGCGAATGTTGCCGTCAAACTCCATGATGGCGCGCAAGTATGCGGTGCCATCGGTTAGCGCGAAGTACACCTCCTGCAAACCGTCACCATCGTAATCGTCAGCGCCCAAAACGCGGTTGATGTTTTCAATCGCAAGATCATTCTGGAAGCGCTGCTGACTGTCAAAGGGACTGCCTTGCTCAACGATACCAAGTTGCACCAGCGGATCGATGTAAATGCCCGCAACGCGGGTTTCGCCTGCCCATGAGAAGTCTTCGAAATAGACAAGCCCGTCAGGCGCGGTGCCTACGGTTGCAAAGCGGCCAATCGCATCATTGACGAGAATCTGGTCGATGTCGCCATCACCGTTTACATCGGCCTCGCCAATGCGCAGCCACGCGCCATCACCGCCCAGCGCATTGCCGTCAAAGTCGCGAATAGCGCTCATCGCGTCCTGATAAGTGGCAGGGTCTGCGGAGTTAAAGTTGACGCTTTGACCAATCCCTGGCCGCAGGCGGAAGAGCTGGTCGTCGAACCGAATAAACTCGATATTGCTGAGTTGAGCGAGGCCGCCGGGCCCTTCAAGGCCAAAGGTGCGGTCGACAAACTGAACAATCGTGTATTGCGACAAAGTGCCTGTAAAGACTGCGATATCGACGTTGGAGCCACCGTCAATCGTATCGAAGCCGCCGTTTCCAAAGATCACGTTCGCGCCGTCAGAGCCGGTGATTGTATCGTCTGCAAGCGTGCCGATGACGTTTTCGATATTTGTAAGCGTGTCTGTACCAGCACCGCCCAGATTTTGCGCAGTGGTGATGCTCAGATCGACTGTGACGCCGAACGGTCCATCGCTGAAATCGACGGTATCAACGCCGCTGCCGCCATCGATTACATCATTGCCGGAGTTGCCGCGAAGCACGTCGTTCCCGTCACCACCGCGCAGCGTATTGTTGCCTCCAAGGCCGATCAGCAGGTCATCACCGGCCCCGCCGTCAAGCAAATCGTCGCCAAAGCCAGCGTGCAGCACGTCATTGCCGCCGCGCCCGTAAAGCTCATTGTTGCCGCTCGTGCCGAAAATCTCGTTGGCTGTGTTTCCGCCAATCCCGATGCGGGCGTTGCCTTGAAGTTCGAGCCGTTCAATGTTGTCGCCGATCTCGACATCGACGCTGGCAATGACAGTTTCAAAGCCTTCGCCTGCGTTCTCAATCAGAGTTTGCCCGGCATGATTGATGAAATAGCGGTCATCGCCAACACCGCCGTGGAGCTGGTCAAGTCCGCTGCTTGAGCGAAGAATATCATTTCCTGCCCCGCCAAAGATTATGTCATCCGACAGCGAGCCGGTGATGTCGTCATTGCCGCCAAGTCCGAAGATAGGCGCGGACCCTTCGATCGTCACCGCCGGTTCGCTAGGGCCGCCGGACAGGTTGATGGTATCATCAAGGCCGGTGCCGATAATCTCGAACCCGGCAAAGCCACCGTCAGAGATGGTCCCGGCGATAGTCACGATCTGTTCGGATTGGTCGGTGGTGCCGACGCGAAGAGCAGTCCATTGCAGCTGGCTGTTTGCAGCCGTTGCGATAATCATCGCGCCTTGCGCAGCTGAAAACCCGTCGATCCGATCCCGGTTGAGGCCCGCTTCGAGATAGATGGTCGCACCGCTTTCCCGCACGAAAATGTCATCGTCGCCAGCACCGCCGCGAATAATGTCGCCTATGCCGAAACTGACGATGGAGTCATTGCCATCGCCGCCAAATAGCTCGCCCGAACCAGAGACAAAGTCATTGCCAGCGCCGCCCTCTAGCAGGCCGTTACCGAACAATTGGTCGTTGCCCGCGTCGCCAAACAGCTGATCAAATTCGGTACCGTTGCCGATATTTTCGCCGCGAATAATGTCGTCACCCGAACCGCCGCGCAATATGTCAGAGCCAGAGCCGCCGACAATCGTGTCATCGCTGGCACCGCCCGTTACCACATCGTTGCCAGAGCTTGCATCGACATCGACCGCGCTTGTGAAGGTTTCACCAAGGATGAGCGTGTCACCAAGAGTGCTGAAAACGAAATCAAATTCTTCGAAATTGGCGATTGTCGTGCCGCTGCTTGCCAGGTCTTCGAAAACGAAGTTCAGCGCAGTGTCGAAACTGCCGAACTGCAGAACATCGGTGCCCTCGCCGCCATCCAGGACCTCGCCTAGCTCGAAACCAATGACAGAAACGCGGTCATCGCCTGCGCCTGCGTCAACATTGTCGATCCCGCCGCCGGGTGTGATAACATCATCGCCATCACCACCAAGGATCGTGTCATCGCCCTCCCCTGTGGTCAGAGTGTCATTGCCCTGCCCTCCTTCGAGGCGATTGTTGCCAGAAAGGTCGGTAAGGCTGTCATTGCCACCAAGGCCGATGAGCGTGTCATCCCCCTCTTCACCGTCGAACGTGTCGTCGCCGGAAGTGCCGCTCAACAGGTCATTGCCGGCCCCTGCGCGCATATCCTGACCAAAGGTGTAAGCCTCGCCCCAGATCACCCGGTCATCGAACGCGCTGGTTTCGCCAGCGTAGAGGATGTTCTCGATATCGCTGATCGCTTGCCCGCCCAGCAGGAAAACGCCAGTCGCGAGATAATCGGTAAAGTCGATATCAATCGCTTCGCTCAAGACGCCGCTAAAGGTGGAGAAGAAAAGCTCATCAATACCATCGCCGCCAATGTAGGTATCGTTCGAACCTGAGAAGTTGATCTGGTCATCGCCCGCGCCGGCATCAATAATGTCAGCCGACCCGTCGCCAAGTCCTGCATCGATGAAGTCATTGCCATCGCCGCCCGAAATATCGTCAGCGCCAGTGCCGCCGCGGATTGTGTCGTCGCCATCACCGCCGATCAGCGTGTCATTGCCTTGATCACCGTTGATGGTGTCATCACCAATTCCGCCATCCAGCGTGTCATCGCCCGCGCGACCGTTCAGCCTATCGCTGCCGCCAAGACCAGCAGCAGTGTCATTGACGTTGGTCCCATTGAACAGATCGTCATTTTCGGTGCCGGTAAAATCATCACCGGGCGCGATGGGAGCATTGGGGTCGAATTCGAGGTTGAAAACATTGAAATCGCCCACTTGTGTGTTCTGGAAAATCACCAGTGACGATGCGCCATTCAATGTGTCGAATGACCATTCGAGATGCACATCATTGCCCACTTGCGTGAGCGAGGTTTCCAAGATTGCAAACGGATTGAAATCGGGCGTGGAAACGTTGTCTGTTTGGAGCCGTATCCAGCTTTCCCATTCCAGACGATCACCACCATCGCCAGTCTGAAAATCGGTGATAACGATAGGCCGCGTGGGATTGTATGTGCTTTGGCCAAGGCTGTTCATGTCGACCACATCAGAGCCCGCGCCAAGAGTAATCTCGTTGAACAGCGGTTGGTCGTTGAACACAATCCGGTCCTCGCCAGCACCAAGATCAACGTCGATCCCATTGCTCGACGAGCGGAAGAAATTGACGGTATCGTTGCCCTCACCGCCGAAAATCTGGTCCGGATCAAGCGAGAAAGAGCTGCCGAAATAACCGCTTATGTTGATGGTATCATTGCCGCCATCACCGTAAATCATATTGGTGCCAAACGCCTCGGTGATCACGTCATCGCCGTCACCTCCGCGAATAACGTCATCGCCAAATCCACCCTTCAGCGCATCATTGCCTGCGCCGCCATCAATGGTGTCATTGCCATCGGCACCATCAAGCGTATCATCGCCGCCGTTGCCGTTGATGGTGTCTGCACCTGCGGTCCCGGTGTAGGTGTCTGCGTTCTCGGTCCCTTCAAACGTATCGCCCTGCCCGCCGGCGGCCGGATCGATAATCCCGCCGAAGTTGAACGAGGTGAAATTCTCAACGAGCGTGTTCTGGAACACGGCCAGAGTGGTGATCGTACCGTCTGTAAACTGCGAGACGCGTTGCAACACGACGTTATTACCGTCTTGGAACAGGACCAACTCGCCCGTGCCAAACGGATCGCCATTATTGTCGACACTCGACTGCGTGATATTCAGGTCGATGATGTCCCCGCCATCGCCTGTTTCAAAGTCCAGGATAGTCGCTGTGGCCGTGCTTGTCTGACGGATGGTGTCCGACCCTGCGCCAAGCGTGATCGCGGTGGCAAAGGTAGGATTGCGCGAAATGCCGATGAAGTCATCGCCTTCGCCCATGTCGATGGTGAAAAAGCCGCCAACGCTGGCATCGATAAAGAGGGAATCGTTACCCGCTCCACCATCGACACTCACATTGTTATCGCCGCCAGCAAAACGCTGGATAGTGAATTGATCATCACCGCCTCTGCCGACAAAGGTGTCGTTACCACCGCCGCCATCAGTAAAGGTGTCATTGAATTCAGAGCCGATAAATTCATCACTGCCTCTGGTGCCGATGAAATTGGTGGCCTCCTGCGCGCCGCCGAGGTCGGTGTTCACATCGGGCAAATCAACGAACTGAAGCCCCTCAAGAATAACGACGTCGAAACTCTCGCCAGAGGATGAATTGCTGAAGCGCAGCGCCATATCAGCGCCAATATCGACCCATTCAATCGTATCGCCGCCGGTGGATTTGTACGCGCTTACCAGGTTTGCAATCTGCAGAAAGTCGCCGCCATCACCCAGCTCGAAATCGGTAATACGAACGGGCCCTGCGCTCAACCGATTGACCAGCGAACCGCTGAAATCAAAGAAGCGCACCCGGTCTGCGCCTGCACCAAGGGTGACTTCGAAGCCGTCTGAGGCAAGATTTGCAATATCGAGCGTGTCCGCCCCATCACCAAGGTCAATATCGACGCTGCGCGTGTCAAAGAAACCGTCGATCTGCCCTGCCACTTCGACACTGTCGTTACCAGTACCAGCATTGACGACCACATTGCCGCCATCGAAATCGTGGAGCAGCCTGATTTCATCATCGCCAGCACCGCCTTCGACAAGGTCATCGCCCGCGTTCACCGCGATGCGGTCATTTCCGTCGTCGCCGAATATCTGATCATTGCCAAAAAAGCCGTCAGAGATCGTGTCGTTACCCGCGCCTCCGCGGAAAATATTGTTTCCATCGTCGCTGAACAGGCTGTCATCGCCATCGCCGCCATCAAGGACGTCATTGCCAAAACCACCGCTTAACCTGTCGTTGCCGCCATCGCCGAACAATTGATCGTCGCCAAAGTCACCGAACAGGAAATCCCCATCAGCGCCGCCATTGATGACATCGTTGCCATCGCCGCCGTTGATTTCATCGACACCGTCCCCGCCATTGATCGTATCATCCCCGCTGGTGCCGGTGATGATGTCATCGCCATCGGTTCCGTTAATCGTATTTCTGGATTGCGCGCCCACCACGGACGCGGTGAAGCGCGGTTCTTGAGTATTTGGCACCCTCTACCCCTGTGACCCTAAACATCTGCGAAATGGCAGAATCTTATGCATTTGCCATATGAAAGTTTACAGTATCAAAGGCAAGAGTTTGGCCGCAACCGGCCAACTGATTTGCAAGAAAAACACCGCACGACCCCAGAGAAAACATTAACCCGTCGCTACGTAGTTTTGCGATCCGCCGTCCCGCCCGATTTTTTACACACCTCGTGCAGATAAGTCTGCATGATCGGGCCAATGCGCTACACCGAAGGCCAAGCGAAGGCTTTGCGACTTGGTACGTTGGCAACGATTGCCTGTATCGGGCTTGCACTCCTTTGCGCCTTTGCATTTGGCTATCCGACAATCGGTTTTGCAAGCCTTGGTTTTGTCATGGGGGCTGTGTGTCTTCATCTTGTCGCCTCACGCGAGGAAAAAGCCGCGAACACGCCGTCAGTGGACGGCTTTGACCCACAAACGCGCGATACCGAGAGATCAACCCAGGCCACCAATGAGCCGAGCACACAAAGCCGCGCGGCTGATGATCAGTCACAGATGGACGAGATCATTCGCCTTAAGGAATCAGCTTGTAGGGACCCGCTCACAGGCCTTCTGAACAGGGCGTCTTTTCGCCAGGAGGTTGAACGATGCCTTCTCGCAAGCCCGGAAGGCACGTCGCGCTGGCTCATGTTCGTTGACCTTAATGGATTTAAGGAAATCAACGATCTCAACGGGCACGATTGCGGCGACAAGGTGCTGAAGGTTTGCGCGCGCCGCCTGCAACTATCCGCCCATATGATCTCTCAAGGTTCTGCCAACGAGGCCAATCAGAGCGCTTATCTGTCACGCTTTGGTGGGGACGAGTTTGTGGTGTTCATCGACGCTGATATCGAACAGGCGCTTATCGAGCGTGGGGTGAGGCGCTTTTTGAAAGTCCTTGCAAGGGACATCACTCACGGAAATCGCTTGGTCGCACTCACTGCGAGCATCGGGATAGCACGCGCCCCTGACCACGGGACTACGTTTGATGCACTTATCAAAGCTGCGGATTCCGCCATGTACGCAGCCAAGCAGAGTTCCTCGCTCGACTACGTTTTCTATGACGAGCAGCTTGATCTTGAGACGCAGAAAATCGCAAAGCTTGAAACCGAATTGCATACCGCAATCACGCAAGAACAGCTTGAATTCGTCTTTCAGCCCATCTTTGATCTGCGCACATCGGAAATGGTGTCTGCCGAAGCGCTGGTGCGATGGAAACATCCGGACGGAATGGTCTTGCGCCCCGCTCAGTTCTTCAATGTACTGGAGCGCACACATCTGATGGGCTCGTTTAATGAATGGGGTTTGGCAAAGATCATCGCTTACGCAAGCGAGCTTCATCGGCGCGGACTACCCTTGATGATCGCGGCCAATGTTGCCCCGCAACAATTGGCCAGTCTTGAATATATCTCTCTCATCAAAAGCCATCTCCAGCGCAGCAATTGCCCTCCTGAGCTTTTGCAGATCGAAGTGACTGAAGACGCAGCCATGCGCGAACCGGCTTTGACGGTGCAAAATCTCAACAAACTGCACGACATTGGCGTCACTCTGGCAATTGACGATTTTGGTGTGGGCTACTCCAATCTTGCGCGGCTCACCGAACTGCCGTTGTCGCGTTTGAAAATTGATCGGTCGCTTCTTGTTGCGATGGACAAAAAGCCTTCTGCCTATGTGTTGATGCAAAGCATCATCAATTTGTCCAACAGCCTTGGATTTCATTCGGTTGTCGAAGGCGTTGAGACAGATGAGCAACTGGCAATGGTCAGCGCCATGGGAGCGGATCTGGGGCAAGGATTCTTACTCAGCAAGCCTATCACCTTCGAGCAACTCGTCGGCCTTATCGAGGCAAAAGCGCTGATGAGCCCGAACGCCAAGCGAGCATCCGGGCAGCGCACGCAACCGGTGGCCGTTCCCTAATGATCCTCAGCGGCCGCCGAATTCGTTCGAGAGAAGCCGATGACCCGTCAAATGTCTGTTTTGCGAACCTGCAGTGCGCTGAGCATCGTCGCGGCGCAGGCTGTTGGCGTGAACAGCGGTGCCCTTGCGTTTGATGGTGGAGTAGCCGGCCCCTCTCTTGTGGTCGAGGAAACGCCCGACGCTCCGGCTTCGGCTTCGGCAGAGCCGATCTCACCCGCTCAGGAAAAGGATCAAGAGGCCGAAAACACCGAGGCGATTGATCCAGCCCTTTTGTCGGCACCGCTTGAAGATCTGCTTGTGCTTGAGACGACGTCGGTCGCCAAAAAGCGTCAGAGCGTAAAAGACTCAGCAGCGGCCGTCTATGTCATTACCCAGGAGGAAATCAGAAAGTCACCAGCGGGCACCATCGTTGACTTGCTTCGAACCGTTCCCGGTGTCGAGGTCGGGCAGATCACCAACAGCGCGACCGCGGTTTCCATTCGGGGTTTCAACAGCAGGAACTCCAACTCGCTGCTGGTTATGATTGATGGGCGCTCGGTGTATTTTTCCGGCCTCTCAGGGGTCTTCTGGGACCAGATCAACCTCCCGCTTTATGACATCGAACGCATTGAGGTGGTCCGCGGACCCGGAGCAACGCTGTGGGGGGCAAATGCAGTCAATGGTGTCATCAATATCATCACGCGCAACTCAGCTGACACCCTTGGAACCAATGTGGTCGGGCGAGCAAGCACCCGGCGCCAGGAATTCAATGTCTCGCACGGATTTCGCCTCGATGACACTTTGACCATGCGTGCGTTTGGAACCCTGCGGCGCGATAAGATGCTGCTCGACGAGCAGGGCAATAACCTTGCTCCTTATGCGGGTAAAAGCGCAGAAGCAGGCACGCGAATTGACTGGCAAGCGAGTGCACGAGACGCGATCACCCTCCAGGCGGACCTGGCATATGCAGACTATGCCAACCTCATTTCGCTATTTAACAAAAACCCGCTTGCGCCCGGTTATGACATATCACTCACCGAGGATGATTTTACCCAGGTCAATGTACTTGCCCGTTGGACAAGACGGCAAAGCGACGACCTCGATTGGCGGATGCAGGCCTATTATTCGCACCTCGAACGAAGCGAGCTTAGCCTGACGGACTACACCGCTTCCATCGCCGATATTGATCTGGGTATCAATTGGAGGCCCAATTCCACACACGACCTGAGCATCGGGTTAGGTGCACGGCGTGTGGCGGACGATTTCGAAAGCTTCACCGCCAACGCAATTTTTGGTCAGAACAATAAAGCGGACACGATCATAAGCGGCTATATCCAGGATGATATTGCGCTTATACCTAATCGCCTGCGATTAAGCGTAGGGGCCAAGTTAGAGCACAACAATTTCACTGGCACCGAATTTCAGCCAAGCGCGAGGATCTTCTATCGGCCAAGCAGCGACCTTGCCGCATGGGCGAGTGTTTCACGAGCAGCGCGCACGCCATCGCGGTTTGAGCGCACCGCGCAATTTGAAGTCTTTTTCATTCCCGGAAATACGCCGCAAAACCCTTCGCCTCTTCCGATATTCCCTGTCCTGACGCCTAATCCCGACCTTCGAAGCGAGAGTGTGACTGCATTCGAGGCAGGGCTTCGGCTTGATGTGGCGCAAGACTGGAATATTGATCTGGCGGGTTATTACAATCGCTACAGGCGCGTGGCTTCGCCTACGCCAGTTGGTTCGCAGCTCTTGTTTGCGCCACCGGTTCCCTTCCCATTGGCAGTGGAGTTGGACACCCAAATTCAAGCCCGTGGCCGGCTCAAGACTTGGGGGATTGAGGCGCTACTAACTGGTGAGATTACTCCGTGGTGGACGATTAAGGCGAGCTATTCCCACTTTAATTTTGACGTGGCGCAAGACCCGCTGATCAATGCACCGTTCAATCTTGTTCTTCCGCCAGAAAATTCACCGCGTCATCAGGCCGCTTTATCGAACGATGTTCAAATTGCATCCGATCTACAACTGACCGCTCAGCTTCGGTATACCGATGAAATCGGGGGTGGTGCGGCTGGTTCTTATTTGTCGGGCGACGTTCGCCTTGCCTATGACCTTGGAAACGGGGCCGAATTTGCCGTAATCGGTGAAGGCCTGTTTGAACCCAGTCGTATCGAGTTTCCGCTCTCGCAGCTCCCGACATTGCCTTCGTATGTGTCTCGTTCGGTTTCAGCCGAACTGCGGTATCGGTTTTGAAGGGGGCAATGGTCATGCGTTCGCTCACCTCTCGCCGCTTGCCTCAATTAGCTGCCGTGCTGGCGCTGTTGATTTGCACCCTGCCCTCACCCGCGCAGGCTCAGTCACGCAGCAGCAGCGAACTCAAAGCGGCAATTGTGCTCAACATTTTGCGCTTCGTCGATTTTCCGGGAAATACGAAATCGACGCTGGATCTCTGCATAGAATCAGGGGTCGAAGCATCACCTCAACTGCGCGCGCTCACTAATCAGCGGGTTGGAAACCGACCGATCCGCACGAGAATGATTTCTAACGGATCATTCTCTGGATGTGAGGTTGCCTATCTTGCCCGCAGCAATCCCAACACAATCCGTTCTGCGCAAAACCAAGGCCGTCTTGTCATGGGAGACGGTCCCGATTTTATCGATGCAAACGGCTCGGTTGGACTGGTCGAAACCGGGGGACAGGTCCGCTTCGAGATCAATCTGGGACAGGCGAGCGACAATGGCTTGCGCATCAGTTCGAGACTGGTCCGCCTTGCCGCGCGGGTACGGCGGTAATGCTCTTCAAGGAAAGCGGCTTTTTCGGGCGGATGCGGTTCCGCACCAAGCTTGCAGCCATGACGACTTCGTCAGCAGCGCTCGCGCTTTTGCTCGCCTGCCTCGGTCTGTTCGCCATTCAATACCACACAGAAGCGGATCTGTCAGAACAACGCCATCGCCAGATCGCAAAACTGCTTGCCGAAAATGTTGCCCCCGCAATTCTTTTTGATGATCGCGAAGTCACGCGCGAGACATTGATGTCGGTCCGGGAAATTGAGGATATTCAGTCCGTTCACGTCATTGATCGGGAGGGCGCAACATACGCTGAATTCATCAAGAATCCGGGTAATCGCGCGCCAAGCGATACGGCAAAAGGCGAGGTTATTGCCGTTAGCATTCTTGTTGATGGCGTCTCGCTCGGACTGCTTGAAATGGTGGTCACCAACCGCTCGCTTCTCGATATTGTGCAGCAGACACTTGGCACGATCGTGCTGTTGTTTTCGGCGTGCATGGTGCTTTCACTCATCATCGCCCGATCACTCAGAGCGATGGTCTTCAGTCCCATCGACAGGCTCGTTCAAGCGATGCAAGAGCTTCGCAATTCAGGCGACTATACCATGCGCCTGCCGACCGAACACGACCCGGATTTTGCAATGATTTCGACCAGCTTCAACGATATGCTGGCCAAAATCGAAGCGGGCAATGTCGAGCTGCGCGACAAAGCCAACGATCTTCGTGAGGCGCGAGATGCGGCTGAATCGGCTAACCTCGCCAAATCGCAATTCCTCGCCAATATGAGCCACGAACTGCGCACGCCGCTCAATGCCATTCTCGGCTATTCGGAAGTCTTGCGCGACGAACTCACTCTTGCAGGAATGAAGCGCTCGCTTGAGGATGTTCGCTGGGTACACACCTCCGCGCAGCAATTGCTTGAGCTTATCAATGGCATCCTTGATCTATCCAAAATCGAGGCAGGACGCATGGATGTGGACGTTCATGAATTCGAAGTGGCCCGCATAGTGCGCGATGTTGAAAAAATGCTCGTTCCCATGGCGCAGCGCAGCCAAAGCGAGATCATCTTGTCGCTGGCCGATGATCTTGGAAAAGCGAGCACCGACTCCAGCAAGCTGCGCCAGATATTGCTCAACCTGGGGTCAAACGCCTGCAAATTCACCGAGCAAGGTCAGATCATCCTTGCCGCGCGGCGCGAGGGCAGACATCTCGTGTTTACCGTCACGGACACCGGAATTGGCATCAGCGAAAAAGACCAGGAGCGTTTGTTCAAACCCTTTAGTCAAGCTGACCAATCGACCACACGCGAATATGGCGGAACCGGCCTTGGCTTGGCGATCACCGCGCTGTTTGCTGATTTGCTTGGCGGCAAGGTGACACTCGATTCAAAGCCGGGTGTTGGCTCATGCTTTACGGTGCGGATCCTTGATGATCTCGCGCAAAAAGCGACGGCGCAAAATCAAGAGACAGTTGAAGCTATCGCGCTTCCAGACAACAGCGACAAGCCATTGGCGCTTGTGATTGATGATCAACCCAGCGCTTGTCAGCTTATCGTACGAATCGCAGAACAGGCAGGCTATCGGGTCATTACCGCGCCTGATGGTGAAAAAGGCCTTGCCGCCATGCGCGCCAATCAACCCGGCGTCGTCCTGCTGGACCTTGCCATGCCAAAGGTGGATGGCTGGGATGTACTCGAAGAAGCGCGATGCGACCCGGCGATTGAGAATATTCCGGTCGTCGTCATTTCGGTCAACGATGACGAAAACAAATCAATGCAAGCCGGTGCAAGCGATCACCTGACAAAACCTGTAAGTCCCGGGCAAGTGAGCGAGGTTTTGCAGCTCTATTCAGGGAGGCGGTCAGGCCGTATTCTGCTTGCTGAAGATCACGAGCCAACCGCCGAGCTTTACCGGCGCGGCCTTGAACAGATGGGATACACAGTCGAGGTTGTCGCAAACGGCTTGCAAGGGACCAAGCGGCTGCACGAAAGCCGGTACGACATTCTAATTACCGACCTCAATATGAGCGGGGGAAGCGGCTTTGATCTCATCAACGCGATCACAGCAATGGAGCCCGAACTTCGCCCGGTGACATTTGTCGTAACCGGCTGCGCATTGGACGCACAAGAAGAAGCCCAAATTGACCAGAACGTCGCCAAAATCCTCGCCAAAAATGGTCTAAGCCCGCGCAAACTCGCTCACCGCATCGCAGAGTATCGCACCCAGAAATCAGGCGAGGAGTTTGAGGAGCAATCATGACGGCCTTGAGTGAAATCTCGCAATCAGCGCCCTCGATCGAAGTTTTGATCGTTGACGACATCGACGCCAATCGTGCCGTCATGACCCGTCGCTTGGAAATGATGGCTTATCGCGTGAGCTCAGTTGGAAGCGGGGCTGAGGCGTTGAAACGGCTTTCGCATAGCAAGCCTGACATGATCTTGCTTGATTACATGATGCCTCAAATGAATGGGATTGAGGTGCTCCACCACATCAGATCCAATCCTGAAACCGAGAGCTTGCCGGTAATCATGGTGACGGCCCGGGCGGAGAGCGAGGCCACTGTCGAGGCCTTACGCGCAGGGGCGGATGACTTTGTGACCAAGCCCATCGATTACGAAGTGCTAAAGGCCAGAATTGAATCTCACGTCAGCCGCAAGTGTGACACAGCTGATCTCAAGAATGAAAACGAAGCCCTTGATGAACAAGCCATAATTCGCAGCCTTATGGTAGCTGACCTTGAGCAGGACTTAAAGTTGGAAATCGAAAAGCGCATCGAGCTTGAGAGCAAGCTCGCCGCGATATTATCAGGTCATGCAACCAGCGGGTCTGGTGGACAAAATACTCATTATTTGAATGAGTTATTTTGTGAAATTGAGAGCAAATATGCGAAAATTTTCAGCTCGGTGTCTCAGAACAAAATGCCTGCCCTGCTAGACATGGTGGAAGTGCGAAAGCTCATCCGCAAAGCGATTGATGCGCAAAACTGATACACAGATTGCTCACGGGTTATTCCCGGCCCTAAAGTCCGGCGTGTCCGACATGACGCTTCGTTGTCTCAACGACCGATTCGCATCCACTGACCTCCTCCGCCTTTCAAACGCGCCCTTTCCGACGGCGGTCTGTTAATTTTCTCAAGTCCGACAAATTGGCGAATTCAAGAGCACGCGGCTCGTTTACTCAGGTTTAACCAGTGGACCTCGCACATTCTCGCAAAAGCGGTCCGAAATGCAGCATTTCAGGTCAGGCCACCGAGCCGCAAAACTCTTAAATTTTTAACCATTTGCATGAACTCGGCGCACATCTGCTCCCCGTAATTAGAGCTTCGTAGATGGACCATTTCGACCTCGATTGAGAGACTAAGGTAACAGTCATGAAGACACTTTTTGCACGAAGCACCGCAGGGATCGCACTTGCAGCATCGCTGATGGGAACCGCCCATGCGAATACTGCCGATGTTGACGCGGGCGTAAGCACAGACGCTGATAATTCTGCGTCAAGCGCGTATGTAATGAGTGTTCCAGCAGCATCGAATGTTGTTGACGTGCCGACGGCTCTGCTTGATGCGTTCAATGCCACTGAGGGCACAGCTCAGGCATTGTCGACCACCGCGCCAACGCAAGCCGTCAGCGAAATCGCACCAGCTTCAAGCGGGGTTGTTACCACCCGCTCTCTCGATCCGCGCTATGGCCACATCAACCCCTTTTATGGCGACATCAGCCCCTTTTACGGGAATATAGACGCCTTCTGGGGGCACATCAGCCCATTCTACGGCGACATCAGCCCATTCTACGGCAATATCAATCCGTTCTGGGGTAACATCAGCCCGTTTTATGGCGACATCACTGCGTTCTGGGGCGATATTGATGCATTCTATGGCAACATTGGTGCCTTTGATGCGCAAAACCTCCAGCAGCTCGGCGATTTCTGGAACGCGCACGTCGGCCAGATCAGCCTCGTAGAGCAGCGTTTCAATGCCATCACGTTTATCGACGGCCAAATCGTCCGTGATGGTTCACCAGACCGGATGATGTCGGCTGTGGCTGACCTTGTCGCTTCGGGTGAGGCGCAATTTGGTTCGGCCTACACTGCCAAGACAGGGCAGTCCTTTGACACCCTCGTCAGCGAAGTGTTCGCGCGTCACGGTGCAACCGGCTCGAACCACAAGGCCGTGATTGAGCGTTGGACGATGCAACAGCGCGCGGCGTTCTATCTCGACTGGCATGATAGCCTCAACCAGTACTCCGGTATCGACGCGGTTGACCACTGGATGGCAGCGGTCAACTGGACGCCGGCCATCACCCAGATTCAAGGGGCCGGCAAAGACACTGTCATCGGCATCATCGACAGCGATTTCAGCAGCGACCTTGATCTTGGCAACAATATCATTTTGTCCGCTGGTTCAAGCTACAACGCTTCGGGCGTTAAAGGCCACGGTGCAGGCGTTGCCAGCCTTATCGCTGGTGCTCACGACGGCGAAGGCGTGATGGGCATTGCCCCTGACGCAAAGCTTGCCACCTACAACCCGTTTGACTCGCAGGGCAAAGGTTCGTGGAACGGGGTCGGCAACGGCCTTGTTCACATGAAGAGAAATTTGCCACTGCTCGGCGGCAAAGTGAGCGTGGTGAACATTTCACTTGGCGAGAAGGGTTCTGTCTTTACCGATGGCACTGCGGACTTCCTCGATCGGTGGGATGTCAATAACTACTATGACGACACAGTATTTGTGTTCGCTGCCGGTAACGATGGTATCGCGCAAAACTGGAATATCGACTTCAAAGATGCTGATAAGACGGCATTGATTTTTGTTGGCTCGGTCAATCCTCTGGGCGAAATTTCATCCTTCTCCAACCGTCCGGGCAACGGCTGCCTGACTGGCTGGTTCGGTCGCTGTGATGAGGCAAACAAGCTCTATATGCGCACCGTCGTCGCGCCAGGTGAGTTGATCCTTGTTTCGGACGGACAAGGCGGCGTGGTTCGTCGATCGGGCACCTCGTTCGCGGCACCTCTGGTGTCAGGTGCGGTCGCACTGCTGCACAACCGCTGGCCATGGCTGCGCAACAATCCGCATGAAAGCGCTCAGATCATCTTCCGTTCGGCACGCGACCTTGGCGCGCCTGGTCCCGATGAAGTCTATGGCTGGGGTCTGCTGGATGTTGCAGCGTCGCAATCGCCGCTCGACTTCAACGCTATGTCGTTCAAAATCTACGAGCAAAACGGTCAATATTGGTACGGCAGGAACCTGAGCGCTGCAGATGTGCTTGGTGCCGGTATCCCAGCCCATTGGGAGACGAACAACGCGTTCTTCACCGGGTTCGAAAACATCGGCAACACCTATCGCGATTTCAGCATCCCGGTGTCAGCTTTTGCTTATGGCAAAAGCACCAATGCCCTTGGTCGCGGATTTGAACGTCTGCAGGACTATGTGAGCCAACGGTTCTCAACCTGGATCCAAAGCGGTGGTCAGGATGCCAACGGCAATGGCCGCGCAGGGTTCAGCGAGCTTCGCCAATCTGGCGGCGCAATCAACGGCGAATGGACGATCCGTTATGACGCAATGGCGCCGCGCTATGACCAGCAGGGACAACTGCGCATGGTCCACGGTGCAGCAACGCTGACCGAACCATCGGGCAAGGCCTCTTTCACTTTCGGCCATGGGCAAGGCTCTATGGCGCTGTCTGGCTATCGCTTTGGCATTATGAGCGACCATGATCCGTTCACCGGCGGCGTGAACCCGGTTCTGGGCTTTGCTTCGGGCGAAACCTTTGCCCAAGCTGGCTACAAGCTGGCGGAAAACACCACCGTTCGCGTTGGTTATTCGCAAAACAATGAAGGCAACGAGGATGTTGCACCAGATGACACGGTTGCACAATTCTTGCGCAGCACTCTGGGTGATCGTTCCGCCAACGCCTTGACGCTCGATCTTGAACAAAAGGTCAGCGATGCGGTGTCGTTTGGCGCGCAGCTCACCATGCTCGATGAGAATGACGCCCTTCTTGGCACGCAGACCGGCACAGAGGCTTTCCTCGGGAACGGCTCGCAAACCGAAGCCATGACCCTCTCGGCATCGGTTGCGCTTGGTGCTGGCTTCAGCGTGGATGTGTCGGCAACGGGTGCTCGCACCAGCACGGCCAAAGACCAGCTGTTCACTAACGCAGGCACGGTTTGGGCCACAGCGGGTCAGTTTTCTGCCACCAAGCGCGGGCTGTTTTCGGGCAGCGATATGCTCCGCATCTCGGTCGCCCAACCGCTTCAGGTTGAAGATGGCGAGCTCCAATTCACCAGCGATCAAGTGGTCAATCGGGAAACCGGTGAGATCGGTAAGGTCACGCAAACCTTCGGGATTGGCACGAAACGCCGGATCACCACTGAGGCAATTTATGCAACGCAATTAACCGGATCTTCTGAGTTTGGTGTCTTTGGTCGTTACGTAAGTGCCGGGGATTCGGTCGATCAAGCTGGCATGGTTGTTGGAGGAAACTTCAGCCTGCGCTTCTAAGACAGGCAAGCCAGCCGCAATCGATCGTGTTTCAAAGGAGCCATGAACGGTGGCTCGGTTGGGGAAAGATAATGCTTAAACAAAGCCAAAAGAGAGTGCGCCTTGCCGCAATGCCTCTTCTTGTCGCTTTTGCAGCTGTTCCCGTCGCAGCCGAGCATCCCGAGCACGACACGTTCGATGCCGCGATAAGCCAGGCCAAAGCCACGATGATGGCGGATTCAGCTGAGGCGCTGAAGCACGCTCGCAAAGCAGCGCAGCTTTATCCAGGTGACACCGATGAAGCGCAGAAAGGCCGTCTGACCGCGCAGTGGCTTGAGGCCGAAGCTTTGATGCGATTGAACCGCGCTGACGAGGCGGCCGGTATTATCGAAGGCGCGATTGAAGCGGTCACACTCAATTTCGCCGGATCAAAATTGCACGCTGATCTTTTGCGCTCAGAAGCAGGTCTTAAGGCAAGCCAGGGCGAGTATGGCGAAGCTCTCGACAGCTTCTTGCAAGCGCACGAATTGTATGAGGCACTGGGCGAAGATCGCAGCCGCTCAATCGTGCTTCAGAACATCGGCTCACTTTATTCCGACGCGCGCGACTATGAGCGGGTTCTGAGCTATTACAAACAGGCCCATGAGGCCTATCCCGAAGACCCGGCGCTTGCCCTTTCCGCGCACAATAACACTGGCAATGCGCTTAAAGAATTAAACCGGCTTGTCGCAGCAGAAGCCGAATTCAGAGCCGCACTCAAAGTTGCATCTCAGATGGATAGCCCGCTTCTCGAAGCGCGCATCCTTACCAATATCGCCTCAACCCAATATCTTGCAGGAAAGCTTGACGCAGCCGACAGAACAGTCAGCCTCGGCTTGAACATCGCGAACTCAAGTGCGCCGCAATGGCGCCCGTTCCTTTACGGTGTAAAGGCGCAAATCGCGGTGAAACGTGGGCGACTGGACGATGCAAGAATGTATCTTGCGCGCACCTTCGAAGGAGAGGACCTCAATACCACCTCCCCCTTCTTCCGCGATTTTCACGAGACTGCCTATGCGGTTTATTCCGAGGCAGAAAACTACAAACTTGCAGCCCAGCATCTTGAGGCGTTTTATCGGATTGATGGACAGGCGCGCAATTTGTCCTCGACCGCAAACAATGCGCTTTTGGCCGCACGCTTTGACGCTGCAAATCGCGAGCTTCAGATTTCGACCCTATCGTTGGAAAAAGCCGCCAATGAAGCGCGGCTGAGCAGTGCGCAAAATCAGGTTATCCTGCTGACTGCTCTGGTGGTGCTTGCTATTTTCGGCTTCATCGCTGCCTTGCTGATGCTGCGCACGGTGAACCGCAGCCGCAAGGGGATCAAGGAAGCGAATGAGAAGCTCACCCATGTGATCCAGCACGATGGCCTCACTGAGCTGTATTCGCGCGATTATTTCCGCACTCTGCTCGAAGAGGCGATTGAGAACCGCACAAGCTATTCAGAGCCCCGCGTGCTGGCGCTGATCGATCTTGACCGGTTCAAGCAGGTCAACGATGTGTTCGGTCATGGCGCAGGCGATCAGCTTCTTGCGCAAGTGGCAAAGCGTTTCCGCGAAACTGCTGGAGAGGATGCGATCATCGGCCGTCTGGGCGGCGATGAATTTGCAATGATCGTCCCTGCCGAGATGCCAATCGACGAAGCCAAAGAGCTTTCCGACCGCATTATCAATGCAGTGAGCGAGCCATTCCAGATCGACGGTTTTGAAATCCAGATCGGTGCCTCAATCGGGCTTGCCCCAATTGAAACTCCGGCCAGCACCAGTGTGCACATGACCAACGCCGACCTCGCGCTTTATGCTGCCAAGGATAGTGGCCGCGGCAAAACAGTCATCTACGAACAATCCATGCGGGAAAAACTCGAAGACCGCTCCAGCCTTGAATCCGATCTCGAAGCAGCGCTTGAAAACGGGCAGATGTCGGTTTGCTACCAGCCTATCGTCAAGGGCGAGGATCGCTCGATCATTTGTTACGAAGCGCTTATGCGCTGGACACACCCGGAACGCGGTATCGTCCCGCCCAACGTGTTCATTCCTGTTGCGGAAGAAGGCTTGCTGATTGAGCGCCTTGGCGCATGGATGCTGCGCGAGGCTTGCCGCGAGGCGACGACATGGCCAGACAACATCAAACTGACCGTCAACATCTCGACGCTGCAAATGAGCGATGCAACGTTCCTCAACACAGTTGCTCAGGCACTCGCGAACAGCGGGCTGGAACCCAACCGGCTGATCCTTGAACTGACCGAATCTCTGGTTCTTGAGATGGACGACCAGATCGAACAATTGCTTGGGAGCCTCAAAAAGCTCGGCGTGACCTTTGCACTCGATGACTTTGGCAGCGGTTATTCGTCGCTCAATTACATCGACAAAATGGACTTCTCGATGATCAAAATCGATCGCGAGTTTGTACAGTCCGCAGCAGCCGGATCGCCGCGCAGCCAAGCCGTGGTCGCCGCTATCGTCGCGCTCGCACAATCGCTTGGCATCGAGGTGACAGCAGAAGGCATCGAAGATGAGCAGCAGGCCAAAGCCATGGTCGATTTGGGCTGCTCAAGCTTCCAAGGCTACCTGTTTGGTCGCCCAGAGCCCTCGCAGCCGCGTAAACACAATGCGTCAGACGACGACAAGGATGCAATCGCCGCCTGACCTGGTGGTCCAGCAATTCAGCCTCGCGCTAGCTCCGCGTCTGGCCGTCTCCCAGCACGAGATATTTGAAACTGGTAAGCTGCTCCAGCCCGACCGGACCTCTTGCGTGCATCTTTCCTGTTGCAATGCCGATCTCTGCGCCCATCCCGAATTCGCCGCCATCGGCAAACTGCGTGGAGGCGTTGTGCATCACAATCGCGCTGTCGATTTGGGTGAGGAATTGACGAGCAACCTCCCCATTCTCAGTCATAATCGCATCTGTGTGACCTGAGCTATGCTTGGCGACCCATGCAATCGCTTCATCAGCGCCTGACACGACTTTCACGGAAAGAACCGCGGCGAGGAACTCGGTGCTAAAATCCGCATCATCCGCAGGTTTGATACGCCCATCCACGGCGACCGCGCTAGCATCTCCGCGAAGCTCGCAATCAGGCATGGCGTCGGCAATCAAAGGAAGTGCCTTGTCCGCAATCGCCGCATCAACGACAAGGCTTTCCGCCGCGCCGCAAATTCCTGTGCGCCGCAGTTTCGCGTTTCGCACGACGGCAACCGCTTTCTCCAAATCCGCCTCTTCATGGATGTAGATGTGGCAATTGCCATCAAGGTGGAGGAGCGTTGGCACCTTTGCATTGTCGCGAACAAGTTCGGTCAGCCCGCGGCCACCGCGAGGGATCACGAGGTCAATATGATCGACCGCACCAAGCATTTCGGCCACCGCTTCGCGCGCCGTGGTCTGAACCGTTTGAACAGCGTTGCGGGGCAGGCCCGCTGCCTCAAGCCCGTCTTGCATACATTCCACGATCACACGGGTTGAATGACGGCTCTCCGAACCGCCGCGCAAGATGACGGCGTTGCCAGATTTCAGGCACAATGCACTCGCGTCAGAGCCGACGTTCGGGCGAGCCTCATAGATCATGCCGATAACGCCGATTGGCACTGCCACGCGCTCAATTTTAAGCCCATTGGGCCTATCGAAAGTCGCGAGGCTGCGCCCGACCGGATCGCCCAGCTTGGCGATCTCCTCCAACGCGCTCGCCATGGCTTCGATGCGATCTTCGTCGAGTTTTAGTCGGTCAATGAAGCTGTCCGGCTTTGTGTCGCGAACGCTGTCGACGTCCTTGGTGTTGGCTTCGGCAAGACGCGCTGTAGCCGCGCGCATGGCTTTGGCCGCTTCGAGAAGCGCTGTGTTCTTCGCTTCGGTGCTGGCGGTGCGCAGCGATTGCGCCGCTTCTTTGGCGCGCTCACCAAGTTGAACGATGTGCATTTGTGGGTCGAGAGTGTTGTCTGTCATTGTTTGATACCGTTCTTGCGAATTTGAAATTTGTGTTTGAGAATGTGAGCGCGGGTCACTTGAGTTCGAGCGCTCGCTCATAGGCGGCTGTCACTGTGCTCTTCAGGCGATTACTGATTGTCTCATCGCCATTAAATGCTTCGAGACCGGCGGCGGTCGTTCCGCCCTTGCTCGTCACCGAATTGCGCAGGGTTTCGAGGCTCTCATCCGACGTGCGCGCCATTTCGATTGCACCTGCCATCGTGCCAAGCACCATGGAGCGGGCAGCCTCTTCATCGAAACCAAGCTCCATCGCTGCTTCAACAAAAGCGTGGGCGAATTCGAAGATATATCCAGGGCCTGAGCCCGCGATTCCGGTAAAACGATCAATTTGATCTTCATCATCAACCGTGATCGCGGTGCCGGTGAGAGCCATCAACTCTTGAGCATGGGCTAGGTGGTCGTCTTTGGCGTCGTCACTGGCGCAAAGCGCGCTTACCCCCTGCCCCACAGCTGCGGGCAGGTTGGGCATCACCCGAACGACCGGTGCGTCCTCGGTGAGCGATTTGATTTTCGCGATCGAGCAGCCAGCCGCGATGGACAGAACATATCCATCGTCGTTCAGCATACCGGAATAGGCCGGCATGACCCTCTCGATCAGCTGCGGCTTGATGCCGATGATAATGACATCAAACTTGCGCGAGGCGAGGTCGCCAGTGTCGCGCACGAGGGTTGTTCTTGGCGGCTCAACCTCGAGCGCAGGGTCAACAATAGTGAAATTGGCACCCGACCTCACCCAATTGCCAAGAAGAGCGCCACCCATTTTGCCACACCCAACCATAATTATATTTGCATTTTCAATAGTATTCATTTTTTCTCTATAAATAAAATGTTCGGATTTGAAGTGATGACCGCTATGGGCATATTTTTACTTCATTTATTCAGTATCTTATCTTTGCTTCAAAAATATGAAACTTTGCATTGCCTTGTGCGTAGTCCCTACGTAGTGCAGCGCACGATCGTTCCATTTAACTTTTAAAAAATTCGAGAATTTAATGCCAAAATCAAAACGTATCGTCGTCAAAATCGGATCAGGGCTCTTAGCCAATGTCGATCGCCTCACCCCGCGCTTCGGGTTTCTGCAACGTCTGCTCGACGATGTCGCTCGCCTGCGCGATGAGGGTTACGAAGTTATCTTGACCAGTTCCGGCGCGGTCGCACTGGGATTGAAAACCGTGGGGATGACCCCTGAAACTGCTGGCCTGCGCGACAAACAGGCAGCGGCTGCTTGCGGTATGCCTTTGCTGCTGAATGCTTATAAACAAGTGGGGCTCGAATTCGGCTTTGAGATCGCTCAAATCCTTCTGGTCCTTGATGACTTCGAAGACCATCGACGCTTCCTCAACACCCGCAACACGGTTGCACGGTTGATGGAGTCGCGAATTGTCCCAATCGTAAATGAGAATGACACGATCACGACCGAAGAAATCCGCGTAGGTGACAATGACCGCCTCGCTGCGAAAATCGCTCAGATGGTCGAGGCAGAGAGCCTCATCATTCTGACCGGAGTAGACGGCCTTTATGATCGCAACCCCGATGAAGAAGGCGCGCAATTGGTCGAAGAGGTTCACAATGTTGCCGACTACGTCGAAGCGGCATCTGGCGGTTTTAGCGAGCTTGGATCGGGCGGTATGCTCACCAAATTGCAGGCTGCCAATATGGCTCAGAACGCTGGCTGCACCGCCTATATCGCCAATGGCGATGTAGAACACCCTCTCTCCTCGGTCCTGAACGGGGATCGTAAATGCACCGTGTGTGTGCCTAACCCCGATCCCGTATCGCCATGGGAAACCTGGCTTGCTGATCGCCTGCAAATGGCGGGAAGCATCGTCATTACCGAAGAAGCAGCGAAGAATTTCGATGGCGAAAAAGCGATCAGCCGAAACGACGTGGCCGCTGTGACAGGAGACTTCACTCGCGGGGATGTTCTGCACATTTACGATCAAGACGGAAACGAACTGGCACGCGGACTTTCTGACTTTAACTCGGAAGAATCGCGGATTCTGATGCGCAACCTTGAACTGCCGGCAAAACAGCTGCTTGGCTATCAATCAGACGCGGAATTCATCCGACCTGAGAACATGGTGGTGATCAATGACCGCCACTTAACATGGGATGCGCCGGATCAGGCGGCCTGATCTCCTGATCACAACAACAAAAAGGCCGGCACAACCATTAGGATGCGCCGGCCTTTTTGTTTAGCGGCTTCTTCTATTCAGCAGGTTCAAGCTGCGCGTCGCTCGCTGTCAGCTTGCTCACCACCCCAATGGCGATCCCAGCGGCGACAAACCCCGGCACAATCTCATAAAGGCCCGGACCGCCAAGGACACTCTCGTTCCAGCCAAGGGCTATCCATGCGCCCACCACAGCCGCACCGGTAACAAGCCCTGCGAGCGCCCCGGCCCCCGTCATGCCGCGCCATGTCAGCGCCAGAAGGATAAGCGGGCCGAACGCCGCGCCAAAGCCTGCCCACGCGTTTGCAACAAGCCCCAGCACTTCGCTGTTAGGGTCCGACGCAAGAACAATCGCGGCAAGCGCCACAAGAGCAACGCAGACACGGCCCACATTCACAGCCTCGCGCTCGCTCGCGTTTTTGCGTAAAAACAGACGGTAAAAATCCTCCGTCAGCGAGCTGGAAGATACCAGCAATTGCGAGGAAATCGTGCTCATGATTGCGGCGAGCAGAGCGGCAAAAAGAAAGCCTGTGATTGCAGGGTGAAACAGCAATTCAGACAAGACGATGAAGATCGTCTCCGGGTCTTCGACGACAATGCCATTTCGCTCTGCATAAGCTCGACCAGCGAGCCCCATACCAACCGCACCAAGCAGCGAAACTCCCATCCATGTCAGCCCGATATTGCGGGCGGCAGCCACTTTCTCGACCGTATCGATGGCCATAAAGCGCACGATGATGTGTGGTTGACCAAAGTAGCCAAGGCCCCATGTTACCGCGCTGATGAACCCGATGAAGGTCAAACCGTTCGTCAGGCTCAAAAATCCTTCGATTGGTACTTCGGCAAGCGATCCGCCCGCATCACCACCGCTGCCGAACATCACGACAAGCGGCATGATGACCAGCGCGAGCATCATAATCACGCCCTGCACGAAATCGGTGAGGCTCACGGCAAGAAACCCGCCAACCATGGTATAGGCAAGGACGATGCCAGCGGTGATCCAGATACCAAGCGCGTAGTCGCTCATCCCAATGTTGGGGAGCACATCTGCAAAAGCGGTTTCAAAAAGCTTCCCTCCGCCAACGAGCCCGGCAGCGGTGTAGACGGTGAAGAACACAACTACGACAAGCGCAGATACGACGCGCAAGGCAACCGCTTTGTCAGGGAAGCGGTTCGCCAGAAATGCCGGTATCGTTAGCGCATTGCCATAACGCTCTGTCTGTTCACGCAAGCGCGGAGCGACGATAACCCAATTGAATACGGCGCCAACAAAAAGGCCGATCCCGATCCACGCCTCCACCAAGCCAGCAGCGTAGAGCGCGCCAGGAAGTCCAAGCAGCAGCCATCCCGACATATCCGAAGCACCAGCAGAAAGCGCGGCAACAGACGGAGGCAGATTGCGCCCTGCAAGCAGATAGCCTTCAGAAGTGTCCGTTGATTTGCGCCAGGCGTAAAGCCCGATGCCGATCATGGCGAGGAAGTACAAAGCAAGCGTGGCAAGTGTGAGTGTGTTCATAATAAAAGCGGTGCGCTGTGCCTTTCGAAATTGTGGCTTGCGGGGCAGATTCTCGATGACCGCTGCATCATAGGTGCGGCCTTTGAGGGGGCGATCTTTGTTGCATCAACAAAGGGGCCTCAGCCTCGTTCCAATTTGGCGGACAATGCTCACACCTATGAGTGGAGCCGCCGTGCGAAAGGGGCTTCTATCGGGAATGGCGCAATTGTTCAACTTGGCCGTGACAGGCCAATGAACGCGTCGCCTTCAAGCGAAAGTTGTAAAGTTACGAAAGGCTGCGGATGGGATCGGTGCCGTCCCAGTTTTTCGCCGCATCTTGCATCATGGCGAACAAGCCCTTGGTGTCCTCATTAACTTCGAGCACTTCGACCAAGCCGCCTTCCCCCGCGCCGGGGTCAGCATAAACGACCCGTGAGCCGCCAAATAACCCAGAGACAATCGTTTCGGCCCCGACATCATCCAGAGCCTTTTGCGCGCTGTCAAAATCTTCGGTCAGGATCAGGACGTGATGCAAGCGGTCCTTGATGCCGTATTCGCCGTTATAATGGGCTGGCGCATCATTCTCTGGTTTGACGAGCTCAATCTGCACATCACCCCAATATCCAATCGCCACCGTAAAGCGCGCATCGGTGGGCTTGCCGCGATATTTCATTTCATCAAGCGCGATGTTCTCGAACATGAAGAACGGACCAACGCCCATTGTCTTCGTCCAGTATTCGAGCGTGCCTTCAAAATCGGTCGGAACATAGGCCAGTTGGGCAATGTCTCCGATCGCTGCGATGGAACCGGGCTTAGGCATATCGGGTACTCCGCTTCAGATCAGGCGAACAAAGTCTCTGGCGCTTCAAGGTGCTCTTTGAGCGTTTGCAGAAATGCAGCACCCGCAGCACCGTCAATGGCGCGGTGATCGACCGACAGGGTCATCGAAATGCGCGTTTCAAAACCAACAGAGCCATCGGCTTTTTCGACCGGGCATCGATCCGCTTTTCCGACCGCAAGGATCGCGGCCTGTGGCGGATTGATGATCGCATCGAAATTCTCGATCCCGAACATTCCGAGGTTGGACACAGTGAAGGTGCCACCGTCGAGATCCTCATACGACAGCCGCCCTTCGCGCGCTTTTTCAATCAGTGCGCTTGTCGCCTCGGCCAGCTGGTCGATGCGCATACGGTTCGCTTGCCTCACAATTGGCGTGACCAAACCGCTTGGCCCCGCAACCGCAACGGCCACGTCGGCGTGCGGGTAGTGATGCAGTTCCTCGCCATGGAGTTGCACATTAATATCCGGGTGTTTCGCCAGCGCTTTGCCGCACGCGAAGACGATGTAATCATTCACCGAAGCCTTGCGCCCGAGCACCAGATTGGCGGTCTTGCGGAAAGAAAGCAGTTCGTCTGCGGCGAATGAGCTGCGCAAATAGAAGTGCGGGATTTCCTGCTTGGCTTGAGTAAGCCTTCTTGCGACCACTTTGCGTATTTTGTCGAAGGGTTTCACATCGGCATTGTTCGCAACCAGTCGGAACGGCGCACCCCGGTCTGCACCGCTGGAGGCATCGACCAGCGCCAGCACATCTTTCTTACAGATACGACCGCGTGGCCCCGTGCCCTTCACACCGGAAAGATCGATGCCTTCCATCGAAGCGATCCGCCGGGCGAGCGGCGAGGCATAGATTTTGAGATCTTCAGCCGGATGATCAACGCTGCCGCGCGGCGTAAAATTACGCTCAGGTCGCACAGCCTGTTCGATATCCTGAAGCGTGATCCGGCCACCCTTGCCCGAACCTTCGACTGTCGAAAGGTCGACGCCCTCTGCACTCGCCAGTTCAAGCGCCTTGGGGCTGATCGGGCGGTTGGTTTCGATCAGGGTCGGCGCTGGCTTGGGCGCGTCAGCAGTTGCCTCTTTGGCACCGCCTTCTTTCTTGCCCGATTTCTTGCGCACCGTGCCCAGAGCGGCCGTGGGTTTGAAGTCGGCCACGAACTGATCAACTTCGCCAGCGTCAGCTTCGCCATCGGCAAGCACGGCCAGAAGCGTTCCAACCTGCTCTGCCTCTCCGCCTGCTTCGACGACAATCTTTGCCAGAACGCCATCGCGTTCGGCTTGGACTTCATTGGTAATTTTGTCGGTTTCAATAAGGCACAAAAGGTCGCCTTTGGAGAAGCTATCCCCTTCTTTTACCTGCCATTCGGCAAGCGTACCTTCGGTCATTTCGATGCCCCATTTGGGCATACAAAAGGCGCGCAGCTTCGTCATTGTCGCGCTCCTCTCAACGATAGGCCAGTGTCTTGCGAACCGCCGCTTCGACATCGTCTGGCGATGGCAAATAGGCTTGTTCAAGTTCCGATGCGAATGGCACCGGGGTGTGCGGCGCGGTCACCATTTCAATCGGTGCCTTAAGGCTCGAAAACGCCTTGTTCGCGACGAGAGCGGCGAGATCGGTTGCAAGGCTACAGCGCGGCGGAGCCTCGTCCACGATAACCAGACGCCCGGTGACTTCAACTGAATCTAGGATCGCTTCTTCATCGAGCGGGCTCGTCGTGCGAAGGTCGATAAGGTCAACCCCAATCCCGTCTTCCGCAGCCGCTTCAGCAGCAGCCTCGGCAATGCCGACCATCAAGCCGGTTGCGAGCACAGTCACGTCTTCGCCTGATGTCACTTGCCGTGCATGGGCGAACGGAATGGTCCAATCGCCGTCGGGCACTTCGCCTTCGACCGCATAAAGAGCCTTGTGTTCAAGGAACATCACGGGGTCATCGCCGCGCAAGGCCGTGCGAAGCAATCCGCGAACATCTTCGGGCGTTGAAGGCATGACGACCTTGAGGCCCGCCATACCGGTCAAAATCTGGTGGGCGCATTGGCTGTGTTGAGCCGCCGCGTTGTAACCGCCGCCATAAGCCATGCGGATCACAGCAGGGCAGCGCGTTTTACCGCCGAACATATAGCGGAACTTGCCGATCTGATTCCAGATCTGGTCAAGACTGACCCCGATGAAATCGGCAAACATTAGCTCTGCTACGGGACGTTTGCCTGAAAGAGCAAGGCCAGCAGCTGCACCAACGATAGCGCTTTCGGAAATCGGCGTGTCGATCACCCGGTTTGCGCCAAATTTATCGAACAGGCCGGTCGATGTAGACCAAATCCCGCCGATTGCCTCAGGCCCACCATCAGTGCCCATACCGCCCACAACATCTTCACCCAGAACAACAACGCTTTCGTCGCGCTCCATTTCCTCGGCGATCGTCAATCGGACAGCGTCACGATACATCATTTTTGCCATCGCTCGGCTCTCCTCAATATTCTACGTAAACGTCGGTGAGGACGTCTTCGGCAGTGGGTCGGTCAGCCGCACGCGATGCTTCGACAGCGGCGTCGACGTCGGCTTCCGCAGCCTCATTAAGTTCGTCGATCACGGCCTCATCAAGAAGGCCGGCCTCGGTCACCTTCTGACGGAAAATCTTAAGGCAATCGCGAGTTTCGCGAATACGGTCGAGCTCGCCCTCGCCGCGATAGTTTTGGGGGTCACCCTCAAAGTGGCCATAAAAACGTTCAGTGTCGAATTCGACCGCAGCCGGACCATTACCCGCGCGGACATACTCCAGAATTTCGCGCATCGTGTCATGCACCGCGAAGAAATCGCAGCCATCAGCGCGCCATACTTTCATGCCGAAAGCTTCCGCGCGGCTCGCAATGTCTTTTTGCGTGCCAACCGCATATTCAAAGCCGGTGTGCTCGGAATAGTGGTTGTTTTCAAAAACGAAGATGCAGGGCGCTTTGGTCACCACTGCCATATTCATCGCTTCGAAAGTCGTCCCTTGGTTACACGCACCGTCGCCGGAAAAGGTGATTGCCACCCTGCCCTCACCATCGAGCTTGCATGACATTGCCGCACCAACTGCGATGGGGGCACCTGCGCCAACGATGCCGTTCGCGCCAAGCATCCCCTTATCGATATCGGCGATGTGCATCGAACCGCCCTTGCCTTTGCAAAGACCCTCGCGGCTGCCCCAGATTTCTTTCATCATGCCGGTGACATCGCAGCCTTTGGCAAGGCAGTGGCCGTGGCCACGGTGGGTCGAGACAATCTTGTCCTCGATGGCAAGGTGCTCGCACACTCCAACTGCAACGGCTTCCTGCCCGCAGTAAAGGTGCGTGAACCCTGCAATTTCGCCCGTTGCAATGATGTCGTGCAACCGTTCCTCAAAGGCACGGATGGTCGCCATCTTGCGATAGGCTTGTATTAGCTCGTCACGGCTGAGTTGCATTTACGAAGCTTCCTCTCTCCACTGGTGCGGTCAAAGACCAAGCACCGTCTTCGCGATGATTGTTGACTGGACCTCGTCTGTCCCGCCGAAAATTGTCCAGGCGCGGCTGTTGAGATAGCGGGCCGAAGCAACCTGCGCCCCTCCCGAAATGAAGGGGTCCGAAGAATTGTCGCCATAAAGCGGCCGCTGCGCAGGCAATTGCAGGCCAGCTGGTCCATACAGATCAACCGCCAACAGGTCGATTTTCTGCCGAAGCTGGGAGGCGAGCAATTTGGTGAGCGATGTTTGCGGACCGGGCTTTCGACCATTTGCGATGTCGGCCAAAATCTTTAGCTCAATCATGTCGAGTGATTGCACTTCCAACCGCAGCTCTGCGACCCGGCGGCGCCATTCAGGATCGTCCGCCAGCACCCCTCCGCGAGCATCCGGCTCATCTGCCGCGGCCTTTTCGACCATGCTCAAATCATAGAGGAGTTTGGGCGCATGGCACGAACCGCCCCGCTCATTTTCGAGCAGGAACTTGGCAATCTCCCACCCCTGCCCTTCTTCACCGACGAGATTGCTGGCGGGAACGCGCACGTCCTCAAGGAAAACCTGATTGACCTCATGATCACCGGCGAGCGTGTAGATCGGACGAACCGCAACGCCGGGTGTGTCCATATCGATCAGGATAAAGCTGATGCCCTGTTGCTTGCGCCCGGAATTGTCAGTGCGCACGAGCGCAAACATCCGGTTGGCGTGGTGCGCGTGTGTGGTCCAAATCTTCGAACCATTGATGACATACTCATCGCCATCCCGAACCGCGCGGGTTTTAAGTGATGCAAGATCAGAACCAGCACCCGGTTCAGAGAAACCTTGGCACCAATAATCCTCACCCGACAAAATGCGCGGCAGATAATAAGCCTTCTGCTCCTCGCTGCCATAAGTGAAAATCACCGGTGCAAGCAGCTTCAATCCCAACACGGTTAGATTGGGCGCACCTGCAAGAGCGCATTCTTTTTCAAACAGATAGCGCTGAACCGGCGTCCATCCCGTGCCGCCGTGCTCAGCTGGCCATTGATAAGCGAGCCATCCGCGGCGGTTTAGAGCTGCGGCCCAGGCGTTGTGAATGTCAGGCTCAACAAAAACGGTCGGCGTTTGCGCCGTTGCCTCGCGCACCGTTGGCGATAGTTCAGTGGCCAAAAACTCGCGAACTGTATCGCGAAACTCTTCATCGGCTTTGGAGAGCTGGATATCCATCTTACCTCTCGAGAATTGTAACTGCTGAAACGCCCGGCGCGCCGTAAACGTGGCTATAGGCGGTTTTTGGATTGCCTGGGACCTGACGTTCGCCAGCCTCGCCACGCAGTTGAATGACATTTTCGTAAACTTGCCGCAGGCCCGATGCGCCGATCGGCTCACCGCAGGCAAGGCAACCACCGTCGGTGTTCACTGGAAGCGATCCGTCGATGCGCGTACGCCCCTCAATCAGCCACTTTTCCTGCTCGCCATCAGCGCAAAAGCCGTTCTCGGCCATGTGCATGATTTCTGCGCCACATTCGGTGTCTTGCAACTGTGCAAGGTCGATATCCTCTGGACCGATTCCGGCGGTTTCGAACGCCGCCTTGCTCGCAAGCCCGGTGGCAGTTCCCCCGCGCTCAATATCGACGCTTGGCGCAAACACTTCAAAACTGCCCGGAGGGCGCGTTCGCATAGTCGCAGCCTTCAAACGGATCGGCGTGCAGCCAAGTTCGCGCGCCTTCTTCTCACTCGCAAGGACAAGAGCCACCCCGCCTTCACCCGGAGAGCAGAACATGAATTTGCAGTACGGGTCGCTAATCATCGGCGCCTGCATGATCGTTTCGAGATCAATCGGCTCGCGCCGCCAAGCGTGCGGGGTAATCGCACCGTTGAGGAACGCTTTTTCCGCAACCCGGCCAAGCGCCTCGCGGCTTAAACCGTGAAGGTGCATATAACGCATGATCTTGGCCGCAAAAAACTGCGTCGTGACCATATAACCCGCTTCGCCATACCATTCTGGAAGGCCGTATTCGGCAGGCTTGGCATCGAATGCGCCGCGCGGATGCTTGTCGAAACCAACCGCAATGCCAAGATCATATTCGCCAGAGCGGATGGCCATTTGTGCACTAAACAGCGCCGAGCCGCCCGCCGCACAGCCATTACGAACATTGATGAATTGCACCCCGGTCAGCCCGAGCCGGTCGACCATAGTATCGGGATTACCAGCCGCATCGGACGCGCCATAGGCGAACTGAATGTCCTCCCATTCAACTCCGGCATTAGACAATGCAGATCGCACCGCAGCCACGCCTTGATCGACGCCAGAAACTCCATCGGTGCGGCCGAACTGGTGAATGCCAGCCCCGATTATGCAAACGTCGCTCATGCCGCGCTCTCCACTGGTTCGAATGCAGGTATCGCGACCGTATCTGCGTCGGGACGATCCAAGGCGGCAACCGTCAGCTGCAAGGGCATACCAATCTCGATATCGTCGAAGTCAACATTGGCGATCCGCGCCTCAACGATGGTTTCGCCGGGCAGCTCAACATAGCCAAGCGCCCACGGCTCAAAAGCTTCAGGTCCGGCGTAAGGCGGGCTTTTGGGGCGAAACCGTTGGATCGTGTAGGACCATAGAGTTCCTTCACGCGATAACGGATACGCCTCGTATCGATCGTTGTCGGGCAGAGGGAACACCACACGCCCGGTTTCACGCTCACGGCCACCAATCAGGCGCGGTGGATCATCGCTGGTGAACAGATTGTCTGCAATCGGTCGCATCACTCCCTCCTTTCGAAAGGTATAAGACGACGAAACCGCCGGTTTGCCCATCCGACAAAGTGATAGGGTATGTAAGATTATTGGCCTGCAAAAAGGTCAAATCAAAGCGCCACGCGCCGCTCACACGGCAGGCGCGTGCCGTCAAACACGCGAATACAAAAACTAGTTCAGTCCAAGCGCCATCACTGCGATGTCATGGAAATTTCCATCCAGGTCTTTGACTTCATTGCGCAGCAGCGCCTCGGGCCTAAATCCAAGTTCTTCAAACAGATGCAACGCGCCACCTTGATCCGGGCTCATCCGTGCCGAAACCTTGAGCACGCCCTGCTCTCGCGCATGGCTAAGACAACGCTGTGTCATAGCGCGGCCCACCCCGACGCCTCGGGATTCGGGCGCAACCAGAAGGCGCAAGTTTGTGACGTGCGCAGACCAACCCAATTCATCGCCAACCAAAGCGACGCAGCCGACAATTTGTCCGCCTTCTTCAGCGACGAGGCTGTAGATCTGATTGCCTAGCGATTGGTCCACCCAGGCATCTACGACCTTGGAGTTGCGAATATCGCGATTAAGAAACAAAAGATCATGGGCCGGCACCCGATTGGCAAAATCCAGAAGAGACTTGCGGTCACCGTCGGTGATTTCGCGTAAGCTGATCGTTCGCTCCCCTGCACAAACAGTCTCAAGGGGATTGTCTTGCGTAGTCATCAGATACACCTTTCGCGAAGGGGGCTTTTATGAATGCTGAGCCTCTGAGCGGCAAGGGCCGTTCACCCAATTGCCGAAGCCACACCATCGCTGACATCCGACCTCACGCAACTAGTTGTTTAGCGAGATGTAGCCCAGCTGCGCCGCTTTGAAGAGCGTCTGACTGCGATTGACGGCATCAAGTTTGGTGCAGGCATTGTGAATGTGAAAACGCACCGTCGCGCGGCTACGCGACATAATCATGCCGATTTCCATATCGGTTTTGCCGATCGCTGCCCATCGCAAGCATTCGACCTCGCGCTTCGACAGGCGCGAGCCCGGAGGGAGAGCCTGCTGAGCCCCCATGATATGGACATAGCTTGCAACAAATGTGCGGGCGAACACGCCAAATATGTCGCCGTGCTTGCGAAAATCTTCTTCCAGATCGGTCTTGGACTGATCCAGCGGGTTGAAGCTGACCGCGCCAATCAGACCGAATGCCATGTGCACCGGAACGACAATCGCGGCTGGCGTCATGGCCCGTTTTTCGAAGTTATCGAGGTTAATTTCGTCAAGATACCGGTTCGGCACAAAGGTATGGAAGCCGTTCTCATTCACCCAGAATGGCTCGCTCTCAAATCGGCAAGCTGACGTGATCGGACTGTCTAGCGCGATTCGCGAATTGCGCCACCACACGCCTTCGTCATCGCCCCAGCCGAAAACATCGTCGGCAAGGACTTTCCCATCCTCATCAACGGGGGTCCGCTTGTCCGCGATGTCGTGCGCCGGAGCCGCGCGAAATCCGCGCTCCATCGCGATTTCATGCAGCGCCTGAGCTGCCCCGCGAATATCGGCGGGGGTCTTCATGCGAACAATCCCAAGGTTGTCGATACTGATCGATCCCATTCGTTTCTCTCCCAACACATCTATATCGGTAGAGCCCTCCATCGACAACCGCGCCCTAGTCATTTGGGCAGAATGACGAACCAAATCCCGGTGCTAGAATGGGCACATCTGGGAGAGAATGGGTTTAAACGTGAACTTCGATCTGAACGAAGACGAGCAAATGTTGAAAGCAGCGGTTGAGCGTTTCGTCGCCGACCGGGCTGCGAGCGCGGATGGCGATTGCGAAGCCAGCAGCGCAAGCGGATTTGCAATCGAAAATTGGCACACGCTTGCAGAACTTGGCATTCTGGCATCATCACTGCCAGAGGAGTTGGGCGGCCTCGAACTTGATAACAGTGCGATTGCCGTCATTCACGAGGCATTGGGGCATGGCTTGGTGACCGAGCCTGTCATTGAAAACTCTATTCTGGGTGCTGGCTTGTTGCTGAGCCATCCGGGTTTTTCCGATTGGGCAGAGCCGCTTGCCGAAGGTTCGAAGCGAGTCGCGCTGGCTCATGCCGAACGCGGATCGCGGGGGGATATCGTTGCGGTTGAGACGACCGCCCAATCAAGCTCAGACAGCGTCACCCTGAACGGCCACAAGCCATTCGTAATCGCTGGCTATGGCTGCGATGGATACATTGTCAGTGCGCGCTCCGAGGGCGATGCTGCGGCAGGAGACTTTTCGCTTTATTTCGTACCCGCCGACGCTGCCGGGCTTACATCATCAAGCTGGCGCCAAACCGATGGCGTGGTGGCAGCGGAACTGACGCTCGACGGCGTGACTGTTCCATCGGAAAACGAAATCCCTGACGGGCCGGTGGTTCTTGATCGGCTGGAAACCCTGTCTTCACTCGCCCGTTCGGCGCAGATGCTTGGGATTATGGAACGGCTGTTTGCCGACACGCTCGAATATCTGCGCACGCGCGAGCAATTTGGTCAGCCTTTGGGTGGCTTCCAGGCGCTTCAACATCGCATGACCGCACAATATGCAAAGCTTGCCCAATCGCGCGCTCTTTTGGAATTGGCGATTGTATCGGAAGACGACTTCGAGGTTGCCGTTAAGGGCGCACGGGCGTTCATCGCCAAAGCGGCGTTGGATTTGGGTCACGAAGCGATCCAGATGCACGGCGGCATGGGTGTGACTGATGAACTCGCCATCGGTCACGGGCATAAACGCCTGCTGATGTTGACGCGCTGGCCTGACGATCCGCGCGCAGCGATGGATGCCTACGCGCGGATTTCAGCGTAAATTCAACTCTCCGGGCGCTCTTTCAACCAATTGATGCCGCGCCGCAGCAGGTCGTAAAAGACCGGCAAATCCCACGCGCACCGATCAAGCGTCGGCCACCATTCCGCCATTGGTTGCAAGTCATAATGCCCACGGCAATGGCCAAGCGTGTTGTAAAGCACACCGCCCTTGCCCCGGGGTTTCAGATAAAACACAGGGTGTTTGCCCGGCGCATCCGCCGCTTCGCGAAAGCCGGTTCCTTCCTCGGTGCATTCGGTTTCCAGAAGGACGTGCAAATCGCCATGCGTTTCGAGGTGATAAAGCTCATCGGTTGTTTCGAAAGGTTCGACCCCTTCGACCAGCGGGTGCGTCGGATCAGCGACCGTTACTGTGTAAGGCGCAATTGGTGGGTGAGTGATGAACTGGCTACCCAGCAAATCCATCATCAACGGCGCCCAGCGCGGCGCTTCCCACACGCCGTCATCCATCAGGCGCAGGATCGAATTTGTCCCGTGAAGCGCATACCAGCGCCCGCCTTCTGAAAGCCAATCGCGCAGCACTTCCTGCGCTGCAAGTGATGGCACCACATCGCACGTATAGGTGATCAGAATATCGGCACCGCGCAGCGCATCCAGGTTTTCGAAATCCTCGAAAACACGCGTGCGAACTTCGGGGTGCTCACCCAGCAGTTTGAGCAGCTCTAGCCGCGCAAAGTCGATGTCGTGGTACAGACCGCCCGCGATCAAAACACAGTCGATGCGCTTTGGATGGTTGTCCTCAGTTGCTTGCGCCAAGGGATCCGGCCCGTGATCGACTGTTGCCATCAGGAGTTACCTCCACCAAGCGTTCCCTCAAGATACTTCATCAGCGTATCCTGAAACTGCCGGATGCGAATTTCCTGATAATTGCCAAGCTGCACTTCGCCGGTTTTGTGCGCGTGCAAGCCTTCCTGAACATAGGGGAGATTTTCCATGTCCTGTTCGAACACATCACCCAACCCACCAAGCACACCTGCCTCAGTCCATTTTTGATCGAGGGTCAGCGAGATAAGCTCAGCACCGCGTGGCTTAGGCTCACCTTTCTTGATGCGCGCAAGAATACGGACTTCCATCACGCTGGTGTCAGGGGTCTTGCCGGGGAACCAGCGGTACACAATGTTCGGCATATAGCCGCCCCAAGGGGCAAAGTTGGGGAAGACATTGTAGACGAGCGCATCAAGCACCTCGGCATCGCTTGCGTGCATGAGGCTGTAGCCGGCCTGCTCGGAATAAACTTCGCGCATCTTGTCGCCCAAGGCTTCGCGTGCGGTTTTGCCTTCGGGGACCTGAATCGCCATCGGATCGCCGTCAGGGTCGTAATTGTCGGACGAACGCCCGTTGTACTTGATGAATTCATCAACGATCCATTGCTCGCCCTGCCCTTCCTGCACGTGCGGGCTCATCACCCCAAACGGCACAAGGTTGACGTTCACATGATCGCCCCAGATGCGGTAGGCGGAATTGCAATCGCCGGTGAACGGCAAAAGCTGAGGGTGAGTGACGATGGTGTGCCAGGCTTCCATGAAGGCTTCCATGGTCACCTTCCAATTGGCGGGCACTTCCTTGGCGACGCGCATCACGGTGACACATTCGTCATGGTTCCAACCCTTGAAGTGTTCGGGAAGCGGCGCGAGATATTCCTCAAGGGTCGGCCCGCCGCGTTCTTCACGAATGAAGATATATCCCTGCCAATGCCCAACCTCGAGGTCAGGCAAGTCCATGTTTTTGTCTTTCAGATGCGGAAAATCCCACTCACACGGAGCATGGTCAAAGCTGCCATCCTTGTTCCAGGTGAATGCGTGGAACGGGCAGACGAATTTGTCAGCACATCCATCCTCAAGCCGCAGCTTGCGTCCACGGTGGAGACAGACATTGTGCATAGCCCGCACAGAGCCATCATCCTGACGCACGATAAGATACGAGCGTCCGGCCATTTCATAGACTACGAAATCGCCGGGATCGGGCAGGTCTTCTTCGCGCGCAGCAAACTGCCAGACAAAGGGCCACATCTTCTCGCGCTCGGCCTTGGCGAATTCTTCGCTGGTGTAACGCTCAGCCGGGATCGGGTCAGAGCCGCGATATTCGTAAGCTTCTTCTTTCAGAAAATCAGGCGCAGGTTTGGAATCCCTGTCCATCAATTCATTCCAGCTGATCCCTTCGCTGCGGTCTTCACCGAATTTGATCTCCGGATCCCGGTCGGCCATTGTCCAATTCCTCTCCTGTCACGTGCATTGGTAAATGCGCATCTCAATCCATACTATGCAATCTGCGAAATCTGCGCCCTCACGTCACCTTGCGCAAATCATAGGTTACAAGCCTCGCCCGCCAGTGCAGAACACGGCAAAACAAGAGTGGGAGAGCGATTTTGAGCGATCGTTTGCAAGGAAAAGTTGCGCTGGTAACCGGCGGAACAAGCGGAATTGGTGCTGGAACGGTGGAACGGCTGGCGCGCGAAGGTGCAAAAGTTGTCTTTACCGGACGCAATGCGGATGCCGGTAAGGAAGTAGCCGATCGCTGCGGCGCGACATTCGTACAGCACACGGTCGATGACCCGTCCGATTGGCCCGAACTGATGGCTCGCATTGCGAAGGATCACGGACGGCTCGACATCGCTTTTGCCAATGCGGGCAGCGAAAAAGGCGATTCGAATGTCGAAGACATCAGCATTGAAGGCTGGAACGGCGTCATCGGCGTCAACCAAACCGGCGTCATGCTGACCGTTCAGAACGCGATCCGGGCGATGAGAGATAATCCCGATGGCCCCACGGGCTCGATCATCATCAATTCGTCCATGAACGCTCACCGCGCCATGGGCAATTTCCTTGCCTATTCCGTTTCCAAGGCAGCCGTCGTCGCGCTGGCAAAATCGGCGGCCATCCACTGTGGTAATCAGGGATACAAAATCCGCGTCAATGCGATCCTTCCCGGCGTGGTCGAAACGGCCATGATCTCAAACCTGATTGAGGGAAGCGAAGACCCCGCTGCTATGCGCGCCGGATATGAAGGTATGTCGCCCCTTAAACGCATGGCCAATGTCGAGGAAGTGGCCGCATTCGTCGCCTATCTCGGCTCTGACGAAGCCTCCTTTATCTCAGGAGCGGACCTCGTGATCGACGGCGCAACCACAGCAGGGATGATGGGACTATGAGCGAGCAAGGGACTGATTTGGGAGCACGCAGGCTCGAAGGCCGGGTTGCTATGGTGTCCGGCGGCCTTCGTGGTATAGGACTTGCAACAGTTGAACGCTTCGTCGCCGAAGGGGCGCAGGTTATTCTAACCGACCTTGATGCAGAGGACAGTGCCGAAGCGAAGGCCGTCCTTGAGCGGCTTGGCAACAGCGCAAGCTACCTAAAAGCCAACGTTACGAGCGAGGACGATTGGCAGCGTGTTTTGAAACATATCGAAGAAACGCATGGAAAGCTGCATATCCTTGTCAACAACGCCGGAACCGATCTGACCGGCGCGGTTGAAGATATTACCATGGAAGGCTGGCGCCGGATCATGGCTATCAATGTTGATGGCGTGTTCCTTGGCACCAAGTACCTTGTCCCGCTGATGGCCCAAAGCGGTAAGGATGTGAAAGGCGGCTCCTCGATCATCAATGTCAGCTCAATCATGGGCCTTGTCGGGATGAGCGAAGTTTCAGCCTACAACGCCAGCAAAGGTGCGGTGCGCCTTTTCACCAAGGGTATCGCCGCAGAATTTGCGACCAAGCAAATGCCGATCCGCGCGAATTCACTCCACCCCGGCTTCGTGCACACCCCGCTTTTGAATGCGGGCTTCCAACGCTGGGTCGATAGCGGCGTGGCTGAGAAAGCAGAAGATCTGGTCGCAATGGTTTCGGGCAACACACCTGTTGGCCGCCTCGCCCAACCAGAGGAAATCGCAAGCGCGATCTTCTTCCTTGCTTCGCAGGACGCCAGCTATGTCACGGGCACAGAAATCGTTGTTGACGGGGGGTACACGGCAGTATGACCATTGCTCTTGAAAATGTGATCGCCCTTGTAACAGGCGCGAATGGTGGAATTGGCCGCGAGACGGTCAAAGCGATGAAGGCCGCAGGCGCGACCGTGATCGCAACCGACCTTGCAGACAGCGATGAAAGCGGGGCGGATCACTATTTCCGCCATGATGTGACCAGCTCCGACGACTGGGACGAAATCGGTGCATTCATTGATGAAAAATATGGCCGGCTGGACGCACTGGTGAACAACGCCGGTATTTCCATCGTGACCAAATTCGAAGACACGCCGCTCTCTGACTTTCACCGCGTCAATGCAGTCAATGTCGACAGCGCGATTATTGGTACGCAAATTTTGCTGCCCTTGCTTCAGCAGGGTGGCAAAGCGCGCTCTGGCGGTGCTTCTATCGTCAACGTATCGAGCGTCGGCGGCCTTCGCGGTGCGCCTTTCAATGCGGCCTATTGCACCAGCAAAGCAGCGATCAAAATGTTGAGCAAATGCATGGGCGCCGAATTTGCAGCTCTTGGCTACAACATCCGCGTCAACTCCCTGCATCCAGGCGGTGTCGACACAGGGATGCTCGATTCCATTTTCCAACGCTATGTCGAACTTGGCGCTGTTCCCAATGTCGAAACAGCGATTGAAGGAACCAAAGCCAATCACCCTATCGGCCGCATGGGCAAGCCCGAAGAAATTGCTGGCGGAGCGGTGTTCCTATGCTCACAAGCCGCAAGCTTTATGACTTGTGACGAGTTGGTGATCGACGGGGGCTTCAGCCAGGTCTGACCTGCCCCCGCCCCGAATATCAGCGGTTCGGCAGGCTCCCCAAATGCCTGCCTGCAAGATATCCAAACGTCAGCGCGGGGCCGAGCGTCCCGCCTGCACCGCCATAGGCCTCGCCCAGCACTGCTGCTGATGCATTGCCGGCCGCGTAGAGCCCTGAAATCGGCTCATCGTTCCAATCGAGAACCTGCCCGTTTTCATTGATGCGCGGCCCGCCTGCTGTGCCAAGTGCACCTGCTTCCATTTTGACTGCGTAGTACGGCCCCTGATCAACCGGACCAAGCGTGCGGTACGGCGCTTCGAAATCGGGATCGCCCCACATATAGAAATTATCGTAAGTGGTATTGCCGCGCTGGAAATCATCATCATGGCCTTTTGCTACCATGGCGTTGAAACGCTCAACTGTGCTCGCCAGACCTTCCGGATCAATCCCGGCCTGCTCGGCCAGCTCTTCAAGGGTGTCGGCCTTCATCATATAGGACGGCACATCGGTCGAACCAGGCATGGAGGTAAATGCGGGATATTTGTCCTTGTACCGCTGATCGATGATCAACCAGTAAGGCAAATTGGCATAGCTGTGTGTCCCTGCCTCAAACGCATGGAGCGCTTTGCCAAGAGCATTGTAGTTTGCGGCCTCGTTGACGAAGCGTTTGCCTTTGCGGTTGACGAGGATCGCGCCGGGCCGTGCGCGCTCATCCGAGCCAAGCATATAGTTGGGTTTGGCGTCGCGGTGTTGCGGTTCAAACTCCAATACGCTCTGCATCCAAAACGCATTTTGCATATTGCCCAGCTGTGCCCCGGCATCGATCGCCATCATCAAGCCATCGCCTTCGTTTTCGGGCACGCTTACCGGCCCCGTGAGTGGTCCTCGCAGGAAGGTCTTCACGAGCTTCTCATTCCACTCAAATCCGCCGGTAGCAATCACCACACCGCGCCGAGCGCGCACATGGAAATCTTTGCCGTCTGCATCTTCGGCAATTACGCCTACAATCCGGTCGCCATCCTTTACCAGCTGACGCGCGCGCTTTTCAAATTCGACGGGAATATCGCGGTCGATAACGCCCTTATAAAGCGCCCCAACCAAGGCTTGACCAAGCCCGCGAAAATCCTTTGCCTCACGTTCGGCAAGCGTTTCTTCATCCAACAGCCCGCGCGTTGCCTCCACTAGACTGCCGCGAATGGGATAGGCCATTTTGCTCGGATTGACGCGGCTCTTCCATTTGCCCAACTCGTCAAAAGAAAACGCACAATTATCAAGCGAGCGCCCGCCATCAGGTTTCGCGCCGGGCAGATAGGGCTGGTAGTCTGGGAAGTCAGAGAACGACACGAAACGCACCGGCGTATTGTCTTCCAACCAGCGGACCATTTCGGGACCGCCTTCCATGAAAGCCATCAACGTATCAGGGTCAAGCTGTCCAGGGGCAGCCGCATCCAGATAAGCGACGATGTCCTCATCGTCCTCCTCAATGCCTTCAGCGAGCTGATGGTGATTGCCGGGTATCCAAAGCATCCCGCCAGACATTGCGGTGGTGCCACCGACCATACCTGTCTTTTCGAGGATGATAACTTCGTCTGCGCCATGCGCTTTGGCTGAGATAGCTGCGGTCAGTGCCGCTCCGCCTGAACCAAGGACCACTACGTCCGCTTCAGCGTCCCATTGGTGCGTTTGTGTCACTTTCTGTACCCCTTCTAGCGCGTGAGATAACCAGCTTCGAGCGCCATTGAGTGGCCCGTCACGTAGCTGGAGGCATCAGAACACAGCCATGCGCTTGCCTCGGCGACCTCTTCTGGTTTGCCGAAACGACTAAACAGGCTGAGTTGCGGGGCAAATTCGGCCTCGGTAAAGTTATTCGCCTCCAGCGCTGCGCGAAGCATCGGCGTATCAATCGCGCCGGGAAGAACTGCATTGACCCGGATATTATGCGGCGCATTTTCAAGACTACCTGCTTTGGTGAGCCCGATCACGCCATGCTTGGCAGCAACATAGGCGGAATTATTGGGTTGTGGGCGAACACCGCTGACAGAGCTGATATTGACGACCGATCCGCCGTTCCCTTGGGCAAGCATTTGGCGAATTTCATATTTCATACAGAGCATTACGCCGCGTAGATCGACCGCAATGACCCTATCCCAAACCTCCATATCTGCCTCAGCAATCGGCAATGTATCGGGAGTAATGGCCGCATTGTTGACCGCGCAATCGAGCTTTCCAAACGTTTCAACCGTGCGCGCGACAAGCGCCTCGACTTGGCCTTCGTCGGCAACATCGCATTTGATAAAGCAGGCCTCGCCTCCGTCAGAGAGGATCTGCTCGGTCGTCGCTTCGCCGGTTTCGGGATTAATATCTGATACAACAACCTTGGCCCCGCGCGCCGCGAGCAGGCGCGCGGTCGCCGCTCCCATACCGACGCCAGCACCCGTCACGATTGCGACGCGCCCTTCCAGGCTTACCGCTTCAAAGCTCACTTCATCTCTCCCAATTTTGCGGCAGTTTGCGCACGTTTGGGAAAAATGACGACTGTCATATTAAACAGGTCGAAAAGCTCAGGCCAATCCAGCCTCGCTATCGAGCACTGCAATTTCTGCCGCGATAATCGCGCGGAGCCGTTCCAGAGGCCAGTCGTCGGGAGCGAGACACGCTTGCATCCCCGCGCCGCCCACTGTCGCGATAAGTCGGCGCGCCAGATCATCAACAGATGTCTCGTCGAGTTGAGGTAGCGCTCGAAAATGATTGCGCAACATACGAGCATAGAGCCCCACGCTAGCTCGCGCATTCTCCGCCGTCTCTTCACGAAAAGTCGGATCGCTGTGGGATAATGCCCAGAAAGCCATCCACACGCGCCAATTTCGCTGCATCTCTTCGGTGATCGGCAAAACGCGCGTGACCACGTCAATCAACTCTTCACCTGAGTCGAAGGCTGTTTCTAACAGGTCCATCGCTCGATGATTTGCGATGCGATAAACCTCGAAGAGCAGATCGTTCTTGTCCGCAAAGTAATTGGTGACGATCGCTGTTGAATAGCCAGTTGCGTCGGCGACCTGCCGGAAGGTCAGAGAGCCGAGCCCCGTATCAGCCACAAGATCGAAAGCAACCCGCGCAACCATGGCGCGGCGTTCAGCCTTGTCTACGATCAGTGGCACACCATCATCTCCTGCCGGTCAGGCGAATAGCCTCTAACGCAAAGCGCTTCGAATCCTAGCGCATCAGCTTTCCGCAGCGTGTTTCCCGGCAACATAGCCAAAAGCGAGCGCTGGCCCGATGGTGCCCCCTGCCCCCAAATATGCTTGGCCAGTTGGCGAAGCGATGCAATTGCCAGCACCATATAAACCGGGAATCGGCTCGTTATCGGGACCAAGAATTTGCGCATCAGCATTGATTTGCGGCCCACCCGCGGTGTCCAAAGTGCCCGGCGCCAGAACAATCGCGAAATAGGGACCTTCGCTCGCAAACGGGTGCATCGTGATGTTCGGATAAGGGTTCTCAGGCTGCTCAGTGCCCTCGCGGCGGGCTGAGAAAAGCTTATGCCATTCACGGTCATAGCGATATTTGCCGCGCCCGAAATCCGCGTCCACTCCGGCTTCGGCAAAAGCATTGTAGCGCGAAATCGTATCACCCAAATTGGCCGTAAAATCCTCAGCCAACTTCACACCGCCGGTTTTCCCTGACCATTGGGCAAGCTGCGCATCAATCTTGCGCGCTAGCTCATCAACATTTGCGCCTTTGAGGACGTGCGATTGTCCGATGTAGGGCGTTGGCAGAGGGAAAGCGCCGCCAAACGCGTCTAGCGACCGCGCATCAAAAACCATGAAAAGCAGGTGGTTTGGATATTCCTCATGTGCAGGGTCATACGGGAAATGGGCCTGCGTGCGGTCGTTGTAATCGCGTTTTTCATTGACCACGCGCTTGCCATACTTGTTGACCAGGATCATCGAATCCCCGGGTAAGACAAATGCGCCAAGGCCAACTGCGCGACTATTAACTGCCTCATCCATCACAACCTGACTGCGCCATGCGTACCCAAGATTGCCCATCTTCGCTCCTGCTTCCTGAGCAAGCGGGATGAAGTCACCGGTCGAGCCCGGCATTGCGCAACTGCCATAAACCGAGGGTTGATGCAGATTACACAGCTCAACATTGTGCGAATATCCGCCTGTTGCGAACACAACGCCGCGCTTGGCGCGTATGCGCAAAGGCTCGCCGTCGCGCAGCGCCTCGACACCTGTGACCCGCCCATCTGTATCTTTCACAATCCGTGTAACTTGCGTGTCAAGCATCACCGGAACGCCTTGCGCTTCGAGATAGTCGGACAGTTGCCCGAACAGGCTACCCCCACCTCCGGTCGCGCCTGAACCTTCCGCCGGCTCCAAACAGCGTCCACTCGGCACTTTGTTTTCCGGCAGGTGATCGGCGTAATCAGGTGCGGGCTTATCGAGTTGATAAAGACGAAACTCTTTGAACTGGACCGCGCCTGTTTCGCGCAGAAAATCCACCGCCTCGCTGCCATGATCATAGAAACTTTCAATCACGCCAAAGCGCGTTTCATCAAGGCCAAGCGTGGGGCTATCAGGATCGTATTCGCGCGAATAACCATATCGCACGGCATATTTGAGGGCGTCCTCCTTCCGGTCATCAATCCCTTTCTCTTTCAAGAGAAAGTTATTGAATATCCACGCAACTCCGCCCGATTTCGCAGTTGTTCCACCGGGATAAGGCATCTTTTCAAGGATTAGCACCTCTGCGCCTTGCGCGGTCGCTGTGATCGCAGCGGTAGCGCCAGCAGCGCCGCTGCCGACGCATAAAACGTCGCAAGTCTCGTCCCAATGTTCATCATCACTTTCGGATGATTGCGAACAGGAGGCAACAACGCTGCCGGCAGCGACCGCGCCAGCCCCGGCAAGCAGACCGCGCCTGCTAAGCGAAGTTTCCTTATCGCCCATACAGCCTAACGTCGTCCTTCAAGGTAGTCATTCAACACTTCGTGGAAGCGCCGAACGCGGGTTTCTTGGCCTGCGAGATAAGCGTCGGTGAACGCCATTGAACGAAGGCCCTTTTGCTGTGTTTCAGCGAGAGAGAGATCCTGCGTGAGGAAATCACCCTGCGCAATCTCGGCATGGTAATCCTTATAGCTACCTGTTTCGTGCTCAGCCTCTTCGAACGGACGCATACCCGATAGTGTTGCAACCTCGCTTTCGCCCTCAACTTCCGGCGCGAGATACCAATAGTCGAACGTCGACCAATTGGGGTCTTCGGGATCGGGCTCCGTGCGGAAAACGTGAAGCCCCTCAAACGTGCCGGTCAACGTGAGGTTTGGGAACAGCGTATGGTGGAATTGATCGGTCAGTTCGTGATCAGTCAATTTGTCCGCATATTTGTAACCACGCTCCGGCCCCTTTTCACGCCGCGCCTTTTGCAGCGCGTCGCGCCCTTCTTGCGCGCGCCCTTGATAGTCTTCTGGATTAATATCCCACGCGCTTAGAACGTCTGCCCACAAAGGCTCAACCGAGTGCCCGCCGCCTTCGCGTGAAGAAGGTTGTAGCTTTTCGATCATGCGGTTGTGCCCGGTTGGGTACATTTCGAAGATGGTGGTCGAATAATGGTCGTCGATCATCGGCATGAACTGCGGATGGACCGCCGGAATATGATAGGCCTCATTGAAATTGTCCGAGGCGAATTTCCAATTGGTGTTGACCCGCAAGGTCATCCACACAACCCGCTTGTGATTTTCCAAATCACGATTGGCCAAAAGGTCGGGAATTGGGTGCAGATATTCGAGAAGCGGGACGGCATCTGGATTGAAGCTCCAGAAGATAAACCCGCCCCAGGTTTCGCACTTCAGCTCTTTCAGGCGCAGCTTTCCACACGGGCTGCCTTGCGGGAAATCCTCTTCGTCCTGAACCCAGTTCAACTCACCATCAAGGCCCCATTTCCAACCGTGGTAAGGGCAGGTGAAGGCGTCCATAACCCCGCCTTCTTCAACGTTCACCAAGCGATTGCCACGGTGCATACAGACGTTGAAGAAGGCTTTGATCGAACCGTCCTGCTGCTTCACCATCATGATCGATTCATGCATGAATTCATGCGTGATGAAATCGCCCGGTTCCTCAAGCTGGCTGACCCGTCCGCCAACGTGCCAGACCTTCTTCCACATATGCTCCCATTCGCGGTCGGCGAATTCTTTGGAATAGTATCGCTCGCCCGTGATCTTGTCCCCGCGCGCTTTGGGTTCCTGCGCATCGGGATGGGTTGGATAGAGCGGGCGCTCACCTTGGGGCTTAAGCTGCGTTGCCATGGTCAGTCTTCCGTGTTGAGTTTCAATGATCGCCGTGAATTTCGTCGAGCGAACCGGGCAGCGGCATCATGGGGGTAATGGTGTAATGGCGGCATTTCCAACCCGCCTGTGTCTCCACGCATTCCATCCGGTATTTCACCTGAACCTCGACCGTGTTGCCATCCTTCGCGCGGCCCATGCCGATCACATAGGCCGTCATGGTTCCCACTTGACCATCCCAGCTTTCAGGCCGGAAATTGGAGATGAAGTGAAAGTGGTGTGTCATCCCTTCGAAGACGCCATCGAAGAACGCTTTGATATCACCCTTGTCGTTCATCATCGGCAGGCCGATAGCGGTAAGATCCGCCTTCGCATCGTCAGTGAATATGTCGAGCAGCGGTTGCACATCCTCAAGGCCATCGACTGCATAGCAATAATCGATCATCAACCGCTCCAATGCGGTGCGGACGTTTTCGGGCATCTGAGTCATTTGGCGTTCCTTGTTATTCTTGGCCTTGTCAGTCTTGCATCTGCGATCAGGCCGGCATGAGCGGGACGAGTGAAAATTTGCGGCATTTCCATCCTTGGGGCGTTTCGACACATTCCCAAGTGTATTTGACCTGCACATGGATCAGTTCACCCTCTTTGGGTTGCCCCATGCCGATCACGTAAGTGTCGACGACAGCGACCTCCCCATCCCATGAGACGGGGCGGAAATTCGCCATGTCGTGGAACTGGCCTGCCATCGCCGGGAATAGGCCGGAAAAGAACCCGCGAATTTCTTCTTCGCCATTCATTGCCGGGAAATTCACGGCCGAAAAATCGATCACCGCATCGGGCGTAAAGATCGATACGACTTTTTCCGGATCCTCCATCGCATCAAGGCTGTGCGAATAATCGGCCATCAAATCCTTGATCGCGCGGCGAACGCTTTCTGGCATCTGTGCCATCGTAACCATCCCTAGCTTTCGCCACCGATAGGCGGCTGCGGGTCGGTCGGATGGCCCAGCACCATATCGTTGAGCAGTTCGTGGAAACGCTGAATGCGCTTTTCCTGATAAGTCAGGATGCAACCCTTGAAGCCACGCGAATTGAGGCCCTGCTGCTGGCTGGTTCCGATGGACAAATCCTGATCAGCGACAAAGCCAAGGCTGACCCCATCACCATAAACCGAGTGCCGCACTTCGGCATCGTGTTCCAAAGGCAGGTCGCCAATGGGGGTTACCACCGTCTCCATCCCCTCAACCGGCGGATACAGGCACCAGTGCTGGAACACGCATTTTGCGGGGTCAGTTGGGTGTGGCTCAGTGCGCAAAATCTGGCACTGCTCAGGCGACATCGTCAGCGTCAGATTGGGGAACATGGTGCAGTGGAAATAGTCAACCAACTGTTGATCGGTCATGTCATTGTAGTTGGTGTAACCACGCTCCGGTCCAAGGCGACGTTTGGCCTCAATGATCGCTTCGCGAATATCTTCAGGCCTGCCATTGTAATCGTCAGGATCAACATCCCAAGCCCGCGCAATGTCATCAAGCGGGGTTGGCACTGCTTCGAAATGCTGACGTGTGGTTGCCTGATGCCCCTTCATCCACATCGAGTTGTGTCCGCTGTCGTACATCGCGAACTCGGTGTCAGGCAGCCCGTCATTGATGAAAGTTGCCAATTCCGGGTGGATCGTTGGCAGGTGATAACTTTCGTTGAAATTGTCGCGCACGATCTTCCAGTTGAAGTCTGCATCGCACGACAGGTTCATCACCCGGACCCAGTTCTCCAGCCCGTAACCAGCGAGTTTTTCTGGGTATGGTGAAAGCCATTCGAGAAGCGGCGGAACGTCATCGTCCATGCACCAGAAGACGAACGGCCCCCATGTTTCGCACCGCAGCTCTGTCAGGTGGACCTTGCCGCATGGATTGCCACCGGGAAAGTCGTCCGGATCTTGCACATTGACGAGAGTGCCAGAGGAATCGAATTGCCATCCGTGATACGCGCAAGTGATCCGCTCCCCCATGCCCTGATCGCCAAGGACAAGGCGGTTGCCGCGGTGCGGACACACATTGAAGAATGCGCGGATTGAACCATCCGCCTGACGCACCATGATGACCGATTCATTGGCGAAGTTGTGGCGAACAATGTCGCCCTCTTCTTCAAACTCGGCGAGCACTGCGCCCAAGTGCCAAACCTTTGGCCAAAGGTTTTGAAATTCCTTCTCCATCCATTCGCGCGAAGTATAGCGTTCGGCGGTGATCTGATCGCCGCGAACTTCTTGGTCTTGCCCTTGGGCATAGCGCGCTGCGCCGGTTTGCACATTCATCGTGTTTCTCCTGAATCTTGTTTATTGTCCGACGGGCCAATCGCGCTGGTCGCTGAAATCTTCTCCGCGCCGCGAGCCGCGGTGAATGCCGGGCTGTGCGAAGAAGGAATGGTCGGCAGGGTGGTCGGTTACCCAATCGGTGATAAGCCGCCGCTTGGCGATCCGCCACTCGCCATTCTTACAGGCGTATTCATCGATATAGCGTCCGGAAATAAAGAGGTCGCGCGGCTCACCATCCTCGCCTGTGGTGTGATGCCAGGCTTGGAAGTAACATTCACCGTTTGCAGTATCCGTACCGGTGAACTCTATCGAGACTTGACCAAGCATATGGTGCGATGCGCCCATATCGCCGAGAAGTTGCTGACAGAACGGAACAAATTCGTAGGGTCCACCCGCCGACAGTCCGGCATCGACAAATGCATCGTCGTGAAAGGCACTGCGCTGTAGCTCAGGATCGAGCCGGTCGAGCCCGCGCATATAGCGCTGTACAGCCGCATTGATGTCGCGCCGTGCCGCAAGATCACGCACTTCGGCTTCCAAGTCGAATGCTGCCATCAGCTAAGTCCCTCTTGTTCTATCATTACCGTGTCATTTTCGGAGTATTGAAGCCATTTCTGACCGCTCCCGGTCCAGCAATGGATGGTGGGCGCCAAATCGGTCGTGTCGTCGAGCGTGCCCGCTTTGTAGAATATGATCCCCTGCTCCAATGCACCGGGTGTGTCGGTGAGCACAGGTGAACCACATTCGGGACAAAACTGGCGATAGACCGCCCTGCCGCTCGCACCTTCATCGTCATAGGTCTTAAGCGTGCCCGTTATCGTCAGCCCATCGCGCGGCGCGGCACCAACGACTGAGACAGCTGCACCAGACTGCTTTTGGCAATTGCGACACGCACAGGTCAGCAACATGAGTGGCGGCCAAGGGACGCTATACCGCACCGCTCCGCACAAACAGCCGCCTTCGCGCTTTTCATCGGTCATTGCGCGCTCCATTCCAGACAGAGCCGTTCGATACAGCCGACGATACCGGGGCGTGTTGACAGATCGCTATCGGGCGCGACCTCGAAATCGGGGATGCGCGCCAACCATTCCTGAAGGGTGATGGCGACTTCGCTTCGCGCGAGTTCCTGACCCGGACACATATGCGGCCCGCTGCCGAATGCAGAATGGCGTGGGCGTTTGCGAGTAAAGTCGAGGTCCATCGGGCAGGCATTGACCTCTGGATCAATCCCATGAACGGCGGTCGGTATGGCCACCATGTCGCCCGCTTTCAATTGGACACCGTGAAACTCAATGTCGTTTCTGACCTCGCGAGCGATAGTGACCAAACCAAAACGGCGGAATAACTCATTTGTGGCCCCAGGAATGCCAGCGGGATTATCGCGAAGGGCCGCTCGCACATCAGGTTTGCGAGCCAGTTCGAGCATCACGAAGCTGAGGAAATTCACGACTGTATCAACGCCGGCAATAAGCACCTGCGTTGAAAGCGCTAACGCCTCCTCTTGAGTAAGCTTGCGCCCGTCCACATCGGCTGCGAGCATGAGAGAAAGCATATCCTCACCCGGCCTCGCGCGCCGCTCGGTTATGATCGGGTCAAGGTAATCGAAAAACGCCTGACGCGCGTCCGCAAATGACATCACCGCATCAGGCCGCGTCATGCATTCTGCCCACAAACGGATCTTCGCCGCATCGCTTTCAGGAAGACCCACCAGCGCCAAGAAGATGCGGATCGGGAAAACGCTCGCATAGCTTTGCGTGAAGTTGCATTGCCCATCGGCGCGGAAGCTCTCTATCAAATCGATAGCGGTGGCCCTGATCTCATCCTGCAGCCCCCGTATCGCGGCGGGTTGTAGATTTGCGTTGAGGAGCTTGCGGAACGGGCGATGTTCTGGCGGATCTATTGTCGTCGGAATCAAGCCGTGCAATTCACCGATTGATTTCGGTAGAACGATAACGCGGTTTGAAAAGCGCTCCCAATCGGACTGCACTTCAGCCATCACTTCACCGCCCAGCGCCACCCAGTGCCCTTCATTGCGCGGCGTCCAGACAAGCGGGGGATTGTCCGCTTGAAGGGCCGCCCACGCTTCATGGTAGTCCTTTTCAAAGCCGGGCGGTGCGTAAATATCCACATCCACCAGCCGATCAGACGGCACGTGCTCAGGCGTGTCAGAAAATGCAGTGCTGGCCATATTTTAAGTCCTCTCCCAAGGCCAATCTGCCGCTCATTCCATCGTTTCGCCATTGTCGATTGTGATAGTAGTCCCTGTGATGTGGCGTCCGTCATCACTGGCGAGATAAAGCACCATGTTGGCAACATCGCTTGGCTGGCCCATGCCGTGCGTTTCGGCCTGATCGCGCCCGGCGTTGCCTTCCGGAAGTTCGGCCATCGCCTGAGCCGTCATTGGCGTCGCAATTCCGCCAGGAGCAATCGCGTTGCAACGAATACGATAACCTTGCTCGCGGCAATGCACGGCAATTGAACGGGTCATGCCGATCACACCCGCCTTCGCAGCGGTGTAAGCTGGGATTGCGCTGATCCCTTTAAGCCCTGCGATGGATGCCATGTTGATGATTGAGCCCGAACCATCTTTCGACATATGCGGAATTGCCGCCTTACAACCGAGGAATGGGCCGTTGATCATCACTTCCGTCTGGAGCCGGAAATCGTCGTAACTCAAATCTTCAACCGTCGCGAAACGCACGAGCCCTGCATTGTTGACCAGCGTATCGAGACGACCAAACTGCTTGATGGTTTCAGCGACCACTTCGCCCCAGCGCGCTTCGTCCCGCACATCGTGGTTGAGATAGATGCACCCATCAATGCTGGCAGCAACCTTCTCGCCCAATTCGTCCTGAACATCGGTGATAACCACCTTTGCACCCTCGCGTGCGAGCGTGCGCGCATCTTCTTCACCAAGCCCCGAAGCACCGCCTGTAATCAAGGCAACCCGGCCGTCCATCTTTCCCATGAAACTCCCCCAAGAAATAGTTGGGCAGGCGGGCGCTTTAAGCCCACCTGCCCGACCCGATCAGAATTCAACCCTTACGTCGACGCCATAGGTACGCGGCGCGCCAATCGAGGCGAGCGTACCGATGCCGGTAAGATTCAGGCGTTGGTTGAAGTATTCCTCATCAAACAAATTGCGCGCCCATACGCCGATGGTGATGCCGGAATTGTCGGGCGAATAGCTGGCGAAGGCATTGACCAAATTGATCGACGGCACCAACTCGACTGGCAGATTGGTGAAGCCTGTGAATTTTGAACTGGTGTAACTGTATTGTGCGCCCAGATCCAAAATGCCCGGACCAACTTCGCCTTCCCAATTGAACCCTGCTGCAGCGCTCCATTCAGGTGAGTTGAGCAAACGATTGCCCGCAAATGAGACCGGCACCAAGGCTCCGGTCGCGTCAAGCACCTGCGTATCATATTCCAGATATTCGGCATCAAGATAGGCAAGCGATCCGGTCAGCGTCAGGCCATCAACCGGAACCGCGGTCGCCTCAATTTCAAAACCCTTGCTTTCCGATTTACCCGCATTGGTGATCGTCGCGGAGTTTGCGCCCGATGGGAATGTCAGGTTTTGCACCACCTGTTGATCGTTATATTTGTTGAGGAACGCGGCGAGATTGAGGCGCACACGGCCATCGGCGAAATCCGACTTCAGGCCGACTTCAAACGTATCGACTTCCTCCGGGTCAAATGGCCCGATGTCCTCGGCGATGACAATACGTCCGGTAAACCCGCCCGATTTAAACCCGCGCGCGTAATATCCGTAAAGGAGCACATCATCGCTTGCCTGATAGTCCATGCCGAACTTCCAACCGACATTGTTCCAGCTTTCTTCGCCGGTCGCGATAACCTCTGAGCCGGGGATGAGCGGATCGTCAAATTGCGCAGGACCGCCAGAGGCATTGATCGAATTGGCATTGGTCGAAATCGCCTCTGTTTTTTCATAAGCATAGCGAAGCCCCGCCTGCAAAGTCAGATCAGGAGTTAGCTCCTGATAAAGCTGTGCGAAGAGCGAGATCGACTTGTTTTCCTGATCCTGCGTCTGCGGCTGACCAAGCCCCGGCAAGAACCCGTCAAGCTTGGTCGACTGATCAAGGAAATATTCCTGCTGGAAGTAAAACACCCCTGCGATGAGGCGTGTCGTGTCGCTCAAGTCGACGAGATTGCGCAATTCCTGACTGAATTGATGGTGACTGATGTCACGCCGTGTCTGAAGCAGTACAGGGGTGACGGCATCATCATCGGAAAACAGCAGATTGTCATATTCGCGATAGTTCGTGATCGAAGTCAGCGTGCCGAAAGACGTTTCCAGATTCTGCGTCAAAGTCGCTGAAAAGGTGTCGCGATCATTGGCATTTGGCTGATCGTTCGATTGACCACGCATATAATCGAAGGGATCTTCCGTCTGACCGGGCGTAAAGAACAGCTCGCCTGGCCCTGCAATCAAGATGCCCGTTTGTGAATCGTTTCGGCTTGCGGTGTATTCTCCAATGACCGTCGCATCGTAAATGCCGTTGTCATATTGCAGATAGCCGCGCACTGAGGTGACGTTTTGCGCCCCTAAACGTTCGCCATCGAGATAGTTTCGAAAATAGCCATTATGCGAATTGTGAAGCACGCTGATTTTGCCGGCGAACTCTTCACCGAGTGGGAAGTTTAACGAGGCGTTGGCTTCGATCTGACCGTAATTGCCATAAACAAGCTGCGCCTCGCCGCCCAGAATACCGGTTGGCTGTTTCGTCACAACATTGACGACACCGCCTGTCGTATTTGCACCAAAGAGCGTCCCTTGAGGCCCGCGCAAAACCTCTACGCGCTCGATATCAAATAGTGAAAGCAAAGCGGCGGTGTTCACACCGACCACGACCCCATCCACGACAACCGATACAGTGGTGCCGACATAAGGATCTGCATCGTTGACCCCGATACCCCGGATTGTGAAAACCGCGGAGTCGGGCGAGTTGGAGAAAGAGTTGATCTGCACATTTGGCAATGTGTTGGAAAGATCGAGGACGTTGTTTACTTGCGCATCTTCAAGCGTTTCACCGGCAAGCGCAGTGATTGAAATCGGCACATCCTGAATGTTCTGTGCCTCTTTTTGTGCGGTTACGAGGATCTCGTTCACACCGCCCGTATCGCCTGATTGCACCGCATCATTGTCTTGGGCAGCGACTTGGGCTGCGCCGAACGCAGCCAGTGAAATGCCCGCCAAAAGCTTGACCGTAATACCCATTAATTCTCTCCCTCCCATATATCCGGCCTCTTGAAAGAAGCCGCGCGCCATTTTTGGCGCATTTTATGGCTACCCGCCGCAAAAACCGACGGGGCTGTCGGTTTTGTGCACTTATGTCGTGTGAAAGGGAAACTGAGCTTTTGACTAGGCTGCTTTTGCGCCCGGACCCGATGCAGGTTAAAGGCGTGAATGTGACACAATTAAAATCTTTCGCCGCGACTGAGTCCCGTGCAGATAGTGAGCCGCGTTGGCAGCAGCGCAAAGCTGCGATGACGCGTGAGAGCATTTTACAAGCCGGGATCGATTGCCTGGTTGAGCGCGGTTATGCTGGGCTCACCACCAGCGAGGTCGTGCGAAGAGCGAATATCTCGCGCGGCGCGATGCACCACCACTTCGCCAATCGTTCCGAGCTGGTCGCTGCGCTAATTGACTTCGTACAGCATCGGCGACTTGAGTTTTTTTTGAGCGAGTATCTCGGCTCATTGCGTGATGCAGAACCAAAAGAAGCGATTCAGCTTGCCACCGACCTGCACTGGCAGAGCGTTCTGACGCCGGAATATTCCGCCTATCTCGAACTGGCTATGGCGGCGAGGACCGATGCTGACTTGGCCGCTGTACTCGTGCCAGCGACAAAAGCTTTCGACAAAGAGTGGATGGATAAGATGGAGGACGCCTTCCCGCAATGGGACGGGCGGCACGAAGCCTTGCACCTCGCAAGCGACTTTGCAGCGGCGCTTCATCTGGGCCTGCTCATTAACCGCCCGTTCCTTGGCAATCCGGAACGCCGCAGCGCAGTCCGACAGAAACTGATCGAAGTGGTGAAACAGATTTATGCCGATAGCGATTAGAAAACCGACAATGCTGCCGGAATTCTGCTCAAAGTGATAGTATGCGTTCCCTCGGGCGCACTGCAATATGCGCAAAAATCGTTTGGGAGACGATACGATGAATAAGCAGGCCTCAGTCCCGCCGCCAATGAACGGGCGCGATCCCTCCAATTTGCGCGGCGATCCGATCACCGGTGACCGCTACTTCTCAAAAGAGTTCGCGCAAAAAGAGTGGGATCACCTTTGGACTAAGATCTGGCACGTCGCGGGCCGCACTGCCGAATTGGAAGAAGCGGGCGACTACGTAGTCCATAATTTCATGAAAGAATCGGTGATTTGCGTGCGCCAGCACGACGGATCAGTGAAAGCTTTCTACAATTCCTGCGCACACCGCGGGATGCGGCTGGTTCAGGATTCCTCTTCTGTCGATGCTTTCACCTGCCCTTATCACGGCTGGCGTCATGGCCTCGACGGAGTGGTCGAATATGCGCAAGACGCCGATGATTTCGTGAAAGGCAATCCTTGCGGCAAGGCCAAGCTGAAAGAGCTGCGTTGTGAAACCTGGGGCGGTTTTGTCTGGTACACGATGGACGACAACGCGCCGAGCTTGCACGATTATCTCTATCCCATGATGGAGGTCTATCAACGCTACGACATGGAAAAGGCCGTGCGCGTTGCGTGGTATCGGATCGCTCTCAATGCCAACTGGAAGTTTGTCACCGACAATTTCTCGGAAAGCTATCACACCCGCACCGCCCACCCTCAGGTGCCGCCATGGATTGATCAGGATGTCGATTCTGCACGGCTTGAAATCTGGCCCAATGGCCTTGGCCGTACTGTCCAACCCATGCGCCCTTCGCTTACGGACAGACCGGAAGGCGGCGGCAACGCTATGTTCGAGGGCGAACTGCGCAAATGGGATATCGACCCCGACAAGTACGAAACATACGAAGAATTTGCGATCCAGGGCTGGAAAGACCTCAAGGCTGCCAAGCGCAAGCTCTGGAAAGAAAAAGGCTATCTCCATTACGAACATCTCAACGAAGAAGAGATCACCGACAGTCCGCATACGGTGATGTTCCCCAATGTCACGATCAGCTTCCTGCCTGACAATCTGGTCTTCTTCCGCAGTGAGCCTCACCCCGATGACCCAGAGAAGTGCTACTTTGACCTGTGGTGCATGGCATTTCCGGTCGAGGGGCAGACCGAAGTGGAATCGATCATGGCTGGCATTCGGCCCTTGGAAGAAGCGACGCATTGCGAACATCGCGATTTTGATCAGGGGCGCGGTATCCCTGAACTGGCTGGCCAGATCGTTTATCAGGATATGGAGCTTGCCGAAGGGATGCAGGCCGGAATGCATTCGCGCGGCTATTCAGATGCTTATCTGTCTGCGCAAGAAACAAAAGTGCGCTTCTTCCATGAAGTGCTCAACGACTGGATCGAGGGAAGGAAGCCTTAATGGCAAACGTATTTATTGTTGGCGCAAGTCGCGGAATCGGACTGGAGCTGGCACAACGTCATGCCGGACGCGGCGACAGGGTTTTTGCCTTCGTCCGCTCGCCTGACAGCGCATCGGACTTGGCACAGGCCGCCGGTTCCAGCGCAGGTGCAATTACAGTTCATGCGATGGACATTGGCGACCCCGCATCAGTCGCTTCGGCAGCATCCGCAGCGGGCGATGAGATGGTCGATTATCTCTACATCGTCGCAGGGGTCACCGGCCCCACCAACAACGAGCTTGAAACCGACATCGATTGGGATGGCTGGGACGAAGCTTTTGCGATTATGGTCAAAGGGCCGCTCGCCGTGTTCAAAGCCTTCCTGCCACGGATGCACGAAGGCACGAAGGTCATCAACTATTCGAGCCAGCTTGCCGCATCCACGTGGCCTTATGGCGGTATGTATGCCTATGGCACGATGAAAAACGGCCTTAACCGCATGATGCGTTCGGTTGCAATCGACGTGAAGGATCGCGGCATCATCGTCATCACGCTGCACCCCGGTTGGGTCAAAACCGACATGGGCGGGCCAGATGCGGACATCACCACCGAAGAAAGCGTTGCCGGGACGATGGCTCTCGCTGACCGCCTGACGATTGATGACAGCGGCGATTTCTTCAAATGGAATGGCGAAAAGCACGCCTGGTAAAAGGAGGGGAAGAGATGGCTTTTACAGGACCTCTCGAAGACCGGATTGCGATCCGCGAATTGATGAACACTCATGCTCACGGTGTGATGAGCCAAGACCCGGAAATCTGGGGCTCAATCTGGGCACAGGATGCGCGCTGGGAGTTGCCGGAATATCCTGACCTCGGTGTGTTCGAAGGCAAGGAGACGATCGTCAACAACTGGATCGAATCCATGAAAGTTTACGGCACAAGCAAGATGCAAAAGCCGATGGTCTATTTCATGGAGCCGGGCGCGATTGAAGTGGATGGCGATAAAGCCACATCGACCGGCTACACTCACGAAGTGTATGAAGACCCGCACAATAACGGCCAACTGGTACGCGGCACTGGCCGCTATGACGACCGGCTGGAAAAACGCGACGGCCAATGGCTTTTCACTTACCGCGCCTATCGCATCATCCACGAAGAGCGTGACTAGATTTTCGAAGAGTGCTCTTCGACCATGAAGACGCGGATGCGCGTTCGGTCGAAGAGCCTTTCTTCATCCTCAGCAATCATTGCGGCTACATCGGGCTTGCCTGCGCTTTCAAAGAAGGCTTCCATCCGCGCCTGATCGGGAAAGTCGATTTCCAGCACCACATCGAAATCACAGGGCTGATCTTCGCCATCAAGCGGATGCAGAAACCGCCTGATATAGCGCGTCGCATAGCCTTTAAGCACACGCTCGCCAATCTTGCGATGCTGTGCCTCGTAATAATCGATGAAGTCCGCCTTGCTCATGCCGTCGCGGCGTTTGAGCAGGGTTATGAGGGTAATACCGCTCAAGAGACTGGCTTTGGCGCATCGGGATCCTCGGCTAGATACCAGTTCAACCATTTATGGAAGTGCTGATTGCCAACTTCGTTCCGGCCAAACACCAGCTCTTCATGCGCGCCGGTTTCAACCCCTTTCTGGATCGCGTCGCCCATCAGATAATCTTCTTGATAAGTCACATCGCGAAAGAAGGTAATGAAGCCTTCGGTCGTCTCGCGGTCTTCGTCATCCTTATACGGTTCGCGGCGCAAATAATTGAGAACGGTGCGATTTTTGTCAGGCGTCGGCCCAGGGAAAAGCTGAGCGATCTGCGTGATCTCAGGTGCGATAAAACATGAGACATTGGGGAACAAGATGCGCACGAAGTCGAAACCGTTATTCTCTTGAGTGCCCCATTCCTCGCGCGGCACTTTGCTCAAGTTTTCGGCGATGGCGTGATGCGGGAAACCGATCCGCATATGCGGCCCAAAGAAGTCGAAATGCATCCGGTTCGACGGGGTGCGCGGATGGACCGTATCGGGGTGCAGCGCGGCGAAGTGATACCCTTCGAGATAGCCGTCATAGGCGATCTTCCAATTGGCACCGTGGATTTCATGGCTGCCAAGGAATGTCCAATTGGCAAAGTCCATGTCCTCATAATCGCCCAGCGCGCCTTGGAAATATTCGTCGATGTCGATTGAACCATCGGGATCAAGACAGACAAAGATCATCCCTGCGTGTTCTTCACAAGGCAGTTCGCGCAAGGCTCGCTTGCTCTTGTCTACATCGCCGAACAGCTCTTTTTCAGCCACCGCAAGCAGCTTGCCATCAAGGCCATAGGTCCATGCGTGATACGGGCACACAAAGCGCGAACAGCTGCCCCGACCATCCTCGGCGACTGGCGCGCCGCGGTGCGAGCACACGTTCAAAAACGCGTGGACTTCGCCCTTCTTGTCGCGCGTGATAAGGATGGGCATCCCCACCGCTTCCATCGCCTTGTAACTGCCCGGCTCTTTCAATTCGGCAGTAAACGCCAGCATCAGCGGCAGCTTTTTGAAGATGACATCAATCTCGCGTTGCCATTGTTCAGGATCGGAATAAGCATCGGCAGCGATTGGCAGCACGCTGTCGGTCAGATGCGTGTGTTTATTCTCGACATAATCGATCATCGCCTCGGCTGCGTTACCGATGGATTCGATGCGTTCTACCTTTGTCATGGTGTCCCATTTCTCCCAATTTGCGCTGAGTTGTGACGTACCTGCCCCTATCCTACAAGCTGTTACAGGTGAGAGGTGAAGCGCGTTGACCATGACGTTAGGTCGCTGCTTGGAGGGATGTCACCAATGGGCAATAAAGCACCGTGGAGCTGGCTTGAAACGCCGCCCGCTCATCATGTTGATCACGCAAAAAGCGAATGGCGCGAAGAAACAATCGCCAGCCTCGCGCAAACGCGCGCAGACGAAGATCCTGAATTCGTTGCGATTGTCGACGGCGTTCGCACTCTTACATGGCGAGAATGGCTCGATGAGGCGCGTGCTCTTGCCGCGAGCCTTGTTGATGCAGGTCTAGAACCAGGCGACGTAATCGCGTTCCAATTGCCCAATTGGCACGAAGCAGCGGTGATTAATTTGGCAGCGGTGCTTGCAGGCTTGGTCGTCAACCCAATCGTACCCATCTATAGGGACGCTGAGGTGCGCCAGATGTTGGGCGATTGCGGCGCAAAGGCAATTTTCACGTGCACCGAATTTCGACGCTTCGACTTTGCGGAAATGGCAGCGCGGCTAAAAGATGAGCTCCCCGATCTGGCCCACGTTTTCACCGTCCGCGGCGAAGGTCAAAACGACCTGAAGTCTCTGATAGAGCATGGCGGGGAACTATCGTTCGAGCCTGCACAAGTTCCATCGGGTGCCGTCAAAATGGTTCTGTTCACATCAGGCACAACAGGACGACCCAAAGGCGTGCTTCACGCTCACGCGACGCTTGACCATGTGATCCGCAAAAGCGGCGCTCATTGGGGTCTTCGCGACGGCGATGCGATCCTTATGCCATCGCCTGTCACCCATGTGTCTGGCTATGCCAATGGCCTCGAAATGCCGCTCATCTGCGGGACGCGAACGATCCTGATGGAAAGCTGGAATGCTGACGAAGCGGTTGGCCTGATCGAAGAGCACCAGATTGCCGGAACCGTCGCGGCAACACCATTCCTCGTCGAGCTTGCCGACCGTGCGCGAGCGCGAGGAAAAACGCTTCCCGGCTTCCGCTTCTTCGCTTGTGGCGGAGCGGCGGTGCCGCCTGATCTTATCCCTGCGGCCAACGCCGCATTTGATGATCTGCGCGCCTTCCGCGTGTTCGGTGCATCAGAAGTTCCGCTCGTCACCTATGGCTGGCCCAATGATGAAACACTTGCGGCAACAACCGATGGCGAAGTGATCGACTATGACGTTCGTATCGTCGATGACGAGGGCCGCGATGTGGCTGCCGGGCAAGAGGGTGAGATCATCGCCCGCGGTCCTGCGATGATGCTAGGCTACGCAGATGAGGCGCAAAGCCGGGATGCGATTACGGCGGAAGGCTATTTCCAGACAGGCGACCTTGGCACGCTTGACGCAAATGGCGCGCTGACCGTGACAGGGCGCAAGAAGGACCTCATCATTCGCGGCGGTGAGAATATCAGCGCGGTTGAAATTGAGGATGTGCTGCGCACCCATCCTAACGTAACCGACGCCAGCGTGGTCGCCATGCCGCATGAACGACTGGGTGAAGGGGTGTGCGCTTACATCATCCCTGCTGGCAAAACCCCAAAAGTTCAAAGCCTTATCGACCATGTGATCGCCAGCGGCCTTGCCAAGCAAAAGATCCCGGAACGCTGGGAGTTTGTTGACGATTACCCCCGCACCGCCAGCGGCAAGATCCGAAAGGACCAATTGCGCGCTGATATTAAAGCGAAAATTGAAAGCGGCAATTAAACCGCTGCAGCGACACCGATCAGGACACAAGCGACACTGAGAATGCCAAACTGGAGCCATGACACCTGTTCACGGAACAGAACCATGGCCACAATGATTGTCACCATCGGAACCAGCGCGGCTAGCACCGGCATCACAAATGATAGCGCCATTCCCTGACGGATCGTTTCGGCAAGAACGAAAAATGACACGGCATATGTCGCAAGGCAGGCCACCGTCCACATGGGCACACGGAAACCATTGGTCTTGACCAGCATCGATGCGCCCGCGACTTGCGTCACGACTACCACTAAGACCATCAACACCGCTCGCAAAGAAAGTTGGGTCAGCATTTCTATTCCCCCTATCCTCGCGACCAATTCGCGCCTGCCGCGTGGCGACCTGCGCGGCGACCAAAGTATGATCCGGGTCCAAGGCTCATCCCGCTTGCATAACTTTTGCCGCTGCGCGCAATATGGGCGGCGGTTGCACCTGCGGCATAAAGGCCAGGGATCGGTTCAGAGCGCGCGTCAAGGCATTCACCATCCGCGCCCGTTTTCAATCCGCCCAATGTGATGAACAGATAGGTTGAACGATCGAACGAGATATCGAAAGCTGCATAGGGCCCTTGATCAAGCGGCTTGAGCCATTCAGGCGATTTGAACAGCACCGGGTCGCGCCCTTCGGATGCGTTTTTGTTGTATTCCTCCATGGTGCGCACAAGCGACCCCGGAGGAAGGCCAAGTCCGGCCTCCATTTCCTCAACCGTTTCCCATCCATCGACAAAGCTGTGATTGGCTGTCGGAATTTCGGGATATGCGAAGATGTCCTGATCGACGATCAGCCACGCTTTTTGATCGGGCTGCTCCATCACGAAATTGCCAGTGCGGCCGTGATAGCTGTCTTCAGCGACAAATCTCTCGCCGCGTTTGTTGACCAGAATTCCTTTGATCAGCTGCGCTGGCGGATAGATCGACGCGGTTGGGATAACTCCGTCCATCGCGCTTGTCGCAGTTCCGACCGACAATCCAAGGCGCACTCCCGCCCCGTCATTTGACGGAATTCCGAGCGGTTCGGATGTCTCACCGAGCAACGGGATATTGTCCGCGATCATCTGCGTGTTCATGTTGAAGCTGCCTGCCGCAAGTATGACCCCGCGCCGGGCGTTCACGTGAATGATGCCGTCAGCTTGCTTGACCCTGATCCCGCAAACCCGGCCATTTGCATCACGCACCAGATTGGTGACGTTGCTGTCATAGATTGCCGGAATTCCCTCTTTCTCACACTTTTCGAGCAATGGGGCCATACCGACTGACCCCGCATTTTCACCAGTACCGGCAACCTTGTGTCCACGCGGCGCAGGTTTGGCGACTTCGCGATAAGGCCACAGTTTTTCATTGCCGGTGTACATCAGACATTCGGTCGTATCGAGAAACACCGCCTTATCGAGGTGCTGTGTTCGTTCGAACGGCAGACCCTGCTCCTCAAGCCATGAGAAGTGACTAGCGCTGTCATCGCAGAACTGGCGAACAGCGAGCGGGTCAAGCGGATCACAGCTCGACATCATGTAAGCGGCCATTTCATCCGGGCTGTCCTCGTGACCAAGCGCCTTTTGCACTTCGGTCCCGCCGCCGAGATAGTAAATGCCAGATGATACCGCGCTCGCCCCGCCGCCCCCGCTGGCGCGCTCAATGATCAGAACATTCGCGCCCGCCCGATGCGCCTCCAACGCGGCGCAGCATCCAGCGACACCTTGGCCGATGACTGCAACATCGCATGACATATCCCAATCACCAATCTCATCAGAGTTTAGAACCTCTGGAATATCGATATTGCTCATTGTCCCTCCATCGCAGCGGCAACGGCTGCATCCATTTCTTTCGCAGTCGGATTGCGGCGCAGGGTCAGGCCGCCGTTCACCTGTAAATTCTCGCCAGTCATGAAACACTCGTCTTTGGCCAGCCAAACGGCCGCCGCGGCGATATCTTCCGACGTTCCCCACCGGCCCAGCGGATAGCTGTCCCTGAAGCTCTCCATCAGCCCAGGGACTTGTTGCGCCTCGGCGGTCATTGGCGTTTCGGTAAGGCCGGGCGAAATCGTATTGGCGCGAATGCCCTCTTCGCCAAATTCGTGGGCGACACATCGAATAACATGATCAATCCCCGCCTTGGTGCCCATATAGGCGGCGTGATTATTGAGCATGATTATCGAGGTCGCTGAGCTGATCTGAATGATTGAGCCACCCCGCCCGCCCCGGCTTTTCGCCATCGCGCGGATCAATGCTTGAAAGAATTGAAACGGCCCGATGAATTGCAAACGCGTCATCGCCTCCAGCTCATCGCGCGTGTTGTCGAGGAACGGCGTAAGCAGCCCCCAGCCTGTCGCATTGACCGCGATGTCTATCCCGCCAAGGTCGTGATTGGCCTTTTCGACCAGTGCGTTGATGCTGGCCTCTTCGGTGATGTCGGCAGTAGCAAAAAGGCAGCCCGTCTCGGCCGCGAAGGTTTCGAGCGGCTCGGATTTTCGTCCTGACACAAGAACGCGAGCACCTTCTTTCATGAACCTTCGCGCAATATGCTGGCCCATATTGTCGGCACTGCTTGCACCGATAATCAGGGCGGTTTTCCCTTCCAGCTGTCCCATCTTTTCACTCCCTCTTCCCCACCGATTATCAAATGCAGCCGAGAAAACAGCCTAATGGAAATTACAGTGGCGCCGCCGCCCATCCTGCTTCACCGTGTGCTTCAATAGGCAAATTGCAAAAAGGGAACGTGCGATGGATCTGGGACTTAAAGGTTTGAAAGCCATTCTTGTGGGCGCAAATGGCGGTATCGGCCGCGAGGTTGCTCTCGCGCTGGCGGGCGAAGGGTGCGACATCGCATTGTGTGGCCGCAGTCAGGAGAAGGTCGACAAAGTGGTCGGCGAGCTTGGGTCTTCGGGTGTGAAGGTGCACGCAAAGTCGCTTGATGTGACTGAAGCGGACGCAGTTCCAGCATTTGTGGATGAGGCGGCAGAGGCGCTTGGCGGTTGCGACATCTTCATCAGCTTTACCTCTGCCAACCTTGGCGAAGACAGCGATGCTGGATGGCAGGCTGTGCTGGATGCCGATATTCTTCCGCTTCGCCGTGGCCTTGCCGCTGCAAAGCCGCATCTCGACAAATCGGACAATGCCAGCGTGATCTGCATGAGTTCAACCGGCGCGGTTGAAGAATTCATGGGCGCGCAGCCTTACAACGCGCTCAAAGCTGCTGTGATCAATTATGCCTCTGCGCTCGCACAGAACATGGCCGCTGACGGTGTCAGAGTGAATTGCATCACCCCTGGCCCTGTCATGACTGACGACGGGCCATGGCTTCAGATCAAGGACCAGATGCCAGACTTTTACAATGCAACTGTTGCCGCAATTCCGGCTGGCCGCATGACGACTGGCAAAGAACTGGCGAAGACCATCACCTTTGTTGCCTCGCCTGCTAGCGTTCCGATGACGGGCGGCAACATCGTCGTCGATGGCGGCTATACCAAGCGGGTGCAGTTCTAGTTTTTGCACCAAAACGGGGGATTTGGCGGTGCGAATACGCATCGCCAGTCAACCGGAAAACACCTAAGCACAGTGCCAGCTAGCCAATGGGATAGTGCACTATGCGCCCCATTTCCCTTACGTCGCAAAAAAAAGTTAGGCTCTTGGGAGAGGGAAATGAAAATGTTTTATCGTGCCACTTTGCTGTCAACGGTCGCTATGGGACTTGCGGCAGTTGCAACACCTGCTCTGGCTCAGTCGGATACGACTGGTGCCAATGAACAGCAGGGCGGACTTGGCGAAATCCTCGTCACCGCGCGTAAGCGTGAAGAAAGCGTTCAGGATGTGCCGGTCGCCGTCACCGCGCTTTCTGCCGAAGTTCTCGAACGCCGCGACATCACCAGCATCGAAAAAATCGCCGCTGCGACGCCTAACCTCAATGTAGGCCGCGCCTCCAACGGTTCGTCGGCCCAAATCACTCTTCGCGGCGTGGGTTCATCCTCAACCTCGATCGGCATCGAGCAATCGGTGGCTGTGGTCGTCGACGGTGCATATTACGGTCAAGGCCGCGTGATCGAAGAAGGCTTCTTCGATCTGGAGCGTGTCGAAGTTCTTAAAGGCCCGCAGGCGCTTTTCTTTGGTAAGAACGCGACCGCTGGCGTGATCTCGCTGACGACCAAAGGTCCGACCGACATTTGGGAAGGCCACGTTAAAGCCGGCTATGAATTCAAAGCCGAGCAATACGTCTTTGAAGGTGCCATTGGCGGCCCGCTGAGCGACACTCTCGGCATTCGTTTGGCGGCCCGTTATTCCGACATGGACGGCGGTTATTATCGCAACGAGTCGGTCAATCGTAGCTACACCACTGTTGACACCGCTGCAGGCTTCGGCAACCCCGAAACGCTGATTTCGTTCCCTGTTGAAAGCCCAATGCCGCAACAGGAACTGTTCCTTGCGCGCGGTACGTTGGAGTTTGAACCGAACAGCGACCTCACCATGACGGTCAAGGTGACGCACAACCGCAATGACACGCTGAACAACAGCTGGAACTATGTGGCTTTCGCGTGTGGCCTGCCAAGCGGCATCAGCCAGCTGACCGGCTTCCCTTGTGAAGAAGATTTCGTCACGCACCAAAACAACTTCCCCCTCGAAATCGCCGCTAATGCCGATTTCGCGCGTGAAGATGGTTCGCTTTACAACAGCTATCGCAGCTGGGCCGTCAATGGCGGGATCGAGTATGTTGCTGGCGACGTTCTCATCAACTCAGTCACCAACTATCAGTGGAACAACAACAGCTGGGCGTGCGCTTGCGATTTCCAGACCAGTGACGCAACGCCAACCTGGGCGACAGAAGACGCAACTTGGGAAGCATTCTCGCAAGAGCTGCGCTTCACCTCGGACTTTGACGGCATCTTCAACTTCATGATCGGCGGCTTGTATCAGACAACGCAGCGCGATTTCTTCCAGTACGGCTACTACGGCGGCGTTCGCAACACGGCGGCACCTCGTCCTGGCCTGGTCTATGCCGCGTCTGAGAAGGTGAGCGACACGAAAGGTGAAACCCTGGCGCTGTTTGCTCAGCTTCGTGTCGAATTCCTCGAAAATCTGGAGCTTGCGGTCGGTGGCCGTTACACGGATGAGTCAAAAGAAAGCTTCTTCGCGCAGCCTTATGTGAACCCTGCACTTACCGGCATCTTCCGTCCGGCCAGCGATCCGCTTGGCACCATTACTGCCGATCAGAACTTCGACGATTTTACGCCTGAAGTAACGCTGACCTATAAGCCAACCCCGGATCTTCTGATCTACGGCGCTTACAAGACGGCCTATAAGTCTGGCGGTTTCTCGAACGGCGGCATCAACTCAGGCCTTTCGACTGATCCGCTGAGCGATCTGACCTTCAACCCGGAAACTGCAGAAGGGTTCGAAGCCGGCGTCAAAGCGACTTTGGCGGATAATCAACTGCGTCTCGGCCTCAACATCTTCACCTACGACTACAACGACTTCCAGGTCGACTTCTTTAACTCGCCAATCTTCGCATTCCAAACCCTTACGGCGGATGCGAATACCCAGGGCATTGAACTCGATTTCGAATATGCGCCTTACGCGGTGCCGGGCCTCAACATCACTGGCTCGATCAACTACAACGATGCCAAGTACGACAGCTTCCCGCTTGGCCCTTGCTATGCAGGTCAAACTCCAGCAGCTGGCTGCAGCATCACCGTTACCGCGATCGACTCTCGCCAAGACCTCTCCGGCGCACCGCTTTCAGTGGCGCCTGAATGGACTGGCAACCTTGGCGTGTTCTACGAAACTGACGTGTCTGACGACTTCCGCATCAGTTTCAACGGCAACATCCGTTACAGCGACAGCTATCTCGCATCGGGCTTTGGCAACCCGCTTTCCAAGCAAGACAGCTACGCCACACTGGATGCCGGTATCACCTTTGGTGCCGCCGACCGGAACTGGCAGCTCGCAGTCATCGGTAAGAACCTGACCAACGAATTCTACGTCTCTGGTGTGGTCGATGGTCCGGGCACCGGTAGCGGCACCGGGACGGCTGCTGGTATCCCTGCGGATCAGCTGGGCTTCGGCAATCTCCCACGCACCGTCATGGTCGAAGTAACCAAGCGCTTCTAACCACTGGGTAGAACGAACAAAAAAAGGGCGGCGAGTTAATCAACTCGCCGCCCTTTTTGTTTGGCCAAATCTTGTTGTTTGGGATCAGGCGATCTTCAGGATCAGCTTGCCAGTGTTCGCGCCCGAGAACAGCCGCATGAAAGCCGCATAAGCATTCTCCAACCCCTCCTGCACATCCTCATCCATCACGAGCTTTCCTTGCGCCATCCATTGCGCCATCTGCGCCCCACCCTCAGCGAAGCGATCCACATAAGCCGAAATGAGATAGCCATGAAGCGTCGCCTCTTGGGTCAACACGCGCCACAAATTGCGCGCGCCATGTTTCTCGGGCGAGTTATACTCGCTGATAAGGCCGCACAGAACGATACGCGCGTGTTTGGCAAGGTTCAGCAATTCGGCATCGAGCACGTCGCCCCCGACATTCTCAAAGACCATGTCGACACCTTGGGGAGCGGCTTGCGCAATCTCCTGCGCCAATTGGTCGACCGTCTTGCCCTTATAGTCGATTGCGACGTCATAACCGTAGCGCTCGGTTAGCTTGCGGCACTTTTCCGAACCGCCAGCGATACCAACGGTGCGGCATCCTTTGATCTTTCCGATTTGCCCAACCACTGAACCAACCGCGCCAGCGGCACCCGACACGATGAGCGTTTCGCCCGGCTTAGGCTTGGCCACTTCGAGAAGGCCAAAATAGGCGGTGAGGCCAACCGCTCCCATCGCGCTTAAAAACTGTGTGGGGCTTTCGACCTGAGACACATCGATAGCGCTTGTGAAACCACCTGCTGCGGCGAGCGAATAGTCTTCAAGCGCGTTTAACCCCATGACCCAATCGCCCACGGCAAAGTCCGGATGATTGCTGGTATGAACGCGGCCAACCGTGGTGGCCCGCACAGGATCGCCAAGAGCGATGGGAGGCATATAGCTGGGCGCATCATCCATCCAGCCACGCTGCGCCGGGTCGAGAGAGGCATAGTGATTGCGGACGACAATCTCACCCTCTCCCGGCTCAGCTATGGGCTCTGAAACCAGCTCGAAATCCTCTGGAACAGGTGTGCCTTCGGGCCGCCTCTTTAGCAAAAATCTACGGTTCATAGTCATGATCCTCTCCTTTGCTCTCGACCATCGCTTAGCCGTATCGCGGCGACACCTGTATAAAACATCAGTTCGCCTAAGGCCTCAAACCTTGGATGGTGGCTTTCATAAGAAAAGGGAGAAGGCTAATTATGTCGAGACTGGCCAATAAGATCGCAATCGTAACAGGCGCTGCATCACAGCCGGGGCTTGGCAGCTCCATCGCGCGCCGCTTCGCGGAGGAAGGCGCTGTTGTCTATTGCACTGACATGGATGAAGCTGGCGCGAAAAATGTCGCCGATAGCATCAATGCAAACGGCGGGACTGCGGTTGCGCTGAAGCATGATGTGGCTGACGCCAAAGACTGGGACAAAGTCTTTGCCAAGGTCAAGAATGATCACGGCACGCCCGATATCCTCGTCAACAATGCCGGGATCGCGGTCCTTCACCTAATCGAAGACCTGACCGACGAAGGCTGGGACAGACAGCTTCGGGTCAATCTCGATAGCGTATTCTACGGCACGCGCGGCGCGGTTGCGGCTTTGCGCGAAGCCGGTAAACCTGGATCAATCATCAATATCTCATCAGTCGGCGGCATTGTCGGCGTGCCGACGTGCACCGCTTATTCGGCAACCAAAGGCGGCGTTCGCCTTATGACCAAAACGGTCGCCATCGAATGTGCGGCTCAGAACATTCGCGTGAATTCCGTTCACCCCGGTATGATCGACACCAATATGCAGAATGAGGCGAAGAAAAACCCTGACATCTTTGAATCAGTGGTGGGCGCCGTCCCGATGCAACGCATGGGTGCACCGGAAGACATCGCCAACGCCTGCCTCTTCCTTGCGAGCGACGAAAGCCGCTATGTCACGGGCGCTGAACTTGTCGTGGATGGGGGATTGACCGCGCAATAAAGCGCGGCCTTCTCCTATCAAAGCGCGACAATCACCTTCCCGGTGTTCTTACCGGTCATCAGGCGGGTGAACGCATTGAGCGTATTTTCAAGCCCGTCTGTCTGATCGAATTCACCGACCAAGCGCCCCTCATCGTACCATTTGCGAAGTGGGGCGTAGTAGTTTTTGCCCTGTGCAAGGTAATCCGGCAGGAAAATGCCCTTTATGGTCAGACGCTTCATCAAGATCTGATCGAAACGTGCTGGGCCCGGATTGCCGCTATCGCTGGTGTAACCAGTGATCAATCCGCAAATCCCGATCCGGCCATAAAGCGCCATATTGGGCAGAGCTGCATCAAGCAGATCGCCACCGACATTTTCGAAATAGACGTTAATCCCGCCTTCGATTTTCGCCAATTCTTCGGCGACATTCTGGGTCTTGTAATTGATGGCCGTGTCAACGCCCAGCTCTTGCGTCAGCCAGGCGCATTTATCGTCAGCGCCCGCAATGCCAATGACTTTACAGCCCATGTTGCGCGCAATCTGACACGCGACGCTTCCGGTTGCGCCCGCTGCGGCAGAGACAAGCACGGTTTCGCCTTCTTTCAATTCCAACACATCTGTGAGCCCGCACATCGCCGTCTCGCCGTTCAGGCCAAGAACACCGAAATGTTGGCGCGTATCGGCGACGTCTTCATCGAGCTTGGTGAGCCCGGCAAGCGCTGGGTCAACAGTGCTGTGTGAAGCCCAGTGCCCAAATCCGCGAACGAGCTCGCCCTCTTTAAAGTCCGGATGTGCCGATGCACTCACACGGCCAATAAACTGTCCCTGCATTGCTTCGCCCAAGGGGATAGGAGGAGAATACCCATCCTCGCGCGCGGTCATCCAAACACGCACACCCGGGTCCATCGACAGGTACTGCGCCGCAACCTGAACGTGACCGTCGGCGGGCGGAGCCAGCTCTTCGGTCTGCAGTGAAAGCGCGTTTGCATAATCATGTTCGATTGGGCGCGCATCAAGCCGCCAATACTGCCGCGTTGCCATTACTTCGGGTCCTCCCTCAGCAGCCCTTGGGCTGGATTTGTTTGTGAATGTTGCGGAAAGAACGCTTGGCAAAATACCAGCGCCCGTCGATCTTGACGCATTCGTCTTCGTATTGGCCGCGATCGCGAACGGTGTTGCCGTCCTGGTCATAAACCTCGGCGGTGTAGCTGCGGACGGTGGCGCGTTCGCCGTCGATTTCGATGGAGCCCGGCCATGCTTCAAACATGATGCCGGGATATTGCTCCATCGCGCCCTGCCATAAGGCAACGATATTTTCCCGGCCGTTTTGCGGCGGAAATTCGGGATAGTCGGGCATTTCCCAACGGCTGTCTTCAGCCCAAGTTGACCCCCACGCCTCTGCATCGCGCATGGTTACGGCATCGGCATAGGCATCGATCAACTCGCGAATGGCGAGCCGGTCCTCGGCAGGTCCGGTAAATGGCATCGTCTCTCTCCCTCGTCTAAGGTGAACGGTATAGAGCGCGCCTTTCTCGCAGACAGCTATGGGAAAGGGCAGGTCAGCTTGTAAGCGTTGGTTTCTCGCCCTGCCCCGGCGGTGTTTCTGGCACGCCAACCTCGATCATTCCGTCACTGACCCGGACTGCAAAGGATTTAAGCGCAGGGTAAGCACCGCCGACACAGCGGCCCGTCTTCACCTCAAAACGCGCGCCGTGCAAAGGGCACATGATCGTACCGCGCCGGACCCGGCCACCCGAAAGCGCGGCCGCCTGATGGGTGCAGCAATCGTTATAGGCGAAATACTCATCCCCCTCGCGCACGATCAGCGCCTGCCATTCGCCGGCTTTGACTGACAGTTTGCCGTCTGCAGGAAACTCGGCTTCTTTTGTGACTTGGTGCCAGCTCTCGCTCACGCGTAATTCTCCTTTATCTCTCCCCTAGCCTAACGATCTCTGCGCATGACGACGGGCTAGCAAATCGGCTAGGTCCAATTGCACGCGCTATAGTCGAGAACAGGGGACAAAGGGAGATGCGATATGACAATGACCCACGATGAAAAAGTAGCTTTCGTTGATGAACTCTACGCCACAACCGCTGCGGGCGATTGGGAAAAGGCGGCCTCAATGCTGACCGACGATTTCGTCGCATCCGAAGCGCCCGGCCTTCCCATGGCAGGTGATTTCAAAGGTAAGAACGGGCTTAAAGAGCTGTACCTTAAGGTCTTTAGCCTTGTTGATGCTGCCGGTCTTTCGCGCACGGTTACCACCACTGGCGGCGACTATGCGGTGACAATCCTTGAAATCCAATATGCCGACCCTTCGATCCCGCCTTCGGAAATCTGCGAGGTGTTCAAGTTCCGCGATGGCAAGTGCTGCATGATCAAGCCGTACTACTTCGACCCCAAATCCATCAATGACGCCGCTGCGGCGAAGGCGGCAGGCTAATGTCGAGCGAGCGTGCCTCTACTATCGCAAGCAATGTCGAAACCTTCGTTCGCGAACAGGTCATCCCGTTTGAAAGCGATCCGCGCTGGGGCGACCACGGACCGGCCGATGAACTGGTGCAGGAGCTTCGCGGCCTTGCGCGCGAAGCAGGCGTTCTCACACCGCATATTCTGGATGATGGCTCGCACCTTACCCACGTTGAAACCGCGAAGGTTCTTCGCGCAAGCGGTCTGTCGCCGCTTGGGACGCTCGCCTGCAACGTCATGGCGCCCGATGAAGGCAATATGTACCTGCTTTCCAAAGTTGGTGATGCGCAGATCAAAGAGCGTTTCCTTGCGCCGCTCGTATCGGGGGAGGCGCGTTCTGCTTTCTTCATGACCGAACCGGCCAGCGAAGGTGGCGCGGGTTCGGACCCATCCATGATGCAAACCACCTGCCGGCTCGACGGCAATCACTGGGTCGTAAACGGACGCAAAGCGTTCATTACCGGGGCCGAGGGTGCGAAGGTTGGCATTGTTATGGCCCGTTCAATCGACCCATCCTCAGAAGGCGGCGCGTGTATGTTCCTCGTCGACCTTCCCGATCCCGCGATCCAGATTGATCGCGTTCTCGACACGATCGATAATTCCATGCCGGGCGGCCATGCTGTTATCACCATCAACGACCTTCGTATCCCTGCCGATCAAATGCTTGGCGATGCAGGCGAAGGGTTTAAGTATGCGCAGGTTCGCCTTGCCCCTGCCCGTTTGACGCACTGCTCACGCTGGCTCGGCCTTGCCATTCGCGCACAGGAGATCGCGACTGATTACGCCTGCCGCCGGCAAGCCTTCGGCAAACCTTTGGTCGACCATGAAGGCGTTGGCTTTATGCTGGCGCAGAACAAGATCGACCTTCAAGCGTGTGAGCTGATGATCGACTGGTGCGCAGGCGTGCTCGACACGGGCGATCTTGGAACCACTGAAAGCTCGATGGCCAAGACCTTTGTTGCGGAAACCCTGTTCCAGATCGCGGATCGCTGCGTTCAATGCATGGGCGGCACTGGTGTCACGGGCGATTCCATTGTTGAATTGCTCTTCCGCGAGGTTCGCGCCTTTCGTATTTACGATGGCCCGACCGAAGTTCACAAATGGAGCCTCGCGAAGAAGATCAAGCGCGAGTGGCGGGACGCAAACGCATAGGCACGAGTCTTTGCGGCCTACCGCTTCGCTGCCTGAGGCCCCCCATCAAATATGCAGCGCCTTGCCGTAGGCATCGAGGACGCTTTCGTGCATCATTTCTGACAGTGTTGGATGTGCAAAGACCGTTTGCATAAGCTCTGCTTCGGTCGTCTCCAGCGTCTTGCCCACGGTGTAGCCCTGGATCAGTTCGGTGACCTCTGCGCCCACCATATGCGCGCCTAAAAGCTCGCCGGTTTTCGCATCGAAGACGGTTTTGATGAACCCTTCCGCTTCGCCAAGTGCAATCGCTTTGCCATTGCCGATAAAGGGAAAGTTGCCGACTTTAAGCTCGTAGCCCTCTTCCTTCGCCTTGGCCTCGGTAAGCCCCACGCTGGCGACTTGAGGATGGCAGTAGGTGCAGCCCGGAATGTTTGAACGGTCCATCGCGTGGGGGTGGACCTCGGTGTTGCCGAGCTCTTGCGCAATCGCTTCTGCTGCGGTCACGCCTTCATGGCTGGCTTTGTGGGCGAGCCATGGTCCAGGTGTGCAATCGCCAATCGCCCAAAGACCATCGGATTTGGTACGGCCATATTCGTCGATCTGGATGAAGCCCTTGTCCATCTCGACAAGGTTATCAAGGCCGATATTTTCGGTGTTGGGCACAATGCCGATGGCGGTGATAACGTGGCTGAACTCAGTCGTATCCGTGTTGCCATCCTTATCCTTGATCGTCGCGCTCACGCCCTTGTCGGAGACTTTCAGGTCTTCCACCCCTGCCCCGGTCATAATCGCAATGCCTTGCTTGGTGAGGCTCTTTTCGAGGAAGGTCGATACGTCCGCATCTTCCACCGGCACGATCCGGTCGAGCATTTCAACGACGGTCACATCAACGCCAATGTCGTTGTAGAAGCTTGCAAATTCGATCCCGATCGCGCCCGATCCAATCACCAAAAGCTTGGTCGGCTTTTCGGGCGGGGTCATCGCATGGCGATAGGTCCACACGCGCTTGCCATCCGCAGGTGCAAACGGCAGATCGCGCGCCCGTGCACCGGTGGCAACGATGATATGCTTGGCGGAAAGCTCTTCATCGCCGTCCTCACTCTTCACCGTCAGAGAGGTTGGGCCCGTCAGCTTACCCTCGCCCATATGGACGGTGATCTTGTTCTTCTTCATCAGGTGAGTGACACCCTGATTAAGCTGTTTCGCAACGCCGCGCGAACGCTTCACAATGGCTTCCAGATCAGCCTCAATCTCACCAGCGACTTTGAGGCCATAATCGCTTGCATGGCTCATCTGATGGAACACTTCTGCAGAGCGCAGCATCGCCTTGGTCGGAATACAGCCCCAGTTGAGACAAATGCCTCCAAGCAACTCACGCTCAACAATCGCAGTCTTCAATCCCAATTGCGAGGCACGAATGGCCGCCACATAGCCTCCAGGACCAGAGCCCAGCACAATTACGTCGTAAGCTTTTGACATTGCTTAGTAACCTTCCAGTTTTGAGACACTTGAGGCACTGTCCAAAGGCAGAAATTCTTTCGGTCCAATATCGATGCCAATCTCACGGTTTTTTGAGGGATACTGGCGCAATATCATCGCCGCACCACTCGCATATCCTGCCTCGTGTAGGACAGCGCCAGCAAAAGGACTGACGCTGATCCACGTTACCCCATGGTCGGGATTACGAACGCGTTGCTGCCATCGCCCCCGCCGTCGGGCCAGCGCTGGGTGATCTTTTTCTTCTTGGTCCAGAAGGCCAAGCCTTCGGTGCCATATTGGTCGATGTCGCCAAAGCCTGAACGCTTCCATCCGCCGAACGAGTGGTAGGCGACAGGAACAGGGATCGGCACGTTCACGCCGACCATGCCCACTTGCACGCGGGACGCAAATTCGCGCGCGGCGTGGCCGTTACGGGTGAAGATCGCAACGCCGTTGCCATATTGGTGCTCGGACGGCAGACGCACGGCCTCTTCAAAATCCTTGGCGCGCACGATCTGCAGCACAGGGCCGAAGATTTCTTCTTTGTAAGAGCTCATATCGGGCGTCACACGATCAATGAGGGTCGGGCCAACGAAGAAGCCTTTCTCATGCCCCTGAAGCTCAAAGCCGCGCCCGTCGATCACGATCTCGCCGCCCTCTTGTTCAGCCGTGGTGATCCATTGCTCGATGCGAGCCTTGTGCTCTGGCGTGACCACCGGGCCATAATGCGCATCCGCGTCGGTCGATACGCCGACGCGCAGCGCGTGGATCGCAGGGATCAGCTTTTCCTTAAGCCGCTCTGCCGTGTCATCGCCCACCGGCACCACCACAGGCAGCGCCATGCAGCGTTCACCAGCTGAACCAAAGGCTGCGCCAGCCAGATCGTTCACCACCTGATCGAGATCAGCATCAGGCATGACCACACCATGGTTCTTCGCCCCGCCAAAGGCCTGAACCCGCTTACCCTTCTCAGCGCCGCGGTGGTAAATGTAATGCGCAATATCGGATGACCCGACAAAGCTGATCGCGGGGATATCGGCATGATCGATAATCGCATCGACCATTTCTTTATCGCCGTGGACAACCTGAAGCAGACCCTCTGGCGCGCCCGCCTCGACGAACAGCTCAGCGAGGCGCACAGGCACCGATGGATCGCGCTCTGAAGGCTTCAGGATAAAGGCATTGCCAGCCGCGCACGCCATGCCGAACATCCACATCGGGATCATCGCAGGGAAGTTGAACGGGGTAATGCCAGCGCCAATGCCAAGCGGTTGGCGCATGGAGTAAACATCAATGCCCGGCCCTGCTCCTTGCGTGTACTCACCCTTCAAAACTTGCGGGATGCCACAGGCATATTCGATCACCTCAAGCCCGCGCTGCACATCGCCCATGGCGTCAGGCACGGTCTTGCCATGCTCGCTTGAGAGCAACTCAGCGAGGTCCTTCATATTGGCCTCAATCAGCTCTTTGAACTTGAACATCACGCGCGCACGTTTTTGCGGATTGGTCGCCGCCCATTCAGGCTGCACGCGCTTGGCAGTCTCCACCACCCGATCGAGCAAATCAGCGCCAGCCAGCGCAACCTCAGCCTGAACCTCCCCCGTCGAAGGGTTCCAGATTTGAGCCTTGCGAGTGGCTGCCGGGCTGTCGCCCACGATAAAATGATCAACTTGGCGCATGATAAACTTCTTTCCAATCCGTTCGAGCGTTGTGCTTTTGTATGGGTGCCATGAGCCGCAATTATGCAAATCGCTCAACTGCGACAATGGATGGGTTCACGCGGCAGGCGTGGTCCTCCCCTTCATCGGGGCCGCATCGCACCATGCACCAAAGACGTAAAATCTGGCTCCTTCTTGCGCAGATAAAGGAACCACGAGGGGCCGCTTGGGTTAGTGGGGAAAGAAAGGACCGGGTTTACCGCATGATAGCAACTCTCACAGAACAATTACGATCAATGGCCACAGGCGCGATTGAGACACTTCCCGCACTGGCGATTGCGGTCGTGATACTGTTGATTACTGCGTTGATCGCACGCTTTTCCAGCGCGATTGTCGGCAAGCTGGCGGGCTCTACGGATTTGCGCAAATCGCTGCGTGATCTTGCGGTTACTCTAACTCGCCTTGGCATCTGGCTCGTCGGGGTCATGGTCGCAGCGATGGTTGTCGTGCCAAGCCTCACACCTGCAAGCCTGCTCGCAGGTCTTGGCGTTGGCGCGGTCGCGATTGGCTTTGCCTTTCAGGATATTTTTGAAAACTTCATGGCCGGCGTTCTCATCATGCTGCGCAAGAAAATGCGCATTGGCGATGTGATCGAGTGCGAAGGCATCACAGGCAAGGTTGAGCACGTGACCTTGCGCGAAACCCATGTGCGCCGTTTGTCAGGCGAGCTTACAGTCGTGCCTAATTCGATCCTTTTCAAAAACCCGGTAGAGATTTTCACGGATAAAGAGCAGCGCCGCCACGATGTTGTCGTCGGCGTTTCCTACGACACCGACCTTGACGAGGCCGCCGAAGTCATTCGCAAGGCTGTGATGAGTGTTGAAGAGGTCGATAAGGACCAAACGCTCGACATTTTTGCCAAGGAATTCAACTCGTCCAGCGTGGATTTCCTTGTGAGATGGTGGGCAGGCGCTACTCCGCGAGATGGCTGGGAAAGCAAGGATAAGGTTGTTCGCGCGATCAAACGCGGCCTTGATGATGCGGGTATTGAAATTCCGTTCCCCTACATCACCCACACCTTCAAGGAGAAGGTGCCATTGGGCAAGGATGTGGGCGAAGAAGTGGGCAATTCGGACTAAACTCCGGGACTTCGCCGGGCATTTTTGAGGGGCGGCAAGTGAGCCGCCAAATGAATAGGCGCCCGGCAAAGCCAGTCAAATCAAGCACATCCCATTTTTCGCAAGCCATAACCGATTTCTCGGCCTATAGGGGCGGCTCGCACGCACAATCGACTGCTTCGGCACTCAATATGCAAAGATCGCTTGGCACTCTTACGCAAGCGGCGCGCCCCCTCTTATTTTAGGCCGAAGCAATGAATTTCCCCACCCTTCCCCCCAGCCTTCAGGCTGCCCTCTCGCAGCGCGGATACGAGACAGCCACTCCGGTGCAGGCAGAGGTCATGCAGCCAGAAGCGTCGGGGCGCGATCTGATCGTCTCAGCGCAGACCGGATCAGGCAAAACAATCGCTTTTGGCCTCGCTATGGCCGAGCAATTGCTGGAAGATGGAGACAGCCTCGCTTTTTCGGAAAGGCCGCTTGCCCTTATCATCGCGCCGACGCGCGAGCTTGCCTTGCAGGTCAGCCGTGAGCTCACATGGCTCTATGGCAAAACCGGTGCGCGGATCGCGACTTGTGTTGGCGGCATGAACCCCCAGGCAGAACGCAAGGTCCTGCGGTCAGGGGCAACCATCGTGGTCGGCACTCCAGGCAGGCTGCGCGACCATCTTGAGCGCGGCGCGTTGGACTTGTCTGCGTTGAAAACGGTCGTGCTCGATGAAGCCGACGAGATGCTGGACATGGGCTTTCGTGAGGAGCTTGAAGAGATCCTTGATGCAACGCCCGACACGCGGCGCACCTTGCTGTTCTCTGCAACCATGCCCCGCCCAATCGAAGCGCTTGCGCGGCGTTACCAACGCGACGCGCTTCGCATAGCCACGATCAGCGAAGGGCGCGGCCATAATGACATCTCTTATGAAGCGGTGACCATATCGCCGCCTGAGGTGGAGAATGCGGTCGTCAATCTCCTGCGCTATCACGAAGCGGAAACGGCGATCCTGTTCTGCGCAACGCGCGAGAAGGTGCGCCATTTGCACGCGACCTTGCAGGAGCGCGGCTTTGCCGTTGTCGCGCTGTCGGGTGAGCATTCGCAGTCGGAACGCAATCAGGCGTTGCAGGCGCTGCGAGACAGACGCGCGCGCGTGTGCGTTGCCACCGATGTTGCAGCGCGAGGGATTGACCTGCCAACGCTAAGCCTTGTCGTCCATGTTGAGATACCGCGCGATGCCGAAACCTTGCAGCACCGTTCGGGCCGGACTGGCCGTGCCGGTAAGAAGGGCACAGCAGTCCTGATCGTACCTTTCTCCCGGCGCCGGCGCGTGGAATCGATGCTGCGCCATGCGAAAATCAACGCCAATTGGACCGACGCGCCAGACCGAGACGCGATCAAGGCCAAAGACCGGGAACGGCTTTTGGAAAAGCTGCTCGCCCCTGTTGAAGTGGATGAGAGCGATAAAGAGTTGGCTGACCAACTCCTTGCGGAAAGAACGCCCGCTGAAATCGCTGCTATGCTGGTGCAGGCTCACCGCGCATCCCTCCCCGAACCAGAAGACTTGATCGCCAACACGCCCGAGGCACGCCGCGCCGCGCAAAAGGAACGGCATCGCCCCGGGTTTGAGGATACCGTGTGGTTTCGCATGGAGCTGGGCCGGCGTCAGAATGCCGATCCGCGATGGATTTTGCCGCTGCTGTGCCGCCGGGGGCATATTACCCGCAACGAAGTCGGCGCGATCCGTATTGGGCCCGATGAGACTTACTTCCAGATCCCCAGCCAGATCGCCGACAAGTTTGCCGCCGCTGCCGCTCGCCCGGTGCAAACCGACAGTGATGAAGACCCTGTGGTGATTGAAAGGTCACAAACCGGACCACGCGATGCAGCCAAGGGCAACCGCAAGCAAGGCCGCGCCGACCGCAAGTTTGACAAGCCACGGGTGAAAGCAAAACCGAAGTTCAAGAAGTTTGACAGGGCCAAAGGCAAGCAAGGCGAACGGCCGGGCAAGCCACGCAAAGCAACGCCAAAACACGCACAAAGGAAAAAGCGCAGCTGACGCCTCGTGCTGGAATAGCCTCAATGCTGCGTCACTAACTCTTGTGACGTGCGATTTTGCCTTTTCCCACCTTCTTTGCGGTTAATCGTCTCGCAGTCCAAACCAATGGAACCACTCGCCGTAAGGGTGGCAATGGGCAACCACTCTGCTTTCGCCCGACCTTGGACCTGCGTCCCAGATTGTCGATGTGACTTCGACAACGCTTCGCGGACGGTCCCATTCGATGCCAATGCGCACGAGCGGTCTTGATGCCTCAGCACAGCGTCCAGCATCGTTGAGCGCCCGTTCGATTGAATGGCGCTGGTCTGCGCCGATGTACTGCAATGCCATGGAATGAAACACCACACGGCACGTGCCGCATTGCTGCGGGGCAATGAGTTGTTCGTTAATCCATCGACTGGCACACCCCTGTTCAACGATAGGCGGCGCTGCGCTGGCAATCTTCAAAGCGCGTCGCAGCCGTTCGCGGCGCAGATCATCGTCAGGCCAGATATAAGCTTGCAATTTGTCCCGATGAGAAGGTTTGGAGGCATCCAACGGATGAATATCCACACCAATCGCCCTCATCACTTCGATTGGCACAGCTGGGACAGGTTTACCGATCCACTTAGGGGACAGGATTAACGCGCTTGCAGGGTGCAAAATCTCTTCTTCGCCCATCTTGATGCCATAGCGAGAAAAATTCAGGTTCAAGCCAGCACTGGAGCCTATTTCGAGAACCTCAAATGGCATTCCTGCACTGCCCCCGCCAGAAAAGCTCAAGGAAGACAGAACCGCAGCTAAACCAACGCAGCGCCCAACCTCGTTTGTCTGCGTTGGATGGTCGAGCCATGCGTTGATATAATCGGCCTCGCTGCGCAGGATGTTTGCAAGGCTTTCGACAAGGGCGATGCGGTCCACATCTGTTGCGCCTGCCCTCTTGCCGTAAATCATCTCAAGACAGTCGGCCTTGCGGCTATTGTAAAGCGACTGGAGGGCCCCGTTAAGGCGAAAGGCAACCGCATCGGACGAAAGATCGCCCGGCCAGGTCAAAAGCCGCGCATGAATTAAAGGCGCTCGCGTGATCGCAGTAGACACAGCATCAAGCAGTTGCGCGGTTATAGGCCGATCGAACAACTGCGCCTTGTCCGCTTCGAGCTGGAATTGGCGCACCACCCTGTCGCTATCAGCGGTGTAACTGGCTGACCATTCTGACTGAAGTTCGACGTGCTGGATTGATGCGCAAGCTTTTAGCATGAAGCTGCACTAGGTCAGTATGCCAAACGCATCCAAAACCCATGACCACGCGGTTTCCCATAGGATACAACCGACACACTTCGCCCCCGTAATCCTACGAATATCCGGCCTGCGCCTTGGTTAATTCGGCGTGACTATTTCGCTGCTCCCATCACAGCTTAACGCCACACGGGAGTGTTTTATTCATGCGTACGCGCACCATTTTCTTTGCAACCCTTCTCGCCACTACATCACACACGGCCGTTCTGGCTGAAGAAAGCGGGGCAGAGACTTCTTCTTCAAGTGCTGCAGCAGCCCCAAGCGATGAGCATGGCGAGAAAGCCAGCGCCCCGCGCCGGGCATTCACCACGGGCGTCGCCAAGGGCCGCGATATGCTCGACACCGCCATTTCCGCGAGCGTTTTGAGCGATGAAGAACTGCGCAATCTGTCAGTAAGCTCGGTCGCGGGCATCTTGCAAAACATTCCCGGTTTCAGGTCCGAGACAGCAGATATTGACGGCTTTTCCGCCATCACAATCCGCGGATTACCTCTTGCCGCTGACGGATCAAAGTGGGTGCAATTGCAAGAGGATGGCCTTCCCGTTCTGGAATTTGGCGACATCCGTTTTGGCGCTTCTGACCAGTTCTTGCGCGCCGATCTTGGTCTGGCTCAGGTGCAGTCCATCCGTGGAGGTTCTGCCTCTACCTTCGCCTCCAACTCACCGGGCGGGGTTGTCAACTTTATCTCGCGCACTGGCGAGGTCGAAGGCGGCATGGTTCAGCTTTCAAGCGGACTTGACCATGACCTCAAACGCATCGACTTCAGCTATGGTGCCCCGATCAGCGAAAACTGGCGCTTCCACGTTGGCGGTTTTTACCGCGAAGGCGAAGGCCCGCGTGAGGTTGGCTACAATGCGTTTCGCGGTGGCCAGGTGAAAGCAAACGTCACGCGCGAATTTGATGGCGGTTACATCCGGCTTTACGGCAAGTATCTTGATGATCGTCAGCCCAACTACAGCCTCCTGCCCGTAGCGCTGAGCGGGACGAATGAAGACGTTGAAATCAATCAGGTCGCAGGTTTCGACATTCTTGACCGGGCCCTGTCATCGCAACTCGTCGCCGCTTATCCGGAAATTGACCGCAACAACAACCCAAGCCGCATTGACGCAAGCGAAGGCATCCGTGGTGAAATGCGTTCTGTCGGCCTTGAGGCCAAATTCGACGTCGCCGGATGGACGGTCACCAACAAATTTCGATATTCGGATGTAGCCGGCGCTTACAATGACAGTCTGCCCTTCCTGTTTGGACCAGCTTCAACCATCTCGACCCTAATCGCTGGTCCCGGCGCGCAGGTAAGCTTTGCTACCGGCCCGCAGGCAGGCAACCTTGTCACCGATAACCGCTTTATTGCGACAACCTTCCGCTCCAATGGCGAGCTTGAGGGTCTGGACAACATGACCAACGACCTTCGCGCAAGCCGCGTTTGGAATGTGGGTGACGGCGTGCTTACCACCACCGCTGGCCTGTATAACTCCAATCAGAGCGTCGATATGTTCTGGCGCTTTACCACCACTGTAAACGATCTGGGCACCGATGGGCCGCTTACCCCGTTGAATTTCACAACGGCCACCGGCTTTCCGGTAACGGATGCCGGCGTTCTTGCTTACGGTTTTGCAGCAGGCATCCCGGCGTTCACATTCCACAACAGCTATGATCTGGAGTACGATATTGTCGCGCCCTATGGCTCAGTGAATTACAGGATTGGCAAGCTTGCTCTGGGTGCCAGCGTTCGCTGGGACAATGGTTCGGTCAGCGGCAATGTGACATCACCGCAATTTGGCGGCGGTCGCCCCACTTCCGCTCCGATTGATCTGAACGGCGACGGACAGCTTTCCCTGCCCGAAAGCGCTGTGGTGATTTATCCGCTCAGCCAGCCGTCTTTCGTCGATTACGAATATGACTACGTCTCCTACTCGGTAAGCGCCAACTATCGCGTGTCGGAGCCGTTTTCGGTGTTTGGCCGCTATAGCCGCGGCGGACGCGCAAACGGGCCAAGCGCCGTTGGTCCAACGACCCTCAATCTGGCAACCGGCGCGCCGGATGAAGAAATCGGTGTCTTCACCGAAGTGCGTCAGGCCGAAGTCGGATTCAAATACCGCACTGATGCGCTCAGCCTGTATGTCACTGGCTTTTGGGCGGCGACCGAGGAAAGCAATTTCCAAATATCTGGTAACGCATCCGGTCAGGCAGAAGTTGTCCAGATCAAGCGCGACTACGAAGCCAAGGGGATCGAGTTTGAAGGTTCTTACGAAAAAGGCCAGTTCTCAATCGCAGTCGGCGCATCCTACACCGATGCAGAAATTTCGGATGATTTCCTGAACCCGGCGGTGATCGGCAATACGCCGCGCCATATTCCGGACTTTGCATTTTTCGCCCGTCCGCAAGTCAATTTTGATCGCTTCAACATTGGCGCGGTCATCAACGCTACGGCAGAAAGCTTTGCGCAGGACACCAATATCCTCGTCCAGCCCGGCTATGTGCTCGTCAGCCCGTTTGCGACCTTCGAACCGGCTGACAACCTTACCCTCGGCCTGAACGTCTTCAACGTGTTCGACGAAACCGCGATTGTCTCCCTTCAGGCAGCGGTCATTCCTGCAAACGGGCTGACCAATGTGCAAGTGATGAACGGTCGCACCGTGACCGCATCTGTCGGCTTTTCATTCTGATGAAGTTAGCGGCGCTGGCTCAATTTTCTGACCACGGATCGGTCAGGAGCCAGCGCTGCTTATTCGCAAACACTATCCGGGAGCAGTAGAGCGTGTTGGACAACCTTCGAATTCCGCGCAGGCTGGGCGTGTCGTTCGCAATCCTCATCGGCGCTGCGGCGGTCGTGATGATCTTTTGCGCCGTCAGCCTGATGATGATCTCAAACGTGACGTCACGAAACAATGCAAGTCAGGAAATTCTGGCCGATGTTCTGACGCTTGAGACTTCCCTCTTGCGGCAAAACAGTCAGCTTCGCGGGTTTCTCGTCACGGGTGATGAGCTGTATCTCAAATCCTATTACGAGGGCCGAGACGATTATGATCGCGTATCGCCGCTGCTGGAGAACCTCCTCGAAGACCCCGCTCTTAAATCACTGGTTCGCGAATCGCGTGAAGAAACCCTGAAATGGCGGCGCGATTGGGGCGACAAATATGTTGCGATTGTCAGGTCCGGCGAACGCGCAAGGGCGCAGGAAGAAATCCGCGAGGCGGGCAAGAAGGTGCTCGTGAGCGCTGCTGTACTCCCATTGCGAGAGGTGCGAGACACAATCCAGGCCACCATCACCGAGCAAAGCGAACGTCAGGAAACCGTTGTCACCATGGGTTGGCTGGCTCTGGGATTGGGCGCTGCTGCGATTATCGGGATCGCGCTTTTCCTTGGCCGCTCTCTCACACGTTCGATTGCAAGGCCGGTGGCTCAGATGACGCAGACCATGACTGTGCTCGCCCAAGGCAACACAACGGTCGATATTCAGGGCACTGATCGCCGGGATGAGCTGGGCGAAATGGCGGCGGCTATGCTGGTGTTCCGGAACGCGGCTCAGGAACGCGATAAATCAGTGCGCGAAAGAGAAGAGGCGATGGCAAAAATCGGGCAGAGCCTTGCCGCTGTTGCCAATGCGGACCTTACCGTACGCCTTCACGATATGCCTGACAGTTTCACTGATGTGACCGATGACTTCAACGAAGCCATGCAGCGTCTCAGCCAGGTTATGATCGGGGTCCAGAGCAGTGTGGAGACAATCGACCTTGCTTCGGGCGAAATTCAGCAGGCGACCAATGACCTCGCGAACCGCAGTGAGATCCAGGTGTCTCATCTGCAATCTTCCGCCGATGCGATGAAGCGGCTCAGTTCACAGGTCGAGGAATATGCCGAGATTGCAGCTCAAGTGAGCGCGGCGATGGTCGAGGCTCGCGGCGAAGCCGAGAACGGCGGCGCAGTCGTGGCAAAGGCGATTGCTGCCATGGACGAGGCACAGGCTGCGAGTGCGGAAATCTCGAAGATCAACGAGATGATCGATGCAATCGCGTTTCAGACCAATCTTCTTGCCCTCAATGCAGGGGTAGAAGCAGCGCGCGCAGGGGAAACCGGCAAAGGCTTCTCCGTCGTCGCCTCCGAAGTCCGGGCCCTCGCGCAGCGCTCTCTGGAATCAGCAGGCGCGATCAAGGAGCGGGTGGACACAGTCGCCAAGCACGTTCGCACTGGGGTCGAATTGGTCAATGAAACGGGCGGAGCGCTCGACACGATCATTGGCCGCGTCGCAGCCGTCACCGATTCTGTGACGAACATTGCGAACGGGGCGACTGAGCAATCTCATGCACTCAAGAAGGTCGGACAAGGCATTCACGCGATGGACGATATGACCCAGCAAAACGCAGCCATGGTGGAACAGACCAGCGCAGCGACGACCAACCTTCGTCACGAGGCACGCCAACTCGCCGCTTCGTTCGCCGAGTTCAAGATCGAGAACAGCACTCCCGCCTCGATCAGCAAGGTCGATCTGCGCTTGGCATCTTGATCAAGCAAAGAAGTTTACTGGTTGACACAGATTTGCGACCTTTCGGACGAAAGCTCTATAAAACCGTCCTCAAAGTGAAGTGAAGCAAAGAAATTACAATCATAGTGGACTCTCTTCACAGGAGGGCAACCACGATGAAATTGAAATCTGTACTTTTCACGAGCGCTGTATTGGCGGCTGTTCTTATGCCGGTTGCGGCAACCGCTGACGAGGTTCGCGGCACCGTGGCCGATGCTGACAACACGGTCGCGGTCCGCGCCGCACAAGTGCGTATTATCGAGCTTGACCGCTCGGTCGCAACAAAGCGCGATGGCAGCTTCTAGGCAAAGACTAGGCGGCCTACTGTTTCCGTAGATTGGAAATCCGCAATAAGCGCAACGTCGCTTCAAAAGAAGTGCAAGGCCATAAACTGAGAACCCGATGATTGACCGCGATCCAAACCCGACGTGGATTGATCGCGGCGTGGCATTGCTCGGTGACGCAGCGCACCCGATGTATCCCTCTGGGTCGAACGGTGCGTCACAAGCAATCATCGACGCGCGCACGCTGGGCAAACCGTTCCTGGAACATGGCGTCAATCAAGGCGCGCTCAAAGCGTATGACGACCTTCTGTGTGAGCCTATCGGTCAACTCGCCATGCGCAACCGAGGGTCCGGGCCATTCGGCTTACTTGAATTGGTGGAAGAGCGCTGCGGCGGAGAATTCGATGATATCGAGGATGTCGTACCTGAAGCCGAGCGCCGCGAATTCATGCAAGTCTATCAACGCGCCGCCGGTTTCGCGAAAGATGCGCTCAACGCCTCGCCTCGCACCATCTCCAAAGGTGCAAAGGTCGGGGAAGCAAGGTGCCCCCCGCGCTCGAGTTCTTCACCAAGCTGACCGTCGAGCTGTCGAAGCGGCGGGCGAGCAAGTTCCGCTAGCAGAATATTATATGCGCACCGCGATCCGCCTCGATTGCAGCCACCCCGATTACGATTGGGTGAACCGGGCGCTCTTCGTTTCCTCTGGTGGTAAGGTTGGAACGCAAGTATTGCTCGATGTCTACCACGTGCTTGGAAGCCAGACGGAGAATTACAGCACGCTGCGTATCGTGCAGCTTGCCCGGAAGCTCGACGAGAACAACTCGACAGTCCATCGGACGGACCGATAATAGGTCGCGCCTAATACAGGAGAATGGTGCCGAGCGCTTACCAGGCGATTGTCTTGATCGAACTTGTCTCGCAGCCGATCTCCAAAAACATTGGGCAACAGTTTGCTATTGCGGCCTTAATGAGTTCACCCGTCACTCACATTGCTCAGGCCAGTACAGCTTCATCGGGTTGGTCACGAGCAACTTGCGCTGAAGCTCTTCTGTCGGCGCAATACGCGGGATCATATCGACAAGATGTCCATCGTCCGGAATTTCATCCTGCATATTGGGGTGCGGCCAATCCGTACCCCAGATACAGCGATCGGCGTAGTCCGACACAAGCGGCGCGACTGCGGAAGCGAAGGCATCCCACGGGTCACCCCGCCCGCCTTCTTTGATGGCATCAAGCCGGTCCGGACAGGTCGGTTTGAACCAGATGTCGCTTCGGCTGTCGAGCAAGCTGCGGAACGCGCGCATCTCCGGGCCATCGGGCCCTTGGGAAACGTCAGGCCGACCCATGTGATCGACCACCACCGGAACCGGAACCGCGTCTATGAAAGCGCGCATTTCTTCAAGGATATCCGCCTCGAAGTAAATCACGACATGCCAGTCTTTGGGCAGGCGGCCAGCCACTTCGAGGAATTTGTCCTTCGGCGCGTCATCGACCAGCCGCTTCAAAAAGTTGAAGCGAATGCCACGAATGCCGCCGTCGTGCAGCGCGGCCAGCTCGTTGTCCGCGATTGCCGGATCGACCACTGCCACCCCGCGCGCCTTTCCATCGGACTTGGCAATCGCATCAAGGGTCGCGGCGTTATCGGTTCCATGGCAACTCGCCTGAACGATCACATTGCGCGAAAAGCCCAAGTGATCGCGCAGAGCAAAAAGCATTTCCGGCCCAGCATCCTGAGGCAAGTATTTGGCTTTGGGACTGAAAGAATGCAGCGCCATAGGACCGAAGACATGGCAATGCGCATCTACTGCTCCCGGTGGCGGAGTGAACCGTGGCTTGGTCGGGCTTGAGTGCCAGCTGGTGATTCTGTCAGGCAAAGACTTCTCCATCCATCAGTTTGCGCGCGGTGCGCAGCAGCGCAGCACTCGTAACGGCTCCCCCAGCGTCCGTTTCCAACACGCAGCTCATTTCACCTGTGGGGTGTTCGATACTGAGCGTTTTTCGTTTTCCCTCACCGGTCACTGACACTTCATGCGCAGGCGAACCTGGCACTAAGCAAGCAGTCGCAGCTGTTACAGCGCCAAGCGCACCGATTGAGGCATGCGCCCTGTGCGGAATAAACACTCGCGTCGTTACAGCGCCCGCGTTCCTCGGCGGTGCAACAAGCGTCATCTTGGGAACCGTCTTTTCGCGCACATTCCCGAGATTCATCATGGGCCCCGCAGCCAGCCGGATCGCTTCGATCTTTTCACGGATAGGCGCGAAGCTTTCGCTTTCGAGTTCTTCGCGGCTTTCATAACCTGTTGCGCCGATATCCTCGGCTTTGAAGACCACACAGGGCATTCCATTGTCAATTAAGGTACAGGCCACGCCCTCGACTATATCCATCGCATTACCAGTCGGCAAAAGCGCACCGCAGCTCGAACCAGCAGTATCGCGAAATTCGAGCGGGATTGGCGAGTGTGTGCCAGGCGCAGTGCCGAAGAAGCCGAGCAAAGATCCCGAAACGCCTTTTCCACCAACCTCAGTGTGATCCACCGCAAAACGCGCGTTAAAGCGATTTGATGGCTCAAAAAGCAATTGGGCACGTACCGACTGTGCGTCCAAGTCCGACGTGCCGTCATCATTGAAACCATCACGATCTTGATGGCTCCCAGCCACCCTGAAAGCGACTGTATCAGCCACCGGCAGGTTTACCGCACCCTGAACTGCGAACGCGTCGAAATTTCCGTACGAGCCCTGAACATAGCCACCAATCTCACCTAATTCAGGTTTCTTGGGGATGTAATTGAGCACACCGCCGGTCGCGTTACGACCATATAAAGTGCCCTGAGGTCCTTTAAGTAGCTCAACCCGCTCCATGTCGTAGAAATTGAGGCCAGCTGCAGAGCTGGAACGCCCAAGATAAACGCCATCATAGTTTTGAGCGACACCAGAATCTTGTAGCGAGTTGACCGTTAGTGCACCCACGCCGCGCACAAAAAGGCTTGTCAATGGACCGCCACCTGCATTGGCGCCGAGAGAAGGAGAGATACGACCAAGGTCTTGCGCTGATTCCACGCCTTGGCGGGTAAGCTGGTCGGGCGACAGGGCATCAATTGGCAAAGCCGCGTCCTGCAAAGACTCCTCCCGCCGCTGGGCGGTAACAGTGATTTCACTCAGGCCAGCAGGCTCTCGTGCTGTCTCGTTCTGATTGTCTTGTGCGATTGCAGGTTGCGCAGCCATCGCAATAGCCATTGCCGAGCTGGCCGATAAAAATCTCATCATCGTCTTGTCTCCCATCATGGCTAATCTTGTCGTAGCCTTAGACGACGCCTTCTCACCGTGACACGCACAGGTCCAATTCATACTTCCTCTAGGCATATATCGCTGGCATCGATTGATTAGGCGGGAGCGCCAAGACCAATCGGGACGAAATTCCGACACCGCCGTTCCAGGTATGGAGGTTCGTGCCGCCAAGTGACCATTCAGCGATCTGATTGATCGCAGAGAGAACTGGGAATTAGTCTTGCAGGATCAACTCACGCCTACCTGACCGAACTGTCCGGGAATTAGTGGTGTAGATTTCAGACTAAACAGCGTCCTAGCGGAAAGCATCTTGCAATCTATCAAAGCGCGCCCTCTCATGGCGAGCCTACATCCCCAATGGCCTCAGCTCACGGATAAGATCGACGAGAAGCCGCAACGCCGTAGGAACCTGTCGTCGGCTCGAATAATACATGTGGAACCCTTGGCTCGTAGATGCCCAATCTTCGAAGAGCGGCACCAGATCGCCTCTATCGAAATGTGGCCGAAATACTGCCTCCAAGCCATAGATGACCCCCACTCCAGCGCGGCCGAATTCAACAACAGAATGACTCTCATCCACGCTGATCGGCCCGGGTGTCTCGACGGATATTTCTTCCCCGTCCCGCTCAAACTCCCAGTGGTAAAGTGCATCATTACCAAGGCGAATCCCAACGCAACGATGAGCTGAGAGCTCGTCGGGATGTAAAGGAGTGCCAAACTTCTCAAGATAAGTTGGCGAAGCCGCAGCCAACCAACGCAAACGAGGTGACAGGCGTTGCGCCACCATATCTTCCGGAACTGTCCCGCCGTACCGGATACCCGCATCGAAACCTTTGGCGATTACGTCCACTAGCCGATTGGTTACGCTGACGTCGAGTTGCACCTCAGGATACCGCTCCACGAAAATTGGCATGACCGGTCCCAGCAATAAAGGCGCAGCGTCTTCGAGCACATTGATCCTTACCCGTCCAGCTGGGCTATCGCGTAGACGATCAAGGTTGATCGAGGCATCGGCGATAGTCTGAAGCGGTTCAGCTATGGTCTGAAACAAATCTTCGCCAGCGGCGGTTAGAGTGACACTGCGGGTTGTACGGTTCAACAATCGGACACCGCGGCGCTCTTCAAGAGCCGTGAGTGCGTGGCTCACGGCGGAGGGTGTGACACCCATCTCTTGGGCGGCCTTGCGAAAGCTGCGATGACGCGCAACGGCCATGAAATAGGCGAAGTCGGACAAGTCGGCGCGGCTGATCTGCATCGAACCACCATATCTCATAAGTGAATGAGGTTCACTACTTCATTGCTTTCCAGACCACTTATTTGGAACCAAGGAGCCGCTTATCTCCTTCACATGACGTGGCATCATGCCGATCATGACAAAGGAGATCACCCGATGAAACATCTCGCGACATTGGCCACTGCCGCAACAGCAGCAGCAGCAGTACTGTTGGGTCCCTCCGTGATCAAAGCAAAAGAACGAGGTGAAAACTTGGAAATTTCACGAAAGAACGAGCAAAAGACAATTGAAGGTCCGGAAGAATATTTCACTGGCAAGGCGACCATTTCTGGTCAGTTTGAGCGTGAGGATCCTTCGCGCCTGACCGGAGCCATCGTTCATTTCGAGCCCGGCGCACGGACCGCATGGCACTCACACCCGCTTGGACAGACACTGATTGTAACGGAAGGCGTCGGCTGGACCCAAGTAGAGGGCGAAGAAAAAGTAGAGTTCTACGAAGGGGACATCTTGCTTTGCCCTAAAGACAAAAAACACTGGCACGGCGCTACACCAACCCAAGCGATGACACATATTGCCCTACAGGAAGCGCTGGACGGGACAAACGTAACTTGGATGGAAAAAGTCACCGACGAGCAATACCTCGGCGACGGAGACGAGGGCTAATCCGATGCCGCACATCTCCGTTTCTCTCTGGCCAGGTAAGTCTGCATTACAACACCAAGCATTGAGCGACGCGATCGTCAAAAGCGTGGTTCAGACCCTTGGGTATGGTGAGGACGCAATTTCCGTCGGTTTTGCCGAAGTCGACCCTGCCGACTGGATGGAAAAAGTGTTTCAACCCGAAATCGCAGGGCGCTGGACCACCCTTACGAAGCAGCCGGGCTATGGTCCCGATGTGCCCTAAAACCCCTGAAAAATACCGCCATTACCTCTGCCCCCAGAACCCTGAAAATCAAAAGGACCCCCAATGAGTTTGCAAGAGACATACACCCTGAACAATGGAGTAAAAATTCCGAAGATCGGTTTTGGCACGTGGATGATTGAGGACGACAAGGCCGCGCAAGCCGTAAGCGAAGCGTTGGAAGTAGGCTATCGTCATATTGATACTGCACAGGCGTACGAAAACGAGCGCGGCGTCGGCGAAGGCATTGCCAACAGCTCTGTGCCGCGCGACGAAATCTTCGTCACCACAAAGCTTGTCGCCGAGATCAAATCGTACGACGAAGCTGTAGAGGCGATCGACGGTTCTCTTGAGAAGCTCGGCCTCGACATGATCGACATGATGATCATCCATAGCCCACAGCCGTGGGAAGAGTTTCGCGAAGGCAAACACTTTTTTGAGGGCAATTTGGAAGCTTGGCGCGCACTCGAAGAGGCGCTCAAGGCCGGCAAATTGCGCGCTATCGGTGTTTCCAATTTCGAGCAAGTTGACCTCGCGAATATATTGGACAATTCAGACACGCCTCCTGCGGTGAACCAAGTCTTGGCTCATATCGGTAATACGCCGTTCGACTTGATCGAATATGCGAACGAGAAAAATATCCTGACCGAAGCCTATTCGCCATTTGGTCACGGCGAGATTTTGGAACGTTCGCAAATTTCCGAAATCGCGGCAAAATACGATGTTTCTGTTCCTCAGCTTGCCGTTCGATACCTGCTGCAACTCGGCTTGCTTCCGCTTCCTAAAACGACGACGCGTGATCATATGAAGAACAATGCCGAAGTCGATTTCACTATCAGCGATACTGACTTTGAAGCTTTGAAAGCGCTCGAACCGCTGGAGGACTACGGTGATGCAAGCGACTTCCCGGTCTATGCCAAAAGCCGAAGCTAAATCGACCAAGCGGCGCAGTCGCGCTCACACCTGAAGAAACCTGTCGGGCCGCTCCAGAAGGGAGCGGCCCGCGTTGCACCATACATCAGTGAAATTTAATAACGGAGGGCAGATTTGAAGCCCCGATACGCGCGGTGCGATGCGGTTGCCGCTATTTGCCGGGCTCTCGCGCAACGCTCGTTATGGTAACGAACGGCGCCCACGCACTTGGATGCGCCCAGTCCGGCGTCCAGCCTTTGATCGGCCTTCCGTCCACGTGCCGCCCCGTTCGGATCGCATCCATGGCAAGGCTGAGCGCCTCGCTTCGCGACAGATCGGGCCTGCGCAGACCGATATCGATTGCGGCCAGTATCAGCTCCTTCGTAATCGTGTCGTTCACTTGCCAATGGGTCGCGTAAACAGATCGCGCGCCGGCGAAGATGAACGAACGAGCCAGACCTGAAAGACTGTCAGCGCCGGAAAAGGTCCCTTGAGTGGCTGTGTTGCAGGCAGACAGGATGACAAGTTCGGATGTAAAATCCAGCGCGGCTGCCTCGGACGCGGAGAGAAGCCCGTCATCGTCTGGTGACGATTCATCTGGCGGCGTGAAGACCAGGCCAGCCTCGGCAAATCCTACTCGTGGATCGGGCAAGACGCCGTGAGTGGAAAACAGGATGATCTGCGCGCCGGCAAGATCGGGGTCGCGCTTGACGTTGGCTTCGGTTGCCCTGTCCCTCGTCACAAGCCGCCCGCTCTCTGTGAACAGCGCTCCTACCGCTGATAGCTCGGCCGCTGCTCCTTTGAGGCTTTTCATGCTCATCAGAGCATCGCGATCAGCCATTGTTCCGCCACCGCGCGTTTCAACGAACAGGCTCGCGCCCCGCTTGCCCGGTTCGGCCTCGTCCGAAGGCGGCGCAAGCACAGGGTCGCCATAGCCAACAAAGCCGCTCGCTTGAAAATCGCGGCGCGCCGTTCCGGCGAGATCCGGGACCGACGGCAGATAGGCAAGATCGAATCTGTTCGACAGCCACGGCGCATCGCGGAACACATTACCGCTAGAATCGAAACCGTCGTCCTGTGGCTTTTCGGTCAGAAGAACCGAAAGCGGCAAGGCAGAGATCGCTCCGCTTGTCACCACATAGAGTGTCTCAACCCGGTCGTTGAAACGCCCCGGCTCAAATACATGCGCGACCGGCGCGATGAGCATATTGTAGAGATCGAAAGCAGCGTTACGGTTGAAAGCATAGCCCACCCACTCTTCGACAGCCTCACCGCCGCCCCCACCTCGTGTTTGCACGGCCGCGTTTAAGCCACATTCCACCGGATCAAGGTCGCAACGCAGAAACTCGACCAATATTTCGACTTCTTCAGCCCCGCCCTCGATCCGATGCCAAGCACGCTCACCGATTGGATTATGCTGTGCGGCAAAGACGTAGACATCTTCGCCCACGGTCAGGATCGTCAGCAAGCCCTCGCCTTCGCTGAGCGCTGCTTCGACTTCATTATGGGTGAGCGGCGCAGGGGCGGCAAAGTCATAATAAGCGGGAAATTCGTTCTCGATCTGCTGCGCCAGCTGCGCGTGGCGTTGTTGAACCGCGTCGACATTGCTGTCCGCACTGCTGCCCGCCCCAAGCAGCCGGAACAGCTCGGCACTCAGGGACTGATACTCGCTGACGAGAACACGAAGATCCGGATTGGGCGCGGCGGCGCGCGCGGAGGCCAGAGCGAGCGCCTGTGAGTTGCCGTCGATACGAAGAAGCTGCGCGGCTTCGAATGCCTCGTCAAACCCGTCGCGGCCAAGAACGTTCAGGTTGAAGAGATAATCCGGATCATCCCCGCTTTTACCCTGCTGAGCTTGAGCGAACCGCCAGTTGGCGAGCAGACGGGTTTCGAGTGCATAGCGAAAATCGAGCCCAACTCCTTCGCTCGCCAGGACCCGGCGCTGACGCGCGTCCGCGGTATTGCCACCGGCGCCATCGCGCGCATTCTTGATCTGCCGCTCCGCCATGGATTGCGCGCGAGAGAGGAATATATACGCAAGGTCGGTGTGATCCTTGTCCACCCCGAATGCCGGATCGCGGACCAGCAATCGCGCCCAGCGATCATAGCGTGAAACCATCGCCTGACCGCTTTCATTCGAAGCGAAGTCGGCGCGATTGTTGAGCTGGTCTTTCAAAAACGCATACAATTGACCCGGCTCGGCCCCGCCGCATGCAATCGTCTCCGCTATGATCTGATCGCTGATTTGAGCGGTTCGAAGCAGCAATGACGGGATATAGGGCTCCCCACCGCCGGGTGGAGTGATACGCAAGCTTTGCGCGGCAGCTCTAATCTGCGCTTTTTCGGCTGCGGTTGGGCACATACCCAGGTTCGTGCTCGCTTGCGCCTGATAAAGCAGAGCTTCTGCCACCTGCTCATATTGTTCGAAAGCCGTGTAGAGTTGCAGCGTTTGAGCCCGCGGTCCCCATTTTTCCCAGAATTGATGCCGCGCCCTTTCATCGCGGTCGAGCCGCAACAGACTGTCACGTTCAACCAATATGCGCGCAAAGACGTCTTTTAACGGCTCGCCAGCATTCCATGTTGCCTCCAGAACGGTATCGATTGCGGAGCGCGCGAGGTCGCGTCGCCCCTGCCGCACCAGAGCGATAGCGGCGATAGACTGCGCGCGCAGAGCCAGCGGATGGTTTTCGCCCAACTCTGGAACGATGATGGCACGGGCAGCTTCGGCCTCCTCCTGCGCGGCAAAGGGGCGGAAGTTTTTGAGCATATTGTCGGCGAGATTGATCTTTACTTCCGCGCTCGCGACGCTCTGCGCGCCTGTTCCCTCCCGCGTAAAGCGCAGCAATTCGCGCCAGAACTTTTCAGCAAGGTCGAGATCGCGCGAGGAGCGTTCATTGTGCATGGCGTTGTTGCGGGCGACCATGGCTTCGATGCGGTTGGTGATCGTAAACGGCTCATCAAGGTCAATGCGCCAGCTCAGATGCTCGGTCCCCTCAATTTCAACCTTCAACCAAACCTGTGTCGGCCAGCCCGGTGCCGACAGGCCCAGCACATGATGCTGGTCATAGTAGAGCCGCCGCATATCAAGCGCAGTCCTGACCGCTCCGAACGTTTCGTAGTCGGGATTTATGCGCGCCCCGGCGAGCCTGTATTCGGCTGCGGAAAGCCCGTCATAAGCCAAGCTGTAGGCATCCTTCGCGCCGGCGTAGTCGAGCTTTGATTCAAGAACTCGCGCTTTCGCCCGGTGAAGCACGGCGATGGCGATACGATCTTTCTCAGGGTCGAGCGCCGCCATGGGAGAGCGGGACGTCAAAAGCGCTTCCGCCTCTGCCAGCCTCCCAGCGGCGACGAGATTTTGCACCTGACTGGCAAGCGCAGATGCGAATTGCGCACTCTCATCGCCATAGATCCGCGCAGTGTCGTCAAGGACGCGCGCGCCAAGCGTGGCGGCACCCGCGAAACTGCCCAGAAAATACAATGCGCCCGAACGCGCATTTGCGACCACCAAGGCGATCTTTTCATCATCGGGCTGATGCTGATTGACCCAATTTTCCAGCTCGTCGACCGCTGCACTTTGTTTAAGATGCTGCCCCCTCAAACTGAGCACATCAATCCGGGCAGACCGCAAGGTGACGAATGCACTATCATCGCTATCCAGCCGCCGTGATATTATGGCTTCGGCGCGGTCAAGCGTGGCATCGGCTTCATTGAGAGCCTGCGCGCTGATCAACTCGTTTGCCTGCGCGATCAACAACCTTCCGGTGAAAGGATGTTCGGGTCCGAATGTCGCTTCGGAAAGCTCAATCAGGTCGGCGATCGCGTTCAGCCTGAAAAAAGATCCCTTGGGATCGGAAATGCCGCGAAGCTGCATCCCCATCGCATAGAGTTCAGAACTGGCGGGCATTTTGATGTCGGGCGGAAAGGGCGAAAGCGACTGCACGACTTCGGCAATCTGTGCTTCGTCATAGGTCTGCGCGCGAGCTTTGCTGCTTGGAACAGCGTTCAGCGAGAAAGTCGCCAATGCCGCGAGCGCCATATATGCGAATAACTTGCCCCAAGTCGCCATAGTGCCAGAATGCGAATTCAAGATGCTATTGCAAGGTCAATTTGGCTGGCGGCACTGGAAGCCATGGGGAGATCGACAATGATCGAAAGGTTTGGCGTCACAGAAAATCTGGTAGCGGAGAAGGGGCGCGCCGCCCGCAGCTCTACACGCGGAGCACGATTGCTCAGTCATCTGAAATTTGCTCGCTGATCTCGTCAATCTGGAGCTGAGCCCTGAACAATGAGATCATCGAAAAACAAACTCAGCAATGCATGGCGAGAGGATACCCCGGACTTTGAATAGATCGAAGTCAGCTGCGCTCTCACAGTTCCCTCGGTAACTCCGCGCAAACTCGCTATTTCCGCAACCTCGCAGCCCTTAAGTGCAAAAAGCGCGACTTCTGCTTCCGCTTCGCTCAGCCGCCATTGACGAAACCGCATATCCAACAGTTCAGCTACCGCACCTTGCGCAACAAGCAGGGTTTCTGCATCGCGCCGCGCCTGTTCAATCATACGCTTGGTTTGCCACGCGCCCAAGACGACACCGGCGAGCAGCGCAAAGGCAATGATCACCTCACTGACAATGTGCAGACCCCACTCGCCGTCAACGAGGTCTGCAACAGCATCCATCAGAAAAAATACGGCCGCGATAGCCTGAACGACCACGATGGCAGCGACCGTCGCAATCTGACGGTCGTTGCGCGAAGCGTTAGATTTGGCGGTATCGTTCATTTTCCTCCTGGAAGCATCGAAGTCACTGTCCGTCTGCCACTACGCGCGGTCTCGAACACGACTCCGAGGATATGCAGAAATATGAGCACGTAAAGGAGATTCACCGCGATCTCGTGCGCTTCTTCGAAAACTTCGTCGGCCTCGCTCTCTTCGTATTCCTCCTCGTATTGCTCGCCGGACTGATGCTCGCCTTCCTGCACCACTTCGCTGATGCTTGTCGGAAATGCGATTTTTGGAGGCGGACCTGCCATCGCTATTCCGCTGGCGATTATGACGCTGAGACAGGCCCAAAGTGCGTAAGCCATCAGAGCACCCAAGGGATTATGCGAAACGTGCGGCGCTTTCTTGCTGGCAAGCAAGTCGCCGATGTGCACAAGGGCCTGTCGAGGGCTAGGCGGGAACGATGCGAAGCGAGCCGAAGTGGGTCCAACAAACCCCCAAATCAGCCGTAGAAACAGCAAGCCAGCCAAAAAATAGCCAGCGTAAATGTGCGCAATTGATCCTTCTCCGACAATCAAGGCATTGCAGATGATCAAGCCGGCGACACCCCAATGTGTGAGCTTTACTATTGGGTCCCACCGGCTGCTTTTCGTTTTGCGTTCTTCCATGACTGTTCTCCGCTTGGAAAGGTGGAGAAACAGATGATGGCGAAAGCCGCGAACGTCGATTGGAGTGCAGCTTAATAAGCTGATTTAAGCATGAGCTTATAGCAACCAGTCGAAACCAACGCGGACATCAAGGCAGTCAACCCTTCACAGCGATTGGCTTGGCAACTGCACCAGAAAATATCTTTGAGATTTCTTGGTAGCAGAGGAGGGTCTTGAACCGCTGACAGGCGGATGATGTTTCCAACCCAATTAGAAGTAACCGCGTCTCCGCGATCGGTTTCCGCCCGATGCCGTTAATTCAGCTCCAGACCTCTACATGCACGCACCGCTTCACCACCTTCAGCCATAGTTTCCCGTTCCCCGTGGAATGAGGGAAGCACAAGACCTACAGCCGAGATGCTGCACCTATGGCATTCGACGCATTGGCGATGATGTTTTCATAATCGCCTCGGCATGAAGTGCAGGAGACGACATTGAACGTGAGCCATGATCTGTTCTCGCATTTCTCCAATCATCACCGTCCAATGAACGTATCAGAGCCTTTCGATAGTCAATTCTTCTTACACTCGACCTGAGCAGACCTTAAACCGGTTCCAGTACGACCTGTGCCACTCTGCGGCCGATCCCGTCTGTCGATCCCGACAGCACTCGATCGCTAGGGTATACTGGATAGAGTATGGCAACAGGATAAAAATTTGCGACTGGCCTTGATGGCTGGTTGACCAGTAAATCGATCAACGAGCGCCTAGAAATTCAAGCGACCGCGTCGATCATTCTCAGCCTCACACTGGTCGCCATCTTGGTGGGCACATTTTACCTGCGCTCGCAGATGCAGGATGACGATAACGTCTATTCCGATAGAGCACTGCATTCGGCCCTACTGGAAAAGGATTTCGCCTCACTTGAACGCGATGCCTACCACTATGCCTTGCGTGGAGACGCTGAATCTCGCGAAGCGTTTGAAAGCAATGTGACGGATATGCGCCAAGCCATCGACGAGATGCGCGGTCGACTGGACGAAGGGGATGCGGCGCTCATCGAGAATGTAGTCTCGCTCAATAGCGCCTATGTCGCGACCGTGACTTCCGAGATGAGCGCTGGCCGAACAGATGCTTCGGGCACGGACCGTATCGCGGCAGCAGGCGAGAAAGTCGATACAGCTATCGAAGCAATTCGCGATCCGGCAATCGCCAAGGCCACAGAACAGGCAGTCGCGCTGGCATCGTTCTCGAACCGTGTTGTCGGTCTCACGATAGTGCTCGCATTGCTTGTTGGAATTATTTCCTACGTTCTTGCTCGGGCGATCCGCAATGCGATTGCTGACGAACTTGGCGCGATGTCCGGGGTTATCAGACGGGTTCTTCAAGGCGACCTCGATGTGACCATCAATCATGCCGAGCGAAATGACGATGTCGGCGAACTGGCCCGTGCGGCGGTACAGCTTCGGGATACCACCATGCAGAAGCGTCAGGCCGATGCCGACATGACGCAGATGGCTCAGCGCGTCGGGGAGTGCCTGCAAAGGATGTCGCGAGGTGATCTAACCACTGAGCTTAGCGAACTCAGCGATAGTTATTCGGGCTTACGCACCGACCTCAACACCACGATTCGTCAACTTCACGACACGTTACTTGGCGTCGCGCAAAGTGCGAACTCGATCCGCGTCGGTTCCAATGAAATCAAACAGGCATCAGACGACCTTGCCTCCCGCACGGAAAGCCATGCTTCCGAACTTGCGAGCACGGCAGAAGCAATCAAGCAGATCGCCGAAATGCTATCGGAAACCGCCAGCGGCGCAGCTCAGGCGCGCGAAGACGTCACCGATGCAATGGCCGAGGCAAGAACTGGTGGCGAAGTCATCGACGGGGCGGTTGCGGCAATGGGCGAGATCGAAGCATCGACCGCCCAGATCGAAGAAATCATAGCGGTGATCGACAACATCGCCTTCCAGACCAACCTGCTAGCTCTCAACGCGGGCGTAGAGGCGGCCCGCGCGGGCTCTTCTGGCAGCGGATTTGCTGTTGCCGCGCATGAAGTACGAGCCGTGGCCCAGCGTTCCGCAGAAGCTGCAAAGGACATCAAGAGCCTGATCGAGCGCAGCTCCGGTCAAGTTTCAGAGGGGGCTGGAATGGTGCGCAAGACAGGCGAAGTCTTTGAGCGGATTATCGAAAAGATCGGGATCACGACGACAGTGGTGGAGAACATTAGCTCCAAAGCGGAAAGTCAGGTGCTTAACATTCGAGACGCAAACCAAGCCATGCACAACATGGATACCGTAACGCAGCAGAACGCCGCGATGGTCGAAGAAAGCAACGCTGCCGCACACAATCTTGCAACCGAGGCGGACAATCTTGCTTCCATCGTTTCCGGTTTCAACCTGAACAGCAGTAACACGCAGCCCACCGTGAAACTGGTGCCGGCCGCGTCCCGACCCGAAGAAACGGTCTCACAAACCCCTCAAAAGCTCGCGGCCCAGGCCGACGGGAATCTTGCCTTCAAGTCCGAGGACTGGAGCGAATTCTAAAACAACAAAGCAATCGGCGTTCGCCCGCACCAACACGCGTGACGCAACTCAAAGACTTAGAGGTAGATTATGAAGAAGCACGCTATTGCTGTGGCATTGGCCGGCACCGCCATGACCTTAACCGCAGCCCCCGTGGCGGCGGAGGACGGGGAGCATCCTACCTTGCAGGATGCCATCGGCTCTGACGACTTCACAATCAGCGCGAGCGTCCGAACGCGCTATGAAACCTACGAGAACCCGTTCCGAAGCAGCGGAGCCGATGCGGCAGACCTGTTGAGCTTCCGCACAATTGTGAAGGCGGGATACGATGCCGGCCCGGTTCGGTTCGGCGGCCAGCTTCAGGATGCGCGCGCCTATTGGGCTGATGCCGGAACCCGGATCTCGAAGGCTGAGGTCAACGCTCTCGAATTCGAGGGCGCCTACCAGAGCGGCTCAATCCGCGCTTCATCTTCTGCCGACGCAGCCAAGCTTGACGTGTCAGCCTATACCTTGGCCGCGCAAGTCGGCTACACTTTCAATCATGCCTCACGCCCGCGGCTATCGCTGGTAGGCGATATTGCGAGCGGCGATAATACTGACAGCACCAGTTACAACCGTTTTGACACACTGTTTGGTATCCGCCGGGGCGACTGGGGTCCATCATCGTCGCTCTACGGGCCGCTCAGTCGTAATAATATTTGTGACCTTGGTGCAAAATTCGAGATCAAGCCGTCCAAGCGGGTCGATGCGTTCGTCGCTGCTCGCACTGCGTGGCTGGACGAGAGGACCGATGCTTTCGCGAAGACTGGCATCCGAGATGCTTCCGGCCAGAGCGGACGTCATGCAGGTGAGCAGATCGAAGCGCGGCTCCGCTACTGGATCGCACCCAATTTCGCCCAGCTCGATGTTGGCGGCGCAGCGCTGTCGAAAGGGAAGTTCCTGCGTTCCGCTCCCAATGTCTCCAACACTCGCGATACGCGCTACGCATACGCTGACCTATACTTCAAATTCTAGAGCTCTTTCCCAGCGACGGACGCTTACAGAACAGAAATTCCCAATCATGCGGTCAGATGCCACAGAGGATTTTGCACTGGAGGATCTGGGCGTTGACTTCGTTTCTTTTTCACTGGGACGAAGATCAAATCTTCTCAAAATTTCAAATTCATATCTGTGCGATATGGGCGGATGGGAACAGCTCCGGCGAGTGAAAAGAGCCGCCATGCGGCGTTTGACGTAGGTCATAGCCTCATCGACAAGCTTCTCTTCCATCCCGAGGAGGATGATAACCACGCATCCTAGGGGGAAATTCGTATGATGTTGAAACGCGCTAACGGCTGGGATCTATCAAAAGTTACCCCTTATCGGGGGTAACGATGGTAGCGGAGGAACTCTATTTCTTTTTTATTATCAATGCTTTAGATGCACTTCTACTATCTGTGCCGGATGATACTGTGCCAAAGACCTCAGGTTTGGCACACTTTGGCACAGGCCTCCTCTTGGATTCTAGGGCTTTTGACACATGCGGCCAGTGACTAGCTGTGCCAACTCCAACCAAGTGTGCCATGCCCACTCTATCGTTAACCGGATTTCGGGTTAGTTAGGCTGTGCGCAGCCAAGGCTGCTGGCGAGAGCACAGGCATACCATCGTCTTTCACAATGCCGTCCGAAACAGGCGCAAACAAAGAGGCTAGAATGATCGTACGATCACTGTCCGTCGCTGCATCCTGCTTGATGAGTGCGAGGTAAGTGTGAGCCATGGCAGATCGGGCGGAAGCGTCCGTCGAAAGATGATCCTCGGACATCATAGAGCGAACAAGGACTCTCAAGCCCCACACAAAGAGCGTGAAAATCACCACCGAACCGGCGACATAGGAGCTTACTTGGGCAGTGACATCGTCGGGCAGCATCCAGCGCACCCCTGCAAAACCGACGAAGATCCAGAGGAGCGATAACAGCAACCCTACGACGCCAAAACCAATCGTCCACGAACGGAAAGTCTTGTAATTCTCTTTGTGGGTCTTCGACCGTTCACTCCAAAGCTCAACCGCTGTTTCGGTCTTCAGTTGCTCCAGATAATCATGGCGCGCCTGCTCCCAGTCAGCCTTATGCTGCGCCATGGTCGCTGCCGCATCTTGAGCTAGGCTTTTGTGATCTTCGGCTGCCGTATCGAGCATGTCCTGGAAGGCTTGTCTCTTGGCCTCAAGCTCTTCGAGATCTTTCTCCAAGAGCAACGCAAGCTTTTCCTCATGATCTTTTAGCGCATCAGCCAGCCACTTCTTAGTGTTCGGCTTCTTGAGTGTCTCCTCAATGGACAAAGCCGCAAGAAGCTCTGCGTAGGATTGGATAACTTTGACAGAGACATTGTTTCCGCGCTGACCATCCAGTTGCCCAGTGAGAAGGTGAGTCAGTGCAGCGTGAACCTCGCTTCCCCGATCGCCGTCGGTCATGATTTCAAGTCGACGCCGCAAGAGGCTCGAAAACGGCACGACTGGTGAGCTATTTAAGCGTTGCTGGATGGTCGCTTGTGTAGCTCCATCGCCTCTTGCTGTGGCTGCAGCAGCATCCCATCCAGAATGCAGGTGGCGGCCCCACTGTTGAAATGCTGGGGGATTGGATTTCTCCAAGCCCTTATATTTTTTGCTCTGCTCCTCGGCGAAACGGACGAAGTCTTCGGGAGACCTGAACGTCTTCTCATTTTCGTACCGATTTGAATCTCAACTTCATGACAACACCTTGCTTGCGTCGATGCCTAGACTCATCGCCAACAGATATTGGTTCCACAATACAAAGGCCGATGATCTTGGGACGCAGCAATATGCGTTGGATCAGCTAACAACGCACTGAAGTCTGCGAACTTTCTTGGGGATTGAAACGGAATAGATACCAGCAGTAATCCGATACCCACTACTATGCGAGTGTGCCAAGAGTGTGCCAAATAAACGCAGATTCTGTGCCAGATAAACGCTTCGCCATGGCACAAACTGCCATCAAACCCTTAAGATACAGGGGTTTAATTGCTTGAATTGGTAGCGGAGGAGGGAACGAGAAGGAGTGCATAAGCCCCTGATAAACAAAGACCCTTTATTTCTCCGTCCCGAAAATACCCCCAGCGATACCCCCAACCACCGGTGGTTGCGGTAACCAGTTCATCCTCCGCGACGAACCGATTCCCTAGTATAAATTGGCCGGCATCTCACCTTCATTACGGCAGGGCTCCTGCCCCTTGATGGACCGTCCACCATGTCAAAACTCGGCAGAAGAACCGATGTTTCCCACGCGCGTAAGCCAGACCGCGAGCTAAACAATTTCAGCCAGCGCCGAGCATGCCTGTCTTGGTCCCATGGTGCTTTGAGTGACCTCGCTGAACCACACTGAACACTGAAGTACTGGCCGCGATAGTCGCGAAGCGCACTTCGTGCAGTGGAATTTATCTCGATTGTCGGGTCACCGACTTCGCTAGCGCCTCATGGCTCGCGGAACGCATCACCCCTGTGATGTTCCGTCCCCTCTTCATCGTGCTTATCCATATGCGCGTCTCGCAGGATATCGATGCCGCCGTAAAGAGCGATCCCCGCAACGGCGACACCGACAACAAGATCGGGCCAGTTCGAGCCTGTCAGCATGACAATGATCCCTGCCAGAATAATGCCACCGTTGGCGACGAAGTCGTTAAAGCTGAAGGTTGTTGCAGCGCGTAAGTTGACGTCCTTTTGCTGCAGCTTCTGAAGCAGGCGAAGGCAAACTAGGTTCACCACCGCAGCAACCGCGGCCATGGCCATCATCATGATGCCGCCCGGTTCCGATCCCTCCACAAAACGTCGGATAGCATCGGCGATCACGCCTCCTGCGAGCACGAGAAGAAGAATGCCTGACAAGCGCGCGGCGTTTCTTTTCCATGTGCGTGTTCGTGTAAGCGCGAGGAGGCTCAGGACGTAGACGAGGGCGTCAGAGGAGTTGTCCAGTCCATTGGCGATGAGGGCGTTCGAGTCGGCGAAATAGCCGAAAATAAAGAAGCCTACGGCCAGCGCGACATTGAGCCAGAGAACGACCCATAGCGTTCTTCGCTTGTCTGCGGTTTCAAGATGCAGCTCGCCTTCGCCGCTCATTCCGAACCTCCTAAATCGTACTCCCCAACCTCAGTCTCACACGTGCAAGCCGGTAGCGGTGAGCAATTTTCAATCAATGCCCGCTCTGCCCTTTGGGCGCTTTGAGCGACGTGGCCGGGCAGCGATGGAAAATACGCGCCACACCGCGATAATTGCGCGTGACCAACCGCTCGGAACTGCGCTCTTCGATGGTGAGATGACGAACCCTCATCGGCCGTTCGTGCCCTGCGAATGGCATATGCGCGTGGGTATAGGCGATTGCATCGCCCTCATCCCGCCAGATACGCAGGGCAGCAGGCGCTCCGTCCGGAAGCTGCACTTCTGCGTAATAGCCATCTGCAAAGAATACCCATGCCGGACCGGATTCGCACGACGCCGTTTCCCCTAGGCGCTGGCGTGACATCGTTTTGTGCCAGGGCCGGACCGACCATCATGCCAGGGCCGGCGAGCGCTACTGCTATCTTGAATTTTCTCATCTTTTTTCACCTTCAATCCAACTTCTCGCCTTGCGTCACGTTTCTTGCAGCGGACGAGACGGCGCTTCGATGGTCTCGCCATCATCCGGAGCGGCTGCTTGCTGCAATGTCTTCCTAAAGATCAGGCTGACAATGGCGGGTAGAACGAACAGCGTCAGCGCGGTTGCGGTAATCAAGCCGCCGATCACCACGGTAGCGAGCGGTCGCTGCACTTCGGCTCCAGTCCCGGTGGCCAGTGCCATGGGGACGAAACCAAGCGACGCGACGAGCGCTGTCATCAGGACCGGGCGAAGACGCGCCAGGGCACCATCGACGATCGCATCGCTCAGCTCCAGCCCCCGCTCCAAACGTTGTTTGATGGCAGTGATCATCACGAGGCCATTGAGCGTGGCCACGCCGGACAAAGCGATGAAGCCCACGGCTGAGGAAATCGAGAACGGCATGCCGCGAAGCGCGAGGAAAAACACACCGCCGGCCAAAGCCAGCGGGATCGCGCTGAACACCGCCAAGGCTGACGTCCAACTCCCCACTGCCGCATAGAGGAGCAAAAGGATCACCGCGAAAGCGAGCGGAACCACGATGAAGAGGCGTTGCTGTGCCTGCTGCAGGTTCTGGTATTGCCCGCCCCATTCGATGAACGAGGCCGACGGCAGATCGACGTTTGCCGCCACTTCCGCCTGGGCCTCGTTGACGAAGGAACCGAGGTCGCGTTCGCGCACATTGGCGGAAACGATTACCAATCTGCGGCCCTGCTCTCGCCGAACTTCCGCGAGACCGTCAACCACCTCGAAGTCTGCAACCGCGCGCAATGGAACGCTGTCTCCATTCGGGAGTGCGATCGGCAAGGTTCCGAGCTGATCGAAATCGTTGCGATCGGCATCGGACAACCGAACCACGATATCGAACCGGCGGTCACCCTCGAACACCAGTCCGGCTTCACGGCCACCAAGCGCCACAGCCACCGACTGCGCCACATCTTCTACCGTCAGTCCGTATCGGCCGATTGTCGCTCGGTCGAACGCGATGTCGAGCGTTGGGAAACCCGAGACCTGCTGAACCTTCACGTCGGCTGCGCCCTCTATACCATTAAGGATCGCCGCAACTTCGTTGGCCGAAGACGTCATGGCGGTGAGATCGTCACCATAAAGTTTCACGGCGACATCACCGCGCACACCGGCGATCAGTTCGTTGAAGCGCAGTTCGATCGGTTGGCTGAATTCGTAGAGATTGCCGACGAGGTCGCCGAGCGCTTCTTCCATCTCGCTAACGAGATCATCCTTGGAAAGCGAGGGGTCTGGCCACTCGTTTCTCGGCTTGAGGATGACATAGGCGTCCGAGATATTCGGCGGCATCGGATCGGTCGCGACTTCGGCCGTCCCGGTCCGGGAGAAGACCAGTTCGACCTGCGGAAACTGCTTGAGACGGCCTTCGACCTGCTTTTGCATATCGAGTGAACGCTCGAGCGGGGTTGAAGGTATACGCAGCGATTGAACCGCCAAATCCCTCTCATCGAGCTGCGGCGTGAACTCACTCCCCAGAAAGGTGAAGACCAGCGCCGCGAGTGCAAATACTCCTACACCCGTCCCGATTACCGGCCACGGGCGAGCGAGCGCCTTGCGTAGCAGGGGCCCATAGCGCTCTTTGGCCAAGCGGATCGGCTTCATTTCCGTCTCGCTCACCTTTTTATTCAGCAAAAGTGCAATCATTGCCGGCACAAAGGTGAGCGAGAGGATGAAGGCCGATGCCAGCGCGAGCATCACGGTGATGGCCATGGGCGAAAAGGTCTTGCCTTCGACCCCGCTGAAGGTGAGCAAGGGGGCGAAGACAAGCAGGATGATCGCTTGCCCATAGACCGTCGGTTTGATCATTTCCTGTGCGGCAAGGCGTGTCTCGACGAGCCGCTCCGACAGGGTTAGCAGACGGCCCTCATGCTCCTGCCTGGCGGCAAGACGGGCGATACTGTTCTCAACGATGATGACGGCGCCATCGACGATCAGCCCGAAATCGAGCGCGCCAAGGCTCATCAGATTGCCCGATACGCCCAGCCGGTTCATGCCAATGGCTGCCATCAGCATAGAAAGCGGGATCACCAGTGCGGCTATGATCGCGGCACGAATATTGCCGAGCAGCAGAAACAGGATCACGATGACCAGCAGCGCACCCTCGGTCAGGTTGTTGCGCACAGTCCTGATCGTCGCGTCCACCAGAGTGGAGCGATTGTAGACGATTTCCACCGTCACTCCTAAGGGCAGCGACCCGCGCACTTCTTCCAGTCGCTCGGCGGCACCGGCGGCGACCGTGCGGCTATTTTCGCCCGCGCGCATCAACACTGTGCCGATGACTGCCTCTTCACCGTTGAGCGAACCTGCGCCTGTTCGCAGATCACCGCCCACTTCAACCGTGGCAATATCGGCCACGCGAATGGGAATGCCCTCGCGTGTCGCGACAACGGCCTGTTTGATATCTTCAACGGTACCCAGCCGTGCATCGACCCGGGCGAGCAAGGCCTCCCCTGCGCGCTCGACGAAGTTCGCACCTTCGGCTTGGTTCGCGGCTTCAAGCGCCGTGATGACCTGCTCGATTGAAACGTCGTAGCCCGCGAGGCGATCTGGATCGGGCTGCACAAGATACTGTTTTACGTAGCCACCAATCGTATCGACGCCCGCAACTCCATCGGCCGATCGCATGAGCGGAGCTACAATCCAGTCCTGAACAGTACGCAGGTATGCCGCTCTCGCCACCTCGGTATCCAGCACCTCACCGTCATCGGTGACGAAGCTTCCATCGGGTTGCCATCCCATCGGTCCGCCGCTCGGCGTATCGTTGCCGTAGGCCCCATCGAACTCGACGGTGTACATCAGGACTTCACCGAGCCCGGTGGAGATTGGCCCCATCGAAGGTTCGGCACCCTCAGGCAGCGAGGCGGCAAGTGTAGCAAGCCTTTCTTCCACCTGCGTCCGCGCGAAATAGAGGTCGGTGCCCTCCTCGAAAATCGCGGTTACCTGGCTGAACCCGTTGCGAGAGATCGAGCGGGTCATCTCCAGCCCTTCGATACCCGCCATGCCGGTTTCGACCGGGAAGGTAACCTGCGTTTCGATTTGCGAGGGAGAGAGTGCCGGAGCCTCGGTGTTGATCTGCACTTGCACATTGGTGATGTCGGGCACCGCATCGATCGGCAGACGCGCGAGGTTGAATGCACCCCAGATCGCGACGCCGAGAGCGATAACCACAACTGCCCAACGGTAGCGAACCGACAGATCGAGGATAGAACCGATCATTCCTGATCGGTGCTGCTGGTCGGGCGCGAGCGGAGAAGGACTATCAATGGCCATGCTCGGCTTCCTCCTTTCCGAGTTCGGCCTTCAAGAGGAATGCGTTCCGAGTGGCGATCCTCTGACCCTCTCGCAGGCCCGACCTTATCTGGATACGCCCCGCTGACCTTGCCCCGGTCGTCACCGGCATTGCCTGGAATCCGCTTGCCATGCGAACGAAGACGACCTGGCGGCCTTCGACCATCTGCACAGCCTCTTCCGGAACGGAAATCGCGGCAACATCGGCCTCATCCGACGGTCGGATCCGGGCTTGCAAGAACGCGCCCGGACGCAGTTCCGGCACCCCTCCCCGCAGCGCAATGATAGCGGTAGCGCTGCGGCTCTCCGGATCGAGTGCGGGTGTTACCGAACGCACGCGCCCTCCGATCTCGCGGCCCTGCCCCAATTCGAGCGTGGCCTCATCGCCAGGACTGATCCTTGCCGCATCATTGGCGGGTAGCGCCACTTGCACCTGCAACCCACTGGCATTGACGACCTGAAACAGCTCATCGCCAGCAGAGACATAGGCTCCGAGCACGATTTGGGCGCTTGTGACCTGGCCGGAAATCGGACTGGTCACGGCAAGCGAGCGTCCGTTGCCACCAACGCCTGCGGCGGCGGCAGCCGCCTGCGCCCGCGACAATTCTGCTCGCGCGACCTGGAGGTTGGCCTGCGCAGCTTCGAGATCCTGCCGCGCCGTCACATTCGCTTCGAACAGCCGGCGCTCACGGTCATAGAGCGCTGACAATTCACCCACGCGCGCTCGTGCTGCCGCGACTTGCGATGCAAGAGCGGCGGCATCGGCACTCTCGATACTCGCGATCGTCTCGCCCTTACGGACATAGTCGCCAAGCGTCTTGTTGACGCTGCGAACAACTCCGGATGCACGCGCGTCGATCCGCGCGCTCGCGTTCGGAGCGGCGGCAACGGTCGCCGGGAACACCAACTCGGTGGCGGAGCCTGCCTCGACCGTCTCGATATCGATCGACGAGGCTTCGATCTGCTGGTCGCTGATCGGCACGATCCCTTCTGGGGCATCGGCAACCTCGCTGTGCTCGTCTTCGGAATGGTCCTCGGAATCATTAGGCCAGAAGGCCCAAATGGCGGCAGTCGCGAGAAGAACGACCGCGACGGCTATGAGAATGTTACGTTTCATGGGAATGGACCTCACTCTGCAGTGAGCCAGATGAGGCGGGCGGCAAGTACGCCTCGCGTCTCTTCTGCCTGTATCAAGTTTTCACGGATGGCATCCCGCGCTTCGGCGGCGGCCAGAACTTCGATCAGTGGAAACCGCCCATTGCGGTATCCAATCTCGACCAGTCGAAGCGCTTCCTCGGCTTGCGGAAGGCTCGCGCGTGACAAGGTTTCAACCCTTGTCTCGGCAGAACGATAAAGCGTCAGGGTGCGCTCGAATTCCAGTCGATAATCGGCTTCGACAATCGCTTCCTGTGCCTGCGCAGCACGCGCCTGCGCTTCGGCGGCAGCGATATTGCCTTGATTGCGGTTGCCGAAAGGAAGCGGGATCGTAACGCCGACAATAAAGGCCTGGTCGTTGCTGCCTTCGAAGCGCCGCACTCCTGCCATGACACTCGGGTCCGGCACACGAAGCGATCGTTCGCGAGCGATCTCAGCCTGCGCGAGTTCGGTGCGAGCACCGGCCAACCGCAACGGCAGCGGATCAGATGCATCATTCGGAGCGACGGGTGGGCTAATGTCAGGGAAAGAAGACGCGACACGCCAGGGTTCTTCTGTGGGCACCCACAGCGCAGTGAGGGCCTGGCTCGAAGCAATCTCGTCAGCTTCGGCAGCCTGCAATTGCGCTTCCGCTTCGGCAAGCGATGCCTGGGCTCGCATGGCCCGTAAAGGAGGCTCTCGCCCGACCTCGACCAGCACGGTTGCGATACGCGCAAGTTCGCGATTGCGCTCGACGATTTCACGCGCGAGTTCGACGCGTTGTCCAGCGGCGACTGCCGCAATGTAGCGCTCTCTCACGGCCAGCGCGAGTTCAGCGGTCGACATATCCCGGCGAACCCCAGCAATCCTCGCCGATGCTTCCGCGCTTCCGATGCGCGCGCGGCGCTTCCCGCCAAGCTCGATCTGCTGTGCGAAGCCCAGCGTATACTCGCTGGACTGGAGACCGGAAAACGCTCCGGTTCCCGCGACATTCTCCGCCTCGAAGCTCAGCTCCGGATTGGGTCGCAGCCGCGCCTGCGTGATGGCTGCGCGCGCTGCTTCTTCCTCCGCTAAAGGCCCGTAGACCCTCGGATTGACAGAGGCTGCGTCTTCCGCGCCTGTACCAACGCCAGCGCGTTCAAGCGCTTCGTCGAGCGTAATCGTGTTTTGTGCCCATGTTTGCGAGCCGATGGACGCGGCCATAAGTGCCGCGGCCAGTGCAATGCACCGCATTTCGTATCTCCTGACTGAAACCTGGCGAGCGAGATTGCGCTCGCCACAAAAAAGGTCTCGGTCAGGCCTTCGGGGGCTGTTTGGGTACGGACGGCATGCGCGACGCCAGGGATGCTACACGCAGCGGTCGCTTCAACGTTTCTCGATGCCAGAAAGCGTTTGATACGAGGTTGCCAACTTCGCTCAAATTGAAACTGCAATTGTGATGGTGGCCACCCGCGTGGTCCTGCCGGGTCTGATCATCATCAGGGACGTCGGCATCGAAGTGCTCTGCGCCATGCGCGTAGACATGGTCGGCGGCGTGCGCAAACGTCTCTCCCTGTTCGGCATGCACATCGGGCACCATCAGCAGATTGCTGAAAAGGAGCGCGACAAACGCAAGAAAAGGCAAGATAAGACGTCGCATTACGGCGCCGCTACTAGGGTTTCGGCGCGCATGGTGCAAGAAACTATTCTGGCAAGGTTGTTTGGGAGTTTGCTCATGTCGTTATCGCCTATGGACCTGGTCAGGTAGCGAGAATATTTCTGCAAGGTCATCCGGGTACGGCATCGGCGTGAAGGCATTAACGTTGGACCGTCCCGTGTTACCCCAAGGCAGCCTGCCCGTAATATTGCCGAGCGGCGCCAGAACCAGTCGCACGAACTGTCCGAGAGCTTCGCCGATCTCCCCTTGTGTGAGAGCAAACCTGAGCATCGCAATATGCGATCGGATATGCTGCCAGAAAAATGCCTGACCGAGGATGTGCTCGCGCTCAAGTGCCCTCCACGCCGCGTCACAATTGCCTACCTGTTTTGCCTTTTCGAAAGCGGCTCTTTCGATTTCGATCAACGAGAGGATCTGTTCCTTTGCCATGATGGTCATCGGCTTTCCCCTCTTTCTAGATGAAGGCGCTCAGACCTAAGCTCAGACATCGCCTGCCGCGCGATGGCGATGGACGACCGGAGGAACAAGCCTGCCAGCATGATTGCCACGAGCAAATCCGGCAAAGCACTCGCGGTCGCGGCGACAAGAAGGCCCGCGACGATCACGGCGACATTGCCAATCGCGTCATTACGCGAACACAGCCAGACCGAGCGGACATTGCTGTCGCCGTCGCGCCATTTGAGCAGGATGATGACGCTTGCAACATTCGCGCCGAGCGCGAGCAGTGCGACCAAGCTCATGGTCTGCGCTTCGGGCGGCACGCCTTCTGCAAACCGCAACGCTGTCATTCCAAGAACTGTGATGGCGATAAGCGCGAGCGAGCCGCTTTTGATCAAGGAGGCCATAGCTCTGGTTCGAATGGATGCGCCGATCACAGCCAGGCTAAGGCCATAAGTCGCGGCGTCCCCAGCGAAGTCGAGGGCATCGGCTTTCAGAGCTTGCGAGCCGGAGGCCATACCGGCCCACATCTCGATAACGAACATGGTCGCATTGATCGCGATCACTATGATCAAGGCCCGCTTGTAGGCCGGTGACAGCCCATCGAACACTTTCTCTTCGCAGCAGCCTGACATTGTTCTTTCTTCCCGAGTCGTAATGACAGGCAGCTTGATACAAGCTACAGTGACTGTAGCTTCAAGCGAGAAATGGTAAGTCTATGAAATCTATATCAATTGGGGAGCTTTCGAAGCGATCCGGCGTGAAGATCACGACGGTACGCTACTACGAGCGCGTGGGACTAATGACGAAACCCGAGCGCAGCGCCGGCGGGCAGAGAATGTACCGCGAAGATGATGTAAAGCGCATCAGCTTCATTAAGCATTCTCGCCATTTGGGCTTTTCTCTGGATGCCATTCGCGAGATGCTACAGCTTCAAACCACCCCAGCGATGGATTGTTCTACGGCGAACGAGATCGCTGAAACGCAGCTTGCGCTTGTCCGACAGCGCATCGCGCAACTCACATCTCTCGAAAAAGAGCTGGAGCGTATCGCCAAAGCTTGCGGCGGTGGGGCCGCAGCGGATTGCAAGGTTATCGAAGCTCTCGGCGATCACAGCCAATGTGACACCGAGCGGCACGAGAAGGTCGAGGGGCTCTGAGCGCTCGGCAGATCCGACACGTTCGGCATAAAACGCGATCTCCCAAACCATTGTTCGTCTATTATCTAAAGAAAGACAGGCTCGGGCAGCACCGAAGTAGCCAATCCGATCAACTTGTAGTTGACGGTTAACGGCCCTCGGGACACGCTAATGGGCGATGGGACGAACGACTTGGCTTTTCCTGATTCTCGGCTCCCTGATTTCGTTTGTCTGGGAAAGCTACCAGATGCCGTTCTTTGAACCAGGTAGTTTGACTTCCTACCAACAGACGATCCGTTGTGGGATTGCCAGCCTGGGCGATGGGGTCATCCTGTTGGCAGCTCATCGCCTAGCCGTTTTCATTGGCGGAGCTGATTGGTGGGCCAGCTCGCGCAAATCTGCATATTTTACCTATTTCGGCTTCGGTCTCGCCGTTGCGGTGTTGGTAGAACTGATCGCCACATCGTTACCGCCCGATAGTGTCTTCGCGTGGCGATATAGCCGATTGATGCCGATCGACCCTGTTTTAGGCTTGGCGCTCGTACCGATAGCCATGTGGGTGATTGTTCCCGGAGTGACCCTGGTTCTGGTGCGTTTTACCACAGCCAGGACCGTCTGAGCCACCATTCGAGCGCCGCAGGTTTGTCGGCTACCTCTTTCTAACCCGCAGCCTTGGCATTCGGTTTGCAAGGAGAACAAAGCCCGACAGGGCCATGACCGTGCCGCCTATACCAAACAGGAGCAGCCACCAGCTGTTGATGCGGTCACGCTGGGTCCAATCCATGATGTGCAAGCCCCAGATGAAATCGAACAGGCGCCAGGTATCGCTGCGTGCCGCCCCGACTGTACCACTCGAAGCATCGACATAGATGCGTGTGGAAGCCTCGTCCCCGTATGTGACCTGCCAGGCCGGAAAAGGTCCGCGAAATTCTGTCCCCACTGGCTCGTCAACAAGTCGCGCGGACTCGATCGTCGTTCGAGGTCCAGTCCAGGCGCGCAGGGCAACCGATTTCGCTGTCTCAGCCGAGATTGGCGAGAGTTTTCGCCCGGTCGCCGGATCGTGCAGGCTAACGCTTCCGTCGATCAGTTGGATCTCTGTTACCGCTTCGCCATCGAGCGAACGCATCGTCACAGCAGCAAGGTTGCCCTTGTTTGCGACCCAGGCAGGGAGCGGGGCGTCGGCAGACAGCGCTTGTGGTTCACGCGAAACGACGTGCTCGGAGCGAACCTCCTTGATATCGAGAAACGACATCAAGGCACCGGTTCCCATCCACAATAGAACCTGAAGACCGACCAAAATCGCCAGCCACTTGTGAATCTTGCTGCCCAGCACATGCAGGCGCAGCTTTACCGAACGCGTCACCAAGCTTCGCTACCCTCCCAGCTTTTACTTTCAGTTCCGCGGTGCTCGCGATGACGAATGGTACTGCACAATTTTCCAGCCCGAAGCATCGTGCGAGAGTACCGATGTCGCAACACCATCACGCTCGAATACGCGCCCATCCTCCAGCTCGATCCGATACCCGTAAGTTTCATAGCCATAAGCCATATGCCCCATACGCGTCACGGTCAGCGTCGGATCGGAAAAGGTGAAGCTCTTGATCGCATGAAGCTCGGGGCCGAGATGATGCTCCATATAGTTTGCGAAGCTACCCTCTGCCTTGCCGTTTTCGAAAATTGCGGACGATTCCGCGAAGAGCGCGGACATCGCGTCGGCATCGCGTGCTTCCAGGGCAGTGCGATAGGCCTTCAGCACATCTTCCGCTCCCGCAACATCGTCGACAGAAGCGTCCATGGCTTGCATCGGGTGGCCTGCATGGGATGAATGATCCATCTGCTGCGCCGATGCAGCCGTTGGCATCAGCGCAAGTGCGAGCGCGGTCGATACGATCCGTGTGACAGCCTTGTTCATTTTTCTTGTATTCCTTCTCTATACATTCAGAACCAGAACCTTACGCCGACGACATAATTGGTGACGCTTGGATCCTCTCCGACGGCCCGCGCAAAATCCGCGCTGCCGCCGATGCGCCATTCCTGCGAAACGCCGACATAGGGTGCGAACTCACGTGCGAACTCGTATCGCAGACGCAGGCCCGCCTCGATCCGGTCGAGACCGGCACCGATGCCCAGCTCCGAAATGTCCTGCGCAGAAAGCGCGAGTTCGGCTCTCGGTTGGAGGATCAGTCGCTGCGTGATGCGCTGGTCGAGTTCAGCCTCGATCCGTGCGGTCACATCGCCTTTGGTGGAGACGAAAACTGCGGCATCGACTTCGAACTGGTAAGGCGCGAGCCCTTGGATACCGATCACTGCATGGGTGCGCTCGGGGCCAGTCAGATCCTGGCGGACACCGGCCTGAAAATCGAAGAAGGGTGCAATGGCGCGGCTCCAGAGCGCCTGGACCTCGGCACCCTCGATGGGCTCCCCGAAGCTGCCCTCGCCTTCCGACTTGAACCAGAACTTGTCGATATCGCCGCCATAATAGCCCTGAACATCCCAAAGATAACCGTCGCCCCCTTCGCGGGCGCGGAATTCTAGCCGGTCGCCCTGGAACCAGAATTGGATGCCACCATCGGTCTCGCGGATGAGTTCGCGCCGCGCTTCGTCCATGGCGTCCTCGCCCCAGATAGAAGCTGCCGCACGCGCGGGGCCGCTACCTGCCTCGGGAGGAGGCGGCAGCAACCGGATATCATCGTCCGAGCCCATCTGCATCGCCGAGTGGTCCATGCCCTGCATGTCCTGCGTGCCCGTCTGCCCATGGTTCATCCGGCTATGATCCATCTGCCCGTGATCCATCGACGAGCTATCGGCGTCCGCCTGCGGCATCGAGCCGTGATCCATTTCCGCGTGGCCCGCGGAGGACGAACTTGGACCGGCAGCATCCATCGGCATCGTCATGCTCGACTGATCATCCTGAGCGGTCATCGAACCATGATCCATGGTAGAATGATCTATGCTAGGGTGGTCCGTGGCAGCTTCAGGCTGGGCAGCGGGTCCGCATGCATCTTCGGCTACCTGATGCCCCATCGCGCGATGGGGCTCGGCTTCTTGCTCGCACTTTGTCTTGGCAGCGGCCTGCGGCCCGGCACCCTTCTGCTGCGCCATTGCTGAATGATTGTGATCCTGCGCCGCGGCGGGCACCGCAACAACTGAAACGGCCGCAACCGAGGCGAGCGAGCTAAAGACAGGAGTCTTCATGCTGTGCTCCCATCTGGGTTGGCAACGGTAACGATTTGAAACATACCGGCATGCATGTGGTAGAGTAGGTGACAGTGGAAAGCCCAGTCGCCCGTCTCGTCCGCCGTCAGGTCGAACTGCGCGTTGCCGCCCGGCTGCACGACAACCGTGTGTTTGAGCGGTTGGCGGTCTCCAGGCGCGCCATTGACCAATTCGAAAAAATGGCCGTGGAGGTGGATGGGGTGCGCCATCATCGTATCGTTGATTAGCTTCACGCGCACGCGCTCGTTATAGGCAAAGCGGATCGGTTCGTCGGAGACGGCGGAGAACTTCTTGCCGTCGAACGACCACATGTAGCGCTCCATGTTGCCGGTGAGGTGTATTTCCATCCGCCGTGAAGGAGTTCGCGGATCCTTGTTCGGCACCAGTGCGCGAAGCTTGCGGTAGTCGAGCGTTCGATGGGGAACATCGGCAAGACCGATGCCGGGATCGCCCATTCGGTCGACCGGATTCATCGACACCATGTCGAGACCCGGCCCCACCTTCACATCGGGCGGCAAGCGCGAGGTATCGCGCATTTTCATGCCCGACATGCCGGCCATGCCAACCATTTCGGTATCGCCGGAGGAACCGTGATCCATCCCCGCCATGTCGCCGCCATTGCCGTGGTCCATTCCCGACATGCCGGCATCGCCGCCCGAGCCGTGATCCATACCGCTCATTCCCATGTCTGCCATGGTCAAGAGCGGCGGATCGCGCAGGGGCGGAATTGCGGCGCGCGCACCGGGTGCGCTCGCAAGCGTGCCGATCCCCATGCCCGAGCGGTCCATGGATTCCGCCACCAGTGTGTAAGCTTGTTGTTCGCCCGGCGTAACGACGACATCATATGTCTCGGCAACGCCAATCTGGAACTCGTCGACCTCGACCGGTTCGACATCCTTCCCGTCCGCCTGCACGACAGTCATCGGCAGGCCGGGAATACGGATGTTGAAGAAGGTCATGGCGCCGGCATTGATGAAGCGCAGCCGCACGCGTTCGCCAGGCCGGAAAAGGTATTCCAGATTGTCGAGCGGGCCATGACCGTTGAGAAGGTAGGTGTAAGCCGCGCTCGACACATCGAGGATGTCGGTCGGCATCATGCGCATTTTCGCCCACATCCGGCGATCCTCACCCGAAAGCGGGTAGTCGTCGGTCCAGGTGTTCTGATTGTAGTTGAAGTAGCCTTCGCCCTTCTTCAGTTTGTCGAAAATCGTGTGCGGGGACATGGCGCTGAACTCGCTCAGAACCACGATATATTCGCGGTCAGCCTGAACCGGATCGGGCCCTTCCGGATCGACCACGATCGCGCCGTAGTGTCCGGCCTGTTCCTGCAGGCCGCTATGCGAGTGCCACCAATAGGTGCCCGCCTGACGAACCGGGAATTCTGCGGTGAAGGTTTCTCCCGGCTTGACGCCGGGGAAGCTCACGCCCGGCACGCCATCTAGCTGAAACGGCACGAGCAGGCCATGCCAGTGGATCGAGGTATCTTCCTGGAGTTGGTTGTGCACATTGAGCCGGACTGTCGTACCTTCCTGCAAGCGCAACAGCGGGCCGGGGATAGTGCCGTTGACGGCAATGGCACCGCCGCGCCTGTTACCCGTCGCGAAGGCCGACCGCGCAACGGTGAGGTCGATATTCGGCCCGGACACTTCGTCCAGCCCTTTGCGGGCATTTCCCGCCGAGATATCCGCGCCGCGCGCCCAAGCGGGCATGGCGCCGCTGAGACCAAGCAAGCCCAAGCCGCCAGCGCTTGTGCCGAGGAATTTTCTGCGATTTACGATTGTCATCCTAAAAAGGCTCCTGAGGGGTTTCCTTCCGTTACGAACGGAAGGACCTAATCCCTCAGAACTTCTCGAATTTTTCGCGCAGGCGCTGCCTTGCCCGGTAGACGCGGGTCTCGATCGCTTTCTCGCTCACGCCTAGCAAACTTGCGGCTTCTGCCTGGCTGCGCCCATCGATACTCACCAGCACAAGGGCTTCGCGCAGCCGGACCGGGAGCCGTTCGATTTCGGCTCTAAGCAAGCTCAGTTCCTGACGGGCCGCCGCGCGGTTTTCCGGATCGGGACTTTCATCCGCGACGAGAGCTGCATCGTCTGCCGACACCAGTCCAAAGTAACGTTTCGCTTTTCTGGTTCTGAGCCGGTCGCGGCACTTATTGAGGACCACCGTAGTCAGATAGGGGCCGACTGGTCTTTCAGGGTCGAGGCGATGCCTCGCGACCCAAACCGATGCCAGGCCGTCCTGGACAGCGTCTTCGCCCTGTGGTTGGCTTCCAAGCATACGCGTCGCGAGGGTCAGCAGTCGGCCAATATGTGGCTCAACCAGCGCAGTGAACGCGGCTCTGCTTCCCTCGACAGACTGCCGGACCAACTCCTGCTCGTGGTCGCTTCCGTGCGAAGACACGGTCGATCAGTCGCGCGGAGCGTTGGTCAGAGCATCGGAGACCTGACGGTCGAACAAAAGCTTTTGGTCCGGGTCGAGCAGTTCGCGCATATCGAAGACATGGCGCACGGTCGCTTTCTGGAGTGCGCCCATCTTCTCGTGGACGTCATCGATCGCGGCGCTCACTTCGGGGCCGTATTCGTGTTCGGCCTCCATTGCCCTTGCGAGCCGGGCATTGGCCGCGCGCAGCGAGGCTTCCAGTTCTGATTTTTCTACGGCATAGCGGCTTTCCAAGGCTTCAAGCCGTGAGTTTTGCTCGGGGCTGAGCTCTAGCTCATCATGAACGAACTGGTGCAATCCGCCGCTTGGTTCCCCGTCGCGCCAATAATCCGATGCAAAGGCACCGAGGCAACCAGCGAGCGCTGCAAGCAGGATGGCGAAGAGTATATGCTGCGTCTTCAATTCTAGCGCCCGCCTTCCAGAAGGGCTGCCGGAGACAGCCTTTCGCCGGAATCAAAACTGGCGACAGCAAGCTTTGCCGAAGCATCGAGGTTGCGCGGGACCTCACTCGCTCCGAACCCTGCGCCCAGACCGACGACGAACAATCCGGAGAAAAGCGCTGCGCGCCGGCGCCTCTCAGCGATTACGCCCAACTCTCCAGCCCGGTGCCACACCCCATCCATGAGCTGATGGGGGTCGCTCGAACCGGTTTGCTGAGCCAGCGATGCCAGCGCGGCATCGAAAGAAGGGTGCTTGGTCATGTTATACTCTTTGTAGCGATACACACAGCTATACGCTGAACTTCGCGCAAGCCCTTAAAGAAATTTGAGGGCTAGGCTCAGCGACTGCGTATCAAGGTTATGCAAACCCGGCGACATCTGACCTTCCTTGCTCTTCTGATCGCGACCTTTTTGGCAGCGCCTCTCGGCGCGCACGAAGGTCATAAATCAAACATGTCCGATGAAGAGATGGTGATGATGGAAGCCAGCTCCACTGATGCAAAAACCAATCACGGCACTGGTGGAGCAATTGCACACAGCCATAGTGCGAGCGCCGAACACAGCATGTCGGCCGACCAGATGATGCAACAAAAGATCGAGGAGAACCGCCTTACCTCGTTCAGTGATCTATTGGCCAGACTGCATCCGATTGCAGCCCATTTCCCGATCGCGCTCTTTCTGGTCGCTGCGCTCACGGAGTTCGGCCTGATCCTCAGGCCCAGCCTGGGCCTTCAAACCACGGTTCGTTTTCTGGTGGCCGCAGGTGCAATTGGCGGACTTGGCACCGCCGCTTTTGGCTGGTTCGCAGCGGGCTGGCGACTTTCTGACCGATCCGAGACGTTGGCCATCCATCGTTGGAATGGCACTGCGATTGCGGCCGCCGGTCTGTTAGCCTGGTGGCTGAGTTCACCGGGCAAAAACCGTTGGTGGCTCAGACTGGTGCTGGCCATCATCGCCGGCGCGCTCATCGTCCAAGGCTATTACGGCGGCGAAATGGTTCATGGCCCCAACCATATGGGGGTCATGTGATGCGTGATACGAGCCTGCCAAGGGGAGATCGCAGTTTCACTCCGGCCCTGGGCAAGGTTTGGCTCACGCCGGTATACGATGCAGCGATCGCGCTGTTGACCCGCGAGCATGTCTGGCGCGACGCCGCGGTCCGCGCCGCCGACCTCAAGCCCTTCGACAAGGTGATCGATGTCGGCAGCGGAACCGGCACCCTTCTGCGTCAGATGATGTCGAGCTGCCCGCCTGCTGAATACCTCGGTGTCGAACCAGACCCTGACGTCTTAGCAATCGCCGAGCGCAAATGCGGCAGCGTCTCTCACATGATCCAGTGGCACAATGGCTTTCTTGACACCCTCGACCTCGGTCGGGGTTGGCAACCGAACAAGATCATAAGCAGCCTCGTTCTTCACCAAGTCTCCCCTGAGCAGAAGCGCGCAATCCTCGAACAAATCTCGGCGTTGCTAACGCCTGGCGGCATGGTGTTGATCGCCGACTATATGCGTCAGGAACCGCCGCTGATGCGTCGGCTTTTCAGAATGACCGTCCAACAGCTCGACGGGATCGAGGATACCCAGCCCAATGCGGACGGGCTCATCGAAGAACATCTGCAAGAAATCTTCGAGGACGCTGAACGCCTGCGAGTTTTTCCCACCGCAACCGGGGCGATTTCGCTTTGGCGCGGATACACCAAGAAGGTCCCCGACTCATGAAAATCCGGTTTTTGGTCCTACCTAAAAGGTCGCTTGTGGCATCCGCATTGTTGTTGCTGGCAGCCTGCTCAAACGCTGCCCAGGCTGCGACCTACACGATGTTCCGCGATCCCAATTGCGGTTGTTGCCTGAAATGGGCTGATCACGTCGAGCACAAAACGGATGCCGAGGTGACCTCGGTCGATACGACCGAAATGGCACGGATCAAAACCGAGCGCGGCGTGCCGCAAGAGCTCTGGTCGTGCCACACGATGGAAATCGAGGGCTACATGATCGAGGGCCATGTACCGGCAGATGCGATCGAACGATTGCTGCGCGAACGGCCGGAGGGCGTCACCGGGCTGGCCGTTCCCGGCATGCCCGTCGGCTCGCCCGGCATGGAATTCGAAAACCGGATTCAGCCATTCGATGTGATCGCCTTTGGACCTAGCGGCCAAAGCGTGTTCGCATCCTACCCCTGAAACTCAAACCCTATCGGAGAAACACGACGAGATATCTTACGGCGATAAAAATGACGAGCACGAGAGACGGCGGAGGAGGACAAGCCGCGAGCGGGTCACGATCATCACTGATGCGAAACGCCGCCAGGGTCCTTCCCCTCCAAATCCCCATGCCTTGGCGGCGTAACCGATATCTATTTGGCCATCTTTTCGACCAATGCGACAAGTTCGGCGACTTTCTCCGACTGATCGGCCTTATCGTCCGAAGCGATCGCTTCTTCGATGCAATGTCGGGCGTGAATGTCGAGGACCTTGATACGCGCCTGCCGCGCCGCCGCTTCGAGCGCGATGATCTGCTGGAGAATATCCACACAATAGCGGTCTTCCTCCATCATTTTGACAATACCGCGAGCCTGCCCTTCGACACGTCGCATGCGGGTTATGGTGTTCGCAAATTTGCTGCTTTTTTTGTCGCTCATGGTCGTTTCTCCGTTGGCCGAGACCAATCCCCCAAATCCTAGACGCTTGCAATCCTGCATCGCAAATACTATACCCCCCTATAGTATATTTCAATTGGAGCTTATAATGTCTGATACGCCTTTGAGAGCCTCGATCATGACTTGGGGATGGACGCTGAGCGTCTTCCTTCTCGCCAGCTACCTCATCTGCATTGGTTTTGGGTTGCTCGCCCCTGCGCAATTCCGCATGCACGAGGCCTGGGCGCCGTGGCTCCCTGGGTTTGAATGGCTCACGCTGACCGGTTTCATCGCCGGGGCGATCGGCAGCTTTCTTTACGGTTGGTACATCGCGGGGCTGGCCGTGCCGCTCTACCGCTTCTTCCGAGCTCGCAACCGATAGCACTGATTGCATCTCGCTATCCGCAAGCTCGGTAGCATCATATGAACGAACGGAGCCGATAATGGACCACGCTCATTGCGCGCATCAACATGGTGACACCGCGGCAGCTGACGACGGACGATACGACGCCGTTCCAGCGGACTATGAAGGCCCGGTTTACACCTGCCCGATGCACCCCCAGGTTCGCCAACCCAAAATGGGTTCGTGTCCGCTTTGCGGCATGGGGCTCGAACTTGAATCGGCCGCTATGGTCGAAGAGGGCCCCAACCCCGAACTCGTCGACTTTACCAGAAGGTTCTGGATCGGCGCGGTGCTCACACTCCCACTGCTGGTGCTCACAATGGGGCCATTTCTGGGCTGGCCAGGAGTGCGCGACATTCTGGGCGAGCGCGCCACCTTGTGGACCGAATTCGTCTTGGGAACCCCTGTTGTTCTGTGGTGCGGATGGCCGTTTCTTGAACGGGGTTGGAACTCGTTCAGGACTTGGAACCTCAACATGTTCTCGCTCATCGCGATGGGCGTCAGCGCGGCTTGGATATTCAGTGTTGCAGCGATTGTTGCTCCCGATATTTTTCCCGACGGCTTTCGCGATGCCGAAGGCCACGTGGGTGTCTATTTCGAAGCGGCAGCGGTCATCGTAACTCTGGTCCTGCTAGGCCAGGTGATGGAGCTGCGTGCCCGTGAAGGCACCGGCAAAGCCATTCGTGCGCTGCTCGATCTCGCTGCTAAGACAGCCCGTGTGATCAGGGACAATGGCACCGAGGATGAAATCCCGCTCGAAGAGGTCGTTGTCGGCGACAGGATCAGAGTGAGACCGGGCGACAAAGTCCCGGTCGATGGCGTGGTTCTCAAGGGGCGCTCATCAATCGATGAAAGCATGATTACCGGCGAGCCCGTTCCGGTGGAGAAAGTCGAAGGGGACGGCGTCACAGGTGCAACAATCAATGGTACGGGCAGTCTCGTGATCGAGGCTAAGCGCGTCGGCTCCGATACGATGCTTGCACAGATCGTCGATATGGTCGCCGCCGCTCAGCGCTCGCGCGCACCAATTCAGAAATACGCCGATAAGGTCGCTGGACTGTTCGTTCCGGCAGTCATTGCGATTGCCAACCTCGCCTTCATCGCTTGGGCTGTCTGGGGACCGCAGCCTGCCTTGGCCTACGCGCTGGTAGCAGCTGTTGCCGTTCTGATCATTGCCTGCCCGTGCGCTCTTGGTCTTGCAACACCGATGTCGATCATGACTGCAACCGGCCGAGGCGCTCAGGTCGGAGTGCTCATCAAGAACGCCGAAGCGCTCGAGCGCTTCGAAACCATCGACACGCTGATTGTCGACAAGACCGGCACGCTCACCGAAGGAAAGCCCAGACTGGTTGCTGTCACCGCCGAGCCAGGGTTTGAACAAACGGAGCTGTTGCGCTTGGCGGCCTCGCTCGAACGCGGGTCCGAGCATCCGCTTGCAGAAGCGATCGTCCGCGGAGCCGAAGAGCGCGGTCTCGAGCTTGCAAGCGCGGAGGATTTCGAAGCGATTACCGGCAAGGGCGTGATTGGCCGCGTGGCCGACAAATCGGTTGCGCTCGGCAACCTCGCACTCATCACCGATATGGGCCTTGATGGCAGATCGCTGAGCGAACAAGCCAATGTCCGGCGCGATGACGGTGAAACCGTGATGTTCGTGGTCGTTGGCGGCCAGATCGCAGGGCTCGTTGCCGTTGCCGATCCGATCAAGGAATCAACCCCGGATGCGATCCGTTCGCTTCATGAACTCGGTCTCACGATCATCATGGCTACAGGCGACAATGAACGCACCGCACAAGCGGTCGCGGCCCGTCTCGGTATCGATGAGGTAAGAGCAGGCGTATTGCCCGAGGATAAGGCCAAGCTCATCCGCGATTTGCAAATGAAAGGCACCAAGGTTGCGATGGCAGGAGACGGGGTCAACGACGCGCCGGCGCTTGCGCAAGCCGATGTCGGCATCGCGATGGGCACCGGAGCCGATGTTGCGATCGAGAGTGCGGGTATTACCCTGGTGAGGGGCAATCTCGACGGCATTGTGCGCGCGCGCAGGCTCGCGCAGGTTACGATGCGGAACATTCGCCAAAACCTGTTCTTTGCATTGATTTATAATGCTTTAGGCGTGCCGATCGCCGCAGGTTTGCTCTATCCTTTCTTTGGCATCCTGATCAGCCCGATGTTCGCGGCCTTTGCGATGAGCGCATCCTCGATCTCAGTGGTGGTCAATTCGCTTCGCCTGCGCGGCGCAAAGCTCTGACCAGCATGGGGCAGCATTGCGCAGTCACACCTGTGGCCAATGTGGTGAATATCCAGCCCTGATAAGCGAGTCTTTATCCAGAAGATATTGATTGCTCGAAAATTTCTTGAGGGATGCGATCGAAATATTCGTACCGGGTCTTGAAACCTTCGCCCGCCTTGAGGCGAATCACGGGGACTGTTTTGCAAACGCACGAGCACGACGACCAGACGAGCGGCACTGGCTCAATAAGCCTTCTTGGCGGTGTCGCGATGGGCACGGGCGTGATGATTGGCGCCGGTATCTTTGCCCTGACGGGCCAGATCGCGGAACTGGCCGGGCCGCTCTTCCCTCTATCATTCATCGCCGGCGCGCTTGTCACGTCGCTTGCCGCATACAGCTACATCAAGATGTCGAACCGCTGGCCTTCATCCGGCGGCATCGCGATGATCCTCCAAAAGGCGTACGGCCCCGGCGTTGTTGCCGCATCGGCCTCGCTCCTGATGGCGCTGTCGATGGTTATCAACGAAAGCCTCGTCGCTCGCACTTTCGCCACTTATGCTCTGCGGCCGTTCGAGTTGGAACAAAACGGTTTGCTGGTTTCAGTCCTGGCGCTGGGGCTGATCGTCTTCGCCTACCTTGTGAACGCCGCTGGAAATCGATCCGTCAGCGGGTTCTCCTTGGTCATGTCAGCTATCAAGATCGGCGGGATCGCCGTGTTTGCTATAGCTGCAATCTGGGTCAGCGGCTTTGCCTCGGGCGCGTTCAGCGAACCTGCCACGACGTCTAGCGGCGAGGCTCTGTTAGCTTCGGTAGCGTTCTCGATCCTGGCGTTTAAGGGGTTCACCACGATAACCAATAGCGGGGGCGAGATTGTCGATCCCCACCGCAATGTCGGCCGCACGATAATGATTTCGATCGCGGTTTGCGTCGTTGTCTATTTGCTGGTCGCGGTTGCTGTAGGCTCAAGTCTCTCGATCGCCCAGATCGTGGAGGCGCGTGACTATTCGCTCGCTGCTGCTGCAGAACCCGCGTTGGGAGACCTCGGCTTTTACTTCACCGTCGCAATCGCGATCACCGCTACGGCTTCTGGTGTCATCGCCAGCGTTTTCGCCGTGTCACGAATGCTGACCATGTTGACCGAGATGGAGATGATCCCGCATAGCCATTTCGGAATGAGTGGCGGCATACGCAGCCATATGCTTGTCTATACGGTGGTCGCTGCAGGCGCTCTTGCGGTGCTCTTCGACCTCTCTCGCATCGCCGCCTTGGGCGCCTTCTTCTACCTTGTAATGGACATGCTCGTGCACTGGGGGGTGTTTCGAAACCTGCGTGAGGAAATCGGCGCGCGCGCATCCATTCTGTTGGCCGCGCTCGCAGCAGACGCGGTGGTTTTAAGCGCATTCACATGGGTCAAACTGAAAAGCGATCCGGCGATCGTCCTCTATGCCGTTCTTGGAATTGGCGCTGTGTTCATCGCCGAGTGGTTCTACCTCGCGCGTAGATCGTCGCAGGCGCAAGATTCCTAACCCAATATCTCTGTTGAGGAAAGGTGGCGGCCACTCAACCGCGGCCGAGACCATGAGGAAAGTTTCATCAATTTTGAAACTTCTTCGGACGGTTTGGGTAAGAATCCACAACGTCGGAATGAATGAAACGAGGCCTAAATGACCACGAAAACTGCAAAAGTTTACCGGATGGTGATGGACGATCACACCTGTCCCTATGGAATCAAGACGGTCGATCTTCTCAAGCGCCAGGGCTTCGAAGTCGAAGACCATCACTTGACGAGCAGGGACGAGACCGATGCTTTCAAGGAAAAGCATCAGGTCGAAACCACACCGCAAACCTTCATCAACGGAGATCGGATCGGCGGCTATGACGACGTGCGCGAACACTTCGGGAAAAGCCGCTCGCAGCCCGAAGAAGGCGAGACAAGTTATCAGCCTGTAGTGGCGATTTTTGCGGTCGCACTGCTGCTGGGGCTTGGCCTAAGCTGGTCGTTCTTCGAAACGCCTTTCACTGTCCGTGCAGCCGAGTGGTTCGTCAGCCTTTCTATGACGCTGCTCGCGCTTCAAAAGCTGCAGGATGTTCGCAGCTTCTCCACGATGTTCCTGAACTACGACCTGCTCGCCCAAAGGTGGGTGCCCTATTCCTTTATCTATCCCTTCGGCGAGGCAGCCGCCGGAATTTTGATGACTGCGGGCGCCTTGACGTGGCTTTCGGCACCGCTCGCGCTCTTCATCGGGACGGTCGGCGCAGTGAGTGTCTTCAAGGCTGTCTATATCGATAAACGTGAATTGAAATGTGCCTGTGTTGGTGGCGGGAGCAACGTGCCGCTCGGTTTCGTCTCGCTGACCGAGAACCTGTTCATGATTGGTATGGGCCTTTGGATGGGCTTCAAGGCCTTTGCATGATTGGCGCCCTGCTTCTCTCGGTTGCCCTCTTCTTGTTGGCGATTGCCTCACACTTAACGACGCTTGGTGCCGCGCACAGACTTGTCGATAGGCGAACCGATCTCTCTGCGAAGATGGCGGTTTCGCTCATGGTGCTGTTCTCGCACCTCCTGGTTGCGGCCTTGTTCGGTTTTGGGTTCTGGTTCGGCACCGCGTGGGGGCTGGGTAGCTTCGACACACCGGACGCCATGACCTGGATGGACTACTTCTATTTCTCCCTCATCAACGTGACCACGCTCGGATTGGGAGACATTTATCCCACCGATCACCTGAGGGTGATCGCTGGAATCGAGGCCCTGACAGGCTTCGCCTTGATTAGCTGCTCGGCCCAATTGTTCTGGAAGATGATGACACAAGGAGAAACACAATGACCGATAAATCGCACTCCTCTCACGAGGGTGGAGGAGGCAATTACTGGCGTTTCATGGCCATGGTCGCGACATCGACCGCGATCATGTTTTTCCTGATGTATTCGAACACCTTTGACGCCGACGATCTGTTCTGGAGCGAAACGCGCTTTTGGATGACGTTCGTGATGGGCGGCATGATGATGATCGTCATGCTCCTCTTCATGTGGGGCATGTACAAGGATCGCACCAAGAACTTCATCATCGTTGGCGTCGGCGCGCTCACCATGGCACTCGCTCTCTGGCTTGTTCGCAGTCAGACGACGGTCGACGACACGGAATACATGGCGGCCATGATCCCGCACCACTCCATCGCGATCATGACCAGCGAGCGAGCAAGCCTCAAAGATCCCCGTGTGCGCGAACTCGCGAAAGCGATCATCGTCGCGCAGCGCCGGGAGATCGCTGAGATGAAATACCTTATCGACGACATCGAACAAAACGGTCCGCGGACCGAAGAACGTTTGCCTGAGGAGATCCAGCAATGAGAAGCGCCGCTATCCTAACCCTGGCGACCCTTGGCCTCGCTGCGTGCAACACAAACACCGCCCCCGGCAACGACCGCGAGGCACATCTCGATCCGCCCGTGCAAGCAGCTCCCATTGAAGATGCAAGCACCGCGCTTGCCAATCTCAGCCCTGGGCTGATGCTTCCTGAAACCATGACTGATGCCGATCTGGCAGCCCTCGATGCAGAAGGCGATTGCCAATTCCGGCTCACCGAGGTCGCCTATCCCTCATTCGTGTATGACAGCGAAGGGCAAGGAGCGATCAAGATCAACGGTCGGCTCATCCCGGTCTCCAGAGATGAACAAGGGAACTATTCGAATGGCGAGCTTCGGGTGACCACCCGCTTGCTGGATGATGAAGGCACAGCTGGGCTCCGTATGCAGGAAATGATCGTCGTCGCGCCTCGTGCTTCTGATGAGTTTGGTTTCTGGGGCTATACTACTTGCGGGACGGAAGGTGCATGAAACCGCGAGCGCTGATCATGATCGCGCGGCCTGATGTCGCGTTAGCGACAGGCTCTCATGAGATCGCTGCAGGCGGTCCCTGCCTCCTTTCTTGCAGAGAAGAGACAGGGCGGCTTGTGAAACCAGAGCTTAGCATTTAGCGTAAAGACCAAGCATGGCTTTGTATCGAACCTTTCTGACGTTGTTCCTCTGTTTTGGCTTGATCTTCCAAGGGTCAGCGACAGCAGCTGCGATGCCTCAGACAGAGCCGATGCTGGCTTCTGATTGCGCTCAGATGATGCACCACTCGGAAAAAGGTGAGGCCGCTCATCACCATGGCGATGATACTGACGCCCCGTGTGAGAACATGTCGGTTGATTGCTTGCTGGCAATGAATGCGGTTTCTGCTGTTTGGGTGGGGAGCGATGCGCCTTCGCATGTTGTTAAGCCATTTTCCGACGGCCCTGTGTATTTGTCGAACATTACCTCACCTCTGCTCAGTCGCGCTTCTGCGCCCGATTACCCCCCTCCACGAATCTGACTTGATTGAATAACCTGAAGGCGAATTGCCCCTTCTGATTGCGCGGTCTCAGCGCTGCAATGCACCGTCATTGCCGTCGGACCTCGGCACGCACATCAAGTGAGATTTTTCCATGAAACGGTCCATAGGCGGTATCCTTGCCGCCGCCCTGATGCCAGCGCAGGTGGTGCTTGCGCAGCCAATTGGCTATGAAGAAGCCTTGCGAGCAGCGCGCGAAGATCAGCCGCTGCTCCAGGCCGCGCAATTGCGTATCGACGGCACGCGAGATGCCTCGGAAGCCGCAGATGAACTGCCCGATCCTGTGCTGCGTGGCGGGATTGCAAACTTGCCAATTACAGGGCCAGTAGCGTTCGAGTTTGATCGCCAGCTTCCAACGCAGATTGCTGTTGGCATTGAGCAACCAATCCCGAACCTGGCCCGGCGCAGAGCCCGTCGAGACGTAGCGGAGTCAGATGTAGCGCTCGCGCAAATGCGATTTGGGGTTGCGCAGCAGCGGATCGATATCGCCACGTCAACTGCCTGGATCGACCTGTATTATGCGGAGGAAAAACTCGCCTTCGCGCATACGGCTCTCAGCGATCTGCGCAGGCTTCAGCCGGTGGCGAACAGCGCCGTCGCTTCGGGATCGGCTCGTCCGGCCGAAAGCCTCGCCATTCGCCGAGAGCTTCTGGTCATCGAAGATGCGATCACAAGAATTGAAGCCGAGAGAGATGCCGCACGTGCCATGCTCTCGAGCTACATTCACACAGACGATCCCACTATCTCGGGAAATGCACCAGCGGCTGATGTCGACCAAGAAAGCCTCGAGCAAGCACTGGATCTCAACCCAGTCATTCGTCTTGCCGATGCCGCCACCGGACGCGCGCAAGCAAACGCGGACATGGCGCGCGCTGACTTGCGCCCCGACTTTGGAGTGAGCGTGAATTATGGGCGACGCGATCCAGCCTTCGGTGACGCCTTCTCTGTCATGGGATCGGTTACTCTGCCCATCTTCACCGATCGACGTCAAAAGCCGCGCATTCGTGCCGCCGAAGCAGAAGCCGCTGCAGCGCAGGCAGAGCGCGATGATCGTTTGCGGGCTCTGCGGGTGCAATTCGAATCCGATCTCGCATCGTGGCGCAGTGCAAAGCGCCAATGGGAACGTGCGCGCGATGAATTGCTTCCGCTGGCCCGGCAACGGGTCGAACTGGAAACGGCAAGTTTTGCTGCCGGTAACGCAGACCTGATCGATGTGATTGCGGCAAAGGCGGACCTGGCCTTGGTCGATCTTGAAATTTTCGAACGCGAGGCCGCCACGGTGGAATGGGCCGAGATGCTTCGCTTGACCTATGGGGAGCAACAGCCATGAGCGATGCGGTCAACAGCTCGGGTCTCTCGAAACGGACCTACGCAATCATCGCAGCCGTCGCGCTTGTCAGCCTCGGTGCGGGATATGCGCTTTCGCTCGTAGTCGGTGACAGCGAGGGTGGGATGTCTGGTTCCGCTGAGGCAGAGTGCGAGGACGTGCTCTATTGGTACGATCCGATGGTGCCTGGCCAGCGCTTTGACGAACCCGGCAAATCCCCCTTCATGGATATGATGCTGGTGCCCAAATGCGCCGGAGAAGCTGCGGAAGCCGGAGTCCAGATTGACCCGGGGCTGGTCCAGAACTTCGGCATTCGCACATCGGCAGCCGAATTCGGAGTCCTCGAGCCTGAAATCACCGTAACAGGTGTGTTGGCCTACAACAGCCGCAATGTTGCCATCGTTCAGCCGCGAGCGGGGGGCTATGTTCAACGGACCTATGGCCTTGCGCAGGACGATGTCGTCGGACGCGGCGCCCCGATCGTCGATATTCTGGTCCCTGACTGGGGCGGCGCGCAGCGCGAGTACCTCGCCGTACTCGATACCGGAGATCAGACGCTCGGCGATGCCATGCGGCAGCGCATGCGATTGCTCGGAATGACAAACGCGATGATCGCGTCCGTCGAACGCACGCGCCGCGTCCAGAACACGTTCACTGTCACCGCGCCTGCGGGCGGCGCTGTAACCATGCTCGGCGTGCGCCCAGGCATGACGGTGATGGAAGGTCAGACACTTGCAGAGATCACAGGCTTCTCGCCAATCTGGCTTGAAGCTTCGGTTCCTGAAACCCAGGCCGCAAGTGTTCGGCAGGGTCAGTCGATCAGTGCGGCGCTGGCAGCGTTTCCGGATGAGCGGTTTGCAGGCCGGATTGTCGCGATCCTTCCGAGCGCCGATGCTGCGAGCCGAACGATCACCGTCAGGGCCGAGCTCTCGAACCCGCGCGGAAGATTGAAACCGGGCATGTTTGCGCAAGTGTCGCTTTCACCCGACACACGGCGAGCCTTGCTGGTCCCGTCCGAGGCCGTCATCCGGACTGGCCGCCGCAATCTCGTGATGCTCAAGCAGGATGAAGGTGCCTTCCTTCCCGCCGAGGTAGAAATCGGACGCGAGGCGAATGGCAGGACCGAGATTCTGAAAGGGCTCGCCGAAGGCGAGCAGGTTGTCACCTCGGGGCAGTTCCTGATCGATTCTGAAGCAAGCCTCGCAGGGATTGATATCCGGTCGATCGACGGAACCATGAGCATGGCGGCCGACGGCCCGGCAAAGATGAAAACCTACACCGCCACGGGAAGCGTCACGAAGATCGCGGGCGCTTCGATCACTCTCAATCACGCGCCGGTTCCCGAGCTCGAATGGCCAAGCATGGTGATGCCCTTTGCCCTAGCCGACGCCTCTCTGGTCGAGGGTCTCGAACCGGGCGATGATGTCCAATTCACCTTCTCGCAGCATGACACCGGTCCGCGGATCGAATCCATCCGGAAGGTCGATCAATGATCGCGCGGATAATCGATGCATCGATTGCCAACCGGTTCTTCATCGTTCTGGCGGCTATCGCGGTCACACTCGGCGGTTTCTGGGCGGTCCGCGCAACGCCTGTCGATGCGATCCCCGATCTGTCCGACGTGCAGGTCGTGGTGCGCTCGAATTATCCGGGTCAGGCTCCGCGCATCGTCGAGGATCAGGTCACGTACCCTCTAGCAACCACGATGCTCTCGGTGCCGGGCGCTGAGACAGTGCGCGGCTATTCGATGTTCGGCGACAGCTTCGTCTATGTGATTTTCGAGGACGGGACTGACCTCTACTGGGCACGCTCGCGCGTGCTCGAATATCTCAACCAGGTGCAAAATGAGCTGCCTGAAGGTGTGACCAGCTCGCTGGGGCCGGACGCAACGGGCGTGGGCTGGATATACGAATATGCTCTCGTCGACCGAACGGGGAACAGCGATCTCGCCGACCTTCGCAGCCTTCAGGACTGGTTCCTTCGCTATGAGCTCCAGACCATTCCCGGCATCGCTGAGGTCGCCAGCGTCGGCGGTATGGTCAAGCAATACCAGGTCGTGCTGGAACCCTATCGGATGGCTTCGCTCGGCGTCACCCACAGCGATGTCGTGCGCGCGATCCAGGCGTCCAATCAGGAGGCCGGCGGCTCGGTTGTCGAAATGGGTGAGGCGGAATTCATGGTCCGCGCCTCGGGCTATCTCACGTCCCTCGAAGACTTCAGGCAAATCCCGCTCAAATCGGTCGGGAACGGTATCCCTGTCACCTTATCCGATGTCGCCACGATCCAGCTTGGCCCAGAAATGCGGCGCGGCATTGCCGAACTCAACGGTGAAGGCGAGGTCGCAGGCGGCATCGTCGTCCTCAGGCAAGGCGAGGATGCACGCGCTACCATCGCAGCAGTTGAAGAGAGGCTGGAAGTACTCAAGCCCAGTCTTCCCGAAGGGGTCGAGATTGTCACGACCTATGATCGATCGAAGCTCATCGACGCCTCGATCGACAATTTGACCGGCAAACTCATCGCCGAATTCATAATCGTCGCGATCGTCTGCGCTCTGTTCCTGTGGCACGTCAGATCCGCGTTTGTCGCCATCGTAACGCTCCCGCTAGGGGTTTTGGCCGCCTTCATTGTAATGCGTTTCCAAGGCGTGGATGCCAACATCATGTCCCTTGGCGGGATTGCCATCGCCATTGGCGCGATGGTCGATGCGGCCATCGTCATGATTGAGAACGCGCACAAGCATATCGAGCATTGGGAAGAGGATCACCCGGATGAAGAGCTGTCCGATAACGAGCGCTGGAAGCTGATCGCCGAAGCCTCGAAAGAGGTGGGGCCAGCGCTCTTCTTCAGCCTTCTGATCATAACCCTCTCGTTCCTGCCGGTGTTCACACTGCAGGCTCAGGAGGGGCGCCTCTTTTCGCCGCTGGCGTTCACCAAGACCTATGCCATGGCAGCGGCGGCGATCCTGTCGGTAACCCTCGTGCCCGTCCTGATGGGCTGGCTCATTCGCGGGAAAATCCCCAAGGAGGATACCAATCTCCTCAACCGTGCTCTGACCAAGGTCTATCGGCCGGGTCTCGATTGGGTGCTCAGCCGGCCCAAGACCACTCTGGTCGTGGCAGGGCTCGTGTTCCTTACAACGCTGGTCCCGTTCACCCGTCTTGGCGGTGAATTCCTGCCACCGCTCGACGAGGGCGACTTGCTCTACATGCCGAGCGCGCTGCCCGGCCTGTCACCGGGTGAGGCCTCGGCCTTGCTTCAGCGGACCGATCGGTTGATCAAATCCGTTCCCGAAGTCGAGACCGTGTTCGGGAAGGCAGGGCGTGCGGACACCGCGACCGATCCGGCGCCGCTCACGATGTTCGAGACGACTATCCGTTTCAAACCTCGCGAAGAGTGGCGGCCCGGAATGACGCCGGAGAAGCTCGTCGAAGAGCTGGACCAGGCTGTGCAGGTGCCAGGCCTCGCCAATGTGTGGGTTCCGCCGATCCGTAACCGCATCGATATGCTGGCGACCGGTATCAAGAGCCCGATCGGGGTAAAAGTGTCCGGTGAAGACCTCGCCGAGATCGAGCGCGTGGCGTTGCAGGTCGAGAACGTCGCGAAACAGGTTCCCGGCGTCAGTTCCGCCTTGGCAGAGCGTCTTTCGGGAGGCCGCTATGTCGATGTGGACATCGACCGGGTCGCCGCAGCGCGTTTCGGGCTGAATATCGCCGATGTTCAGCAGATCGTGTCGGGTGCGATTGGCGGCGCGAATATCGGGCGGACCGTCGAAGGGCTGGCGCGATATCCGATCAATGTGCGCTATCCGCGCGAGATCCGCGACAGCATCGGTGAACTGCGCGCGCTTCCTTTGCTTACTCCGTCCGGGCAGCAGATTACTCTGGGTACAGTTGCACAGGTGAGCGTCAGCGATGGCCCACCGATGCTCAAGAACGAGCAAGGACGTCTGATCAGCGTGGTCTATGTCGACACACGGGGACGTGACCTCAGTTCTGTCGTAAGCGACCTTCAGGCAGCGGTGTCGGAGGGCGTCGATCTGCCTGCGGGCGTAAGCATCTCTTATGCGGGGCAGTTTGAGTATCTCACTCGCGCCAATGAACGGTTGCAGGTCGTCATTCCCGCAACGCTCGGCATCATTTTCGTCCTGCTCTATTTGATCTTCCGACGGTTCGACGAAGCGCTGCTTGTCATGGGCACGCTGCCCTTCGCCCTTACCGGCGGGTTCTGGCTGCTCTACCTGATGGGCTACAACCAGTCGGTCGCCACGTCGGTGGGTTTCATTGCCCTCGCCGGCGTGTCGGCCGAGTTCGGCGTTATCATGCTGATCTATCTCAAGTCTGCGCTTGCCAAGGGCCGAGGCGAACTCGATGCGGAAGACGTGGGCGAAGCCATCAGGGAAGGCGCGCTGCTACGCGTCCGCCCCAAGGCGATGACGGTGGCCGTCATACTCGCCGGTCTCTTCCCGATCCTGATTGGAACCGGAGCGGGATCGGAGGTCATGAGCCGCATAGCCGCGCCGATGGTCGGCGGCATGATCACCGCCCCGCTGCTGTCCATGTTCGTTATTCCCGCCGCATACCTCTTGATGCGGCGCCCCCGGCCCGAGCGGTCACCACAATCTGAAGGAGAAACTGAATGCGTACCTCAACCCTTATGATGCTGCTTGCTGCGCCCCTGGCCCTCGCTGCTTGCGATAGCGCGCAGGAAACAGAGACCATGGAAGACATGCCGATGGACGGGATGGCGATGGAAGGACACGACATGTCGGCGATGGATGCGGTTGATGGCGCAAAAACGGCCAGCGCTGTAGGAACCGTCACCGCCATCGATGCCGAGGCAGGCACCATCACCGTCGATCATGAACCCGTTGCAGAACTGGGCTGGCCGCAGATGGTCATGGCATTTGATGCCAGCGAGGAAGTGCGCGGCGACATCTCGGTTGGCGATGCGATCAAATTCACGGTCGAGGCGACCGATGAAGGCAACACGATCACCGCGATCACGAAGCAGTAAGCCTGCGAAACTTTTCGCACAAGAAAAGCGTCACCCTTGGCCGACCAACCACTGGCTCGGCCAAGGGTGCTTGTTTGGGATAGATTGTCGCAATTCCGATCGAAATAAGATCCGTATCGCGGCTCGATATGGCAATCGCACATGTTGCCTGATTTTTGTGAAACCGGAATTATCCGGATAATGTGCGCGTTATACGAGGCTAAACTTAGCCATGGCTTGATGCGTCAGCTCGATAGAGGAGCAAGCCCAGTCCAGACGCTTTCAAGACCTTTTGATACGAGCGATCCAGTCGTTGACTTCGGACTCCACCCAGACGGTGCAGCGAGACCCGAGCGACCTCGATTGCGGAAACCGCCCTTCCCTCATTCTCTGGTAGATAGCTGTGCGCCTGAGGCCTACGCGCTCCATGACTTCAGGAAGGCGCAACAGCCGCTCTGATGGCTCCGCAACATAGTCAACGGCGTTCGCCGGACCGCCCGAGAGTGGAGTTTCCGGTTTAGTCATCGACCCTCCCGTTGACGTTCTCGATATAGAGTGCGTCTCTTCGTTCGAGATCATCAATGTGATCGGAGAGGAGGCGTGCGAGCCTTTGCGCTGTTCCCTTCGCCCAGCGTGGCCGCACTTCCTGCAGCCTTGAGCCGAGTTCGCAGGTCAAGGCGACGGGTAGTCCGGTAAAGAATGCGCCGAGGAAGTCGCCGACCTCGGTATCGATCCACTGGATCGCCTGGTCCGCGTCGGTCAGTATGAAAAGCGCAAGCGACAGCTTCGGATCGACCCCGCAGGCGTTCAATATGTGCGATGCTTCAGCAAGTGAGGCTGCCCGTTCGCCGGTCAGGATGCGGCGGAGCGCATCCTTATGGATTGATGTTTGACGGGCAATCTCGATGCGAGTCTTGCCGCTGTTCGAGACAGTGGCAGCCAGTAAGCTGGCGAGACCTTCATGCAGTTGTTTGCCTGCGGACTTGTCGGGACTGACCAATGGACCTTCCTAAGGATTGCTCAACTAAAGAGTCGCGCTAACCGAGCAGGAAGACTGTAGGAAAGTGAAAAGAACAAAGATAGAACTTATAGGATGAGGCGGATCGTCGCCGAATCTTGATTCGCGCAGAAGCCGGTCGTCAAAGCGCAATACCCGTCACCCGCGGCGCATATCTCGGTCATCGAGATGCAGGACCACGACCTGAGAGCGCAATTCGCAGCCGATCGCGGAAAATTGTCGCTTTTCGCCTGGTCATTGATCGGCCCAGTCACGATCGGAGTTTCCTACACCCTCCCTTTGGATCGAGGAAAGAACATACAGCGAACGCATCGCTGCCAATGTTTGAAACGGAGTTCCTCAATGACCAAAGCAAGCACCCTTCCGCAACACCACAAGAACAGCGTTCGCGCCCGCGACTACTTTCTTCCCGCTGCCATAGCTCTTGCCTGCGCCAGCGCAGCCTATGCCGGCGCGGATACGACCTTCGACCCTGCGCTGCAGAAATTTACCGACTTCCTCGAAGGCTCAGGCGGCAAGATCATCACCGTCCTCAGCCTTGCCGGCGGCCTTATCGCGCTTGCTTCAGGCCGTTTCGCGCTCGGACAGGTCGCAGTGCCAGTGGGCGTCGGCATCGGTGTCGGCACCGGCGTTCCGATCGTCACCTCGGTCGTGACCGCGACCATCTGATCGCAGGTCTCGACAGGAGGGCGGCATGGCCAACACATACCTCGTTCCAAGGCGGCTCGACGATCCAGAACTGATCGGCTTCTGGACCATCGACGAGTTTGCGGGACTTCTTGTCCCGTTCGCCTGGGGCATCCTGGCACAGCACATCATCATCGGCACGGTCCTTTCTGGAATTACCTGGTTTGCCCTTCGAAAGGCGAAGGCGTCAGGTGCAGGGTCGAAACTGGTGCACGCTGCCTACTGGTATCTGCCGGGGAGCTTCCTCGGTTTGAAAGCCACGCCGCCCTCCCATTGCCGCCTGCTCGCAGGCTGAGGGAGGACATCCATGAACCACGAATTCGCCTACGAGGAAGCGCAGCGACATTTGAAGCAGCGCAATCGTTTTGCAGCGCTTGCCGGTGTGCTCGGTCTCACCACCGTGCTCGCGGTCGGCGCGGCGGCAACGCGCAACGAAACGCTCGTGCTTGTTCCCATCACGTCCGAGCGGATCGCGCTCAGCAGCGGCGGTATCGAAGCGCACTATCTCGAGATTGTTACCCGCGACACCGCGCTGATGCTCCTTAACCGCGCGCCCGAAAGCCTCGACTACTGGATGGAGCAGATCCTGAAGGTGGCCGACCCGTCAGCGCGCGGACACCTCAAGGCCGAGCTCGTCAAAATCGTCGACGAGCAGCGCGGTTCGGATATCAGCCAGGCCTTCGTCATCGCGTCGATGCACGTCGATACCGAGGCGCTGACCTCCACTGTGACCGGCACGCTCAAGACCTTTGTCGGAGCGCAAGTCATCGCGAGCCAGGAGCGCAGCTTCGAATTCACCTGGAACCGCCGCGGTCTCAGTCTCGGCCTCTCGGGTTTCCGCCAGCTTCCCAACACCACCGAGGAGGTAGACCTATGAGTCTCCTTGCCCGTCCCTTCCCGGCCGCACTGACCAGCGTCGCCCTCGCCGCACTGACTTTCGCATCTGCTACGCCAGCCCAGGCGGACCAGTTCTTCGAGGCCGCCGATGGCGCAACGATCGACTGCGTCCTGGCGCGCGGTGCGCTCACCCGCATCGCGCTCGTCGAAGACGGCTTCGCCAATGTGTCCAAGATGGCGAGCGGCTTTCCCTACAACGATTTCGAAGTCACCCACGAGCCGGTGCGCGGTGACATCTATGTCTCGGTGCCGCCGCAATATGCGAGCGTCCGAGTCAGCTTCTTCGCGACCAGCAGCGCGGGCCATGTGTACAAGTTTGCCTGCCGCGTCGAGGGTGAGGAAGCGAGCCAGCTCTTCGTCACCAATCCGGCCCTTGCCAAGTCCGAGGCCGCCGACTGGGAAGAAGGCTCACCGAGCCGCGATGACGCCACGCTTCGCCTGATCGAGGCCATGGCGAATGACGCGGTGCTGCCCGGGTTTCGCGCACGGGCTGCACTTTCACGACCGCGCCGGACGGGCAGTCTCGAGGTCCAGCAAGTCGCCGAATACGAAGGCGCCGAGCTGACTGGCCAGGCATTCACCCTGCGCAACCTCGGTTCCGAACCCATCGATCTTGCCGGCGAGCGAGCGGCTCCTGCGGGCGCACTTGCCTTTGCCTATGGCCGCGACGCGCTTGCTCCCGGAGAGACGACACAAGCCTTCCTCGTCTTCGCCAAGGGAGGGCTCGAGTAATGGCCGACAACAGCTCGCATGGCTCAGGAGGCCAAAGCGCCAAAGACCAGGGCAACGCCAAGCGCGCGAAGCTCAACTCCGCGATCGCGCAGCGACAGAAGCTATTGCTCGGCGGAATTGGTGCAGTCGCTCTGATCGCCGGGTCGATGTTCATCTTCGGCGGCGAGGACGCGCAGGACGGCGAAGAGGGCGGTGCAACCACCATCGATACCGGCGGCCTCGTCAATCGCAATCTGTCACAGCGCGAGTTCGTTGCCACCTACGGCAACCGCCTCGACGCGCAGGGAAAGGCGATCAAGGATCTCCAGGAAAGCCAGCTTCCCAAGAGCGCGATCGAGCAGGAGCTCGAAACCCTGCGCGGCGAGAACGCGCGGATGCTGAGCGATGGCCAGGCGGCGATCGATGCAATCTCGGCGGAGAATGCGGTGCTGCGCAGCGAGCTCGAGACCGTCCGGGCCAATCCGCCCACCGCACCGGTTGCTCCTGTCGATCCGCGTCAGGCAGGCCTTCCGCCCTCTACGCTCGATCCCACAGCGTTGGCCGAACCCAAAGCGAGCCTGCTGAGCTTCGAGAGCGAGAAAGCGAAGGCTTCACATGCGAGATCGAGCGATGGCTCGCCGCTGCTGCTGCTCGAGGCAAGCCGCGACTACCTGCCGCCCAACAGTTATGCGCCTGCGACCGTAATCGTCGGCGTCGACGCATCGACAGGCGTCACCAGCCAGAGCGATCCGCTTCCCGTGGTGCTGCGCATCACCGGACCTGCACGCTCGGTGCTCAAGGGCAATCGGTTGCTTACCACCGATCTAACCGGCTGCCTGGTCAATGGCGCAGCGCGCGGCGATCTCTCGTCCGAGAAGGTTTACGTCAAGCTCGTACGCATGACCTGCGCGCAGCCCGGCGGTCGCTACGCGGTCAGCGAGGTCAAAGGGTTCATCGCTTTTGCCGGAAAGTCCGGCGTGCGCGGCCGCGTCGTCAGCCGCGAAGGCAGTCTTGTCAGCCAGGCTCTGCTCGCCGGGATCGTCGGCGGCTTCGGACGCGGTTTCTCGGCCAACGCCAACGGCGTCTTTGCAGGGCGTGTCGGCGAAGACGGCGCGCGCGAGGCACTGTCCCCCACCGACATCCTTGCAGGCGGCTTCGGCCAGGGCGCGGGCGAAGCGGCCGACACGGTCAGCAAATACCTCATCGAACGCGCAGAACAGTATCAACCCGTCGTCGAGATGCCGACCGGCATCGCAGTCGAGATCGTCTTCCTCGACGGCGTCCATGTCAGGAGCACTTCTCAATGAACTTTAACGAATTCCGGCCGGGTCTGAAGTCCCGCTTCGCCCACCTCTCGCTTGCCGCAGCCAGCGCAGCGGCGCTGCTTACCAGCGGCGTTGCGGTGGTCACCGCCATGCCGGCTCAGGCTGCTATTGCGCGTGATGTCGCACAGGCCTTGAAGTTGCGCCTGCCCAAGACGCCGATCGACGCGCTCGACTGCACGACATTCGCGCCGTGGTGCGAAGTCGTCTCGGGCGAGAGCCTGTTCTATATCGACGAGGCCGCCCGCTATCTTTTCGTCGGGCGTCTCTACGACCTCGAAGAGCGTCGCGACGTCACTGCCGCTCGGCTGCTCGAGCTCAATCCGGACCTGCTCGCTGCCGGGGCAGCGCGGGCGGCAGGCCGTGCGGAGACGCGTTCTCCCGAACCGCGAACCTCGCCCGCGAAAACCAGGGTGGACCTCTCAGGCCTGCCCAAGGATGGCGCGGTCGTCTGGGGCAACCGCAAAGGGCCGCGTCTCGTTGTCTTCTCCGATTTCCAATGCGGCTATTGCCAGCGGCTGACCGGCGAGCTCGAAAAGGCCGGCGTGCTGGTCGAGGAGCGCCCGATCTCGATCTTCGGCGCATCGAGCCGGCGAATGTCTGAAGGCGTGCTCTGCGCCAAGGACAAGGCAAGGGCGCTCCATGCTGCCTATGCCGGGCGCGCACCTTCGGCCCAGGCCGATTGCGACGCTGGCGAGGCGCTCGATGCCAACGAAGCCTTCGCGCGTGCCAATGGCTTTGCCGGAACCCCGGTGATTGTGCGCGCGAGCGACGGCGCAGTCCTCCACGGCTACCGCGATGCGGCAACGCTGAAGAAGTTCGCAGGCGCCAAGCCGGGAACTGAACAATGAGCCCGCGCCTCATCAAACTCGGCGCGCTGACAAGCCTTGCTTTGACAATCGGCGGCTGCACGACGCTCGGCAGCAACGTCAAAGGCGATTTCGCCTGCCGCGCACCCGAAGGTAGCTGCGCACCTACCTCTGCGATCGACGAGCAGGCGACGAAAGCCTTGCAACCACAGGGCACGAAGGCTTCTTCCACGCTAGCTACGAATGGTCGCACCTTGCGCGTCGTTCTCGCAGCCTGGCGTGACGCGAACGGGCGCGAGCACGAAGCGCGCGTGGTCCACGTGCCCCTTGCAGAGAAATCTGCATCGAGCTGGCGAGCCCCGCTTTCGACCGGCGATGTCCTGCGCGCGCTCGGCCGCACCAGTCAGAACTCGCCCGACACTTCCGACACCGGCGACGCAACTGGCGCCGACACCGTTTCTTCTTCCCTCCCCCAGCAGCTTCCGGACGTCCTGGTCATCCCCTCCCAGGGTTCGCCGGAGCTGCCCGGCGCTTCAGCGCCGGTACCCGGGGCACCTGGCCGTCCCCCCTCCCCCGGCCGGGTGCCCCACCCTGTTACGCCCGAAGGAGAGGCGCGATGAATCTCTCGCTTGCTTCCGCGCGCGATGCGCTGCTCTCCGGAGTGTTCGGCGACGCCAAGCGCGCCGACCATCCCCAAGCGCACTTCTCGCTCGACATGCTGTCAGACTGGCTGCCCTATCGCGTCTACGATGAGGGCCCCGGTCTTTATCGCAACGCGCATTCGAAAGGCTTTGTGCTCGAGGTGACCCCGCTGATCGGTGCGGACGAGCGCACCGGCGAGATACTTGGCCAGTTCTTTTCCGAGAGCCTGCCACAAGGCGCGTGCCTGCAAGTCCTGAACTTTGCTTCCCCGCGTATCGGCGCGATCGTTGGACCCTGGTTCGCGCCGCGCTACGAACAGGGCGGCATCTACGAAGCCATTGCGAAAGCACGCACCAACCGGCTCTACGATCTCGTGTGGCAATCGGGCTCTGCGCATGCGCCGTTCCACGCGCGCCATGTCCGCCTGATCGTCTCGCTGGGCGTCCCGGTTCCGGGCCATGTCAACGACGCAGAGCTCACCGAATGCCGCGACGGGCTCATGGGGATGCTCAATTCTTTGGGGCTCGCGTCGAACGCTCTCGAACCGGCGGGTCTGCTCGAACTGGTCGATGAACTGACCTCGCCAACCACAGCGCGTGAACCCGAACGCACGCACTGGAACCGCGAAGACACGCTCGATCAACAGGCGATCCGCCGCGACATCGAACTCGAAGTCGAGGACGACCGCCTGATCCTGCGCACCGAGCGTTTCCGCGAGACCGGGCGCACGCGCGATGGCGTGCCGCAAATGGGCGAGTGCTATCCTGACCGCTTCGATGTGCGCCATTACGGCGTGCGCTCGACCCCCGAGCGCTGGGCGCCATGGGAGTGCGCGCGGCTCATCGGCGATATGTTCACCGACAAGCTGCGCTTCCCATGCCCCGCCGCAACCATGCTGTGCCTGCACTATCCCGACCAGGAAGCGGCAGCAGCGCGCGCAGGCTACAAATTCATGCGCACCACCAGCCTTTCGGAGACCAAGAGCGCGCGCTTCCTGCCAAGGCTTTCCGAGCAATCGGCGGAGTGGAAGCACGTCCAGGCCGAACTCCAGGCGGGCAAGAAGCTGGTCAAGCTCTTCTACGGCCTCACCACCATTTCACCGCTCGGCGAAGGCGATGCGCATGAGCGCACGGTCAAGGCGATCTACAAGGCGGCCGGATGGGACATTTCCGACGAGCGTTTCCTGCAATTGCAGGGTCTCGTCGCCGCCTTCCCCCTGAGCCTTGCCGACGGGCTCGTCCACGACATGGCGCGCCTCAAGCGCTTTCGGACCATGCTGTCGACCACGGCTGCCAACATCGCGCCGATGCAGGGCGAATATCTGGGCGGCGAGATCCCGCATCTGCTGCTGCTTGGACGACGCGGCCAGCCTTTCTTCTGGTCGCCCTTCGAAAACAAGGCAGGCAACCACAACATCGCGATCTGCGGGAAGTCTGGCTCGGGTAAGTCGGTGCTGCTGCAGGAGCTGTGCACTGCCTTGCGCGGTGCCGGCGCCAAGGTTGTCGTGATCGATGACGGGCGCAGCTTTGAGCATTCGGTCAAATTGCAGGGTGGCCGCTTCGTCGAGTTCACGCTTGCCTCGGGCTTCTCATTGAACCCCTTCTCGATGGTCGATGATGCCCGCGCGCATGAGGACGAGGATTACCGGCTCGATTGCTTTGCGATGATCAAGGCGATCGTCGGCCAGATGGCACGGCCGAGTGCAGCACCCTCGGACACCGAACGCGGCCTCATCGACCGGGCGGTGACGCAGGTGTGGGAAGCGCTCGGCAGCGGCGGCGCGATCGACGATGTCGCGCATGCCCTCCATTCTAGCGACAACGAGGCGGGCAAAGATCTCGCCACCGCGATCGCGCCCTTCTGCCGCGGTGGGAGCTATGCCGGGTTCTTCTCGGGAAAAGCAAGTTTCGCGCTCGAAGACGATTTTACCGTGTTCGAGATGAGCGACCTTGCGAGCCGCGAGGAACTCAGAAGCGTCGTCCTCTCGGCGATCATGTTCATGACCGGCCAGGCGATGACGCGCAGCTCGCGCGCGACCAAGAAACTGCTGCTGATCGATGAAGCCTGGGCCATGCTCAAGGGCGGCTCGATGGGAGAGTTCGTCGAGACCTACGCCCGCACCGCGCGCAAATATGGCGGCGCGCTTGCGACCGCCACTCAGTCCTTGAACGACTATTACAAGTCCGATGGCGCGCGCGCCGCGCTTGAAAACAGCGACTGGATGCTGGTGCTCCAGCAGAAGCCCGAGACCATTGCCGATTTCCGCAAGGAAGCGCGGCTCGACATGGACGACCGGACCGAGACGCTGATCCGCAGCCTGAAGCGCTCGGGCACCGAATACAGCGAGATCTATCTGAAAGGTCCGGAGATGGAGGCCGTCGGACGGCTCGTGCTCGATCCGCTCTCGGCAACCATCTTCTCCTCCGATCCCGACACCTATGCCGAGATCCACCGCCATGTCGAAAGCGGGATGCCACTGGAGCGCGCGGTCGCGCTGGTCGCAGGTGTGGAAGGAGCTGCATAATGGCGCTCGAAACCACCACGCTCGTAGACCGCGTCCCGCTCCCGACACCAATGACGGCAAGGCCTGATCGTCAACCCATCGACTGGCTGGAGCTGTTTCAGGGCACCTGTCTCGTTCTGATCGAAACTACAGGCTTCGCAGTTACCACGCTTCTTCTGGTCCTCGGCCTGCCGCTGTTCGTGTTTTTGGCTGTAGCAGGCTGGGACCTGGGATTGCTTTTCGCTCAGCTCGGCAACCTCGCCGACCATTACCACACCGCCGAACCGATCGCGCGCCGCTTCTTTGCGCAGGACCTCCAGATCGCATTCCTCATTGCCGCCGGAGGCCTTGCCTTGCTGCGCATGCCCGCCTTCCTGCGCCGTCTCGATCGCCGCCTCAATGAAGGAGACCCTGCCCATGTCTGATCAGGTCCACACTTCGCATTCGCTCGCTCTCAAACTGGTAGCCACCGCAGCCCTGGTTGCGGCGCTGCTCTGGGGCGCCTGGGTGACGCGCGAGATCGCCAGCTCTCCTGAGCAGCGCATCGTCACCGTCCGCCTCGCCGAAACCATCGGAAGCTTCGTCGAGGAGGCCGCGCGCGCCGATGCCGATCCGGCAGCGGTTCAGGCCGCAAGCCTTGCCTACCTCCAGGCTGCGGAAAACGCGGTTGCCGAGATGGGGAACGATGGCCGCGTGCTGCTGATGGCAGAAGCGGTTCTTGCAGGGGCCGCCGAAGATGCGACCCCCGAACTCGAGCGCCGTATCGCCCAAAAGCTTGATCCCAAGACACTCGAAGATGGAGAGCAGCCATGAGACTGCCACTCCGCTTGCGCCGCCCCTTGCTTCTGTCCGGCCTCGTCCTGCTGCCTTTTGCTTGGGCACCGCTCGATGCTTTCAGCAAGGACCACGCCTTCCTCATCAATGCCAGCCCGAGCCTCCCCAACTGGGCTTTCTGGCTCGATAAAAAGGCACCAATCGCGCGCGGTAGCCTGATATTCTTCGAGCCGCCGCGAAGCGAACTCGTCGAGACACATTTCGGTCAAGCACCGCAAATGTTCGGCAAGCGCGTGCTGGGCATGCCCGGCGATATCGTGCGCCACGAGGACGATGGAGTGTTCATCAATGGCAAGAAGGTCGCGACGCGGCTTGAGGTCACCCGCCTTGGCATTCCGCTCACGCGCGGTCCCGAAGGCGCGATACCGGACAATTGCTACTACACCGGAACGGGCCATCCGCGCGGCCTCGACAGCCGCTACGCAGAGATCGGGCTCGTGTGTCGCGGGCAAATCCTCGGCAGCGGGAGGGCGATCCTGTGATGCGTTCCCTCCTTCCGCTGGGTGCACTTCTCCTCGCTGCACTCCCGGCAAGCCTTCAGGCACGCGACTATGGTCAACGCGGCGCGGTCTTCCCGGTCATCGAGCGCGACCTCTTGGAACAAATACATTCGCGCCTCACCGCAATGGAAGCCTCGGGCGAGACTGCCCGGCTCAACCAGGAATTGAAGCGACGCACCATCGCGCGGGTCAACCGGCCTGACCCAGTCGGCGGCCTGATCCGCGCGAGCGAAAATCGCAGCTGGCCGTTCGATCCGACGATCACGCTTGCCGCCGATATCCGCGGCGCCAAAGGCGAACTGATCCATGCTGCCGGAACGCAGGTCAATCCGCTCGACAGCGTCAAGCTACGTTCCGACCTCCTGTTCCTCGACGGCGATGATCCGGCGCAGATCCGCTGGGCACTGAGACAGGACGCCAATGCCAAGCTGATCCTCGTGAAAGGCGCACCGCTCGAGCTGATGAAGGCCCGCCAGCGCCGCTTCTATTTCGACCAGCGCGGAAAGCTCACCGAGAAATTTGGCATCAAGGCCGTCCCCGCGCGCGTGCGCCAGAACGGGCGCGTCCTCGAAGTGAGCGAGATCGCGCTGCCGCCCCGAAAGGCCCAGCCATGAGCAGCATCCGCGCCTTCCTCATCCTCGTTACAGCGGCATTGTCGCTCGCTCTTTCCTCACCGGCCTCAGCCGATGCCGGTCCGGGCAAATGCACCGGGCAGTTCGTCAATCCGATCACCGACATCTGCTGGTCGTGCCTGTTCCCGATATCTGTCGGCGGGCTCGAGATCTGGCCGAGCAACCGTCCCGATCCCGACAACCCCGACCTGCCCGTGTGTCTGTGCGGGCTCCGGCCCGGCATCGCGATGGGGTTCTGGGAGCCGGTGCGGCTTGCCGATGTCAGCATGAAGCCGTGGTGCTTCGTCAATTTGGGCGGGATGAAGCTCGATCCCGGCTTCGATATCGGCTTCCGCTCAATCTCGGGTCCCTCGGCGGTGGGCGGCGCGAGTCAGTATTATTCGAGCTGGCACGTCCACTGGTACGCCTATCCGCTGATCTACTGGATGGAGATCGTTGCCGATTTCCTGTGCCTCGAGCCGGGTTCGATCGACATCCTCTATATCTCCGAGATCGATCCGCTGTGGCAGGACAGCGAGCTTACCGCGATCATCAACCCCGAAGCGGTTCTCTTCGCCAACCCGCTGGCGCTCGCCGCCTGCGCGGCGGATTGCGCTGCATCGACCGCTAACCTGCCGCTCGACGAAATGTTCTGGTGCGCAGGCTGCCAGGGTTCGATGTATCCGATGAACGGCAATGTCTCGGCCTCGATCGGACACGTCCAGGCCTCGCGGCTCGTGCTCTCGCGCTTTGCCTACAAGCTCCACCGCGAACTCGTCTCGTGGGGCACGATGGGCTCCAAAGGTCTTTGCGGAAAATATCTGATGCCGGTGATGCGCAAGCAGCAATACCGCTTCCAGGCCACCAATCCCAATCCGGCAACCAAGGGCCGTTACGCCTGCCCGCCCATCGGTGCCTCCACCACCTTCCAGTCCCCCGGACAGGTCATTCCCGCCATCGGCGAAGACATGGGATACCTCGTCTGGCGCAAGAGGAATTGCTGCGCGCTATGAGAAACGCCTTCCCCCTGCTCGTCACTATCAGCCTTGCAACCGCCGCCGCCTTTGCCGCCGCGTCTGCGCAGGAGAGTTCGCCCGAACTCGATCTTGCTGAAATCCGCGCTCGCGCCAGTGAGCATACTGCCGATGCCGAAGCGCTCGCCACGTCGGTAAGGACCAAGGCCGATGCGCTGGCAGAAGACGCGCGCGCCGCTCAGCAAACGGCCTATGATAACCGCACAGCCTATGCAGAAACGGCGCAAGCGACTGCGGATACCGGCCCGCTCGATCTTGATGGCATGATCCGCGCTCAGGCCGATGCGGAATTGGCAGCGATGGGCGAGACGCCCCGGTTCATTGCCTTCGCTTCGCTGGGAATGCCCGAACCATCGCTCAAGGCGCTGGTGCGCGATGTCTCGAGAGCCGGCGGCGTCACCGTGCTGCGCGGATTCCCGCAAGGCGACAGCGCGCGCTTCAAGAAGCGCATCGCTGCGATCTGGAGCGATGGTAGCGAGGCCGGTGCGCTCGGGATAGACCCGCGCCTGTTCCGCGCCTTCGATATCGAGGTCGCGCCGAGCTTCGTTATGATCGCGAGCGACTTCGCCCCCTGCGACGGGTTCAACTGCAGCGATATCATCCCGCCGCACGACCGCATTGCAGGCAATATCAGCGTTGCCGAAGTGCTCGATACCTTTGCTTCGGGACGCGGTCCGGGCGCGCAGCTCGCACGCATGCATCTCCGCCGCCTCGAAGGAGAGCGGCCATGAGACCCACCCAATCGCTTCGCCTTGGACTGCTTGCCTTTCTGGCCGTCGCCGCGCCCCTCTCCGCGCAGCAACAGGACGCGCGGGCCGAGGGAAAGGCCTTTGGCGAAAGCCTGCGCAGCGAAGCGCAGGCAGCCGCCAGGTCGCAGCCCAACGCATCCACCCTCCCCAATTATGATCGCAACGCAGTGCGCGACCTTGAAACGCTCGCCGATAATCCCGACCGGATCGAGAGCAATGCCGGGGCGGCGGCCACCGGACACCAGGGCTATCGCGCGATGCGCGACAGCATCGCCAACCGCGCGCGTTTCGACAGGCAAGACATTGAAGACGTGATCGCGCGAAGCCTCGCGATCAACGAGACGCCGCTCGACTACACCAGCGGCATGGAGATCTCGGGCAGCCAGGGCAAATGCGTTGCCCTGCCGCCCGGCTCGGGCTCGGCGGGAACGTACACCGCGACCTGCAACACCGGCACGCGGATCGACCAGTCGGCGGGCCAATGCGCGGTTCCACTCGCTGCCAAGGTGACCCAGCGCCAGCAATGGCATTACCTCTGCAACGACACCGGCATCTATCAGGGACTTCCATGGTGCTCCGCATTCGATGGCGGCTCGTGCCGCATAACCGGCTATCGCCCAGGTCCATGTCTGCAATGGTGGCAGGACCAGTTTACCCGCTACTGCACCGAGCCTGGCGATCCGATCGCCGAAATCTCCTGCGATGCGCCCGATGCCCGTTACACGCCCTATGCGGTAACCACCGACAGCACGGTCGACACCGTTCCAGACGAGAGCCAGTGCACGGGCTTTGCCGACAATGGCGACTGCACGCTCGACGCAGAGATTTGCACCGATTCAGATCCACAAACCCGCGTGGTCGATGGCGTCTCGGTCACCCGGCCCTGCTGGGAATGGCAGCGCAGCTACACCTGCACCTCGCGCGAAGCGGCAACCGATTGCTCGGATATCGAAAGCCAGGGCACCTGCCGGTTTGTCCGCGAGGAATGCCTCACCGACGAGATCCCATGCGAGACTTGGGAGCGCATCTACGAATGCCCGCTGCCCGATACCGACAACACCACGCAGTATGTTTGCGACGGCGATGTCTATTGCATCGACGGCAGCTGCGAGACGATCGAGCGCACCGCGAATGACGAGTTCAAGGATGCGGTCACCGCGCTCCATGCGATGGACGAGGCGCGCGGACAATTCGATCCCAACACGCTCACCCTGTTCCGCGGCACCCGAAACACCTGCTCGTCCAAGGTCTTCGGCGTGCTCAATTGCTGTAAGGGCAAGGGTTTCCCGCTCATTCCGGGGATCAGCCTGCTGGTCGCGCTCGGCTGCGACCGCGAGGAAGTGCTGCTCCACCAGCGCGATGCGCAAGGCCTCTGCGCCTATGTCGGCACATACTGTTCGAAGAAATTTCTCGGCGTCTGCCTGACCAAGAAGAAGGCCTATTGCTGCTTTGAGAGCAAGCTCTCGCGCATCCTGCAGGAACAGGGTCGCAAGCAACTCCCCAAGCCCTGGGACAAGCCCAAAGAAGAACAATGCGAGGGGTTCACTCTCGACGAGTTCGCGCAGCTCGATCTTTCCCGGATGGATTTCAGCGAAGTCTACGCCGAGTTCACCGAAGCCGCGCGGCTGCCCGACGAACTCGAAACCAGCATCCTCATTCAGCAGAAGATTGACGACTACTACGCAAGGGGCGGCCCATGACCCATCTCTATCGCATGGCGGCGCTGGCCCTGGGCCTGACTGCCCTTCCCGTGACCTCGGCCTATAGCCAGGAGCGGCAAGACACTCCATCGACCACCGCGGCCGACGCACTCTATTGCAAAGAGCGCAAGCTCGGTTACTGGTTCTACTGCGTCAAACCCGTTCCTGAAGAAGAGCCGCAAAAATCCGAGGTCGAACCGGTCCCGGCCAGCCAAGAACTCGACGCGATCACGTCCGAGCTGCGCGAGTTGAAAGCACGCGCGATCCTCTATCCGACCGAAGCCAATGTCGCGGCCTATATCCGTTTCCAGCGCGCGCAGCTCGACCGCGCCTCGCTGTTCTCCGACGTCTGGCAACGCGCGATCTGGCAGGACCCGGAACTCGACTACACGCTCGAACGCCCGGTCGGAGCGGTCGCCAAGAAGCAGTGGCAGGATGCCCGCAGCGCCGAGCGCGACAACGTCATGGCACGGCTGTCGCAGCGCTACGGCCTGTTCTATTTCTTCAGCGCCACCTGCGGGCCGTGCGAAGTGATGAGCCCGATCGTCAAAGGCGTCGCCGACCGCTGGCGCATTACGGTTCGCGCGATTTCGACCGATGGCGGTCCCTCGCGACACTTTCCCCACTACCGCGTCGAGACCAACCAGCGCGCCAGGCTCGGTCTTGAAGGCAAGGCCACCCCGGCGCTTGTGCTGTGGGACAGCGTGACCAAGCGACCGATCCCGATCGGTTACGGCGTGCTCTCGGCCGACGAGCTCCAGGACCGCATCTACCTCCTCACCTCGAAGGAAGCCGGACATGATTTCTAGCATTCGCAATGCGGCGCTGACCCTCGCCGCTGCCAGCATGGTCACCTCACCTGTCGCCGCCAATGTCGGCGACAGCATGGACCGATTCATGGACGACATGGGCGCTGCGGCCAATGTAACCGGCCCGACCGCCTTCGAAGGCCAGTCGGCGGGCTATTACAGCCTCGGCAATGTCTGGACGCGCTTCCCGCAGAAGACGACCAATATCGCCAATCTTCAACTCCCTCGAGCCCGCGCCGGCTGCGGCGGGATAGATATCTTCGCCGGCTCTTTTTCCTTCATCAATGCAAGCGAGATGGTCGCGCTCTTGAAAGCCGTGGCGAACAACGCGGTCGGGTTCGCCTTCAGTCTTGCGATCGATACCGTCTGTCCCGAGTGCAACAAGATCATGCAGGAGTTCAGCCAGAAGGCTCAGCTCATGAACAACCTGTCGATCAACTCCTGCGAAATGGCGCAGGGGCTGGTCGGAGGCCTCTGGCCCAAAGGCGATCTCGCCGACAAGGCGATCTGCGAAGCGATCGGCAATTCCGAAGGCATCTTCACCGACTATGCCGCGGCCAAGCACGGCTGCGGCACACGCGGCCAGCGCGCTTCGACCAACGAGGGCGCCGGTACCGACTACGCCGACATCAATCCGGGTGTAGCCCGCAACTACACCTGGCACGTCCTCAAAAAGAGCGCCTTCTTCAATCCCGGCGGGACATTCGACCGCGAGCTTGCCGAATACGCGATGACGCTCATCGGCACGGTGATCTACGTGCCGCCCAAGGACGACGAGGCAGGCAAGTTTGTTCCTTTTGCGGGCGATGCGTCCTCAACTCTGGTGAGCGCGCTGCTCGACGGGACACAGGGCCAGACCGTGCGCGTGTTTCGCTGCGACGAGACCGATCTCTGCCTCAATCCTACATTCGAGCAGATGAGTCTTTCCAACGCCAAGGCCATCCGCCCGCGCGTCGCGCTCCTCATCGGCAACATGGTCGATGCAATCCGCACCGATACCGCGATCGGGAATGCAGAGAAGGAACTGCTGCAGGTCGCCTCGGTCCCCTTGTACAAGATCCTCACGGTCGAGGCCGCTTATGGTCGCGGCATGCCCACCGACGATCGCGACACGCTCGCCGAGATCGCCAGTATCGACCTCCTATATGCAATCCTCGACCGCATTGTGTCGGAAGCCGGGCGCTCGATGGCGAGCTTCATCGCCGCCGACGAAGCCAAGCTTGCAATCTGGCGCGGCCAGGTCGCCGAGGTGCGCTCTGGTCTCGTCCAGCGGCAGGCCACCGGACAGGCCAAGGTCTCGGCGATCATGCAGATCATCGAGAAGACCGCGATGATCGAGAACGCGCTCGCTGCCTCGATGTCACCTTCGATGTCCGCCGCGCTCGATTGGTCGCGCGGGCTCCAGTCGCGCTCGATCATTCCTTGAGGCGAGCACCATGGTCGAGATCTTCACCACCGGCGGCGGCGAGTACATCGTCAATGTCCTCAACGCCGTCGCCTCATGGACAGGTGCAGGCGGATACAAGAGCCTGATCCAGGTTGCCCTTGTCATGGGGTTCGCGCTCGCGGTCATCGTGGTCGCGTTCAACCAGAACTGGCGTGCCTGGCTCAACTGGTTCCTTGGCGCGACGCTGATCTACATGTGCCTGATGGTGCCGCGGATGGACGTGCAGGTCACCGACCGCGTCAATCCGAGCCTTGCTCCCGCCACGGTTGCCAACGTCCCGCTGGGTCTCGCGCTGATGGCGAGCTTCACCAGCCAGGCGGGCGACTACTTGACGCGCTCCGCCGAGGCGGTGTTCGGTCTTCCCGACGATCTCAATTATTCTAAGAACGGCATGATCTACGGCGCGCGCCTGCTCGAAGCGACACGCTCCCTGCGCATCGCCGATCCCGAGTTCGCCGCCAATTTCGACGAACATGTCCGCCAATGCGTGTTCTACGACCTGCTGCTCGGTCGCTATTCGATGAAAGAGCTGTCCGAGAGCAATGACATCTGGGCGACCATTGCGCCCGGGAGCGCGGCTCGCGCGCAGAAGTTCCTCACCCGCGAAACCGATGACAGCGTCTCGGCATCGATCGTCACCTGCCGCGAAGCCTACACAGCGCTCTCGAACCAGTGGGCGGGGATGATCGACGACATGACGCTCGTTGCCGGACGCCAGCTCTATCCCAAACAGACCGAAGCGCTGGCCAAGGCCAAGCTGATCGCCGATCTACCGGTGGCCTACCAATATCTCACCGGCATCTCGAAGGATGCGAGCAGCATCTTTCGCCAGGTCCTAACCATCAACGCGATGAACCAGGCGATGCATGGCTTTGCCGGAGCGAGCGGCACATCGAGCGTCGATGTGTTTGCGCAGACCCGCGCTGATATCCAAACCGAACGAACCTATTCCTCGATCGCGCACAACGCGATGAAGTGGGTGCCGATCCTCAACGTCGTGCTGACGGTCGTTTTCTACGCGCTCTTCCCGGTGCTTTTTCCGCTGTTCCTCATGCCAAGAACCGGACCGATCGCGCTGAGAGGCTATGTCACGGGCTTCTTCTACCTTGCCGCCTGGGGACCGCTTTTCGTCATCCTGCACATGATCCTGATGCTCAAAGGCGCAGGCGATGTTGCGGCAGCCGGCGGCGCGAGCGGGCTCACGCTCGCGACCTTCTCGGGGATGACCGACGTCAACAATGATATCGGTATCCTCGCAGGCTATCTCGTCGCCTCGATACCTTTCCTTGCCGGCGGCGTCGCGCGCGGTGCGATGGCGATCTCGGGCCAGGCGACGAGCTACCTTAACCCTAGCCAGAATGCAGCCGAAGAGGCGGCGCGTGAGGCCAGCACGGGCAATGTCTCGCTCGGCAATACCAATCTCGACAATTCGAGCGTGTTCTCGCGCCAGTTCGCTCAAGGCAGTCTCGCGCCAAACATCGCGTATGGCGCTGCACAGACGAGAGGGATCGGCGAGAGCGGAACACAGACAACCGGATTCCCGCAGGCGGAGTTCGCGACCGTTCCGACCTCCAGCTATCCTTTCACACCCACGCTTGGACAGGATTTCTCGAGCAGGCTGTCGACATTGGCGAGCGAGAGCCGCAGCCAGAGCGAGACTTTCTCGAACCTCGCCCAGCAATCGACCAGTTCGGCGGTCACGCGCTTCAGCGAACTGCGCGATGCCTATACGCGATCACGCTCCAACGAGACGGTCAGCGGAACGTCAACCAACGACAGCATTGGAAGAACATTCAGTGAGCTCGACAACGCGTCCAACACCTTGCAGCGGCAGTTTGGTCTGTCGCGCCGAGCATCGGACGACATCACGGTCTCGTGGTTCCTGAATGGCGATGCGGGGGTGGGAGCAAAGGCAGAAGGTGACGTATTCAGTGGTTCTGGCGGAATTAAGGGTGGGAGAAATCAGAGCTGGACGGACAGCGATATCGGGATCGCCTCGGAAGATCGCTCGCGCATCGAAAGTGCGCTCAGCCAGATTTCCGAAAGCCAGAATTGGTCAAGTTCGAGAGAAGGCTTTTTCCGAGAAACCAGCTCAAGCTCAGAAGCGCTCGTCTCGAGTAGCGCAGCGGGTATCACAACATCGCTGACGGAAGCGAATAGCTACACAATTGAGGCACGCCGCGCAAAAGAGATCGCCAATCGGCTCGAGAGCCAGGCCAGCTGGTATGAAAGCGCCAATGCTGCGGGAACTCTTAACCTCAGCCAAGCCTACCGCGAATGGGGCATGGCGGAAATTGAAGGCAACCGCGACTATTACGGTCAAGTCCGCTTTGATGACATCGACTTCCAGATGAGCGCGCGAGGGCAACAGCTGCAAGCGCGTTTTGTGGAAAGCTACGCTGAGGGCCTCAATGATGAGATTGCGAGCGAATTGGTGTTGCCTGATGCAGCGCCAGTGGCTCAGCCCAATACAAGAGGCGCGAGCGGCGTGCGCGGTTCTGTTCGCCTTGGCGGCGTGCCAAACTCTCTCGGAGATCCGTCAGACGGCAGAGAAGACATCGCAGGCGAAGTCAACCGGCGTCAAAATGAGGGCTCTCGAAGCATCGAACAAAGAAAGGGAAGACTTGATCGGACGACACGGGATGCACGAGGAGCATCCCCTGAGGCTGCCGATAATGTGAAGAAGTGGTAGATCAGATCAAGCCATCGTAAACGACGACATAAATGATAAAAGCGGTCACTAGGAGAGCAGTAAGTAGCAGTGCGCGACGCTCCCAAGGGTCGGCCCAGGCCTTTCTCCAACGATATTCTGCCCGTCGGTTCTCAGAGATGGCGCGATCGATTTCGCGAAAGCCTTCCCAATCGCCTTTGCTCTCTGGCGGGGATTTATCGTAATTGCTCATAGGTCAGTGTCCTTTCGCGGAAACCGAAGCCCCCTCTCCTCTATTGCCCTGAAAATGCAGCAATTGACCGAGCATCACAATAGTCGGGCGATGAACCGTGTGACTACTGCTACCTCTTCCTTGAACGAAAGGCGTTTTTGCAGTCACCGACGCATGGTTTGGCGCCGGCGTTTTCGCATGACGCGAGATAAGCATCCAGCCGTTCGATCGTTCTGCGGCGTGGCCTTCGTCCCATTCGTAGGTCGAGGACAAATCTAGGATCACCAACAGCGCGCCTACCGAAGCGAGTTGCAGAAATATGGTTTTCTTTCAGATGCTTCTCGATCCGTTCAAGCAAACTCATTTCCAAACTGCTCCGACTCGTATTTCGCTTGTGTTCTTGTTATGTTCCTACTAGGATGATTTCCGCGAATCTAGGAAAAAATCCTAGATTGCATCCAAAGGACCAAGCTGATGGTAAATGTCAGAGAAGAGCTCGACCGCCTTATTATTCAGGGTGGATACGGCTACGCCTCGATCTCAAGGCTCCTCGGCCGTAACCCGAGTTACATCCAGCAATTCATTAAGCGTGGCTCGCCAAAGATCCTCGACGATGAAGATCGGAAGACATTGGCTTGCTTCTTTGGGGTTGATGAGCAGACCCTGGGAGGGCCGGCGAACCCGGTCTCAGACGGGATGGTTGAGATTCCTGTTCTCGAGGTTGAAGCATCAGCCGGATTTGGCGCCATTGCCGAGAGCGAAAGCGCGCAGACGCGGTTCGGTTTTGATGAGCGCTGGCTACGAAGATTGACGGCGGCAAAAAGCGCAAGCCTGTCGATCGTCGGAGTTATGGGTGACTCGATGGAGCCGACACTCAGCGATGGCGACGAGGTTCTTGTGGATGCATCCGACCACGGTTCAAAGCTCCGTGATGGAATTTACGTGCTGCGTGCAGACGAAGCTCTGGTGGTAAAGCGTATTGCTATCAAACCTGGCGGCAAACAGGTCACGATCGCTAGCGACAATCCCGCCTACCCCACATGGCACGATATGGACCGGGCAGATGTCCATGTTGTCGGGCGAGTCATCTGGTTTGGGAGAGCTCTTTGACGGTAAGGTCTGGGGCGGGAAGCGGACATTCCGCTTCCGGATGAAAGAAACGTGCAGCCACCATTCAAACGAATTGGCGCATCATTGACAGTGTTTCTAGGTCGCGACGCGCTTGCGTCTCAATGCGAGCTCAAGCTTGCAACTTCTCTGATATTTCAAAGACGAGGCCAATCGATTGAAGCGCCTTGGGGTCGGTGACAGACAACGTCGCGTCGACCCCGTAAAACACCTTGCCAGGTTTGAACTCCTCGTCCGTGGCTGTCTTCAGCTTTAACTCGACTCCTTTACCCATGGCCTTGGTGAGGTCGATTTGGAATCCGTCAGCAAACAAGATGTTGAGCCGGTCAGGTTCAAGCATTCCGCGAAGTTTTTCCTGACTTCGTTCGTGGGTTGTCTGTTCAAATTCGCGTAATGCATCGGCGAAGTCATGTAGCTGGCTGCTGTCGAAGCCAATGCGGGCAGCTTTGTTGTTATTCGCCCGGCCTACAACGCACATACCTCGGAGGCTCTCGGGCAAGGCTACCAGAGTACGCTCGGCATTAGGTAGGAGAATTGTCGCTTTTATGGGATAGTTAGTTGGCATCGCGGCCATCACACCGAGGCGACCGGTACCACTCAACATCGATTGTTGCAGCTGTGCGGCATGATCGGTCCGCAACCTGCCGGCAATGATCACGTCATCCTTTGCAAGCAAATTCTCAAGGCGTGTACTGGTCAGCGTTTTGAGATTCTTCATCTTCCATTTGACGCCGTACTTCTGGTTTCCACGCTTGATGACGATTGTCGTATCAGGTGTCCTCGGATCATAGGCAGCGGCGTCGATCGCGAGGCACTCCCCCTCGACCAGCAATGCTTCCTTCGCGGCAGGAGGGTCACGCACCAGGTCGCACGCAGGCGTTGCGACCAGGAATACCGAATCCGCATTGCCGGAAAAAATGCTTCCGCGCGGCGCAGCGGCATTCGGTTTGAGAGCGATGATGTCGCCAAAACGAACCGGAAAGCCGTCCTTGGCGTCGAGTCTCCGCCGATTTGGGTGCACGAAGAGCGTCTTGTAGATGAGGTTAAGATTGTCCTTGTTGTCCCCCATGGTGTTGGGCGGATGATGGCTGCTGTCCATTCGATCGAGCGCCCTGGCAGCCGTGATAATGGGCCCAATACCCTCGAGTTCATGCACGAGCAGCCTATCAACAAGATCGAGCATATAGCTGCTTCTTGGTTCTTGCTCATCGTCGAGAAGAAGGGATTGCAGTTGTGCTATGTCTTCCAGATCGAGCCGCCGCAAGTCGGCTGAGGTTGCGTTGACCGCTTGCTCCATTCCAACCCGCCAGGTCTGCAGGAATGAGCTGAGCTTGAGCGAATCTGCTCGGTGGCGAGCAAGCTCAAGCAATATCTGGTCCCGCCGCGGGGTATCTCGTAACTTGTCCTTACTGATAGCCCGGAAACCTGAGGCGAATACGCCAGCTTCGTCTCGAAAGCGCCCGCGCTTTTGACCGATGCCTCGATGGCTAGACATTAGGATGATCGCGGGTGGGCTATCGGCCCTGTTTTCGAGAACCTCTTTTAGGCCAGCGATCGAACGCGACATATCATCATCGGCCTGTTGCGCGCCAAGAAAGAGGTCTATCAGAATTAGATCTGCGTCGGCCGAGTGTGGGACAAAATCGCGTCCTGCGCGCGCAACCTCAAGGCCATAGCCAGCAAATACGCCTTCTATCTCCGTAAGGAATCTCGACATGGCTTGCTGGTCGTGCTCGTACGTTTCAAGAATATGCGCTGTCGCTTGGTCTGAAATCTCATCCTTTAGAGCCCAAACGACCTGCAGGAAGGCTTCGTCCTTTGAGTAATCGTCCGCGTCGTCGAGATCGAACCCCGGAAACGCCTGCGCAATCGCTCCCTCGTCATCCTCGGTCAAATCGTCGAAGAATGTGGCCCAATCGGGGTTGGTGGCTCCGAGATCAGCTAGCCGTGGAGCTTCATCGTAGCCATCGTCGACGATCAAGACGGTGCGAATACCGCAATTCTCGAGAAGGTCAGCAATCATGATGTGCGCTATGAAGTCACAGTATATATAAATCGGTTGTATCGGCCATTTGGGTTCTCCTCTTCGAGGTCGAGTTCAAGCGCGCCGCCGTTGAATGTCGCACACTTGCGCGCGATGTAGAGGCCAAGGCCCCGACGTTTTCGCGTCTCCTTGAGCGAGAAGAACATATCGAAAATGTCCTCTGCATTGGCAGGATGAATGCCGGGCCCATTGTCCTTGAAATAGATCGTCGATGTCAGGTCATCGAGACTGATCGAAATCTTTGGGGCAAATTCAGCACTTTGCTGTTTCTCAAGGTCGAGCCAGTAGACCGAATTCGAAATCAGGTTCTCCAGAACCTGGACGACCATCCCTTTGACCGCCTTGATCCGAACTGGCGCGTCGCCCAGCTCGATGTCGACCGAGATATCGTGGCGCGCGAACTGGGTTTCATGCGCGTCGAGCGTTTCGCGAATGAGTTCGTCAAGCGCGAACCGTTCGGGCGCCTGCCGTCCCGATACGCTAAGCGGGTCGAGAACCCGGAGCCTTTTCGAGATGCTTTTCATGGCCGATCGCAGGCTTTCGATTCTGGTTCTGACATCTTCAGGGACGGATTTCGCCCGCAATGCATTGAGGTTGTCGAGCGCATCTTCCGATGTGCGCGCCAGTTCGTGTGCGACAATCTCGACCATGAGGCCGATCCCCGCCATGTCGAGCATTTGCTGTGCGTCGTTCTCGACCTCTTCGATCCGGCGCTGCGCGCGCCGCGCAAAATCGGAGACCTCGAAAAGCGTCATCTGCAGCCTGTCGATGGTTTCGCGCTCTTCATTCGAAGCCGTTTTGCGCAGCAGGTCGATCGATGTCTTCGCCCGCTTTTCCAGTTCCTTGATTTCGGTCTTCGCGGGCTCGAATTTCTCCCGCTTGGCTTTGAACTCCTGCTCAACCTTGAGCATGCGCTTGCGCAGCTGGTCCTGAATGCTGAAGCGGATGACCTCGAGCAGCGTCTCGTATTCCGGGGTGACGCGCAACCCTTCACGGTTGGTCTGGTCGACCAGCTCCGGATTGGCGACCCGGCCGATATCGACCTGTCCGATCAGCTGGATCTTGTTGAGCAGATATCCCTTGGCCATGAGGGCTTTGCGATCGAGGCCGAGCCAGTCGTCCTCTTCGCTGCCATACGGATAGACCCGGAAGCCATCGCGATACAGGCGGATGCCTGTCCACTGCCGATGGAAGTCCTTGATCTCGGTGGCTGTATGCTTGTCATTTCCCTTGATACGTCGACGGTTGTACCAATGCGCTTCGAAATCGAACTCGCCGACCGATTCAAGAGCGCCGCTTTCGATTCCGGTATCCTTGCCAGCGATCGGCCCGTAGAGGTCCGCGCCTTCGTAGATCTTGGTTTCCTCGATCACGGGATGGTCGAAACCCAGCTTGCGAATAACGATATCGAGCGTGAGGCGCGGCTTGCGATCGTCGATCTCATACCGGCCTTTTATGCTGGCGTGCGCTTCCTCCAGCAGCTCCGAGTCAAGCGCGGGTATTTTGATGCGCTCGCCGTTCCAGCGCAGGACGATGCGTTTGCGTGCGCGGCGCCCCGTCATCGGGGCGGTCAGCATTGAAAACTCGTCGTTGGCGAGAAGCTGAATCTTGTCCCTGGTCCAGTCGGAGCTCAGGCTCCCGATGGTTAGCCGCGTTCCGGACCAGGTGTCGTCTGGCTTGGCGTCTCCCTTGTGCGGGACAACCTCGATGTCTTCGAGCATCGCATCGAGTTCGGCGAACTGTCGCCAATCAATATCGAGAACATTGAAATGGGTATCGCTTTGCCGGGCCGATTCAACCTCGAGCCGTTCGCCGAGCCGCATGGCCGAAAGGCGCCCGATACCTTTCTCGCCGAGATAAGGGCTTTTGCCTTCTTTCTTGTCGACCACCTCCTGTACCGCCTTCTTTCGAGACGGCGTTCCGATAACGAGAAAGACGCGTTCGAGATCGTCAAGTGACATTCCCTCGCCGGTATCGGCGACAACGATCGAATTGCGCGCATAGATTGTCTCGAGCGCGTCCCGAAGATCGCTTGCTGTCGCGCAATCTTGTAAATCCTCGACGGCTTTGGCGTGCAGCATGGCAGCATCAGCATTGAGAGCCTTCTCGATATCCTTGCGGATCTTCTCGATGTCAGCGCCCGCGTCTTCGAGTTGGCGTTGGAACTCCCGCATTGCGCGACGGCCCAGAACGACATGGAAATCGATCTCAACGCCCCGTTTGGTGCCGGCATCGAAGCCGTTCTTAATCAACTCGTAAAACGCGATGATGTCCGAACTGATAAGTTCGGAGCCCAATTCCAATACTGCGCGGGCGGTAACTTTGAACATCAATTGCTCTTACGCATGAATTATCGGGCTTGTCATTACTTGTGGCAGGTCAGGCAGGCCTTGGCGCCGCCAGGATACAGATCATCGACATCGATCGCACTGTCGGGACGCAGCGGGTTCATGCGCGCACGCCGCTGTGCGCGCTCGATCCGCGCTGCATGATCTTTGCGGATCTGATCCCGGCGTTCATCGCGTTCGAGCTCCGCCAAGGATTCACCGTGGCTCCAAGTGAAGGGTGAGCCATGCTCGAGTGCACTTTTCTCATATCTCTTGGCTTCTTCGAACGCTTCGGGATGCCTCTCTCTCAATCTCACCCATTCGATCTTCTGCTGAAAGAAACAGAACGTGCATCCGCTGCGAGTGCGCCAGTCATAATAGCGTGGAAGACCAAGACCACTGCCTTCAAGGAGGTCGATTACCGCGGCCTTGTCTATACCGGCCTCTTTGAAGGGAAGCCGCGTCATCAAACGGTCCCGGCGGGACTGGTACCCTTCACGATATTCCTCGTCGCTCCGGATTGCGACATAGGAAATCACGGTATCGCCCTGATCGAGAAACGGACGTACCCATTGTTCGAAGGGCCGCAGTTTCAGCTGTCGCGTGCACCATCGGGACTGCGGCGAGGGCAGGTAGGTCTTGTAGGTTTTCAACCAGAAATCGAAATCCCGGTCCGGGTTGAGACGCAGAATGGCCTTGCCCAGATACCCCTCGAGCCTTGTCAGATATTCGTAGACTTCCGGCAGTTCCTTGCCGGTGTCTGTGAAGAAATAGTCGACGTCGATATCAGGATGGCGCTGGCGCATGTGGATGGCAAGCGCCGCACTGTCGCGCCCTCCGGAAAGACCCAGAACATGCCGTGTCGTGCTCACGCTTTCAGCCTCACACGAGGGTCGCTCTCGTCGAGATACTTCGAGGTCACTTCGGCCAGCGCGGCAAGGATGACCTCGCGGCGCCCGCAATCGCTTTCCAGCAAGGCTTTTTCGACAGTCCGTACAAGCGCTGCAACATTGCTGAAGTCGGCCTCGGCGACCTGATACTCGCCCACGATCGGCGAGGTGCGATCCTCATTCTGCACGATCAACGCAAGTGCGCGGCGTTTGTCCGGCTTCCCGTTGACATGCGCGAGCGCCTCGATGCGAAGAAATTTTGCGGAAAGTTCGGCGATGCCCAGCCCGGCTCGCTGGCGATCGGTGTCGTTCCAGTCTCGCGGCAGCTTGTCTGCCGCGATCGCAGCGAGACCCTCGACATCCTCGCGTGTGCCATGAAACTGGCTTAACCTGCCCACGAAAGCCTCGAGCCGCAGGTCACCAGCGATCTGCCGCACATTCTCTGCACGCGCGCGCAATTGAGCGTACGCCTCCTCATCCTCGCCCCGCACGTCGAGTTCGCGCAGCAAAAGTTCCTTAAGGCCCGCGAGCACCTTGGGATAGGCGGCGCGCAACTCAGCCATAAGGTCCCGGACAAGGCGCGCCGTCGCCGCAGCGTCCGGAACCTCGTGGCCTGTTTCGGCCGCTATACCTGGCAGATCGTCGAAGAGAAGCTTGTTGGGGTCGCTCGCACGCTTTAGCGTCTCGCGCAATTTGAGAGCCTGCGCGCTCAGAGCCTGCGTCCGCTTGGTCCACGGCACCAGGCGATCATAGTCTTCGACGATCGCCCGCGCGACAGCGAGCGGGCTATTGACACCTTCGAGTTGTATGAGGCCCGCAAGCGCTGCGAGTGTCGCACCGATGAAGCCGTCCAGTTCGATCCGCCGCAATCCGATATCGGATGGGTCGCGGGCGAGAAATTCCACGCACAGATCATTGAATTGTGCCTGAAACAGGCCATCGCAATAGCTCGCGACCCGGTCCCGTCTGCTGAGGATATATGCGACCAGAAAAACGGGCCCAAGACCACGCTTGAGGCCGATCGGCTCGGCTTGCCAGGCGTCGAGGATCTGCGCCCCATCAATCATTCCGTCAGCGCTTTCCAGCAAGTCATCTGCCAGCGCCCAGAGCGGGTGCAAATGATGATCTTCGCCGGGCGCCGAAAAACCTTCAGACCCGACCAATTCCTCATCATCGAGGAGCGAGACGAAAAGCCCGCGTTCGGCAGGGAAGTTCTTTCCACCAAAACCCAGCGCTTCCTTGCCCTCGTTGCGAACCATCGCTTTCATCAGCTTGGTGCGGGCGCTGACAGCGTTGGAAGAAGGCTCATCGCAATTGAGCAGCTCGTTGCGGATCGTCGGAGCGGCGCTGAGCCGGTCGGCCACCAAGGTCGATAGCTGGTCATTGAGCTCGCGCTTGGTTAGCTTGGTATGACGCTTGCCAGCGATGAACCAATCGCTGCTTTCGAGGGTGGCGGCCAGCTGCGTTTCGATCTCGCGCCTGAGATCGGCAATCCGGGCATCGATTTCGCGGCGAGCCACGGGATCGCCGCGCAGTTCGGGAAAACCGCCTTCCATTCCTTGCAGCGCGACCAGCTCTTCGCACCATCCAAGGATGCGGGGTGCCTCCAAAAGCAGGCCATAGGCGACCGGATGCTCCGCGCTTTCCCGTGATGTCCTTAGCAGCTTCTTAGCGAGCGACTGTGCGTTGAAACCTGTCGCCGGGAGCACCAGAACGATTTCGCCAAAATAGTTGCTCGCCAATTCGGGCAATTGGGCCAAGAGATCGGGCGTTGTCAGCCGCACGTCGAACCAGTGCATGGCGCCGGTTTCGATATGGTGCCGCTTGGCCAGAACCGGCTGCAGATCAGCGAGTGCGCGGATTGATTCGAGATCGACCTTGACCGGGCCGGCGAGAAGTTCCTCTATATGCGCATCGACATCGAAGTCCGAACCCGCATACATTCGGTATACACCGGCGTGTCGGCGGAAGACCACCTCAGATCGCTCCTTGAGGCGCAAAAGTGTGCTGCGGACATCTTTCTCCGGACACTCGTCCAACGCCACACACAACGTCGCTTCGTCAGCCACCAACCCGCAACGCCCCTGGAGAAAGTCGAGCAGCGCAATCGTTTTGAGTAAGCGCAACTCGGTCTGTTCACCGCCGCGCGCCATACAGCGCTCGAGCGCGTCCTGCCCGATAAGCCAACGTTTCGCATCGCTCGACGCCAATATGGCAGGCTCGAAATTGGCCTGGAGATAATCCCATAGCCGATCGGGCGGATAGTGGTCGGAATGGGGCTCGCCCTTCCCGAAATCCTGCAAGCCGAAAGGTTCGGCGGAATACAGGAAGGAGAAGACGCTGCGCTGGTTCTGCCCGAACTTGCGCCGCGACAGGGGCGGCAGCAAAAGCGCCGTGACCGGATGAAGCGGGTGGCAGCGCGCAAGGTTTTGCGAAAGCGCGGCAGCGACCGACTTGCTCGGTTCCGGGCGCATCGTGCCAACCGCTTTTTCGCAAAGCGGTCGAAGTTGAGAGTTGGCCCGTCGATGACCGAGGGCCTCGGCCATAAGGCCGATCGTTTCCTCGATAGTAATCGCGACCGAGATATCGACGAAGCGGCCTTGGATCTTTGCCCAAGTGTCACGAGTGGCCCGCTCCAGACGAGCGGCATATTCTTCGAAAGACTGGTGAAGGATGCCGATTACGATCAGACGACCCTGCGCGCGCGAGGCGCTTTCCGCGAGGTCCTGCAGCAGATGGATGTCGCCGTCGCCCTCGGCGGCGGCTTCAAGGCCTCTGCCAAGTTCGTCAAGGACGATCAGCGCGCCGCCCTCGTCGGCGCGCTGGTTGATCGCAGAGAGTATCTCTTGCGACGTTGCAGTGGAGGCCAGCCCGAAGACTTCGGCGAGTTGCGCGGCAATCGACCGGCGCTCAACGACAAGTGCGGCGACTTCGGACGTGCCGGAGAATTCTGGAATGGCTTCGGTCAGTTCGCTCACTGCCTTATCGCCCAAACGCGCGCTAGCGGCATCGACGACTTCAGGCGACGATTGAAACAGGCTGGCGAAGGCGAGGGCGAGGCTCGATTTCCCCCCGCCATAGGGGCCGGTCCACGTGAAGGCTCCCTGGCCGGTGTCAGCGATATGGGCAGCCATGAAGCGCAGCACGGCCCTGAACGACGGAGGACAATGAAAATCTTCGAGTGCGCTACGAGACCCCAGATCGCTATCGATCCGGATCGAACGGCGGAACCGCGGAACGATCTCGTGTGCTCGCATCGCCATCATGTGACCCCCAGTGCCGCGAACAAAGCGGCGATGCGTTGCTCCCGATCGGTCCGCTTGAGCCTGATGATCTGTCGTAGCCCCGCCGTCTCCGACCAAGCGAGACAGCCGCCGCTCGTTTCTTCGAGCCGTTCAAGTCGACCGAGCAACGCATCGGGTTCGATCAGGAACACCCGTCCGGGGGATCCGGCAGCATAGGCTGCGCTTTCGAAAGACAGGGTTTCCTGGTCGGCGGCGATGCAGTCCCAGAATTCTTCGAGTGCAAATCCAAAAACTGCTGGAGGCAGCGAAGCCTGCGTTCCGCGACCAAGCCGAGAACGTTGGCGGTCCATCGGAACGATCAGGCCTAGCTCGGCCAGCACCGCTTCGCTTACCTCATTGCTTCCTCGGCCCCCGGCATAGTTGCGGATATGACATTGCAGGTCGCGCTCGACCGTTGTCTCCGAAACCCGCGCCCACTGGCGCGCATTGGAAAGTCGCATCAGCTCACCAGTCAGTTCCTTGCGCAGGAAAGCGGCTCCACTGAACTCATTAAACAGCCAATAAGGCGTTGTAAGCCTTGGCGAACTGCAAATGTTCCAGTGCAACAGCCAAAGCGATGCATCGTCCTCAAGATAGCGATCGCTCCCACCGGTTGAGAGTAGGCCGTCACCCGCCCACCCGGGAACCACGCCTTCATCTGTTTCGACAATGACTTCAGTGGCGAGTGCCCAGAAACGCATCGAGGCCACCATGTTGCGGCCAACGCCGAACCGAGCGATCGACTCTTTGTCACGAAAAAGCCGCGCCCCATCGGCGGGTGTCTCGCAGGCCGCGACTGAGTCATAAGCCTTTTGCAACCAACCATGCCGTAGTGGGAAGGTTTCGTGGCCCGAAAAGCAGGGGCGATATTCGCTTTGCCTGAAGGTTTGTAGCTGTAAATGTTCCATCTGGGCCTATCCACCAGTGCGCCAATCGGGCTATAGGAAAGACTGGAGGAACCGTCCAGTAGGGAGAGAGGCAATTCGCGTCGATGGTACGATTTATGCCGACTATCAGGCGGCAACACCGACCGATCCGCGCGTGATCTCTGCGATGACCGAGGCCATGCGGGATCTCTTCGCCAATCCACATTCACAAGACCATGTCCTCGGATGGCGCGCCGCGCAGGCGATCAATCAGTCAGCCGAGCGAATTGCGGCCTTGGTCGGCGCCGAAGGCGAAGAAGTCATTTTCACTTCCGGTGCGAGCGAAGCCAATGCGATGGCCATCGCGATGGCCATCCATGTCAGTCGTCGGTCTGAGCGCGATACGCTCGTGATATCCGAAGGTGACCACGGATCGCTGCGACAAGCGGCGCTGGAAAGTGCTCTGAATATTGTGGAAATTCCGTTGGATAGGGACGGGGCTCCTGATACCGCGAGATGCGAAGAGCTCGTGTCGGATCGCACCGCAATGATTTCCGTCGTGGGCGTCAACAACGAGAATGGTGCGATCGCCGATCTCGAGGCAATCGGCAAGATCGCTACAGATAAGGGTGCGATCTTCCACGCTGATCTAGCGCAAGCTCCTCTTGCGTGCACGCTTACGATGGAGAGTGCCAGATTAGGATGTGCGACGCTCTCTTCGCACAAGCTTTATGGGCCGAAGGGGATCGGCGCATTTGTCGTGGCAGACCCCCTGCGTGATTTGGTTCGACCGCTCTTTCGCGGTGCGGGTCAGCAGGATGGAAGGCGCGGCGGCACCGTCCCGACCGAGCTTTGCGTCGGCTTCGGAGAAGCCTGTAGGCTCGTCCTCGACGCCTATCAGGACGAGCGTGAGCGGATCGGAGCGATCCGCGATGCTTTTGTCGGCGCGATCGGACAAAATGGTGTGGGAGAGCTTATCGGCCCGCGCGGCCCGCGCCATCCAGGAAACGCCCTGATGCGATTTCCGGGAATCTCCTCAGCGGACCTTCTTGGACAATTGCAAGCGCAAGTGGCGGCGTCGACGCAAGCGGCCTGTTCGAGCGGTTCGATCGAGCCGTCCCATGTGCTTCTCGCCATGGGACTGAGCCGCGAACAGGCAGGTGAATGCGTCCGTTTCAGCTTCGGGCGCTTCTCGGACGAAGCGCAGGCCCTTGAGATTGCCGCTATCGTGTGTGAAACAATCAAACAAGGCGCTACACTTCGCTCGGATCGCCCAGAGTAGCATCTTATTCATGGTGCTTTGCTCAAGATCCGCAGCGCTCATTACACTGCCAGTAGAGGACGGTTACGTTTTATGATGCCCGAAGAAGGCAGAGAAGCTATTGCGTTCAAGTAAAGTATGCGAACCGACAACTACTTTTGGCGCTGCGCACATAACCGACTAAGGCCTGAAATTGGGGCGCAAAGCTGACGTCAGATCCCAATATCGAGTGTCTTGCTCTTCGTACGCGTAAGTTCTTTCTCGACTTTCGGCTGATCGCGCTTGGGCTGGTCAACGGACAAGCCCTTTGCCGCAGCAGCTCGAAGCCTCTCAGTCACTTCAAGGGCCGATGCTTTCTCACCTCTGTTTCGAGACACCGCTGCGCCGAGCTTTCGTGTATTGTCGATCACGAGGGTGAGGTGATCGCGAAGCCTGGTCACCGTTACAAGGAATGTTTTCTGGTTCGAGAGATTGCGCTCGCGGCTGTCCATCACCGCGATCCCGCGGTCGGATGTTAGACCCTGCGCCATATGGGCGTTGAGTGCATAGGCAAGATCGATCCGTTTGAGCATCGGATCGCCTTTAGCCAGCGTAAGTTGCTCGCCGCTTGAGGTTTCGACGGTGACCTTTCCTCGGTTGATCGCCACCACCCTAGCCTGGTCGGCATTGAAAAGGCCGCGTTTGTGATCGTTGCGTGTCCAGCGTATTTTGTCTCCCTCATGGACCTCGAGCTTCCTCTCTTCGAACAGAGAGAGGCTGTCATTCGCTTGGCCCGTCTTGAGCCGGGAAGGATCAAAGCTGAAACGCCTGCCGCGCTTGTTCACCACGGTCACGTTCTTGGAACCGCTAAGACCATCCAAAATCCGATATTCTCCCGGCATTAGGCCGAGCGTCTTTTCTCGCCGCGAGACCTCCAGAACGCGGCCTGCTTGATAGGAGGCGCGATATCGCAGTTCTTCGCGCGTGCTGTTCACACGGTCGAGAACGCGTAGCGCCATCTTGCCTGGTCCGTTTTCGCGATTGGCGAGGAGGCCGGTCTGGACGGCCTCGTTGACGGCTGAGCGCATTTTGCGTCCCGATGCATAGATCGCTGTCCGATCACGCTCGGATTCTGGCAGAGAAAGCCACTGTTCGGCAGCTACAATAGCGCCATCACCCTTTGCCTCAATCGTGTAATCCCTCAGCTGCACCAATGCATTTTTGACATCGCCCTTCTGGGCAGCAGCCTGAGCTTCGCGGACGACAGGATCTCGTGCGCGCAAATTGGTGTTCATGTCTGCCCGAGCAATTCCTGCCTTTTGGAGCAGGGCAAAGGGCTTGCCGGCATCGACCGCACCCAATTGCTTGCGATCACCCATCAGGACGAGCCTATGCACACCGGCAAGGTTTGCCAGCCGGACCAGCTTTTCCTTGTCCTCGTTCGAGACCATCGAGGCCTCGTCGAGCACCAGAACATTGTCCTTGAGATCCGATTGCGCTTCGGTGCGGAGAGCGAGGTTCCCCGGCTCGTCGAGCAGCTTCTTCCAGCCTCCGAGGAAGCGCGCCAGCGTTTGCGAGCCGATACCGGTGTCGCGTTCGAGCATCTGGACCAGTGTATTCTGGATCGCGAGCCCGACGACCTGCCGGCCCTCCTCGCGCAGGACCTGTGCAACAGGGGCCAAAACGCTGCTCTTGCCCGCTCCAGCAATGCCCTGGATCGCAACGGTTCGGTCCTGTGAAATCAGGATCAGTCGGGCAGCCGACAGCTGGCCGTCATTGAGACGAAATCCGTGACCAATCTCGGCCGATGCCTGTACCCGATCCTCGGCCTCTTTCGGTGAGAGGGCAGATTCCGCTTCGCCTTTTCCGGCCTCGACCTCGGCGATAATGCGTTGCTCGGTCTCAATGGCATCACGTGATGCAAGCCAACCTTTGTGATGGCCCTTCCCGGCAACAAGCTGGCCTGTGCGCACGAGCGCGCGAGTGCGCTTTTCGACGTTTGCAATGGTGGTCGGCAATCCGAAATCCAGCGCCGTCTTGTAGAGCGCTTCGCGTTCGAAAGCCGCTTCGCGCTGCGACAGATGGCGCACGGCCGAGGCGACAGCCTGCGCGGCGGCGATGCTCTGTTTGTCCTCCTTAAGCACCGAAGCCGGAACGAGCGGGTCTGCGGTGGGACTGCGCACGTGCGCTGCAAATTGCCTGAGAAGCGCACGTCCTTTCTCGACCAGGGAGGTAAGAGCGCTTCCCGGCATACCGGCTTGCGCAGCACGTCCGCGCGCGCGCTCTATGATTGGAGAGAGATCAAGTCCGATCGATCTTGCGGTCTCATCCCAGACTTTGCCGAGCGTGTCCCGATCCTCGATTCCCTGCTTGGCAGCGCGTGTGTCGAGCGCTGCGATCCGGCCGGCTTCAAGCCCCGGCCCACGCCGCGCTTCGAGCACCTCCTTTCGTCTCGAAGAGAACGCCATGACTTGGTCGCGGGAGACCCCTTGCGCCTCGAAATTTCCGTGCTTGAGGGTTGGCCCCGGTTCATAACCAAGCTTTTCGACTGCCACGCGAAAGCGCGCCATCGCAATCGAATTGAGCGTAGTATTGAGCTTCCAAAGCCGGTCGTTCTTGAGGGTTCGCCACTTGCCATCCTTGCCTTGCGTCACGTTTGCGATGACTGCGTGGAAGTGGAGGTTGGGCTCCTGGTTGCGGTTGGTGTCGTGCTGGAACAGACCGATCGCAAGGTTGCTGGTCGGTTGGGTAAGAACCTTGCCAGCCTTCACAATGCGGGTTTCTGAGGCGTTTGTCTCGGCCCATTTCAGCGCTTCGGCGACAGCCTCGCGGTAGGCGGTGACAATACGTTCGTCCTTGCCGACAAGCGCGAGCAGCGACCAGCTCTTGGGCACGGAGAATGTAAGATCGGTGCCCGGTCGATGCGCTTGTCCGGAATTGCCAACGCTTGTTTCATCGGGCAGCTCGCCGCGCAGCAGGGCGTCGAAGGCTTTGGCATCGACCCGCCCTTCCAGCCCAAGCCTCTTGGCGCCCTCACCAAGCCATACGCCCGAACGGTCGGCATCCGCCTTGGCATAGTAATTGTCGGACGCGAAGTAGTTGGCCGCCGCTGAGGAGGAGCGGACATTGGCAACAGAAAGCATTGGTTAGTCTTCGTTCAAGACCCCTCGCCCTCCCCTGTGCCAGCGATCAGATCTCCGGATCCACGTCACCCAGATCATGATCGTATTTGTCATGGGCCGCTCCACCGAGAAGCGAACGCTGCTGTTCTTCCTGAAGTTTTCGGTCGGCAATTCCACGCTGATTATCGTCGCGCTGCCGAGCATCAGGATCGGGCACATCGCTGCGCGGTGAGCCTTCGCGCTCATTCGCAGCGTTCTGCGCCACCTCTTCCCCATTTGGCTTGTCCGGAAGCAGAAGTTCGCCCTGGCGTCGATCCTCCGGCGGGCGGTGCCCGACCTTTGGTTGGGATTCATCGACCGCTTTAATGTGAGCCTGTATTGCCTGCTTGTTCGTGGCCTTTTCTGCCTCATCCCAAACCTTCGGTCCGCTCTTCGAGTTGACGTTGGCTGATCGCGAGGGCTGTCGTTGCGGCTTGTTCCGGTCCTTCATCTTGCGCGGATCACCCTCGTCGCCGTTGCTGGAAGCGCCGTCATCCGCACTCCCATCTTTCGTGTCGGCGGTAGTACTCGCCGAACCGCCTGGCGGTGTTGTGGTGGCAGCGCGCGCAATGAAACCTTCGGCTCGTCGAGGCCAATCGCGCGGGGACAAGGTGACAGGCGCTGCCGGAAAACCATCGGGAAATTTGATAAACCCTTCGAGGCTCCTGAGGCCCATGAATTCATCGGGCAGCAGAAGCGGCACAACCTGCCGGCGTGGTGTCAGGCTGACCGCATCGCGGGCGTTGTTGTAGCCATAGCTGTAGCCCTCCTCCATCTCGCGAACTTCCCGGTGGCCGATAATATCCGAGCACCATGTGGCGGTCTCACGATCGGCAGTAGCCAAAATCAACTTGGTCCTTGCAAGCGACGACAGAGTCATCGCCATGTTCTCGCCATAGACCTCCTTGAGCTTGGCAAAAGTGTGGACGCCCGTGACGATCGCGCCCCCGAAGTTGCGCGCGGTTTGCAGGCCCTTTTCAAGCGAGGGTAGACGATGGAGCGCGCCCAGTTCGTCGATCAAGAACCATAGCCTCAATTCACGCGTCCGCCGTCCAGTCATGAGCGTGTTTATCGCTGTGTCGAGCCACAGCGTGAGCAACTGCGAGAGAACTGTCATGTCGACATAGCGCGCTGACAGGAACAGCAGCGATCCTTCCTCGCACTCACCTGCAACCCATTGACGGACCGAAAACTGCTCTCCTTTGTCTGGCAGCATCTGCATCGCCTTGGCGTTGACGTTGAACACCGCACGGACCGATTCCGCCATTCTGGCAGCGCTGGGCGTGCTGATCGGCCCAGCCATCGTGTCTTCTACCAGGCGATGCAGATCGGAGAGATCGGCATTCATCAACTCGTTAGCGAGCGCGGCATTGGTTCCGCGTCCTGCCTCCTTCAACTTGATGCATGTCTCGACAAACAAGGTGCGCGCGGCGAGCACCCAGAACTGTTCAGAGCCTCCGCCATCATGAGGCACGAGCGACTCTGCCGCCGCATGAAATTCAGCGCGCGAAGTGCAATCGTCAAACACGCTCCAAGCAGGACACCGCTGATCGAGCGGGTTGAGGATGATGTCGCGTTCGGGTTCGTAGAAGGTCTCGATAAAGGCACCGGTAAGGTCGAAGATAACCGCGCGCTCTCCCCTTTTCCCGATCTCCGAAACGAGTTCGGTGAGGGCAACAGTCTTGCCCGTACCTGTCGTGCCAACGAGCATGGTATGGCTTTGTTCGCGGCGCCAGGGCCAACTGACACCGGCTATATGAGCGGGCGAGTAGAGGCCTGCCGATTGCAAGACAGTTGTCCCAGCAAATCGCCATTTCCAGCCAAATGAATTTCCATACTCACGGGCGCGTTCGACCCGGTTGTGCTGCCCGATTTCCCGTTCGAGTTCGGATAGCGTTGCGAGCGAAGCGCCGCGGACATGCTTCCTTTGTTTGGAGCGTTCTCCGAAGTGTTCTGCCACCCACCAGAAGAGGACAAACACCGGCGCCAAAACAAGTCCCGAGGTGACAAGCGCGTCCTTCACCGATGCCTGAAAAAGAGCCATCGCTTCGCGCATTGGCGGATATTCGGTGATCACCGAAATGGGGAAGGCAACCATGCTTCCATCGGCGAGCTTCAGGTTCACAAGCTTGTCTGGATCGAACTCCATAAAGCCGTATCCCGACGCATAGATGTGCATCCAGAGAAGATAGGTCTGATGGTCACTCAGCGTTTCTGTGACTTCCCAGTAGGTGACGCCCAGAACGACCAGTAATGTGACGATCAAGGGTCCTTTCAGGCCCGCTGCAAACATGAAACCGAAGTGCCCTAGAAGCTGGCTGCCGCGGGTAAAATTGACCAGATTATGCTTCATCGCTGCCTCCCGCCGGACGGGGAGCAACGAGCCCGAGACGTTCAAGCCTGCGCTGGTAGGCGGCGACCGTTCGATCGCGAAGATCGGTTTCTGGATGGTGCGTTAGCAGGGCGTCGAGTGCGACCGTGATGAAGATATTCTGGCGCACCGGATCGGTCGCGGGTGTCCGCAAATCCGCCTCGTTGGCGCGGTTCCAGGCATCGAAGATACAGTCTCCGATGACTATGCTTGAACTGACATTGCGCTCGCGCGCCTGGTCCCTGATCCAGTCAGCGATCAGGGGTGTGACATAAGCCACAAATCGTTTGTCTCTAGGCATAAACCCAAGCTCCTTGTGTCTCAAAGAACCTGGCTCACCCTTCGAAAGGCAAGTGCCATTCTATGCCAGTAGCCAAGGTGTAGGAAATCGAAAACTTTCTTCTGAAATTCCGCGACTTACATCAATTTGGACCAGTTCGGCACAGTCAGGATTGCAGCTGGACCGAGCCTGGCACAGAAGCGGACACCTCCCGTTTGCGCCGGAATTGCGCCAGTTTTCAGGCGGCATCGCTGCGTACGGTGTGCTGTCAAGTTTCAATATGCGGCGAGGGTTCCAGTCACTTGGGAGTATCGTTCAATATACTGAATTTTCGCAACTTTTTATGGAGCGAGAGCCGGTGGGCATTCTGGGGACAAACTGGGAACTTAGGCGAGATCGGCTCTGGGCTACTGACTGGCCTTAGTTTTGAGTGAAACGATGATGAAAATGAAATTCTTCGTAAGCGGAAATTTGGCGAACAGCGAACAGAATTGCGGCCTCTGACCGGCTACGGAAAGCACTTTCGCTATCCCCATAGCTTCGCTTCGGGTAATGTCTCGATCAAGTCAGGCGACTACTTTTGATGAGATCAAATTGCCCTCGACATGAAGCTTCCTTCTGTCCAATCCGGGGGGAGAATGGCCGATCAAACAGCACTTGCCCGGCATCTACTGGGGCTTTGTTCCGCCCGCCGATAGCGCCGATGAAGGGGCTTGTGTGGGGCGCCTCGCGCCTAAACCAAGTCTGCTTTGCGCCCCAATATCGGACGTTGGTGTTGCTCCATCATACCCGGAAAGCTGACACTCGTTGACAACGCTCAATAGGGTAGCTGACCACTATCTTTAAAGCAGGTGTGCCGCCTACTATCTTCTTCTTATGCTGCTAGAAATCATCTTGGGTGCGCTTGCCGGTGAATCTGTTGGCTGGGGTGTGTCCGCCGGAAAGAAGTTACGCGATAGCCGTGCGGCACAGCAGGAGCTGGCAGAAATTTGTGCGGCTGCAATCGAAGCATCAGTCGAGAAGAGTCCTGCATTGGCGGAAGACCTTCGGTCCGAGACTTTCGTTGCTCAAGTCCTGATTCCAACCGTCGCGTCGTCTGTCGATGACCCGTCTCAAATTCCAGATACAGAATCTCTGATCGCCGAGTTCATTAATAGATTTGTTACACGGTTCACCAATGATGATACGGTCGATGAAACACTAACACGGATTTTCCATTCAGGCCGGCAAGAGCTGGAACACTTCTTCACCGAGTTTTTTGCCAGCCTCAAATCCGGCCTCTATCAATCAAAACACTGGCGTGCAGAGGCTTCTCTCCAAACATTGGAAGCAACGAACAAGATTGCCGCCAAGACCCTCGAAATCGTCGAAGAGATGCGGTTTGCGGCGACCAAGAAGCCCATCGATATTGAGAAGGCGAAAGAGGATGCGTTCGAGGGTTCAAGCGATTTGCGAGCGTGGCCTAAGGATATTCTTGGAGAGCGGATAGCCCGGCCCGCTTTCAATCGGATTCTCAAGCACATCGCTTCAAACAAGTCGGGCACATCGCTTATCATTGGAGAAGCAGGCTCTGGCAAATCCGCCCTGATGGCCGAGCTGACCGAACATCTTGAGCAAGAAGGAACACCGGTATTTGCGATCAAGGCCGACATACTCCGCGAAAGCTCGGTATCGCTGTCGGACCTGGAGATTGATCTAGGTTTGGAAGGCAATTTGCTGGAAGAGATTTCAGTGATCGCTGATGAAATTCCAACAGTTGTACTGATTGATCAGCTCGATGCGGTCAGCGAAGTCATGGATCAATCATCGAATCGTATGCGGCTGCTCATTGGCTTAGTGAGAAAAATCAGAAACCTGCGGTCTGGGGCTGAACAAGCACCAGTGCATGTTGTCGTAAGCTCAAGGCCGTTCGAAGCGGCACACGATGCGAGATTTAAACAACTTGAGGCGGACGATGAGTTCCAACTCGAACTGCCTAGCTGGGAAACTGTCGCGGGGTTCCTTGACAAACTGGGAATTGACCCATCTCAGGTCGCCGAAAGCCTTCAAGATACGTTACGCCGTCCGTTTGCCTTGAAACTCTATGTTGAGATCATCAAGCGAGGTGAAAGCGTAGAAAATCTATTGGGCTCGCAGTTGTTAAGCCGTTGGCTTGCTAGCTGTGATCTTGGCAGTGATGAGCAGAGAAATCAGTGCATCGAGCTGATGACGGTGCTCGCGAAAGATATGATTGCCAGCGAGGCACTCTGGCGACCGATAGATACCTATGAAAGTAAATGGAGAGAGGCGCTCCTACGCTGCGAAGCAGCAGGCCTAGTAGTAAGACAGGAGCCGAATCTGGGCTTCTCCCACCAGTCATGGCTGGATGATTTCCAGGCGCGATCCTTCTCCTCCGGGCATGATCTTGCCGAGTATGTTTGGGAAAAGCAGGATAGCTTGTTCGTCCGTGCGACAGTCCTTCGTTCGCTTCAAAGGCTGCGATGGGTCGATATAGACAAATACCGACTGGCGATTGACGCGCTTCTGTCGAGCAACAAAACCCGCCGTCATGTTCGTCATCTTGCGGCAGACATCGTTTCGATCAATGCGCTGCCCGACACCATCGAAATCGCATGGATTGAGCGTTTCATCCGCGATGATTCTATTCTCGCTCGTCGCTCCTTAAGCAACGTTGTGAAATTTTGGGACGGTTGGCGAGATCATGTTCGTGACCAGCTTCCAACACTCATGAGGAGCGAGGAATATCGGTGGATTGCTGCTTCTCTTTTGGCGGCAGAAATGGACCATGATTCCGATTTTGCGACAGGATTGATCGAGCAAGAATGGGACGATGCAGAATTTGACTACATCGCATTTCGCACATTCGAACAGGCTGAGTTGTTCACCGACAGGATCAAGGAACATCTGCAAAAGATGTTCGGGCGTTCGCAGATCGATGATTACGGGGTATCTCATCTGATTAGAACACTTAACTCAGACGGTCGTTTCGTTGAATCTGCCGACGTTCTGGCGCTTTGGATTGAGCAATTGGAGGTTGATCGATACCGCACAAAGACTCTCTACGACCTTCATAAATTTGCCGAAAAGGCACCTGCAGAATTTGTGAGAGTGCTTCTACCTTGGTTCGTCGGGCTAGCCCAATCTGCTGAATCCGCCGACTTTGGCTATCGCAATCAATATGCCCGTGTGGACGTGCTCCCTTGGGATTGGGATGATCCCGTTAACAAGGATGATCCTTTTGCCGTGCTCGAAGCCGCACTAAAGAAACTTGCTGAGGAAAATCCAGGAGAAGCATGGGCGGTTCTGGAGCCGGTTGTCGAGATCGAGATCGACCAAGTCCAGGAGCTGATCGCGGGCACTCTTGTGGCTGCGGGCGAGAACCTCCTTAAAGAGTCATTTGAATTTTTGATGGCCGATGATCGGCGCTTGTTTATTGGCAATCCGACCGTAGCTTTACGAGATGGGGCCATTGGATCTGTCCCAGGCCTCATATCGCAGGAATTAATCGAGGCTGTTTCGCCCCATTTGCCTGTAGAGAAACTGGAATTGCTGCGCGACAAGATCGAAGCATGGCAGTGTTATGAGGACGAAGAACTCCAAGAAGGTGAAGCGTCCCTGAGGAGAGATCGACAAAGGTGGACCGACCAATTCCGCTTGGCGATGCTGGAGAGATTTCCGCAAGACAAAATTTCCGCTCGCAGGCGACGTCAAATCTTGGAGTGGCGCGCGAAAAATCCCCGACATCTAAGCCGATCCCGTCATCATATGGCCTCGTTTGTCGGCTCCCCGATGGATCACGAACAGATGGGCAAAGCGTCGGATGACGCGATCATGGGGATGCTCGGAAAAATCAATGATGTGTCACCAGAGGGTGATCGATTGGAATATCCCACATCGCGCTCAGGCGGAGTGGTAGAAGTTTCTCGCGCTTTTGGCGCTTTTGGCAAACAGCATCCAGATCGGGCAATTGCCATAGCACTGGACCGACTGGAACCAGGCAAACATGAGTATACTGCCGGAGAGTTGGTCGATCAGCTAGGTGGCGGCAACGGTCAAGGGGACAAGCCGGATCAAAAGCTCGCCCAGAAAGTACACGATCTCGTTCTTGAGCTAACGAAGCGAGGCTTCCATTCCGATAAATGGTATCAACGTGCGGCTTCGGCGCTTGGCAAGGTTGCCGGTATATTAGACGGCTTGCCTCACGATACGCTCGAATTGCTGGAAAGCTGGCTGGAATGCGATCCAGACACGGAAGCCAAACAAATACAAGACCGGTTGGAGTTCGAGGAACGCCACGAGAAAACCGATACAAGACACGAGAACGAGTGTCGAAGCATCATGTTTGATCATGGCATTGGCGGAATGCGGATATTGCCGCACCACAATTACACAATACTAAGTGCCATACACCATGGGCTCACTTACCGGGACGAAGCCGATTGTGACGGATGGCTTGAAGTGTTGCAACGCCATGTCGATCGCCTTGAAGACCCAGCGATTTGGCAAGCTGTATTGAGCTACCTGGGGCGCGCTCTGTTTTGGGCTGATCGCGGGGAGACGCAAAAATTCGTCCGACAGCTCTGGGAGAAAGACCCCTCAATCTTTGAGAGTTTGGATGTTGTGGTGGCGATCTGGCCAATCAGGGGCATGGTGCCGGAAGATTTGCTTCTTGAAATGCTCAACCATTGGCTTGGCAGTGATAATCTGCAGATTGTGCAATGCGCAGCCGAGTTTGTGACGGCCGAAAGCCTCGTGAATCCTGATAATTCAGAGTTTGCAGCGCTGGCCCGTACGCTACCAGATGGCGATGAACGGGCGAAACAAGGGTATTTTCTCGCTACAGCTGCCGCTTGGAAAGAAGACAGCCACGGGCTGCGCGGTCGTTCCCACGACATCCTTATCAACGCCCTGCCGCAGGCTGCTGGCGATGATGCCAAAGCTATCTCGCGAGCGGTAGACCGTCGCAGGAAGCTACAGCCCGACCAACACACTCGGGAGTTCCTTGAAGCGTTGTTGGGCAATGATGAAGCTTTCGACGAAGCGTTAGGATTCAATTTTGCGGAGGCACTGCAGACCCTTCTCCTACATGCCGACTTCGATGAGTTACTGCTGGATATTTGTGGCAAAGCCACGGAAGTTCTCGCGAACGACAAGAATGGCCAAGACAGGTTGTTGGGGCGAGAACTGGTTCAAGTTTGCATATCTCTCATGCGGAATGATTCAGCAATCAGGAAAAGGGCCATGGATATTTATGAAGCTCTCTTGGACTTGAACATTTATGGTGCCGAAGAAGCGGTGCGGGATGCGACGGGGCGGTAATTTTTCTCACTGACCCTTCTAAAGCAGACAGTCCGCTAACGGCCCACATGACGCCATAGCCTCGCGTCTGAAATTGGGGTTGGGAGCGGACAAAAGCTGATCACTACTCCGGTCAATCACTCCACAAAGAAAAATGCTGTGCAAATGTCTGGTGAATAGATAGTCCTATGATTGCATTGGGCCAACAAATTCTCTGCATTGCTCTTCGGGCTTGGAGTTTCTCGAATCGTGATCTTTGAGGGTAGCAATGGACCATCAATTGCAGCGCAATACGCTGTTTGTCGCGCTTACGCGTCCGCAGATGTTTGCTGGTGTCACCTACACCTTCTTTGTCATCAACGGCATTATTGCAGTTGAACTTTTCCTTATCTTTCAGGCTTGGTGGGTGCTACTTGTGGCAGTCGTAATCCACGGCATTGGCATGCTTGCTTGCCTTCATGAACCACGCATCTTTGACCTTTGGATAACCCGGGTGCGCAACTGCCCTCGCGTCAAGAATTATGGCCTTTGGAAATGCAATTCCTATCGGCCTTAACGCGAGATCCAAAAACCATTGCCAATGAGGCGCCAGCGGGCACGCATTTGCCTTACGCGCGCCATATCGACGATGTGACAATCCAGACCCGTGACGGCCTTCTTATGCAGACCATAAGGCTTGGTGGGCTCTTGTTTGAGACGGCCGATACTGACGAACTGAACTACCGCGCAGGCTTGAGAGATGCGATGCTGCGCACTTTGGGTAGTTCGCGCTTTGCGATTTATCATCACGTGGTGCGTCGCCGGGCTGAGGCCGAGTTGGACCCAGTGGCGGCTGACGACTTCTCTGCTCGACTTGATGAGCAATGGCAAAGCAAGCTTGAGGACAAGCAACTGTTCGTGAACGATTTATTCGTCACGATTATTCGCCGTCCACTGCAAGGCAAAATCGGTATCGCTGACCGTCTGCGCAGCTGGTTTGCCAATAGCGCCGACCGGAATTCAAACCTCATCGCCTCAGAGAAGCACGCGCTTGATCGTGCGCGGGAGGCCTTAGTGGCGTCGCTTGGGGCATATGATCCCCATGTGCTTAGTCTCTATGATACGCCCCTTGGCAAGCGCTCTGAGCCGCTGGAGTTTTTGTCCTGCCTCTTCAACGCTGAAATGAAGCCTGTTGCTTTGCCGCATGGTGATCTGGGACACTTCATTCCATCGCGCAGGGTGAGCTTTGGGCAGGATACGGTGGAACTTGGAGCAGCCGGCGATGCGCCCCGCCGGTTTGTCGCGCTCGTCTCGATCAAGGATTATCCGAGCTCGACCTTCCCGGGCATGTTTGACGAGCTCTATCGGCTGCCGTTCGAGCTTCAGGTCTCGCAGAGTTTTGCAATGGTTGAGCGGGGACAGGCGCTTAGTCAGATGAACTTGTCCTTGCGCCGAATGAAGTCGGTCGAGGATGAAGCGCTCTCGCTGCGCGATGAGCTAACCGATGCCAAGGACGAGGTTGCAGCAGGCCGCGCAGGATTTGGCGAGCATCACACAAGCATAGCGGTTCATGCGGACTCATTGGAGGACCTCGAAGCTCATGTCGCTGAAGTCATTGCACTTCTGGCTGATCTGGGTGTCAATGCAGTGCGCGAAGACATCGCATTAGAACCAACTTTCTGGGCACAATTTCCCGCTAACTTTCGCTACATTGGCAGGCGCGGGCTTGTCTCAACCTCAAATTTTGCTGGGCTTGCGAGTCTACATAACTTCCCCGTCGGAAGGGCAAGGGGTAATCACTGGGGCGACGCAGTCACCTTGTTTGAGACAACGGCTGCCGGGCCCTACTTCTTCAACTTCCATCAGGCAGATCTTGGTAACTTTACCGTCATTGGCCCATCTGGCTCGGGCAAGACAGTGGTGCTCAACTTTCTGCTGGCACAGGCTCGTCGTTTCAGCCCTCGCATCATTTTCTTTGATAAAGACAGAGGTGCAGAACTATTCATCCGCGCGATTGGTGGACAGTATGACCGGCTGAGACCAGGCACCAAAGCGGGGGTGAATCCGCTTCAAATGGAAGACACGCCAGCCAATCGACAGTTCCTTCTGGATTGGATCGGGCTGCTAGCAGGCGGCGCGAGCACGAATGAGCTAGATGCCATCCGTGACGCGCTCGACACGAGCTTTGCGCAACCTGCGGAAAAGCGCCGTCTGAGGCATCTGGTTGAGCTCTTCCGCGGAAACGCAAGACCTGAAGCTGATGACCTTTACTCGCGCCTTCGCCCATGGTGGGGCGATGGCGAGCGCGCATGGCTCTTCGACAACGAGCGCGATCTCACCGACCTCAATGCAGAAACGGTTGGCTTTGATATGACAGCCATCCTCGATGACCCAGCCTGCCGTACTCCTGCGATGTTCTACTTCTTCCACCGGGTGGAGGAACGGTTGGATGGCACACCGTCAGTCATCGTAATCGATGAAGGCTGGAAGGCGCTTGATGATGAAGTCTTCGTGCGACGGATCAAGGATTGGGAGAAAACCATCCGTAAGCGCAATGGTATCGTCGGTTTCGCCACACAAAGCGCTTCAGATGCGCTGGAAAGCCAGATTGCAAGCGCCATCGTTGAACAGGCCGCAACCCAGATTTTCATGATCAACCCCAAGGCGCGGGCGGAGGATTACATCAACGGTTTTGGCCTTAGCCGCCATGAGTTTGATCTTGTGCGCACGCTCCCAGACACCTCGCGCTGCTTCTTGATCAAGCATGGGCGTGAGAGCGTGGTGGCGCGGCTTGACCTTTCCGGTGAGGCGGATCTTCTGACAATCCTGTCGGGCCGCGAAAGCACAGTGCGGTTGTTCGATGAGTTGGTTGAGCAAACCGGGCCAGACCCCGCAAACTGGCTTCACCGATTGATCGAGCGGGCCGCATAATGGCTTGCCCCCCAATCATCACCGGCGACGAGTTTCTCGAACGCACGCTCACGCATATCGACTGCCAAGCGCAGCTGATTGGTTCCTATGGCTTTCAGGCCTTGGGGCAGCCTGGCTCAACAGCTTCGCTTGTTCTTTCTGGTATGCTTGCCCTTTTCATCGCGCTGTTTGGCGTTCGGCTCCTGTTCGGTCCTCAGCCAGCCGCGCGCGATGTTGTCTTTGATGTGATCAAGATTGGCATCGTACTGACTCTGGCCCTGTCCTGGCCAGCCTTCAGAACTGTGGTCTACGATGTTACCCTAAAGGCACCAGCTGAGGTCGCGAGCGTCATCCAGACCTCGAGCGGCAATGGCGGTCCTCAAGGCTTCACCCAGCGGCTGGAAGCTGCAGACAACTCGCTTGTTGCGCTCACGACCATCGGCACCGGGCGAAATGTAGCTGCACTTGTAGGCGGCGACGAGGCTGGCAGCACCTTTCGTTCAGCGGCGATTGAAGACGATACAGGGTTCGGCAGCGCGCGCGTACTTTACCTTGCAAGCGTGATCGGAACGCTCGGGATCTTGCGGATAGGGGCAGGGCTGTTGCTGGCGGTCGCGCCGCTCGTTGCAGGGCTGTTCTTTTTCTCACAAACGCGCGGCATTTTCGCCGGGTGGATCAAGGGGCTGGTCTTCACCATTGCCGGATCGGTCGGTGTGACCATCGTCTTGACGGTCCAGCTTGCAATTCTGGAGCCGTGGCTTGCGGACGCCTTGGAAGTGAGGGACCTCGGATACGCAACGCCGGCGGCCCCGACCGAGATTCTGGCGATCATGCTTGCGTTCCTTCTGGTCAAGATCGGTGTGATCTGGCTCCTTGCAAAGGTCACCTTTTACAGGGGCTGGCTCACTTTGCCCGATGCACCAGCATTGCGCGGTGGTTGGAACAACGCAGCGCCAGCGGCAGGCTCGCAGCAATCGCCGCGCGATACCGGGATGATCCGGGCGGAACGCATCAGCACTTTCATCGAAAACTCGGTTCGGCGCGAACAATTGATCTCAAACGAAAGGCTGACGCGGGCATCTGATGATAGATCCGCGTCACAAGGCGCAGCTCAGCCAATTTCAACCAACCCACCGCGTCTTGGCAGTTCGTTTCGAAGAACTAACCAGCGCACATCGCGTGCAGCGCGCTTAAGAGACCAGCAGTCATGAACGCGAACACTGACATTGACGTGACCGATCTTCCGGTCTCTGAAGACTGGGCGAAAAGCGTCACTGATGACCTGGAACGCTCTAGCAGGCGAGCTTGGGTCGTTGCGATCATCGCGGCTGTTGTCGCACTTTTAGAGGCCGTTGCGCTGGTGTTTCTGATCCCGCTCAAGACTGTGGAGCCCTACACGCTTCTAGTCGATCGCCAGACCGGAAATGTGGAAGCCCTTGCCCCAATGAGCGCCCAAGTGGTGGCTCCAGACACCGCCTTGACACGGTCATTTCTGGTGCAATACGTCATAGCCCGCGAGAGTTTTACGCAAGCCAATTTGCAAAACGACTATCGCAAGGTTTCCCTTTGGTCAGACAGCAATGAGGCCGCTAGATACCAGCGTTTGATGGCTGCAGGAAACCCTTCATCTCCGCTCAGCTTTCTGCCTCGAGGGGCAATTTTGCAGACTGAAGTGCGCAGCGTCTCAGGCCTTCGCGATAACCAAGCGATGGTGCGATTTACAACGACGCAGTCCGATGCGCGCGGCAATGCTCAGCAGCCGCAATATTGGGTGGCTATCATTTCATACGATTTTGTTTCGGCGCAAATGAGCGAAGCCGATCGTTACATAAATCCGCTGGGCTTCCGCGTGACGAGCTATCGCCGGGACGCCGAGACATTGCCGGAAGATGGTATCGTGAATGGAGTGCAGATTCCTGCTGAGGTCGAGGGAGCTGTGCAATGAGGGTGCTTGCGTCATTGGCTCTCTTAATGCTGCCCGCAGCCGCGTCTGTAGCGCAGACGTTCCCTGCTCCCGACGCGAGCAATCCGCGCATTCAATCGGTCCATTGGTCGCAAGGTCAGCCGATTGTGCTCACTGCACTTCCTGCAAGCACGCTTACGGTCATGCTCGAGCCGGGCGAGGCAATCAATCGCGCAATGCTGAGCACAAGCAGAGGCTGGGATGTGTCCGTTCCAACCGAGAGAAACACATTGCAGATCACTCCTCAAGCTGATGCAGGCCCAGCGACCCTCTCGGTCGATACCGACCAGCGCAGCTATGAGTTTGTGCTTGAGACCGGCGAAGGCTTAATGGCCGCCTACCTTGTCCGTTTGGAATATGGCCCCACGATCGAAGCGCGGGCCACAACAGAGGCCTTGGCACCAGAAGGTCTCACCTGGGGTTATCGTTTGCGGGGGGACCGCGAAGTTCGCCCCCAATCGGTACGCGACAATGGCGAAAAGACGGTCATCACCTACGGACCAGACCAAGCTCTGCCAGCCGTCTTTGCCATCGGGCCGACGGGCGATGAAGAGGTGGTCAATGGCCATATGCGCGGCGATGTCTTTGTGATCGACCGGGTGCACGAAGAGCTCGTCTTCCGCATCAACCGCGACAAAGCGACCGCGCGGCGCAACAAACGCGAGGATGGCGCATCATGAGCACCGCAGAACCCAAGGACATCCGGCCTATCGTTCCCACCGGGTCGAGCAATGACTGGGGAATGTGGGCGTTTGGCGCTGTCCTCATCATTGGCGGGATAGTTCTCTACAATGCGCTCGGTGCGAGCGAAGATGAAGCTCAGGTGCCAAGCGTTCTGGCTACCAACGAGAGCCCGCCAACAACGAGGATCCAGTCCCCGCCGCCATTGTCCCTGCCGGAGCGGTTCCGAGAACCGCTTCCACCACCAGCTGAACGAGCACCGGTCCTTATACGAACTGCTGCGCCGCCAATCATTCGATCGCCAGCCCCTTCTCGACAACTTCCCCCGCCACTCCCTGTTTTTGAGCCTGCGCCGCAGCCGCCACGAGCCGATCCTGGCCCACAAGTGGTGTTTCAGGCTCAAGCTCAAGCGCCGATTTCGCCAAGCGCTCGGGGCGCAGAGGCAGAAGGCGTTGAGCGTGTTTCGGCAGACCGACTGCGCAACCCTTCTTTCACAATTCCCCAAGGCACCGTCATCCCAGCCGTTCTTGAGACAGCCTTGGATTCGACGCGGGCTGGCGGGGTCCGGGCATTGGTCCAGCGCGATGTGATGAGCTTTGACGGAACCCGCGTGCTGATCCAGCGCGGCAGCCGGCTTTACGGTGAGTACGAAGCCAACCTTCAATCGGGACAGAACCGCGCGCTTGTCCAGTGGACGCGGCTTATCCGCCCGGATGGTGTGACCATTGCCCTCAACTCGCCATCCTCCGACCCGCTTGGGCGCGCTGGTATTCGTGGTAAGGTCGATAGCAAGTTCCTCCAGCGTTTTGGCGGAGCCATCTTGCAATCGGTCCTCGATATTGGCGTGGGGCTTGCCGTTAATGAGGCGAGCGATGGAGTGTTGGTCGCGCTTCCGGGCAGCACACAGAACGTGCAGATCGCACAGCCGGAATCCATTCGGCCCACGCTTAAAGTGCGGCACGGGACCAGCGTCTCTGTCTTTGTCGCGCGCGATCTCGACTTCTCGAGTGTGGACCGATGACCACGGCGGAGGCGGGTTACTATCTTGATAGCTTTCTTGCGCCGCTTGCCCCGGTGCTGGACCGTAGCGATGTCACTGACATCTGGATCAACCGTCCGGGCGAAGTTTGGGTAGAGAGCCTTGGCGGCGGTATTGAGCGTCTTGGCAATGACGCGCTCGATCTGAAGCTCCTCGAACGCCTAGCGCGCCAGATTGCCGCCCATTCCTCGCAAGGGATAAGCCGCGCACAGCCATTGCTTGCCGCGACCTTGCCCGATGGATCGCGTGTCCAGATCGCCTCCCCGCCCGCCACGCGCGAAGGGTATGCCTTTGCTATCCGCAAGCATGTCTCTGCCAATCTCGCGCTGGCCGATTGGGAGGAGGCGGGTGCGTTTGACGAGGCAGCAAAGAATGATGGTGAGCTCGAGGCAGAGCGCTCCTTCCACTCCCTCGTCGGCCCAGAGGCAGCCGTTGCCTTGCGAGAGGCGGTGCGTGCGCGGCGCAATGTGCTTGTCGCAGGGGGAACGTCTACGGGTAAGACCACCTTCCTCAATTCGCTCCTTGCAGAGATACCGCTTGAGGAGCGGCTGGTGCTGATCGAGGACACGGCTGAACTGCATCTGGCGCATGAAAACGCTGTGGGCCTCATCGCTGCGCGCGGGGAACTCAGCGAAGCCCAGATTACGGCGGAGGACCTGCTGATCGCGGCGCTTCGTATGCGGCCTGACCGGATCATCCTGGGAGAGCTGCGCGGGGTGGAGGCCTTCACCTTCCTTCGCGCGGTCAACACCGGGCATCCCGGCTCCATGACCACTATCCATGCTGACACGCCTGCAAGAGCCATCGAGCAGCTTGCTTTGTTGGTGCTGCAAGCGGGCTCCAAGCTCAGCCGCGAAGAAGTGCGGCACTATGTGCGCCAGAGCGTTGATGTGTTTGTCCAATTGGAGAGGCGCGGCGGAAAGCGGCGGGTGTCTCAAGTGTTGGCGGCCGCATGATGGAGAGCGCGGTGTTGAAGCTGCTGGCTGTGCAGCCAAGCCTGTTTGAGCCTAGCGGTTCCTCACCTTTGCAAGACGCAATGGGGTGGATCGCCGAGCTTATGCAAGGGCCGCTGGTGGTGACGCTGTGTGTGATTGCAGTGGCGCTGGTGGGGTTTGCGGCGCTGGGTGGACGTCTGCCGGTGCGCATGGGCGCAAGAGCGGTCTTGGGGTGCTTTGTTGTGCTGGGCGCGCCGGTGATTGCGTCTGCGCTGATGTGGCAGGGGGAGGAGCCTTCGCCCCAAGTGATCTACCAAGCCGAGAGTGTGGCGAGCGAGCCCCCAAGGCCCGAGCTGCCTCCTGCGGACAATGATCCCTATTCAGGAGCCTCGTTGAGGCGGGAATGATAGTGCTGACTTCGTTCAATATTGGCTGTCGGAGTAAATCGGAGCATCCCAAGTTATAGGCTCGGAGACAAAGTTCGAATTCTCGCATAGCATTCAGAAACAGCCTCTAGATCTTTGAGCATTACTTTTCCATCCGATTCCATATGCAACGCTAGCTGGGATTGAGGCCCCTTATACAAATAAGCGCGACCAAAAAATTCCGAACCTACCGAGAAACGAGGCGGTTCACCTTCACCTGCAGGATATAGGAATAGTGTCTGTCGATCACCACTTTTCGACATGAGCAACACATCCAAGAAGCCAATAGTGTATAAAAGCCTATCGGTGCCAGTGACTACCGGAAAAAGCTTGGCTTTTGTGGACAGCATTGTCTGACGGTGCTTGGCCCTATTGTAAAAATTGCATAATTTTATTTCGAACTGCATATGCTTCGCTCTTACCTTCCAAATCGCAATCGCTGTGTTGAGATAATTTGAACTCTTGCTGGGTTTGCGAGAATAAATTCAAAGGCACCTCCAGAATAGGTCCTTCCATCGACCTCCTGCGGCGCTGCGATCCGCTGCACGGCAATATTGCTTTTTGCGACCCACGCTGATGTGACAAATGTCGCTGAGTTCCATCTTCGGGGAAGCGCAAGTGCTTGACGCATTTCTCTCTCATTCGGATAGGTTTGCGGGGGAGCCGAGGTCCAGAAGTAGCCCTTCATCTTGGCCGGCCCACCCCAAACCCTATACAGTTTTACTCTTTCCTTTGGCAGCATGGCTTCCAGGATTTGCTCAATTGTAAGAGCTGATCTTACTGTGGGGTTTATGCTTGCCCAGGCTTCTGCGACTCCACCACGTTGGCCGGCTTGACCTCTTGTAGAACCGCTAGCAGCTGGTGCACGCGATTGACTAGCCGTCGATCCGATGCCGCTCGCATCTGAGTCAGCACTCGCTCCACCACTTCCCATACCCAGCGCTGCTGCAGCATCTGGTGAATAATATGATTGGGCGGCGTCCGCTGTGTAGCCCTCAACGGTCTCAAACCCGTCACATGCTTGCACACTGTGGCACGACGACATCCCAGTCGGATCGGTCGCATTAATCGGATCATTCCCGACATAAGCGTAGAGGTTATACTGGTCCTCATAGCCAATCGGATCGGTCTGCATAAACCGCCCGAGCCTTGGCGAGTAGATGCGGGCTTTGTAGTAGTACATTCCCAGCTCTGGCAGCCACGCTTGCCCAGTATATTGGAACCGCCCTTCATTGGTGGTCGCAGGCTGTCCATACTCGTCATAGCTGTTGATCTCAGGCGTCGCGCCTGTCGCGCCAGCTCTCAGCACAATGCTGCCACGCGCGTCGGTGTAGAGATTGGTGCGGTCAGCGGGCGCTACGCCTGCGCCTGTGTATTCCGCAATCGGATCGTCCACGCCTTGCAGCGGGCCATGGACATAACGCTTTAGCATCGCGCCGCTCGCATTGTACTCCGCGATCAGAGCATCGCCGTCATAGAGCATGGTGATCGGCCCTTGGGCCACGCCATTGATGAAGTTCTCGATGCTGTACAAGCGTCCCAGCGGGTCGTATCTGAGCTGCGCCTTGAGCTCTCCTGCATAGGAAAGGTTGGTGCAGTTGATGGTCCCGGGCGCAGCGCGCATCTCGACCAAGCGGTTCTCTACGTCATAGAGATAGACAAACTGACCATCGGCTGTGAGATTGCCGTTCTTGTCATAGCAATAGGTTTCGCCCGAAACGCTGGTGTATTGGTTGAGGCCGTTGGTCACATAAGAGCGATCGAGCGGAACAAAGTCGCCCCAGGTGTAGCTGTCATTGCTCTGCGTCTTGGTACGGATTTGCGAGGCCGGATTGCGGGTGTAGCTCCAGGTGACATTATGGGCTGGCGTTTGAGCGTAAATGCTCGTCGAGCTCATCCGGCCGATGGGATCGAAGCTCCATTTCTGATAAGGCGTATTGCCTCCGCCGCGCCAAATCTCCTCCAGCTCGCCGCGATGGGTGTATTGGTAGTCAACGAAGAGCTCGCCTTGTGGCGCGGTCATATGATTGAACTGACCGCCGGGGTGGTAGTACGAGCGGAAGGCCTGATTGTCGGGGTGCTTGATCTCCCAACGCTGCCCATCGACCAGATACTGCGACTGGATCGCTCGGCTGGTGCCCGAAGTGTTGTCGGTGACCGAGGTCATGCGGCCATAGCGGTCATAGACGGAAGTGGTGCCAACGCCTGTGTCGCTGTCAAATCGAGCGTGAAGCTGGAGATCCCGCAGGTCGTATTCGTAGAAGACATCGCGGGTGTGGATGGGGTCGAGACCTGCGCGCATGGGCACGGTCTTGCGCGTCATCCGGTTCAGATTGTCGTACTCGTATGTGAGCACAGAACCATCGCGCTTGCGCAAGCTCGTGCGGTTGCCGTTGGCATCGTAGCCATAGAGCTCATAATCATTGGGGTTGATTGCGCCGGTGGTGACGGGATCGGGGAAGTACCAATGGGTCTGACGATCAAAGCCGTCATACATCATGCTCGCCTTGTACCCGCGCGCGTCGGTCATGCTGGCCATCTGGCCGTTGGGGGTGAAGGTGAAGGTCGCGTAGTCGCGCACTAGATTGGTGCCGAGCGCTTGCTCGATACGCTCAACGCGGCCTTCGGTGTCGTAATGCTGGCGGGTGATGCGGTCTTGCTCACCGCTCGCACCTGGTGTCCCAAGCGTACAAGCATCGGCAGGCGTGCTCGCCAAGTTCATGCGCACCGCTGAGCATTCCTGACGGTTCAGGCCATCATAGCTTACCTGCGTGATCGAATAGGGCGTACCGCTTGCATCTGACACGGTGGTTTGGGTCACCAGACGCCGCGCGTTGTAGTCGGTGAGAGTGTCGGTGATGACGCCGATAAAGCTGATCGTTTGATTTGGGTCCTCGGTGGTGGAGCCTGCGACATAGCCGGTCTTAACTCGCTCAACCTGATCATCGGCTGTACGATACTCGGTGTAAGTCGCAGGACGGAAGCCATCTTCGCCTTTCGGACCGATCTCCCACTCTTTGCGTCCCACATCGTCATAGCGTGCATAGGTGGCATCATCGCTGCCGGGGAGAGGACCATCGACGACAGTTTGGCGACCTGCATCATCGTAGTCGTAGACCGTCGTTAGTGGTCCTTGCCCAAGGCCGTCGGTAACGCTGACAGTCGCGTGAAGCGATGTGTCTTCCCAATAGGTGAACTCTTGGACGAAGGAATCGGCGGTGCCGCAAGTGAGCTCATTGCCTGCCGCATCGGCTTCGCAGACTTCGGTTTTGGTGAGCCTCCAAATCCCACTCGCGCTTTGCGTATAGGAATTGATCGTTTTGCGGCGAATGCCGTTTTCGTCGGCTGGCTCAAGCTGGGTGGCCAACCCGCCATGCAGTTCCCAAGTGTAATCGGTCTGGTTGCCCTTGGCGTCGATGGTGTAATCAGGGCGGAAACAGAGAACGCCAATGCAGGGCCAGAAACCAGTACTGCTCGCATAATAGGCGGTCTCAACGATGTCTGCCTCACCTGAACCCGGCTTAGCGACCATTCGGCGCTCTGTGATGTTACCAAGCCCGTCATAGGTCACCCTGACCTTATTGCCCTCAGGATAAGTGATTGAGCGCAGGCGACCGGCGGTGTCATGGTTGTAATCCGTGTGCTGCCCTTGTGAGTTCGTGACCCTCGTGATTTGCGGCGATTCATCCGAATTAGCCGGAGGATTACTGTTGTAAGCTGTCCTAGTGCTCCCATCAGGTGCGGTGATAGTCACACTGTCGAACCGTGGCGACATGGAATAGTGCGAATATGAGAGGTTCTGATAGCTATAATCCCACGTCACACCGTCATTCGTGACTTGGCCCACAGGTTGTTGGTATGCGGAACCGCCGGACGCTGCCGTCGCTGTGTAGTGAGCGGTGCTCTCGCCGGGGAGTGTGAGAGATGTGGCATTGACCAGCGCTGGCGCATCAAGTGAGAAACTGCAGCTTCCACAATCCCATTCGCGGCCATCAATATCGGTGACAGTGGTTCCACTGTATGTGTACTGAGCAAGCGGCGTTGATGATGCTGTGCCCTTGTAGATTCCTGCGCTTGCAAGCTGACGCCACGTGCTCGTGTTTCCGGTGTTCGATTGGTAAGTGAAGCGCAGCTCATAACCGTTGTTGCTCGATACCTTGGTTGGCCGATGGTATCGCAGCACAAACGAACCATAATTCACATTGTAGGTTTCATAAGTGAAGGTGTGAACTTCGCCATCGGCATAGCTGACCGATGACGCATAGTACAAAACCTTCAATTCACTGGGATTGTCGATCCATGCCATTTCTTGATCGAAGGCAACCCGCGTAGCTGAACCTCCATGCCAGAAATCGAACGTGCGCGACCCGAGCCCAACAAAGAGCAGCGATCCATCAAGCCCTTTTGGTTGCTGCGATGTGCATTCTCCGTCGAGGCATCTCATTGAGGAGGATGTCACCCCGCCACCGTTGACACTGACGTTGCCCTCAACAGTCATTGCGCCCTGAGAGAACGTCCCATCCAGAAACGGCAGCAAGTCATTCATTCGATTGAATTGAAGTCGCCCTGCACCTGGCACGGTGAGCGCAGGGAGCCTGCTCCGCGTCTGACCGGTAAGAAGGTCAACACCATTGGGGTCTGGTTCAATTTCGAGGGGATTGATTTGCTGAGCGGCGACGGGCGTTACCCAAGCAGTCGTGCCAATAGCTGCGATCATCATGAAGACTGCGGTGACCAAACGGCTTAAATTCCATCGCATCAACTTTACTCCCCCGATGCGTAAGTTCTGCTGATCGCATATCGCTCGCGATCGCCTGTGCCAGTTTTTAGGCACCTCAATAGTGCTTAAGCGCGCTCACCCGCGCTTCCTTTGCCAGCGCTCGGTGGCTGCCTCAGCCATCCCGCACAATGTCTGCGGACGCACACCCCAACGATCAGAATACGCTTGTTGGACGCCATCAAGCGGCAGCGAAGCAAGTTCACAAATCTCATCGCGCCAAGCATGGCGAGCTGCACGAGAGCCAAAGGCTTCTCTGCACCGCGTTAATCTAAAGCCTTTATCCCGCATTGCCTTGCGATCTGACCCTGGCAAAAGAACATAAAGGGTCGCGCCACTTTCAATAGTACGCTTCATGCAGATGGGCGCACTGCCAGATTGTCCCGGCGCAGTTTGCGCCATAGCGGGATCGAAGCCTGAGCTGGCAAAAGCAACGCCAATCAGTGCCATCCCGGCCAGTCCGACCGGCCATTTTACGTCCGAATTGACCAAGTTTTTTCTCCGATCGTGAAACATCATTGCAGCGGACCGCCGCCACCACCGCAATTCGTGACATCGACTACAAGTGACCCGGTCGAAGCAGCGCCTTGTGAATCCTGCACGGTGTAAGTGAAAGAGCTCGTGCCGGTCACCGATGCAAAAGCCACCTGTACAGATGAACCGGAGGTAATGTTCGCATTCGAAGCCCCGCTGTTGCGCGTTACGTCGGTCAGCGTGAGCGGATAGTCACCTTCCGGATCACTATCATTTGCGGTCAGATTGACGGTCGCAAAGGAAGAGCACGAGCCAGAAGCACTGTCCGGATTCGTATTTGGCGGATTGTTGGAAGGCGGCGGAGGTGGAGGTGGTGGAGGCGGTGGTGGAGGTGGAGGCGGCGGAGGAGGAGACGTGCCACTAGTGCACTCAGTCGCTCCAGCGCTTTCGTTGGCCACATATTGAGTTCGGTTATCCGCCTCATCGTAGCAGATGGACTGGGTCTCACTGTCGCTTTGACCTCCCGAAGTTACAACCTTCACGATACGTCCAAGAACATCATAAGTATAATCTTCAGTGCTCGATTGTGCATGAGCCGGTGAAGCGCAAGCAAGAGCGGCGAGCGAAGCACTCGCGAAAAGCGAATTTCTTAGCATACTTTGGGAACCCTCCCCCCATTACATTTGAAGAGGTAAATTACAGAACGGACGCAAATCAAGTGAGGCAAAAAAGAACATCAATCCGATGTTTAAATGCCAAAGAACGCCGCATTTCTGGGGTTAGAGAGCCAAATTCCGAAGTATGGCCGCCGAGAGTATTTGGCAATTATCCACAGATAGAATGAACTTGTTCGAAGGGCTTCCAAATCGGTTCACCGTCAAATCTCGATTTTAGCATATGCCCGCGCATCAGCAATTACTCGAAAACGCGTCCAGATCGACCCTGCAAGCACACTTGAGAGCAATATCCGAAAGTGGGTCGTTTGCTGAATGTCTGCTTCTAGAGCTACTGCTCGAATAGCTGACTTCTTATCTCGCTTCCCACCGTCGTAACGGTTTCTCGAAGGTAAGCATCATCAAGATGTGCGTATCTGGTAGTGGTTCTAACGTTACTATGACCAAGCAAACTTCCAATCATCGGAAGCGTCTCGGACGAACGAGCAGCAAGACTTGCATAGTTGTGCCGCAGATCGTGTAATCTCACATCCTCGATGCCCGCTTCTACCCTCAGCATGCGCCAGAACCATTCGATTGCAGAGACGGGCAGCACATCGAACTGGAAGACGCGCTCGTGGCTCCTTCTGCGCGGCAAGCGATCAATCACTGCTCTTGCCTCTTTGCCAAGCCATACTACACGTGGCCCAGTCTTGGAGTCGGTCAGTTTGAGCTTACGGCCCTGAACCTCGCCCCACGTGAGGTTGAGGATTTCGCCGCGCCGACATCCGGTCAAAGCGAGAAGCGAAATGACCGCAACCTCGTTCGGTTTAGCAGCGCGATGGCGTGACAGCGCTTCTCCAAGACGGGCCATTTCGGCTTGGCTCAGGTAGCGTTCGATCTTTCGACCTTTGTTGCGCTTCACGCCACGAAAGGGATTGGAGTGCTCGGGGAGATAGCCCCATGCTTCTGCTTTGCCGAACATCGCCTTTAGGATTTCCATAGCGCGGTTTGCCGCGCCAGGTCCTGCCGATCGAGTTAGCGTTGCGTGCCAGCGCACGGCATCAGCGTGGCTGATCTCGTCAATGAACTTCCCGGCGAACGCATCTTCCAAGTGCGTTCGCCGGTAGATGTCATGTATCTCAAGAGTGGATGGCTTCCAGGTCGGAGCCGCCACCTCCCAATAGTGTCGAAGGAAGGAAGCGTAGGTCGGCGTCTTCTTCGCGCGTTGCTTCTTGTCCGCCGGATTTTGGCCAAGTTCGATCCTCAAAATGAGGCGACGTGCGACATCCTTGGCGATCCGCTCGGTCAGAATAGCAGCATCGCCGATAGTAATGAGCCGCTGCTTGCCGCCCATCGTGCGCTGCAGGACGTAACTCTTCCTGCCGGACAGATGGATACGCTCGCCAAAACCGGGAAGGACGTAGTCAAACTTCGTACGACGCTTTCCAGCATCGCCCGGTACGATGCGCGCCAGCTCCTCGGCAAGGATACGCTTGAGGTCATAGCTGGTCATGCAGTCATCCCCATCGATTGTGCGAGGCTGGAACAGATGCGGTCGGCGCTTTCCGAAATCACCTCGTCCGCGAGGTGCGTATATCGTGCAGTTGTTTCGGGCAGCGCATGACCGAGCAGCTTGCCAATGGTCGCAACCGGAATGCCTTTCGCGATGGCCACTGAGGCGAAGCTGTGACGTAGGTCGTGCAGGCGTACATCGGGCAAGGCTGCCTTGCGCCTGATCTTCTCCCAATGCTGGCCCAGGTTAATCGGCTTCTCGCGATACGTTGCCGGGAACACGAGCTGATCCTCTGCGCGCCGTTGCAGAGTATCGAGAACATCAATTGCCTGCGGGTTGAGGTAGATCGTCTTCGGGCCGGTCTTGCTGTCAGGCAATGCGAGGCGAGGTATCTGGACGAAGCGCCAGCGCAGGGTCGCAATCTCTGAAACCCGTGCACCGGTATAGATCAGCAATAGCAAAGCTGGGACCACGAACGCATTGGCTCCGTTGTGCTCTGCCAGCACCTTGCCGAGCCTTCGATATTCATCGGCTGACAGATAGCGTTCCGGCAGGTCCCGCTTGAAGCGAGAGACGCCGCGACACGGGTTGGTGTTCTTCTCGCGATAGCCGAGCTTTTCGGCATATTGCATCATAACCGACATGACCGGGATGCTGCGATTAAAGGCTCCTCCCACGTCAACCATGCTGTCTCGCCAGCGGTTGATGTCAGCGCGTTCAATCGCATCAACACAAAGCGTCCCAAACCGTGGGATCAACCGCTTGTCGATGTAAGCCCGCGACGTATCGCGCGTTGAAGTCTTCCAATGCGGCGAATAGTCGAGCCAGAATTCCTCGGCGAAGTCTGCGAAGAGCGGAGCCTTATGCTTCTCCGGAGCAGTAGGCAGATCGGCAAGCGTCGCCTTGATGAGCAATCTGCGCGCGGCAGCGCGCGCGGCGGGAGCGCCCAGCGCACCTGCCGCCACTCCCGCGCTTCCCAGCGTCACCATTCGCTGCACGCCTCGCGGCCTGTGCTTTACGATCCAGGTGAGATGTCCTGACTTGCGCTTGCGAAGTCCGAAGCCGGGAAGCTCTGTATCCCATGTGATACCCACAGGAAGCGACTTTCGCCGAGCAACATAGCCGGTCAGTTTGAGACGATGGGACTGCCTGCGGCGGGATACTTCTGTGCCTTGGCTACCGTCTGATTGCCCAGCTTCTCGGACTTGCGATGCTTCTGTTTCTTTTTGCTTTTTTGCCATTCCATGCAGCTACCGCTGCGTACGGTGTGCCATCCCTCTACAATTGCGCGGGCCGACCCAGAAATGATTGCGGCTCTCTGATCGTGGGGCTTGGCAATCCTTGCCAAAGGAGCGTGAGCAACCTTTCGCACGAACCGGTGCCTGCGAGCGGTCATGTCGAAGCTACACCCTCAACAAGAGGCAGCACCTGCGCAAGAGGGACCGGCAAAGGACCAAGTGTGAAGCGGCGGGAACGGGACCTGTCGGTCCTGCCGCGCGCGCTGGTCCGACCCGGTCGCGGTGCGCAAGTGCGTGCGGGGCCCGGAACAAAGACACCGCGCCCGCAGGAGCACCGCCGCAGGTGGTGCGGGACCGAGCGCGTCACCAGCCCCGCTCCACATCCCGCCCTCCTCTTCCACCAGCGAACACGAAAAAAGGGCAGGAACCGTCACCGGCTCCCGCCCTATTGGACGCTCAGAACTCGTCGAGCATTGCGCCATGCACCGTGTGCACCACACGGCTGGCCAGATGTGCTGGCAAGGCGTTGTAGTCACCTTCGTCGAGAGCGAAGTATCCAAGGTCGTCATCCTCGACGACGTGCTGGTCGAAGAAACTGTGCAAGGCCCGCTGTTCGGCAGTGGCGAGTGCTTCAAAGTAGCTGTTCGAATTCGATTCAATATTGCCAAGTGTAGTCATGATTTCCTCCTGATGTCTGTCGGTGAGACGACAGGAGGAAGGCGGATGGGCACGGTGCCGGCGGGTCAGGGATCGCCCATAGGGGCGACCGCGAAGCGGCGGTGGGGGCAACGATTTTGTTGGACCGCAGCGCAAGCGAAGGGAAGTCAAAATGGTGGGGCCCCGCCGTCCTTGACGCGTCGGTGCCAGGCCCGTCATCCTTGAAAGTCCGTGAGCCAGGCCCCTCCCCCGCCCGATAAAAGCGCCCGTGCCAGTCATCTGCAAAAGGACTTTCCTACAGGGTCTGGCCTGTTCCATTGGAGCCCGTGGGAGGAACGCGAAAGGGGAGTAAGGACGGACTCCAATGCCATCGAAACGAAGCGCTGTAGCCGCACTCCAGAAGCTGGAGGCTGACCGGCTGGCACTCGACCAGCGTCAGAAAGAACTCGAACAACAGGCGGCTCTTGAACTGGGCCATGTGATCCTCGGAACGGGCCTCGAAACGTTCTCGAAGAAAGGCCTGGCTAAAGCGGCCGTGGAGCTCGCAAAGCTGGGGGAGGATGAGGCGTTGAAGCGGCTGGGTGCTTCTATATCTTCTCCTCGCTCTCAACAAACGCCTGTGAAGTAGAACGATGAAAGGGGTCCTGTCCGGCTTGGACAGGACCCCTTCGGGAGAGAGATCGACGAGAGAGTTCAGTCGATCTCGGGAGCATCCTTGTTGTCGTCGTTCTCGCCGGAGCCGTTGCCGCGCGAGAGGAAGTCGACCTTGTCGGCGAGGATCTCGGTACCGTAGCGTGTGACCCCTTCCTTGTCTTCCCACTGGGTGTAGTGGATGCGGCCCTGGACGCTGACCAGCTGGCCCTTGGTGCAGTACTGCCCGACGGTCTTGGCAAGGCCGTTGAAGCAGGTCACCCGGTGGAACTCGCTTTCCTTGGCAGTGTAGCCGTTCTCGTCCTTGTAGGTCTTGCCGTCCTTGTCCCGTGCGGGGCGATCGGTGACGACGGTGATCCCAGTGACATTGGTGCCGCCCTTGGTCTCGCGAGTTTCCGGATCGCGGGCGATGCGGCCGGTGAGGATTGCGATATTGGTCATGGTTGTATTCCTTCAGTTCCTCAAACCGGAGACCATCTCCGGCTTGCGAACATCTGAAAGAAGCAGGGCATGGGAGGACTGCACCGCAGGCCTGAAAGGCCGAAGGGAAACCTGTTCATGACGGGTGGTGCGGGCAGGCGCGCGAAGCGCGACAACACGGCCGTCAAAGGAACGGGTTGCCGTCCTCAGCTGACCTGGTTCAGGACTGTTCGCGAAGAAAGCCGGATGGGTATCGGATGCGGGTCTGAAGGCTCAGATCAACCCGCTGCAATCAACTTTCGCCGTCGCTTTCCGATGCTGCCAGGAGATCCATGAAGTTGCGGGCTGCTTCCCGGTCTTCCTCGTTCTCGAACGCCGCATCGAGGTCGGGGGCGGACCCGAACATGTGCAGGAACGACCACAGTGCAAAGCGCTTGCCCCTGTCCTCTTCGAGGCCCAGGTCGACCCGGCAATGCTCAATCCCGGCTGCCAAAGTGTCGGGTGATATCTCAGCCATATTGGTCGAGGCAAAGTAGCGAAGGAGAAGATCATCGAGTTGCATTGGAAATCTTGTAGCGTGGCAAATCAGATGCGGGAACGATAAGTGCCACACCGCTGCAATAAACAAGCCTATCCATCCACAAGGGAGTAGCTTCAGAGGCGCTCAGCTACGCAACGAAGTTGTTCGAAAGCGTATCTATTCGGGCCTGTCGTTACTCTACAATCGACTCAAAGACATTAAGTGCTATGTCAGCTTCGCGACCCGAAGGGCTCGGAGCAGCAATGCAATGAGTTCTCTCCTTATGGGCGGCTCCGAATGGGGCCGCCCTTTTTTCCGCGATGGAGATGAAATCGACCGAAAGGAGAGTAAAGCCTAGGCCGTGCTTGTCGGGCTGCTACCCAACGGCCCGCGACGATCAACAACCGTGATGCGCTGCTTCTTGGCCTCGATGACAAGGCGTTCAGTCACGCCATTGCCCGGAAATGCCACCACGTAGCGAGGGTTAAGAGCGAGCATTTGCTCGTTGCGCTTGAACCCTGCGCGAGCCCCAAGACGGCGTTCAAGCCCGAATGTCAGCTGCTGCACTTCGTGGCGCTCAGCCCAGGATGCGGCGAGTTTGTCGGCTCCTTTGCCGTCGCCGCCATGAACGAGAAAGAGATCTGGAACGACGTCGCGAACCTTGTCGAGCGTAGCCCAGATGTTGGCAGCGTAGGTCTTTGCGTCGGCTTCGTTTTCGAAGCGGTTGCGGCCGCCGGCAAAGACGACCGGAGTACCCTCGGGCGAATGTGCAGCCTGACGGCATTCCTTGCGCACGCGCAGGAAATCGCGAGCATCGATCACTGCGGAAGTCATGGTCTTCGAATGACGCGCACGCGATCCTGAAACAGGCTTCCACGAGGAGCCGGTTTCGTCGCGATAGAGACCTGCCGCAACCTCGCGCATCTGCTCGAACGCCTGCATGCTGGCTTCAGCCGACTGGGCCCGCAGGGTCTGCTCCTCGAGGTTGGACGAATGCACTTCGGAGCCGTCGGCGGATGCCAGAAGGGCACGGATTTCATCCGAGGCCCGGTCCACCTGGGCCGACTTGCGGCTGGCGGCGCGGTGGAAGAGATTGACGAAGCCCCAGGCGAGATCCTCGGCGTCGGCTTCGAGCGCGGTGTCGGCAAACACCGCGAAGAGATCGGACCAGACTGCTCCGAGCGTGTGAGCCATGGCGTCCTCGCAAGGAAAGTCGAATTCGGTGAAAGGGGCAGGCGTGATCGAGAAGCCGGATAGATCGAGGCCGGCAAGCTGACTGGCGAAACTGTCATACATCTGAGTAGTCCTCCTGAGACCGGCGAATGCCGGCAGAGGAATTTCCGCGCGGCCCTGTTCGCCGTGCCCGACAAGGACCGGGACAAGGGAACGCCGCACCGCTTCAGCGGGAAACCCCGCAAGGCAAGGCTGGCGCGGGTCACACGGGCCGCAGCCTTGCGCGGGTTGCGGTGGGACCTGACCGGTCCAGGGCACAAGGACCAGCGAACAGGCTCGCGCGGGATAGTGTCGGAGTGGCGCTGGAATTGTTTGGGAGGAATCCCGGATCGGTTCAGGAGCGCTCCGGGAGGCCGAACTGTTCCGGCGTGAAGGCAAGCACCTCTGCGTGGGGGAAAGCTGCGATCGCGGTTAGTCGATCGCCTTCGTGGCGCAAGTGCCAGCCCCGCCCATGATCTGGTTCTGATTTCGCAAAGCCAGCCGGATCGAGCAGTGCGAGGTTAGTCCCGTCAGGGTCACGCGCGGAACGCGCGCGGATGGCCTGACCGCCCGCCTCGCGCACCGACACAGCAAGGTCCTGGCAATGCGAATAGTCGTCAGGGTCAAGCCATCGCTTAGCATCGCCCTCAAGCGGCGGCCTGGTCGTATCGGTCAACCGCGTGACCGAAATGGGCACGGAGAAGCTCAGATGCTCGCTTGTCCGGTTGCCCGGAACGAACCCCGGCGAGCGGCTAAAAAATTTGAGCCGCCAGTAGGCGGTCTCGGTGATCGCAGTTCCCTCGGCTTCGCTTGCATAGAAGATCCCGGGTCGCTCGTTGGCCCGGCGAAAACGGCTGGCAACCGTGTGGCCATAGCGAAAGGGTGAAGCGAGGAGGTAATGCAACCCATGCGCGGATTTCGGCAGGTCCGGCTTTGCGCTATCTGCCAGTTCTTCAAGCCGCTGTTGCTCGCCAAGGTCGGAGGTCAAACGATTGGTCGAGATGCGATGCTGTGCTTCGACCACACGCCACACCGTTCGGCGGTAGCGGCGGAACTCAGACGCGAGCGCGGTGGGCGTCCACATAGTCGCAAACGGTGATGAGACCCTTGAAGCTGTCGACGAGATCGATCGGGCGCGCATCGAGATCGAGATTGGCGGTCGTCAGCCACGCGCGCGCAGACATGTCATCGCTTCCGAGCAGAGCGTCGAGCGAACGGAACAGTCGCAGGAGGAACTGAGCGGCTTCGAATGACTTCGATGCAGGGTCGAGCTGTGCCTTGCCCGAGCGCAGGCGCGAGGCGGTCGATTCTGATACGCCCAGGATTGCACCAAGTTTGGGGTTGGTGAGGCCCCAGAACTCGGCGATGCGGGCGATAGCAGAGGTGAGCACCTTGCCATCATCGGGCTGCAATTCGAGTGGCTTCGTCGCCATAGCCCATCCTTTCATATGCAAGATATACACTCTTATCCCTCAAATGCAAGATTTCTGACGTTCGAAGACCACCTCTCCGTTCGAAAAACGCCCGACCATTCTGAGTTCGCCGAACATTCGTTCGAAACGTGGCGCCACTTGGGCGATCCAGTGGCGCGCACGGGCCGCGCGCGGGTGAGAGAAGTCAGCTTCCCAAAAGCGAGCATCATCGCGAGGGGCGAGCCAGATCGCGGCAAGCCCGCAATAGGTCGATATCCCGCAATCGGCGAAGGCGTTGCGCAGAAGGATACGGTCCTCGCGACCGCGCCATCCATCGAAGGTCTCGAAGGATGGAAAGGCTGCCTTTGTGGTATCGATGATCTCGTCGACGAGGCACTCATAGACCCAGTCCGCATCGTCGTCTTCGCCGTCATCGAGCAGGCGAAAGGCTACCAATGAGCCGGTCGGATAGCTGACGGAACGTCCCATCTCACCGCTCCTTAGGCTGCACTAGCCAAATCGACGTCGGTCTCGCCTTCAGTTGATTGGAATTCACCCAGTTCGAGCAGCAAGGTGGCTGCCTCCTCGGCCTTTGCTGCCGCGGTCAGGATCGCGCGCTCGTCCGATTTGAGGATCTTGAGCCAAGACGCGATATAGCTCGCATGATGGTCGAGGTGGGTGACCGGAAGGCCCAGTTCAGCGCCAAGAATGGCAGACGATAGCTCGGCGATCAGTTCTTCAGCGGCATAGGCATCGCTACCGAAGCGGTTCTTGAGATCGCGATCGAGCCGCGAGGAATGCCCCGTCCAGTGCGACAGCTCATGCGCGAGTGTCGCATAGTAGTGGTCATAGGCTTCGAAGAGTTCAACAGGCGGCATGGTGACGCGGTCGCGCAGCGGCTCGTAGTATGCTTGCGCGCCGTGATGCCGCAGGTTTGCCTCGATCCGGGCGAAGAAGGCATCGAGCCGCTCTTCGCGGCCTTCGGGCTCAAGCGCGGCAACCAGAGGCTTGGGATGGTAGAATTCGGAAAGGCCATCGCACTGGTCGGCGTTGAATACCGAATAGGCCTTCAGCACGCGACGGTTCTCCGTGTCCTGCCCGCCGTCAGCGGTTTCAACTTCCTTTGTGTAGCTCTTGTAGAAGATCGCGATGGTCGACTTCTCGCCTTTGCGGACCTGACCACCGAGCTTCTGACTCTGGCGGTATGTCATCCAGTAGGGAGAGGTGTATCCGCAGGCATCGGCCACCATACACAACCAAAAGGTGTTCATGCCGCGATAGGGCGTCCCGCAGCAACGCAAGGGGCGCGAAACCGGCAAGCCACGCCACGGCTTGACCCAGGGCTTGGTGCCCTCTTCGAGCTTTTCAATGATGGCGGCAGTGATGCGTCCGGCTGGAGAAACTGAAGCGGTGCGGCGGGACTTGGTCATCGATCGTCTCCTGATCACCGGAACGGACGTGTCCGGGTTCAGGAATCAGGAAGCTCACTCTCCTCTTAGCTTCGATGTCGGCTTTGCGCCCCAGTCCAAGACGTAGCCATCCAAGATCTTAGGTCCTGAAAGCGGACATTCTCTACGGCCATTCCGGCCAAGGAGAACAACAATGACCTATTCACAGTTCGATCCGGCGGCGCAGAACCGCGTGCCATGGAACTTTGGCGCGAAGATCGGTCCCAAGCGCCCTTTCAATCAGAAACAGATTTGGGCGATCCGCTTTTTCCTAGATCGCGAAGAGCGCATCAGAGACCGGGCGATGTTCGACTTGGCGATCGATAGCAAGCTGAGAGGCTGTGATCTTGTCGAGCTGAAGATCGGCGATCTGGTTAGCGGTCCAGAAATCAGGACGCGTGCAACCATCACGCAGCGCAAGACAGGACGCCCCGTTCAGTTCGAGATAGCGGCAGACGCGCGCGCGAGTCTGTTTGCCTGGCTGGAACTCAGAGGAGGTGACGTCGAGGACTTCGTCTTCCCGAGCCGAGTTGATCACACCCGTCATTTGAGCACCCGACAATACGCTCGGCTTGTCGATGAGTGGGCTGAGGCGATTGGCCTACGACCCGAAGAGTACGGCACCCACTCGCTGCGTAGAACGAAGGCTTCGATCATCTACAAAGCCACAGGCAACATACGTGCAATCCAGATATTGCTCGGTCATTCCAAGATCGAGAACACGGTACGATATTTAGGTGTCGATATAGGGGACGCTCTTACACTCGCCGAGAAGACGGAGATCTGACTGCTAATGGGCGCCAGCCTTGGTAGGGCTGGCGTCCGCTACTGAAAGCGGACTTCGCTTTGATCTAATCAGTCGACTGCCAAATTGGCTTGCATGGTGTCGATGACCCTTTGCAAAATACGAATGTCTTGGGCCGGAATGCCCTTGAGTAACTGGTCATAGACCGCATCAGCCTCCTTCCGTAATTGAGGCAGAAGATCGATCGCAGCTGGGAGCAAATGAATTTTCCAAACGCGTCGATCATCTTTGGCGCTGCGCCTTTCGACGAGGCCAAGGTCTTCGAGCTTATCGATCGCTTGACCCACGCCCGCGCGTTCAAGTTCCAGCTTTCTGGCGAGTTCGGTCTGCGTCATTCCAGGGGTCCGATAAAGATAGGCAAGCGCTCGCCACTGTGTGCGGGTGAGACCGAACTGCTCTACCGAAGCGTCAAACGTTTTTCGCAGGCGTCTCGTCACCTCTTCCATCAAAAACACGACACGATCCGTATCGTTCAGGAAGCTCGCTGCCGCTGCGTCGGCATCTTGTTCGATCTGCGTTGACATGCCTTCCCTTATCAAAACCCGAGTCTAATTAAACCTATTTACTGTAAAGTGAATTACAATATACTGGCACACATATGAAGTGCGATCAAATCACGATAGAAGGAGCTGGAGGGTTAAAGCTCGCTGCAGAGATGCTCGGCGATGAGAAAGGCATGCCAGTCCTCCTCGCTCACGGCGGGGGTCAGACCCGGCGAGCATGGAAACGTGTCACTCACGATCTGGGCGAAGCCGGCTTCTGCGTTATCGCAATTGACATGCGCGGCCATGGTGAAAGCGCATGGTCTGCCGACGGTGCCTACGAACTGGCAGATTTCGCCTCAGACCTCGTTGCGATTGCAGCATGTTTGGATAGCAAGCCAGCAGTGGTCGGTGCCTCGCTGGGCGGGCTCGCCGGGATGATCGCTGAAGGTGAGCTTGCGCCCGGCAGTTTCGCTTCCCTGACCTTGGTAGATATTGCCCCTCGCATGGAGCAGAGCGGCGTCATGCGCGTGGTCGGCTTCATGGATCAGCATGTCGAGACTGGCTTTGCGTCACCCCAGGAAGCGGCCGATGTGATTGCACGCTATGTGCCACACCGGCGCAAGCGGAGCGCGGGAGGAAATCTGCGTCATTATCTGCGCAAATCAGACGATGGACGCTTCTACTGGCATTGGGACCCGCGCTTCATCCGCAATATAATGGGATCGAACCGGCTCGATCCTGAGCGGCACGAACAGCAGTTCGAGAAGCTGAGCCAGGCCGCTGCCAGCCTAAGGCTTCCGCTGCACCTCATTCGCGGGGGGGCGAGCGATCTCGTTTCTGAAGAGGCGGTTGCCCATCTGCGTGGACTGGCGCCGCATGCCGAATACACCGACATTGCGGACGCGACACATATGGTCGTCGGAGATTCGAACGATGTATTTTCCGCAACAATCCTAAAGTTCCTCAAGCGCCACCATCAGAGCACGGAGGCCGGATCGTGAACGACGCGACATCAATGATCGATCGAGATCGACCGGAACACATGCTCGCTATTGCGCCGTTTCATCAATGGCTCGGCTTGACTGTCAAACACTTTGAGCCGGGGAAACTCCAACTCGAAATGCCGTGGCGTGATGAGATCGTTTCCAATCCGGTGATCGGCTCCGCTCACGGCGGCGTGCTCGCTTCTTTGATCGATCTGAGTGGCCTTTATGTGCTGCTTGCTATGGGGCACAAGGCCAAGGCGACCGTAGATCTGAGGGTGGACTATCACCGCCCTGCGACGCAGGGTCCCCTTCTCGCCAGCGCAACGGTCGTCAAGATCGGGCGGCAGATCTCGGTTGCGGACACCCAAATTACGGGACCCGACGATAAGTTGGTCGCCAGCGGCAGGGGTGCCTATGCATGCTGAGAAGGCTCTCTCTTTTCTTTCTAGTCGTTATACCGATCGCCCTGCACGCGTGCTCAACCGAAAAACCTGACGCTGACGCAGCCCAGGCGAACCAAGAAGGTCCGCGAACGGTCCAAACGATCAGCGTCAGCTATGAGCCGATCGCCGAGCCGGTGAAAGCATTCGGCACGATCGCTGCGAAACAAAGCAGTGCCATCGGAGCCCTGGTAGAAGGCCCGGTGGAACGCATATTCGTGAAGGTCGGAGACCGCGTCTCACGAGGAGACCCGCTTTTCCGCGTGCGGCAAGCCGACTATCAGCGTCGCGTCGCTGAGGCACAGGCAGCTGTCGATCTTGCCAATGCGCGGACCATCGAGGCTGAACGACGCTACGAACGGGTTATGGCTCTGGCGCCCAAAGGTTTCGTTTCGAAGGCGCAGGTCGATGCCGTCGAGACCGAGCTGGCGGTTGCGCGGGCTCAAAGGTCGCAAGCGCAAGCTGCGCTAGGCACCGCAAGGCAGGCATTGGAGGATACGATTACGCGCGCGCCTTATGATGGCGTCGTTACCGCCCGTTTGGTGGACGAAGGGGTCTATCTCAATAACCGATTCTCGATGGGTGGGCAGTCTGCTGCGCTTCAGCTTCAGGAGCTCGGCATCGTTGCGGCGATCGTGAACGCGCCCCAGGAGCACGTCGACGCATTCCGTCGCAATATGCCTGCACGCGTCTTTATCGAGGGCTTTGATGAGCCCTTCGATAGCACCGTCTATATTATCAACGATCGTGTCGATCCGCAGACACGAATGGTCGAGCTGCGTCTGCCTATTGCCAATCCGAACTACAGAATTAGCTCCGGCCTGGGAGTGCGAGCCGAAATTTCGGTGCCACCCGCTCTTGCCATTGTTCTGCCAAGAACGGCGGTCGTGGGAGACAGCGCCACTGCCAACGTGTTTGTGGTTGAAGATGGCAAAGTCCGGCGTCGCGACGTCACATTCGAGAGCATCGATCTAGACCGCGTTCTTATCCGTTCTGGACTGAGTGATGGCGAGCAGGTTGTTCTCGATCCGCCCGCCACTCTGCTTGACGGCGAAACAGTGGCCGTGCAATCACAGCCGCGGCGAGACTAGCATGTGGCTTGCTGACGTATCGATCCGCAGGCCGGTCTTTGCTGCTATGCTCATCGCATCGCTGGTTGTCCTGGGTATCGTCTCGTTCAACCGGCTTGGAGTGGACCTCTTTCCTGAAGTCGAATTTCCATATGTTTCGGTCACGACCGCACTGCCCGGCGCTTCCCCTGGAACGGTCGAGACCGAGGTCACCGACATCATTGAGGAGCAGCTCAATACGATCGCCGGGCTTCGCCAAATGCGTTCGATCAGTGCTGAAGGCGTCAGCATCGTCAATCTCGAGTTCGAGCTTGAAGAGGATGCCGATCTCAAGGCGCAAGAGGTGCGGGACAAAATGTCCCGATTGGGTGCCGACCTGCCTGTGGATGCCGAACCCCCGGTGATCGAAAAGGTGGATCCGGATGCAGCTCCGATCCTCTCGATCCTGCTCTCTGGCGACATGCCGATTAGCGAACTTACGGCGTTTGCCGACGAAGTGGTGACGGAGCGGCTACAGCGCGTCCCGGGCGTCGGCTCGGTTGAGCTGGTAGGAGGGCGCGAGCGAGAGATGCGCATCTGGCTCGACCCATCCGCAATGCGCGCCCGCGGTGTGACGGCCGATGACGTCCTGGCCGCCCTACAGCGCGAAAACGCCGAATTACCCGGCGGGCAGTTGGTGACAGACGGTCGGACCCGCCAGTTCGGTATTCGCACAATGGCTGAAGCAGCTACGGCGTCGGAGTTCACCGCTATTCCCATCGTCTATCGGCCAAATGGCCAGACGGTGCGCATCGGAGATGTTGGGCGGGTGGAAGATTCGGTCGAGGACGAGACGACTTATGCCCAGCTGGACGGTGTTCCAGGCGTAGTGCTCGAAGTGCGCAAGCAAAGCGGTGAAAACACGGTCGCGGTCGCTGAGCAAATCCGGGCAGAGATCGAAACTGTTCAGGCATCAGCGCCTGAGCGCGTAAACTTCGTCATCTCACGGGATACATCGCGTTTTATCGAACAGGCGATCGGTGACGTCCTATTTGATCTCTTCATCGCCGTGCTGCTCGTCGTCGCTGTGACCTTTTTATTCCTGCTGAGCTGGCGAGCGACAATTATCGTGCTGCTCGCCATACCGACCTCGATCGTCGCGACGTTTGCCGCCTTCGCTGCATTCGACTTCACCATCAACATGGTTACCTTGCTTGCCCTGACGGTCGCTATTGGGTTGCTGGTCGATGATGCCATTGTCGTGGTTGAGGCTGTCCAGAACGACGTCGACGAAGGGGCCGACAGGACCGAAGCTGCCCATGCTGCGACCAAGCGCGTTGCGCTCGCCGTATTGGCTGGAACCTTCGCTACATTGGCGGTCTTTGTTCCGATTGCCTTCATGGAGGGGATCGTTGGCCGGTTCTTCTTTCAGTATGGTCTCGCCATCGTCTTCTCGGTGAGCGTATCAATGCTGGTTGCATTCACCCTTACACCTGCGCTTTCCGCCCGGCTGCTTCGACCGGAGCAACCCGAGGACGGGTGGCTTTCTCGCGTTGAACGATTTCATGTTGGCATGCGCGAACGTTATGTCGGGCTGGTGGCTTGGGCCATACGGCATCGATATCTTGTTCTTGGAGGGGCGCTGGCCAGCGTCTTCGTGGGCGGGTTCTTTGCAGCGCTCGTTCCCAGCACCTTCATGTCGACGACGGACCGTTCAGAATTTCTGGCCACTGTGGAACTTGAGCTCGGAACGGGCATCGCCGGGGCCAAGGATGCCGCTCAGCGCGTCGATGCAGCCTTGCGGACAAATCCCGAAGTCGAACTTGTGTTCATAAGCGCAGGAGGCGGGACCAACCCGAAGATCAACGAATTGGACGTCTATGTTGGCCTGACACCGAAACGATCGCGAGAGGATTCTCAAGACGATGTAATGTCATTCGCGCGCGAAGTTCTCGCCGAAAGTGACGCTCAGGTCCAAGACTCCTCGGTCTCTGAGGTGCCCTGGGTATCGGGGGCCGGTGTCGGACAAACCGCCATCGAACTGATCGTCACCGGGTCAGATACGAATGCGATCAACGATTACGCTCAATGGCTTGAGGGCGAATTGGCAGCGCGTCCGGATTTTGTCGACGTTCGCACAACCTACCAAGGGGGACGCCCCGAGCTACAGGTTAAGCTCGACCGTGATCGCGCAGCCGACCTCGGCATTACGGCACAGAGCTTGGCAGCATCGAGCCGAACGCTAATTGGCGGAAGTGAGGCGGGCACTTTCGAGTCCGATGGCAGGCGATATGATGTCCGCGTACGGCTCGACGAGGGTTCAAGACAAAGTCTCGCCGATATAGAGACGCTTCCGCTCAGGACAGGGCAAGGGACACTTGTGGACCTTGCGGCGATCGCTGAAGTTGACGTCGCATTCAGCGCCGCCGAGATCGAGCGTATCAATCGCTCAAGACAGGTTTCTGTCCTCGCGGATACTGCGCCCGGTGTCGCACTTAGTGTGGCGGTGGCCGAGGTTGAAGAGCTGATCGCGGCGAACCCACCCCCGACCGAGCTTTCAACCCAAATGGAGGGGACCGCACGCCGTCTGGCAGAGACCGGAGAGGCAATTGCGTTCGCCTTTCTACTCGCAATCGTCGCGCTCTATATTGTGCTCGCGAGCCAATTCAACAGCTTTGGCCAGCCGATCATCATCATGTTGACTGCGCCCCTGTCTTTCTCCGGCGCCTACTTCCTGATGTGGGCGGCGGGACAGGAAATGAGCCTGTTTGCCCAGATCGGACTTATCGCCCTGATGGGGATCGTCATGAAAAACGGCATCCTGCTGGTTGACTTGGCCAACCAGTATCGTGAGGCGGGGATGGACGCGGCTAGTGCCATGCGCAAAGCAGCGCCGGAGCGACTCCGACCGGTTTTGATGACAGCGCTCGCGGCTGTTTTCGGAATGATGCCGGTCGCGCTCGCGCAATCCGACGCGGCCGAATGGCGTAACGCAATGGGCTACATCATCATCGGTGGTCTGACGACATCCACGCTCCTCACCTTGTTGGTAATCCCGGCTGCGTATTCAGCAACGTCTGACATTCGCCGCGCGCGCCAGAGTTTTGCGAATATGATCGCAAACCTACGATCCAGAAAGGTGGCAACCAGCCCGGAAGTGCAGGAATAGGCGCGGGAGCGTCTGTTCGCAGCATTCGGGGGCTTACGTCAAAGGCTGAGCCAAGACGAAGCGTTTCTCAATCGCGCATCAGGTCCGGTATTGGGTCGTAAGCAGAACGTCTGCTTCACACATTCAAATGCTGATGAGCAGACATTCTGCAATCGGCCCAGACCTGGACATGAAAAAGGCGGCCCGTCCCGAGAGGGACGGACCGCCCGCCGAGTAACCTGGACCTGTCAGGAGGGGTCAGGCAGCCGGCTCGGCAATTTCGTTCGCGGTCTCGTCCTCGGCCGGGTCCACTGTTTCATCCTCGACCGGCTCCTCAGGCGGACCGAAGCGCATGATCTCGGGCACCCACGCTCCCGCTCGCGTTTTCACATCCGCCTCGCCGATGAAATTGCCGGAGAAGATGCGCTCGGCTGCGCTCGCCAACTCTGCTTTCTTCGAACCTGCATAGCGACTGACGAGTTCGGGGCCGCCTGCTGCATCGAGCGCTTCGAGTGTACGCGCCTTGGCCACACGATCGAATAAGTTCGCCGCCGTCGGCCGCCACCAGTGCGCGGTCTCGATCTCGAGCAGCGACCCGAGGATTTCATGCAGCGGCGCCGAGCGATCGCCTTCACACGCAAGGCTCGCGACCAGCGTGCGGGATACGACATGACCGAGCCAGGCCGAACGTGCTTCATCGCTCAATGCGCGGAAGCGTTCGAACCGTTCGACATCGGTCTCGCCGGCGCGCCAGCTTTCGTCGAGCGAAGCGACAAATTCGGCGAGCGCAGCGCTTGCTGGGGCGTCCTTCGCCTCGAAGCCGACCACCGGTCCCGATGCTACCGAGCCGACCAGCGTCGATGCCTTCTTCGCGCGCCAGTCATGCCCATCGGCATCGGCGAGCGTGAAGACCATGAAGTCGAGCGCAAGCGCAGGATCATTGGCCAAGTGGATCGCCAGGATATCGCGGCGCTGCATCGCGAGCTCGTCGAGCAGTCGCTGCGAAAGCGCACCGCTCTTGCGCTTGGTATCAGCGCCAGCATCCACCGGTTCGACTGCTCCGTCGTCAGCGTTGACGACTTCAACTTCGGTGTAGAATTGCGGCACCAATGCCGGTTCGCCATTGCGAGAGAGCACGAGGAACGCTCCAGCCTCCGACTTCAGCTCGTCGGCAAGCACCGGCGGACGATCGTTGAGATCGCGCATCGCGCGGTCGATCGAGACCAGTTCCTCTTCCGCCTTGGCGATCTCGCTTTCGTCGCTGTCCTCATCCTCAAGGATGGCGGCCGTCCGATCGTAGTCGGCTTCAAGGTCGCTGAGCTCACGAGCCTCGTCTTCGGTTAGCGGAGCCGGTTCGCATGGGAGCCGATTGAGGCCCTCGATGAGATCGTGGCTGACATAGTTGCCAAGCGTGGGTCGCACCCAGGCAAGACCGTGTTCTTCCGCGACCTTCTTCGCAGCATCATCCATCGCTTTCTGGGCAAGGTCTTCGAGAAGCGCGACATCGATCCAGCTCTCGCTGGCTTCGTCGTCGAACAGTTCGCGTTCGATCCGGCCGCCTGCAGCAAGGTAGGCATCGCGCCCGACCAGAACCGCGCGCGGATCGGAGCCACGAACAGTGGCATCAAGCACCATGCGCCGGATTGTGTCTGGCGTGACCTGGTACCAGGCATCCTTCAGTTCGGCAAAGACGTGCGCCTGACGATCGATGTCTGAGATTGCCCCATAGGCCTTGGCCATGTCGAGCGTGATTGCGCCTTCGGCGAGCGCTTCAAAGACACAAGGTGCGAGGCCTGCCAGACGCAGACGACCCTCGACAAAGCGGGCCGTGAGACCGAACCGGCGGGCAACGTCTTCGGTACTGGCTCCCGCCTCGATGATCGCAGCAAAAGCCTGTGCCTCGTCGGCCGGGTTCATTGCGAGGCGCTGGAAGTTCTCGGCGAGGCTTGCTTCGCGTACTTCGCTTTCCTCGCCTTCGATGACGAGACAAGTGACTTCGTGATTCTTGGGAAGAGAGCCCTCCTCGGCCAGCGCCTGGAGCTGAGCCAGACGGCGACCACCGGCCTCGACTTCGAACTTGCCGCGCTTTGCTTTTCGCACGACGAGGTTCTGCAAGAGTCCGCGGGCGGCAATGTCCGCCCGCAGCTGCAGGTCGGCAAGTACGTCGCTCGACTTGCGAACATTCCGCGGGCTTGGGACGAGCTTTTTCAAAGGAATAGACTGGATCATGGATTGTCTCCTGATGGATTGGAAAGCCACGCGAAGATGCATGGCCCGACAAGCCACCGGCTCCCTCCCCTCTCTCAGGCTTGGTCGTGGATTTGCCCGTCAGGCTGCAATGGCCGGGAGAATAGAGGATGCCTTCGACACGGGGACGAAAAGGCGTGTGCGGTAACGAATGATCTCAGTGAAGCAGCCCTTGGCCTTGTACCAGTCGAGCCGCTCAGGCGCATACCCGGTGAGTTCGAGGCGTTGCTCGCCGCCGACCAGTGAGCGCTTGATGGTCAGCGCGTCATGACTGGTAAGCGGCTGGGGCGTCCCGCTTGCCAGGACCAGTCTTCCGAGCTCAGCCGGATCGGGGCCGGACATACCCCTCAAGCCGAACGTCTCGGCAATCTTGGCAAGGTCGATATCGAGCGCTTCGCGCCCGATAATCGAGCTCCCGTCCTCGGCGGCAAGGCGGGTGACGCGAACATGGTCTCCAGGCAGCCGCTTCCAAACCGGGAGCAATAGCCCCGCGGCCAGATGCACTCTTTCGGTCACCGGCGAGGCAGCTGCGGCGCTTTCTTCTTGTGTCCAGAGCTTGGAGAACTCGGTTACGCCGACCTCTTCCCACAAGCTTTCACCGAGCGCATCGAGCGTCCAGTTGGCGGATTTAAGCGGGCGAAGAAGGCAACGGCGTTCGATCACCGCGCCATCATCGGCAATGAGGCGGCGCGCCGGAACTGACAGGGCCACCTTGCCCGAGCGCGCATTGCGCAGGGGAATAGCCTGGAGTGATCCGATCTCGTGCATCCTCACGAGACGTTTGAAGCGCAGCGGACGCAATCGGCGTTTCACTTCGAGCGAGAGGAGGCGGGTTTGGGCCCCCGAAACAGGATCGGTGCGAAGAACTTCATCAGACAGCACCGCAAAACTATCGACCCGGACCGTTTCCAGCCCCAGGTCGAGCGTGCCAGCCTCGCGTGCGGCCTCGATCCGCGCTTCAACAAGTCCGAGATATTCCTCGAAGATGCCGTTCTGCAGTGCGATCGGAAGCGCAAGTATGCGGTTGAGCCAGCGTTGGATGGAGGGAAGGTTATCGCTCAGGCCGCCATCGGGGTTCTCGAGCTTTAGGCCTGTTCGCTCGACGAAGTCCCCGAAACGGGCCGCCTCGAGTTTTCCATCGTAAAGCAGGTGGAACCAGCGCGAGAGCGCGTCTTTCGCATAATCGCTCTCGAGATTGTCGGCAGGGTCGAACAGGTTCTGTCCCCCTGTCTGACGCTGGCCGCGTGTAAGAGCGCCCAATGCGTCGAGCCTTCGCGCGATGGTCGAGATGAAGCGGCGTTCGCCCTTCACATCGGTCGTGACCGGGCGGAACAGCGGCGCAGAAGCCTGGTTGGTGCGGTTGGTCCGGCCAAGACCCTGGATCGCATTGTCCGCGCGCCAGCCCGGTTCGAGGAGGAAATGGACGCGGCGCTGCTGGTTCTGGGCATCAAGGTCGGCATGGTAGGAACGTCCCGTACCCCCAGCGTCCGAGAAAACCAGAATCCGTTTGGTTCCGTCCATGAAGCATTGTGCTTCAGCGACGTTGGCGCTTGCGCTTCGACGTTCAAGCCGCTGCTGACCGTCGCGACCCAAAACCAACCTGCGCGTGCGGCCCGTGACCTCGGCCACAGCCTCGGTCCCGAAGTGCTCGATGATTGCATCGAGTGCAGTGGCGATTGGCGGGAGGGCGCAAAGCTGTTCGATCAGCGCGTCGCGCGCGGCGATGGCACGCGAGCAAAGAACGGGATTGCCGTGCTCGTCGCTCATCGTTTCAGAACGCAGATTGCCCTCCTCGTCAGTGAAGACCTGCATCAGTCGAACCGGAAAGCTCTTCGCCAGATAGTCGATGACGTACTCGCGCGGAGAGAGATCGATATCGAGCGCTTCTCGCTCCTCGTTCGAGAGATCGGCCAGGCGCCGGTCGAGCATGGCCTCAGCGGTCGAAACCAACTGCACGACAACCGAATTGTCCTCGCCAAGCGACGCTTCCATGGCGGGGATCAGGCTCGGCAGTTTCATCGAGAGCAGAAGCTGCGCAAAGAAGCGCTGCTTGGTGCCTTCGAACATCGAGAGCGCCGCAGCCTTTGCGTTGCGATTGAGTGTATCGCCGCTGTCTTCGTCGACTACGCGGGTCGCTTCGAGCGCTTCGTCGAGGTTGTGGTGGATGATCGCCCAGGCATCGGCGTATGCATCGTAGATCCGCACCTGCGCTTCTGTGAGCTGATGTTCGAGGATCTCGTATTCGACCCCGGCAAAGGACAGTGCGCGTGCAAGGTAGAGCCCCTGTGCCTTGAGATCGCGGGCGACAAGTTCCATCGCTGCCACGCCGCCGGCGCGGATTTCGGTCATGAATGCCTCATGCGTTGGAAACGCAGTTTCTGGCCCCCACAGCCCAAGGCGGGCTGTGTAGCCGAGATTGGCAATGTCCGATGCGCCGGTAGCGGACGCGTACAAAACACGTGCTCGCGGCAGGTGGTTTTGCAGCCTGAGCCCCGCCATCCCTTGCTCTGAGCCTTTGACTTTGCCGCGGGTGGAGGAAGAGCCGAGTGCGTTCGCCATGGCATGCGCTTCGTCGAAGGCAATCACGCCCTCGAATTGTTCGGCGGCCCAGGCGAGGATCTGAGCAAGCCTCGTGTCCTCGGCGCGTCCCGAGCGAAGCGTTGGATAGGTTACGAACAGGATACCCTCGGCCATCGTCACCGGACTTCCGAGCTTCCAACGGGAGAGCGGCTGGATATCGAGCGGAAGCCCGCCAAGCGCTTCCCAGTCGCGGCGCGCATCTTCGAGCAGTGCCTCGTTTTTGGTGATCCAGATGTGACGGCGTTCGCCCGAGAGCCAGCGGTCCATCATGACGGCTGCAATTTGGCGACCCTTGCCCGCACCCGTACCGTCGCCGAGGAAGAACCCCTGGCGATAGGAATAACCGTCTCCTGCAAGTTCGACCGTCGTCCCATGTTGAGTGGGACGGAATTGCCCCGGAAGGTCGCGGGCGAATGCCTCGCAAGCGTAGATCAATGTTTCGCACTGAGCGGCAGAGAGCAGTTTGCCCTCCTGCCAGTTTGCGGGAAGCAAGGGGCGCGCTTTCGGCACCGGTGCCGCGACCGAGCCCATCGCAACCGATTCTACGAGCGGTGTCGGGTGAACGGCAGCATCCTGCATGATGACGCGGCTCGGTCGGTAAGGCAGGTAGATACCCGCCTGCTCTGGAACGGGTGCAGGCTCTTCCAGGGCTTGATAGTCGAGCGCGACTTTAGCGCTTTCGTGGGCGGCTTTGGTCTCGAAAGGAGCGACCGGCTTGCGCGCGGCGCCGCCCTTCACCGATGTCGCAACCGAACGTACCGGAAGGCGATGGATCTTGGCCTGCAAGGGCGCACGATTGGGCAAATGCGCCAGGCAGGAATTCAGTTCAGTGAGGTCTGCGAACTCCCCCGTGATCGTGGAAGCGTCCTGAAGAGGCTCCTTGTCGATGACGACCATTCTGACCGCGATCCCGGTTCCGCTTCGTGAGAATGCGCCCGACAACCGGACGTTGAGCAGCAGCGAAGCCTGTTCCTGGTCTTCGACAAAAGCCACGGCATCAAAGCTGTCCGGGAGAATGGCTACGAGGCGACCTCCTACCGCGCAAATCCGAAGCGCACTGCGCAAATGGCGCATTGCCGTACGGCCATCGCCGCCCCGCTCGCGGCTTCGGGCGAACGGAGGGTTCATCAAGATGACGCTGGGGTTGAGGCTGGGACTGGGGCTATTGGCGAGTTCGGCGATTAATTCGCCATCATGAGCGGATAGTCTGGCACGAGGGAAGATATGCGCCAGCGCATCGCGGCGCGCGGGATCGATTTCGTTGAGCGTCAGCGAGCACCCTCGAACGTCGCCCCAAAGCGCAAGCGCGCCATTCCCGGCTGACGGTTCGAGAATGTGATCGCGCGTGCCAAGGGACGCGGCCTTGGCCATCAGCCATCCAAGGATCGGCGGCGTCGAGAATTGCTGTAATTCGACCTGGCTCTCGCTGCGCACGTGGCGAGGAGGTAAGGCTGCATCGAGCCAATCGAACCGTGCTGCAGCCTCGTGGAAACCTGTCTCGAGGTCGGTCCGTGAGAACTCGCGAAGCCATAGCAAGGCTCCAATCTCGACCGCGTTGTTGTAATCGTCGATGGTCCACGCACTGCCCCAGTCCTGCACGCCGGTTTGAGCGGCGAATAACCCGGCAATGTTGGATCGCGTAAGGTGGCATCCATCCGCAAGTCGCCGGGCAATGTGTTCACCGATTGCGAAAGCGAGCGGAATTGTGCTCGATGTCTCGCGGTCTGGGAAAAAGTCTGACTGAAACATGGCTTGTCGTCCTCCTGATTGAGGCATCGGGACATGCGCCCTCTGCCGGGTCAGGAATTCGAGAAGCTCTCTCTCCTCTTATCGACACGCCTTGCGGTGAAGCCATGACTGGAGTTCGTCGTTCCAGTCGGTCCCGCGTGAATTGGGCCGTCGGATCTGGATGTCTCGCCCTTCACGGAGATAGGCATCGCGCCCTCGCTCGGCCGCAAGCTCGCCGCCCGCATCGTGATCGACGAAGAGATGGAGCTCGCTCACGCTCTCTGGGATGGCAACCAGGCCGAAGCGTTCATTGCCCAGCGTTGCCCATGTCGGGATACCGGTGAGCGCATAGGCCGACATAGCGCTCTCTATGCCTTCGGCGAGACCGAGCCTTCCCTCGGCGGGTGCGAACAGACGTACTGCCGCCTCGCCAAGTGACCCCAGTGCGCGTTTCGGCTTGGCAAACGATGCCTGGGTACGGCCGGAATGCGAGAGGAAAGTCCGGTGAACGGCAATCGGCCCCTCGTCGAGGCTGACCGCAGCGATCATCGCTGGCAGGAAGCGTGCGCGACCCTTCGGTCCAAGCGGCGTGCGCGGATGAAATTTCAGCGCATGGGACGTGGCGAGGATGCCGCGCCCTTCGAGGTAGGCCTTGGCAGGACTTCGGTGCAACGGTCGAGCATCGCGCCAGATGCGGAGTGCTGCAGCCGATGGCTTTGTAGAATAGCGCGGCTGGATCGGAAACTCGTCGGAGGACCCTGAGAATAGCGCAGAGGTCTCGATCCCTTCTCGAGCGAGGGCAGCGAGCACGCTGTCCTGATCACAGCCGGCGAAGCAATGCAGGAGAATGGCTTTCCGGCCAAGCGTGACACCGAGCGAAGGCGTGCGATCGTCATGCGCAGGACAACGGGCCATGCCTTTGGTGCCTGACCACTTGCCGCCGCGGCTTTCGCAGAGCTTGCGAGCGGTTTCCTCAAGCGAAGGTCGGGAAAGGGTTGAGTTTGAAACGGACATACTGGCTCCATCGCCTCACAACTGCCCCTGCCGACTGTCCCCTCTCCTCTTCCCGGACGCGCACGGCGCTTTCCTACACCCCAATGTTCTATTTATGTTCTATCGCACATCCAGGCAAGCTAGGAGAGAGCGTGATGAGACGAAAATGGTTAACTGGCGTGTGTTGCGGGCTTGCAATTGCGATCCCCGCTATTGCTCAGGCGCAGGAGTTCCGGGTCTTTGATCATCGACTGAGCAAGGTTGAAAAACCGGCAGACCAAGAAGTCACGTATGGCCCTTCATTGGCGGTCATTGGGACCGAAGGAGGGTACCCATCGGCCGCCAACCGAAGTTTCAAGGAGACGCTCTACGAACCCCTCATCCGCCAAGCTGAAGCAAGGTATCGATTGCCGCCTCGCTTGCTCCAAGCATTGGTCTGGCAAGAATCCCGGTTTAATCCAATGGCGATCAGTCCGGCTGGTGCTGCCGGACTTGCGCAACTTATGCCTGCAACCGCACGAGAACTCGGCGTAACCAATCGGCACGACCCAGCTCAGAATATCGACGGTGGCGCGCGATATCTAAGGCAGATGCTCGACCGGTTTGGTGCGATCCATCTCGCATTGGCGGCCTACAATGCGGGACCCGGCGCGGTATCCCGTGCTGGTGGAATTCCAAGAAATCGGGAAACGCCGGGATATGTGAGGAGCGTTATCCAAAGATGGATGGCATACGGAGCACTATGAACACGAATCGGAAAAGGATCAGCGGACGGCTCGAGCATCTCCCGCGTGGGGCAGCTATCGTGACAGATGCAGGCGACCACTGGGTTCTGGAAGGCTACGAACCATCGAACGATGACTTCGGTTTCGAGGTCACCGCCGAGGGTGTCGTTGTGGGCTTTGACCGCCTTCGAGTTGAGTGGCTGGGCCAAGTCCCGGCATAGCACGCTAAATCACGCAGCTCTCAAGATCGCAACATTGCCTGTTTTTCCGCGCATCGCATCGAGGAAGTTCGCCCAATCTTGAAGCATCGCGCGACGGGGCGCCAGATACTCTGCGGCATTATAGGCCCCGCGAACTTCGTTCTCCTCGCTATGAGCCAGTTGAAGCTCGACCCAGTCTTCATGGTACTTTCGGATCCACATTGGCGGTTGGCCGACTTCGACAAGCTGTTCATTGGCCCATGTGCTCGCAAGACCTCTGAAGCCATGAACAGTCTGCCGACCGTGATAGCCCAGACGATACAAACCATAGATCATGGTGTTTTCGGATAGCGGCACTCCACGCTTCTGGCCGGGAAAGACATAGTCACTTTGAGAACATGCGATCATGTCCTTGGCGAGCGAAGCGGCTTGCATTGACAATGGTACGATATGCTCACGGTGCATCTTCATTCGATCAGGCCCGATGCGCCAAAGCGGAGAGTTTCCTTCTAGATCCTCGAACTCGTGCTTCTTGGCAAAACGAAGTTCCTTCGTTCTGACCCATGTCAGAAGCGCGAAGGTGAGCGCTGCGCGAGTAATCTCGGAGCGTCGCTCCCCTTCTTCATTGTATTGATCCAGCTTGTTTATGAGCTCTGGCAACAGAGCGAGCGGCAGTTTGGCCATATGCTTTACGCGAGGTCGCGGCTTCAGAGCGCCGCGAAGATGAGCCGTGGGGTCCGCATCGCAAAGCCCACTCGCGATGGCGAACTGGAAAACTTGGCCAATGCTCTGCTTCGCACGCCGACTGATATCCAGAGCCCCCCGTTCTTCAATATTGCGGATCACGCCTAAAACTTCAGGGGGGGTGATCTCGTGCATCATCCTTTCGCCCAATACCGGAAACACGTCCCGTTCCATCCGAGACCAGACACGCTTCGCATGAGCTGGATCAAGGCTGCTCTTTCGATTCTTGTGCCACATCTCAGCAACAGCCTTGAAGGTTTTCTCTGGCTCGAAATCTCGACCAGGCTTGTGGACCATCGGATCCTTGCCTTCGGCCAAGGCAGCCCTTGCAAGCGTCTTCAACTCACGCGCAGCCGCTATTCCGACGTCAGGATAAGCACCAAAGGAAAGCAGCTTCTCCTTTCCGCGATAGCGGTATTTCATGCGCCAGAGCTTCGAACCGTTCGCTTTTACGAGGAGGAATAGCCCTTCACCGTCGGCAAGCTTGTAGGGTCGTTCTGCCGCCTTCGCATTCTTGATCTGAATCTCACTCAAAGCCATTGGGGGTATCGCTCCTTTTCGGTACCCCCCGAAAGTACCCCCAAAATACCCCCACTCCAAATCCGGCTTCAAGCGCATGCAAGCGAACGCAAGCGGACGCGAATCAGCGACATGGTTTTGATTTCATTGTTTTTTTCGGATTTATACGGAAGAATGCGAACCCATGCGGATTCGAGAATGGTAGCGGAGGAGGGACTTGAACCCCCGACACGCGGATTATGATTCCGCTGCTCTAACCACCTGAGCTACTCCGCCCCAAGGGCATCTGACCACAACCAAGCATCGCCAGATTCGCGAGGCCAAATGCCTCAAGCGAGGGCGCGCTTTAGGGCGCTGCTGAGGGCTGGTCAACCTAGTTTTGCGCTTCTTCGATTGCCTCGTTCATTCGCACCACTTTAACAGCGAGCGAACGGTTAAAGGCATTGTCGACCGCGCGGCCAATTTCCGGCAGGCTTTGCGACAATTGTGCAAGCGCATCCCGGTCGATTTTGGCATAGCGCAAAGGGTGTACCACAGTCACCGTCGCACTGGCGCCATTGCCAGAGATGTGGCTGATCTCGCCGACAAATTCGCCGTGCCCACATTCGCTGACGAATTGGCCATCGCGTTTGATCGAGACACGTCCGGCAGCGATATAAATCAATGGCGGATCAATCTGGTGCTGCTCTATGAGAACCTCACCCAGCTTGCCATCGCGCCATTGCATAAGGTCGCGCAGCCGGTTTTGTTTGGATGGGTCTTCAATCTGCATGACATGATCGAAAAGTTCGCGCTCTTCGCTGGTCATGGAGCCCGATCTTGCACGGTTCCAAAGCTGGTACAGGCGCGCTGCATTCAGCAAGGTGAAAAGGACCGCAAGAACCAGTTCAAGTCCAACATTGCCCGAAAAGGCGAAGTACAAAACACCAAATATACCGCCGACGAGCAACAACAGCCGCATCAAACGCACCTGATGCGGTGCCATCGCTGCCAGAAGCGCAATCCCCGCGATCCAACCCGAAGCCGTGCTTAAATCGGACATATACCCCCTCGCATCATGCCCCCATGCAGATGCTCATTCGTGCGGGCCTTATACTAGCTCTTCTTTTCCGCGAAAGACACTTGATTTGATCTTCTCCCACGGTCCATCGCGATAAAGATGCAGTTCGAGGGCAGGAAAGGTGAATTGGCGCTGCTCAAGGGTGGGGGCAAGCTTTGCTTGAAGAGCGCGCGCTTCGTTTTTCGTGACCTTATTTTGAATGGTGATATGCGGGCGCGGCTCGTAAAGATCTTGCGCGGTGAGGCTGCCGTGGAAATGCTCTGCGATAAGCGCACGAAGAGCGAGGAGAGGCTCGCTTTGCAGCGCGATTGCCGTGCCCTTCCCCAGGTCCATAATGCCGGTCACAAACGCTTTGGGAGGCGCAAATTCGCGCGTTACCTGAGGCAGAAAATCCTTGAGCTCGTCAAATAGCGACGGGGCAAAGGAGTGGAACATGGTGACATGAGCGTGAAGATAGTTGCGCTCAGCCGGATAATGTTCACAGCGAAGCTTATCAGCCCACCTTTGAATATCGGGCGGGAGGGCCGCCGTCACGATGAACGGCTTAGCCATTATGGATTTCGCGCCGAGGACCGTTGGACAGCATGGTCATTGAAGACCTTCTTCACTTTCATCGCACAGCTTGGCAATGTGAGCTTTTCCGGCGCAGGTCACCCTCAGTCCATTTCCCCGCGTTCACGGCGCAATTGAAACCAGCGTCCCACCGCCTCATTATGACCCTCTAGCGTCTCGTTGAACTCGTGCCCGCCAGTGCCATCGGCGACCATGAACAGGTAATCGTGATCCTCTGGGTTCAGCACTGCAGCAATGCTTTCGCGCCCCGGGTTGGTGATCGGACCGTCGGGGAGGCCGAGCTTGGTATAGGTGTTGTAGCCATTGACCGCCGCGATCTCTGACTGCCGGATACGGCGGCCCAGCGGTTTACCCTTGGTGATGGGATAGATGATCGTGGGGTCAGCTTGCAGCATCATGCCTGTGCGTAGGCGATTGGAATAAAGCCCCGCGACAGTGCCGCGCTCTTCAGGCGTACCAGTTTCTTTTTCGACGATGCTCGCCAAGATCACAGCCTCGCGCATGGTCGAGACAACAGCGCGGTCGCTGCGCTCAGCCCAGGCTTTGGCGAGGTAAAGGTCCATCGCCTCCTGCATCTGGTTAATCAGGCTCTGGCGCGATTGCCCGCGTTCGTATGAATAGGTGTCGGGCAGAACAGACCCTTCGAGCGGCACGTCGGCCTCTCCGGTCAGCAATTCCTCGGCCATCAGCCGCTCCCACACAAGCACGCTCGGCATCCCCTCGGGTATCGTGATGAAGCGGCGGATGACGTCGCCCGATTGGAACATTGCAAGGATGTCGCCCTGGCTCATACCGGGCTCAAGCTCAAACTCGCCCGCCTGGATCGGATCAGAGGAGCCAAACACGCGCGCGTAGATGAGAAAGCCGTCGGCTGAGCTGATATGGCCTGCCGTCTCCAGATCGCGCGCAACCGTGGTGAGCGAAGAACCAGCAGGGATGAGGAAAGGCGTCTTTGCCTCGACCTCAGCCCGGCCCATCATCGACATAATCAGCGCTGCCCCTGCGACTATCGCCACAAGGCCCAGCCCGACGACAATGCCGAGCTTTCGCATCAGTTTAGTCCACCTTCTGCATGACGAGCGATGCGTTGGTGCCGCCAAAACCGAAGCTGTTGTTGAGCACCGCGCGCACTTCGCGTTTCTTGGCCTTATGCGGCACAAGGTCGATGCCCTCGGTCCCTTCGTCCGGCGTATCAAGGTTCAAGGTTGGTGGTACGATCTGATCGCGCAGAGCGAGAACGCAGAACACCGCTTCGACAGCGCCTGCACCACCGAGAAGGTGCCCGATTGCGCTCTTGGTCGAGCTCATCGAAGCGCCAGAAAGCCCTTCGCCCAGCACGCGCTTAACCGCCGCCAGTTCTATCGTATCGGCCATGGTCGATGTGCCGTGGGCGTTGACATAGTCGATGTCGCCCGGACCAAGGCCCGCTTTCCTAAGCGCCATCTTCATCGCAAGCTCAGCACCCTTGCCCTCTGGATGCGGGGCAGTCACGTGATAGGCATCGCCGGAAAGGCCATAGCCGGTGACTTCGGCGTAGATTTTTGCGCCGCGCGCCTTGGCGTGTTCGTACTCTTCAAGCACGACCATGCCTGCGCCCTCACCCATGACAAAGCCTTCGCGGTCTTTGTCGTAGGGGCGGCTCGCCTCTTTCGGGCGGTCGTTATAGCTGGTGTTCAACGCACGAGCTTGCGCAAAGCCAGCGATACCAAGTGGGTTGATAGTGCTTTCCGCCCCGCCCGCGATCATGATATCCGCATCGTCCATCGCGATCATGCGCGCCGCATCGCCGATAGAGTGCGCACCTGTTGAACAGGCGGTGACGACCGAGTGATTAGGGCCCATAAAGCCGTATTTGATCTGAACCTGGCCTGTGATGAGGTTGATCAGACGTCCGTGCACGAAGTGCGGCGAAACCCGTCCAGGTCCGCGCTCGTGCAGATTGACGCTCTCTTTCTCAATGCCGGGAAGCCCGCCAATGCCAGAGCCGATGGAGCAGCCGACGCGCTCTTTTTGTTCATCAGAAAGGTCGGTGAGGCCAGCATCTTCGAGCGCTTGGCCCGCTGCGTCGATGCCGAGCACGATGAACGGATCAACCTGACGCTGGATCTTGCCGTCGACGCGCTTGTCCGGGTCAAAGCCCCAAGGGTGGTCCTTGTCTTTTACCTCGCAAGCGATGGTGCATTTTTGACCCTCGGTATCGAATCGAGTGATCGGCCCTGCGCCGCTTTCACCTGCCAGAAGATTCGCCCAAGATGTCTCAACATCCCCTCCCAAGGGGGTGACAAGACCAAGACCGGTTACGACAACACGGCGCATTCAACACTCCATGCCCATTGGCGGGCGCTGTTTCGATTTGATCCAAATACAATACAGGCCCGGCGGCCCCTATCAAAAGGGCCCGGGCCTGTCGGTCAGCCGCCTGATTAACAGGCAGGCTGAAAGCGAAAAGCCCGTGCGGGCTTAGCCTTGAGTTTCTTCGATGAATTTGGTCGCATCGCCGACAGTTGCGATCTTTTCAGCCGCATCGTCGGGGATTTCCACGCCAAACTCTTCTTCGAAAGCCATCACCAGCTCGACGATATCAAGGCTGTCTGCGCCCAGATCATCGATAAAGCTTGCTTCTTGCGTAACTTTGTCTGCTTCGACGCCGAGATGTTCGACGACAATTTTCTGCACGCGGGTTGCAGTATCGCTCATGTTTATCCCTCTTGAACTGTGGGGTGTGAAACTTGTTTCTTGCCCCTAGAGGCGGGTTTCATCAAGTGCAAGTCAAGATGCGCGAAAGGATGTGAAATCCCGTGGGGATCGAGCGGGCCTTTGCGACCGCTCATCTCGGCTTTGGGGCCCTAAAACGGTCGAATACACGAGCCATCGCAGCTCATGAACGGCTCGGCGAACGCATGGAACGAATGGCCAGGCTCACCCGTTATCCTATTGAAAGATCGGCACATTCGGTTGTCGATGCTGGTTGAATACCAACCCCGAATAAGGAGAACCATGAACAATATCGAACTTTTGAAATCGCTTACACAAACCACTTATGACTCGGTCGAAGGCTATCGCCTCGCACATGAAAAGACCGATAACCGCGCGCTCCGCAATGCGTTTGAGCGCCGCATGGACCAACGCCGACAAACGCTTGAGATGCTGAACAATGCACTCGCGAAGAATGGCGAAACACCGATTACGACAACCAGTGTCGCCGGTGATACGCATCAGACTTTCCTGACAATTGTCGACAGCCTGACTGATGGTGACGACGCGGCGATCAAGCGTGTGGATGAAGGTGAGGAGTATCTTGCCGGGAAATTCCGCGAAGCTATGGAGCGTGATGACTTGGATGCGTCGGCGCGCATGGTCATCGAAAAGGCATCGCAGGATGTCCTTGCAGGCGACAGATTTAGCACGATGCTTGAAGAGCAATACGTCTAACGCTGCGAGCAATCGCAAGTGGGGACTTGCGGTAAGAGCGTAGAGCGCGCTCCCCGATGGGGCACGGTCACGTCGGGTTGAGCGGCGCTCCGCTCATATCTTCAACTAAAATCCCCAGCCAACCTTGGCGTGTGGTCCCCTGCCTGGGATCGCGCGCCTTTTTCATGGGCAATGGAAAGGCGGTTTTCGAGCTAAAGTGCGTCGCGCAGCGCCAACTGCTCTTCGGCCCTCATCCGGCTGCGGACGCTGCGAATGCCATCGGTGGGATAATCGCGCCCCGGATCAGCCATGAGAGCGCGATCGTAATATTCGAGCGCGTCTTCCAAACGCCCTGCACTTTCACGGCACAGGCCGATGTTGAAGAGAACCGAAACATGGGTCGGGTTCGTCGCCTCAAACGATTCAAACCCGTCGCACGCCAGTTCCTCGTTATCGTCTGTCAGTTTCACAGCGTTGCGAAAGGGCTTGCGGTCTTCTTTGCGCAAATTCTTGCGGCTCTCCATCACTCGAATACCTTCGCGCCGCTCAATCGGAGCAAGGTCGCGGCGAATATCATCCGCCATCGCATCAATCAGTGAATTCTCCATGTCGAGAATGGACGGCACATAATCGCTATCGGCACAAAACCGCTCTATCGCGACGCGGGGCTCGCTGTGAGAGTAGAGCTGCTCTCCAAACGCGCCAGTGAGCAAGAGGCGCGGGTCCACGCGAACGGACAGCTCCCGGCACTCAATCCTGACCTCGCGCCGCTCCACACATTTGTCATCATTGTCACGGCGGACACATTCGCGCTTTTTCTTAGGCTCCACCTCGCGCTCGATCACCTCGCTGCGCACGCTGCCACGAAGCTCCGCATCGGCGGCCAGTGGGTGGCTGGTGATGGTGCCATCCTCCCCCTCAACCTGTACCTTCGCATCGCGAAGAGCGCTCGGGGTAATGATGTTGAAATAGGGTTCACCCCGGATAATGACATTGCCGAGCCTATCGGTAAGCGCGAGTTCGAGATCCTGTCCAAGATCGCCTTGGAGTTGATCAATCACGATCAGCTCAAGGTCAGGCGGCAGATCGGCTCGTGCAGAATACACGCCTTCGACCGTGATGGTTTCCGCCGATGCTCCATGCGCTGCGCCAAGGGCAACCAAGGCCGCCACTGCTTGTCCAAAACCACTCCGCTTAAACAAAAATGCCCCCTATTCAAAAACCACGCTCGGTCTGAATAGGGGGCAATTTACGTCAAGTGAATGGGGGTCAGCCTTCCTGCGTCTTCTGTTTCTGGGGCTGCTCCACAAGGCGCAATGCCAACTCGCGAAGCTGCGCAGGCGTTGCTTTGGATGGTGCGCCCATCATCAGATCCTCGCCCTTCTGGTTCATCGGGAAAGCGATAACCTCACGGATCGCCTCTTCACCGGCGAGCAGCATCACGATCCGGTCAATACCCGGAGCCGAGCCACCGTGCGGAGGTGCGCCGAGCTTGAACGCTTCGATCATGCCGCCGAACTCGGCATCGACGGTCGCATTGTCATAGCCTGCGATTTCGAAGGCTTTGTACATGATTTCCGGCTTGTGGTTCCGGATTGCACCTGAGGACAGCTCATAGCCGTTGCAGACAATGTCGTATTGCCACGCCTTGATGTCGAGCGGGTCCATCGTTTCCAAGGCTTCCATCTCGCCTTGCGGCATGGAGAACGGGTTGTGCGAAAAGTCGATTTTCTTCGCCTCTTCGTCATATTCGAACATCGGGAAGTCGACGATCCAGCAGAATTTGAAGCAGTTCTGCTCGATAAGCTCCAATTGCTCGCCAACTTGCGTGCGTGCAGCGCCGGCGAGTTTGGCCGCGTCCTTCTCTTTGCCCGCAGCAAAGAACAGGCCATCGTCCGGGCCAAGGCCAAGCTCGTTGTAAAGCTCTTCCATGCGCTCTGGCCCGTGGTTCTTGGCGATGGGTCCGCCAAACTCACCGCCTTTGCGCGTGACATAGCCAAGGCCAGCAAAACCTTCGCTGCGCGCCCAATTGTTCATATCATCGAAGAACTTGCGGCTCTTGTCGGCTGTGTTTGGAGCCGGGACCACGCGAACCACGCCGCCACCGCCAACGATCTTTTCAAACAGGCCAAAGCCCGATTTTTCAAAGTGGCTGGTGACATCTGAAATGATCAGCGGGTTGCGAAGGTCAGGCTTGTCGGTGCCGTATTTCATCATCGCTTCGGCATAGGGGATGCGCGGGAATTCGCCCGACGGCGTCACGTCAAAGCCGCCTGAGAATTCCTCGAACGTGCCCGCAAGCACCGGCTCCAACGCCTGAAACACGTCTTCCTGCGTCACGAAGCTCATTTCAAAGTCGAGCTGGTAGAACTCAAGGCTGCGATCAGCGCGAAGGTCTTCGTCGCGGAAACACGGCGCGATCTGGAAATAACGGTCAAAGCCCGACACCATCAGCATTTGCTTGAACATCTGCGGCGCTTGGGGGAGCGCATAGAAGTTATTGGGGTGCATCCGGCTTGGCACCAAGAAGTCGCGAGCGCCCTCTGGCGAGGAAGCCGTCAGGATCGGCGTCTGGAATTCGGTGAAACCTTGCTCGGTCATGCGCTTACGCAGCGATGTGATAACCTGGCTGCGCAGCATGATGTTGCGGTGCATCGTCTCGCGCCGCAGGTCGAGAAAGCGATACTTCAGGCGAATGTGCTCTGGATATTCCAGCTCATCAGCAACCGGCAGCGGAAGCTCTTCGGCAGCAGATTGAACCGTAATCGCGCGGGCAAACACTTCGATCTCGCCAGTCGTAAGCTTGGGGTTCACCGTGTCAGCCGAGCGCGCCTTTACCTCGCCATCAATCGTCACCACCGATTCAGCGCGAAGCTTGTCCAAGACCGCGAGCGCTGGCGAATCTTCGTCAGCGACAATCTGCGTAATGCCAAAGTGATCGCGCAAATCGACGAACAGAACCCCGCCAAAGTCGCGTTTGCGGTGGACCCAGCCCGACAAACGGACGGTTTCGCCAACATTTTCAGCAGAAAGCTGTGCGCAATTGTGGGTACGATAGGCGTGCATCTAAATTCTTGTCCTGTTTGTATGTATGGCGCTAAGGGCGCATCCAAATAATTCAGCGCATCAAAGCCGCTGGGATATTGGCGCGCTAACAGGGCATGGACATAGCTTTGTCAAGTCGTGTGGCACAATGAGGTTTGGCTCCGTGAGGAGCCGAGGGCGGCACTCCGCCCAAAAGACAAGAAATGACGGTATATGAAGATACACGATCTTATCACCACATCAGACGCTTTGGCGGACCTGTGTGAACGCCTCTCGAAATCGGAATTCGTCGCAGTTGACACCGAATTCATGCGGGAAAACACTTATTGGCCTGAGCTGTGCCTTGTACAGATCGCCAATACTGAAGAGGCCGCAGCGATTGACCCGATGGCCGAGGGCATCGATTTAAAGCCTCTGCTCGATCTTTTGACCGACAATGACGAAGTGCTCAAAGTCTTCCACGCTGGCGGACAGGACGTTGAGATCATCGTCAATATGACCGGCAAAACGCCTCAGCCGGTGTTTGACACGCAAATCGCGATGATGGCGATCAGCCAGTCCGAGCAAATCGGCTATGCCAACCTTGTTGATCATTGGCTGGGTATTCAAATCGACAAGGGCGCGCGCTTCACCGATTGGAGCAGGCGCCCGCTGACTGATCGTCAGATCGAATATGCGATTGGCGATGTGACGCATTTGTCGAAGATTTTCCCTAAGATCCTCAAAAAACTTATCAAAACCGATCGTGGCAATTGGCTGGATGCAGAAATGGAGCGCCTTGCCGATGCCTCCAATTACATCACAGACCCCAGCCAATCGTGGAAGAAAATTCGCCAGCCGGGGCGCAATCCCTTGGTCCTTGGCCGGCTGAAAGATCTGGCGGCTTGGCGTGAGGGTGAGGCGCAGCACAAGGATATTCCGCGCGGGCGTATCATGCGCGATGAAACCCTTGCTGACATCGCCTCGCATCCGCCCAAAAAACAGGCCGACCTTGCCAAGGTGCGCGGGCTTTCAGGCGCGTGGCGCGACAATGATATTGGCAAGCGATTGATGAAGGTGATCGCAGATGCAGAGCCTTTGCCCAAATCCGAAATGCCGGAGAAGATGAAGCGCGGCGCACCGCTTGGTAGAGAGGGCGCACTGGTCGCTGACCTTCTCAAATTGCTCCTCAAAATCCGCGCGCGCGAAATTGATGTGGCCGCCCGCCTCCTCACCCGCGCTGACGAGATGGAGGCGTTGGCCGCTGGTGTGCGCGACCTCAAAGTGCTCGAAGGCTGGCGCTATGACGTCTTTGGCAAGGACGCGCTTGAACTGGTCGAAGGTCGCCTCGCCTTTGCTGTCAAAAGCGGCAAGCTGGTGATGACCCATATCGACGATATGCAGGCCAGCATGGAAGAGGGCCAGGAGGCAGAGGAAACCGCTTCATGAGCACCTATCTTCCCACGATCAAGCAACTGCAATATCTCGTCTCTCTGCATGAGCACGGGCATTTTGGCCGCGCGGCCGATGCAAGCTTTGTGTCCCAATCAACGCTTTCAGCTGGCATTCGCGAACTGGAATCGCTGCTGGGTGTGACGCTGGTGGAGCGTTCGCGCCGAGTGGTGCGCTTCACCTCTCTGGGTGAGCAGGTGGTTGAAAAGGCAAGAGAAGTGCTGCGTCAGGCCGAGGAACTGGCCGATCTGGTTCAGGCGGCGGGCCAGCCGCTTTCGGGACAACTGCGCATGGCCGTGATCCCGACCATCGCCCCATTTATGATCCCGCGCATATTGCCGCGTCTTAGAAAAGAGCGCCCTGATTTAAAGCTCATGCTGCGCGAAGAGGTGAGCCAGGATGCGATTGAATCGCTCCAGCACGGGCGCGTTGATTGCGTGCTGCTCGCCCTTCCCTTTGACACGGGCGAAGTTGAGACAGCGAAGATTTCCGATGATCGCCTGTTCGTGGCCTTTCCCAAGGACGATCCGCGGATGCCGCCGGAAACCGTTGACCCGGACCTGCTGGATTACGGCAGCCTGCTCCTCCTTGAAGATGGACATTGCCTGCGCGATCATGCGCTGGCTGCGTGCAACCGCTCTGAGCTTCGCGCAAGTGCGGGGATGATCGGCACGAGCCTGCACACACTGGTTCAGATGGTGGACAATGACTTGGGGCTCACCCTGCTGCCGGAAATGGCACTGGATGCAGGGATTTTGTCAGGGACCGATGTTGTCGCCCGGCCCATGGAAAGCGGCACGGCAAAGCGCGAGATTGCGCTTGTCTGGCGCAAGAACTCTCCGCGTGAGGCAGATTTCAGACTGCTTGCCGAAGAGCTTAAAGCCGGTTAGCCGCGCCCGCGATAGGGGGCGACACCTTGATCGGGCAGCCAAAGCCCTTCTGGCGGCGTAGCTGTCTGCCAAAACACATCAATGGGAATGCCGCCGCGCGGATACCAATATCCGCCAATACGCAGCCATTTGGGCTTCATTTCGTCAGCGAGCCGCTGGCCAATGCCCACCGTCACATCCTCGTGAAAGCCGTTGTGATTGCGGAACGAGCCAAGGAAAAGTTTCAGGCTCTTCGATTCCACGATCGTTTCGCCGGGCGCATAATCGATCACGAGATGGGCAAAATCGGGCTGATCCGTCACCGGACACAGAGACGTAAATTCAGGCGATACGAAGCGGATGCAATATAGCGTGCCCTTGCGCGGATTGGGCACGTAATCGAGCACCGCCTCATCAGGTGATTGCGGCAGGCTGGTTTGCTTTCCCAGAAATGCGGGGGCTTGCTGATCGTTTTCGCGTTCCATGCTGCGCCCTTGCCGCGATTGAAGCGGTGTTGCAAGCGTCAAGCGGAGCCTTGCAGATTTGCGCTTTGTGTTACAATTGTGTCTGTCTTGCCGGGCCTCGCCCAATTCACAAAGAGCGGGCGTCGTCGCTGCAAGACAGGAAAACGGGGGTTTGGGGTGAAGCGCGGCCAATTGTTCCAGATTGGTTTTCTTGCGGCTGGATGCGCGGCTTGGCGCAGGTGCTTTGCGTCTTTCCTTTTTGTGTTTTGCGTGATTGCTCCCGGCGAACCTGCGACTGCGCAGCGGGCGGAGAATCAAGCTTCCGCATCGCCAGCGAGCGAAGAGGAGGCAAGGCCCGGCTTCGATGCGTTGCTGGAGGAAAGTCAGAACCTTCCGGAAAAATCGCCAGAGGGCTGGTATGATGTGGACGATGCGGCAGCAACTGGCGCACGCCAGCCCGGTCTTGCTACAAACACCGGTGAGGCCATCGCGCCGCCGCGCTCTGATTGGGCGTTTCTTGATCGGCTTCAAGAGGAAAAAGAGGCAGCGATTGCGCTCTTTCTTTTGCTCGCGCTTCTGGTGGCGCTGATTGTGTGGCGGCTGATCCATAAAAGGCGCCAGACCCGCGAAATCAACGAATGGACCACCCCTGTCCTCACCACCGGAATTCGCGCATCCATGGGAGCCAATGTGCTCGACGAAGCAGAGGGGCAAACGGGTGAAGATGAGCCCGAAAGCGGGGGGGATGAGCAATTAGAAGAGGCAGCCGAACCTGAAGCTGAGCCCGATTCTGAACCCGCTCCAGAGCCCAAAGCAGAGGCATTGCCGCCGCAAGCCAATCAAGCCCTGACCCCTCGCACAGCGCCTGCGCGCACCATTACCAGCAAGCCGCTCGATATCGATCTATCGCTCGACATCATTACCGCCTCGCGCAGCGTCATGCAGTTGATGGTGGAATTCAGCCTTGAGGTTTTCAACCGGTCGCATACCCCAATCCACCGCCTTACCGTCGCTGCCGAACTTGCCTGTGTGAACGAGGGGGCAGCTGCTCCTGCACCGGTCGACAAAACACAGCCGATCGGCGTGATAGAGCGCCTCGCCCCGCAGCAAAACCGGCGCATCAAAGGCTATCTCGAACTGCCAGCTGAACAGCTGAGCGCCATTCAACAAGGCGAGCGCCCGCTCTACATCCCGCTCGTCCATTTTCGCATAGCAGAGCACAATCAGCCCGCTATCAAACGCACCTTCGTTCTGGGGATGCCCAGCGCCTCCAGCGCAACGCGGGTTCATCCTTTGCCGCTCGATGCGCCGCCCGGTCGCTTGCCGCTGCTTCGCGCGCAACTTATCAAGCAGCCCGGTTAAGCGCGAAGCAGCGGGAGGCGACCGGGGGCTTGATCGCGCGATGCGCGCGGCCTAGCACCTTTGGCGATGAGCAATCCTTTCCCAAGCCTTGTTTCGACCCAGTGGCTGGCCGAAAACCTTGGCGCAGCAGATCTGGTGGTTTTAGACGCCTCGCGCCACTTGCCAGCGGCGGGGCGTGATGCGAGGGCTGAATTTCAGGCCGCGCACGTACCGGGCGCGCATTTCCTCGATCTGGCCGCGTTCACCGACACCACTTCGAGCGTACCGTCGGCCCTGCCCCGGCCTGATCAAGTGTCGCAAACCCTTGCACAATTGGGTGTCCCTCAAGGCGCTCGGATTGTCCTTTACGATGACAGCGCGGTCAAAACCGCAGCGCGGGGCTGGTTTGCCCTTCGGCGCTGCGGGGTGGCCAATGTTGCCCTGCTCGATGGTGGACTTGGCAAGTGGCGAACAGAAGGCCGTGCGATGGAAAGCGGTGAGACACAGATTAAGCCTGCCGAGCCGGCTCTCCTTAGCGCAGGTGTCGCTGCAGCAACGAAGGCACAAATGCTCGAAAATCTCGAAAGCGGCGATGCCCAAATTCTCGACGCACGGGGCCCCGACCGCGTTTTCGGCAGCAGCATTGATCCTGTGCACGGCGGGCAGAACGGTCGTATTCCGGGTTCGCTAAACTTGCCATTCGGTGAAGTTTTCAACGCCGATGGAACTTTCAAATCACCCGATGATCTTAAGGACGCGTTTGAAGACGCTGGCGTTGATCTTTCTCGCCCTCTCATCACCACCTGTGGCAGCGGCGTAACTGCAAGTGTGCTGCTCTTCGCGGCACATCTCGCCGGGAAAGACGACGTGCGTCTTTACGATGGAAGCTGGCAGGAGTGGGAGGCTGATCCCGCAACCCCCAAGGAACAAGGACCACAATGAGCGCATCTGACAAAGACGTCGGCAAAGCCACACGCCTTGCCCATGCCGGACGGCGTAGCGAGTGGACCGGCCGCGTGGTGAATACGCCTGTATGGCGCGCCTCCACCCATCTTTACGCAAGCGAGGCTGATCGCAAGGCAGCAGGCGGCGCACAAAAGGACGGCGAATTCTTCTACGGCAGGCGCGGCGCACCAACGCAGTGGTCGCTTGCCGAAGCGCTCACCCAGATTGAGCCGGGCGCGCACGGCACCGTCCTTTACCCCAGCGGCGTTGCCGCGATTGCGGGGTGTATGCTGGCGGTGCTGCGACCCGGTGACCATTTGCTGATCACTGATAACGCCTACGATCCCTCACGCAGCATGGCCACCGGGCTTTTGAAGCGATTGGGCGTCACGCACAGCTTCTTCGATCCGCTCGACCTCACAGCGTTTGAGGCTTTGGTAACAGAGAAAGCCCCCCGCGCCGTTTGGCTGGAAAGCCCCGGCAGCCTCACCATGGAGGTTTGCGACGTACCCGCTCTTGGAAAAATCGCAAAAGATGCGGGCGCTATCACCATGATCGACAACACATGGGCAAGCGCTCTTGGCTTTGCGGCGCTCGAACATGGCTGCGACATCACCATGCAGAGCCTTTCCAAGCACGTTGGCGGGCACAGCGACCTTATGATGGGTTCAGCAAGTGCTGGTGAACGCTGGTACAAGGCGCTGCGCCGGACGAGCCATGAGTTGGGTCAAGTTGTCTCCCCTGATGATGCAGCGCTCGCCTCGCGCGGCCTGCGCACGATGAAGGTCAGGCTCGAACAATCCTGCGCCAGCGCCCTCAAAATTGCCGATTGGCTGTCTGCGCAACCACAGGTCGAAAGTGTGCTTTGCCCGATGCTGCCCGGCAGCCCCGGACACGAAATTTGGAAGCGTGATTTTACCGGCGGATGTGGTCTGTTCAGCTTTGTCCTTGCCAGTGATGATCCGGAGGCAAGCGGTAAAGTGGTCGACGCGCTGCACCATTTCGGCATCGGCTATAGCTGGGGCGGATTTGAAAGCCTTGCCCTGCCGATCTATCCCAATACGCACAGGTCGATTATGCAAACGGCTGACAAGGCTGGCGAAAAGCCCGCCATTCGCCTATCCATCGGACTTGAAGATGCAGAGGACTTGATCGCGGATCTCGCCAATGCCTTTGCCAAAGTGGATGACTAATGACTGCAAACGCGCCTGATATTACCGAAGTAACCGACGCTGTTCAGGAAGCGGGTTCTGGAGAAGAACCAGCAAACGCCGATGCTGAAAGCGCTGACGCGACTGGTGAAGAAGGCGCATCTTCTACCACCGAGGCCTCCGAAGCGGCACAGGAAGAAGTGGTAAAAGTCGCCGAAGGGGCCAAGGAAGAATTGTCCGCGACAAGCGACACTCTGGGCTCGCTCATCGACACTCTCGACAGCTGGGCCTTTGTGCTTGGCGATGTGCGTATATCGGTTTTCGACGTGGTGTTCCTGCTCGCCACAATCGGCCTCGTCATCACCGCTGCGTGGTTCGTCACAAAGCTGGCGCGCAACCTTATCGGACGGGTTAAGGCGTTTGACGGAAGTCAGCAATTGCTTGCTGAAAAGCTTGCGACCATCGCCATTTGGACGGTCGCATTCTTCGTCACGATCGACCTTATTGGCATCGATTTAACCGCGCTTGCCGTTTTTGGCGGTGCCTTTGGTCTGGCGATTGGTTTTGGTCTGCAAAAGACCTTCGGCAACCTCATTTCGGGCATTCTCTTGCTGCTTGATAAGTCGATCAAACCCGGTGATGTCATCTCCGTTACCGATCAGGCCGGACAAGAGGCGGTCGGGCAAATCCGCAAGATTGGCATCCGCGCAATCTCTGTCATCACCCGCGACCAGACCGAATATCTCATTCCCAACGAACTTTTGATGACCAATCAGGTCGTTAACTGGTCCTACTCCAGCCGCGATGTGCGGGTAAGAGCGCCCGTGGGCGTGTCCTATGACAGCGATTTGGACCTTGTCACCGATCTGCTTTATCAGGCGGTCGACGAAACCGACCGCATCCTTGCAACGCCAAGGCCGCGTGTAAACCTGATGGGCTTTGGCGATAGTTCGGTCGATTTCGAAATCCGTTTCTGGATCAAAGACCCCGAAAGCGGCCTCGCAAATATCCGCAGCGATGTGTATATGCGCCTGTGGCAATTGTTCAAAGAAAACAACATCGAAATCCCCTTCCCACAGCGCGATTTGCATCTGCGTTCATCGAAACAACTCGATCACCTTGTCGAACTTGTCAGCAGCGGCAAAGTCTCAACCGACTAAAGGCTTTGTTTGCGCAGCGATGAAGGCGCGAAAGCTTTCCTTGCCCTCGCCCAACCCATTCTCGCTGGCACCTTCGCGATTGCGCGGCCATTTGGTCAGCCATGGAATACGGCACCATCTTTCTAGTGGGCGCAGGGCCCGGTGATCCCGATCTTTTGACGCTGCGCGCAGCGCGGTTGATCGAACGGGCGCAAGTGATTGTGCACGATGGCCTTGTCAGCCCGGAAATCATGGCGATGGCACGGCCTGATGCGCGGCTTATCTCAGTCGCGAAGAAACGTGCGCGGCACACTTTGCCTCAAGACGACATCAATCTTCTGCTCGTGCGCGAGGCGAAGAAGGGTCACGATGTCGTGCGCCTTAAAGGCGGCGATCCGCTGATCTTTGGGCGCGGTGGTGAGGAAGCCGAACTTGCCAAAGCGCACGGCGTGAAGGTCGAGATTGTGCCCGGCATATCGGCTGCGAATGGTATGGCTGCTGCCACCCATATTGCCCTCACCCACCGCGATGCGGCCAGTATCGTCAGCTTTGTCGCTGGCCAGTGCAAAGGATTGTCGGATCAGGATTGGTCGGGCCTTGCAGGAAAAGGGCGCACTTTGGTGATCTATATGGGCGTGAAAACCGCACCGCAGATCGCTGAGAAACTGATGGCGGATGGTCTGACCCCCGATGTGCCAGTTGCCGTCGTCGAAAACGCTGCGCGCGCCGATATGCGGGTCGTGCGCGGGCCGCTGGCGGGTCTTCCCGACCTCGTGGAATCCCACAAGATCAAGAGCCCGGCGCTCATCGTTATTGGCGATGTGACGGCGCGCGAAGACGCTCACCTTGAACATATAGCGCTGGAGGCGCACCAATGAGAGTTCTCACCGGAAACGACCTGAAAACCGGCGATGTGATTTGGTGGACCGGCACCGGCTGGTCGCGCCATGTGGATGATGCCGCTGATGCGGGCGAGCAGGCAGAGCAAATCCTTGCCACCGAAGAAGCGGCGCTGCGCGTCAATGTGCCTTATGTGATCGATGCGACCCGCGAAGAAGATGGCAGCGTGCGCCCTGCCCATATCAAGGACCGTATCCGCGCCCTTGGCCCCACGGTGCGCCCTGACCTGACGCTCAAACCCAAAGACCCCGAAGCGATTGACTGGGTAATCTGATGGAGTTCGCATTCACTTTCCGCTCCCCCGCGCAAGCGGGGGTCCAGAGCCACCACCAACTGGGCTCAAAACCCTGGATCCCCGCCTGCGCGGGGACGCGCAAGAGTTAAAGCTGATGTATCAATACGACAAATATGATCAGGCGATGGTAGACGCGCGCGTCGAGGAATTCCGCGACCAGGCCCGCCGCCGCCTTGAAGGTTCGCTTTCAGAGGATCAGTTCAAGCCGCTGCGGCTGATGAACGGGCTCTACCTTCAACTCCACGCTTATATGCTGCGCGTTGCCATTCCCTATGGCACGCTGAATAGTGAGCAGATGCACGCACTGGGCGATATCGCGGACAAATATGACCGCGGCTATGGCCACTTCACCACGCGGCAAAATCTGCAATACAATTGGATCAAGCTTGAGGATGCAGCCGACATCCTTGCAGACCTTTCCAAGGTCGAGATGCACGCAATCCAGACGTCCGGCAACTGCATCCGCAATATCTCAAGCGACCACTTCGCTGGCGCAGCCCATGACGAGCTTGTCGACCCGCGCCCCTATGCCGAATTGATGCGCCAATGGTCGAGCTTCCATCCCGAGTTCACCTACCTGCCGCGCAAGTTCAAGATTTGCGTGATCGCGTCGGAAAAAGACCGCGCGGCGATGCGCTTGCACGACATTGGCGTGCAAATCGTGAAGAACGATGCGGGCGAGCTTGGCGCGCGCTTTTATGCTGGTGGCGGTATGGGCCGCACACCGATGATCGCGCCGATGATCCGCGACTTTGTGCCGCTGGATCAGCTGATCACTTATGCAGAAGCCTGCCTTCGCGTCTACAACCGCTATGGCCGGCGCGATAACAAGTACAAGGCGCGCATCAAGATCCTAGTGCATGAGCTTGGCCGTGACGAATATGTTCGTCAGGTCGAGGAAGAATTTGCCCATATGCTGGATCAAGGCGTTGAACCGCCTCGTGAAGAGTTGGAGCGGATCAAGCCGTTCTTTGCCGATCCAGCGTTTGAGGATGGACCCAAGCAGGTTGATCGCTCTGACCCCGACTTTGCGCTTTGGGTCGACCGCAATACCAATCGGCACAAGCACGACGCTTACGTCAGCGCAGTGATTTCTTTGAAGCCTGTCGGTGGCATTCCAGGCGATGCGACCGGTGAGCAAATGCGCCTGATGGCCCGCCTCGCCAAACAGTACAGCTTTGACGAATTGCGCATCATGCACACGCAAAACGTGGTTTTGCCCCACGTGAAGATTGCCGATCTCCATGCGCTTTGGACCGAGCTTGAGGCAGCTGGCCTTGGCGCGCCCAATATGGACTCAATCGAGGACATTATTGCGTGCCCCGGCCTCGACTACTGCGCGTTGGCAAACGCTCGTTCGATCCCTCTTGCACAGCGGATTTCTGAACGGTTCGACGCCTCCGGCAAGACCGAAAAGCTGGGCGAGCTTAAGCTCAAGATTTCGGGCTGCATCAATGCCTGTGGCCACCACCACGCAGGGCACATCGGTATCCTTGGCGTCGATAAGAAAGGCCTTGAGAACTACCAACTCTCGCTCGGCGGTTCGGAGGCGGAGGACACGTCGCTCGCCAAGATCACCGGGCCCGGCTTCACCGAAGATGGCGTAATCGACGCGGTCGATAAAGTGACCGACGTTTATCTCGACCAACGCGAAGAGGGCGAGCGTTTCCTCGACACCTACCGCCGCATTGGCATGGCACCGTTTAAGGAGGCGCTTCATGGCTGAAGATCCCAAAACGGACTGGGGAACTAGCCCCGACGACGTGCAATTCCGTTTCCGCGATGACGAAGTGGTTGATCATGCCGCCGTCACCGTCGATTCCTGCTGTGATCAAACCAACGCAACCGCCGTTCGCATTGAACCGGGTGATGATGCACGCGTGCTGCTCCCGTTTCTTGAACGCCTTGCTCTGATCGAAGTCAACTTCCCAAGCTTTGGCGACGGTCGCGGTTATTCATCGGCGCGTATCCTGCGCGAGGCGGGCTATACCGGCGAACTGCGTGCGGTGGGTGATGTTGGTATTGACCAGCTTTCCCATATGCGCCGCTGCGGGTTTGATGCTTTTGCGCCCGATAAGCCGCTGAACGAAGAGGACGCGGCCCGCGCCTTTGCGACATGGGATAACGTTTATCAGGCAAGCGTCGATGGCCGGCGGACGATCCCCCAAATCCGGCATGGAGGCTAACTATGAACAAGCCGCAAGCCCCCCTCACCACCGATGAGGCGCAGAACCGCGCCATCGACCGGCTCGACGTGTCGCCGCGCTTTACCGAACATGAGGCGCTTCGCCTCAACAATATGTTTCGCGGTTCTTCGACGCAGGAAATGCTGAAGGCCGTGTTTGAAGGTTCGCTTGCGGGCGATGTGGCCACCGTTTCCAGTTTTGGTGCAGAGAGCGTGGTGCTTTTGCACCTGCTCGCAGAGGTTGATCCCAATGTGCCGGTGCTCTTCCTCGACACGGGCAAGCACTTTGCCGAAACGATCGCTTACCGCGATGAAGTGGTGGAGCACCTAGGGCTGACAAACTTACAAATTCTCGCTCCTGAAGAAGCAGACGTCCAAGCCAAGGATGAAAGCGGCTTACGCTGGTCCTATGACCCGGATGGCTGCTGCGAGATCCGCAAGGTGAAACCGCTGGAAAAGGCGCTTGATCGGTTCGATGCAAGTTTCACGGGGCGCAAAGCCTTTCAGTCATCGACACGCGCGAACCTGCCGCGTTTTGAGATTGATACCTCGGATGCTGCGGGCCGCCTTAAGATCAATCCGCTGATTGATTGGAGCGCTGAAGACATCGCGGCATACATGGAAGAGCATGACCTGCCACGTCACCCTCTTGTCGCCCGCGGTTTTCCGAGCATCGGCTGCGAGCCATGCACGCACAAGGTGGCGCCAGGCGAAGATCCGCGTTCGGGCCGCTGGAAAGGCTGGGACAAAACCGAATGCGGCATCCACAAGCCGGGCGAGGAACCGTTCCTTTAAGTATGTGATTTCCTGCGAAAGCAGGAATCCATCATCGGACTTTGGAGATGGGCTCCTGCGTTCGCAGGAGATCACGAGAGGCCTAAAGCCAGCCCTTTTCCTTGTACCACTGGGCAGTCATTTTCATGCCCGCTTCGCCGTCCCAAACCGCCTGCCAAATTGAGATCGGCGGCGCGCGGCGTAAGTCGCATACCCAATCTTTGTGGAGCATATAGCCGACACGGTCCTCGGTCAGCTTGGCCTTCCCTCCGCGCAAGAATCCGTCGAGCTTCGCGCCTAATTGCATCACCGCCGGGGGCAGAGGGGCCGCGACCGCATTAGGATTGCCCACCGCCTCGCCGATCAGCTTGGCCAAATCCTTATGCGTGTAACCATAGGCATTGTCGTCCCACGGCTCATAAGTCTGACCCTTTGTCTTTGGATCAACAGGCACCAAAGCCACCAAAAGCCGCGCCAAATCCTCGACATGGATCAGTGAACTCGCCCCTTCTGGCGGAACGGGAACAACGCCCAATTTTGCCGCTTTGAAGAGGTCAAGATAATCCTTGTCTCCCGGCCCATACACACCGGGAGGGCGCACGATTGTCCAATGAAGCCCGCTCGCCTCGACCAATGCCTCTGCACGCGCTTTTGATGCGCCATATTGCGAAAGGCTCGGCTCACGCGCGGCTAGCGATGAGACGAACACAAACCGCGCCACGCCTGCTTTCTTGGCTGCCTCAATCAAATTGGCAGTGCCAGTGACATTCGCCGCCTCGAACCGGCCAACATTGGGCGTATTGGTTAGCCCAGCGATATGAATGACCGCATCGCATCCCTGAACAAGCTCATTCAAAGAAGCCTGATCATCCAGCGCGCCCGAAACCCATTCAACCCCATCACGGGGTGCGGCGGGACGCCGGGTGAGCGCGCGGACCTTGAATGCTTTGTGCAAAGCCACATCAAGTGTCGCCTGACCCACAAATCCCGTTGCACCCGTGATCGCAATTTTCGTCATTCATGCACCATATGATCGCGGTGGACGACAGCGGCGCGCGGGGCATAGCCAAGCTTTGCTTCCTGCTCAGACCCCTGAAGCCCAAGGATCGCGCGACATTCATCGCTCGAATATTCGACCAATCCCTGCCCCAGCCGTTCACCCTTGGGGCCGTGTAAGGACACAAGAGCGCCGCGCCCGAACTCGCCTTCAATTTCGGTGAGGCCTGCGGCCAATAGGCTCGCGCCGCCTTTAAGCGCGGTCACACAGCCCGCATCAACCGTCAGCACGCCTTCTGGCGCAAGCCGCCCGCCGAGCCAGCTTTTGCGCGCGCTGTCACTGCGCACAGGCAGGAACACCGTTCCTCGGCCAGCCTCAGCCGCCGTTTTGATCGGGTGCGATTTCGTGCCATTGATAATCGCAAGCGCAATCCCGGCGCGTTCCGCAATGCGCGCCGCCTGAAGCTTTGAAAGCATCCCGCCTGAACCCATGCCAGACGAGCTTTCGCCGCTTGCCATGGCGATGATCTCCGGGCTCACGCCTTCGACCCGGTCGATGAGCGTCGCGCCATCCTCAGACGGTGGGCGGTCATACAGGCCATCGACATCGGACAACAGTAACACCGCCTCAGCATTGCCCGCCTGTGCAACGCGGGCGGCGAGGCGGTCATTGTCGCCAAAGCGGATTTCCTCGGTCGCCACGCTGTCATTTTCATTGACCACCGGAACCGCGCCCGTTTCCAGCAACCGATCAAGGGTCGCAGACGCGTTGAGATAACGCCGACGGTCCTCAAGATCGTCCAAGGTAACCAGCATTTGCGCGGCTATCATATCATGTTCGCCCAAAGCATTCGCCCAAAGCTGTGCCAAGGCGACCTGCCCTACACTTGCCGAGGCCTGCGCATCGGCAAGGCTCGCGCGTCCCCCTTTGGCAAGGCCAAGACGAGCAGCACCCAAGGCAATCGCGCCAGAACTGACGACAATGATTTGAGCACCCTTGGCCCGAAGTCCTGCCAAATCCTGAGCAAGCGTCTGGATCAGGGGCGCATTGGGGGCGCCATCGCGCACCAAAAGCGCGCTGCCGACTTTGACGACAATGCGCTTTGCTGTGGCCAAATCTGTGATCGACGTCAGCGCCATGGCGTTAAATGGGCGACCACTCGTCGTCGTTTTCTTCAGTGTCCTCCACCTCAACCGCATTGGTTTCGGTCGCGGTCCTATCGGGAAGATAGGTCAGCACGGCATCAAGCAGTTCCTCGATCCCCTCACCGGTTGCACCCGACACTGTGAACACCTTATCAGCGCCCGCCTTGATGAGTTCGTCTGAGAACGCCTCACCCAGCTCCGCGTCCGCCAGATCCAGCTTGTTAAGCGCGACTAGCTGAGGCTTATCCTCAAGCCCTGCGCCATAGGCTTCAAGCTCTTCGCGAACGATGCGCATGGCCGCGGCGGGATCTTCGCCAGCAATATCGATCAGGTGGATGAGGACGCGGCACCGTTCAATATGGCCCAGGAACCTGTCGCCAATGCCCGCACCGTCAGCCGCGCCTTCGATAAGGCCGGGAATGTCCGCCAACACAAATTCGCGGCCCTTGTGACGCACGACGCCAAGCTTTGGGATCAGCGTGGTGAAGGCATAGTGTCCAACCTTTGCACGCGCATTGGACACCGCGTTGATGAAGGTTGATTTGCCCGCATTGGGCAGGCCCACCAGACCCACATCAGCCAGCAGCTTCAACCGCAACCACACCCACATCTCCTCAGACGGTTCGCCCGGCTGATGTTGTCGCGGTGCGCGATTGGTTGAGCTTTTGTAAGAGGCATTGCCGCGCCCGCCCATACCCCCTTCAAGGAAGACTACGCGCTGTCCCACTTCGGTAAAGTCGGCGAGCACTTCTTCCTTATCCTCTGAAAGAACCTGAGTTCCGACCGGCACTTTAATCACGAGATCAGGCGCGCTTGCGCCCGTCTTGTCCTTGCCCTGCCCGTGGTTGCCGCGCTTTGCCTTAAAGTGTTGCGAATAACGAAAATCGATCAGCGTATTGAGCCCGGCGACCGCTTCAAAAACGATGTCGCCGCCCTTGCCGCCATTGCCGCCGTCAGGTCCGCCATATTCGATGTATTTTTCGCGGCGAAAGGAAACCGCGCCCGGTCCCCCCGCGCCCGATTTCAAATAAATTTTCGCCTGATCTAAAAAGTGCATTGCTAGTGGTGCCTCGGACGCGCAGTCCAATCCATCACGGACAGCGCGGTTTTGCGAGCCCTAGAGCGCCCATTGCGCAACCGCAAGCACCCTCAGCACCAGTTCAGTGCCTCTCAGTGCCCTTCAACCCCCGTCGCTTGTCACCGGCTGCGTGACAGGTTGGGAGACAAAATTCTCCTGCACCGGGATCACAGGCACCTCGGCACCTGTCTGTGCATCGGGCATTTCGGCCGTCACGTAAGCGGGCTGTGCAAGGGTGGTCGTTGGATCATCGCCGACACTTGGCACACTCACACCATTGCGGCGCGCTTCCTGAACCGCGACCCAGCCGGGCTGCGATGCGCCATAGCGATCGCCATAATCCGCATCCCAGCGCGCGGAAAGCTGCTGGTAGCTTTCATATTCGTTGAAGAAAGCATCGAAGGGTGTCTCAAGCGCGGCGAAGTTGGCATTGGCGAAAACAACCGGATCGCTTGGCGGGCTGGACAGATAGCGGTTGGAAACATCCAGAGCCGCCCGACAAAAACCAGCGCGCGCCGGTGGGAGGGCAAAGAAGTTATAGACCGAGGTCATATGCGCTTCGCGTGCCAAGATACCGGGGCGCCTGCCGCCATTCTTGCGGCGATAATCTGCCTCGATCCGGTCATTGACCCGCTTAAGACCACGGGCGTGGTCGCTGATATAGGCGGAATAGGCATCGAGGATCGGCTGATACTGAGGCGCGGTGCAATTCAATGCCGCCACGTTCCACGCTGAACGGAAATGCCACACGCTTTCATCAGCCGAAACGCCGCGATTGATTGTCTGGCGCACGCCATTTGCATCCCGGCCCGGAATGACCATCACATAGGATGCACCGCCGGGGGGCAGTGGACGGTACGGAATACGCTCAACCGCTGGCGGCGGCGGTGGGGGAGGTGGCGGCGGCGGCGCAGGCGCTGCACAGGCCGCGACAAGTGATGTCGCAATCGCCAGCGTCGTAATCTTGATCGGCGCGCACTTCGTTTGCGCGTGAGCGTTGGTGGGCATTGCGTCTCTCACATTTGTCTCCCCGGTGCCCCTTTGGGCAGTGCTGCGCACCATGGCGATTGTAAGCTTGCTGCGCAATGAAGGTTTGAGCCACTCATCCGGATAATGGCCTCGCTTCGCCGCCAGCCTATGCCAAAGAAAATGCCCGGAGCCTATGGTCAGGCATCCGGGCATAATCATGTTTCAACACTTTCGTTGAGGCGTTTTGCCTATTCGCGGCTGCCCAGGAAGTTGAGCAGGAACATGAACATATTCACGAAGTCGAGATAGAGGCTTACCGCGCCCATGATCACCGCTTTGCCCATGAACTCGGTCCCGCGAAGATACTGGTAATCGTTCTTGAGGCGCTGCGTATCGTAGGCGGTGAGGCCTGCGAAGATGAGAACGCCGAGCGCACTGATTACGAAGGTCAGAGTGCTTGAGCCGATGAACATATTGGCAATGCTGGCCACGATCAGGCCAACCACACCCATGATAAGGAATGTGCCGAAGCCCGACAGGTCTTTCTTAGTGGTGTAGCCGAAGAGCGAGAGCCCTGCGAATGCCGCAGCCGTTGCGAAGAAGGTCACTGCAATCGATTCACCCGTAAATACGAGGAAAATCGTCGACATCGACAAACCCATGACGGTCGCAAATGCCCAGAAAACCACTTGCAGCGTGCCATAGCTCATTTTGTGCAGGCCAAAGCTCATCGCGAGGATGAAGCCAAGCGGTGCAAGCGATACGATCCACATCAGCGGTCCGCTTGCAAATGCGTAAGCAAGACCCGTTGCCGCCGCGCCTGCGGCAACAATACCGGTCAACAACACAGCGGAGGCCATGTAGTTGTAAATCTTGAGCATATAGCCGCGCAGACCTTCGTCATATGTCTCACGCGAAGCAACGTCAGCCCCTGCGCGGGGCACAGAGTTGAATTGCCTTGTGTCTCTAAAATCAGACATTTTGGATCCCTTTGTCTCCAATGATGACGCGGGAATACGCGCCTTATGGTCAGCAATATCGTCATTTCGTCCGCAATTTTCAAGCGAAACCGGATGCTGTTCGACGAATTTTGTTCAGAAATTTCTAAGTTAATCTTAACGAAAGACTTCAGCCAGCTCCGGCAGAAAGCGCCGCGCCGCGCTCAGCCGTCTCTTTCAGCGTCTTTGTAAGCAGCTTCACCAAGGCCTTGTCCGCATCAAGCACGTTCATTCCCTCGCGCGTCATACCGCCGGGACTTGCCACACGGTCGGCGAGCGTGGCGGGCGAAACGTCTGCCCCAGCCGCCAATGATGACGCGCCATCAACCGTTGCAATCGCAAGGGCGGTTGCCTGCTCCTTGTCGATGCCAAGCTCTTGAGCTGCCTCAGCGAGCGCATCAATAAAGCGATAGACGAAACCAGGGCCAGAGCCTGCAAGCGCGGTGACAAGATCGAATTTCGCCTCATCTTCGAGCCATGTGGCCATGCCGAGATGGTCGAAAAAGGCGAATATGTCCTCGCGCGCGCCAGCGGTAAGGCCGTCTTCGAGAAGAATTATCGGCGATTTGTTAATCCGTGCCGCCAGATTGGGCATTACGCGAATATGAGCATCCGACGCTGGAAAAGTGGCTTTCAATTGCGCGATGGTAATCCCTGCAAGCAGCGAAGCGAGTGTCACGCCCTCGCCTGTGAGCGCTTGCAAACCGGGTGCAAGCGCTCCCAATTGCTGAGGCTTGAAGCCAAGCATCACCGTATCATGCAACGCCGCCGCCTCGGCCTCGCTCGCTTCGCGATACAAAGCCACGCCGTCGGGCGCGCTTTCCATACCGGGGTCGAGGATTGAGAACCGCGAAGGCTCTACACCGGCTGCAAGCCAGCCAGCGAGCATCGCCCCGCCCATATTCCCGCAGCCAATAATCAAGAGATGTTTCATGCAAAAATCACCGTTCGTGCTGAGCCTGTCGAAGCATGAACCTCGCGGCAGTTCGCCCTTCGGAGTCGAAGACGGCCAAAGGCCACTGGCTCAGGGCGAACGGGTTGGTTAGGCCCGTCAGCTATTAAGCCTCGCCCGCCGCGTCAACCATAGCCGCATCAAGCGCATCGCGCGGCGATTTGTCGCCCCACAGGACAAATTGGAATGCGGGGTAGAAACGGTCGCACTCATCAATCGCATTTTCGACCAAAGCTTGCGCCTGAGAAATAGAGAGCATCCCATCATCACCCAAAAGCGCGCCGTGGCGATAGATCAGCACGTCGCCTTGCGACCAGATGTCGAAATGCCCCAGCCACACCTGTTCATTGACGAGGCTCAACAACTCATAGGCGCTGTGCTTTTTCTCGGTCGTCACACGGATGTCGGGCAAGCACAGGAATTGCAGCACATTGTCCGCCGCGCGCCAGATCGCTCGCAATTGGTACTTGGTCCAGCTGCCCTGCACCTCTCCCACCAATTCATCATCAGAGACAACTTCGCTGTCCCAGCCTCGCGCTTCGAACAGCGCTGCGAGCATTTCGATGGGCGCTGCATCATCGTCGGCCGTAAATTCGGTTTCGCGCGCTCTCATTGGACACCTTTACGGCTGAAGAGTGCGTGTGCGGAGGGAGAAGAGGGTTCGCTTTGCATTGATGCGACAATTGCATGGACGTGGCCCCATTTGGCAATCCGCCCCCCATCCAACTCTTGTTGAGAAGTCGTCTGGCTTGTTCAAACCCTGTGCACAGAAAGCCGGGGAAGAATGTAAAATTGACGCTGGCGGCCTATTTTAACTCTTTTATTTCAGTGCCTTCGGAACTTGTATAAGTGAAGGTTTCAATCCCGGCTTCGGCCAGTTCATTGACCAATTTGCGTGCCGCGGCCGCATTTTCCAGCGGTCCGGCAAGCAAGCGATTGGCCTGTCCCCACGGTGTTACGTGCGGTTTGAAATCCTTCAAAAGCTCTGGCGCGCGGCGATTAAAACGCCGCCAATCAAACTTGAGCGCATCCACATCGCGGCCTGTTGCCAGCTGAACCCAGATGCGGCTGGGATGTACAGGTTTTGAGGGTTCAGGGGCGGGTTCAGGGTTGGGCGCGACCTCGCGCGGGGGTTTGATCGCAGAAATATCCACCCCATCACCCGATGCCCTTACCGCCGAGACATCAGCTGCGCCCAGATCGGCAAAAGCGTCAGCGACGCTTGCCGGAGGCGTTACGACCTGTGGCTCAGGCGTTGCAGCCGCTGCGACCGGAGGCTGGGGAGTTGCCACACGGTCCTGCGGCTGAGCAGGTGGCCCAATCTCGCGCGTTGCGACTTGGGGTAGATTTGGTTCCCCCTGCGCTGGCGCTGTGGTTACAGCTTGCGGGGCCAGCGGGGTTGCTTCACGAAAGGCTTTGCCAGCAGCAGGTTTGCCCAGCGGTTCGCCAGACGGCTCCAACTTCGCATCGGACGACGCCGCATTCGCAAAGCGAGCAATGCGCGGGTCTTCGCGGCCAATGTCAGCAGCGCGCGGGAAAATGCCAAGATTGGCCGCCGCCGCCTGCTGAGCCGGGGTAAGGCGCGGCATATAGGCAAGGTAGGGGTTGATCCGCGCGGCAATATCAGGCGGCATGACAGAGTTCACGATACCCTCGGCGCGGGTCTGCTCTCCTAATATCGCAAGGCCAAATGCACGCGCTCTGAAAGCGGCAATATCGCGCCCTTCGATAAGCGGGCTCAAAGTCGCCTGAAAAGCATCCGCATCGCCGGAAATCGCCTGACTGATGCCCAGACGCCGGCGTGCTTCATCATCTTGCGGGGTGAGCCGGATCGCTCTTGCATAGGCCTCTTGCGCGGATTTCTGATCACCGATCAGGTCAAAGGCCAAGGCGCGTTCCACCAGTAAATCGCTGGTGGGAGCGCCCGCAGCCTGCGCCTCTTCCAACAGGGGGATAGCCTCCACTGGCCTGCCTGATCGCAGATACACCCGCGCAAGACCAAGCTTTGTTCGTGCATCAGAGGGATCGGCTTCTGCGGCCCGGCTGTAAAAGCCAATCGCTGCATCCAGATCGCCCACTTCAAGCGATGCGTCCCCTGCTTCCAGCATGGCAGGGACACTGGTTGGGCTTCGCGCCAGCTCAAGCAGAGCGCGGTTCAGACGCTGCGTCTCAGTCGAGGGCAGAGGCTGCACCACCGCGCGTGAAGTGGATTGCTGCGCATAAGCGCTGGATGTCGCCAGCGTAGTGACAATAGCCGCTGCGAAAATGGTGCGCGGAAGGGTGAAGAGACGCAAGATCATCCCTCGATGATTAGCAGGGATTGGAGGCTAACCCAAAGCCTTCCCACTTCAATCAAGACCAATGGCACCCCTCAACCGATAGGCTGAATGTAAGAAGCGGCGGTTTTGAGCCGCTTACTGGTTGTTCTGCCTACCAAGGAAGCGCGGGATGGAAAGCGCTGGTGCATCATCATCGCCGTCCTCTTCATCATCCTCGTCCTCGGCCGAGCCAGAGGAGCGTGAGAGGTTCGCCATACGCTCAAACAAGGTGCCACCACCCACAGCGCCGCCACCAGCAGCACCACCGGAAGGCGCTCCGCCAGAGCCTCCAGCAGAGCCTCCAGCGGAGCCTCCAGCACTGGCGCTTGGTGAGACAGGCTCATTGCGCTCTACGAGGCGATCGGCATCACCCAAAAGGTCATCGCCGCCGCTTTGTCCGCTATCCTGAGATGCGGCCCAATCGACGGAGGTGCCTTCTTTGGCAGGACGCTCTTGATATTGTGCATCAAGGTCGAGTGCGTCTTCCTCCGATGTCTCCAGAAGGTCTGGATCGTCTTCCTCAGCGCCGCGAAGCCCGGCGAGCGGATCGATGATCTCGTCGACATCATCATCTTCATCGCCCATATCGTCGCCCGCTTGCATACCGGACAAATCGAAGGGCTCTTTATCACCGCCGTTGTCTTTCGAATCTGCCCCCTCATCGCTGAATGAGCTTGGGACAGTCGGGATAGCAGGAGCGCGCGGTGCCTCCTCCGGTTCAGCATCAAGCGATGGTGCATCGTCCGTATTCGCTTCGCTCTCCCCGGAAAGATCGAGCACGGGACGCTTGGGCGGCCGTGCTGCCGCGAACGCCTGAGGTGCTGCGCGTGGAGCTTCGGCTCCGGCAGCTGCTTCGATACCGGTTGCTACAACCGAGATCCGGATGCGGTTTTCCAGATCAGGGTTAAACGCGCTTCCCCAGATGATATTGGCATCTTCGTCCACCAGATCGCGGATGTAATTCGCCGCCTCGTCCAGCTCCATCAGCGTCATGTCTTCGCCGCCGATGATCGAGATAATGACACCGCGCGCGCCCTGCATCGAAACACCGTCGAGCAGCGGGTTAGCGATGGCTTGTTCTGCAGCATTTAGAGCGCGGTTTTCACCCTCGCCCTCGCCCGTGCCCATCATCGCTTTACCCATTTCGCTCATCACTGCGCGAATATCGGCAAAGTCGAGGTTGATGAGGCCCGGATTGACAATCAGGTCAGTGATCGAGCGCACACCTTGCTGAAGCACTTCATCAGCCAGTTGGAACGCCTGTTTGAAGGTCGTTTCGGGCTTGGCCACCAGAAACAGGTTCTGGTTCGGAATAACGATCAGAGTGTCGACGTGCTCTTGCAGCTCAGCAATGCCAGCCTCGGCTGCACGCATCCGGCGCGTGCCTTCGAACAGGAAGGGTTTTGTCACAACGCCGACGGTCAGGACACCTTTGCGGCGAGCAGCCTCAGCGATAACAGGAGCCGCGCCCGTACCCGTGCCGCCGCCCATACCAGCAGCGATAAAGACCATGTTGACGCCTTCAAGCGCCTCTTCGATCTGGGATACGGTTTCCTCAGCAGCAGCTTTGCCAACTTCTGGCCGTGCGCCTGCACCAAGGCCGCCGGTAATGTCCGGGCCAAGCTGAATACGCGTTTCCGCTGGCGAGGAGGCCAAAGCCTGCGCGTCAGTGTTCGCGACGATAAAGTCGACACCTTCGATCTCGGACTCGATCATATTGGTGATCGCGTTACCGCCAGCACCGCCAATCCCGATGACGGTAATCCGCGGACGAAGATCGTCTGTTGCTGCTGGTCCGATGTTGATGCTCATGGCTTTAATCCTCCAGACCTTGCCGCCCATTTAGTGCACTTATGGCGCAAGGTTAGACTTCTGTGACACATTCGTGATGTGTCCGTTATACTTAACGCGTCCTTATCCACAGTGGGATGTGGTGCAAGACGGGGTTTCAATCCTTTTCAATTGGCAATCAAAACGTTGAATTCAAATACCAATAGCTAGAAATTCTCTTTGAGCGCACGCCATAGGCGCGCGAGCCCTGCAAACAGGTTTACAGAACCGCCAAAATCATGGACCTCGCTGTAGCGCGCGCCGACCGCGCGAATGTCCACCGGATCAGCAGCCGCATAAAGACAAAGCCCCGCAAGTCCTGAAAAACCCGGTGTGGCGTGTGCTTCGGGAAGTCCGGTTAGCGCCGATGCCTGACCAATGCGCACTGGCATGGCAAGCGCGCTTTGCGCAAATTCGGCCAGTCCTGCAAGCTCTGCGCCGCCCCCGGTAAGCACGACTTGTCCGCCGCGTACGCCTGCAAAGCCAAGCTCTTTCAGGGCCTTGCCAATTTCGCCCATCAATTGCGACTGGCTTTGCGTGATGACCGAGATAAGCTCTGCGCGCGCAATGCGGTTTTTGTCATCGGCTCCGCGTGCATTGGTGGTGCTTGGCGCTCCGGGCTCTGCTTCATTGGGGCCGTGGACGGGGATCATTTCGCGGTGATCGCTGGGCGATGCGATGGCGGAGCCCGACACGCATTTCAGACGCTCTGCCTGAAAACGGCGAATACCAAAGGCGCTGGCAACGGCATCGGTAATATCGCCTGAACCAAGCGGGATTGAGCGAAGGCCTAGCAGCATACCGCCAGCAAAGACCGAGACATTGGTCACATCCGACCCGATCTCAACCAATGCCACGCCCAGATCGCGCTCTTCTTCGGTGAGGCAGGCATAGCCTGACGCAAGCGGCGCAGCGACCACGGCTTCGACATCGAGATGCGCGCTTTGCACCGCTTCCATCAGGTTTCGCACAGGCGCACCGTCAGCGAGCATCACGTGAATATCAACGCCTAGTCGCTCTGCGTGAAGACCGCGTGGGTTTGCAACGCCATGCGCGCCATCAAGGGTGTAGTGCGCCGGGATTGCGTGCAGAACGCTGTGCCCGTTGGGGTCGATCATCCCTTGCGCATCGAACAAGAGTTGTTCGATGTCTTCCTCTTCGATGCGCCTGCCGCCGATCTCGATTTCGACCGTAGTAATGTCGCTTTTAAGCCCAGCGCCTGCGCAGGCGATCCAAACGCTTTGCACGCTCGTCCCCGCGTTCTTTTCCGCGCGCTCCACCGCATCACGAATGGCGTAGGTTGCCGCCTTCATATCGGTGATATAACCGCGCTTCACCCCATTGCTGGCCCTGTGGCCAGAGCCAAGCACCACAAGCTCACCCGTTTCGGTTTCACCCATAATCATGGCCGAAATGCGAAACGATCCGACATTGACCGCGCCAAACACTTTGGTCAGGCGCGCCTTATTGGCGGTGTATTTTGGTGCAGGCTTGGCCTTGGCCATTATGGGTTCCCCATCTCAACCGCATCCGCACGGCCGGGCACACGCATATAAACACGCGGAGGGCTTCGCATATCGAATGTCGCGACCTGCCCGCCGATCAGACGGTTCTGACCATCCATGCGAGCGAACTTAACCAGCGCCGTTGCTGATGCTTCAGCCCCTTCTGGCAAAGCAAGCTTCTGACCGCTCTTAAACTCAAGGTTCCAGCGGCGATTGCCGACCCATTCGGCCGATTCAATCTGAGGACCGAGCGCAGGCGCTGCGGCAAGCAGAGTTTCAAGCGGCGCCACCTGTTTGGCAGCGCCCGGCCCCTTGATGCGTAGCTTTCCAGCAGCTTTATCCTCGGCCACCGGGGCAAGCTCTACCCCTTCTGCATCAATCAGCACCAAGCGATCGGGCATTTCCAGCACGGCATGGGGTTCGCGTTCAACGATGTCGATGGCCAGAGTTGAGGGAAGCTGGATCGAGACGCGCGCATCCTTGACCCAGGGAAGTTCACGCAATTCTTCGCGCAAAGCCTCAAGCTCGACTGTTGGCATGGGGCGGTTTTGCTGCGCGAGAGCGCGGGCATAGACTTCGCGTTCATCCATGCGAGTGGTGCCGGTCACGCGCACGTGTTTGACCTCAAACCCTGCGTCCGACGCGATCAGCGCGACTTGGCGCTCCGCCATGGCAGGAACGCCGGCAAGATTGGCAATCACAAAGGCAATACCAACAGCGCCGCCGATAATCAGCGTGAGCCAGATCGTGCTCCACTGCTCTTCAGTGAACGGCAGCCAGCCCATGATGGTATCGAGCACGCCGCCGGTCTTCGCCTTGGCCCGGCGCGCAGTCGCCGCGCGGCTTTGCGATTTGGCAGCACGGCGCACGCCCTTGCTCGATGAACGCGTGATCTTAGCCATCGGCCTTCTCCGCCTGGTTCACCTTGCCCTCATGCACTCGCAGCGCTTCCATCACGATCAATTCGACGAGTTCGGCATATCCAATATCGCACGCACGCGCCTGTTCGGGAACGAGGCTTAAAGGTGTCATTCCCGGCTGTGTGTTGGTTTCCAGCACAAAAAGGCCTTCTTCACCCAGTTCTTCGTCCCAGCGAAAATCAGTGCGGCTTGTTCCGTGACAGCCAAGGATTTTGTGCGCACGAACGGCGTAATCTTCGCAAAGCGCAGCGATTTCCGGCGGAATTTGCGCGGGGCAAACGTGCTGGGTTCGCCCTTCGGTGTATTTGTTTTCGTAATCGTAGAAACCGTTGTCAACGATCAGTTCGGTGACGCCAAGCGCGCGCGGGCCAGAGGCTCCGTCGATCACCGCCGTTGTGAGTTCGCGGCCCTTGATGAAGGGTTCGGCGAGAAGCTCGTCAAACTCCTGCCACGGGCCCTTGGCATCGCGCGAAATAGGGTTGCCGACGTTTGAGTCCTCGGTAACGATTGCGACGCCAACCGAAGAGCCTTCGTTGACAGGTTTCAGTACATAAGGACGCGGCAGCGGGTCGCGCTCGTAAAGCTCTTCGCAAGGCACGATCCGCCCACCGGGCATTGGAATACCGTGGGGAGTGAGCGCCTGCTTGGTCAGTTGTTTATCAATCGCGATAACCGAGGTCGCAAGGCCGGAGTGGGTATAAGCGATACCCATCAGATCGAGCATCCCTTGCACGCTACCGTCTTCGCCCGGAACTCCGTGAAGCGCGTTGAACACGACATCGGGCTTTGCCGCGGCGATTTTCGCCGCCACATCGCGGTCCATATCGATTTGCGTGACGCGGTGCCCGTTCATCTCCAGCGCATCGGCAACGCCCGCGCCCGACATGAGGCTAACCTCACGCTCATTCGCCCAGCCGCCCATGAGGACGACGACGTGGAGAGGGTTGTGGGGATGTTTGCCAGACACGCTCATGGCCGTCCCACCCGGCGGATTTCCCATTCCAGCATGATGCCGCAATTGGCGTAAACTTTTTCGCGCACCAACTCGCCCAATTCCTCAATCTCGGTTGAGGTTGCATTGCCGGTGTTGATCAGGAAATTGCAGTGTTTATCGCTGACCTGTGCGCCGCCGTGGGTAAACCCGCGAAGCCCTGCATCATCGATCAACTTCCAGCTCGAATGGCCTTCCGGGTTCTTAAAGGTCGAGCCGCCGGTCATCGAACCGATGGGCTGACTGTCCTTACGCTGATTGGAAATGCGCGCCATGTCTGCCTTGATCTCTTCCGGGTCGCCGGGAAAGCCTTCAAACCGGACCGCGACCACCACTGCGCCCTCTGGCAAAGCTGAATGGCGATAGGAATACTGCAGGTCGGCGTTGGTGAGCGTGACAAACTCGCCGCCTGGCAGGATCACATCGCAATCGACCAGCACGTCGCACGTCTCGCGTCCGTAGCAGCCACCGTTCATCTTGGTGACGCCGCCGACCGAACCGGGGATGCCGATGAAGAAGCGAAGGCCATCAATGCCAGCCTTCGCTGCGCGTCTTGCAAGGACGCTGACGGGAGCAAAGGCACCCGCTTTAATCGTCGTATCGCCAGTGACGTTGACCTCGGCAAAAGGTGCGCCAAGCTTGATCACCACTCCAGGAACGCCGCCATCGCGGATGATCATGTTGGAGCCAACCCCCAGAGCCATCACGGGGATGCCAGGATCGAGCGCTTCGAGGAAGTTTTTAAGATCGTCCAGATCCGCCGGTTCAAACAGCCAATCGGCATTGCCGCCGCTTTTGAACCACACGTGTTTGGCAAGCGGTGCGTCCTTTGTCAGCTTGCCGCGCACATTTTCGACCGGGACGCCAGCGTCCACGCTTCCTTCGACCGTGCAGGTCGGTGCGCGGCCATCGTCCCTATCGACCCAGTCGCCGGCTTGTGTGGAGGGCTGGTTCATATTCATTTGAGCGCTCATGCCTCCCTTATCGCCGAAATTGCTTCGCTAAGGGTAGCGGCCCACTTGGTGATATCCCCCGCGCCAAGACATACAATGATGTCTCCGGGTGCGATTTTTTCGGCAAGCGCTTTGGCAAGCTCGCTTTGGCTTGGAGTTGTCTGCGCTGAGCGATGACCACGCGCGGCAAGGCCGGCGGCAAGTGCGGCCGCATCGACCCCCTCAATCGGGTCTTCGCCCGCCTCGTAAACAGGCGTGACGAACACCATGTCGGCATCGTTAAAGCAGCTTTGGAAATCATCCATGAGGTCGCGCAAACGCGTGTAGCGGTGCGGTTGAGCCACGGCGATAACGCGCCCTTCTGGAACCGCTTCACGCGCAGCACCAAGCACGGCTTTGATCTCGACCGGATGGTGAGCGTAATCGTCGATCACGCGGACAAGACCGCCCTCCATTTCCACAGTGCCAACGCGGGTAAAGCGGCGGCGCACACCGCCAAAGCTGGCAAAGCCATCCCGGATCACATCATCGGGGCAGCCCATTTCAACCGCAACAGCAATCGCAGCCAGAGCATTCTGAACATTGTGACGGCCCGGCATGGGCAGGTGGACACCTTCGATGCGGCGATCTTCCTCTCCCCGCTGACGCACGATCACATCGAACGTGTTGCCGCCTTCATGGGGATGGACGTTGACCCCGCAAATATCGGCCTGAAGCGAGAACCCATAGGTCACAACCTTGCGGTCGCGCACTTCTCCGATGACCGCCTGAACCTCTGGATGATCGACGCAAAGGATCGCAGCGCCGTAAAACGGCACATTGTGAATGAACTCAACGAAAGCGCGCTTCACCCCGGCGAAATCGCCGTAGTGGTCGAGGTGCTCGGGATCGATATTGGTGACAACCGCGATCGTGCCGTCAAGGCGCAGGAAGCTCCCGTCGCTCTCATCGGCTTCGACCACCATCCAATCGCTATCGCCAAGCCGCGCGTTCGAGCCATATTGCTCGATAATGCCGCCATTGATCACGGTGGGATCGATGCCGCCTTTGTCGAGCAGGCTCGCAATCATGCTGGTCGTTGTCGTCTTGCCATGCGTTCCCGCAACCGCAACGGTGGACTTAAGCCGCATAAGCTCAGCCAGCATTTCCGCGCGGCGCACCACTGGAATGCGGTGTTCCAAAGCGTGAGCGACCTCGGGATTAGTGCGGCGAACGGCGGTTGAGGTGACAACCACCGCAGCGCCTTCGACATTCTCCTTGGCGTGGCCGATGTGCACGGTGATCCCACGTTTTCTAAGGCGCTCGACGCTTGGCCCTTCGGCCAGATCGCTGCCTTGGACCGAGTAACCAAGGTTGTGCATCACCTCTGCGATGCCGGACATACCGATCCCGCCAATGCCGACGAAATGGATCGTGCCTATGTCAGTGCCAACACCCTTCATGCGGCGGCATCCTGAGAATTATCGCAATTGGCCGGCTGCGCTTTAGCAACCTCTGCCGATGCCTTAGGCGCACCCTCGCCCACGCGGATCACGTCCATCAGGTCAATCCCGCCAAGGCTCTCGACAAGGTCAGCCAAATCCTTCGCCGCATTGGGTCGCCCGCAATTCCATGCGCCGTGCGCTGCATTGGCGAGGCTGCCCGGATTTTGCGCGAGAGCCTGTATCTGCTTGGCAAGCTCCTTGGGCGTGAATTTGTCCTGCCGGATCATGCGCGCCCCGCCCGCTTTGACGATTTCGGCGGTATTTGCCGCCTGATGGTCGTCGGTCGCAATCGGCAGCGGGATAAGGATGGCAGGCCGGCCCACGGCGGTCAGCTCAGCAATTGTCGAAGCGCCTGCGCGCCCGATGAACAGATGTGTGCCAGCGAGCCGTTCGTGCATATCTTCAAAATAGGTGCCAAGCTCTGCCGGAATGTCGTGATTGGCGTAGCGCTCTCGCACCTTCTCCAGATCCTCTGGCCGGCATTGCTGTGTCACCTGAAGACGCGAGCGCAGCACTGGAGGCAACATCGCAAGTCCATCGGGCACCACATCTGAAAGAATGCTCGCGCCCTGAGAGCCGCCGGTAATGAGTACCCGCAAGAGCCCTTCTTCGGTGAGCACGGGGAACTCTTCATCCCTCAGCGCAAGCACCTCTTCGCGCACCGGATTGCCAACCAGATGCACCTTGTCGGCATATTTGGGCTTCAACCGCTGGACGTTGGGATAGGATGTCGCAATCGCTGCGACACCGCCTGCAAGCAAACGGTTGACCCGGCCCAGCACCGCGTTTTGTTCGTGCACAACACTGATGAGGTTTGACGAGCGCGCAGCGAGCAAGGCCGGGAAAGCGGGATAGCCGCCAAAACCGATAATCGCCGTGGGGTTCACCGCATCAAACAGGCGAAGCGCCATATTGCGCCCCTCGCGCACCGCTTTGAGCCCGGCAAACCATTTGAGCGGATTTTTGCCGAAGCGCCCTGCTGGCAGAACATGGGCGGTGAGAAAGTCAGGCTTGCCCGGAATATTTGCGCCGCGCTCATCGGTGATAAGAGCCACATGATGCCCGCGCGCGTGCAGTTCCTCGGCCAAAGCGAAAGCCGGGATCAAATGCCCGCCGGTTCCTCCAGCTGCGAGGATAAAATGGCGGCTCGCTCCTGTCGGTGTGGTCTGATTGCTCATAGGAAAGCTTTCGGCCTTGCTCTTTTGCCTGAGCGCCCGATGAGGTCCGTAAGGCCCGGCCGGTCACGCTCCAGGAATGGATTACGACGGGTAATCGCTAAGAGCAGCCCGCAGGTAAGGCAAATCGCGAGCGTCGATGATCCCCCATAACTTACCAGCGGCAGTGTCATCCCCTTGGATGGGAAGAGTTGCAGGTTCACCGCCATATTGATGAACGCCTGCCCCCCGATCAGCGCCGCAAGCCCTGCGCCAGCGAGCAATGCGAAGAGGTTTTCTTCATTCACAAGTCGCACCAGCGCGCGTCCGACAATGGCAAGATAAAGGATGAGAATAACGCCGCAGGCAAGCAGGCCAAATTCTTCACCGATGACCGAAAAAATATAATCCGTGTGCGCTTCGGGCAGGGTCATCTTGCGCGTGCCAAGCCACAAACCGCTGCCCGTCCAACCGCCAGCGGTCAATGTGCGCTCAGCGAGATACACCTGATCGTAAGCCGTGCCTCCGCCAAGGAAGCTGTCGATGCGGTGGCGCGCATTGTCATAAAGGAAATAGGCCGCCGTCATCAGACCGATGCCGCCTGCGACAAGAGCGCCCATGCGCAAGAGCGAAACGCCTGACAAAAGCACCAGCACAAACCAGACGCCTGCAAACAGGATGGCAGCGCCCAAATTGGGTTGCAGCATCAAAAGCGCCGCAACCAGCACCATCGCAAGCGTTGCATAACCAAGCACCGGCAAACTCTCGTCGCGCATCCGCCATGACAGCATCCAAGCAAGCAAAATGGCAAAGCCGGGCTTGAGAAATTCCGAAGGCTGCAAGGACATCCCCACATTAAGCCAGCGCTTTGCCCCGTTGCGCTCAAACCCGAAGACCGGGACGAGCAGCAGCAGGAACAGCATCACCACGGCAAGCACAATGCCAAGCCTTCGCGCGTCTTCGCGACTGACGAAAGAAACGCCCAGCATGATCGCAAGTCCCATCATCTGAAACACGAGGTGGCGCTGGAAAAAGGCAAAGTCATCAATGCCATATTGCTTACCACCCGCAGGCGAGGCAGCGGCCACTGCAATCGTGCCAATGGCCATCAGGCACAGCACCATGCCAAGCAGCCATTTGTCCACTTCGCGCCACCAGATAAGCACACGGTCACCAAAGCCGCGCCGCACAGCAACGGGAGCATGGAAGCGCGCATCGCCGCGCACGGAATTCAAACCCGGCGGTCGTCCTGACAGGCTCATGCGATGTCCCCCTTGATGTAATCTTCGTCGGTGTTGGCGCACGCGGCGGGTTCGCAATCGCCTTCCTCGGCGATCACGCCCACAAGCTTGCGGAAATGGTCGCCCCGGTTCTCGTAATCGCGAAACTGGTCAAAGCTTGCGCAGGCGGGCGAGAAGAGGATCACATCGCCAGGCTCAGCCGCCTCACGCGCACGGCGCACCGCTTCGCAAGCAAGCTCGCAATTATGGACCTGCGGCACTCGGCCAGTCAGGAGTTCGCCGAAACGTGGGCCAGCCTCGCCAATAGTATAGGCAGCCGCGACATTGCTGAGCATGGCTTCGCATTCACCCAGCCCGTCTTCCTTCGCAAGCCCGCCCACGATCCAATGCACACGCGGCGCACCTGAACGGATGTCCGCGCTTGGCGGATAGGCGGCGAGCGCAGGCGCAGTGGAAGCGGTATTGGTCGCTTTGCTGTCGTTGATAAAGACAACACCGCGTTCCTCGCACACCAGTTCCATGCGGTGAGGAAGACTGCGAAAGCGCGGGAGCGCGTGCTGCCACTGCGCAGGGGTAACGCCAAGCTCTTCGACGATAGCAACCGCCACGGCAGCATTTTCAAGATTGTGCGGACCTTGAAGCGATGGCCACTGCGGCTGAAGCGCTTTCAAAGCCTCCAAATCCGCTGCGATCACGCGCCCTTCTTCGCGGCGCGCCTTTTGGCGTTCATGAATTGCGCCCGCTGGCTCATCGAGCGTGCCGAACACCGCAAGATTGTGCGCCGATTGCATCTCGAACAGGCGCTCTTTCGACGCAGCGTAAGCAGCAAAGCCATCATAACGATCAAGGTGATCGGGCGTGATGTTGGTAAGCGCTGCTGCCTCCGGATCGAGGCTCAGCGTCAGGTCGATTTGATAACTTGAAAGCTCAAGCACATAAACGCCTTCTCCCACATCATTGGGTTCAAGCGGGGTCTGCGCCATGATTGGCTCGCCAATATTGCCGCCCAGCAAAGACGGTAGCCCCGCCATCGTCAGGATATGGTGGATCAGCGCCACGGTGGTTGATTTGCCATTCGTGCCTGTGACGCCCACAACCCGGTGGGGAGGAAGATTGGGCCGGGCTAGCGCGAAAAGCTCAATATCGCCGATGATCGGCACGCCGAATTTCGCCGCGTGCTGTGTGATGGGATGGGTGTTGAGTGGCACGCCGGGAGAAACCACCAGACCGTCAAAACCAGTGAGGTCCATTTCCAGCGGATCGGCAATATCGCAGCGCCCCTCAAACCGAGCGCGCGCCACATCCTGGCGGTCCCAAACGGTCACTTTCGCGCCGCTTTCCAACAAGGCTTCCGCCGCAGCCGCGCCCGAGCGCGCGAGGCCGAGCACGCTGTAGGATTTGTTGGAAAAGGCGTTTTTCGAAATGATCACTTACGCAGGTGTTTCATCAACTAAAGGGTTGCAGGGTTACCTCAGTTTGAGGGTCGAAAGTCCGATCAGAGCGAGCACGATGGCGATGATCCAGAACCGGATCACGACCTTGCTTTCCGACCAGCCCAATTGTTCAAAATGGTGGTGAATGGGCGCCATGCGGAAAACCCGCTTGCCGGTGCGCTTGAACCAGAAAACTTGAACGATAACTGAAACCGCTTCGAGCACGAACAGCCCGCCAACAATCGCCAGCACAACTTCGTGGTGAGAGGCAACCGCGATCGCGCCCAACGCCCCGCCCAATGCAAGGCTTCCGGTATCGCCCATAAACACTGCCGCAGGCGGCGCGTTGAACCACAGAAAGGCGAGCCCCCCGCCCATGATCGCTGCGCAAAAAACTACGAGCTCGCCCGCGCCCGGAACGTGCGGGATGCCAAGATATTCGCTGAAATCAGCGCGCCCCACGAGATAAGCGATAATGGCAAAGGTGCCGCTGGCGATAATGACCGGCATGATAGCAAGCCCATCAAGACCATCGGTCAGGTTGACGGCATTACCCGCGCCCACCATCACAAAGGCGGCAAAGACATAATAAAACGGCCCTAGAGGTATCTCTACGTCGGAAAAGAACGGGATGTAGAGATTGGTGCTGATCTCACCGACGATGATGTAACTTGCAAGGCCCGCCACACCGAATTCCAAGAGCAAGCGGATACGACCAGAAAGGCCTGCATGGCTGTTCTTTGTGACCTTGTCGTAGTCATCAACAAAACCAATGATGCCAAAGCCTAATGTGACCGCAAGACACGCCCAGACGAACGGGTTGGATAGGTCCATCCAGATCAAGAGTGAAACCACCATTGAGACGAGGATCAAAAGGCCGCCCATTGTCGGCGTGCCGCGTTTCGCAAGGTGGCTTTGCGGACCGTCTTCGCGGATCGGCTGCCCCTTGCCCTGACGCACGCGCAGTATATCGATCAGGCGCGGGCCAATGATCAGACCAAGGAAAAGCGCCGTCATCAACGCCGCGCCAAAGCGGAACGTTTGATACCGCACCAAATTCAGCGCGCCCTCAAAGCCTAAAAAGTCTGCGATCCAATAGAGCATCCAGATCCCTCTTGCCGCCTTTAGCCGGGCGAACTCGTGTAATGTGAAACAAGCTTGCCAAGCCCGACGGAGTTGGAGCCTTTGACCAGCACAGTGTCACCATGCGTCAGGCCAAATGCGTCCAAAGCGTCGATCGCCTCGGCAGGCGTGTCGCATTGATCGAAAGTGGGCTTAAAGCCAAGCGAATTTGAAGCCGCCCGTGTGAGTTCGCTGGCAAGCGCCTGCATCTCTTCACCCACCAGGATCGCATGGTCGATCCCCTCCTTGGCAAGCGGCGCTGCAAGCTGGCGGTGGAAATCAGGACCAAAATCGCCGAGTTCCTTCATCGAACCCAGCACCGCAACGCGCCTTAGCGCAGGGGTTGCGCCCAGCGCTTTCAAGGTCGCACGCATCGACGCTGGATTGGCGTTGTAGCTTTCATCGATCAGCAGCGCAGTGCCGCCGGGCACATCCACACTATGCCGCGCACCGCGTCCTTTGAGGCCGCCCATCTCAGCCAGCGCCAGTCCCGCTGCGCCCAAATCACCGCCTGCCGCGCGCACTGCGGCGATCACGCCAAGCGAGTTTGCAATCCAATGCTCGCCCGGTTCTGCGACCGTATAGCAAACCCGCGCAAGGCCCTCACCTGAACCGAGCTGCGCTGTAACCATTGAGCCGCCATTCTCGCTTGGGATAGCATCAAGCAGGCGAACGTCCGCGTCTTCGCTGCGTCCGAAGGTCACAATCTTGACCCCAAGCGCCTTTGCATTGGCGATCATGCGCGCAGAAAGCTCGCTGTCTGCGGGAATAATCGCGGTACCGCCGGGCATCAGCCCTGTAAAAATCTGGCTCTTTTCGTCCGCGATGGCTTCAAGGGAGCCTAAATTCTCGATGTGAGCAGGCGCAATCGTCGTGATAAGCGCAACGTGCGGGCGCACATGGGCAGACAAAGGCGCAATTTCGCCCTCGTGGTTCATACCCATTTCAAACACGCCATATTTCGCGCGCGCTGGAAGGCGTGCGAGGCTGAGCGGTACGCCGACGTGGTTGTTATAGCTGCGAACGCTGCGATGGGCTGCGCCTCTGCTTGAACGGTCCAATGAGGCAAAAATCGCCTCTTTTACGCCCGTTTTCCCGACCGAGCCCGTAACGCCAATGCGCACGGCGCTGCTACGATCACGCGCGGCGTGAGCAAGGGCGTGGAGCGCCTCTGTGGTATCTTTGACCAGCACGTGAGGAAAATCGACCGGGCGATCGACAATCGCGGCCGCCGCGCCTTTAGTGAAAGCGGCAGCGATGAACTTGTGCCCGTCCATTGCCTCACCTTTGAGCGCGACAAACACATCACCAGGGCGAACATCGCGGCTGTCCATTTCGATGCCCGATGCCTGAAATTGATTCGATGCCTTCCCGCCTGTTGCTGCCTCAATTGCAGCCGCATCCCATAAGGCGAGCGGCAGAGCATCGCGCGGGTCAGCAGGCCATTGGCGAAGCAGTGCGTGTGACTGGCTCATGGGGCAACCGCCTCAGCCGCGCATTCACGCGCCACTTCTACATCGTCAAACGGCAAAACCTGCATTTTGTCTCCAGACCCGATAATCTGCCCTTGCTCATGCCCTTTTCCGGCGATGAGTATGATGTCGTTTGCCCCTGCTTCGCGAATGGCAGCGAGAATGGCTTCGCGCCGATCTGCTACCTCTTGCACATGGGCTTGTTCACCTGCCCCCTCAAGCACCGCGCGCCGGATATCCGCAGGCGTTTCGCCGCGCGGGTTGTCGTCGGTAACAATCACCACGTCCGCTGCCTTCGCAGCAACCGCACCCATGGGCGCGCGCTTGCCCGTGTCACGGTCCCCGCCAGCGCCAAAGACCACGATCAAGCGTCCGCCATCCCCAACATGAGGCCGCAGCGCCGCAATCGCTGCTTCAAGAGCATCAGGCGTATGCGCGTAATCGACGTAAGCTGGCGCGCCTGATCCAGTGATGCACGCGCGCTCCAACCGGCCACGCACAGGTTGAAGCCGTGAGACGGCATCGAAAACCTGGCTAGCCTGCGAACCAGTGACCAGAGCAAGACCTGCCGCCACAAGCGCATTGGCAACCTGATACGCGCCGATCAGCGGCAGCTTTATCGTGCGAACCTCGCCAGCGTGCTCAACCTCAAGGACTTGGCCAAGCTGCGTCGCTTCGCGGCTTATGAGCCGTAAGTGCTCACCCTTTTCCCCGACCGTGAATGCGTTGAGGCCGCCCGCTTTGGCGCTGGCAATCGCGCTTTTCGTCCATTCGTTTTCATCATCGCCGTGCCAGATAACCGCGTGCCCGCCTGATTCCACGACTTCAGCAAACAGACGCATCTTGCAGCCGAAATACTCATCCATCGTGCCATGATAATCGAGGTGATCGCGGCTTAAGTTGGTGAAAGCCCCTGCACGCACGCGCAAACCTTCATTGCGATATTGCGAGAGGCCATGGCTGGACGCTTCATAGGCGACATGGGTGACGCCTTCACGCGCCAATCCGCTCATATTGCTTAAGAATGTGACGATGTCGGGCGTAGTAAACCCGGTTGAGACGCTGCCATCGGGTGTCGTCACACCAAGCGTTCCGATGCTCGCTGCGCGCTCCCCACACATACGCCAGATTTGGCGCGTCATTTCCGAAACGCTTGTCTTGCCGTTGGTGCCAGTGACCGCAACGACAGTGCCAGGCACGGGCGTAAAGAATGTGGCGGCGGCATGGGCGA